>CASFBK010000001.1 GCA_949292785.1 uncultured Eubacteriales bacterium
GAATATATGAAAGGACACACAGAGAAGCGGAGCTTTTGGCAAGTTAAAACGGGGAGAAATTTCTCATTTTAACTTGTACTAAATCTTGACAGAGGACCATGAAAATTACGCAAAGGATTAAGTAGAGCATTTAGATAGACTAAAGTAGTGTGAAATTATGGGTTTACAATTTGTATATTCATTTTTTTATAACTAATATTGACATACCACCCTGTGGGGTGGTATAATAAAATCATAGTAAAGGAAACGAAACAATAAGCTAAAAATAGGAGGAAAAAGAATGAATAACATAGTGAAAAAGGCATATGAAATGCAGGAAGAAGAATACAAGGGATATATCCCAGAATTAGAAGAAGGGGAAATATGCGAGATTAATGATGTATGGGATGGAAATGGAGATATTAAGGAAATAGGAACATCTTATAGTTATCAACTTACAGATACAGATTGGATAAACTATGAATGGGAAGTATTAGAGGAAAAAGAAGAAGAATTAGATACGGTAATTAAAATAAATAAAATTGAGTTGTTATAAGGAGAAGAATAATGATACAACAGGCAATAGAAATGATTGGATCAGATAATATTGAGAACGTGGCTTTAAATTGCCATAAAGCCATGCGTGGGTGTTATGTAATTGTTTCCGATAATAGGGATTACAAGATTATAAATGAAAGGAGGGTAGACTTTAATTCAAAATATGCGGGAATGGATTTTTATAGTTCACTTATTAGTGTTAATAAGCCAATCGCAAGCAAGCTGATACAGAGCAATAACTATTTTACATTTTTTTGCAGAAACACAGAAAAATTGACCAGTGAAGATATAGAAAAATATTATGAGAAGCTGGAGATTCCAGAAAAATATAAATGGTTCTGTGAATGGATAAAAGACAATATAAAAAGATTGGGAAAAGAGCATAAAGGGGAAATTATAAAGGTATTTTTTTCGGGAACTCGTGAAGAATATAGGAAACTGGGGATGAAATATTGGATGGAAAAAGCTATTTCCTATACAAAATATAGTAATGAATTAGGTGCACCGTATGGAATATCCGTGAGCGCAAAAAAACCATATTCAATATCGAGAGTATCTGCACCTCTTTATACAAAAGAAGAATGTCTGAAAGTAAAATTTTTTTATGATATATTAAAAGGGCTTTTAAGAAGGGGATATAATTATCTTTATATTGACGATAAAGGTATTTACCCGGCAAATAAAGATATTCCTCCAACAAAACACAGGATACTTGGTGGGATTTTTTTTGCATTTACAATGGATTCTAAAGGACAGATAATAATACAAGATATGGAATCTGTGATAAACTACAACAGGTTTTTAATTGAAAATAGAAAAGAAAATGAAACAGGAAAGAACAGGATAAGGGAGATAAGAGAAGAAAAGGGAATGAGTAGAGCTGAATTAGCAAGAAAATCTGGGGTTCCACTTCGTACTTTGGAAAATTGGGAATATCAGATAAAACAGCCTACTGATGTAAAGCAACTGGATAAAGTGGCGAGAGTATTAGAGGTACTAATAGAAGATTTGATTTAGTTCGGCTTCACAAATAACAGTATAAATGGAATAAATTACCAGTGAAAGGTAAATTATGGAGGTGTATAATTAAAAATAAGGAAGGAGTGAATGATATATGTACGATATTAGAAACCTAAAAAAAGGAGATATATTTTATGAGGTTTACGAAGGTTCGACTATATTGAAATGTAGAGTGACGGGAGAGAAGGTAAAAAGTAAATCTGAACCGCCTGTAGAAAATATGGTAGTAGAATGGAAAACAGTGTGGGATAAAAGAGAAGAATTTTTTAGGACAGGATTAAAAGAACCGGCAGAACATGAGTATTATTTTGACAATGAAAAAGAGGCTAGAGAATATTATAATAAAAGTATTGAAAAGTTAGGAGAAGGGCTTGATAATATAGAAATTTTATTGCGACGGCTATATGAAAAAGCATACGGAGAAGATAATACAATGGAGAGCTTTCTTTTTGCTATGGCGATAGAAAAATACATAGGAAGTTTGAAAGAAAAAAAGGATGTTTAGGTGTATTGACACAAGAATTACCTTATGTCAAAATATATATGAAATAGTTGTCATGGATAATATAAAGAAAGTGGTGAAAAAATGAATGCACCAGTCAATAAAAAATGTGAAAAATGTACAGAATTTATAGGAGGGCAGAAGTGTCAATGTAAAACATGTGCAATAAATGATATTTGTGAAATGGCGCAGGATGAGAATTGCGCTATAAATCTGGTATGTCAGAGATATGTGGAAAGAAGATAGAATAAGGTTGGAGGAATTTTAATGACGAAGAAAGAAGCTGCTGTGATAGAAACATATACGGGAATAGCAATGTTATCTGGAGAGAATAGAGCGATAGTAGATAATTACCATGAAGAATTAATGGGAAGAAAGATATTTACACATGAATACGGTAATCCGGAGATGCTGAAAAAGTTAAGAGAACTAAGTAAGACAGAATTTATGGAAATATGCAAAAACTTGACAGATTAGAAAAAAATAAAAGTCACATTCCTGTGACTTTTATTTTTGGGTTTATTATGGATAACATCAGCGCGCAAGCTCTTCCGTTCCGATATCGGTAAGCAGCCCGGCAACTTCTTTGTAAGGCATGGTATAACGCTGGGACAGATAACGCATAGATGCTGCCAGCTCTCCATCCGGACCACCGAACTGACTGATAATGACCTGTGCTATCTGCGGGTTAGTCTGAGTAATATTTACCGGATATTGTAATCGTTTTTCATAATTCCACATTAGCAGTAACCTCCTTCCCAAGGCATAGGCTGGGTAGACCACAGCCATTTCTGATCCGGCATGGCGGTGTCTATGGTAAGAGGTCCGTAAAGCTGTTCATATTCCGCTAATGCTCTGGTACGTGCCTCACGAAAATGGTTAAAGTAGGCAATCGCATCCTGATCCGTAGGATGGGTGTCCAGATAAAGAATAATATCATTTACAGCAAAGCTTACCATATTAATCCATTGAAATAATTTAATCTGTTCCATTTGATTTCCTGGGGTTCCTCTCATCGTGGACAACCTCCCTTCCCATAAAATGGTTTATTTAATTCCGGGAAGATAGTTCCGTATTGAAGCGCTTTGTCTGGCTCATAGACTTCACGGAAATATTGCCACGGAACATATGCCATAGCTACGGGCATATCTGATAGTGGGTCAGCGTTCCTGTTGCAGGAGCGGGGCATAGGAGAACGCATAGCAGCAGTGCGTGGTCTCTGGTAAGGCGCAGGCTGAATCGGTGTGTTGTTATTACAGCCGCATTCACTGGTAGGTGTATAATTACAATTTCCCATGATGGTATCCTTTCATATTTCGTTGTTTATATATAAATATGAAAAAAAGAAAAATGTGTTATCAATGCATAAAAAGAGAATATTCCATATCGTATTTTTATGCAGAGTTTCTATTGATAATGATTCTCAATTATCGTATAATTTTTTGGTAAGAAAAAGAAACTATAGTTATAGGGATGAGGAAAAAACATGACGATTTTAGAAGGAACGGTCAGAGAAAACTATATCGTGACAGACATCCGCATGGAAGAAAATATCACGAGACGTTTAGAGGCGCTGGGAATCAATAGCGGCACGCACTTAAAATTGATGAATCGTAAGAAAAATGGAACGGTAATTATAAAGGTCAGAGGAACACGATGGGCAGTAGGAAGAGACATTGCAGTTGGGATTGAAGTGACACCCGGGGAAATGGAGGAAAACATTCATGGAAGCCATTAGGGTAGGTTTTGTAGGCAATCCAAACTGTGGAAAGACTACACTTTTTAATGCATATACGGGAGCAAATTTAAAGGTAGCCAACTGGCCCGGAGTTACGGTAGAGCGAGTAGAAGGAGAGACTGCTTATAAAGGACAACCATTAAAATTAATTGATTTGCCCGGAATATACAGTCTTACTTCTTATTCCATCGAAGAAAAAGTATCACGAAAATGTATTATGAATAATGAAGTAGATGTCATTATCAATGTGGTAGATGCATCTGCTTTGGAAAGAAATCTTTATTTGACCATGCAGCTTTTGGAATTAGGAAAGCCTGTGATTCTGGCATTAAATATGATGGATATTGTAGAAGAACGGGGAATGGAAATTGATTTACATCGTTTGCCGGAAATGCTTGGTGGAATTCCGGTGGTTCCGGTATCTGCAAGAAAACGAACCGGGCTTGACGTATTGATGCATGCGGTAGTCCATCACTATGAAGAAAAGCATAAACCGGATGTGGTACGGTATCAGAAATATTTGGAAGAAAAGATTGCAGTGCTGGCACAAAAAGTAGAAGAAACCTATGGAATAAAAGAAAATCAGCGGTGGTATGCAATTAAGCTGTTGGCAAATGATGAGGAGATTCAGAAGGAATATCCCATTGATGATAGTGAAATACTGGACCGCAGCTATGAAAAGGATATTATCAATCAAAAATATGATTACATAGAGGAAATCATAGAAGATACCTTGTTTTACAAATCGGAAAAGTCTGCTTTTACCGATAAAGTAGACGAAGTGCTCACCCATCCATTTTGGGGCATGCCTATTTTTTTCGGTGTTATGGCAGTGGTATTTTTCCTGACCTTTTTTGTGGGAGATGCATTAAAGGGTGTATTTGAAATTGCACTGGACAATATTTCTAATGGAGCCTTGCAGCTGTTAGAGCAATTAAAGGTAGCACCGTGGCTGACTTCTCTGATTGTAGACGGAATTATTGCCGGAGTAGGCGGTATTTTAACCTTTTTGCCGAACATATTCATTTTGTTTCTGGCGTTAGCATTTTTAGAGGACAGCGGGTATATGGCAAGAGTTGCCTATGTGATGGACGGATTAATGGGGCGTTTAGGGTTATCCGGAAAAGCATTTCTTCCGATGGTATTAGGGTTTGGATGTACCGTTCCGGCAATCATGGCAACCCGTGCACTGGAAAAGGAAAAGGACAGAAGAAGAACCATTCTTATTACGCCATTTATGTCCTGTTCTGCAAGACTTCCGATTTATGTACTATTTGCAGAGATGTTTTTTGGAAATTATGCTATGTTAGCAGCCTTTTCCATGTATATCATCGGAATGGTGGCAGCAATCGTGGTAGCCCTTGTGATTCACAGGGTAGAGACTCATACTGCACATCAAAATTTATTGATAGAGCTGCCGGAGTATAAGACACCCAATGCCAGAACAATCGCCGTATATGTGTGGGAGAAGGTAAAGGATTATCTGACTAAGGCGGGAACCACGATTTTTGTAGCCTCTATTATCATCTGGTTTTTATTAAATTTCGGTATACATGGTATGGTAAGCGATGTATCTGACAGCTTTGGCGCTATCTTAGGACATTGGATGGAACCGATTTTAGCCCCGGCAGGATTGGGGATGTGGCAGATAGGAGTAGCATTGATTTCCGGTATTTCTGCAAAGGAAGTAGTTGTGTCCAGCTTCTGCGTTCTGTTTGGAATCGGAAATGCCAATTCTGCTGCAGGAATGATGACGTTGACCAGTCAGCTTGCAGAGGTAGGATTTGGACCGCTGAATGCGTATTGTATGATGATATTTTGTCTGTTATATGTGCCCTGTGCAGCAACCATCGGAACCATAAAAAAGGAGACATATTCCTGGAAGTTCACGTTGAAGATGATATTATTTCAGATTTTGACTGCATGGTGCGTTTCCACATTAGTATATCAAATCGGGTCACGTTTGATATAGGGTGTACATTATTGAATACATAGAAAAAACCCCTTGTAAAAGAGGGCTCTGTATGTTAAATTATAAGCGAAAACAAGAGTTTAAAATTAAAATAAAATTTAAATTACAGGAGGTTACAGATGAGAGGAATTGATACTCCAGTAAACCAGTTGAGAAAACAGGTTTTTGTAGAAGTAGCAAAGGTTGCGTATGATTCTGACAACATCAACAATGACATTGAAGCAATCCCTTACAAAATTACACCGGGGGATGAACCACGTTTTCGTGAAAGTATTTATCGGGAGCGTGCCATTGCATCTGAAAGAGTACGTCTTGCAATGGGTATGTCTTTAAGACCACAGGATAAGCCGGTACATATTACAGATGGTGTAGAGGAAAGTAATATTTCTGAGAAATACTATGAGCCGCCTCTGATGCAGGTCATTCCTTCCGCATGTAATTTTTGTGATGATAATAAATACGAAGTCAGCAATATGTGTCAGGGCTGTATTGCACATCCATGTATGGAAGTCTGTCCAAAGGGAGCAATCTCTCAGATAAATGGTCATGCAGTCATTGACCAGAGCAAATGTATCAAATGTGGTAAATGTAAGGCTGCCTGTCCATATGATGCCATTGCCAAAAAAGAGCGTCCATGTTCTAAGGCTTGTGGAGTGAAAGCTATTGAGACAGATGAGCAGGGAAGAGCAAAGATTAATATTGATAAGTGCGTTTCCTGTGGTCAGTGTATGGTAAGCTGTCCGTTCGGAGCGATAGCAGATAAATCCCAGATTTTCCAGCTGATTCGCTGTATGAAAGAGGGGGGCAAGGTAATTGCAGAGGTTGCACCGGCATATGTAGGACAGTTTGGTCCAAATGCTACCCCGGCACGTGTAAAAGCAGCATTGCTGCAGTTAGGATTTTCAGAAGTACATGAAGTTGCATTAGGAGCAGATATTGGAGCAGTAGCAGAAGCGCATCATTATGCAAATCATGTAGCAACCGGCGAGCTTCCGTTCCTTCTGACCTCCTGTTGTCCGGCATGGTCTATGCTTGCAAAGACACAGTTCCCGGATATGATTGAAAGTGTATCTTCTGAGCTGACACCGATGGTTGCGACTGCAAGAAGCATCAAGAAGAAAGAGCCGGATGCGCATGTGGTATTTATCGGACCTTGTGCTGCTAAGAAATTAGAGGCAATGAGAACAAGTGTCCGCAGTGACGTTGACTTTGTTATTACTTTTGAAGAGTTAGACGCTATGTTTGCGGCAAAGGGTATTGACCCACAGACCATAGAAGAAGCAGGCTCTATGCATGATGCGACCGGAGCAGGTCGTGGTTACGCAGTAGCCGGTGGTGTTGCCAAGGCAGTTACAGAGTGCGTCAAGGAATATTACCCGGATGTTGAGGTAAAGATTGAGCACGTAGAAGGTCTTGCAGAGTGTAAGAAGACATTGATGCTTGCAAAGGCTGGTAAGATGAACGGATGCCTGATTGAAGGTATGGGATGTCCGGGTGGATGTGTTGCCGGAGCAGGTACCAACATTCCAATCAATAAGGCTAAGATGGAAGTAGATAAGGCTGTTAAGGCTTCCAGTAAGTCCTTGCCATCGAGAGAATTAAGGGAGATTGAATTAGATTAATACGAATAACAAAAAAGGGACTGTAAAAAACTCCCTTAAAAGAAAAATCGCTTAGACCGTGAGGTCTAGGCGATTTTTTTGTATAATAAGTTATGCGACTAACTAATAATCAACAATAATTATGCAGCCCCTTTTTTCACTCAGAAAATACATTCTTTGCTTTTTTAATTTCTTCACGGCTGGTCTGATAAACAAGATATTCAGAAAAGCCTGGAAGCCCCATACTTACATGAGGATTGCGGTATTCCATAACGCTGTCTAATTCCGTTTTTCCAGACATATGGAAGGCATGAACAGAGGTATCATTTAACAGTGTACGGATGGTATCTGCCTGAATTCCACTGCCTGCCATTATGGTGATTCCAAGTTCTGCCGCCTGAGAGGAAAGTTCTTTTAGAGTCTCAATGCCTTCTAGGGCAGTATTGGAAAGACCGGAGGTGAGGATTGTGTGAAAACCAAGAGAAGCTGCGGTATGAAGCGCCTCAGAACCGTCACGGCACATGTCAAAGGCACGGTGCAGGGTGCGGTGCATATTGCCGGAACAGGTCAGCATCTGAGAGAGAAATTCCGAATCCAGAGTGCCATCCGGGCGCAGGGCTCCGATTACAATCCCGTCAGCTCCTTTCCGTTCAAATTGTCTGATATCGTATAGTAACATTTCTTTTTCAAAATTATCATAGCAGAAATCACCGAAACGGGGGCGAAGCAGTACATGAATGGGAATGGATACTGCTTTTTTTACTTCATGGAACAGCGAAAGTGGCGGGGTTGTTCCACCGATAATGAGATTTGCACATAGTTCCAGACGGTCTGCGCCGCCTTTTTCTGCAGCAATGGCGGAAGCTACAGAATCCACACAACATTCTAAAATGTAATTTGCTTTCATAAAAAACCTCCTTTTTTATTTATTGTAACATATTTTGTGTGAAATGGTGTAATCTTATGTTGAAACTGCCAAATATAGGCTTTTATTATGCTGTTATGCATGAAATAATTAGAATAATAATAAAAAATATATAATAAAAGGAAAAATCCCTTGACAAAGTAGACTGATTGTATTATTGTGTTAAAAGAATAGTACAAAAGGAGAGGAAAGGAAGGTAGTTATGAAAGAATTATTACAGGTACAGAATCTGAAAAAAACTTTTAAAGTTTCTGCCAAACAGCAGAAGGTTCAAAAAACAAAAGAAAGAATTAAAGTAGCTGTAGAACAGTTATCTTTTACCGCGTATGAGGGAGAGGTGTTTGGACTTTTAGGACCGAACGGAGCAGGAAAGACCACAACATTGCGAATGATGGCAACTTTGTTAAAGCCGGATGAAGGCGATGTTTTAGTAGCTGGTACCAGTGTAGTAAAGAATCCGGATGTTGTTCGTGGAAAAATCGGATTTCTTACCAGTGAATTGAAATTAGAAGAGTTTTTTACTCCGAATTATTTGTTTGATTTCTTTTCTGAACTTTATGGAGTAGATAAGGAAACAACGGCAAAAAGAAAAAAAGAATTATTTGATAAGTTTGAAATTTCTAAATTTGCAGAAGTAAAGGTAGCTGATTTGTCTACCGGAATGAAGCAGAAGGTATCCTTAGTAATTTCCATTGTACATGATCCGGATATTATTATCTTTGATGAACCTACCAATGGTCTGGATGTATTGACCGCAAAAGTGGTAACAGACTTTTTACTGGAATTAAAGGAACAGGGAAAGACCATTATTGTGTCCACACATATTTTCAGCCTGATTGAGAAAATCTGTGACAGAGTCGGAATTATTATTGATGGAACGATGGTAGTCTGTGATACATTAGAAAATATAACAGCAGAGAAATGTTTAGAAGAGAAGTTCTTTGACATTTATGCAGAAAGAGCAGGTGAATCCAATGAAAAATAATATAGTAGCAGTAATGAAAAAAGAGTTTACCCGCTTCTTTTCGGATAAGAGAATGGTACTTACTACGATTCTGCTGCCGGGACTTATGATTTACTTTTTGTATAGTTTTATGGGAAGTGGTTTCAGTTCACAGTTTGAACAGACAGAAGACTTTAAGCCTAAGGTATATGTGGAAAATCTGCCGGAATCCGTGAAAACAATCGTAGAGCAGGAAAATATTATGGAGCTTACAGAGGTTTCCGATAAGGAGACAGCGGATATTCTGGAAAATATAAAGAATGGGGAAGAAGACTATAATTTATTAGCTGTTTTCCCGGAAGGATTTGATGAAAAAATTGCAGCCTATGATGCGCAGAGTGGTGAGAAAGCACCGAATGTAGAGCTGTATTATAATTCCACAGAAACAGATTCTAGTTCCGCTTATAGCATGATGGCAAGTGTATTGGATGCGATAGAGTCCTCCATGGCAAATAAGTTCGATATTAATGCAGGAGATGGCAGCTATGATTTGGCATCCGACGAAGATATGACGGCTATGATGTTTTCTATGATGCTGCCGATGCTTCTGATTTTATTCTTGTTCAGTGGATGTATGGCGGTAGCACCGGAATCCATTGCAGGTGAAAAAGAGCGTGGAACCATTGCAACACTTTTGGTAACACCGATGAAGCGTAGCCATCTTGCATTTGGTAAGATTTTAAGTTTAAGTGTCATTGCAATTTTAAGCGGATGCTCCAGCTTCCTTGGAACCATGCTGTCACTGCCAAAGCTTATGGGTGGTAGTGAGGGAATGAATGCAAGTGTATATAGTTTGCAGGATTATGTATTGTTATTCCTTATCATCATTTCCACTGTTATGGTGATTATTTCCATCATATCCATCGTTTCTGCATTTGCAAAGAGTGTAAAGGAAGCAACTGGATGGATTACGCCGATTATGCTGATTTCCATGCTGGTTGGTATTACATCCATGATTGATAGTCTCTGTAAGACCGAACCGGTATTTTATCTGATTCCGATTTACAATAGTGTACAGTGTATGAATGGTATTTTTGCATTGAATATGAATACTACCAACATTATTGTAACGGTAATTGCGAACTTCTGTTATGCTGGATTAGGAGTATTTGCACTGACTAAGATGTTCAATAGTGAAAAAGTTATGTTCGCAAAATAAGAATAAAAAATAAAAAAGGCAGAATAATGATAGAAAAGAGTTTCTTAATCTTAGGATTGAGAGACTCTTTTTATATGATAAAAATAATAGGCTTAAAATAGATAGAAAGTGGAAAAGAGGAACTAGCATGGAATCAATCTGGAAACAGCAGATAGAATTACCCCAGAGAAGTATGTTGCAGGAAGATATTCATATCAAAAATGTAGTGATTGGAGCCGGAATGGCAGGGCTTTTAACTGCCTATCTGTTACAGGAGCAGGGGCAGGAGGTCGTGGTATTAGAGGCGAATACAATAGCATCCGGTCAGACAGGGCACACCACAGCAAAAATTACTTCCCAACACAATCTGATATATGCATATTTGATTGAAAAGTTTGGAGAAGAAAAAGCGTTACAGTATGGAAGGGCAAATGAAAAGGCGATTCAGGAATATGAAAGAATCATTCAGAAAGAAAAAATCAAATGTCATTTCCGCCGCTGTTCTGCTTATTTGTATACAGAACAGCCGGAAAAAGTCACAGAACTGGAAAACGAGGTACAGGCAGCAAGGCTCTGCGGAATCGAGGCGGACTTTACAAAAGAAACAGAGCTGCCCTTTCCGGTAGCTGGGGCAGTGAGATTTCACAATCAGGCGCAGTTTCATCCTCTGGAATTTGTAAAAAAGATTTCTGAAAAGCTTACGATTTATGAACATTCCAGGGTGGTGCGGTTAGAGGACCACTGTGTATTTACGGAACATGGTATGGTGGAGGCAGAGCATGTAATATTCGCTTGCCACTATCCATGGATTCTGACGCCGGGCTATTATTTTCTGCGGATGCATCAGGAACGCAGTTATGTATTGGCTCTGGAAGTAGAAAAAAGCATGGGAGGGATGTACCTTGGCGTAGATGCGGAAGGCTGTTCTTTTCGGGGAATGGAAGAGAACGGAAAGCATATGCTGCTTTTCGGAGGCGGAAGTCATCGCACCGGAGAGAATATAGAGGGCGGAAAATATCAGATGTTGCGGAATCGGGCAGAACAGTGGTATCCGGACAGTAAGGAACGGGCCCACTGGTCAGCACAGGATTGTATGCCTTTAGATAAGATTCCATATATCGGATATTTTTCTTCAGATATCCCTAATTGGTATGTGGCGACCGGATTTGGAAAGTGGGGAATGTCCAGTTCTATGGTTGCAGCGGAGATTATTACAGATATGATTCTGGGACTGGAAAACGAAAATGAAGAGGTATTTGCACCACAGCGTTTTCCGGTTACGGCAATGTCCGGCAATCTGGCAGAAAATACAGCAAAATCGGTAAAAGGACTGTCAAAGCAGCTGCTTACTGCCCAGGAGGTTCCCTCTAAATGCAGTCACATGGGATGCAAATTGGAAAAAAATGCTGACGAAGGAACCTGGGAGTGCCCTTGTCATGGTTCCGGATTTTCAGCAGAGGGAAAATTGCTACGGGGACCGGCGCAGGAAAATCTTGGAATGTATCACTCTTGAAATAAGAACATATGTTTGATATAATGAGGATATCAGGAAAATGAAAGGAGGACTTTTCATGGAACAGATGTCCTTATTTGATAATAGAAAAGAATATGCACCATTGGCAAGCAGGCTTCGCCCGGAAAGTCTTTCCGATTTTATCGGACAGGAACATCTTCTTGGACAGGGGAAAATGCTGCGTCAGATTATAGAGAGAGACCAGATATCATCCATGATTTTCTGGGGACCGCCCGGAGTAGGCAAGACAACACTTGCCAGCATTATTGCCGGATGCACCAAGGCAGAGTTTATTAATTTCAGTGCGGTTACCAGTGGCATTAAGGAGATAAAGGAAGTGATGGCACAGGCAGAGAATGCCAGAAAACTGGGCGTTCGCACGGTAATGTTTGTTGACGAGATACATCGGTTTAATAAAGCACAGCAGGATGCATTCTTACCATTTGTAGAGAAGGGAAGTATTCTTCTCATTGGCGCTACCACGGAGAATCCTTCTTTCGAAATTAATGCGGCGCTTTTATCTCGTTGCAGAGTGTTTGTCTTAAAAGCACTTACGGAGGAAAATTTAGTACAGCTATTGAAAAATGCCATAAAAGCTCCGGCAGGCTTTGGCAATCAGACCATTCATATAACAGAGGAACAGCTTTTGGCAATCGCTAAGGTGGCGAACGGAGATGCAAGGACAGCCTTAAATACATTGGAAATGGCGGTGTTGAACGGCGAGCTTGCGCCCGATGCTTCCGTTACCGTGACAAATGAAGGGTTAGAGCAGTGTATTAACAGAAAGTCTCTCCTTTATGACAAAAATGGAGAGGAGCATTACAATCTGATTTCCGCCCTGCACAAGTCTATGCGTAATTCTGACCCTGACGCTGCAATCTACTATATGCAGCGAATGTTAGAGAGCGGAGAAAATCCCCTCTATATTGCAAGGCGATTAATACGCTTTGCCAGTGAGGATATAGGAATGGCAGACAGTGGAGCCTTGCAGGTGGCGATTGGGGCATATCAGGCATGTCATTTTAATGGGATGCCTGAGTGTGATGTAAATCTGGCACATGCAGTAACTTATCTTTCCATGGCGCCAAAGTCTAATGCACTTTATGTAGCCTGTGAGGAAGCAAAGAAAGATATTCGAACCAGGCGTACTGACCCGGTACCGCTCCAGATTTGTAATGCCCCCACGAAGCTGATGGAAGAGCTTGCGTATGGAAAGGGCTACGAGTATGCGCACGATTATGAGAATAAACTGACCCGTATGCAATGCCTGCCGGATGCCCTGGCAGACCGGAGATATTACCGGCCTACCAGTCAGGGGAAGGAACGGGAGGTAAAAGAGCGGTTAGAAGAGATACGGGAGTGGAAAAAGGAGAAGGAGAAGTAGGATGGAAACGCTTGTCAAATTTTAACTGCTGGTATATAATAGCACATAGCGGTTTACTCCGAGAATAAGTAGAAATGGAAGATAGAAGGAGACAAGTTATGAGTAAAGTAAGAACAAGATACGCACCAAGCCCAACCGGAAAAATGCATGTGGGAAATCTGCGTTCCGCTTTGTATGAGTTTTTGATTGCAAAGCACGCAGGTGGAGATTTCATGCTTCGCATAGAAGATACCGACCAGGAACGTTTTGTAGAAGGAGCTACGGAAATTATTTACCGTACTCTGGAAGAAACAGGATTAAAGCACGATGAAGGACCTGATAAGGATGGCGGAGTCGGTCCTTATATTCAGAGTGAGCGTATGAAGACCGGAATCTATATGAAATATGCCAAGGAACTGGTAGAAAAGGGCGAGGCGTATTACTGTTTCTGCGATAAAGAGCGTTTGGAATCCTTAAAAACAGAAGTTATTGAAGGCAAGGAAATTATGATGTATGATAAGCACTGTCTGCATCTTTCTAAGGAAGAGATAGAAGCAAATCTGGCAGCGGGAAAGCCGTTTGTCATTCGTCAGAATATTCCGAAGGAAGGAACCACTACCTTCCATGATGAGCTTTACGGAGACATCACCGTAGAGAATGCCGAGTTAGACGATATGATTCTGATTAAGTCTGACGGATATCCTACGTATAATTTTGCAAATGTAGTAGACGACCATACCATGAATATCACTCATGTAGTAAGAGGAAATGAATACTTATCTTCTTCTCCAAAGTATCAGCGCCTGTATGATGCATTTGGCTGGGAATCCCCGGTTTATATTCATTTACCTTTGATTACAGACGAAAATCACAAGAAGCTTTCTAAGAGAAGCGGACATGCATCCTTTGAAGATTTAATTGAGCAGGGATTTTTAACAAAGGCAGTCGTAAACTACATTGCACTGCTTGGATGGAGCCCGGAAGACAACCGGGAGATTTTCTCTTTGGATGAATTAATCAAAGAATTTGATTATCATAGAATCAGCAAGTCTCCGGCAGTATTTGACATTGTAAAATTAAAATGGATGAATGGAGAATACTTAAAAGCCATGGACTTCGAGGAGTTCTATCAAAAGGCAGAGCCTTATATCAGGGAAACAGTTACGAAAGATTATGATTTAAGAAAGATTGCCCAGATGGTAAAGACCAGAATCGAAATTTTCCCGGATATTGCAGACCACGTAGACTTCTTTGAGGCAGTACCGGATTATGATATTTCCATGTACGCTCATAAGAAAATGAAGACTACACCGGAGTCTTCTTTAGAAGTGTTAAAGGAACTGCTCCCGCGCTTCGAAGCACAGGAGGATTACTCCAATGATGCACTGTATGAAGTACTTTGTAAATATGTAGAAGAAAAAGGCTGCAAGAACGGATATGCGATGTGGCCGGTACGTACTGCGGTTTCCGGAAAACAGATGACTCCGGGCGGTGCCACCGAGATTATGGAAGTACTGGGAAAGGAAGAATCCGTAGCACGTCTTAAGGCAGCTATCGCCAAGCTGGAAGCGGAGATTCCTGCACAGGAAGCCTAATTGGAAGGATTACTATATGAGTTTTAACCCATCTCAGACAGAGGCTGTCGGACATGGAACCGGACCAATGCTGGTATTGGCTGGTCCCGGGTCCGGCAAGACCCTTGTCATCACAGAACGAACGAAAAATTTAATTGTCAGTCAGGGCGTAGACCCGTCTCGAATTCTTGTTATCACTTTTACCAAGGCAGCAGCAACTGAAATGAAGGAGCGTTTTTTTCGATTAATGGGAGGAAAAAAATATCCCGTTACGTTTGGGACCTTTCATGCAGTATTTTTCAGTATCTTAAAACATGCATATGGATTTCATGCAGGAAATATCATAAAGGAAGAACAGCGCTTTGCCCTGATGCGGGAAATTATCACAAAAATGCATCTGGAATATGAAGACGAAAATGAATTTATCGGAGATATTTTAGGAGAAATCAGTCTGGTGAAGAATTCAGGAATTCCATTGGAGCATTATTATTCTAAGAACTGCGGAAAAGAATTTTTTGAACAGATTTATCAGAGCTATGAGGGAAGGATGCGTCAGAACCGTCTCATTGACTTCGATGATATGCTGGTATACTGTTATGAGCTGTTCGCACAGCGAAAGGATATTTTAGCGGCGTGGCAGAAGAAATTTCAATATATTTTGATTGACGAATTTCAGGATATTAATAAAATACAGTTTGATATTGTAAAAATGCTGGCAGAACCAGAGAACAATTTGTTTATCGTTGGAGATGATGACCAGTCTATTTATCGTTTTCGTGGGGCAAAACCAGAAATTATGCTTGGATTTGAGCAGGCATATCCGCAGGCAAAGCGAATTCTTTTAGATGTGAATTATCGTTCCGGCAAAGAAATCGTAGAAGCATCTCTTCGGTTCATCGCTCATAACGAAGCAAGATTTCCGAAAGTGATACAGCCCTATCGAAAAAGTACGAAAGGAGTGTGTTATCAGGTCTATGAAAATCAACAGGAAGAGAGCAGGGCAATTATTCGTAATATCTTAGAAGAGTGCGAAAAAGGACGCAGCTATAATGATTTTGCTATTTTGTTCCGTACCAACACCCAGCCGAGAATTCTGATGGAACAGTTGATGACATATAATATTCCGTTTCGTACCAGAGATAATATTCCGAATCTCTACGAACACTGGATTACCAGAGACATATTGACCTACATAAGGCTTGCCATGGGAAGCCGGGAGCGGCGCGATATTCTTCAGATTATGAATCGCCCTAAGAGGTATATCACCAGGGAAAGTGTAGACGAAGAGACCATCGCCTTGGATGCATGGGCAGAATATTTTTATGAAAAGAAGCAGCCCTGGGTGGCAGAGCGCATTGAGCAGTTGGAGGCAGATTTAAGAGTTTTAAGCAGAATATCACCTTATGCATCAATTAATTATATCCGTCATGCAATCGGATATGAGGATTACTTAAAAGAATACGCAGATTATCGGAGAATCAGTGAAGATAATCTGATAGAGATATTGGATGAATTACAGGATTCCTCTCGGGCGTTCAAGACCTATGGGGAATGGTTTGACCATATGGATGCTTACACAGAAGAATTAAAGGAACAGAAACGCCAGCAGGAGATGTTGACCGATTGTGTTTCCCTAACTACTCTGCATAGCTCTAAAGGACTAGAATATCCCATTGTATATCTGCTGGACGTAAATGAGGAAATCATGCCCTATAAAAAGGCTGTCTTAGATGCAGATTTACAGGAAGAACGTAGAATGTTTTATGTAGGTATCACTCGGGCAAAAGAAGCCCTGTATGTAAACAGTGTGAAAACATACAATGGAAAAGACGTGGAAATCTCACGGTTTGTGGAGGAAATGTCAGAGAAAAAAATGGCAGAAGAATGATGTGGATTTTCAAAGCTATGTATGTTATACTGTATCTACAATACGAAAGATAAAGGTGCTTATGGAAGCACAGAGAATAGAACCCCTAATTGCCAGCACAAATTAAGGAGGTAACTATGACAGATAGTGAAAAAATTGATTTGATTTTGAACCATATGCAAAAGATGAATGAGCGAATGGACAAGATGGACGAGCGAATGGATACAATAGAATCACAGATAAAGCAGACAGAACGTGTATTAAAGAACGAAATTCGAAATAGTGAGAACCTGATTCTGGATGAAGTGGAGCGAGTACATAAGATTCTGGAAAAGCACCAGAAGGACGACAGTAAACATATTGCATAGTGGAAATAGGAAAGGGATATACACCAGATAATATAGGTGTATGTCCCTTTTTTGAAAAAAATGTGTAATGGTTAATCCATATCATCAAATGCTTCTTCATCTAAAAGCTCGTCAAAGCGGTCAGCAACAGCCTCATATTCGTCATCATCTTCAATGTTTTCAAGAGAAGGATTTCCCTCTTCATCTTCAAAATAACGGTAAATATAAACTTCTCCGTCTTCGTTTCCCTCACCATTTTCATCCAGAGGGAGCAGTGCGATATAGTTTTGCTCTCCCACATCAAAAATAGTAAGAATCGCACATTCTACATCGGAACCATCATCTAACGACAGGGTGACGCGCATATCGGAGCCGTCGTCTTCTGGAATAGCATTTGCCTTATTTGGATTCTCGTTCATATAAAATACCTCATTCTTTCATACTAATTGCATTTTTATATAATGATGTTAGGGTCAAAAGGTATTTTGCCCCTAACTGATGCCAACAGATTGCTTCATTGCTACGCAATTCCCACAATCCTACAAACATTCGGAATCCGCTCATTTACTGTGTAAATGGCTACTTCCTCATGTTAGTCGGGGCATAAGTTCTAAAGTCGTATTGTGCAAGCACAACGGCTTTATGACCTTTTGACCCTGGCATCATATAATTGCCTGAATATAAAGTTCAGGATGCTTTGTTAAATCAATATACTCATTGGTCATGGTATGTATCACCGGTCGGGAAAGGGATTTCTGATTCATAAGGACAATCTTTCCGCAGGTGCCGTCATTTAGCAATACACTATTGCAGATATAGGTATCCACAATACGGTTTAAAAAAGTAAGAATATATCTGGAATCATACTTGGTAAGACCTTCTCTTTCAAAAGTGGCAATTACCTCGAAGGGGCAGAGTCCCTTTCGGTAACAGCGATTGGCAGTCATAGCATCGTAGACGTCTGCGATAGCAATAATCTTAGCAAAGTCATCAATCTCTTCATCTTTTAATCCCATAGGATATCCGGTACCGTCACAACGTTCATGATGCATCAGGGCTGCACGGATGACACGCTTGTCCAAAGGCTGCGTTTCCAAAATCTCAGCACCATAGCGAGCGTGCTTTTTTACTTCCTCATACTCATCAGGTGTAAGCAGGGAAGGCTTTTTAATAATTTCCGGTGAAATCATACATTTACCGATATCATGAAGTAGTCCGGCAAGTGTCAGAACTTCCAAATCCTCTTCTGATAATCCAACCCATTCCCCAAGCATACGTGCAATTAAGGCAACATTCAGACAATGAGCATAGGTAGAGTCATCAATCTCACGCATGTTATGCAGCATATCAAAAATAGATAGCGTAGTCATATTGTTCTGGTACAGACTGCCGACCTGATCCAGTAGAGAAGCGGTATCGACCGGAACATTTTTCTTAAGCAAATCATTCATGGACTGCTGTAAAAGCTTTACCTTTTTTCCATAGTCAATCTTAAAAATATGGAAGGATTTGCTGCGGCGGATTTTTTGAGAATAAGAAATAATTTCTTCGTGCTCATTATCAGAAAGTTCTTCCATGGCAGAATCCCGTATTTCTTCTTCCGGAATGATGGCAACCCATTGAATGCCATAAAATTCCAGACGGGAAATCTGTTGTACCGTTAGAATGGAATGTTCTGGAAGAATTAACTGTCCCGTGGCACTATAGACAGGAGCAGCAGTAAACATTCCCGGTTTTACATCAGTAATTGCTGTTTTCGTCATATGAATACACCCCGATTCCTCATTTAATATATAATTCTAGTCATTTTTATCATAACATAACCAGAAAAAAAATACTATATTTTTATTGACAAAGTAGTATTTTGTGATATACTTTGACTATCAAACTATTTGCAAATCAAAATATAAAGGAGATTACAGACATGTTAGAAAAAATGAAAGAAATTATTGCAGAACAGTTAAGCACAGAGGCAGCAGATATTACAATGGAGACTTCTTTTAAGGAAGATTTAGGAGCAGACTCCCTGGATTTATTTGAACTGGTTATGGCATTGGAAGATGAGTATTCTGTAGAAATTCCTTCCGAAGACTTAGAAAAACTGCTTACTGTAGGAGATGTCGTTAATTACTTAAAAGATAAAGGTGTAGAATAAAAATGAAAACAAGAATCACAGAACTATTACAAATAGAATATCCGATTATTCAGGGTGGTATGGCATGGGTAGCAGAACACAATCTGGCTGCTGCCGTATCACAGGCAGGAGGCCTTGGAATCATTGGTGCCGCCAATGCGCCGGCAGAATGGGTCAGAGAAGAAATACATAAGGCAAGAGCAATAACAGATAAGCCAATCGGTGTCAATGTCATGTTATTAAGTCCTTACGCAGACGAGGTGGCCCGTGTACTGGTAGAAGAAAAGATTCCGGTGATTACCACAGGAGCGGGAAACCCGGGAAAATACATGGAAATGTGGAAAAGTAATGGAAGTAAAGTGATTCCCGTAGTAGCAAGCGTAGCATTGGCAAGAATGATGGAAAAAGGCGGCGCAGATGCCGTGGTCGCAGAAGGAACGGAATCTGGTGGACATATTGGCGCAGCCACCACCATGACCTTAGTACCGCAGGTAGTGGATGCGGTAAATATTCCTGTTATCGCAGCAGGCGGCATCGGTGATGGAAGAGGAATGGCAGCAGCTCTTATGCTGGGAGCCGAAGCTGTTCAGTTAGGAACCAGATTTGTAGTAGCCAAAGAATCCATCTGTCATCAGAATTATAAAGACAGAGTCATCAAGGCAAAGGATATTGATTCTGCTGTTACAGGCAGAAGTCATGGACATCCGATTCGTCAGCTGAGAAACCAGATGACCAAGGAATACCTGAAGAAAGAACAGGAAGGAGCTCCATTTGAGGAATTGGAACTTTTGACCGTTGGAGCTTTAAGAAATGCTGTTGTAGACGGTGATGTAAAGAATGGTACCGTTATGGCAGGACAGATTGCAGGAATGATTAAAAAGGAACAGACCTGTATGGAAATGATAGAAGAAATTATGGCAGAAGCAAAAAATTTGCTACAAGGAGCAGGAGCACGTTATGAGTAAAATTGCATTTGTTTTCCCGGGACAGGGAGCACAGTATACCGGAATGGGCAAGGATTTTTACGAAAATTTTGACCGGGCAAAGGAAGTATTTGCAGTTGCAAATAAAGTGTCCGGCATGTCCATGGAAGAACTGATTTTTCAGGAAAATGAGAAACTTCATATTACAAAATATACTCAGGTAGCAATGCTGACAGTAGAACTTGCAATTTTAAAAGTATTGCAGGAAAAGGGAATACGGTCAGAGGTAAATGCAGGCTTAAGTCTGGGAGAGTATGGTGCGCTTGTGGCATCCGGAGTGATGTCTGTACATGATGCACTGGAATTGGTAGTAAAGCGTGGTGCTTTCATGCAAGAAGCAGTTCCTACCGGAGGAGCTATGACGGCAGTCATGGGACTTTCTAATGATATCATTGAAAAAGTCTGTAGCGAAACCGAAGGAGTTGTATCCGTTGCCAATTATAACTGCCCGGGACAGACCGTAATTACCGGAGAAGTAGATGCGGTAAACAGAGCGGCAGAGAGCTTAAAGGAAGCAGGCGCAAAGCGTTGTATTCCATTAAAGGTCAGCGGACCGTTTCACTCTAAGATGTTAGAAGAAGCAGGAAAGAAACTGGCAGAAGAACTGGAAAAAGCAGAAATACAGGAAATCGAAGTACCATATATTACAAATGTTACTGCTGATTATGTGACAGATAAAAATCAGGTAAAGGATTTATTAGAACAGCAGATTTCTTCCTCTGTACGTTGGCAGCAGAGCGTAGAACGGATGGTGCGTGACGGTGTAGACATTTTTATTGAGATTGGTCCAAAGAAGACATTGACCGGCTTTTTAAAGAAAATCGCACCGGAAGCAACCGGATATAACGTAGAAACCATAGCAGACTTAGAAAAAATAATAGAGGTATTGGGATGAGTTTAAAAGGAAAAACAGCACTGGTAACAGGTGCTTCCCGTGGAATTGGAAAGGAAATTGCAAAAACACTGGCAGCGGAAGGTGCTTATGTGGTTGTAAACTATAACGGCTCAAAAGAGGCGGCAGATAAAGTAGTAGCAGAAATATGTGAACAGGGCGGGGCAGCAGAAAGCTATGGCTGTAATGTTTCTGATTTTTCTGCTGTAGAAGCGATGATAAAAGATATCATAGAAAAGCAGGGAAAGCTTGATATTTTGGTAAATAATGCCGGAATTACCAGAGATAACCTGATTATGAAGATGAAGGAAGAGGATTTCGACAGCGTGCTTGCAATTAACTTAAAGGGCACCTTTAATACGGCAAAGCATGTGGCAAGACAGATGTTGAAACAAAAGTCCGGATGTATCATAAATATTTCTTCTATTTCCGGTGTGATGGGAAATGCAGGTCAGGCAAACTACGCAGCATCAAAAGCCGGAGTAATCGGGCTTACCAAGTCACTGGCAAGAGAACTGGCATCCAGAGAAATTCGTGTCAACGCCGTTGCACCTGGATTTATTGAAACAGATATGACAGAGCAGCTTTCTGAATCTGTGATTGAAGCAGGAAAGGCACAAATTCCTTTCGGAAGATTTGGAAATCCAAAGGAAGTTGCCAATGCAGTGAAGTTTCTGGCATCCGATGATGCGTCCTATATTACCGGTCAGGTACTACATGTAGACGGCGGTATGGGAATGTAAGGTAGACAGGCAAAACAGAGAGAACAGGAGAGATTTCATGAAGCGAGTTGTAGTAACCGGTATGGGAGCAATTACTCCAATCGGATTAAGTGTAGAAGAATTCTGGGATGGAATCCATCAGGGGAAAATCGGGTTCAGTGAGATTACCCAGTTTGATACTACAGAGTATAAAGTAAAGATTGCAGGAAATGTGAAAGGGTTTGAGGGAAAGAACTATATGGACCCGAAGTCTGCAAGACGTATGGAATTGTTCAGTCAGTATGCAGTAGCAGCAACCAAAGAAGCATTAGAACAGTCAGGGCTTGACATGGAGCAGGAAGACCCTTACCGGGTAGGCTGTGCCATTGGCTCCGGAATCGGAAGCCTTCAGGCAATGGAAAGAGAACACAAAAAGCTGTTAGAAAAGGGACCGGGCAGAATCAATCCGTTGATGGTTCCACTGATGATTACCAACATGGCAGCAGGAAATGTAGCAATTCAGTTCGGATTAAAAGGAAAAAGCCTGAATGTAGTAACTGCCTGTGCAACAGGAACCAATTCCATCGGAGAAGCATATCGCTCCATTCAGTGTGGAGAAGCAGATGTCATGGTGGCAGGAGGAACGGAAAGTTCTGTTACACCTGTGGGAGTAAGCGGTTTTACTGCACTGACAGCGTTATCTACCAGTAATGATGTAACACGTTGTTCTATCCCTTTTGATAAGGACAGAAGCGGATTCGTTATGGGAGAAGGTTCCGGAGTTGTTGTTTTAGAAGAACTGGAACATGCGAAAAAGCGCGGTGCAAAGATTTTAGCAGAAATTGTTGGATATGGATGTACCAACGATGCTTATCATATTACCTCTCCGGCAGAGGATGGTATGGGAGCTGCAACAGCAATGAAGAATGCAGTGGCAGAAGCAGGAATTGCGCCGGAAGAAGTGGAATATATTAATGCCCATGGAACTGCAACACATCACAATGACCTGTTCGAGACCAGAGCCATTAAAATTGCGTTCGGAGAACATGCTTATAATATGAAGATAAATTCCACCAAGTCTATGATTGGACATTTATTAGGAGCGGCAGGAGCAGTTGAATTTATTGCCTGTGTGCTTCAGTTGAATCATGACTATATCCATCAGACGGTCGGATTAGAACATCCGGATGAAGAACTTGATTTGGATTATGTTCAGGGAAAAGGAATTGATAAGAAGTTTAATTATGCTTTAACAAATTCACTTGGATTTGGCGGACACAATGCCAGCCTGCTTGTGAAGAAATATGAGGAGTAAGACCATGGAATTTGAACAGCTTATAACATTGATTACAGCAGTATCGGATTCTGAACTTACCCGTTTTTCCTATGAGGAAAACGGCACGGTAATTCAGATGAGAAAAGAAAAGGAACAAAAACTGGTAACGGTAAACGGAGTACCTCAGGAGCTTCCTGTGCTGATGGAACAGAGTGCAGGACAGGGCGCAGGGCAGAATACAGGGAAAGAGACAGAAAATGTTTCCGGAAATGTAGTATCGTCCCCGCTGGTAGGAACCTTTTATGCATCTTCCTCTCCGGAGGCAGAGCCTTTTGTTAAGGTGGGAGATTCTGTGAAAAAGGGTCAGGTACTTGGAATTGTAGAAGCAATGAAGCTAATGAATGAAATTGAAAGCGAGTATGATGGCATTGTAAAACAGATTCTGGTATCCAATGAAGATGTGATTGAGTATGGACAGCCAATGTTTGTCATCGGTTAGGAGGAAGCAGCATGTCATTAATGGGAACAAAGGAAATCATGGAAATCATACCTCATCGTCAGCCTTTTTTGCTGATTGATACCATAGAAGAGTTAGAACCGGGAAAAAGAGCGGTTGCGAAAAAATGTGTCAGCTACAATGAACCGTTTTTTAACGGACATTTTCCGGGGGAACCAGTCATGCCGGGAGTGTTGATTGTAGAAGCACTGGCGCAGGCAGGTGCCGTTGCTATTTTAAGTCAGCCGGAATTTAAGGGAAAGACTGCTTATTTTGGAGCAATTAACAGTGCGAAATTCAAACAGAAGGTAGTACCGGGAGACGTATTAATGCTGGAGCTTGAGATTATCAAGCAGAAGGGACCGGTCGGTGTCGGAAAAGCAACGGCAACCGTAGATGGAAAAGTAGTAACACAGGCAGAACTTACCTTTGCAATAGGCTAATGGGTAAAAGTTAAAGGAGCACTTAACATGTTTCAAAAAATATTAATTGCAAATCGTGGAGAAATTGCAGTAAGAATTATACGAGCATGCCGCGAAATGGGAATTCTTTCCGTAGCAGTTTATTCAGAGGCAGACCGGGATGCGCTTCATACACAGCTTGCAGACGAGGCAGTCTGTATTGGAAAGGCAGCATCTTCTGACAGTTATTTAAATATGGAGCGAATCCTCAGTGCAGCTATTGCAACAAAGGCGCAAGCGATTCATCCGGGATTTGGCTTTTTGTCAGAAAATGAGCACTTTGCAGATATGTGTGAGAACTGCGGCATTGTCTTTATTGGACCCTCCGGCAGTCTGATTGGAAAGATGGGAAACAAATCTCAGGCGAGAAAGACTATGATGGAGGCAGGAGTGCCGGTAGTTCCGGGAACAAAGGAACCGGTATTTACTCCGGAGGAAGGCGCTAAAATCGCAGCAGAAATTGGATATCCGGTTATGATTAAGGCTTCTTCCGGCGGCGGTGGCAAGGGAATGCGTATTGCCATAGACCCGGAGAACTTTGAAACAAATTTTAAACTGGCGCAGCAGGAGTCTGTAAATTCCTTCGGGGATGACACCATGTATATTGAAAAATATATTGAGGAGCCGAGACATATTGAGTTTCAGATTCTGGCAGATAAGTTTGGAAATGTGATTCAGTTAGGAGAAAGAGACTGTTCCATTCAAAGACGTCACCAAAAGATGATAGAAGAATCTCCTTGTGCAGTCATGGACGAGGAATTGCGGAAACGTATGGGTGATACCGCTGTGCTTGCAGCGAAAGCAGCAAATTACGAAAACGCGGGAACCATAGAGTTTCTTTTAGATAAGCACAAAAATTTTTACTTTATGGAAATGAACACCAGAATCCAGGTAGAGCATCCGGTAACAGAGATGGTGACAGGAATTGACCTGGTAAAAGAACAGATACGAATCGCGGCAGGGGAACATTTGCGGATTCGTCAGGAGGATGTAGTATTGCGTGGTCATGCCATTGAATGCCGTATTAATGCGGAAAATCCGGAAAAGAACTTTATGCCATGTCCGGGAACCATTGAAGAACTGCATTTTCCGGGAGGAAACGGAGTGCGGATTGAGTCAGCCCTTTATAATGGGTATACCATACCGGCATATTATGATTCTATGGTGGCAAAAGTAATTGTCCATGGAGAAAATCGTATGGATGCCATACGCAAGATGCAGAGTGCATTAGGAGAAGTGGTGGTAGAAGGGATTGTGACCAACCTGGATTTTGAGTATGATATTTTAAATCATCCGGTGTTTGTGTCGGGAAAGACCAATACACATTTTATTCCGGACTATTTTGAATGATTTGGCAGGAAGGTGAAAAGACATGCTGAAATTTAAGAAAACAAACTATATTGCAGTACAGAGTGCGGAGCCTCAGGTACCGGAAGGACTATGGATAAAATGTGAAGCATGCGGTGAGTTGCTCTATAAGGAAGATGTAAAGGCAAATCGCTATGTTTGTTATAAATGTGGAAAATATTTTCGTCTTACTACAAGAAAACGCCTTCGTATGGTAGCAGATAAAGGCAGTTATGAAAAATGGGAAGAAGGAATAGAAAACGAGAATCCGCTGGATTATCCGGATTATCAGGAGAAGATAGCAAGTTTAAAGGAACGTTTAAAAATAGATGAAGCAGTAACCTGCGGAAAATGTACGATTCATGGGGAAGAAGCGGTAGTATGCGTTTGTGATGGAAGATTTTTGATGGGAAGCATGGGTTATGTTGTTGGAGAAAAAATCACAAGAGCAGTAGAACGTGCTACCAAAGAGCGGCTTCCGGTTATTATATTTACCTGTTCCGGTGGGGCAAGAATGCAGGAGGGTATGGTATCCTTAATGCAGATGGCAAAGACTTCGGCAGCATTAAAGCGTCATTCTGAGGCAGGACTTTTGTACATTTCTGTATTGACTGACCCCACCACCGGCGGAGTAACAGCAAGCTTTGCAATGCTTGGGGATATTATTTTAGCAGAGCCGGGGGCACTGGTAGGATTTGCAGGACCAAGAGTCATTGAGCAGACCATTCGCCAGAAATTGCCGGAAGGATTTCAAAGGGCAGAATTCTTAGTAGAGCATGGCTTAATTGATGATATTGTGGAAAGAGAAGAGCTAAAAGATACCTTAGCAAAGCTCATTGTGATGCATCGTCCGGTAAAGAAGACGGAAGCGCTGATTCCGAATCGGAGAAAAGAAGTAGAAAAAGAAAAGATTCAGGAAAATGTAACTGCCTGGGACAGAGTGCTGCGGGCAAGAGATGCTGCAAGACCCGTTGCCATGGATTATATTCAGGAGATTTTTACAGACTTTATGGAATTTCATGGAGACCGTCACTCCGGAGATGATGGAGCTGTTGTAGGCGGAATTGCATATCTGGATGGATGTCCTGTTACGGTCATCGGACAGCAGAAGGGAAAGAACACCAAGGAGAATCTGGTGCGTAACTTTGGTATGATGTCGCCGGAAGGCTATCGTAAGGCATTGCGTCTGATGAAGCAGGCGGAAAAGTTCAATCGCCCGATTATTTGTTTTGTAGACACGCCGGGAGCATTTTGCGGTATGGAAGCGGAAGAACGGGGACAGGGAGAAGCGATTGCAAGAAACCTGTTCGAGATGTCTGATTTGACCGTTCCTGTCTTAAGCATTGTGATAGGAGAAGGCGGAAGCGGTGGAGCGCTTGCATTGGCTGTTGGAAACGAAGTATGGATGATGGAAAATGCGACTTATACCATTCTGTCACCGGAAGGCTTTGCATCGATTCTCTGGAAAGATGCTTCAAAAGCCCCAAAAGCAGCAGAAGTAATGCGCGTTACTGCAAAAGATTTAAAGGAACTTGGTATTATTGAAAAAATTATTTCAGAGCCAGAGCCTGCAAATCCGCAGAATGTAGAAGGTATCGCAGCAGAAATGCAGGAAGAAATCCGCAGATTTCTTCATAAGTATCTGGATATGGGAAAAGAGGAGCTGGCAAATCAGCGTTATGAAAGATTTCGTAGAATGTAGAAAGAAAGGAATCATAAATGAGCAGCTTGGTAATTGGAGATTTAGTGGCAAAAATCCCTGTGATACAGGGCGGCATGGGCGTAGGTGTGAGCTTGTCTAATTTAGCAGGAAATGTGGCAAAGTGCGGAGGAATTGGTATTATTTCTACAGCCCAGATAGGTTATCAGGAAGAGGGATGGGAGGAACATCCCATCGAAACCAATTTAAAGGCAATCGAAAAACATATAAAACGGGCAAAAGAAATTGCCCAGGGGGGCATCGTGGGCGTGAATATCATGGTTGCCACCAAAAAGTACGAAGAATACGTCAAGGCAGCCGTTAAGGCAGGGGTAGACCTGATTATATCCGGTGCAGGACTTCCTACCATGCTTCCGGCATTGGTAGAAAAATCCAAAACAAAGATTGCACCGATTGTGTCTTCGATTAAATCAGCCACAGTCATATGTAAGCTGTGGGACCGCAAATATAAGCGGTGTCCGGATATGGTAGTCATAGAAGGACCAAAGGCGGGCGGTCATCTGGGATTTTCTTATGATGAATTAAAAGAAATTACCAAGGAACAGTATGAGAAAGAGATTCAGGGAATTATTCAGGTAGTTGACGAGTATCGCAAGAAATATAACACCCCGATACCGGTAATAACGGCAGGTGGTATTTATGATGTAGAGGATATGAAACATGCCATGGAACTTGGCGTAGACGGAGTTCAGGTGGCTACCAGATTTGTTACTACTTATGAATGTGATGCCAGCGACGCCTATAAGCAGGCATATATTAATGCAAAAAAAGAGGATATTGAGATTGTAAAAAGTCCGGTTGGAATGCCGGGAAGAGCAATTCGCAATGAATTTATTGAAAAGGCAGAAGAAGGGCGTACCAAGGTAACAAAATGCCATCAATGCTTAGAACGTTGTAATCAGAAGGATATCCCATATTGCATTACAGATGCTTTGATTAATGCAGCAAAAGGAAAAATTTCAGACGGACTGCTTTTTTGCGGAGAAAATGCATGGAGAGCAAAGAAGCTGGAACATGTTTCTGACATTATGGAAGAATTCGGAAGCTATATGACTGTTTAGGGAAAGAAAATATTTGTAGAATCAGCTTTTCAATAGTGCCCAGGGAAAACTCGTTTTCCCTGGGTATTTTGTGTGGTATTAGTCAATGCCGACATGGCGGTATGCCTTTTAGGCACAACTTTCATACAAAATGCAAAAACTTAAGGAAAAATAAGGCTTTTTTTCTGAAGCGGAAATTGGTATAATAAAAAGGAAAGTGAAAATCAGGAGGCATGTATGAAATTTCAAATCTGTACCGGAAAGTATGAAACATTTGGCGTAACAAAAGAGAAGGACATCCTTTCATTTTCCTTACAGGCAGGGGAAAAAGCCACCTGTAACTTATTGTTATATCCAAAGGGAGAGGAAAAAGCATTCAAAATTCCAATGGAACGGCATAAGATATATCGTACTGTTTATACCGTTGGAATTCAGGGCATTCATTGGCAGGAATATGATTATAACTTTGAAATAGATGGCAGAGAGGGCTTAGACCCTTATGCCCGAAAAATCATCGGAAGAGAAGTATGGGCGGAGGAAGACCGCAGACCGGAGGAAGAACTGCCGGAGGCATTCGTTCCGGAAAAGATAAAAAAACAGCGGGAACTGCATAAGAGAAAGAAACAGAAGGAAATAAAAAGTGGATTTTATTTTTCGGATTTTCAGTGGAAAAGTGATGAGAATCCGAGAATCCCAAAGGAAGATATGGTGATTTATAAGCTTCATGCCAGAGGATTTACCATGGGATTAAAGACAGAAAACGCCCAGAAGGGCACCTTTGGAATGATAGAGCGAAAGCTTACATATTTAAAGGAATTAGGTGTCACAAGTCTGCTGTTTCTTCCGGTGTATGAATTTGAAGAGTTTTTGCGCTTAGATGAAAGTAAAAGAGAAGAACACCCGGCAAATCTGATTAATTACTGGGGATATACGACGGGGAATTATTTTGCGCCTAAGGCGTCTTATCTTGGGAGCGAAAATAATCCGGATGAATTAAAAAGACTGATACGAAAGATGCATCAGATGGGAATGGAATTCATGGCGGAGTTCTATTTTGATGAAAAAATAAATCCGCATTTAATCATTGATGTAATGCGTTATTGGAAGCGGGAATATCATGTGGATGGCTTTCGGGTCATTGGCAACTTTCAAGTGGCAGAGCTGTTGGCAAAGGATGCTTTGTTAAGCGGCTGCAAATTGTTTTTTGAAGGATTTCCGGAAGAACTGGCAGCTGCACCGGACCGTTTGGGACCAGAGCTGTTTACTTACAATGATGCTTTTATGTATCAGGTACGCCGGCTTTTGAACCATCAGGGTGGAAATATCTATGAGTTTGCGTGTCAGATGAAGCGGCAGCAGGAGCATCAGGGATTCGTGAATTTTGTGGCAGAAAACAACGGATTTACGCTGTGGGATACCTTTTCTTATGGGAAAAAGCATAATGAGGATAATCAGGAAGAAAACCGGGATGGAAGTGACTGGAACTACAGCAGTAACAGTGGACAGGAAGGAAATGCAAGGAAAAGAGAAATTCTGAAGCTGCGAAAACAAAAGACAAGGAATGCACTGGCTGCTACCGTATTTTCCCAGGGAATTCCCCTCATCTGGATGGGAGATGAATGTGAGAATACCCAAAATGGGAATAATAATGCGTATTGCCAGGATAACGAAATCGGGTGGAAAGATTGGAAGAATACCAAATCCAGCCGGGAGCTGATAACCTATCTTAAGAAAATTTTAGAGCTTCGAAAAGCCTATCCGGTGCTTCGTAGTCCCAAGCCCTATCAGATGATGGACTATGAGAATCATGGTTATCCGGATTTGTCTTATCACAGTGAGGCAGGCTGGCAGATGGATTTTGACCGGAATCGGGGATTTATTGGGATGTTCTACTGTGGAGCGTATGGAGGAGAAGAACATTTGTATATTGCATACAATTTCCAGAATATACCACAGAAGATGGCATTGCCGAGAGAAATCGCATGGCAGGTTGTATTTGATACCCAGAGAGAAGTCCTTAAAAAGGACATTATAATAGGTGAAATTATGATAGAGGCCCAGTCAATCTTATTGCTTGCAGGAAAAGAAAAGACGGGAAAAGAGAAGACAGGAAAAAAGAAGACGGAGAAGAAGGATGGAAAAGTCTCAAATCGGAATTAGTGGTTTTGCCCTGAAATGGATTGCAATTATTACTATGGTAATTGATCATGTGGGAGCTGTTCTGTACCCGCAGCATCTTTTTTTGCGTATCATCGGAAGAATAGCATTTCCCATTTTTTGTTTTCTGCTGGTGGAAGGAGCCCTGCATACCCACAATATCCGTAGATATGAAGGCAGGTTATTGGGATTTGCACTTATATCAGAGCTGCCCTTTGACCTGGTATTTTACGGCAGGGTGACTATGGAGCACCAGAACGTCTTTTTTACGCTTCTTATTGGTTTACTCATGTTAGATATCATGAACCGTAAAAAAAACACGATTTACCCCTTTTTAGCGTTTTTGGGGGCTATATTTTTGGCAGAGGTACTGTCTGTAGATTATGGGGCAGGAGGAATATTATTTATTTTGTGCTTCTATTTCCTGTATGAAAGAAGAATTTTAAAGCAGGCAGCATTTATTGGAATGAATATTTTATATTTCGGCATGGGAGTTCAGGCATATGCAGGTCTGGCGGCAATTCCTATGCTGTTATATAATGGAAAACGCGGAAAGAGGATGAAGTATCTTTTTTATGTGATTTATCCGCTTCATTTATTGATTTTATATGTAATTATTAAGTTTATTCGAGTATAGGAGTGAAATACATGAAAGCCTGGCAGCATTTTAAGACCATCAATCATCATAAGTTTCTGGTTATGAAGGGGTGTTTTCGTGTAGGACTTTATAAACAGGGACTGCTGCATGATTTATCAAAATATTCTCCTACGGAATTTCTGGTAGGATGCAGGTATTATCAGGGGACTGCCAGTCCGAACAACCGGGAGCGGGAAGCAAAGGGGTATTCCAGTGCCTGGCTGCATCATAAGGGCAGGAACAAGCACCATCTGGAATACTGGATTGACTATGGCGTTGGAACCGATAAGACCATGGTAGGTATGAAAATGCCCCTAAAGTACGTGGTGGAGATGTTTATTGACCGGGTATCCGCTTCTAAGAATTATCAAAAGGAAAAATATACAGACGAAAGTCCATGGAAATATTACGAAAAAGGCAGAGGGAATTATATGATACATCCGGATACACAGAAGCTGTTAGAAAAGCTTCTGCGGATGTTGGCAGAAGAAGGGGAAGATAAGACCTTTTCCTACATTAAGAATGTTTTATTAAAACAAAAGGATTATTAAAAAATTATATAAATTGGTTTTTGCTGGCATCGTAGACATAGTCGATGGATGCCAGGGTATCAGTCAGTTCCGGAATAGAGATGTCAAGACTTTTTCCCAGTTCTTCTAAGTCGGGATAGAAATCCCGCAGCTGCGTGTTGATATAGCTTAAGAGAATGACAGGGTCTTTTGGTATTTGATTCATAAGTTACCTCCATACAAAAATCATTTGTCACGTATGCATAGTATACTCCTGCCGGAGATAGTTTTCAAGAAAACAAAAGAATTTCAGAGTGGAAAGGCACTTCAAAGCCAGATTTTTCATAGAATGTAATAAATCAGCTTAGAGGTGCTTTTTTTGAAAACTTTTTTAATGCCGTTAAATGCAGAGGAGGAAACATACTATCTGAAAAAAATGAAAGAGGGCGACCTTGAAGCTAAAAATACCCTGATTGAGCGCAATTTAAGACTGGTAGCACATATTGCCAAGAAATATCAGAATTCAGATGAGGATATGGAAGACTTGATTTCCATTGGAACCATTGGTTTGATTAAGGCGGTATCTACCTTTAACAATGAGCGGGGGAATCGTTTGGCAACCTACGCAGCACGCTGTATTGATAATGAACTCCTGATGTATTTTCGCGGGAAAAAGAAAACTTCAAGAGACGTATCCTTGTATGAGCCTATTGGAACGGATAAAGAAGGCAATCAGATTAATCTCATGGATGTGGTGGAAAGTCAGGAGCGGGATATTTTTGAAACCATTGAATTAAAAGGAAACAGCAGAAAAATCTATGAGATGATTCCGAAAGTATTAGGGAGTCGGGAGCGGGAAATTATTGAACTGCGGTATGGGCTCTATAATAAAAAGCCGGTGACACAGCGGGAAATCGCAGATAAAATGGGGATTTCACGTTCTTATGTCAGCCGGATTGAAAAGCGGGCGTTAGAAAAGCTGCGAAACTGTTTTGAAGAGTAAGTGATGGAAAGCATTGCAAAAAGGGAGGAAGCATGATATGATACAATTATCTTTTTATCTTAGGGCAGTTCGCCCATGATTCCCGTAAGCTGGCACAAAGGAGGTATTTGTGTACAGTATAGTATCTACCGCAAGTGTAAGCGGAATAGAGAGTATTTTAGTGCAGGTAGAAGCAGATGTCTGCGATGGTATGCCTGTATTTGAAATGGTAGGAGAACTTTCTACCGAAGTAAGAGAGTCGAAAGAGCGTATTCGGGCAGCGATTCGCAATACCGGAATCCGGCTGGCGCCCAAACGGATTACCGTGAATCTGTATCCGGCAGATTTACGAAAAAGCGGTACCGGATTTGATTTGCCCATTGCTTTGGCAGTGTTAGCGGCATATGGGCATATTTCGGCGTCGCATCTGGAAGAAACGGTATTTGCAGGAGAAGTCAGCCTGAATGGAAGCATACATTCGATTGAAGGTGTGCTTCCTATGGCAATCGCAGCAAGAGAAGCCGGAAAAAAGAGAATTTGTATCCCTGAGGCAAACGTAAAAGAAGCGGCATTGGTAAAGGATATTGCCATATTGCCTGCAAAGAATCTGGGACAGGTTATTGAGATGCTGCAAAGCACAGAGCCTTTGCCATCTGTTTCTTATAATATAGAAGAAACAGGATTAGAACGGACAGAAGGAGAGTATGATTTTAACAAAATAAAAGGGCAGAAGGTGTTAAAAAGAGTGTGCGAAATCGCTGCGGCAGGAAGACATAATCTGTTGATGTTGGGACCTCCTGGCGGTGGAAAAACTGCTGCAGCCAGGGCAATTCCCGGGATTCTGCCGGAGCTTTCCGAAAAAGAGGCATTAGAGCTTGCCAGAATTTACAGTGTCAGTGGATTATTTGGGAAACGTGAGAATAATCTGAAGGAAAGACCCTTTTGTCATCCTCATCATACGATTACCGTGGCAGGGATGGCAGGAGGAGGACGGATTCCAAAGCCCGGTGAAATCAGCCTTGCCCATAATGGTGTGCTGTTTTTAGATGAAATGACAGAGTTTCAGAAAAATGCCCTTGAAGTGCTGCGTCAGCCCTTAGAAGAGGGGAAGATACATTTGGTACGAAATAACGGGACTTATTCTTACCCGGCAGATATTATGCTGGTGGCAGCCATGAATCCCTGTAATTGCGGATATTATCCTAATCGCAACAAATGTACCTGTACACCGACCATGATACGCCGTCATCTCCAGAAAATCAGCCGTCCCCTTCTGGACCGAATCGACCTGTGCGTTGAAGTGCAAAAACCCGGAATACAGGAGCTGACAGGGCAGGGAAAGGAAGAAGCGTCCAATGTAATCTGTCAGCGGGTAAAAGAAGTGCAAAAGATACAAGCAGAGCGGTACGGACAGAATAACATTTACTATAACAGCAGGATTCCCACAGAGCAGATAGAACAGTTTTGTCCCATGGAGCCGGAGGCGGGCGCCATGTTGGCAGAAGCCTTTGAGTCCTTGGAATTAAGCGTAAGAGGTTATTATAAAATAATACGGGTGGCAAGAACCATTGCCGACTTAGAAGGTCAGGAAATCATCCGCTGTGAACATGTTGCAGAGAGCCTGATGTATCGAAATATTGACGGAAGGGGATGGACAGGCAATGATGTATAAAAGATGGCTCGGAGGAATCTTAGGCATATCCGCAGCAAAGAAAATAGCTTTAGAAGAACTTGCGGGACATGCAGGGGAAGTATACCGTATGGGAGAAAATAATCTCAAAAAAATAAACTTTCTAACAGAAAAGGAATGTGACATATTAATAGAAGGTAAAAAAGAAAATCCTGCGCAATTAGAAGAGGAGCAGGAGAAAAAAGGAATTGCATTTGTCACTTTTCGGGAAAAGGTCTATCCACAGATGCTGAAATATATTTATCAGGCGCCCTACGGACTTTATTATCGCGGAAATTTGCCGGAGGGAACAAGCAGGACCGTAGCAATCGTGGGGGCGCGTAATTGCTCGGAATATGGAAGAAGTGTTGCCAAAAATACCGCTTACATGTTAGCAAAGTCAGGGGTCGGAGTCATTAGCGGAATGGCATTGGGCATTGACGGAGCCGCTCAGGCAGGTGCCCTGCAGGCACAGGGGGCAACCTATGGGGTATTAGGATGCGGCGTCGATATCTGTTATCCGAAGCAGAACCAAAGTCTCTATGAAAAAATACCGGAAAAAGGCGGAATTATCAGTGAATACAGACCCGGTACCACGCCAAGACCGGTCTTTTTCCCATGTAGAAATCGAATTATCAGTGGAATGGCAGATATTGTGATTGTGGTGGAGGCAAGAAAAAAGAGTGGTTCCCTGATTACCGCAGATTTTGCACTGGAACAGGGAAAAGAAATTTATGCAGTACCGGGACGTCTGGGAGATAAGCTTAGCGAAGGCGCCAACCATTTGATTTGGCAGGGGGCAGGGGTTTTTTTAGGTGTGGAAGAACTGCTGAAAGAAATGAATATTTTGACGGACAGAAAGGAAGAATCTTCAAAAAAAATAGGAAAGACACTTGAAAATTTGGAGAGGTTGGTGTATAGTTGTGTGGATTTAACCCCGAGAAATCTGGAAGAGTTAATGAGAAATACCGGTCTTTCCTTAGGTGAGTTAATCCAAACACTCAATACCTTAAGGGAAATGGGCTTTATTTCGGAAGTATATAAAAATTATTTTATCCGAACAGATATTACAGTTTGAATCAGTGATGGGGAAATAGTTGAAGGAGCAGACACATGGCGAAATATCTTGTAATTGTGGAATCACCGGCCAAGGTGAAGACAATTAAAAAATTTTTAGGGAAAAATTATGAAGTAGCAGCATCGAACGGACATGTAAGAGACTTGCCCAAAAGTCAGTTGGGAATTGATGTAGAGCATGATTATGAGCCGAAATACATTACCATTCGTGGGAAGGGAGACATTTTGGCGAATCTGCGCAAGGAAGTAAAAAAGGCAGATAAAATCTATCTGGCGACGGACCCTGACCGTGAAGGAGAAGCTATTTCCTGGCATTTATCTAAGGCATTGAAGCTGGATGAAAAGAAACAGGTGTATCGTATCAGCTTTAACGAAATTACCAAGAATGCGGTAAAGGCGTCCTTAAAGCAGGCAAGAGAAATTGATATGAATCTGGTAGATGCCCAGCAGGCAAGACGTATGCTGGACCGTATGGTGGGATACCGCATCAGTCCGCTTCTGTGGGCGAAAGTAAAACGTGGGCTAAGTGCCGGACGTGTGCAGTCTGTGGCACTCCGTATTATCTGTGACAGAGAAGAAGAAATCAGTGCATTCATTCCGGAAGAATACTGGAGTCTGGAAGCCCAGTTTGCCATTCCGGGGGAAAAGAAGCTGTTAAATGCAAAGTTTTACGGAAATGAAAAAGGGAAAATGACCATTCGTTCCAGAGAAGAGCTGGAACAGATTTTGGAAAGTCTGAAAAAAGAAGATTATCAAGTATTAGATGTAAAAAAAGGAGAACGTGTGAAAAAAGCGCCGTTGCCTTTTACCACCAGTACCTTACAACAGGAAGCGGCAAAGGCATTGAATTTCTCCACACAAAAGACCATGCGTCTGGCGCAGCAGTTGTATGAAGGAATTGATATCAAAGGGCAGGGAACGGTAGGTCTCATTACTTATCTGAGAACCGATTCTGTCCGTATTTCCGAGGAAGCAGATATTGCAGCAAGAGAATATATCCGTGAAGCTTATGGAGAAAAATACACTTCCGGTAAAGACGAAGGCACCAAAAAGTCCGGGGCAAAGATACAGGATGCCCATGAGGCGATTCGACCTTCCGATATCACCAGAACGCCGGTCATGGTAAAAGAATCCTTAAGCCGCGACCAGTTCCGCTTATATCAGCTGATATGGAATCGTTTCGCTGCGAGCCGCATGAGCAGCGCTGTATACGAAACCACGTCCATCAAGATAGGAGCAGGAGAGTACCGCTTCCATGTGTCTGCTTCCAAGGTAGTGTTTGAAGGATTTATGTCAGTCTACACCAGCGAGGATGACGAAAAGGGAGAAAATAATATTTTGTTAAAATCCGTGGACACCAATACAAAGCTGAGTTTAAAAGAATTAGAAGAAAAACAGCACTTCACCCAGCCGCCGGCACACTTTACGGAAGCATCCCTGGTAAAGACACTGGAAGAACTGGGGATCGGACGTCCAAGTACCTATGCACCAACCATTACAACACTTTTAGGCAGACGTTACATCGTAAAGGAAAATAAGAACCTCTACATCACAGAGTTAGGAGAAGCGGTCAACAATATTATGACAGAAGCGTTCCCGTCCATTGTAGATGAGAGATTTACTGCAAATATGGAATCTCTTCTGGATAAAGTGGCAGAAGGAAGTATCCCATGGAAAACAGTTGTAAGCAATTTCTATCCGGATTTAGAGCAGGCGGTGCAGGCAGCAGAAAAAGATTTGGAAAAAGTAAAGATTGAGGATGAAGTAACCGATGTTATCTGTGACTTATGTGGCAGAAACATGGTAGTAAAATATGGTCCTCACGGAAAGTTCCTGGCGTGTCCGGGATTTCCGGATTGCAGAAATACCAAGCCATATTTAGAAAAAATCGGCGTAAGCTGCCCGAAGTGCGGTAAGGAAGTAGTATTAAAGAAAACCAAAAAAGGCAGAAAATATTATGGATGTGAGGCAAATCCGGAATGTGACTTTATGTCATGGCAGAAGCCTTCTAAGGAAAAGTGTCCGGAATGTGGCGGTTACATGGTAGAAAAAGGAAATAAACTGGTATGTGCCGATAATCAGTGTGGATTTGTGAAAGAAAAGCAAAAATAGTGTGATAATATTAGAAAACTTATTGAATTTCTGCGCAAAAGATGGTAAAATACAAAAAAACTTTTAAAAGTTGTGAATGTTAAGTTAGGAGGTAGATTATGAGCGTTCAGTTGTTGGATAAGACAAGAAAAATAAATAAACTGTTGCACAATAATAACTCCTCGAAAGTGGTCTTTAATGATATTTGTAAAGTATTGACGGAGATTCTTGATTCCAATATTTTAGTTATAAGTAAAAAAGGAAAAGTGCTGGGTACCAGCAGCTGCGAAGGAACCGAGGAAATTACGGAATTGATTGCTGACGAGGTTGGAGGATTTATTGATCCGTTATTGAATGAACGTCTTCTTGGGATTTTGTCGACCAAAGAAAATGTAAATCTGGAGACATTAGGATTTGTATCGGATGATGTAAAGAAATATCGTGCAATCATCACACCTATCGATATTGCCGGTGAACGTCTCGGGACTCTTTTTGTATATCGTCTGGAAAAACAGTACGATATCGATGATATTATCTTGAGTGAATATGGGACTACGGTAGTAGGATTGGAAATGATGCGTTCTGTAAATGAAGAGAGCGCAGAAGAGAGCCGTAAGGTTCAAATTGTTCGTTCCGCAATCAGCACCTTGTCTTTTTCCGAATTGGAAGCTATTACTCATATTTTTGATGAAATGGATGGGAAAGAGGGAATTTTGGTGGCAAGTAAGATTGCAGACAGAGTTGGAATTACCAGAAGCGTCATCGTCAACGCACTTCGTAAGTTTGAAAGCGCAGGTGTCATTGAATCACGTTCTTCCGGAATGAAAGGAACCTATATCAAGGTGTTGAATGATGTAGTGTTCGACGAACTGGAAAAGGTCAAAAAGCAGAATATGAAACATAATTAGTACACTAAACCGGAGATTTATAGCATAGCTGTAAATCTCTTTTTTTATGGCCATACAACTCCATACCCTGAATATGGAAAAATGTATGGAGTTCCATAGTAGATATGGAGAAACGGATGATGTATAATTTTTACCGCAAATTGTATATTATTCGACAAAAAACTACAATATCATGTAAAAAAAGATAAAAATAGCCAAAAAATGCTTGTAAAATTGTATAGATAAATTTATAATAAAATACAGTAGATGTTACTTAGGACGAAAGGAGCAATAGGATGTTTAGCAGTGATATATACAATTATATTAATGTTATGGATAAAGCAGCAGATGCCACATGGTTGAGACAGACTGCGATTAGTAATAATATTGCCAATCAAGATACCCCGGGGTATAAGCGCCAGGATGTTGATTTTGAAGGAACATTAGAGCGGGAACTGAATAAGTCAAAATATACATCATTAGACAGCAAAGTAAAGAATCTTCATATGAATCATTTGAATGTGGAGACCTACACGGATTCAGCAAATTATTCTTACCGTTTGGACGAGAATAATGTAGACCCGGAACAGGAATACGTAGAACTTGCTTCTGCGCAGATTCGATATAATGCGCTGATTGACAGCATGAGCAGTGAATATGCAAGAATCAAGAGCGTTATTAAGTAGAAGATAATTTAAGACCATATAAAGTTTGGGAGGAATGAACTATGTCATTATTTCAGTCTTTTAATATTAATGCATCTGGTATGACTGCTCAGCGTTTTCGTATGGATGTTATTTCTCAAAACGTTGCCAATGTAAATACCACGAGAACAGAAGATGGAACTCCATATAGAAGAAAGGTTGTCAGCTTTGCAGAAAAAGATGTGACTCCTTTTAGCAAGGTGCTGAATAATACCAGAGAAGCTTATCTGGGAAATGGAGTGAAAGTGTATAGCGTAAGCGAAGATACAGAATCTGATTATATTAAGAAATACGACCCGTCTCATCCGGATGCGGATGCAGATGGGTATGTGTCATATCCGAATGTGAATATCGTGACGGAAATGACGAATATGATTGATGCGAGCCGTTCCTATGAAGCGAATGTAACCGCATTTCAGACCAGCAAGGCAATCGCCTTGAAAGGACTTGAATTAGGAAAATAATAGTTAAGGAGGCAGTCTAGATGGATATATCATCATTAACAGGAATAGATTCCAGTTATATTAAGAATGCTGCAATTGAGAGTAATAATCTTAAGACGGAGGATACAAGCTTTAGCAGTGTACTTCAGTCCGCGAAGGATATGTTGAATGAGACCAGTGAATTACAGAATGCGGCAGAAGAAGCAGAAATGCAGTTTATGTTAGGATATGCAACCAACACCCATGATTTGCAGGCTGCTCAGGAAAAGGCAGATATTGCACTGAATTATACGATTGCGGTGCGTGACAGAATGCTGGAAGCATATAAAGAAATTATGAATATGCAGATTTAGGTTACGTGAGTAAATTGAGTAGGAGAAACAAATGGATAAGATAAAAGAAATTCCGAAAAAAATACTGGAGTGGTGGAATAAGTTTTCTGTAAAGCAAAAAACCCTGATTGCCAGTATTGCGGTGTTTGTTGTAATAGGATTAGTGATTGTGGGAAAGATTGTTACCACTCCCACTATGGTAACGATACAGGAATGCGAGAATACGAAGGAGGCAGGAGAGGTAAAGGACCTGCTGACCAGTGAAGGTATTGATTATAAAGTATCGGATGACGGGCTGGTATTTCAGGTTGCTGCTAAGGATCAGGCGAATGCTGCGATTTTATTAGGTGAAAACGGAATTCCTGCGGCTACATATGATTTGGATAATGTATTTGACGGAGGTTTCAGTCAGACAGAAGCAGACAAGTCAAAGAAATACCAACTATACTTAGAAGAACAGATTGGAGAACAGCTTCAGCAGCTGGATTCTGTAAAATCAGCAACGGTAAAACTGAATATGCCGGTAGACGATGGAACGATTCTGGCAAGCGAACAGGATACATATGCAGCTATCACATTGGCATTAAGCGATAAGAATGCAATAGACGAAGAAACGGCAGCCGGACTTGCAAAATGGATAGCGACAGCGATTGGAAACGATGATACCAATAGTGTTTCTATTATGGACACGGCAGGAAATATGCTGTTTATGGGAGCGGATTCCGGAAGCTCTTTGGGAACAGCGACCTCGCAGCTCTCTTATCAAAATAAAGCAGAGAACATGGTGAAATCCAAGGTAAAAGAAGTTGTTCTTGGCACCAGTGTTTACGACAATGTATCTGTTGCACCAAATCTGGTTATGAGCTTTGACCAGACAAATACAACAGACCATCAGTATTATACGGAGGACGGAGCGGAACACGGTCCGATTGATTCGGAAAGCAATTATGAACAAAATACCACTGGCGGAGTAGGCGGTGTGCCCGGAACGGATTCCAATGGTGATGATACTACTTATGTAATGGAAGATAGTTCTGTGACGGAATCTACGACTACAGATCAGACCAGACAATATAAGACAAGCGAAAGAATTACGGATACCACAGGTGGAATCGGAAATGTAGATTATGATGCATCTTCCCTGACTTTGGTAGCTACACAGTATCATATTTATGATGAAGACGCGTTGCGTGCAAGCGGTCAGCTGGATGACATGACCTTTGACGAATTTGTAGCTGAAAACCGTGATAAGGTGAAACTGGATGTTGACCAGGATTTTGTGGAGATGGTAGCCCGTGCTACTGGATTTTCGGAAGATAATATTAAAATTGTTGCATACGAAGTACCATTCTTTAATTATTCGGATAGCAGCGATAAGGGCGTTATGGATTATCTTCCATTAATTATAGCAGTAGCAATTATGCTGATGCTTGGATATGTAGTATTCCGCAGTACAAGAAAAGAACAGTTAGGAGAAGTAGAACCGGAGCTTTCCGTGGAATCTTTGCTTTCTTCTACGAAAGAAGCACAGGAAACACTGGAAGATATTGGATTTGCAGAGAAGTCTGAAACCCGTGTTTTGATAGAAAAATTTGTGGATGAGAATCCGGAGGCGGCAGCTTCGCTGCTTAGAAACTGGCTGAACGAGGAGTGGGAATAGAAAGTGGCAGGTAAAACAGAAGAATTTAATGGAATTCAGAAAGCGGCAATATTGTTGATTACATTAGGACCAGAAAAGTCAGCATCTATTTTTAAGCATCTGAAAGAAGAAGAAATTGAAGAATTGACATTAGAGATTGCCAATACCAGAAGTGTGGCTCCTCAGACCAAGGAAGATATTTTAAATGAGTTTTATCAGGTATGTTTGGCGCAACAGTATATTGCAGAGGGTGGTATTGGTTATGCAAAAGAACTGTTGGAAAAAGCATTAGGCGAAGAAAAGGCGCAGAGTGTAATTTCCAAATTGACAGCGTCCTTGCAGGTTCGTCCGTTTGAATTTGTGCGTAAGACAGAACCGAGCCAGTTACTGAACTTTATTCAGGATGAACATCCTCAGACGATTGCAATGATTTTGTCTTATTTGTCCGCCGGACAGGCAGCGATGATTATTGGTGCGTTGCCGCCGGAAAAACAGGCAGATGTAGCAAAACGTATTGCGTTGATGGACAGAACATCACCGGATGTTATTAAGGAAGTGGAAAGAGTATTGGAAAGAAAACTTTCTTCTTTGGTAAATCAGGATTACACCATTGTTGGTGGCGTGGATGCCATTGTTGGTATTTTGAATACGGTAGACCGTGCAACGGAAAAACATATTATGGAATCTCTGGAAATTGAAGAACCTGAATTGGCAGATGAAATCCGTAAGAAGATGTTCGTATTTGAAGATATTCTTCTTCTGGATGACAGAGCAATCCAGCGTGTGCTTCGTGATGTAGATAACAATGATTTAGGCGTTGCGTTAAAAGCGGCAAATGAAGAAGTACAGAATGTTATCTTTAAGAATATGTCCAAACGTCTGGCTGCCATGATTAAGGAAGATATGGAATTCATGGGACCGGTTCGTATGAAGGATGTAGAAGAAGCACAGCAGAAGATTGTTGGTATTATCCGTAAGCTGGAAGATTCAGCAGAAATCGTAATCTCCAGAGGTGGAGGTGACGAGATCGTTGTCTAATTTGTATAAGCAAAGATACGTGGTGACGGATGGAAGTAATACCAGAATTATTAATTCCAATGCACTGGTAGAAGAAAAATTAGGAGAACTGGCAAGACAGGCACAGTTGCAGAGACAGCCGGATGAAGATGGATTTGTGGCAGGAATCAATATGGAAGCAGTAGAAGTGATTCCAAAGGAAGAAACCATATCCATGGAAGAAATGTTGGAGCAGAAAGCAGCAGAAGCAAAAGAGATTCTTGAAAGTGCTAACAGTCAGGCGGAAGCGGTTGTGGCTTCGGCAAATGAGCAGGCAGAGGCAATACGTCAGCAGGCGAAAGAAGAAGGCTATCAACAAGGGCTTTTGGAAGGAAGACAAAAGGCACAGGAAGAAGCAGAAGAGCTTCGCCAACAGATTGATGACGAGAGAAAGTCAATGCAGGAAGTGTATCAGCAACAGTTAGAAGAATTAGAGCCGAAATTAGTAGATGTTGTCGCGGATGTATTTGAACATGTATTCCATGTACAATTTGATGACAAAAAGGAAATCCTGATTTATCTGATACAAAATACAATTTTGGGAATTGAAGATGCAAAGGAATTTCAGATAAAAGTAGGAATTGAAGACTTTCATTTTCTGGAGAAGCATAAACAGGAGATTCAGGAAAAGGTAGGACAATCTGTAAAAATAGAACTTATGGCAGATGCCGGTATGAAGGATGGGCAATGTGTCATAGAAACAGATTCCGGTGTTTTTGACTGTGGAAGAGATGTTCAGTTGGAAAACTTGATTAAGGCATTACGTTCATTAAGTTTGCGAGGATAGATAACGTGAGATACAATATCGAAAAATATCGTCAGTTGACAGAAGAAAAATTTTACAGAAACCTTGGTAAAGTAGTGAAAATTGTAGGTCTTACCATAGAATCCGTAGGACCTAGTGCAAAATTAAATGATCTGTGCCGCATTATTATCGACCCCAAAGAGGATGTTTCCGTAATGGCGGAGGTAGTTGGATTTCGAGATAAACGTTTGCTCCTTATGCCTTACGATAGTGTGGAGGGCTTAGGAGTGGGATGTATCGTAGAAAATACGGGGCATCCTTTATCTGTTTCTGTGGGAGAAGAATTGTTGGGACATACCGTAGATGGTATGGGAAGACCTACCGATATAGAAGAACTCATTACAAGGGAGGAATATCCGGTAGAGGCAGCGCCCCCTGACCCTATGGCAAGAAAAATTATTGATGAAGTGCTACCTCTTGGAGTAAAGGCAGTGGATGGTCTTATCACTGTTGGAAAGGGGCAGAGAATCGGAATCTTCGCCGGTTCCGGTGTTGGAAAGAGTACACTGCTTGGTATGTTTGCACGTAATACCAAAGCTGATATAAATGTAATAGCACTGATTGGAGAACGTGGCCGTGAGGTGCGGGAATTTATTGAACGGGATATGGGAGAAGAAGGAATGAAACGTTCCGTTGTGGTAGTAGCGACTTCTGACCGTCCTGCCCTTATTAGAAATAAGGCGGCAAAAACAGCAACAGCCATTGCAGAGTATTTTAGAGACCAGGGAAAAGATGTACTTTTAATGATGGACTCCCTGACGCGTTTTTCCATGGCGCAAAGAGAAATTGGACTTGCTTCCGGAGAACCTCCGGTTACAAGAGGATATCCGCCAAGTGTATATTCCGAAATGCCTAAGCTTTTGGAACGTGCCGGTAATTCGGACAAAGGCTCTATTACCGGATTGTACACGGTTTTGGTAGATGGTGATGACTTCAACGAGCCGATTACCGATACGGCGAGAAGTATTTTAGATGGACATATTATGCTGAATCGTAAGCTCGCCCATAAGAATCATTATCCGGCGATTGATGTATTGCAGAGTATTTCCCGTGTTATGAGCTCTATTGTAGATGCGGAGCATAAAGAAGCGGCAGGCAAATTGAAAAATGTGCTTGCGACTTATCAGGAAGCAGAAGATTTGATTAATATCGGAGCGTATAAAAAAGGCTCCAACAGCAATATTGATTATGCGATTGAAAAAATAGATGCTGTAAATGAATTTTTAATGCAGGAAACCTATGATAAGTTTTCTTTTGAAGAGATATTAGAGAGGTTAGAAGCGCTATTTTAAAAGCAGGGAATGATGTATGGCAAAGTTTACATATAAGATGCAAAATATTCTTGATATTAAATATAAACTGGAAACCCAGGCGAAGACTTCTTTTTCGATAGCGGCAGCCAATTTGAACCGGGAAGAGGAAAAACTGGTGGAACTCAATCTGCGAAAGCGGGGCTATGAGAATGAGGCAAGAAAACTGGTAGCAGATAAGCTTGATTTTCAGGCAATTAAAGTAAATCGGGCAGCCATTGAGAATATGAAAGGAGCCATACGAAGCCAGACATTGGCAGTACAAGTAGCTCAGAGAAATTTAGAAAGTGCCAGAAAGCATTTGCAGGAAGTAATGACAGAACGAAAGACGCATGAAAAGTTGAAAGAAAAAGCTTTTGATGAATTTAAGAAAGAAATTGAAAAAGACGAAAGCAAGGTAGTGGATGAACTGGTAAGTTTTACTCACAATCATGCAGAGAATGAATAGGTGGTGAACAGCATGGCAGCAGAAGAGATGATGGAACAGGAAGAGAACGTTTTAGATAAGAAGGCAGAAAAGAAAGCCGCCAGGGCAATCAAGAAGGAAAAAAAGCAGGCAAAGAAAAAAACAAAGGAAGAGCAGAGTGCAGAAGAAGAATCCGGTGGAAGCCGTCTTGCAGTGATAGCAGTCACCATTGCTTTTATTGCTGTCTGGCTTGGGATTCTGGCATTGGTGATTAAAGCCGATATTGGTGGGTTTGGTTCCACTGTGTTGCAGCCAATCTTAAAGGATGTTCCGTATGTCAATAAGATTCTTCCGGAGACAAAAGAGCAGGATGCGGTAGATGCTCAGTACCCATATACCACATTGGATGAAGCGATTGCAAGAATCAAGGAATTAGAGCTTCAGTTGGCGGATGCGCAGTCGCAGGGCAATGCATCATCGGACCAGGTGGCAGAATTAGAAGCAGAAATTGCAAGATTGAAAGAATTTGAAGAACAGCAGGTAGCCTTTGAAGAAGAAAAGACGAAATTCTACCAGGAGGTTGTATTCGGAGATGGAGCACCTGATATAAGTGAATATAGAGCTTATTATGAAAGTATAGACCCTGCCAATGCAGAGATTTTGTATAAACAGGTAATAGAGCAGGAAGAGGAAGATACACAGATTAAGGAGTATGCAGATACCTATGCCGAGATGAAGCCAAAACAGGCGGCGGCTATTATGGAGCAGATGACAGATAATCTGGAACTGGTAGCGAAGATTTTGAAAAACATGGATACTTCGTCAAGAGGCGCTATTCTTGGAGCCATGGATTCGGAGGTAGCAGCCCGAATCACCAAAATCATGGAGCCTTAAGAATAAATTAAAGTACAAAAGAAAGGAGGAGAAGCGGTGACAGAAAACAAGATTTCACAATTATCGGCGTTATTGCAGGGAATGCAGGAAATGTCTTCCACAGCGGAAACGTCAAAGAAGACAGAAAACGTATTTGGGGCAATGTTAAGTCAGACTGCCAGCAGTGGTTATGAGAAGCGGGATTCCTGGACACAGCAGATTGGAAAATCATCCAATTTGTCGGAAAGTAATCAGATGGTATACGAAAAGGAAGCTGCAAAAAACAACTTTAAAGATACCAGTTTTGTGAAAGAAAGCAATAAAGATATTACCAGTAAGTTTCCGGATGATACAAAAGAACAGCTGGAGACAACAACAGCGGAAGTAAAAGAAGTATTAGAAGAAAAACTGGATGTTTCCGAAGAAGAACTGGTTCAGGCAATGGAAGAGCTTGGAATTACCATATTAGATTTGGCAGACCCAACGAAGGTAACGCAACTGGTAATGGAACTGACAGGAAGTCAGGATGCCAGTGAATTGTTGTTAAATCCGGATTTTCAGACATTGATGTCAGAGGTGACAGAGCTTTTGGGACAGTTGGCAGAAGGTTTGAATCTTGCACCGGAGGAAATGCAGCAATTATCAGAGCAGCTGTCAGAACTACAACAGAACATGACTATGGAAGAAGTGACAGAACAGCCTCAGTCAGAAAATGTTTCCGTAAATACAGAAGTACAGCCGGAAACAGAAATGCAGGATAATGTGGTGCTTACAGAAGCAAAGGAAACAGAAGTGCAAGACGGACGTAAGACAGAAGAAACGGTTGTTTCAGATACTGCAAAGCAGGCAGAAGAAGCGGATGAACAGACAATGATAAAACAGACGGAAGACGTGACACAAGAGCAGTCTGGAGAAGAAGCAAAGAAGGATACCTCCAATCAGCAAAAAACAGAGCTGCCGGAGACAACTGCTAAGTCGCAGACTGGGACAAAGAGTAGTCCACAGGAACAGGTAAGCTTCCAGACTACGACACAGACCATAAATAATGGTCAGACCGTTGAAGTTGTTCAGACAGTCACACAGTCACAGATTGATGTAGAAAGCATTCTGCGTCAGATTAGCCAGATGACCAGAATCAGTGTTACGCAGGCACAGTCATCCATTGAAATGCAATTAAATCCGGAAAATCTGGGTAAAGTTTATTTGCAGGTTGTTTCTAAGGCAGGTGCGATTACCGCACAGATTGCGGCACAGAATGAAGCAGTAAAAGAAGTAATAGAAAGTCAGATTGCAGTCTTAAAGGAAAACATGAACCAGCAGGGCATGAAAGTAGAAGCAATCGAAGTAACTGTTGCAAGTCACGAATTTGAACGAAACTTAGAAGAAAATCAGGATAATCCGGCAAAAGAGCAGCAGGAAGCAGAAAAGCCATCCAGAAGAAGCATTAATTTAAATCAGTTGGATGAACTAGAAGGACTGATGTCCGAAGAAGAAGCATTAGTAGCAAAAATTATGCAGGAAAACGGAAACAGCGTAAACTTAACTGCATAGGAAAGGAGAACATATGGCAATAATACAAGCTGTTCAAGATGGAAAAGTAGTTGACACCTCAGCATCAACACAATCTTTGTCCTCTACAACAAGTAAAGACAACAGCTCTTTGGATAAGGAGGCGTTCTTGCAGTTACTGGTGGCACAGATGAAATATCAGGACCCATTAGAGCCAACCTCTAACACAGAGTATATTTCACAGTTAGCAACCTTCTCATCATTAGAAGAGATGCAGAACTTAAATTCCACCATGGAGGCTTCCCAGGCAACTAATCTGGTAGGCAAAACGGTTATTATGAAAGTAACTCAGGCAAGCGGTGAGACTACATATGTAACCGGTCAGGTGGATTATATTGTACGTGAGAACGGCAATACATATCTTTCTGTAAATAATGGACTGTATTCCCTGGATGATTTGGATACGGTTGTAAATGAAGAGTATTTAGAAGCAACAAATGCAGCGACTGCATTCCAGTATGTAATAGCCAAACTACCAACGGTAAAACAGCTTACTGTATCTGACAAGGACAGGGTAGAAGCGGCACGTGAGTTCTACGAGAGCCTGACAGATTACCAGAAGCAGTATATTGCAAACAATGTAGATAGTTCATATCTGGAAAAGTTAGAAGCATTGGAAGAAGAATTAAAAGTATTGCTTGGAAATACCGACACAGATAATAATAACGGTGGCGATACCGACACGGATGGAACAACCTCAGGAGAAACAGCATGAGGAAGCATGGAAGCTTAGAATGGAGAGATTACTATGAACAAGATTTCAAATCAATTCTCTTCTATTGAACAGGTAACAGACCAGTATCTGAAAAAAGGAGCCGCAAGTTCCATAAATAATACTTCGGAATTATCCTTTGAAGAAATATTAAAACAGAAAAAGGCTGTTAGTGAGAGTTCTGCACTGAAGTTTTCAAAGCATGCATCAATGCGCCTGCAAAGTAGGAATATAGAACTTTCTACAGAGCAGAAAGAACGTTTGGAAACAGGAGCAGAAAAGGCAGAAGCGAAGGGAATGAAGGAATCCCTTGTGATTGTAGATTCGTATTCATTTATTGTAAACGTACCCAGTAAGACGGTGGTAACAGCAATGGATAGAAGCGAGTCGGAAGAAAACATTTACACAAATATTGATGGCGCTGTAATTATATAGCCGGACCGTAAGGAAGCTAAGGTCTTTGAATGACAGAGAAGACCATACAGCGTAAAATTAGGAGGTCATTTCACTATGATGAGATCATTGTATTCTGGTGTATCAGGATTAAAAACACACCAGACAAAAATGGATGTAATTGGTAACAATATTGCAAACGTAAACACAGTTGCTTTTAAATCATCCTCAACAACATTTAGCGAGATTATGTATCAGACAACTTCAAGTGCATCTGGAGCAACCCAGACAAAGGGTGGTATTAATGCAAAGCAGATTGGTCTTGGTGTTACAATGGGGTCTACTTCTGTAAATATCACATCTCCAGGAGCAACTCAGACAACCGGTGATGCATTTGACTTAAAGATTACAGGAGACAGTTTCTTTATTGTAAGCAATGGTACAGAAAATCTCTTTACCAAAGCAGGAGCCTTTTATATTGATGGAGCAGGAAACCTTGCAACTAAGGCAAATGGATATAACGTTATGGGATGGCAGGTAGACCCAACCACTGGTGAAATTAGAAAAGATACCGTATCCGCTCTTAGAATCATGCAGGAAAGCAACTTGACTTCCGACCCGGAAGCAACAACAGAAGCAACCTGTGGTGGTGTTCTGGATGCAAATAATACCAATATCAACAGTGCAGACGGTTATATCATGAACCTGAACTTCTATGATGCATTGGGATATAGCTATACTGCAAAGTTCGCAGTTAAGACAGTAAATGCAGATACAAAAACATATACCGTAGAACTTTCAGATGTTTTGGATTCCAACAATCATTCTATTTTGACGGATTATTTAAACGGTGGCGGAACCATGACAGATGTATTTGGTAATCCGACCACTACCACACATACCTATAGTCTGGTAGCTGGATTTACTTATACAGGAGGCGTATTCAGTGATGCCAATGGTGATGCGCTGACATATGATGCAGCAAATCAGAAGTATGTTACTGCAGGTGGTACAGAATACACAGTAGCAACCATGTTTGGATTGAGTGATGCAGAGGCACAGAACTATACAGAAGCAGGTGTTACAGATGATGGTGCTGGAAATATTACTTACAGCTATGACACAACATCTTATACATATGAGCTGGATTTTGATGAAAACTCAGGTTTATTTAACTATATCGGAGCACCTGGCGGAGAGAGCGTGCTTTTGAAAATGAGCGCATTAGGCGGCAACTTTGAAAATATCAATGTAGACTTTACAACTGTAAAGAACATGGATAATTCCGGAAAGTGTACCATGGATATTGATACCGGTAATGTAAATGACAGTACACTTGGAAAAGGTAAGAAATTAGGTGCATTGACTGGATTACAGGTTGCTGAAAACGGTGAGATTTACGGAAGCTATGACAATGGTAATACCGTATTATTAGGACAGATTGCAGTTGCAGTATTCTCTAATCCGTCCGGTTTGGAAAAGATGGGAGATAACTGCTACAAGACCACATTAAACTCCGGTGAATTCGATGGAATTGGACAGGATATTACAGCAGATGGCGGCAAGATGAACAGCGGTGTTCTGGAAATGTCTAACGTAGACTTGTCTACTGAGTTTACAGAAATGATTACTACTCAGAGAGGTTTCCAGGCAAACTCCAGAATCATTACAACATCAGATACTCTTCTGGAAGAACTGATTAACCTGAAACGTTAAGTTTTAGCTTATTAATACGACATTTTGGGGAATTATATGACAATATTCCCCAAAATGTGGTATAATGGCGTCAGACTATTATACCGCCCGAATGGGTATAGGTGACCATACCATATTGCGGAGCAATACTTAAGGGGTGAGTTCTATGATTGAAGTGACAAAACTAAATGGAAGTAAGGTTCTGATAAATGCAGAATTAATCGAATCGGTGGAGGAAACACCGGATACTGTCATTTCTTTTGTTACCGGAAAGAAGATAATTGTAAAAGAAAGTAGACAAGAGATTAAAAATTTAGTAATATTATATAAGAGAGATTTTATGGCAACTGGACTTGGATGGCTAAGACCGGAAGAGGAAAAAGAACAGTTGGAATGAGGAGTCAGGGAGTGGATTTCTCGTAGAAAAAGAATAATTTCAAGGACGAAAAGGGCAGGTGGCTAAGTTGGATATAGCATCTTTAGTAGGATTTATATTAGGTGTTGGAATGTTTGTTTTTGGCGTCATCACTGGTGATGAGGGTGTCGCTGCGTTAGGTAACTTTTTTCATTTACCGTCTATATTGATTACCATTGGAGGTTCTCTGGCAGGTGTTCTTGCATCACACAAGCTGGAAGATGCCATTAAGGGATTCCAGGGATTCACAAAGATTTTTAAAGAGACAAAGACGGATGTTGGTGAAGTAATTAAGAATATTATTGATTTATCGAATATAGCAAGAAAGGAAGGACTCCTTGCACTGGAAGAGGCTGCAAATGGAATCGAGGACGAATTCCTGAAAAAAGGTGTTATGCTTGTTGTTGATGGTACGGATCCGGAACTGGTAAGAGGTATTTTGGAGACAGATTTGACCTGTATCGAGACAAGACATAAGAAAGTAATCGGATTCTGGCAGAAATGGGCAGAATTAGGACCTGCTTGGGGTATGATTGGTACCTTGATTGGTTTGATCAATATGTTAAAGACAATGAGTGATCCATCTACAGTAGGACCAAACATGGCGACAGCTTTGATTACTACATTGTATGGTTCCTTATTGGCAAACTGGATGTGTACTCCGGTTGCTAATAAATTAAGTGTTAATAATGATATGGAAATCATGGTTAAGGAAGTTACCGTGGAAGGACTGTTATCGATTCAGGCAGGAGAAAATCCACGTGTAATTGAAGAGAAGCTGAAGTCTTTCCTGTCTCCAAAGATGCGAGAAAGCATGGCTGAGGAACGGGCCGGAGGTGAATTATAGTGGCTAGAAAGAAAAAGGAAGAGCCCAAAGGCGGCGGTGCTAGTTGGATGAATACCTTTGCAGACTTAATGAATCTGTTATTGTGTTTCTTCGTAATGCTTTTTGCTATGTCTACGGTGGATGCTGAAAAGTTTGAAGCCCTGGCAGCTTCCTTACAGAGCAGTTTTAGTATATTCCCTTCTGGTGGCGCTTCTGTGGGAGATGGTTTGATGGTATCTTCCGGAGTAAATCAGTTGGAGTTCCTGGATACCTATTATAATCAGGGAGCGAATTCTTCCAGTGAGGAAGAGGGCGACGAACAGAATACGGAGCAGGATACAGAACAGGACTTGAAGGAAGAATATGAAGAGGCGGCTTTAGAAGAGTCAGAGAAGATGGCGGAAGAAATTGAGAAGCGGTTAGAGGAATTACAGATTGCTGACCAGGTAGAAGTTGAAGCGAATGCACAATATGTGATGCTGACTTTGAACGGAGCGTTGTTGTTTGATACCGGAAAGTCAGAGATTCGTGAAGAAGCACTGCCATTGGTGGATAAGCTTTCTGCGATATTGCAGAGCTATGACAGCAACCGTATTTATATTGAAGGACATACGGATAATGTTCCAATACATAATGACAAGTATGAAAATAATGATATTTTGTCTTCTTATCGAGCACATTCTGTTAAGGACTATGTATTATCAAAAACATCGTTGGATCCAGCTAAAATTAGGGCAACCGGATGTGGGGAATATAATCCTATCGCAGACAATTCTACTCCGGAGGGAAGAGCAAGGAACCGAAGAGTGGAAATAAAAATATATAATTCCTATAATTCTAATTAGAAAGGAAAGACAGTATGAAAAAGAATTTAATGAGTGTTTTGATTATGACATTGGTACTTGTGAATCTGATTTTGACAGTGATTCTTATGATTTCTATTGTACCACAGTCGAAGAAAGCCAACGAATTGATTACCAAGGTGTGTTCAGCCATTGATTTAGAGCTGGAAAGTGGTAAGAATGAGGGCGATATCAATGTTCCTATGGACCAGATTGAAGAAGTAAAGATATCTGATGGAGAGAAAATGACAATCAATCTGAAGAGCACAGATGGCAAGGACCATTTTGTGATGATGTCAGTTTCTATCGTGTTAGATACCAAAAACGAAGATTATACGGATTCAACAGTTATCACTGATAAAGAAGGAATTATCAAAGATGAAATCAATAAGATTGTTTCCAGTCATACCATTGATGATATGAGAGAGGATACAAGAGGAGTACAGAATGAGATTTTAAAGAAATTAAAAGACATGTACGATTCTGATTTCATTATAAGTGTTGCTTTCTCGGATATTCAATATCAATAAAGATATATAAAGTAGTATAAATGTCAGGTGGTGAAAGAAAATGGGAGAGGTCTTATCGCAAAATGAAATAGACAGTCTGCTGAATGCCCTCAGTAATGGAGAGCTGGATGTAGACGAGATGAAAGATACCGGAGAAAAACAGGTAAAAAATTACGATTTTGCAAGACCTGCGAAGTTTTCCAAAGAACATCTTAGAACAATGGAAATTATTTTTGAGCATTATGGGCGGTTGTTGTCTACGAATCTTCCAGTATACTTAAGAAAAAATATCCAGGTCGAGGTGATGAATTCAGAAGCAGTTACTTATTCTGAATTTTCCAATGCCTTGTCGAATCCGGTGATTCTTGGAATTGTAAACTTTGCGCCGATGCCGGGAAATATTATTGTAGAATTGGCATCGAATTTAGGATATGCGATGGTAGACCGTATGCTGGGTGGAGCCGGAGTTCCGTTAGAACGTACCAGAGATTTTTCAGAGATTGAGTTACTGATTATAGAAAGAATCATGAATGTATGTATCAATCTTTTGAGAGAACCATGGGAGAATGTTACAGATATTCATCCGCGGCTGGAACGAATTGAGACGAATTCACAGTTTGCACAGATTATTTCACCAAGTGAAATGATAGCGATTATTACCATTAATCTGAAAATTGGAGATGTGGAAGGCTTGATGAACATTTGTCTTCCGTACATGACATTGGAAGATGTTATGGATAAATTAAATACGAAATACTGGTACTCTTCCATGCAGGAACGGGATGAAAAGGAATATACAGAAGCCATTGAGGCGATGATTTCCAAAGCTCCGGTACCGGTAAAAGCGGTATTGGGCAACAGCAGTATTTCTGTGAATGATTTTATCAATCTTCAGGTGGGAGATATCATCCGGCTGGATACGAAAGTAGAACAGGAACTGGATGTATACGTTGGTAATATTAAGAAGTTTACTGCTCTTCCCGGTGCTTCGGGAGAACAATATGCAGTAAGAGTTACATCAGTAATCAGAGAGGAGCAGTGAGAAAATGGATGGTGTTTTATCACAAGAAGAAATTGAGGCACTGTTGAGCAACGATGCCAATGATGATGCCGTGAAGATGGCAGAAGATAATGAAAATGGGTTGACACCGGATGAAATAGATGCAATCGGAGAAATTTCCAATATTAGTATGGGAACTGCCGCTACAACATTATTTTCACTGGTGAACCGTAAAGTTGAAATATCAACTCCGGTAGTTTCGTTTGTCAACTGGGAAGATATTGTAGAGGCATATGAAAAGCCGTGTGTGTTTATACGAATTGCTTATACCATGGGATTAGACGGAAGTAATCTGTTGGTCTTGAAAGAAAGAGATGTTAAGATTATTACCGATTTGATGATGGGAGGCGACGGTACTAATACAGAAGGCGAATTAGGAGAATTGCATTTAAGCGCTATCAGTGAGGCAATGAATCAGATGATGGGGTCAGCAGCTACTTCATTATCATCCATGCTGAATAAGATGATAGATATCAGCCCACCAAGTGCAGATTTGGTCGATTTGAAAGGTTCTGTAGATGAAGCAGAAATTGCAGAATTTTTAACTAGACAATTTGTAAAAGTTTCTTTTAAAATGGAAATTGGTGATTTGGTTAATAGTGAGATTATGCAGTTGTTCCCATTCTCATTCGCAAAGGAAATGTGCGCAGGAGTTGCAAAGACGATGGAAGAGGATGTTTCTACTACGGAAGCAGCACAGCAGACAGCGCCGCAGCCAGTGCCACAACCGGCACCGCAGGCAGAGCCACAGCCACAGATGCAGCCGATGATGGGACAGCCAATGATGGGAGCGCCTATGAATAATATGACACAACAGATGTATACACAACAGCCGGTAAATGTACAGCCGGCACAGTTCCAGGCATTTGCCGGAGATTTCAATCCGGTTACACAGCAGGAGAACATAGGATTGATTATGGATGTACCGCTGGAAGTAACGGTGGAACTGGGAAGAACAAGTAAGTCTATCCAGGATATTCTGGAATTTGCACCGGGTACAATCATAGAATTAAATAAGATTGCCGGGGAACCTATTGATGTGCTGGTAAACGGAAAGTATATTGCCAAAGGCGAAGTAGTAGTAATTGAAGAAAGCTTTGGTATCCGTATTACAGAGATAATAAATAATTAAAAATAAAATTTAGAAAAAAGATGTTAAGGAGAGAAACAGATGGCAAAGAGTATCTTAATTTGTGATGATGCAGCATTTATGCGAATGATGATTAAAGACATTTTAACAAAAAGTGGTTATGAAATCGCAGGAGAAGCTGAAAATGGAGCAAAAGCAGTAGAAAAGTATAATGAAACAAAACCGGATTTGGTACTGATGGATATCACTATGCCGGAAAAAGATGGAATCCAGGCTTTGAAAGAAATTAAAGCAGGCGATCCTTCTGCTGCAGTTATTATGTGTTCCGCAATGGGACAGCAGGCAATGGTTATTGAAGCAATTCAGTCTGGCGCAAAGGATTTTATTGTAAAGCCATTCCAGGCAGAGCGCGTATTAGAAGCCGTAAAAAAAGTAGTGGGCTAATATGATTTTACTTGAAATATCTTCGGGATGGGAAAGTTTTTTTCAGTTAATTGGCGTATTGCTTATATTCTTGTTTGTACTGGTGATTACATACTTTACAACAAAATGGATTGCAGGTTACCAAAAGGGAGCCATGTACAACAAGAATATAAAGGTCATTGAGACTTTCCGAGTGAATAATAATAAGTTTATTCAGATTATTCAGATTGGAGAAAAGTATCTGGCAATTTCTGTGTGCAAAGATACCATTAATGTATTGACAGAATTGACAGAAGAGCAGTTGACATGGCGTCCGTCGGAAGAGGAGAAGCCCGCTGCCAAGACTCCAAACTTTCAGGAGATTTTTGAAAAACTGAAGGGAAAATTCCCTGGGAAGTAGGCAAAGTTTTATGAAAAAGCTGAAAAAAATATATTGTGGAACTTCCTTCGCGTTTGGAACGATTACTTTGATTATGGCATTGGTTTTATGTCTGGGGCAGAATGTACATGCGACAGAAGCAAATCAGAATTTGACCAATCAGACGACAGATGAAGTGGGACAGCTAGATGATGCAACACAGTCCGGAGCACAGGAAGCAACAACGGATAACACCAATGGGATTCATGTGACCTGGAATAACGAAGATGGAGATTTCTCTGGAAATTTAAGAATATTGCTGGTGCTTACGGTGATTTCCCTGGCACCATCAATTCTGATTATGTTGACATCGTTTACCAGAATTATTATTGTGCTGCACTTTGTAAGAAATGCTGTTGGTACTCAGACAGCACCGCCGAATCAGGTGTTAATTGGATTGGCTTTGTTTTTGACATTGTTCATTATGAATCCGATTTTTACAGAGATTAATGAGAATGCAATCAAGCCTTTTGATGCAGGAGAGATTTCACAGGAAGAAGCCATAGAAACAGGCTTAATGCCCTTGAGAAAATTTATGTATGAACAGACTCAGACAAAGGATTTGAGATTGTTTTGTGAAATCGCAGGAGTAGATGATGTAGATATTACGAATGAAACGGAAGTGTATCAGATTTCCATGAGCATCGTCATTCCAAGTTTTATTTTAAGTGAACTGCGAACTGCATTTATTATGGGATTTTTAATTTATATACCGTTTATCGTAATTGATATGGTAGTGGCATCCGTACTTATGTCCATGGGTATGATGATGTTGCCGCCAACGACGATTTCCCTGCCGTTTAAGGTATTATTATTTGTACTTGCAGATGGATGGGATTTGGTAATTGGCAGTTTGGTAAAGACATTTTATTGAGTAGAGGTGGAAGCATATGATTACAGAAGGACAGGTAATAGATATAGCAAAAGAGGCGCTGTATCTCATTATAAAAACGTCAGCACCCCTGCTTTTGATTTCCTTAATAATTGGGTTGATTGTCAGTATTTTCCAGACAGTCACTTCTATTCAGGAACAAACATTGACATTCGTTCCAAAGATAATAGCAGTTTTCTTAGGAATTATGTTAGTCGGAGGATGGATGTTAGAAAATATGACAGGCTTTATGACGGAATTATGGAGTAATTTCAGCCTGTATTTACGATAGGTTGAATAAATATGGTAAACTATGAGTTTTCATTATATACATTTGAATATTTTCTGATGATATTGGTAAGGGTTGCATCATTTGTATTTATTGCTCCTTTTTTTGGAATGAATAACACCCCGAACCGTGTGAAAATTGGATTGTCGGTGTTTACATCCATTATTTTGTATCAAGTGTTGATGCCGAAGAATCCACTGGAATATTCCGGAGTAATAGAGTTCGCCATCATCGTCTTGAAGGAAGGAATTACAGGATTGCTCATTGGATTTGCAGCAAATATTTGTAATTCCATTGTTTTATTATCAGGTAAAATTATTGATATGGAAATAGGTCTCGCTATGATGGATATATTTGATCCATCTTCTAATCAGCAGGTTGCTATTACCGGTCAATTTTATAATTATTTAATTATGATGTTATTGATAGTAACAAATATGCATCATTATATTTTAAGAGCATTGATTGATTCTTTTCAAGTTGTTCCTGTAAATGGTGCTGTTTTTCAATGGGATCATTTGCTGGAAACCATGATAACTTATATGGCAGATTTAATGGTAATTGGTTTTCGAATTGTATTGCCGGTTTTTGCTGTCAGTATGATTTTAAACTGTATTCTTGGAGTAATGGCGAAGGTGGCACCGCAGATGAATATGTTTGCAGTAGGTATTCAGTTAAAGATATTGTTGGGATTTACGATTATGTTTCTGACCATTAGTTTATTGCCAAGTATTTCAAATGCTGTTTTTAGAGAAATGAAGAAAATGATAGTTTCAATAATTGAAGGAATGTATTAGTGTGGAAGAAAAACAATGTTTTTTCCTGGAGTATAATCTTCAGTGGTTTGCAAAAGACGGGGAAGGCGGAGAAAAGACGGAACCGGCTACCGCTAAGAAATTAAAAGATGCCAGAGATGAAGGACAGGTTGCCAAGAGCAAGGAATTAAGTGCTGCTATTGATTTGATTGCATTGTTTTTGGTATTGAAAATATTTATTTCTTATATAGGGGAAAATCTTTTGAGTATATTCCGGGTAATCTATAATAAAATACCGGATATTATAAATGACAGTGCAGGAGGAATGTCTATTTTTTCTGCCACAACTGTAGTAAATAATGTAATGCTTGTTATTTTAAAGATTTTGGCACCGGTATTTATTGTAGGTATCATGGGCTGTATTTTGATTAACATCTTTCAGGTAGGCTGGAAGGTGACTACGAAGCCTATGAAGCCAAAAGCAAGCAAGATAAATCCTTTAAGTGGATTTAAGAGAATTTTTTCCAAAGATTCCCTGTTTGAATTGGTAAAATCAATTGCTAAAATTGCAGTGATTACATATGTAGCATATACATCCATCAAGGGTCATCAGAATGAATTGTTTTTATTATATGATATTCCTTTGCTGCAGGTTATCCTTTTGGTAGGAACCATTGTCATTGATGCAGGAATTCAAATTTCACTGGTCTATCTGGTCGTTGGTATCGTGGATTGGTTATACCAGAAACATAAGTTTAAAGAAGATATGAAGATGACCAAGCAGGAAGTAAAGGATGAATATAAGAATACGGAAGGAAATCCGGAAATAAAGGGACGTCAGCGTTCGAAGATGCGTGAAGTATCTCAGAGACGTATGATGCAGAATCTTCCCACGGCAGATGTAGTTATTACCAACCCGACGCACTTGTCTGTGGCAATTAAGTATGATGCGGAACAAAATTCTGCTCCGGTCGTGATTGCAAAGGGAGAAGATTTCCTTGCCATGAAAATTCGTGAAATAGCGAAAGAAAATCATATTGAAATTGTAGAAAACAAGCCTTTGGCACGAATGCTCTATGCCAATGTAGATGTTGGAGCAGAGGTTCCGCCAGAGTTATATCAGGCAGTAGCAGAGGTATTAGCTTTTGTATACAGTCTGAAGAATAAATAACTGAGAATAAATAACTGAGAAAACATAATTTGGAGAAACTTAAGGAGGAAGTAGCATGAAAAAGGCAGATTTGGGAATTGCATTATATATATTGGCAGCCGTCATTTTCTTTATTATTCCCATTCCCTCTATCTTATTAGATGTCATGCTGGCATTCAATATTGCCATTGCACTGGTGATATTACTAAATGCATTATTTGTAAAAGAAGTGTTGGACATGTCCTTTTTCCCGACACTATTGTTATTTACCACTATTTTTAGAATATCGTTGAACGTTTCATCCACCCGTTTGATTTTAAATACGGGAAATCCGGGAAATGTAGTTAGTACGTTTGGTCAATTCGTCGGTGGAAATAATTTAATTATTGGTGCGATTATATTCGTTATTTTATTGATTATTCAGTTCGTAGTAATCAACAAAGGTTCTGAGCGAGTGGCAGAAGTAACAGCCAGATTTACATTGGATGCAATGCCTGGTAAGCAGATGGCAATTGATGCAGATTTGAATACCGGTATCATCAGTGAAAAGCAGGCGAGAGAACGCCGTGAGAAAATACAGCAGGAGTCCAGCTTCTTTGGAGCCATGGATGGTGCTACTAAGTATGTAAAGGGAGATGCTATGGCAGGTCTTATTATCACCTTTATTAACTTGGTTGGTGGTACAGCCATGGGAATGATTAATCAGGGACTTGGTTTTGGGGATGCCATCAGTCAGTATGGTATTCTTACCATTGGTGATGGTCTCTCCAGTCAGATTCCTTCTTTGCTGATTTCTCTGTCAACCGGTATTCTGGTCACAAAAGCTTCCAAGGAAGCTGATTTCAGTGACGTGTTGGTAAAACAGCTGTTTGGAATCCCAAAGGTGCTTTACATTGTAGGTGTAGTACTGATTTTCCTTGGAATTACCACACCTCTGGACTGGAAACTGTTCCTTGCGCTGGGAGCTGCTTTTCTTGTGACCGGTAGAAGCGTAGAAAATAATCTGGGAATTGAGGCTATTGAAGAAGAGGTGGATACGGCAGAAAATCAGGCAGAAGAGATTCGCAAGCCTGAAAATGTGGTATCTTTGCTGCAGGTTGACCCGATTGAACTGGAATTTGGTTATGGTATTATTCCATTGGCGGATGTAAGTCAGGGCGGAGACCTGTTAGACCGTGTGGTTATGATACGACGTCAGATTGCCTTGGAGCTTGGTATGGTAGTGCCTATTATTCGTCTGCGCGATAATATCCAGCTCAATCCGAATCAGTATATTATCAAAATCAAGGGAATTCAGGTAACAGAGGGTGAGATTCTGTTCGACCACTATATGGCAATGAACCCGGGATTTGTAGAAGAAGAGATATCCGGTATTCCAACCTTTGAACCTTCTTTCCATCTGCCGGCACTCTGGATTACAGAAAGTCAGCGGGAGCGTGCAGAAAGCTTAGGATATACTGTAGTTGATCCGCCTTCTATTATTGCAACGCATTTAACAGAGGTAATAAGAAACCACGTTGACGAATTACTGACGAAGCAGGATGTACAGAACCTGATTAATAATATCAAGGAAAGCAATCCGGTTCTTATCGACGAACTGGTACCAAAATTGCTTGGAGTTGGTGAGATTCAGAAAGTATTGCAGAATCTGCTGCGCGAAGGAATCTCTATTCGTGATTTGCTTACTATTCTTGAAACACTGGCAGATCATGCGGCAACTACCAGAGATACGGATGTATTAACAGAGTATGCAAGACAGAGCCTGAAGCGGGCGATTTCCAGCAAATATTTCCCTGCCAACGAAGTTACCAGCGTAGTGACGCTGGATCCGAAGATAGAGCAGGAAATTATGGCTTCTGTAAAACAGACCGAGCAGGGCGCATACCTGACACTGGATCCGGAAAAGACCAAGGCAATTATGGCTTCTTTGGAAACAGAAATTGCAAAATTAGAGAATCTTGGCAAAAATGCAATTATTATTACATCGCCAATCGTGCGTATGTATTTTAAGAAACTGACAGAAGATTATTTTAAAGACTTAATTGTTGTTTCCTACAATGAGGTAGAGTCTAACATTGAATTACAATCAGTAGGGATGGTGAGCCTTTCATGACAATAAAGAAATTTCAGGGGAAAACGGAAGAAGAAGCGACGTTAAAGGCGAAGCAGGAATTTGGGGCAGGAACAGTTATTATGAATGTAAAAGAAGTGAAGCCTAAAGGACTGTTTAAGGCATTTAAAAGCAGTACATACGAAGTTACCGCTGCAATGGAAGAAAAGGAAAAGACAGTTCTCCCAAGAGCGCAGGAGGTACCAAAGCCCGGGAAAATAGATTTTTCTGCGGATGAAACGATTCAGATTCCACGACCGGAACTGCAAAGAGAAGAAAAGTCTGCAAACGAAACTGTAATTGTAGAAAATTTGATAAATCAAACGAAAAAAGATGTAGTAGAAAATAATCTGGAAGAAAAGCTAGAAAGCCTTCAGAATTTTTTAGAGAAAAAGCTTGCCCCGGAAGAGCCTAAGGAGGAAGAACCGGAGCCGGAACCAGAGGGAGAAGGCTTTAAGTTCTTAAAGATGATTTACAGTGTTCTACTGGAAAATGAAGTAGACGAAAAATATGTAAATCAGATTATGGATGAAGTAGAGACGGTATGGAAAAATGGTTCCAGTGTAGACCATATGTTATCCAGTATCTATCAGAAAATGATACTGAAATTCGGTCAGCCACAGCCAATAGAATTAACGGAAAATAAACCGAAACTGGTCTTTTTTGTAGGACCTACCGGAGTAGGTAAGACCACAACGATTGCTAAAATTGCCTCCAGATTCAAGGTAGAAAAAGGCAAGAAGGTTGCATTGATGACAGCAGACACCTATCGTATTGCTGCGGCAGAACAGCTCCGCACTTATGCGAATATTCTGGACACTCCAATTAAAGTCGTATATTCACCGGACGAATTGAATGATACATTGAAGGAATGGAAGGAGTATGACCTGATATTGGTAGATACTGCAGGACTTTCCCATAAGAACGAAGAGCAGCGTAATGATACCAAAAATCTTATCACAGGAGTATCAGAAGAATACGAAAAGGAAATCTATTTAGTATTAAGCGCTACAACGAAATATCGTGATTTAAAAGAAATTTCAGACGCCTATAAAGAAGACTTTAACTTTAAACTGATATTTACGAAGTTAGATGAAACTACCTGCTATGGAAATATCCTGAATATGAAACTGTATACCGGGGCTGATTTATCTTATGTAACATGTGGTCAGAATGTGCCGGAGGATATTGAAATTTTCAATATGCAGAAAAACGTAAAGATTCTGCTTGGAGGAAAATAGTTTATGGATCAGGCAGAACAGTTAAGAAATATAGTGAAACAGAAAAATCAGCGATTTATTCCAACTGCAAGGGTGATTACTGTTACCAGCGGAAAAGGGGGAGTTGGAAAGTCAAATGTAGCGGTAAATATGGCAGTCCAGATGCGAAAACGTGGAAAAAGAGTGATAATCATTGATGCAGACTTTGGGCTGGCAAACGTAGAGGTTATGTTCGGGGCTATTCCCAAATATAATTTTAGCGATTTAATCTACCGTGGAAAGAATATTCGTGATATTATAACGTTAGGACCGATGGAAATTGGATTTATATCCGGCGGTTCCGGCATTGCAGGTGTGAATAATCTGACAAAAGAACAAATTGCGTATCTGATTAATAGTATGAAGGAACTAGATCAGATGGCAGATGTTATCATCATAGATACGGGCGCGGGAATTGCGGACAGTGTTTTGGAATTTGTACTGGCAAGTCCTGAAATTGTCTTAGTTACTACACCGGAGCCAAGTTCGCTTACAGATTCTTATTCCTTGTTAAAAGCGTTATATCGAAGCCCCAAATTTCAGTGGGAAGGTAAGAAAATCAAGGTGGTTTCCAATCGCGCGGCGTCAGTAGAAGAGGGAGCAGCTGTATATGAAAAGCTAAATACAGTGGTAGCACAATTTTTAGATGGAAGTCTGGAATATTTAGGAATGCTTCCACAGGATGGAATGTTAGAAAAGGCAGTAAGACAGCAAAAGCCGGTTACCCTTTCCTATCCGGAGGCAAAAGTATCGAAAGCCTTTGAAGCATTAACAGAAAGTTTACTGGAAGAGAAAGAAGTTCAATTCCAGATGAAACGGGGAATTGCACAACTGTTTTCCAGTTTGATTCATAAAAGAAAGTAAGAATAGAGGTGCAAAATGGGTTCCAATATCGTAAATATAGGAGATAAAATTGATATCCGGATATTACAGCAGGCAGAACAGGAAAAGACAGAAGCAGTGATAGCGAAAGTTTATAAGAGCCGTGTACAGGATATAAAACCCAATGGCTTATTGGAAATATCTATGCCTATGGATGCCGGTAAAATGGTGTTGCTTTCCGCAGGAATTCGATATGAATGCATTTTTTATACCAGAAATGGTCTTTATCGGTGTGTCACACAGGTGAAAGAACGCTATAAGGTCGAAGGGTTGTATATGCTTTTGATGGAGCCAAAGAGTCCCATGGAAAAGTTTCAGCGAAGAGAGTATTTTCGTTTTGAGTGCGCTATGGATATAGATTACTGTAAGATTACAGAAGAAGAGGCTAAGATAGAGGACATAGAGGAGCTCAAACGGAATTACCCAAAATCACAGGAAGAAGCTGGGATGAGTCAGGGAATCGCGGTAGATTTAAGCGGTGGCGGAATACGTTTTGTGGCAGAGGAAGAAGGGCAAAAGGGGAAATACCTTTTAGTCAGTATTTTCCTGCGAAGTGTAGATGTGAATCAACTGATAGAGGTTGCCGGACGGGTACTTTCCTGTAGACAGATAGAAGGAATCCATGGGAAAAAATATGAATATCGGGTACAATTTTTAACCAGAGATCAGAAGAAACGAGAAACAATTATAAAATATATTTTTGAGCAGGAACGCAAAAACAGGCAAAAAGGATGATAGTATGAAGAAGAATATTTTGGTCGTTGATGACTCTGCACTCATGAGAAGGGTTATATGTGATATAATCAACACAGATAGTATATTTCAGGCAACGGATGTATGCCGGGATGGTCTGGAAGCGTATGAGAAGTTAAAGACAACAAAATATGATGCGGTTGTCTTAGATGTAAATATGCCAAGGATGGATGGTCTGGAATTACTGGAAAAACTGCAACAAGAGCATATCAGCGCTACCGTTATTATGGTAAGTACAACTACTACCGCAGATGCAAGTGTGACCATGTTAGCTATGGAACGTGGAGCAGTTGATTTTGTTGCAAAGCCATATAATATCATCGAAGCAAAGGGTGAGGAGTTCAAAAGTAAGTTACTGAGTGTTTTAAAAGCAGTACTAAAGAATCATAGTACAGAACATTTCTCTTCCGCAGTAAAGCCACCGGTAAAGACGGCTCTGAAAAATAAAGTCAGCACACCCGTAAAAGTGGCTGGAAATGCCGGAAACAAGCTGGTAGCATTGGCTTGTTCTACAGGAGGACCGAAAGCGCTGCAGAGCGTAATTCCGTATCTTCCGAAAGATATGGACGCGCCCATGGTTTTAGTACAGCATATGCCCAAGGGATTTACAAAGTCTATGGCAGAACGTCTGAATGAAATCAGTGAGATTTCCGTAAAGGAAGCAGAAGAAGGAGATGTTCTGAAAAAGGGCTGGGTGTACATAGCTCCCGGCGGAAAGCATATGGAAGTTGTAAAGATAGCGGACGGAGGACATAAGATACATTTGAACGAAGAACCTGCCATTGGTGGATTAAGACCATGTGCCAACATTACTTATGAATCTCTGCGGACAAGCAGCTTTGACAAAATTGTCTGCGTGGTTCTGACCGGAATGGGAGCAGATGGAACGAAAGGAATACTTTCCCTGAGAGAAAATAAGCCAGTGCATGTAATTGCCCAAAATGCTCAGACATGTGTTGTATATGGTATGCCGAAAGCAATCGCGGATGCGGGTGTTGTAGATGAAGTAGTTCCGTTGACGGAAGTAGCGCAAACAATTATTAAGAACGTGGGGGTACATTAAGTATGGATGTAAGCCAATATCTTGAGATTTTTATCGACGAAACAAATGAACATTTGCAGAATTTATCAGACTGTATTATGAGTCTGGAAAAGGATCCGGAAAATATGGATACCATCAATGAAATTTTCCGTGCGGCACACTCCTTAAAAGGAATGGCTGGAACAATGGGATTCAAGCGTATGCAGCACTTGACCCATGATATGGAAAATGTATTCCAGGAAGTACGCAGCGGCAATATGAAAGTAACCAGTGGACTGGTAGACGTATTGTTCCAGTGTCTGGATGCCATTGACGCATATCTGGAAAATGTAAAAGAAAGTTCCGATGAAGGAACGGAAGATAACGAAGCGATTATTCAGGAACTGAATGACATTCTGGCAGCAGGAACCGGAAATGCTCCGGCAGAAAGTAAACCGGCTGCACAAGCAGAAGAGAAGAAAGAAGAGCCGGCAAAGAATAATAAATACGAGAAAAAGTATTTTAATGCAGAGTTATCCGAAAAAGAAAAAGACGCCATTAAGGAAGCAGAAGAACGGGGAATGAATGTATATGGAATTACGGTATATATTCAGGAGGAATGTTTATTAAAGGCAGCCCGTGCATTTCTGGTGTTCAAGGCAGTGGAAGATTACGGAAATATCCTGGTATACTATCCAAGTTCACAGGATATTGAAGATGAGAGATTTGAAAATGACTTTAGCTTCTTCTTAGAGACAGAAGCATCCTTAGAAAAAGTAATTGAAGCATCCAAATCTGTTTCTGAAATTGCAGAAGTAGTAGGAGAGAAAGTAAAATATACAGAATTAACTGCCGCGGTAGAGAAGAAAGAAGCAGCTGAGGCCGCAGCAGAAAAGGCGACACCTGCAGTAGCAGAAAAGACAGCGCCGGCTGCGGCACAGCAGACCAAGGCAGCACCTGCAGCGAAAAAACAGACAGCAGGTAAACCGGTTACCAACCGTACCGTTCGTGTAGATATTGAAAAGCTGGATGCATTGATGAATCAGGTCAGCGAGTTGATTATTGCGAAAAACTCTCTGGTATCTATCAGCAGTACAGAAGGAAGCAGTCTGCAGAGCCAGACCTTCCATGAGCAGATTGAATATCTGGAAAGAATCACAACGAACCTGCATGAATCTGTAATGAAGGTACGAATGGTACCGATTGAAAGCGTAGTGAATAAGTTCCCACGTATGATTCGTGATTTGGCGAAAAAGCTGGACAAGAAGATGGAACTGGTTATGACCGGTGAGGATACCGAATTAGACAGAACGGTCGTAGACCAGATTGGTGACCCGTTACAGCATCTGCTTCGTAATTCCGCAGACCATGGTCTGGAAAACGGAGAGCTGCGTTTGAAGAGAGGAAAGCCGGAAGTAGGTACCATCTGCCTGAATGCATTCCAGGAAGGAAACAACGTTATTATTGAAGTAAGTGATGATGGTAACGGAATTGATACAGAAGCCATAAAGGAAAAGGCAATCGAACGTGGCATCGTTACACCGGAACAGGCAGAAGCATTGAGCCAGAAAGAAATCACCGATTTCCTGTTCATGCCAAGCTTCTCCATGGCAAAGAAGATTTCCGATATTTCCGGACGAGGTGTAGGACTTGACGTAGTAAAATCCAATATTGAAGCGTTGGGCGGAGATGTGGAAGTAAAGAGTGTGTTAGGGGAAGGAACCAAATTTATCGTAAGATTACCATTGACACTGGCAATTATTCAGGCATTAATGGTTGAAGTACACGATGAGAAGTACGCAATCGCATTAGGTTCCATCCAGACCATCGAAGATGTGCCGGTAAGTGAGATTAAGTATGTACAGGCAGAAGAAGTAATTCACCTTCGTGGTTCCGTTATTCCATTGATTCGTCTTGAACGTGTTCTGGATATGAAGCCGGCAGAAGAAGAAAAGGAAAGCCTGACCGTGGTTATCGTAAAGAAAGGCGAGAGACTTGCAGGACTTGTAGTAGATAATTTAATGGGACAGCAGGAAATCGTTATTAAATCTATCGGTAAATACATTAACAATAATAAGATTATCAGTGGTGCAACCATTCTCGGTGACGGTGAAGTCGCATTAATCTTAGACGCAAATGCATTGATGTAGGGGGTGTTTGATTATGGCAAGTAATGTGTCAGTATTAGATATTGATAGAAAACAGTTTATCGTAGTAAAAATCGGTAGTGAGCAGTATGGTATCGATATAGGTTATGTGGATAATATTGTGCGTATGCAGAAAATTACCAGAGTACCAAAAGCCCAGAGCTATTTCCCGGGAATCATTAATCTGCGTGGAGAAATCGTTCCGGTTATGAGTGTTCGTACCAAAATGGGACTGGAGCCGGATGAGATTACCGACGCTTCCAGAATTATCATTTTAAAAATTGAACAGCAGGGTTCCTTTGGAATTATCACGGATGCGGTAAAGGAAGTTGTAACACTGAGTGAAGAGGAAATCGATAAGGTTTCCGGTGTAAGAGCAGGAAAAGACTTTTTTATCAACGGAATCGGAAAGCATGGAGATGAGTTGATTTCTCTGTTCGATATCAATGCGATTATCGAAGAAAAAGAAAATGCATAGGATTGGCTTTTGAAAAATGGACGGCTGTTGCAGAAGCGTTTAGGCGTTAGCAACAGCCTGTTCACAATAAACGAAGAAAGGTCGGCGATTATGGCTAAGTTTGATTTGGAACAAGTAAATGACATGTATGTTGATGTATTAAAAGAGATAGGAAATATCGGGGCAGGAAATGCAACTACTGCCATATCCAATATGCTTAATTTAAAGGTGAACATGGACGTTCCTAAGGTAGAACTTCTGACCTTTCAGGAACTTCCTGCGGCAATTTCAGCAGAGGAAGAGACAATCGCAGGAATTTATCTGGAAGTGGAAAGTGATATCAGCGGAAGCATGATGTTTCTGTTGAAAATGGATTCCGCCCATTACCTTGTAAATCGTCTTATGGGAAGACCGGATGATTATAATGAAGAGTTTAATGAATTGGACTTGTCAGCGTTAAAAGAAATAGGAAACATTATTTCAGGCTCCTATTTGTCGGCATTGTCCACGATGACCAATATGTGTATTACTTCTTCTGTACCATATCTTGCAATCGATATGGCAGGGGCAATTTTAAGTGTACCGGCAATTCAGTTTGGGCAGTATGGAGACAATGCACTTTTGATTGAAACAGAATTTGGTGATGATGTAAAAATCCAAGGATTTTTCATTTTGTTACCGGACATTGATTCATATGATAAGATATTAACATCCTTGGGAATCCAGATATAAGGAGTGCAGGTTATGGCTACAATTAAGGTGGGAATGGCGGACTTGAATATATGCAAGTCGCCGGATATGATTACAACGCTGGGACTTGGGTCTTGTATTGGAATCGCATTGTATGATCCTGTAACCAAAATCGGGGGGCTCGCGCATATTATGCTTCCGGATAGTACACAGATGAGAAATAATTCAAATATTGCAAAATTTGCTGATACAGGAATCGAAGAACTGGTAAAAAGAATGATAGCAGCGGGAGCAAATAAGAACAGACTGGTTGCCAAAATAGCAGGCGGGGCCAAAATGTTCGAGGTGAGCGGTCTTTCTGCCATCGGAAACGTTGGAGAAAGGAATGCACAGGCTTCCAGAGAAAAATTAAAACAAATGGGAATTCCGCTGAAGGCAGAGGACACCGGATTGAACTATGGTCGGACGGTGGAATTATATACGGAAACAGGAGAGTTTCGTATTAAATCAGTCGGAAAGACAGTAAAAACAATTTAAAGGATGAGGGAATATGAAAACAAAACAGATACCTGCAATTATTATGTTAATAGCAGGATTGGTCACGAGTATTGCCGCCATCTTAAGTCATATGGAAACACTACAGTTTTTAAAAATATTAATCGTTGTACTGATTGTATTTTATGTATTGGGCTGTGTTGTAAAAGTGATTTTAGATAGGAACTTCAAGGAAGAGGTTGAAGAAGCCGGGTCGGAGACAGAGGCTGAAGAGAACAAAATGTCTGTAGAGGAGAACGAAGAAGTACAGACAGAAGAATAACCTGAACTTGGGGGCTTTGGATGAAAACAGCAGAGAGAGAACAATTATGGGAAGAATTTTTTAAGAATCCATCAACGGAATTAAGAGAGCAGATTATCGTAGAATACGCACCGCTGGTCAAAATCGTTGCAGGACGGCTCAGCATGTATTTAGGATATAATGTGGAATATGATGATTTGGTTGGATATGGAATCTTTGGACTGATTGATGCAATCGATAAATTTGATATAAATAAAGAGGTAAAGTTTGAAACTTATGCAAGTCTCAGAATACGCGGTTCTATTTTAGACCAGATTCGAAAAATGGACTGGATTCCAAGAACGGTGAGACAAAAGCAGAAGAAAATTGATGAAGCAATTCGCAAGATAGAAACAGAAACCGGAAGAAATGCACAGGATGAAGAAATTGCCAGAGAGTTAGGGGTAAGTGAAGAAGAATTGACTAATTGGCAGTCGCAGTTAAAAGTAACGAATCTGGTTTCTTTAAATGAATATGTGGACCAGGGACTGGAGCCGGTTATGGACGCAAGAAATAATTCTCATTTTGCACAACCGGAGGATGCCATTGCAGAGGAAGAACTGAAAAAAATGCTGGCGCAGTCTCTGGAGATTCTGACCGAAAAAGAGCGAAAGGTCATCACCTTGTATTATTATGAGAATCTTACGTTAAAAGAAATCAGCAATATCCTTGAAGTATCAGAATCTCGTGTTTCACAGCTGCATACAAAAGCGTTGACAAAAATGAAAAAGATTATGGGACCTTATATGGAGATATTAATGGATTAGGCAGGGAGGCTATAATGGAAAATAGAAATGGATATTTTAAGCTGGATATGAGAGATGCAGGTGTTTTTCTTGTGGTATACGCCCCTACAGGAACCGGAAAGCCTGTAGATATCAAAGAAGTAACAGTATATCTGGATGAAAAAAATTTCAATAAATATGATTTAAAAGAAGTAAATCGTATTGTAAATACCACTCAGGAATCCGAAGAGGTTTATATTGGCGAGTGGCATGGAATTTATGAAAATGAGATGATGCAGGTAACGGTTTCCAGCGATAAGATGCTGGCTTTTTGTCGTTTTTATGCTCCCTCTAACGGTGGAAAACGGATGACAGCAGAGGATATTATCAGCGATTTACGTCTGCAGAAGATTATAGTTGGGATTCAGAGCGAAGAAATCAAACGCTTTTTAGAAGAACGTAAATATTGTACAGATTATGTTTTGGCGAAAGGAATTCCGCCGGTGAATGGAACCGATGCAAAAATCGAGTATTTTTTCAATACCAATCCGAACTTAAAGCCTAAAAAGAACGAAGATGGTACCGTAGATTATCATGACTTAAATACCATCAGCAGGGTGGAAGGCGGACAGCTTTTGGCAAGGCTTCATCCGGCAGTGAAGGGGCAGCCTGGTAAGGATGTGTTTGGAGCTCCGATTTCGGCAAGAACAGAGAAAAACTTAAAGTTGGAGTTTGGCAATAACGTTGCAGTTTCAGATGATAAGACAGAGATATATTCCCAGGTGACAGGACATGCCAGACTCATCAATGGCAAGGTGTTTGTTTCTAATGTATATGAAGTTCCGGCTGATGTAGATAATACCACCGGAGATATTGATTACAATGGAAATGTCGACATAAAAGGAAATGTAAAAAGCGGTTTTTCTGTAAGGGCAAAAGGCGATATTGTAATCGATGGCGTAGTAGAAGGCGCTTACTTATCCGCAGGTGGTCAGATTATTGTAAAACGTGGAATTCACGGAATGAACAAAGGAAAGGTAGAAGCGAAAGGAAATATCATTACCAAATTTATTGAGAATGCAACGGTTTCTTCCGAAGGCTTTATCGAGTCCGGTTCCATTTTACATAGTCAGGTATCTGCTGGGAGTGAAGTTCGAATAAATGGAAAAAAGGGGTTCGTAACGGGCGGTGTTATTCGTGCCGGCAATCTGGTGGAAGCTCAGACCATTGGTTCTGATATGGGAACCATAACAAGGATTGAGGTGGGCGTTGATCCGGAAGTCAAGGAAAGATATAATCTGTTACAGAAACAGATTATGGAAACACGCAAGGAAATGGAAAAAATGAAACCGGCACTTGTAAATTATAGTGAGAAAATGGCAAGAAAAGAGCCGGTAAGTCCCGAAAGAGTGATTCAGATTCAGTCAATCGCAAAGAATTATAAAACAAAGCAGGAAGAAATTGCGGGAATGCGGGAAGAATTTGCAAAGATTCACGAGCTGATTCAGTTAGAAACAGGTGCTAAGGTAAAAGTGAATGGAAGTATATATCAGGGAGTTTCCATTGCAATATCAGATATCAGTTATAATGTGAAAGGCACTATTTCTTATTCAAAGTTTGTAAAAGAACAGGGTGAAATTGTAGTTCGCCCATTATAAAGGAGTTGATAGGATGTCGATTAGACCGGTAGATTTTAATGGAATGATTCAAAGAACACAAGATGTCAGCGCAATGAAACAGAATGAAAATAATAAGCCGGTTATGGAACAGCAGAACATTCAAACGCAGTTCAGCAAAGAAACCGTGCGTCATATGCAACAGGTCACTCATGCAGATGATGCCCAAAATCAGCAGAAGCGTTACGATGCCAAAGAGAAGGGCAGCAATGAATATGTGAATCAGCAAAAGCAGAAAAAGAAGGAAAAAAAGAAAGATGGAAAGGTGATAGCGAAGTCCACGAGCGGTGGATTTGATATCAAGATATAGGTAGAAGTTTATGACAGCAATAGAAATTGTTTTAATCGTAATAGGTGTTATTATGATGATTGCCAGCTTCTTTGTAATGGAAAGGCTTTCAAATAATGAAATCAACAAAATGGCAGAATTGAGTACAGAAGAGATTCAGCGTATTTTAGAACGCAATATGAAAGAAGCAGAGCAGAAAATAAATGATATGATTGATGGTGTCATAGAGCAGTCAATCGAGGAATCTACAGAAAAGGTAGAGCGTGCTCTGGATAAGGAGAGCAACGAAAAAATAAAAGCAATTAACGAATATTCCGATACGGTATTGGAATCTATTAACAAGACCCATAATGAAGTAATGTTTTTGTATAGCATGCTGAATGATAAACATTCCGAATTAACAGCTTACGCAGGGAAAATGGCGCAGCTGGCAATTCATTTAGAGGAATTACAGGAAAACATAGAGCAGACCATCGAAAAGACACAGGAATTTTTGGAGCAGCCCATAAGAACTCAGGAAAAATCAGAGGAAACGGCAAGGATAATAGAAGAATTAGAAGAAAAAACAGAGCAGCAGGAACAGGAAAGAAATCAAAAGCAGCAGATTTTGGAAATGTATAAAGAAGGAATGGATGCTGTTGAAATTGCACGTCAGTTTCATATGGGCGTTGGTGAAGTGAAATTGATCATAGAACTGTTCAGAGAGGAAGATATCTAATATATGAAACTGAAATATTATTTACGAGGCCTTGGGGTTGGAATTGTTTGTACAGCTATTATTATGGGAATTGCCTTATCAGGAAAAGAAAAACTGACGGAAGCAGAAATTATAGAGCGGGCAAGACTTCTTGGAATGGTGATGGCAGAGGAAGTGGAAGCAGAAGAACCGGAAGAAGAAAATCAGGAGAAGCAGGAGAATTCTACGGAGGAAGAAACACCCAATAATCAGGAGAATCAGATTCCACAGATGGAAAACCAGGAATCGGTAGTACCGGAAGTACCGGTAGAGGAGCCGACAGAGGAACCGGTAGCGGAACCGGAGATAAAGACAATAGAGGTGCTGCCGGGAGAGTATTCCGATGTAGTAAGCCAGAAGTTATTTGAGGCAGGTCTGATTCCGGATGCAGAGGCGTTTAATAAATATCTGATGGATTCCGGCCGGGATCAGAATATCATGACAGGAGTACACCAGATTCCCATGGGCGCCAGCCAGGATGAAATTATCAAAATTTTGGGAGAAAAACCAGAATAGGTATTGTCAGGAAGTTTTTCCTGTGATATAATCTTTGAGGCATTATTAAAAAACACACATACGGACTGAAGAGCCGGTGCCCTATCGGTAGCTTTTTAGGAAGAAGTATGTGGAAGAATTCAACCAATGGAGGTAAGAAAAATGGGCGTTATTTCAATGAAACAGTTATTAGAAGCCGGTGTTCATTTTGGACATCAGACAAGAAGATGGAATCCTAAAATGGCTCCATACATCTACACAGAAAGAAATGGTATTTATATCATTGACTTACAGAAGTCTGTAGGAAAAGTAGATGAAGCTTACAAAGCAGTTTCCGATATCGCAGCAGAAGGCGGTACAATTCTTTTTGTAGGAACCAAGAAACAGGCACAGGATGCTATTAAGGCAGAAGCTGAGCGTTGTGGAATGTTCTATGTAAACGAGAGATGGTTAGGTGGTATGCTTACCAACTTTAAGACCATCCAGAGCCGTATTGCAAGATTAAAAGCAATCGAAACAATGGCAGAAGATGGAACATTTGATGTTCTTCCAAAGAAAGAAGTAATCGCATTAAAGAAAGAATGGGAAAAGTTAGAAAAGAACCTTGGTGGAATCAAGGATATGAAGAAGATTCCGGATGCTATCTTTATCGTAGATCCTAAGAAAGAAAGAATCTGCGTACAGGAAGCACATACCTTAGGAATTCCACTGATTGGTATTTGTGATACAAACTGTGATCCGGAAGAATTAGATTATGTTATTCCGGGTAATGACGATGCTATTCGTGCAGTAAAATTAATCGTTGCTAAAATGGCAGATGCTGTTATCGAAGCAAACCAGGGAACGATTGAAACAGATGAAGCTTATGTAGAAGAGGAAGAAGCAGTAGAAGAAGCATAATCTGTAATATCAAAGTTGGAACGATGCGAGACTCGCAAAAGTACGAGGACAGACAGTTTTGCCTGTCCTCGATTAAAATATGGAGGGAATAAAAATGGCTATTACAGCAGCAATGGTAAAAGAATTAAGAGAAGCAACCGGCGCAGGAATGATGGATTGCAAGAAAGCTTTAAATGAAACAAACGGCGATATGGAAGCTGCAGTTGAATTCTTAAGAAAGAACGGACAGGCAAAGGCAGAGAAAAAGGCTGGAAGAATCGCAGCAGAAGGTCTTTGTGCCGTAGTTATGAAGGATGACAAGACAGCAGCAGTAGTAGAAGTCAACTCTGAAACAGACTTCGTTGCTAAGAATGCAACCTTCCAGGAATTTGTAAATGCAGTTGCACAGCAGGCTGTCAACTCTGACGCAGCAGATGTGGATGCATTTATGGCAGAAGCATGGAATGTAGATTCCAGCAAGACCGTAAAAGATGCATTGGTAGAAAAAGTAGCAGTTATCGGTGAGAACTTAACAATCAGAAGATTTGAAAAAGTTGTTGCAGAAAATGGATGTGTTGTTTCTTATGTACATGGCGGCGGAAGAATCGGTGTTATCGTAGAAGCAGAAACTACAGTTGTAAATGATGCCGTAAAAGAAGCATTAACAAACATTGCAATGCAGATTGCAGCTTTAAATCCAAAATATGTTTCCAGAGATGAAATCAGTGCAGAATACATTGCACATGAAAAAGAAATTTTGTTAGCACAGATTATGAATGATCCAAAAGAATCCCAGAAGCCTGAAAAGGTAATTAACGGTATGATTGAAGGTCGTGTAAATAAAGAATTAAAAGAAATCTGTTTAGTAGACCAGGTTTATGTAAAGGCAGAAGATGGAAAACAGACGGTTGGAAAATACTTAGAGCAGGTATCTAAGGAAGCAGGCGCATCTGTCAGCATCAAGAAATTCGTTCGTTTTGAGACTGGCGAAGGAATTGAAAAGAAAGAAGAAGATTTCGCAGCAGAGGTTGCAGCACAGTTGAATTAGTTTGTCAGAGAGGATATGTATATAGCATATCCTCTTTATTACCTCATTTACATAGGAAGCTATGAAAATGAGAAAGGAAAAATAAGGAGAGACAAATGAAACAAGATAGCATTGCAATCATGATAAAAGCTGCAAGTGTTGAATTTGATAAGCTGTCAAATCAAATTTTGGCAGACTACAATCTGACTCATAGCCAGTTCAAGGTGCTCAAATTTATTTTACGGGAACCGGAGCTTACGGTGCGTCAGATTGATATTGAAAAGTTTTTCTATATGACGAATCCATCTGTAACAGGGCTTTTACATAATTTAGAAAAGAAACAGATGATAGAAAGAATTCCCAATCCCCAGGACCACCGGAGCAAAGTAATCCGCCTGACGGAAAAGGTATACGAAATGGAAGAGCAGTTGTCGCAGATTGGAAATACTCTGGAAGAACGATTCACCCAGAATCTTAACAGGGAAGAGAAGGAACAGTTGAGAAGCCTCCTTCGGAAAATGTTAGGAAACTGTGTAAATTGAATGAAAAAGAAAGGAAACAGAATTATGGAGAGAACAGAAAATCCAATGGGAACCAAACCGGTACCAAAGCTTTTATTGTCATTGGCGATTCCTGCAATTATAGCAAATCTGGTTAATTCACTGTACAATATTGTGGATCAGATTTTTATTGGACATAAGATTGGATATCTGGGAAACGCGGCCACTAATATTGCATTTCCGCTTACAACAATCTGTCTTGCCATTGGGCTTATGGCAGGACTTGGAGCAGCAGCCGGCTTTAATCTGGAATTGGGCAGAAAAAATCCGGAGCATGCCAGAAAAATAGCAGGTACAGCATTTTCAGCGCTGCTTATTTGTGGAGTGGTTCTTTGCATTTTGATTCGAATATTCTTAAAGCCACTGATGATTGCTTTTGGCGCAACGGATAATATTCTTGATTATGCCATGGAGTATTCCGCTATTACCTCTTTAGGAATTCCTTTTTTGCTTTTTTCCACAGGAACGAATCCCATTGTGAGAGGGGATGGGAATGCAGCATATTCCATGATGTCCATTGTAACAGGGGCGATACTGAACATTATACTGGATGCATTCTTTATGTATGGATTGGATTTGGGAATAGCCGGAGCAGCATGGGCTACGATAATCGGGCAGATTGTTTCGGCAGTTATGCTGGCAGTTTATTTTCGGAAATTTCGAAACGTAACGTTTTCTATAGAGGATTTTATTCCAAAATGGAAATATATAGTACAAATCTGTAAGCTGGGATTTGCATCCTTTATTTTTCAGGCATCTTTGCTGGTAGTGCAGGTAACGCTTAATAATCTATTAAGAACCTACGGCGGACAGTCTGTTTATGGAAGTGATGTGACTATTGCAGTGGCAGGTATCCTGTCGAAAATCAATGCCATTTTTGTGGCAGTGGTCATTGGCGTAGTGCAGGGCTCCCAGCCAATCTGCAGCTTTAACTACGGGGCAAAAAAATATACGAGAGTTAGAGAAACCGTAAGGCTTCTGCTGATTACAACCACCGTGTTGTCCACGATTATTTTTATCGTGATTCAGTGTTTCCCGCGACAGATTATAGGGCTGTTCGGAGAAGGAAACGATGCATATTTTGAGTTTGCAACAATGTACACCAGAGGCTTTGCGGCTTGTATGTTTCTAAACGGAATACAAGTATCATCGTCTACATTTTTTCCGTCGATTGGAAAAGCCGGAAAGGGTGCGATTATATCACTGTCAAAACAGATTATCCTTTTGGTTCCGCTGCTTTTGGTGTTGTCACATTTCCTTGGGCTTACAGGAATTATAATTGCAACGCCTATTACAGATGCATTGGCCTTTGTTCTGGCAGTTTCGCTGCTTTATTTTGAAATGAAAAATATGCCTAAGACAGATATGGACTGATCCTGGTGAGAAGCGAAGGATAAAGTAGAAAAGATGAATTTTCAGAATATTTGCAAAAAAATGCGAAAAAATAGTACATATTTTTTCGCATTTTTTTAATGCGTTTTAAGAAAAATGTGTTACAATGTTTTGGGAGGACAATACATGGAAGATAAAACAAGCAACGGACTGCGGGAACAACGCTTGCACCGCAGACGAATTAATCGCATGAAGACAACGATTGTAATGACATTGGCATTGTGGATATTGCTGTCAATGATATTGATTGTTGTTTTACTGATAAAACTGTTTTCTCTGGAACACAAAGTGGACAAGATGGCGGAGTCGATGATTTCAGTGGAACAGATAGCAGAAGGTGAAGATGCTAAGGGTGCTTCACTGCCGGAGGAAGAAACGTCCCTGGATGCATCTGTGCCTCAGGAAGATACCGCAGAGACGGATGGGACGGATAACGCAGCAGCGGACGCAGTGAATGTACAGAATCAAGAGGACACTGGAAATCAGAAGGTAGAAGGACAGACACAAAAGGTATATCTGACCTTTGATGATGGTCCAAGTGAGAATACAGCTAAGATTTTAGATATTCTGAAAGAAAAGAATGTAAAAGCGACTTTCTTTGTAATTGGTAAGGAAGATGAAGAATCCAAGGCGCTTTATCAAAGGATTGTTGCAGAGGGACATACTCTGGGAATGCATTCTTTTTCACATAAATATAGTGTGATTTATGATTCTTTGGAAGCATTTGAAGAAGATGTAAATCAGTTAAGAAGTTATCTTGCAGAGATAACGGGGGTGGAGCCTGATATCATGCGCTTTCCGGGAGGAAGCAGCAATCAGGTGAGTAATACGGACATGACGGAGTTTATCCGTTATTTAAAAGAAGAAGGTATTACTTATTATGATTGGAATGTGGCAAGCGGTGATGCTACCAGTCAGGCGTATACTGCAGATGAATTGGTGCAGAATGTAATAACAGATGTGGAGAAATATGATACATCTATTGTGTTGATGCATGATGCAGCTACAAAGGGGACTACCGTAGATGCACTTGGTCCGATGATTGATCAGTTACAGGCAATGGGCGTTGAATTACTGCCTATTGATGAAAATACAAAGCCGATTCAGCATATACCAGCTGACAGCGTAAATTAAATAAAAATATGGAGGTACATACATGAGCTTTTTTAAAGATTTTAAGGATGACCTTTCACAGGCAGTGAATGAGTTAATGCCTGGTGAGGAATTAAAGGAAGAAGCGAAGAAAGAGGAAAAGTCAGATGTGGTTGCAAATACATTAGAGCAGGAAGTAGATGTAAAGTCTGAACTTGAAAAATTAGAGGGCCTGTTTGAAAAGGTGGAAGAGCCGGAAGAAACATTAGAAAATGTCATTGAGAAAGCCCAGAAAGAAGAAAAAGCAGCAAAAAAGGCAAAAGAAACGAAAGAAACAAAAGAAGCGAAAGAAGCTGAAAAAGCAGAAGAGCCAAAACAGGAGGAAAAAGTTGTGAATACAGAACCAACAGAAGTAAAATCGAATGAAGTGTCCGATGAAGTAACCGTTATTACAGAGGGAACATCTCTGACAGGTAATCTGGAATCTACCGGTTCTTTTGAATTAAGAGGAAAGATTGACGGAAATGTTCGTTGCAATGGTAAAATGACAGTTACCGGAAGTATCAAGGGTAATTCTGATGCTGCGGAATTTTTTGCGGATTCAGCCAAAATCGAAGGTGAGATTACTACCACAGGAACTGTTAAGATTGGTCTTGGTTCTGTTGTTATTGGTAATATTTCTGCCACAAGTGCAGTAATTGCAGGTGCAATTAAAGGAGATATTGATGTTCAGGGACCTGTCGTTGTAGATACTTCTGCTGTTGTAATGGGAAATATCAAGTCACGTTCTGTACAGATTAACAATGGAGCAGTAATTGAAGGATTCTGTTCTCAGTGCTATGCAGATGTAGATGTAAACAGCCTTTTTGATGAAAAGAAGGGTTTATAGGATGAAAAGAATATTATTAAAGTTGAGCGGCGAGGCATTAGCAGGTGAAAAGCACACAGGCTTTGATGAAGCTACCGTTACAGTTGTGGCAAAACAGGTAAAACAGCTGGTAGATGCAGGAACAGAGGTTGGAATCGTCATTGGAGGAGGGAATTTCTGGAGAGGAAGAACCAGTGAAACCATTGACAGAACCAAGGCAGACCAGATAGGTATGCTGGCAACGGTCATGAACTGCATTTATGTATCTGAGATATTCCGTTCCGTTGGGATGATGACGCAGGTATTGACACCTTTTGAATGTGGTTCTTTTACCAAGTTATTTTCTAAAGACAGAGCGAATAAATATTTTGCAAGAGGAATGGTATGTTTCTTTGCAGGAGGTACCGGACATCCGTATTTTTCTACTGATACGGCTACTGTTTTACGTGCCATTGAGATTGAAGCAGAGGGAATTCTGTTGGCAAAGGCAGTGGATGGTGTTTATGACAGTGACCCTAAGGTAAATCCAAATGCAGTAAAATATGAGGAAGTGACTATTCAGGAAGTCATTGATAAGAAGCTGGCGGTGGTAGATTTAACGGCTTCTATTATGTGTATGGAAAATAAGATGCCTATGTATGTATTTGGGCTAAATGAAGAAAACAGTATTGTAAAGGCAATGAGCGGTGAATTTACGGGAACAAAGGTTACTGTATAAGGAAACTCTCAATATAAGCTTTGGAGGATTTTTTTATGGATGAAAGATTACAGCAGTATGAGAATAAAATGCAGAAGTCACTGCAGAACTTATTAGAGGAGTTTGGTTCTATCCGTGCAGGACGTGCTAATCCACATGTACTGGATAAACTGAAAGTAGATTATTATGGAACACCGACCGGAATTCAGCAGGTGGCAAATGTTTCTGTTCCGGAACCACGTATGATACAGATTCAACCTTGGGAAGCAAGTATGGTACGTGAAATTGAAAAGGCAATTATGAGTTCCGATTTGGGAATTAACCCAACCAATGATGGAAAAGTCATCCGTCTTGTTTTCCCGGAATTAACCGAGGAACGCAGAAAAGAGCTGGCAAAGGATGTTAAGAAAAAAGGCGAAAGTGCAAAGGTTGCAATTCGTAACATCCGAAGAGATGCAAATGATTCATTAAAGAAGCTTGGTAAGTCAAACGAAGTTTCAGAAGATGAAGTAAAACAGTTAGAAGACGAAGTACAGAAAATGACAGATAAATATATTGTCAAAGTAGATAAAGCGGTAGAAGAAAAATCAAACGAAATTCTTACCGTATAAGGTTTCAAGGGGACATGACGTTAGTTCGTGTCCTTTTTGAAATCATAGGAATTCAGGAGGTGGAAGTATGAATGTTCCACAGCACATAGCAATCATTTTAGACGGAAATGGAAGATGGGCAAAGCAGCACGGAATGCCGCGAAACTTCGGACACACCCAGGGGGCGAAAAATGTGGAAACCATCTGCCGGGAAGCCTGGGATTTAGGTGTGAAGTATCTGACGGTATATGCATTTTCTACAGAGAACTGGAGCAGACCCAAAGAAGAAGTAGATGCATTGATGAAGCTATTGCGTAATTATATGAAAAACTGTATCAAGACGGCGGAGAAGAATCACATGAGAGTCCGTGTGATTGGAGACAAAACAGGATTGTCAGAAGATATTCAGGAAAGTATTGCACGCTTAGAAGAGTCATCGAAGAATCAGGATGGTCTCAACTTTCAGATTGCCATTAATTACGGGAGTCGTGATGAAATGCTCCGGGGGATGAGAAAAATGCTCCGGGATTATAAGGAAAATCAGTTTTCCTTAGATGAACTGGATGAAACCAGGTTTCAGAGTTATCTGGATACGGCAGATATACCGGACCCGGATTTGCTGATTCGTACTAGCGGAGAACAACGGATTTCCAATTATCTGTTGTGGCAGCTGGCGTATACGGAATTATATTTTACCAATGTACCATGGCCGGATTTTACGAAAGAGGAATTAGTAAAAGCCATTGAGGACTATAATAGTAGAGATAGACGCTATGGTGGGATAAAGGAGGAATAACCTTGTTTAAAACACGTTTATTAAGTGGAATCGTACTGGTGGCTGTGGCGCTTGCCCTGATTATTACAGGGGGAAATGTATTATTGGCAGGACTTACGATTATTTCACTCATTGGGATATTTGAGCTTTATCGGGTATTTCATATAGAAAAAACACTGGCAGGAATGGTAGGATACATAGCAGTGCTTGTATACTATGCCAACTTGTTATGGGATTTCATACCAGACATGATGATATTTGTTTTAGGTGTTCTGGTGGTATTTATGGCGGCATATGTATTTTCTTTTCCAAAATACAAGGCAGAGCAGATTTTTGCCGGGTTTTTGGGTGTTTTTTATGTCGCTGTTATGCTTTCCTGTGTATATCAGACAAGGGAACTGACCGCAGGCGCTTACATTATATGGCTGATTTTCCTGTGTTCCTGGGGATGTGATACCTGTGCATACTGCGTGGGAGTTCTGATTGGAAAGCACAAGATGGCGCCGAAACTGAGCCCTAAAAAATCCGTGGAGGGTGCAGTGGGAGGAGTTCTTGGAGCTGCCTTACTTACAGTTATCTATGGATTTGTATTTCAGAAACAGATGAATCTTTCTACGGAATATATTTTGGTTCTGGCAGGAATCAGTGCTGTTGGTGCCCTGATTTCCATGGTGGGAGATTTGGCAGCATCAGCAATTAAACGAAACTATGATATTAAGGATTATGGAAAGCTGATACCGGGACACGGCGGAATTTTAGACCGTTTTGATAGTGTAATATTTACTGCACCGATTATATATTATCTTGCATTGTATTTGATATAGACAGAGGTTGATTATGAAAAAAATTGCGTTATTGGGTTCTACCGGTTCGATTGGTACCCAGACACTGGAGGTAGTAAGAGAGCAGGGAGATATTCAGGTGGTCGCCATGGCGGCAGGAAAGAATATCCGGCTTTTAGAACAACAGGTTCGGGAGTTTAGACCCGCGCTTGTAGCAGTATGGGAAGAAAAGGATGCCTGTATTCTGCGGGAGAGCCTGCGGGATATGCAGATACGGGTCGTATCCGGAATGGAAGGACTTTTGGAAGTTGCGGTCATACCGGAGGCAGAGATACTGGTCACTGCAATCGTTGGGATGCTTGGAATCCGCCCTACTATAGCAGCCATTGAAGCGGGAAAAAATATTGCACTTGCCAATAAGGAAACACTGGTAACAGCAGGACATCTGATTATGCCTTTGGCAAAAGAAAAGGGAGTATCGATTTTGCCGGTGGATAGTGAGCACAGTGCTATTTTTCAGTCTTTAAATGGTGAGGAGAGCAATAAAATCAATAAGATATTATTGACGGCGTCCGGTGGTCCCTTCCGTGGAAAAAAACGGAAAGATTTAGAGCATATGCAGGTAGAGGATGCACTGAAACACCCTAACTGGTCCATGGGAAGAAAAATCACCATAGATTCCGCAACCCTTGTGAATAAAGGTCTGGAGGTAATGGAAGCGAAGTGGCTGTTTGGTGTGGAACTGGAACAGATTCAGGTAGTGGTACATCCTCAGAGCGTTATTCATTCCATGGTGGAATATGAAGATGGTGCAGTGATTGCACAGCTGGGAACGCCCGATATGCGTCTTCCCATTCAGTATGCCCTTTATTATCCCAAACGCAGAAGAATGTCCGGGAAGAAACTGGATTTTTATGAATTGTCCGGTCTTACCTTTGAACAGCCGGACACGGAGACTTTCCAGGGGCTGGCACTGGCATTTCAAGCCATGAGGCAAGGTGGAAATATTCCGACTGTTTATAATGCGGCAAATGAGAAAGCAGTAGCATTGTTTTTAAATCGAAAAATATCTTTTCTGGAAATACCAGAAATCATAAATGCATGCATGGAAAACAGCAGATATGTAAATTGTCCTACCGTAGAAGAGATTCTTACTACGGAGGCAGAGACTTATGCATTTATAGAGAGCAGGTGGTAACATGAAAATTATAATTGCAATTATAATCTTTAGTATGATTATTTTGTTTCATGAACTGGGGCATTTTCTTCTGGCGAAAAAGAATGGAATCCGGGTGAATGAATTTTGTCTGGGGCTGGGACCCACGTTATTTGGTGTTACCAAAGGGGAGACCAAGTATTCCATCAAGCTGCTGCCTTTTGGCGGTGCGTGTATGATGGAGGGAGAAGATGGTGACAGTTCCGACGAAAGGGCTTTTAACAATAAGTCTGTCTGGGCGCGTATCAGCGTCGTGGCGGCAGGTCCTGTTTTTAACTTTATCATGGCATGGATATTTGCATTGATTATTATGATATGTGTGGGATATGACAGACCGGTGCTGACAGATGTAATCGAAGGCTATCCTGCACAGGAAGCAGGCATGCAGGCGGGGGATGAAATCATATCTCTGAATGGACATAAAATACACTTTTATCGGGAAGTGAGCATGTACTCCTTTTTCTATCCGGGAAAAGAAGTTGAAGTAGTGTATGAACGCGACGGAGAACGATATGAAGTTACCCTTCAGCCTAAATTAGACGAAGAGACTGGAAGCTATATGATGGGAATCAGTGGTTCACTGGCAAGAGAGCGGGGGAATGTACTTGAGACCATTTCACACAGCGCTTATGAAGTAAGATACTGGATTTATTCTACGGTGCAGAGTTTGCGCTTACTGGTAACCGGAGGTGTCAGCATGAATGACTTAAGCGGTCCAGTGGGAATTGTAAAGAGTATTGGTGACACCTATGATGAGAGCAAGAGCAGTGGCGGCGCTTATCTGACCTTTTTAAGTATGCTGAATATCTGCATTTTCCTGTCTGCCAACCTGGGAGTGATGAATCTTTTGCCAATCCCTGCCTTAGACGGAGGACGGCTGGTATTTTTGATTATCGAAGCAATACGCGGGAAGCGGGTAGACCCGGAAAAAGAAGGAATGGTTCATTTTGTGGGACTTATGGCACTTATGGCGCTCATGGTATTTGTAATGTTTAATGACATCCGTAATATCTTTTAGGAGAAGTATATGGAGACGAATATAGTAAGAAAAAAGACAAAAGAAGTACAGATTGGCAATAAGAAGATTGGAGCAGGAAATCCTATCCTGATTCAATCTATGACCAATACAAAGACAGAGGACATTAAGGGCACCATAGACCAGATTCAGCGCTTGACCTCTGCAGGCTGTGATATTATTCGGTGCGCAGTTCCTAATCTGGAGGCAGCAGAGGCATTGGAAGAAATTAAAAAAGGAATTACCATTCCATTGGTTGCGGACATTCACTTTGATTACCGCCTTGCCATTGCAGCAATGGAACACGGCGCGGATAAGATTCGTATTAACCCCGGGAATATCGGTTCAAAGGAGCGGATAAAGGCAGTCATTGACGTGGCAAAGGAACGGAATATTCCGATTCGTGTAGGGGTAAACAGTGGTTCCTTAGAAAAGGAACTGGTAGAAAAATACCATGGTGTAACGGCGGAAGGTATTGTGGAAAGTGCATTGGATAAGGTGAAAATGATAGAGGACATGGATTATGATAATCTGGTCATCAGTATTAAGTCCTCGGATGTAATGATGTGTGTAAGAGCACATGAGCTGATTGCAGATAAAACAGAGCATCCGCTGCATGTAGGAATTACAGAATCAGGTACGGTTACCAGTGGTAATATTAAGTCTGCCATAGGACTTGGGATGATTTTAGGACAGGGAATCGGAGATACCATAAGGGTATCTTTGACCGATGACCCCTTAGAGGAAATTAAGTCCGCGAAGATTATATTAAGAACATTGGGACTTCGCAAAGGCGGAATCGAAGTAGTATCCTGCCCCACCTGTGGAAGAACTCAGATAGACTTAATTGGTCTGGCAAATCAGGTGGAAAATATGGTGGCAGATATTCCATTAGACATAAAGGTTGCCGTTATGGGATGTGTCGTAAACGGACCGGGAGAAGCGAAGGAAGCCGATATCGGAATTGCAGGCGGAATTGGAGAAGGCTTGATTATCAAGCATGGAGAAGTATACAAGAAAGTAAAAGAAGAGGAGTTATTAGAAGCTCTTCGTTATGAACTGCTACATTTCAATGAATCATAGCAGTTTATGAAATGCAGAGGTGAGAATAAAATGAGTAAGCTGTTTTTTGATGTTTTTCCGGAACTTAAGGTAAATCAGGATATGGAGAAGCTGTTAGCAGACGTGGAAGTAACGAAGGTTTCTACCAATCGTCAGCAGAATCATCTTAGGGTTTATCTGTTAAGTACCAGATTGATTTGGAAAAGTAATATTTTCCATCTGGAAGGAAACATCAAGAAGCAGCTTTTTCCGCATCATGATGTTTCCGTAAAAATCATAGAAAAATATCAGTTGTCCGGGCAGTATAACCCAAAGAAGCTGATGGATGTCTATAAAGACAGTGTTTTAGAGGAATTTCGGGCATACAGCCTCTTAGCATATAATGTCCTGCGGATGGCGCAGATGGACTTTCCGGAAGAAAATAAAATGATACTGACCCTGGAGGACTCTGTTATTGCAAGGCAGAAGTCCGAGGAAGTGGTACAGATTTTAGAAAAAATCATCTGCGAACGATGTGGCATGGATGTAAATATTCAAATAGAATATGCCGAACCCAAAGAAAAAAAATACAAGAAAAATAGTGATATCCAGATTGAAAATGAGGTCAAAAGTATTGTCAGCCAGTCTTCTCTGGCAAAGGGAAACCAGTCTGGCGAAGACGGAGAAACAGAAGAAAGAGCTGCAGAAGCGGTACCAGTGGAACCAGCAGGAGAAGCAGCTCCATTTTCACCGGATACTGTTGTAATGGCACAGGCACCAGCGGAAAAAAAGGAAGAGAAAAAGGAAGCGCCAAAGGGTGGCTTCCAAAAGGGCGGCTTCAAAAAAGGCGGCTACTCTGGCGGTGGCTTCGGCGGCAGCTTTAAACGTTCGGACAATCCGGATGTGGTATACGGAAGAGACTTTGAAGAAGAAACCATTGCCATCAAAGAGATTCTTGGAGAAATGGGCGAAGTAGTTATCCGTGGACAGATTTTAAGTCTGGAAACCAGAGAAATCCGTAACGAAAAGACCATTATCATGTTTGCCATTACAGACTTCACAGATACCATTATGGTGAAGATGTTTTCTAAGAATGAATTCGTAGCGGACATTACCGCAGAAGTCAAAAAGGGAGCCTTTTTGAAAATAAAAGGTGTGACTACCATTGATAAATTTGACGGTGAGCTTACCATTGGTTCTATTGCCGGAATTAAGAAAATACCGGATTTTACCTCTACACGGATGGACAACAGCCCACAGAAGCGTGTAGAGCTTCATTGTCATACGAAAATGAGTGATATGGACGGTGTTTCCGAGGTAAAGGATATTATCAAGCGTGCTATGAAATGGGGGCATCGGGCAATCGCTGTCACAGACCATGGAGATGTTCAGGCATTTCCGGATGCAAACCACGCCGTTTCCCCAGAGGATGATTTTAAGGTCATCTATGGTGTGGAAGCCTATCTGGTAGACGATTTAAAGAACATTATTGAGAATCCCAAAGGACAGAGTCTGAACGACACCTATGTGGTATTTGACTTAGAGACTACGGGCTTTAGCCCTTTGAATAATAAGATTATTGAAATTGGTGCGGTTAAGGTAGAAAAGGGAAAAATCACAGACCGTTTTTCCACATTTGTCAATCCGGAAGTACCGATTCCGTTTAAAATCGAAGAGTTGACCAGTATTCGTGACGACATGGTATTAGATGCACCTAAGATAGAAGAGATTCTGCCGGAGTTCTTAAAGTTCTGCGAAGGCGCCATTATGGTAGCTCATAATGCAGGCTTTGACATGAGTTTTATCAGTAAGAACTGCGAACGGCAGGGCTTAGAATGTGAATATACGGTCATTGATACGGTGGCGCTGGCACGTGTGCTGCTGCCCCAGTTAAATCGTTTTAAACTGGATACGGTAGCAAAAGCATTGAAAATTTCTCTGGACAATCATCACCGTGCCGTAGATGATGCGGCATGTACGGCAGAAATTTTTGTAAAGTTTATTGCAATGTTAAAAGACCGGGGAATCGAGACTTTAGAGGAAGTCAACCAGATGGGAAGCACCTCGGTAGATAACATTAAGAAGCTGCCTTCCCACCATGCAATTATCCTTGCCACCAATGATACAGGAAGAATCAATCTGTATCGTCTGGTGTCAGAGGCGCACCTGACTTATTATCACAGACAGCCCAGAATTCCAAAGAGCGAATACCTCAAGTATAAGGAGGGACTGATGATCGGCTCCGCCTGCGAAGCGGGAGAACTGTATCAGGCAATTTTACGAGGAAGCTCCGAAGAAGAGATTGCACGTCTGGTACGTTTTTACGATTATCTGGAAATTCAGCCGCTTGGAAATAATGCGTTTATGTTAAAAGGAGACAGTCCTACCGTTGCCTCCGAAGAAGAGTTAAAGGATATTAACCGAAAAATCGTAAAACTGGGTGAACAGTTCAATAAACTGGTGGTTGCCACCTGTGATGTGCATTTCTTAGACCCGGAGGATGAGATATACCGCCGTATCATTATGGCAGGAAAAGGTTTTAAGGATGCAGACGACCAGGCGCCATTGTTCTTAAGAACCACAGAAGAAATGCTTGCAGAGTTTGCGTATCTCGGAAGTGAGAAAGCAGAAGAGGTAGTTATCACTAACCCAAATAAGATAGCAGATATGTGTGAGAGGATTTCTCCGGTGAGACCAGACAAGTGTCCGCCGGTCATTGAAAATTCCGACCAGATGCTGCGTGATATCTGTTATAACAAGGCACATGATATTTATGGACAGGAACTGCCGGAAATTGTATATGAACGTTTGGAACGAGAACTGAATTCCATCATATCCAATGGATATGCCGTTATGTATATTATCGCTCAGAAGCTGGTGTGGAAGTCCAATGAGGATGGTTATCTGGTAGGTTCCCGTGGTTCCGTAGGTTCTTCCTTTGTAGCCACCATGTCCGGTATTACAGAGGTAAATCCGCTGTCACCCCATTACTATTGTCCGGAATGTCATTTCAGTGATTTTGATTCACCGGAGGTAAAGGAATTCAGCGGAAGAGCAGGATGTGACATGCCAGACCGTAAGTGTCCGGTCTGTGGTGCAGACTTAAAAAAAGAGGGATTTGACATCCCATTTGAAACATTCCTGGGATTTAAGGGAAATAAAGAGCCGGATATTGACCTGAACTTTTCCGGAGAGTATCAAAGTAAGGCACACGCCTATTGCGAAGTTATTTTCGGATACGGGCAGACTTATCGTGCCGGAACCATCGGTACTCTGGCGGATAAGACGGCATTCGGTTATATTAAAAATTATTATGAAGAGCGTGGAATACGAAAAAGAAACTGTGAAATAGACCGGATTGTACAGGGCTGTGTAGGTGTCAGAAGAACCACCGGACAGCATCCGGGTGGAATCGTTGTTCTTCCGGTAGGGGAGGAAATCAATACCTTTACACCGGTACAGCACCCTGCCAATGATATGACGACATCCATCATTACCACACACTTTGACTATCATTCCATTGACCATAACCTGTTAAAGCTTGATATTCTCGGACACGACGATCCGACCATGATTCGTATGCTGGAGGATTTGACTGGGATTGATGCTCAGAAGATTCCGTTGGATGAGCCCAATGTTATGTCATTGTTTCAGAGTACAAAAGCGCTTGGGATTGCACCGGAGGATATTGGCGGCTGTCCGTTAGGCTCCCTTGGAATTCCGGAGTTCGGTACCGACTTCGTTATTCAGATGTTGATTGACACCAAGCCCCAGTCCTTTTCCGATTTGATTCGTATTTCCGGACTGTCTCATGGTACAGACGTGTGGCTTGGAAATGCCCAGACCTTGATTGAAGAGGGAAAGGCGACCATTTCAACGGCAATCTGTACCCGTGACGATATTATGATTTATCTGATTAACATGGGATTAGAAAGTGAACTTTCCTTTACCATTATGGAAAGCGTCCGAAAGGGAAAAGGCCTGAAGCCGGAATGGGAAGAAGTTATGACAGAACATGGCGTACCGGATTGGTACATCTGGTCCTGTAAAAAAATCAAGTACATGTTCCCGAAAGCCCATGCGGCAGCTTATGTTATGATGGCTTGGCGTATTGCGTACTGCAAGGTATATCATCCGCTGGCTTATTATGCGGCATTTTTCAGTATCAGGGCAACGTCATTTAATTATGAGCTGATGTGTCAGGGAAAGGAAAAGCTGAATTATTTTATAGCAGATTACGAACGGCGCAAAGATATTCTGACGAAGAAAGAACAGGATACCTTAAAAGATATGAAAATTGTTCAGGAGATGTATGCCAGAGGGTTTGAATTTGTTCCGGTAGACTTATTTACAGCGAAAGCGCATGCGTTCCAGATTATCGAAGGAAAGCTCATGCCATCCTTAGACTCTATCGAAGGTCTGGGAGATAAGGCGGCGGATGCAGTGGTGGAAGCAGCCAAGGACGGAAAGTTCCTGTCAAAGGACGATTTCCGCCAGAGAACCAAGGTGTCAAAGACGGTCATCGACCTGATGGATGATTTGGGAATTTTGGGAGATTTACCGGAGTCCAATCAGTTGTCGTTGTTTGACTTTTAACAGAAGAAAAAGAGAAGCAGAGTAATGTAGAAAACAAGGAAATCTACTGTTTTCTACATTGCTCTGTTTTTACATAATGAAAAAATATCGGAAAGGAATAAGTAAATAACGAATTTCGATATAAAATATCAAATTCCAAAATTTCCCAACGAAGTATGATAGTATAAGATGTCGTATAGCGTAAGCGGGAATTTACATTTATCAGGGGTAACATTATGGTTAGGATTTACTTATCAAAGCTTCTGGGTGAAAGACGCATGACGCAAAGAGAATTATCAGATTTAACTGGAATAAGACCCAATACTATTAACGAATGGTATCATGAGATTGCAGTTAGCCTGAAAGTGGAACATATTGACAAAATATGTGAAGTATTAGGGTGCTCTGTTGATGAGCTGATTGAAGTGATTCCCAATAAAGTTTCGAAGACAGGTAAAAACCTGATTATTGAAGAACATGGAAACCAAAAAGCAGGAAGAGAATACTAAATTGAAAAAGAAGATAATTCAGATGAGTTGTATTTGCCTTTACCTTGGAGGGATTATCATTTTCTCCTATCCGGATATCAGAGCAGTAGAGAATTCAATCCGTAATAACAAGGTAATCCGAGAGTTTGAAGAGCATTTGGAAAACACAAAGACAGATGGTTCGGATTCCTTGCAATTCGGAGAATTGCGGGCTGTTATGGAGAGCTACAACAGACAGATATATGCGGAAAGGCAGGAAAATCTGAAGGATCCATGGTCCTATGAACAAAGCAGCATTGACCTGAGTGATTATGGCGTAGAAAATAACGTAGTGGGAGTAATCTCAATTCCGAAAATGGATGTAGAACTGCCGATTTATCTTGGAGCAATGCAGGAGAACATGAAAAGCGGTGCGGTACTGTTAGGTCAGACCTCCTTTCCATTGGGAGAGAACAATAGTAATAGCGTGATTGCAGCACATCGGGGCTGGAAAGGAATTCCGATGTTTCGGGAAATCGAAAAGCTCAGTCTGGGAGATACCATTACCATTCGGAATTTTTGGGAAATACTTACTTATGAAGTGACCGAAATCAAGGTGATTATGCCTGAGGACGTTCATGAAATATTGATACAGGATAACAGAGATATGGTAACACTCCTGACCTGTCATCCGTATACGCAGAATACCAGAAGGTATGTGGTTTTTTGTGAAAAAGTAAGTAGCACAGCAAAAGAGAAAGAAAAGGAAAAAAGCGCAGCGATGGGGAGCTGGAGTGAGAAAATAGAAATTAGCTATGAAGCAGATATTTTAGAAGAAAAGGAGGATGCTGAGGTTATAAAAAAAGAAAAAACGGTACGCAGTGTGGGGTACGTGATTCTGGGTATCGTTGGAATTATGTTAATTGTTATCAATAACATAAATGGTAAAGTGGAGGCAGAACAGAAAAGTAAGCAGTAGTAAGTGTAAAACGTAGTATGTGAGTTCTATTGAAAGAGGAGAGGAATTTGAAAAATAATGTAAAAAGAATTCTATGTATGCTTATGGTTTTCTTTGTGACGGTGGAATTTCTTTTGTCTGGAGGAGTTGCGGCAATGGCACAGAACAGCACGGATGCGGCAGCCACAGTAAATATATCGGCACTGGATGAGACGGTTTTGTCAGGTGAGAGTCATAAGGTACATATTTCTGCCAACAATAATATTCAAAAGGAGATTTGCTTAAAGGTATATTTGAAAAATGTAGACGGCACGGCGGCAACCGATGTCTCTATATGGAACATTACAGAACCGGATGTGGTGCAGATGGAACAGAGGGATATAGAAGGAAATGCAGCACAGCGGTATTTACAGACAGTGCTTCCGGCAGGCGGGACTGCGGATTTTGATATACTTCTTTCTGTGGATTGCGGTGAGGAACAGCAGGAACAACAGATTGTATTAGAGGCACAGGTATGGGAGGATGATTCCGTAGAAGCCGGTGCAGTGGGGCAAAGCAGCATTACCGTTACATGGAAGTCGGAAGCAGCAGAAGAAGATGCAAAAGAAGATGATGCGGAAGTTACGCAGACGGCAGACAGCCTTATGACGTTAGAAACCGATGCAGACAGTCTTATGACAATAGATGAAGCTACAGACAGCCTTATGGCATTAGAAGCCGGTGCAGACAGTGGACTGACAGTGGGAGATTATTTGTATCTGAATACGTCAGGTTTTACTGCGTGGGAGGAAGCCGGTGCAGTCTTTGCATTGCGGTATGAGTCGTCAGGCAGTTCTGTGTGGCTGGTACAGCAGATGGAGGAATGGGAAACTCATCTGTACCGCGTTAAGATTCCTGCTGATATGAAATCTGGAGGAAACTTTCAATTTGTAAGAGTGAATCCGGCAAACACTTCAGAGATATGGAATTATAACCAGGATACAAATCTAAGCAGCGCCCTAGCGGCAGGTTCTAACACTTTCCGGGTAACGGGTTACGAAAGTGGTGCATGGGAAGCAAATACCTGGAATATAAGTAATTATGCGGGAGAAGTAATTTATTTTTTTAATATGGAAACGTTACCGGAAATGTTTCCAGAGCAGGGAACACTGGAAGCGGAATTTACCGTTAGTGGAGAAACGGATGCAGGAAGCGATAAGATAGAAATGACGGCGGTTTCCGGAACAACAGTCATTTATCAGGGAATCATACCGGAAGGCGATTATGACACGGTTACCTTTTCAAAGAACGGAGAAGAGCTGGTAACGGAAAAGATAATCAAGGGAACATATGCGCCGGGAAGTACGAATACTCTCTATTGGCATGTGAGCAAAACGGCGGAGGGAAATTATATTAATGCATGGGAAGAATATCCCGCGGCAGCGTCCGGGATTACCGGAAAAACGTTATATCTGGATAAGCTGAGCTTTTCTGCCGGTCAGGAAGCGACTATTCAGATTGGAACCGGAGCAGAGGTGCCTCTGACAACTGTCAGCGATGATGCGAAAACCTATAGCTATGTGATTCCATCAGAAAGCGAGGCGACGCAGCGGACGGTCATTACGGTAAGAACAGGAGGAGCAGAATATCATTTCTTATGGAAGGATTTAGCGTCTAATCTGCTGATACTGGAAAATGATGTTGCTCTTGTCAGCGGAACCTATAGCAAGAGCTATACGGTATACTTTGATGCGGCAGTGTCAAAGCTGTCCTATGCGGGTTCAGCAATCGATGCAAGTATCCCCCTTGGCTCTAACAAGATATACTATCATGCGTGGAATACAGCAACGGACTTTGAAGACGGAGAGCTGGCGCTGACAGCCTCCCACAGTCAGGGGAGCAATAAATGGACGGATGTTTATAAAGGGGAGCTGAGCAAAGAGTTTACCAATATCATATTTTACAGCAGCTCCGGTCTGGGCAACTATCCTACTGCCAAGGCGGCACAGACGGTGGACCTTGTGATACCCTGGGACAGTGTGGAAAATCCGTGCTTTTATCCGGATACCAGTGATGATTCGGTATACAACAATGCAAACCGAAGCGGTTACTGGAATGAGGTATATACCATAAGAAATGCGGAGGAAGGAAAAAACGCAGAGGGCAAAAATAAAGATGTAGTAGATATTGAGCAGGGAACCTTTACGAGAGAGGAAGAGGCGAATTATATTAATGCTACCTTTTTTGATTACTATACGGATTACGAATTAAATGGGAATAACCGTGATGACTATAACTGGGATAACACTGCCAGTCAGCGCAACTGGGTAAATTTCCGGCAGTTTAATCAGGCGTTGAGCGATTATTACAGGGAGGCGAATGTATCCATTCCGGTTTATGTGGGACACTTTCAGCCGTCAGGGATGGGAATCCAATTTGCCGATATTGCCGGAACACTGAATTTATTTGGATGGGATAATTATGCAAATTTTATTTCTACAAATAATTCAAATTATGATGTTTATCTTTCCGGCGGAAAGGTCAACTGCGCGACACAGGGACTCATAGCAGATACGCTTAATGACGGCGATTTAATGGCAAAGGGAGGAACGGTGCCACAGCCTCTTTTTGACAGAAGCTTTTTACAGGGAAATAACAGCAAGAATTCTGTACTGGGTCAGGTGTATGAGGATGTGTCTTTCCCCTTTAAAAAGAAGGAGCTGACCATGGATGGAAAGACCGCAACCTACTGGTATTTTAACAGCAGTGAAACCACGCTTCAGATGAAGACGGACAGTACGAGCGGATATTACCTGGAGGACGTAGGAAACCAGAACTGGTCAAAGAATGTAGACAGCAGAAGCTCTACAAGCGGCGTGACGAATACCTACGGATTTTTTCCATTTAATAATACTGCTGCTGCGACCACTGCCTCTACCTATAATTATGGTTTTGGTGTGAAGCTGCAATTTAATTTTCGTCTGACCGAGGACGGTACAATTCTTGCAGAAAACAATGGAGTTACGGTGCCGATTACTTTTAATTTCAGCGGTGATGACGATGTTTGGGTATTTATTGACGGCAAGCTGGCGTTGGATATAGGAGGTTCTCACGGAAGAGTAGACGGAAGTCTGGACTTTTCTAATCAGACAGCCACCGTCAGTGCGGTAAAAGCAAGCGCCGGGTCTGGCAGTACGGAAACTACCACAACCTTTGAACTGGAGGGGAGAAAAACCGATGAGCATACTCTCACCATGTATTACATGGAGCGGGGAATGTGGGAATCCAACATGCAAATCAGCTTTAACTTCCCGGATGAGAATCAGCTTCAGGTAGAAAAAGTGGTGGATAAGACCGATTTAAACGAGCTGTTTTGGGATGTATTTGATAATCAGTCCCTCTATAGATTCAACATTAAGAATCTGGCAACTCATTATGGAAGCAAAGAGGTAGAGGAACAGCAGTTGCTTCCGGAGACCTATAATGCAGACTTTTCCTCCGGCAGCATAGGCGCTACATATAGTACGACGGTATTTGAACATATAGCCCAACAAGGGGACCAGACAGATGTGGTGCATTGGAGGGCGGCGGAGGATGACCGAACAGGCTCATATCGCAGCCTGCGTTATGGTGTAATCTATCCGGAAAGCGGAGGCAAAGCAGATATTTCCCATATGAATTATCTGGAATTTAAATATTATTATGATTATTTTGATACGCCTACGCTGGCCAACATGTACTTGCAGATTGTGGACAGCAACGGAAGAACCCTTGGAAGTTCTACGGAGTATCTTTCCGGAAAAACCTATGGTGTTGTTTCCATGGCCAGCAGAAAGTGGGTAACGGTACGGATTGATTTAAGCAGGCTGATAAAGGAAACGGGATTTGATGCAACAAATGTGGCAGAAATCAGATTTGGTTACAACTATTCCAGAGATATTTATTTGAATGATTTTATCTTTTATCCCGAAAGCATATCCAGTTCGCTGACAGGGTTTGTAATGAAGCAGTATGAAATACCGGATTATGGTTCGGCGCAGTCCGGTCAGCTGGAAGTTCCGGTAGGTGCTGTTTATTCTTCTTCGGTTCCGGATACAAACGGGAATATAAAAAAATTTGTAATCGGAACGGACGGAACCTTTTATCTGGAAAATCATGAAACAGCCACCTTTTCCGACCAGTTCCGTCGAGGCAGCTATATTGCGCTGGAAGAGCAGATCGATTCAAAGCTGTTTGATGTCTCCTGGACGATGTATGAAAACGGAGTTCTGGTGGATTCCATGAACGAAGGAACGGGCAATATTATAAAAAACAGTTCTGAAGAAATCAGTCTGATAGAGGTTCTTTCTTCCATTGTAGATGATGGAAGAACAGAGGTATACCGTACCGGTTCGACAGACGGAAACCTTCTGCAAAATGCATACAATGGAGTGCGGCCGGATAATACCTTTGTATTCCGTTCTTACTTAGAACCGGATATTGAGACAACTACCACAAAACTGAAGGTGGTATTTACCAATAAAATAAAAACGGGTTCACTCACCATAAAAAAGACAGGGCTCTGTGAAAGAGATAAGGAGAATCTGACAGGAACGTATCGTTTTAAAGTGACCTTTTCTAATGTGGGCGGTTATGACCTGGAGCCTACGCCCATTGAACCGGTAGAGGTAGAACTGAAGGTGGGAGAGGAATATACCATATCCGGGATTCCCATTGGCACCCATTACAGTGTGGAAGAGATTCTGCCGGAGGATGGTTCTGAGCTAAAGGGCATTTTTGTCCATGTTGGTTCCGAACCGGGAAAGGAAACGAGTCGGGACGATATGATACTGATAGAAGGAAATACCGTATCGGGACTTATTTCATCGGAAGCGAGTCATACAACGGTAAAATTTCAAAATACCATAAAGCCGGTAATCAAAGTAAGCCTTGAAAAGCTATGGAAGGACATGGATGGAAATTCCTTAACGGCGCATATGCCTTCTTCCATTTACGTTCAGCTTCAGAGGCGGATAAAGGGAAGCGACGGAGAATATACGGCGGTACCGGGTTATGAGAAGCTTACGATTACACAGGGCAGTGACGGAAGCTGGAAATACACCATTCCTGATTTAGAAAAATATGAAGATTACAAGGATGCAGATAACATAAATGAATGGGAGTATCGTCTGATGGAAACAGACAGTCAGGGAAATATCATAGAGAATAACACATTTTTGAAAAATTTCCTTGTAACGTATACGGAACCTCAGACAGATTCCGGTACGGATGATACGATATGTACCATAACCAATACTTTATATGATAAGACAAATTTAAAAATAATGAAGTATGGTGTAGGTTCGGAAGCGCAGACACTGCTGTCCGGCGCAACCTTCAAGCTGGAAAAGCTGGATGCGGATGGAAATATTGACAGTACCGTTTCCCCGTTGAACGGAACTACCGGAGAAAAGGACTATGATGGGGACGGCTATCCGGATGAAGGAATTCTGGTATTTGAAAATGTTCCTGATGGAACCTGGCTTTTGACAGAAATAGAAACAGCGGCCGGATACAGCCTGTTAAAGGAACCCATTACCGTTGTGCTTGACCGGGAAAATGGATGTACCGTAAACGGAAAGGACTATACGGTAGAGCAGCAGAGTAATACCATTACTCTGAAGATTTCCAACCGCTTGAAGCTGGTGCTTCCGGCAACCGGAGGATTTGGAATATTTTTTATAATAATTTCCGGAATCGGCATAACTGCCGCAGGAATATCTATATACAAAACACACCGGAGGGAAAAAATCCCGAAGGGTGATAACCATAAATAAAGAAGCATGAGTAAAGAAAGAGAGGAAAAAGATATGAAAAAACTCAAAAAATTTCTGGCAGGAATGCTGGGAGCAATGATGGCAATTTCAATCGTTCCGGGAGCGGCTCTGGCTGCGCCTACGATTGACACGACCCAAACCGGAAGCCTGACAATTCATAAGTATGAGTACAATGGAAACAATGCAGGCACGGGAACCGGTGAAGCGACAGATGAAAATAATGTACCGGCAGATGCAGTTCCGCTGGGAGGAGTTACCTTTAAAGCTACCAAAGTTGCGGAATTAAGTACTTATTACGGAACCGATGCAAAGGCTCTTCCTACTGTTGCTGAAGCAAAGGTATTGGCAGAAAGTGCCGCGGCTTCTGATATTTATACAGGTGTTACAAGCTCCGCTGAGGGTGACACAAAGGGTACGGTAACATTTTCGGATCTTCCGTTAGGTCTATATCTGGTGCAGGAAATATCCGCTCCGGCACAGATTACCGGAAAGGTAGAAGATTTTCTGATATCAATTCCAATGACAACGGTGGATGGAGACGACTGGATATATGATGTACATGTCTTTCCGAAGAACAGCTCTACATACGCAGGAGTAACCCTGCAGAAGAAAGGAAAAATAGGAGACGGTACAGAAACGAATCTGGCAGGAGCAACCTTTGTACTTCAAAAATGCACCAATCCGGAAGCGGCTGCTGCGCAAAGGAAATGGGAAACAGTAAAGGCAAATAATAAAGGCGATGCATTGGGCGTAGATGGTGTTCTAACCACAGGTGCCGATGGAAAAATAACTATTACAGATTTGGCGCCGGGAACCTATCGTTTTGTGGAAACAGGAGTTCCTAATGATACCGGTTATATTATGAACGGTGCTGATTCCTATGAGTTTGTAATCAATGATGACGGTAAGGTAGAAATAGATGGTACAGAGGTAGATACGACAAATACGCCCATTGCCATAGTAAATGAAAAGCCTGACTTAGAGAAAGAGGTAAAGGACAGAGAGGATGGCACATGGGGAATTGACGGTGATTACAGTGCAGGAGATACTGTGCCGTATCGTATTACCGTAGATGTGCCGGAAAGTATAGCAAGACTGGCAGACTTTACAATATCCGATACCATGGATAAGCTGACCTATGTGACAGGTTCACTGAAAATATACAGTGATGCAGACATGCAGAATGAAATTCTGACAACAGGAGGCACAGCAGACTATACAGTAGATACTTCCGGAGCAGACTGGAGCATTGCATTCAACAGCAAGAATACAACAACAGGAGTGATTACCAGTCTGTTGGAAAATTATGCAGGAAAGAGCATTTATATTTATTTTGAGGCAACCTTAGACGATGATGCAGTTGTAACATCAGTGGGAAATCCCAATACGGTCGAACTGAAATATTCCAATCAGATACTTCCGGAATCCAATGACGACGGAAACCCGAATGAACCGGGAGAGCCGGAGAGTGATATTATTACAGACCAGGCCGTTGTATATACGTTCAAAATTGCAGTAGAAAAGGTGGACGCAGCGGATAACAAGGCGCTTGCAGGAGTAACCTTTGATTTATACAGAAAGCTGGATGATGCTGCAACGGGAGACGGAGTATTGACGAATCCGGTAAGCGGACTGACAGGAAAATATGAAAAGGTGAACACAAGTGACTTAGAAACAGATGCAAATGGTCAAATCAATGTCAGCGGTCTGGCGAATGGAACCTATTATCTGGTGGAAACCAAAACAAACGAGGGATATAATCTGCTGCAGGCGCCGGTAGAAATTGAACTGGCAATAGAATATGCAACAACAACCACGACCAAAATAACAACGGAAGATGGAGTTACAACTACCGCAACAACCGTAGTAAATCAAAAATTTGAAGATGCGGATGGCAATAACGGAACCATAACCAACACCGTTAAGAACAGTAAGGGCTTCACCCTTCCTGTTACCGGAGGTATGGGTACCATACTGTTTTCTGTAATCGGTCTTGCCTTAGTGGCAGGAGCAGCGGTGATTTTAATACGCTCCCGGAAAAAGGCATAACAGAAATAGTTTATGAAAAAAGTTAAAATTGTATTTGCAATCATAATGATGATATCAGGGATGGGAATTATTGCCTATCCCTTTATCAGCAACAAGCTGGCGGAAAAAAATGCCAGTGTAGCAATTCAGAAATACCAGGACACGGTAGCTGAATTAGAGCAGGAAAAACTGGACGCAGCAAAGGAAGCAGCAAGCAAATATAATGAGCAGCTCAGTAATGTCCTGCTGGAAGATGCCAGCAGAGAAGAAGACACCATTGTCAGTTATGTGGATATGCTGGGACTCGGAGAGGGAATCGGCTATATTACGATTCCAAAGATTGACGTCAATTTGCCCATATATGAGGGAACCAATGATGACGTGTTAAGTAACGGAGTAGGACATATGAGTCAGTCCTCCTTTCCTATCGGAGGGGAAAGCACCCACTGCGTTCTCACGGGACACCGTGGGATGCCGGGGGCTGTATTATTTACGAATTTAGACCAGATGGAGGTTGGAGATTATTTTTTTCTGCATGTTTTAGATGAGATTCTCGCCTATCAGGTGGACCAGATTAAGGTGGTGGAGCCGGAGGAAACCTCCGATTTAGAAATCATTCCGGGGGAGGACTACTGTACATTAATTACCTGTACACCTTATGCGGTCAATTCCCACCGTCTGCTGGTGCGGGGAGTGAGGACAGAATACAGTGAGGAGGAGAGCCGGATACAATACCAGGAGCTTCAGACGGGAACCCTGATTCAACGTATGGTAGATGTATGGCAGTGGCTTGTAGTTTCCCTCATTGTAGTAGTGGGAGGAGAAGCACTCCTGTTGTTTTTGATTATAAGAAAAAGGAGGAGAAAGGAACGATGATGTATGTGAACAAGGCAAAGCTTGTGACCGAAGAGGTTTCAAGAGTCATTCTTGGAAAAAAAGAATGTATTGAAAAGATTATGACAGCAATTCTGGCTACAGGTCATATTTTAATCGAGGACATTCCGGGAGTGGGAAAGACCACACTGGCGCTGGCATTTGCCAAGGCTATGGATTTAAAACAGAACCGTGTTCAGTTTACCCCTGATATCATGCCTTCGGATATTACCGGATTTTCTATGTATCAGAAAGAAATGGAAAAATTCATTTATCATCCGGGAGCAATTATGTGTAATCTTTTTCTGGCGGATGAGATTAATCGTACCTCAGCCAAAACCCAGTCTGCATTGCTCGAGGTTATGGAAGAGTCTGCAATCACTGTAGACGGAGTCACCAGACCGGTTCCGTCCCCCTTTCTTGTAATCGCAACGGAAAATCCTATCGGTTCTGCGGGGACCCAGATGCTGCCGGAATCCCAGCTGGACCGATTTATGATTCGGATTGTAATGGGTTACCCCCAAAAAGAGGATGAGGTAGATATTCTGCTGAAACAGTCCGGGCACCGTCTTCTGGATGAGGCAGAGGCGGTAATCACCAGACAGGAGCTTATAGAAATGCAAAAAGAAGTAAAAACAGTATACGTGCACAGAGATATTGCGGATTATATCGTGGAATTGTCTCATTGCAGCAGAACGCATGCCATGCTGTCATTGGGACTTAGTACCCGTGGTTCTCTGGCGCTTTCCCATATGGCAAAGGCGGCAGCTTATATGCAGGGCAGGGATTATGTAATACCGGATGATGTCTGCAAGGTATTTGCAGATGTGGCTGGGCACAGGCTGAGATTAAATGCCCAGGGAAAAATGAATCATCTGACGGTAGAAGAGGTAATGAAAGACATTCTCACTTCTGTCTCAAAGCCGAGACCGGAAAAATGAGAGGTAAGCTTTATTATGTGTTGGCATGCGTTGTAACATTTTTTCTTGCTGCCTCCCACCGCAGTGAATTTTTATGGTTTCTGCTGGGATTGGAAGTCATGCTTGGAATATGTCTGTTCTTGCAGGTGTGCCGGATGGGAAAACGAGTATCTGCCAGACTGCGGCTTCCGCGGACTGCCGGACAAAAGGGGGAGAAGTGGCAGGTAGAGGTAATTTGTAAAAATCGGGGATATCTTCCGGTGCCGGAGGCGGTGGTAGTGCTGGAATGTGTGGACTTAGATACAGGAGGCTGCAGCAGGTTCCATGCATCTGTCATGCTGGAGGAAAAAAGCGAAGCGGTGCTTTCCTTTTCCCTTCAGGCGCTCCATTGCGGAGTAGTGGGACTTCGTGTCATTCAGATAAAGGTCCGCGATTACGTTGGAATTTTTCAGGCGCGGGGAAGAATAGAGAAAGGGAGTGCAGAATTCTCTGTTCTGCCACAGTGGAAACAGGAAGGTGCACAGGAGATGCCGGAAGCGTGGCAGTACGCCGGAGAAGGGGGAGAAGCGCCTGTGCAGCAGCAGGGGGAAGAAGTAGGAGAAGTTCGGGATATCCGTACCTTTCATCAGGGGGATACGCTTCACAGGATTCATTGGAAAATGAGCGCTAAGATGGATGAGCTTCTGGTACGTAATTTTAATGAGGAGAAGGAGTGTACCACACTGCTTCTGTTGGAGTTACAAAGACAGGAGGCGAAGATAACCAGAGAGGAATGGGATTTTTTCCTGGAAACAGTGGCATCCCTGTCCTTTCAGCTTTTAACGGAAACCCGGGGACAGTATGTGGCTTGGTATGATGTGGAGACAGGAGAAGTGCAGAGAAGCTATGTAGGCAGTCAGGAAGAGCTGGAATATATGCTGGCACTGCTTCTGCGGGCAAAGCTGTATGACTATGGCGACGTTGCGGTATATTATAAGGAGAAGTTTGCAGATGAAAGAATCCAGGAGGTCATTGGGATTAACATACGAGGAGAGGTCAGACAGCAGGCAGAGGAAGCGCACCGGAGGGCATGAAAAGGAGCAGGCTGTCAAAGGAGAATATTTTCGTGGGGACATGGGAATCACCTTAAAGGAACGAGAGCTTTTCCAAAGAAAAGAAGGCAGAAGGAGACGGCTTTTCTGGTTTTTGACAGCCTATGGCATGCAGCTTCTGCTGCTGGAGGGAATATGTGCGGTAGTAATTACTGCATTTTCCATAGGAACCGTTTCCTGGATGGTATATCTGGAGACAGCGCTGCTTTGTCTGGGATTTCAATGGCTTTCTTATTCGAGGATATCAGGAGAGTATTGTATATATATTATATTAGCAGCAGTGCCGGTATATGCATTGCTGCTGTTTTGGATGCAGGAATCCTTTGTGGAAGGCGCGAAACAGGCGGCAAATTGTGTGATACGTTGTATTAATAAGCAGTATGCCAGCAGCATCGGACTTTTTCCTGTGGGAGAGAATTTTTCTCTGACGCTGTTTTTTCTCATGGTGTTGATTCCGATTGCAGCAGTTTTTTGCGCAACGGTAGCATATCATCCGGATATGCTGGTTACGCAGCTTTTGTTGTTTCCGGTTCTGGCAGCTGTTTTACTGACCGGCGGAGCACCGTCTGTTTTTTCCATGCTGCTTTTACTGTTTGGAACACTGGGGCTTCTGGCTGCGTCAGGAGGAATGGCACCTAAAGGGATTTGGGGAACGAAGGAAAGTAAGGCTTATGAAAGAAACCGGATTTGTCATGAGAATGTCCAAAAGAAAGTAGTGGTGGTATTGTGCCTGATGGGACTTTTTCTGGCGGTGCCCGGCTATTATGTGGTAAGACCGGGAATGAACCTGCATTTTCAAAGACTGGAAGATAAGGTTGGAACAATAGAAGGAAAATGGATAGGAGCTCTGTCAAAGCTGCTGCCGGAGGTATCTGCGGGAAAATGGAATCTGCGTCTGGAAGCGGCGGAGGGCGGCGTGTCTGATGGAGTATTATCCGGAGATTCCGGCTACAGGGTAGAGGGAGTAGAGGACTTAAGGCTCATATGCAGGGAGAAGCCGGAGGAAACCTTATATCTAAAAGGATATGTGGGAAGCACCTATACGGGGGAAAGCTGGGAGACGACCTCAGAGAAGGATTTCTCTAACGCGGCGCTGGGGTGGGAAATAGCGGAGGAGCCGGAGCTTTATATTCAGAATCTGTCCTTTTTAAAAGCGCTGTACATAGAAAACAGCAGGGGAGAGGGAAGTGGGGGAATGAATCAGATAACGGTAGAGCGCATTAACGCAGACAGCCGCTATACGTATTATCCTTATCATGCATATTTGAACGAATATTATGAGGTGGTAGGAGGAGACGGCTATATAACGGGGCAAAATATACAGGATGATGTATTTTCTTACTATCCCGATAGAATATATCAACAAATTATAGCAGAGCAAACAGAAGAGACAAAACAGGGAGTATTGAATCGAGTGGAAAGCGCCTACAGTTCTTATGCAGGGACACGTTATCTGGAGGTGCCGGAAGGCTTTGAGGAATTAAAAGAGCAGTGTGCGGGAGAGAGCCTGAAAGATATAGAAGAAATCACCGGATACATTCAGAAGCTTTTGACGGAAAATTATACCTATAATACGAAAGCGGCTGCAACTCCGGCAGGAGAGGATTTTATCCGTTATTTTCTCTATGAATCAAAAGAGGGATACAGTACCCATTTTGCCTCAGCGGGAACCATTCTGTTTCGGATGTTTGGAATTCCTGCAAGGTATGTGGTGGGCTATGCGGCGCCGCAGAATCTTTTTACGGTACAGTCGGACGGAACCTATCAGGCTGTGTTAGAAGACGATAACGCTCATGCATGGGTGGAAATCTATCAGGACCAGATTGGCTGGACGCCTATCGAGGTAACGCCGGGAGCCGTAGGTTATACACAGGACGTTGCATATAAGGGGGATAAGATTACGGAGGAGGTAACGCTGGAAACAGAAAAAGAAGAGGGGGGAGAGGCAGCGGATTCCGGAAAAAAGAGATTAGAATTTTCCGGAAAGCTGGAGGGATGGATGCATATCCTGATGGTACTGCTTCCGGTAACGGCGGTGGGAGCCGGAGGATTTCTGTTATGGCGCAGGCGGCGCCGCAATCTGGGATTGGACAGGAAGCGGACGCCGGAGCAGAGGATTCGTGATATTTTTCAGGCGTATTATGCAAAACTGGAAAGAAAAGGGCTGGAGCCGGAAACAGAATCCGGAACAGAAGGATTTGCGGTCTTTGCCATGAAAGTCTGCCCCAATCTTGAAAAAGAGGAGCTGGAACATATGTTACAACTGGTATACGAAAGCTGCTACGGATTCCAAAGCAGAAGCGAGGAGGATGTGGAATATATGCGGCGCTTATACCGAAAGCTGGGAAACAGGTCCAGAGAGAAAATCAGGTAAAATACAAGTAAAATCTGCCGGGAAAACTTGCCTTTCCCCGGCAGTTGTTATATGATAAAAGAAAATACTTTAAGGATGTGGCATATGAAAGATTTAACAGAAATTCGAGAAGAGATTGATGATATAGACAGTCGTATCATAAGGTTGTACGAGAAGCGTATGGAGCTGACTACCGGGGTTGCGGAATATAAAATTTCCACCGGAAAACAGGTCTTGGATAAGGAAAGAGAGCTGGAAAAGCTGAAACGTGCAGAGGAACTGGTAGTGGATGAAAAGAACCGCTACGGGGTGCGGGAGCTGTTTGAACAGATTATGGCAATGAGCCGCAAGCGGCAGTATCAGCTTATGGTGAGTGCAGGACTGGGAGAAAAGACGGATTTTCAGCTGGTGGACAGACTTCCCTTTGAAAAGGGCAAGGTGGTATATCAGGGCGTGGAAGGCGCTTACAGCCAGATTGCAATGCAGGAGTATTTCGGAAAAAATGTAGAAAGTTTTCATGTAGATACCTGGCGGGATGCCATGGAAGCCATTAAGAATGTAGAAGCAGATTATGCAGTACTTCCTATTGAAAATTCTTCCGCGGGAATTGTAAGCGAGAATTATGACCTGTTAGTAGAATACAATCATTACATAGCGGCAGAGCAGACCATTAAAGTGGAAAGCGCTCTGCTTGGAGTACCGGGAGCAGAGATTTCCGATATTACCTGCGTATATTCTCATCCGCAGTCTTTTTTACAAAGTGTAGATTTCTTAAACGAGCATAAGGACTGGGAGCAGATACGATTGGTAAATAACGCGGTGTCTGCTAAGAAAGTCAGCGAAGAAGGCAAGAAGAATCAGGCAGCCATTGCCAGCCCCATAAATGCAGAACTTTATGGGCTTAAGATTTTAAAAGAACGTGTGAATTACAGTGCAGAAAACAGCACACGTTTTATTATTGTTACAGGGAAAAAGGTTTATACCAAAGATGCGGGAAAGATAAGTATCTGTTTTGAGATTCCTCACGAAAGTGGTTCTTTGTATCGCATGTTATCCCATTTTATTTTCAACAATATCAATATGGTAAAGATTGAATCACGTCCGATTAAGGACAAGAGCTTCGAGTATCGTTTCTTTGTAGAATTTGAAGGAAAGCTTACGGATGGAGCAGTACAGAATGCATTAAAGGGCTTGAAAGAAGAAGCAAGTGCAGTAAAAATATTAGGAAATTATTAAGTAAAGAGGTTACAAAATGAAGAGCACAAAGAATCTGATTTTATATAAGGAGTTCGAGCAGGAAGAAATCTTTTATGATTTCACTTGGATTATTGAAAATTATAATAACGATTATTATAACAAGGAAGATGTGCGTGCATTATGGTATGAATGTTTTCATGCATTGATAGAGCTATCTGCAAGCCATGGATTTGAAGGAAATCTCTGGCATAATTATTTGACCTATCTTTTGGTAAATAATGAAAATGCCTATAGCACTGCCTGTGAGATTAAAGGTAAAATAGAAGGCAGCATCAACCAGCTGGCACTTCATGATTTTGCCATTTTTCGGGAACTGTTTGAGTTTGATTTGAATCAGATAGAGTCTGCATTGGAAACAGATGGTATGGCGATTTTGGAAAATTACACCAGGTCGGAAGGCACAGGAAAGATGTTTAATCACCGGATTCGGGACCGTATCTGTAATTTGAGCAGACGTCTGGAGGAAGTGGGCACCGTAGAAGAATTCAAGGATGCGGTGACAGAATTTTATAAGGATTTTGGAGTCGGAAAGCTGGGACTTCACAAGGCATTTCGCATTGAGCATGGAGAAGAGGAAGCAAAGATTGTACCAATCACCAACATTGCACATGTACATTTAGATGATTTGGTAGGATATGAAATTGCAAAGAAAAAACTGATTGATAACACAGAAGCCTTTGTAAAAGGAAAGCAGGCAAATAACTGTCTGATGTTTGGAGATGCAGGAACTGGAAAGTCTACCAGTATCAAGGCAATCATTAACCAGTATTACGACCAGGGGCTGCGTATGATTGAAGTGTATAAGCATCAATTTCAGGATTTGAATTCTGTAATTGCACAAATTAAGAATCGAAATTACAAATTTATCATATATATGGATGACTTATCCTTTGAAGAATTTGAAATCGAATATAAGTATCTGAAAGCAGTAATCGAAGGCGGATTAGAGAAAAAGCCGGATAATGTACTGATTTATGCGACCTCCAACAGACGTCATCTGGTACGTGAAAAGTTCAGCGATAAAGAGGAACGTAATGATGATTTACATACCAATGATACCGTACAGGAAAAGCTGTCATTGGTGGCAAGATTTGGAGTTACCATTTATTTTGGCGCACCAGACAAAAAGGAGTTCCAGAACATTGTAAAAACCTTAGCGAAAAAGTATCAGGTTCAGATACCGGAAGAAGAACTTCTGGCAGAAGCAAACAAGTGGGAACTAAGTCATGGTGGATTATCCGGAAGAACGGCGCAGCAGTTTATTAATTATCTGCTTGGGAAACAATAAGAGGTATCAAAACTGACAGAATTTTAAGAGGAAGGAGCAGACCATGAAAATTACAACATTTGCAGCAATTTATATTGGTTCCTATGAAGTAAGTTTAAAGATATTTGAGATTTCGCCCCGCAAAAAAATACGGGCAGTCGATTATGTTCGAAGCAGGGTAGAGTTAGGCCGGGATGCCTATACAAAAGGAATTATCGGATACGAGCTGGTAGAGGAATTATGCGAGGTATTAAAAGAATTTCATACGATTATGGAAGGGTATAAGGTAAATGCTTATGAAGCTTATGCTGGGAATGTGATTCGTGATGTAAGCAATGAGCTGTTTATTTTAGACCAGATTCGTCTGCGTACTCAGATAGAAGTAACGGTACTTAGCAATTCCGAACACCGTTTTATGGGATATAAGTCTCTGGCAGCTATGCCGGAATTTGAAGAAATGATACAAAAGGGAGCAGCAGTCGTAGATGTAGGCGGCGGCAGTATGCAGATTACCTTGTTCTGGAAAGGCAATGCGATTACGACCCAGCATATCGTATTGGGAATCATGCGTATCAGAGAAAAGCTCTCCGGAATTGAGAACCTGGTTTCTCATTATGAAACGCAGATACAGGAGTTGATTGATAAGGAACTGGAAATTTTTAAACGTCTGTATCTTCCTAAAAAGGACATGAAATATGTGATTATGATGGGAGACTATATCGGTGAAATTGCAAGTGGCGTATCGAAAAAGGAAGCGGATGGAAGTATCGAAACGGAACGCTTCGTGAAGCTTTTGAACAAGCTGAATAAAAAATCACCGGAAGAAATCGCCAAGGAACTGAATCTTACCAACGAACATGACCCATTGATTCTTCCTTCCGTGGTATTGTATAAGCGTTTGGCAGAGGAAGTGAATGCCCCTTATATCTGGGTGCCGGGAGTAAATATCAGCGATGGGATTGTCTATGATTATGCGGAAAAGCACAATATGCTTCATTATGAGCATGATTTCGATGAAGATGTTCTGTTTGCGGCAAGGAATTTAGCAGAACGTTATCAGGGATATTCCAGTCATACAGAAGCGGTCATGAATATGAGCATCACTATTTTTGATGCCATGAAAAAAGTGCATGGAATGCAGGAAAGAGAGCGGCTCCTGTTACAGACAGCGGCTATGCTTCATGACTGTGGCCGCTATATCAGTCTGGTCAATCAGGCAGAATGCTCCTATCAAATCATTATGGCATCTGAGATTATAGGTATGACCCATTTGGAGCGGGAAATTGTCGCCAGTGTTGTAAAGTACAATTCTCAGCCTTTGCCTGCGTATGAGAGTATGATGGATAAAATGGACCAGGAAAGCTATATGATAGTAGCAAAGCTGGCAGCTATTTTGAAAATTTCCAATGCAATGGACCGCAGTCATAAGCAGAAGTTCAAAAATGTCAGGGCATCTTTAAAGGATAAAGAGCTGATGATTACCGTAGAAGCAATGGAAAGCATTGTGTTAGAAAAGGGCTTGTTCTCAACTTATGCAGATTCCTTTGAAGAGATTTTCAGTGTAAAACCAATGATAAAAGAAAAGCGAGTTTTCAAATAAGGAGGAGCATCATGGAAAAAGACTATTTAAAACCAGAATATTATGAGAACAGGGAATTGAGCTGGCTGAAGTTTAATGGTCGTGTATTAAACGAAGCAAGAGATAAGTCCATACCATTACTGGAACGTTTAAAATTTATAAGCATTACCTCATCGAATCTGGATGAGTTCTTTATGGTACGTGTAGCATCCTTAAAGGATATGGTACATGCTGGATATAAGAAAAAAGATATTGCCGGAATGACAGCAATAGAGCAGTTAGAGGCAATCAATAAAGATACCAGAGCCCTGGTGGAAACGCAGTATTCCACATATAACCGTTCATTACTTCCCCTCTTAAAAAATCAGGGCATCGAAATTATTGACCGATTTGAGGAATTAACAAAGGAACAGGAAGAATATGTAGACCGATATTTTGAAGAAAACGTATATCCCGTTCTGACACCTATGGCAGTAGATGCTTCCAGACCATTTCCGCTGATTCGGAATAAGACATTGAATCTGGCAGCATTGTTGTCCAAAAAAGATGATACCAAGGGAGAAGTAGAATTTGCTACTGTACAGGTGCCTTCCGTACTTTCCAGAATCATTCAGATTCCGGCTACAAAGGAAGGAATGCGCAGCTTTATCCTGTTAGAGCAGATTATTGAACGGAATATTAATCAGCTGTTTTTGAATTATAACGTATTATGCGCATATCCTTACCGTATTATGAGAAATGCGGATCTTAGTATTGATGAAGATGAAGCAGAGGATTTATTACAGGAAATTCAAAAGCAGCTTAGAAAACGTCAGTGGGGCGAGGTGATTCGTCTGGAAGTAGAAGATGGAATTGAGAAGCGTCTGCTTAATATTTTAAAAGAAGAACTCAATATCCAGCAGGAGGCGATTTACAAGATAAGCGGTCCTCTTGATTTGACCTTTTTAATGAAAATGTATGGATTAGAAGGCTGTGACGAATTACGTTATGCACCATATAAGCCACAGCGGGTTCCGCAGATTGTTCCGGGAGAAGATATTTTTGAAGAGATACGCAAAGGAGATATCTTATTGCATCACCCATATCAGACCTTTGACCCGGTGGTAGATTTTATTCGTCAGGCATCGGTTGACCCGAATGTACTTGCCATCAAACAGACCTTGTATCGTGTCAGCGGAAATTCTCCGATTATTGCCTCCCTCGCACAGGCGGCGGAGAATGGAAAACAGGTTTCTGTATTGGTAGAATTAAAGGCAAGATTTGATGAAGAAAATAATATTGTATGGGCGAAGAAGCTAGAAAAGGCAGGCTGCCATGTTATTTACGGACTGGTAGGCTTAAAGACTCATAGTAAAATTGCCTTGGTGGTACGTCGGGAGGAAGATGGTATCCGCAGATATGTGCATTTGGGTACCGGAAACTATAACGATTCCACTGCAAAGCTGTATACGGACCTTGGTATGTTTACCTGTTCAGAAGCAATCGGAGAGGATGCAACAGCGGTATTCAACATGCTTTCCGGTTATTCAGAACCTTTAAGCTGGAATAAGCTGGTAGTAGCACCAATCTGGCTGAGAAAAAAATTCTTAAAGCTGATTAAGCGTGAGGTAAAACATGCCCAGGAGGGAAAAGAAGCATTTATTAAGGCAAAAATGAATTCCTTATGCGACAGAGAAATTATCGCTGCGTTGTATGAAGCTTCGGCTGCAGGTGTAAAAATTGATTTGGTGGTTCGCGGAATCTGTTGTCTGAGGGTCGGCATACCGGGAATCAGTGAGAATATTTCAGTAAGATCCATTGTGGGAAATTTCTTAGAGCACAGCAGAATCTTTTATTTCCATAACGATGGACAGGAAGAAATCTACATGGGAAGTGCCGACTGGATGCCGCGTAACTTAGACCGGCGTGTAGAAATTCTATTCCCGGTTGAAAATGAACGGCTGATGGAAGAAATCAAGCATATTTTAAACACACAGTTAGAAGATAATACCAAGGCACACATTCTGCAAAACAATGGTGAGTACAGTAAAATAGACAAACGAGGGAAAAAACTTGTGAATTCCCAGGAACAATTCTGCAAGGAAGCTAAGAAAGCAATTCCAAAACGGAAGAATATCTATCAGGAAAGGGTGTTCATTCCGGCAGAACCGGTAGAGTAAAAAGAATAGGAAAAGAATATCACAGGAAAAGGACATCACATGATTTAATGTGACGTCCTTTTTCTTTTGATCTCTTCCAGAATACTTTCGGGAATACGAAGATTTCCTCTTCCTGTCCCAAGATGAATATATGGTTTATTTTCACCATGAAAATCAGAGCCGCCACTGATGAGCAGACCGAATTCCTCTGCCAGTTTTTTCATATTACGCTCATCTCCGGGAGTGTTCATGGAATAAATTGCTTCCATACCGGTAAGACCGGCTTTTTTTAAGTCTTTTACAAAAAAGCGAAGTCTGTCGTGGTTCATATGGCAGAGTACGGGATGTGCGAAAAAGGAAAAACCACCACCAAGCCGGATTAAATCAATGGCTTCAAAGGGAGTAATTTTTTCTCTTGGAACATAACAGCGGCAGTTATCCCCAAGATATTTGCGAAATACCGTGTCACGGTCCTTGACGAATCCATGTTCTACCAGATAGCGGGCAAAGTGTGCACGGGTAATGACGCTTTCGGGATATTCCTGATATAATTGTTCCAGTGTAATGTCGAAGCCTTCCTTTTGAAGCAGAAAAGCCATTTTTTCATTACGGACATCACGGCTGTCAATAAATTCCTGTAACTTTGCCAGAAAAGCCGGATTCGTATTGTCGATGTAGAAGCCGAGCATGTGCACCTCAGTTCCGTTATAATCGGTAGAAAGCTCAATGCCGGGAATCAGTTCAATTCCAAGCTGTCTGGCGACCGGCTCTGCCTTGCTAAGTCCCCCAACGGTGTCATGGTCTGTCAATGCAATGGCGGAAAGCCCGGTATCAGCAGCAAGCTGCATTAATTCTTCCGGTGTTAGTGTTCCGTCAGATTCTGTAGAATGTGTGTGTAAGTCAATCATAGAAAATCCTTTCTTTTTGAAATAGAATGTGATAGTATTTTTATATTATAACATATTGCTTCGCAGTATAGTATGGTCTGTCAAAAATTGTATATATTTTGAAAAAACACTTGACGATAGCCGTAAGGTATGATAAAGTAATGAAGTTGTAAGTAGAAAACAAAGTAGAGTATCCACTCTCACCTTAGCACAAATGCGTGACTAATGGTTCAATATTCGTTAAAAGATACGATAAGTATTTGGAATATAAGTGGATAGTCTGCCTATCCACTTTTTTATATTAATTTTTGGAGGTGCACAACCATTAGCGAGTTAATGATTAATGAACAAATCAAAGATAAGGAAGTTCGTTTGATTGGCGAAAACGGAGATCAGCTGGGTGTTATGTCTGTAAGAGAAGCATTAAAGCTTGCCCAGGAAGCAGATCTTGATTTAGTAAAAATCGCCCCAACTGCAAAGCCGCCGGTATGTAAGATTATCGATTACGGCAAATACAAATACGAGCTTGTCAGAAAAGAAAAAGAAGCCAAGAAGAAACAGAAAACTGTTGAGGTAAAGGAAATCCGTTTATCACCAAACATTGAAACCAATGATTTGAATACAAAAATTAATGCAACAAGAAAGTTTATTGCCAAGGGTAATAAGGTGAAGATTACATTACGTTTCCGCGGAAGAGAGATGGCTCACATGCAAAGCAGTAAGCATATTCTGGATGAATTCGCAGAAACACTCTCAGATGTTGCAGTAGTGGAAAAGGCACCTAAATTAGAAGGCCGCAGTATCAGTCTGGTGCTGGCGGAAAAGAAATAAACAGATTTAAGGAGGAAACAAAAATGCCAAAAATTAAAACAAGCAGAGCAGCAGCAAAACGTTTCAAAGTGACAGGTACAGGAAAGTTAAAGAGAAATAAAGCTTATAAGAGACATATCTTAACAAAGAAATCTACAAAGACCAAGAGAAATTTAAGAAAAGCAGCAATGACAGATGCAACTAATGTTAAGAATATGAAAAAGATTTTACCATATTTGTAAGAATGAGTTAAGGAGGAATAGAAGTCATGGCAAGAATTAAAGGCGGATTAAACGCTAAGAAAAGACATAATAGAACATTAAAATTAGCAAAAGGATACAGAGGAGCACGCTCCAAACAGTATAGAGTAGCTAAACAGTCTGTCATGAGAGCATTAACCAGTTCTTATGCAGGTAGAAAAGAAAGAAAAAGACAGTTCAGACAGTTATGGATTGCACGTATCAACGCTGCAGCAAGAATCAATGGTATTTCTTACAGCCAGTTCATGCATGGATTAAAATTAGCTGGTGTAGAAGTAAACCGTAAAATGTTAGCTGAAATGGCTGTAAATGATGCAGAAGGATTCGCAACATTAGCTGAATTAGCAAAATCTAAAGTGGCTTAATTTGTAGAAAATTTAGAGTTTTTCAAATTTTTTTAATTTTTTGAAAAATAGTACTTGATTTTTTGAAACTCAGCATGTATAATAGCACTGTTGAGTTTCAACATGGCTCGTTGGTCAAGCGGTTAAGACGCCGCCCTCTCACGGCGGAAACAGGGGTTCGATTCCCCTACGAGCTGCTAGCTATAATAGAATAGCCCAACCCGTAAAAGATGCTGAAAGCCTGCACATGGTTTTGAGCATTTTTTGTTTTTACGCTATAGGAAATACCGTGTTGCGTTAAAGTGTAAAATTGTGATTCCTATGGAAATTTTTTTAAAACCCCTTGCAATTCATGGATTTAAGTGCTATGATACTAATGATAACAAAGATAACCTTAGACTTGAGAGTGGGCGTTGGTCCACTCTCAATTTTATGTAAGGGTAAGAAAATTGAATATGGAAAGAGGTGTAAATATGTCAAAGAAAGAGACGTATGAACAGCGTACAGAAGAATTGCTGCTGCCTATCATGGAGGAAAATAACTTTGAACTGGTAGATGTAGAATATGTGAAGGAGGGCGGCAACTGGTATCTGCGTGCTTACATCGATAAGGAAGGCGGAATCACGGTAGATGACTGCGAAGTTGTAAGCAGAAGAATGAGTGACCTGCTGGATGAAACAGATTTCATTGAGGAATCCTATATTTTTGAAGTGAGTTCACCAGGACTGGGAAGACCACTGAAGAAGGAAAAAGATTATGTAAGAAGCATGGGAAAAGAATTAGAAATCAGAACCTACCGTGCGATTAATAAACAGAAAGAATTTTATGGTATTTTAACTGCTTACGATGAAAATACCGTTACCATTCAACCGGAGGATGGAGAAGAAATGATATTCAATAAATCAGACATTGCATTAATTCGTCTGGCTTTTGATTTTTAAAATACGTCATAAAATGCGTCAATAACAAGAAAACATTCAGGAGGATAAAAAAATGAACAATGAGTTATTAGAAGCGTTAAACATACTGGAAAAGGAAAAAGATATCAGTAAAGAGACTCTGTTAGAGGCCATTGAGAATTCATTGATTACAGCATGCAAGAATCATTTTGGAAAATCAGATAATATCAAAGTAAATATCAATCCGGAAACATGTGAATTCCATGTGTATGCGGAAAAGACTGTCGTAGAAGAAGTACAGGATGAAGCGTTAGAAATCAGTCTTGGAAATGCAAAAATGATAGATTCCAAATATGACCTGGGCGACATTGTCAATGTGGAAGTAAAGTCCAAAGAGTTCGGACGTATTGCCACACAGAATGCAAAGAATGTTATTCTGCAGAAGATTCGTGAAGAGGAAAGAAAAGTATTATTCAATCAATACTATGGAAAAGAAAAAGATGTAGTTACCGGTATTGTGCAGCGTTATGTAGGAAAAAATATCAGCATTAACCTTGGAAAAGTAGATGCTATCTTAAGTGAAAACGAACAGGTAAAGGGAGAGGTGTTCCAGCCTACCGAAAGAATCAAACTGTATATTCTGGAAGTAAAGTCTACCTCCAAAGGACCAAAGATTCTGGTTTCCAGAACACACCCGGAACTGGTAAAGCGTTTATTTGAGTCGGAAGTAACAGAAGTAAAAGACGGTATCGTAGAGATTAAGAGCATTGCAAGAGAAGCAGGAAGCAGAACCAAGATTGCTGTATGGAGCAATGACCCGGATGTAGACCCGGTAGGTGCATGCGTTGGATTAAACGGTGCCAGAGTCAATGCTATCGTAAGCGAGCTTCGTGGAGAAAAGATTGACATTATTAACTGGAGCGATAATGCGGCAATGCTGATTGAAAATGCATTAAGTCCGGCAAAGGTCATCTCTGTTATCGCAGATGCAGAGGAAAAGACTGCAAAAGTAGTTGTTCCGGACTATCAGTTGTCACTGGCAATCGGGAAAGAAGGACAGAATGCAAGATTAGCAGCGCGACTAACCGGATTTAAGATTGATATTAAGAGCGAAACACAGGCAAGAGAATCCGGAGACTTCATGGATTATGAAAATGATTATGAAGATGATTATGAAGATAATTATGACGATTACGAAGAGGAATATTCCGAAAACAGTGAATATTCCGAAGACGGTGAATATGTAGATGAGGAGCAGGAGAATGAATAAGAAAATTCCCATGCGTCAATGTGTCGGATGCGGTGAAATGAAGAATAAAAAAGAAATGCTTCGTGTCATCAAAACCGCAGAAGACGAAATTCTTTTAGATACAACCGGAAAGAAAAATGGCAGAGGTGCATATATATGTTCGGATGGGGATTGCCTCAAAAAGGCAATTAAGACCAAGGGACTGGAACGCTCCTTAAAAACTGCCATACCACAAGAAGTAATAGAGAATCTGACAAAGGAGATGGAAACCATTGCAGCAAGATAGGATATTGTCCATGCTTGGCTTAGCAGCAAAGGCAGGGAAAGTAACAAGCGGCGAGTTTTCAACAGAAAAAGCAGTAAAACAAGGGACAGCATTTCTTGTACTGGTATCAGAAGAGGCTTCTGATAATACAAGGAAAATGTTTCGCAATATGTGTTCCTTTTACCAGGTTCCGATGTATATATATGCTCCAAAGGAGGCATTAGGTCATGCCATTGGCAAACAGTTTCGGGCATCTGTTGCAGTGTTGGATGAAGGATTTGCCAAGAGTCTGGAGAAAAAACTAAAATTATTGGAAAAAACTAAATAGCGGAGGTAACAGAGTATGGCAAAAGTCAGAGTACATGAACTTGCAAAAGAATTAGATATACAGTCAAAAGATATTATAAAATTTCTGGAAGAAAAAAATATTACCGGGAAGGTAGCAAACAGCTCCATTGAAGATGATGTAATCTCCATGGTAAAGGAAAAGTTTTCCGGTAAGACGGAAAAGGCGGAAAAAGCTGATAAGCCGGTAAAAGAGGAAAAAACCGAAAAAGAGGCTTCAAATGAGCAAAAGTCAGGAGAACGTCCAAAGAAAAAATCAAGTATTACAGCAGTATTTAATCCACAAAACAGTAAGACTGCACCAAAACGTCCGCAGGGACAAAGACCGGATAACCGTCAGCAGCGTCCACAGGGACAAAGACCGGATAACCGCCCACAGCGTCCACAGGGACAAAACGGAGACGGAAATCGTCAGCAGCGTCCACAGGGACAAAGACCGGAGAATCGTCCGCAGAACGTGCAGGGACAGCAGGTGCAAAGAACCGATAATCGCCCACAGCGTCCACAGGGACAAAACGGAGACAATCGTCAGCAGCGTCCACAGGGACAAAGACCGGATAACCGTCAGCAGCGCCCACAGGGACAAAACGGAGACAATCGTCAACAGCGCCCACAGGGAGACCGAAATAATAACAATAGAAATGGACAGAACAATCGACCAAATAATCAGAAGAACCGATTTGAGCAGGAAATAAGTAAGCTGAATCAGAACTCTCCGGCACCTTCCATAGAGGAAAGAGGAAAAGAGAGCAGAGAGCGTGACAACCGTAAAAATAATAACCAGCGCCATGAAAAAGACATTATGGGCAAAAAGCAGGAGCGGTTTGACAATCTCGAGAAGAACAGCAAGAAGAAAAAACAGCAGCCTGCGCCACAGCCGCAGCCGAAGGAAGAAGATACCATTAAAACCATTACACTTCCGGAAAAAATGACCATCAAAGAATTGGCAGACCGCATGAAAATTCAGGCATCTGCGATTATTAAGAAATTGTTCTTACAGGGAAATATGGTAACGGTAAACAGCGAGATTACCTTTGAAGAAGCAGAAGAAATTGCATTAGAATTCAACTGCATCTGTGAAATGGAAGAAAAGGTAGATGTAATTGCAGAACTCTTGAAGGAAGAAGAAGAGGATGAAGCAGTTATGGCGAAACGTCCTCCTGTTGTATGTGTTATGGGACACGTAGACCATGGTAAGACATCTCTCTTAGATGCAATCCGTGATACCCATGTGATTGACCGAGAAGCAGGCGGAATTACACAGCACATCGGTGCATATATGGTAGAATGTAATGGAGAAAAAATTACATTCTTAGATACACCGGGACATGAAGCATTTACTGCAATGCGTATGCGTGGAGCAAATTCTACAGATATCGCAATTCTTGTAGTAGCCGCAGACGATGGTGTTATGCCGCAGACGGTAGAAGCAATCAGCCACGCAAAAGCTGCAGGTGTGGAAATTATTGTTGCTATCAACAAAATTGATAAGCCAAGTGCTAATATTGAACGTGTAAAGCAGGAGCTTGCCGAATATGAACTGATTCCGGAAGACTGGGGTGGAAGTACGATTTTTGTACCGGTGTCTGCCCATACTCATGAGGGTATAGAACAGTTATTGGAAATGGTTCTGCTGACAGCAGAAATCTGTGAACTGAAAGCAAATCCAAAGCGAAATGCAAGAGGAGTTGTTATTGAAGCACAGTTGGATAAGGGAAGAGGTTCTGTTGCCACTGTTTTAGTACAGAAAGGTACTTTGCATGTGGGAGAACCGATTGCCTGCGGAAGCTGTTATGGTAAAGTCAGAGCAATGATTGATGATAAAGGTAGAAGAGTAAAAGAAGCAGGCCCTTCTACACCAGTGGAAATATTAGGTTTGAATAATGTACCGAATGCTGGGGAAATCTTTGTATGTACCGGTTCTGAAAAAGAAGCAAAGAGCTTTGCAGAGACTTTCATTTCAGAAGGAAGAGAAAAGATGTTAGAAGAGACCAAGTCCAGAATGTCTCTTGATGATTTATTTACCCAGATTCAGTCAGGTAACGTAAAAGAGCTTCCGATTATCGTTAAGGCAGATGTTCAGGGTTCCGTAGAAGCTGTAAAGCAGAGCCTTGTAAAGCTTTCTAACGAAGAAGTAGTGGTAAAAGTAATTCATGGTGGTGTTGGTGCCATCAATGAATCCGACGTAAGCCTTGCATCTGCATCCAATGCAATTATTATTGGATTTAACGTACGCCCGGATGCAACTGCAAAGGCAACCGCAGAACGGGAAGGCGTAGATGTCAGACTGTATAAGGTCATCTACAATGCCATCGAAGATGTTCAGGCAGCCATGAAAGGTATGCTGGACCCGATATTCGAGGAAAAGGTTCTGGGTCATGCAGAAGTTCGTCAGATATTCAAAGCTTCCGGTGTTGGAAATATTGCCGGTTCCTATGTGCTGGATGGTGTATTCCAGAGAGGATGCAAAGTGCGTATTTCCCGTGAAGGAGAGCAGATATTTGAAGGTGACCTTGCATCTCTGAAACGATTTAAAGATGATGTAAAAGAAGTAAAAGCAGGATATGAATGTGGTCTTGTGTTTGAAGGATTCAATGAGATTCAGGAACTGGATGTGATAGAAGCATATACCATGGTAGAGGTTCCAAGATAAGACTTGAGGAAATGATATGAGAAAAAACAGTATTAAGAATACACGGATTAATGGAGAGGTCTTAAGAGAATTGAGCAACATCATTCGCGGTGAAATCAAAGATCCAAGAATCAATCCAATGACTTCCGTCGTAGCAGTAGAAGTAGCGCCGGATTTAAAAAGCTGTAAGGCATATATCAGTGTACTGGGAGATGAAGAGTCTCAGAAAGATACCTTAGCGGGGCTGAAAAGTGCAGAGGGCTATATTCGGAGCAAGCTGGCAAAAAATATTAACTTAAGAAACACACCGGAGATTCGCTTTGTGCTGGACCAGTCCATTGAATACGGTGTGAATATGTCAAAATTGATTGATGATGTGAATAAGGAGCAGTAACTATGGAAAATCTGGCTTCACAGCTGGAACAGGTAAAGACAGTTGCCATTGCCGGACATGTGCGTCCGGATGGGGACTGTGCAGGTTCATGTCTGGCAACTTACAATTATATCAAAACATGGTACCCGGATATTCAGGTAGACCTGTATCTGGAGCCAATCCCTAATATTTTTAAATTTCTGAAAAATGCAGAGCAGATACATAATAGCTGCGAATCTGATCAGAAATACGATTTATGCATTGTTCAGGACTGTGGAGATGCCGGGCGTCTTGGCAATGCCGTAAAATACTTTGAAACAGCAAAGAAAACAGTATGTATCGACCATCATGTAAGCAATGACAGCTTTGCGGACGAAAATTATATTTTTCCGGAGGCAAGCTCCACTTCTGAATTGATTTTTGAGCTGTTGGAAGAAGAAAGAATTACCAGGGAGATTGCAGAGTGTATTTATGTTGGTATGGTACATGATACCGGAGTATTCCAGTATTCCTGTACCTCTGCAAAGACCATGAATATTGCAGGAAAACTGATGGAAAAGGGAATTAATTTTACCAAAATCGTAGATGATACCTTTTACACCAAGACCTTTGAACAGAACAAGATTTTAGGTCAGGCCCTTCTAAACAGCGAGTTGTATCTGGAGGGAGCGTGCATTGCTACAGCAGTTTCCAAGGCAGAAATGGAACAATACCATGTGCTTCCAAAGCATCTGGATGGCATTGTAAGCCAGCTTCGTGTAACCAAGGATGTAGAGGCTGCCATATTCCTGTATGAGAATGAAGACGGAACCTGGAAAGTAAGTATGCGTTCCAATGAAAAGGTGGATGTGGCGGCGATTGCCGTGAAGCATCAGGGAGGCGGTCATGTACGCGCGGCAGGCGCAACCATGGCAGGAACCCCGGAAGAAATCATTCGGGTTTTGTGCAAAGAAATAAAGGAGCAGTTATAGTTCGATTATGATAAATGGAATTATTAATGTGTATAAGGAGAGAGGTTATACCTCCCATGATGTAGTGGCAAAGCTCCGCGGCATTCTGCATCAAAAGAAAATTGGACATACCGGAACCCTTGATCCGGAAGCGGAAGGGGTTCTTCCGGTGTGTCTGGGGAAAGCCACCCGTGTGTGCGATATGCTGACAGAAAAGGACAAGGTATATGAAACGGTTCTGTTGCTGGGACAAAAGACAGATACCCAGGATACTACCGGAACCGTATTAGATACCCGGGAGGTTTTATGTACCAAAGAGCAGGTGGAAGCAGCAGTGAAATCCTTTGTGGGAACTTATGCACAGATTCCGCCCATGTATTCTGCTCTGAAAGTAAATGGAAAAAAGCTCTGTGATTTGGCAAGGGCGGGCGTTGAAGTGGAACGAAAGCCAAGAGAAGTAACGATTTTTTCCATAGACATTGAAGAGATAAGTCTTCCAAGAGTAAAGATGAACGTACACTGTTCCAAAGGAACTTATATCCGTACCCTTTGTCAGGATATTGGGGACAAGCTGGGCTGTGGAGGGTGTATGGAATCCCTTTTGCGTACCAAAGTAGCACAGTTTACCTTAGAAGATTCCCTTCGGCTAAATGAGATTGAAAAACGGGTTCAGGAGCTTCGGCAGGGAACAGAGTCAGAACTTACTACAGAGCTGTTAGAAGAAATTGTTACCAGAACCGATGCTGTGTTTGAAGGATACCCGAAGCTTTCTGCCAAGAATGGATTTGAAAAAATGCTTTATAACGGAAATGCCATGCAGCCGGAATGGCTCGACGGGTGGAAAGATTCTCTGCAGGAGAAAAAAATACGTCTCTATGACCAGCAGGAGCGCTTTATTGGGATTTATCAGTATAGCAGTAAAAGCAGGGACATCCGACCAATTAAGATTTTTATGGAATAGGACAGAACAATGGAATACATAAAAGGGACAACAACATTTAAAACAGAAGAACCAACGGTCTTATCTCTGGGAAAGTTTGATGGACTCCACCGGGGACATGAATTGTTGATGGACTATGTGTTTAAAAAGAAAAAGGAGGGGTTAAAGGCAGCCATATTTACCTTTGATATTCCTCCGAGAAAAAATGTAGAACATGTGGCTGCAAAGGTACTTACTACCAACGAAGAAAAGAGCAGGCTCTTTGAAACGCTTGGAATTGATTACCTGATTGAATGTCCTTTCACCAGGGAAATCATGGGCATGGAACCGGAACGGTTTATAGAAATGATAGTAAAACAGTTAAATGTAAAATGCATGGTAGTGGGAAAGGATTTTCATTTTGGACATAACAGACGGGGCGATTATCACATGCTTCTACAGTATGCAAAAAAGTATGGATATGAGGTAGAAGTGGTAGATAAGATGCAGGAGGATGGCAGAGACATCAGCAGTACTTTTGTAAGAGAACAGATTACGGCAGGAAACATGGAAAAGGCAAATGAACTTCTGGGATATGGGTATTTTGTGGAAGGAACCATACTTCACGGAAGGAAGATGGGAAGAGCAGTACTCGGAATCCCGACCATTAATTTGATTCCGCCGGAAGAAAAGCTGCTGCCGCCTTTTGGTGTATATATCTCTATTACCGAATGGAACGGAAAGCGTTATCCGGGAATTACCAATATTGGCTGTAAGCCAACGGTAGAAGGGAACAATCCGGTAGGCGTGGAAACACATATTTTTGACTTTGACGAAGATATTTACGGAAAAGAAGTGAAAGTAAGCTTCTTAAGTAAAGTACGGGAAGAAAAGAAATTTGCATCACTAGAGGCCTTAAAGGAACAAATGGCACATGATGTTGCAGTTGGTAAACAATATTTCAGAGAAAATCAAGGGTGAAGAAAATGGATCTTATTTTGACATTGTTAGGCGGTCTCGGACTGTTTTTATTTGGAATGAGCTTTATGAGCCAGGGATTACAGAAGGCGGCAGGAGCAAAATTAAGAAATATACTGGAAGCAATGACAAAAAATAAAATTATTGCAGTTATCTTCGGAGCGTTGTTTACTGCGATAATACAGTCTTCCGGAGCAACGACTGTCATGGTGGTAAGCTTTGTAAATGCCGGAATTATGTCTCTGGCACAGTCGGTAGGAATTATTTTTGGCGCTAATATCGGTACAACCATCACCTCCCAGCTGGTCGCTTTTAATCTGACGGGAATCGCTCCGTTTATTTTATTTGTGGGAGCAGTCTTTATGATGTTCGGAAGAAGACCAATGGTGAAAAAAATCGGCGAGGTCATTCTGGGCTTTGGTGCTCTCTTTATGGGAATCAGTATGATGAAGGATGCCATGGCAGATTTAAGAGACTATCAGACGGTATTGAATGTACTTGGAAGTTTAGACAACCCACTGCTTGGAATCCTTATGGGAATGGTAATTACGATTATTGTTCAGAGCTCTTCCGTAACCGTAAGTATTCTGCTTTTGATGGCAAGTCAGGGATTGGTAAGCCTTCCGGTCTGTTTCTATGTGATATTGGGTTGTAACATTGGTTCCTGTACCCCGGCAGTTCTGGCAAGTCTGGATACCAGAAAGGATGCAAAACGCGCAGCGTTGATTCATGTTATGTTCAATGTGTTCGGTATGGTAATTATCGGATTGCTTCTGGTTGTTGGTATGCAGTATTTTGAACCGTTTATATTAAAGATTTCAGGAGCAGATATAGGCAGATGTGTGGCAAATGCAGATACTCTGTTCAAGACATTTCAGACCATTATTTTCCTTCCGCTTTCTGCTCAGTTTGTAGCCCTGACAAAGGTAATGATTCCGGGAGAAGATGACATAAATCAGGAATATCAACTGCTTTATATCGGAAAACAGAATATTTTTTCCCCATCTACCGCAGTAGTAGAAACAACACAGGAAATTGAGCGTATGGCAGAAATGGCATATGGGAATTTGCAGCTTTCCATGGATGGATTTTTCGATGGAAGTCAGGAAAAGATTCAAAGGGTGTATGACACCGAAAAACAGATTGATTTCCTGAGTCATGAAATTACAGATTATCTTGTAAAAATCAACCAGCTGCAGCTTCCGGTAGCGGATGCCCAGAGGATTGGTGGATTGTTCCATATAGTAAGTGATATTGAAAGAATCGGAGATCATGCGGAAAATATTGCAGATGCAGCGGTAAAGTGCAGAGAGGATGGAATTGCTTTCACGAAAAAAGGAGCAAAGGAAATTCTTGAAATGCATGAGAGGACATTGCTGATATTTAAAGAAGCCATGGAGATGTTCATTACGCAGAATCCGGAAAAACAGGATGAAATACTGAATTTAGAGAATAGCATTGACCGAATGGAACGAGAACTGCAACAGAACCATGTAAAACGTATGGCAAAGGGAAAATGTTCTCCGATGGCAGGCATTATCTTTACAGACCTTGTAACCGGCTTAGAACGTATCGGAGACCATTCCACAAATATCGCGTTTTCTATTTTGGAAAAGGACCCGGAAGAGGAAGAATGATAGAAATATTACATAAATATTACGAAAATCTTGACAATGTAATTTTTAGTTGATATAATAGCAAAAACAGTAGAGTATAACACATTCTACTGTTTTTTGTTTGGTAAAAATTCGATACGATAGAGAAATTGCTTTGTATTTACTTTTTTAGGAGGTTAATCATGAGATATGAAATGAAAAAAATAATTGCAGCCTGCATGGCTGGTGTTACTGTTTTTGGTATGAGTCCAATGCAGTCAGAAGCATCCTCAGGGGTGAATGCAGGAATCGCAGCAGTGTTTGGAGAGAGCCTTTCTAATGGAGTAAGTGCCGGAATTACCGCTGTAGAAGCGCAGAATACAACAACAGCAAATATAGAGACAGTATGCGGATATACGAATCTTGGTATTGCTAATGTAGATAATCATTTGAATATCCGGGAAGGTGCCGGGGAAGATTATGATTTGGTAGGAAAATTACCAAAAAATGCCGGATGTGAGATTTTAGAAACAGAAGGAGACTGGAGTAAGATTCAATCAGGTGAAGTGACCGGATATGTAAAGAGCGAGTTTTTATTTACAGGTGAAGAGGCTGTACAGAAAGCAGCAGAAGTGAAATCCATCGTTGCTACTTCGAATACCATGACCTTGAATGCAAGAACAGAACCAAATACAGATTGTAGTATCTGGACAACCATTGCAGAGGGAGAAGAACTGCAGGTTGTGGAAGATTTAGGCGACTGGGTAAAGGTAGACATTGACGGAGATGAATGTTACGTTGCAAGAGAATTTGTAGAATTATCAGAAGAACTGCCAAAGGCAATGACCATGACTGAGATTCGTTATGGTGAAGGCGTATCTGATGTACGTGTAGATATTGTGCAGTATGCTTGTCAGTTTGTAGGAAATCGTTATGTATGGGGTGGCACAAGCCTTACCAACGGTGTCGATTGTTCCGGATTTACCATGCGTATTTATGAGAAATATGGTATTTATCTGCCACATTCCTCCAAAGCGCAGGCAAATTACGGTACCAGAATCAGTTCTTCAGATGCGAAGCCTGGCGACTTATTTTTCTACGGAAGTGGAAAGAGCATCAGTCACGTAGCTATGTATATCGGAGGCGGTCAGGTAGTACATGCAAGCTCTGCAAAGACCGGAATTAAAATATCCAATGCGTTCTATCGTACACCGATTTGTGTGGTAAGATTAATTAATGATTAAAAATGCTTTACAAGCATAGAATATATATGTTATAATACCTTGGTGTGAGTAAGCCCATATTCAGTAACCGGACACTCCAACCGTTACTTAATATATGCACGAGAACAGGGCGATTTTATAGAAGATTTAAAGGAGGTTATCATTATGATAGCAAAGGAAAAGAAACAGGCAATCATTGCTGAATACGGAAGAACACCTGGAGATACAGGTTCACCGGAAGTTCAGGTTGCTATTTTAACAGCAAGAATTCAGGAATTAACAGAGCATCTGAAAGAGAATCCGAAGGATCATCATTCCAGAAGAGGACTTTTAAAAATGGTAGGTCAGAGACGTGGTTTACTTGCGTACTTAAAGAAAACTGATATTGAAAGATATCGTACTTTAATTGACCGTTTAGGTATCAGAAAGTAATTTTCTGGTGGTTATAGAAAATAGAGCGGAGTTCCGCTCTATTTTCGTAATGTAAAGATTTTTTAGGATAGGAATACCAAAATCAGTAATTCGGCAGAAGGCACTCCCGAGACCACTGAGATGTACATAAATTTTTATGTATGGCTCAGTAGTTTCGGTATCTTCTGCCATAACGGAGGGCAAAGCCTTCTGAAATATATATGAAGGAGATAGAAAATATGTACAAACAGTTTACAATGGAGCTTGCAGGAAAAACGCTTCGCGTAGATATTGGAAGAGTTGCTGCACAGGCAAATGGAGCTGCTTTGATGCACTATGGTGACACCGTAGTATTGTGTACCGCCACAGCATCTGAGAAGCCAAGAGAGGGAATTGATTTCTTCCCATTAAGTGTAGAATACGAAGAAAAGTTATATTCTGTAGGAAAAATTCCGGGAGGATTTAATAAGAGAGAAGGAAAAGCATCAGAAAATGCAATTTTAACTTCCCGTGTTATTGACCGTCCGATGCGTCCTTTGTTTCCAAAGGATTACCGCAATGATGTAACCTTAAATAATCTGGTTATGAGCGTAGACCCGGAATGCCGTCCGGAAATTGTAGCAATGCTTGGTTCTGCTATTGCAACCAGTATTTCCGATATTCCGTTTGCAGGACCTTGTGCGACTACTCAGGTAGGAATGATAGATGGAGAATTCATCCTTAATCCAAGTCAGGAACAGTGGAAAAACGGCGATTTGAATCTGACCGTAGCTTCTACCAGTGAAAAAGTGATTATGATTGAAGCCGGAGCAAACGAGATTCCGGAAGCCAAAATGATTGAAGCAATTTATATGGCTCATGAAATTAACCAGACCATTATTGCATTTATCAATGAAATCGTAGCAGAAGTTGGAAAACCAAAGCACGAATATACCAGCTGTGCAGTACCGGAAGAATTGTTTGCGGCTATTAAGGAAATCGTACCGCCGGAAACCATGGAAGAAGCGGTATTTACTGATGTAAAACAGGTGCGTGAAGAAAATATCAGAAAGATTACAGAGCAGTTAGAAGAAGCATTTGCAGAGAACGAAGAGTGGCTTGCTGTATTAGGTGAAGCAATTTATCAGTATCAGAAGAAGACAGTCCGCAAGATGATTTTAAAGGATCATAAGCGTCCGGATGGTCGTGCCATCGACCAGATTCGTCCGCTGGCAGCAGAAGTAGACCTGATTCCAAGAGTACACGGTTCCGCTATGTTTACACGTGGACAAACCCAGATTTGCGATGTGGTTACTTTAGCACCTTTATCTGAAGTGCAGAGAATTGACGGATTAGATGAGAATGAAGTAAATAAGCGCTATATGCATCATTATAACTTCCCGTCCTATTCGGTTGGTGAGACAAAGCCAAGCAGAGGACCGGGACGTCGTGAAATCGGACATGGTGCATTGGCAGAGCGTGCATTGATTCCGGTTCTTCCGTCTGAAGAGGAATTCCCGTATGCAATCCGTGCCGTATCCGAGACCTTTGAGTCCAACGGTTCTACCTCCATGGCGTCTACCTGTGCTTCCTGTATGGCACTGATGGCAGCCGGAGTACCGATTAAGAAAATGGTAGCAGGTATTTCCTGTGGTCTGGTAACCGGAGATACGGATGATGATTATATCGTACTTACCGATATTCAGGGACTGGAAGACTTCTTTGGCGATATGGACTTTAAGGTAACCGGTACTCACGAAGGTATTACAGCAATCCAGATGGATATTAAAATTCATGGTCTGACCCGTCCTATCGTAGAGGAAGCTATTGCAAGAACCAGAGAAGCAAGACTTTATATTATGGATGAGGTAATGTCAAAAGCCATTGCAGAGCCGAGAAAAGAAGTTGGAACATATGCACCAAAGATTATCCAGATTCAGATTGACCCTGCTAAAATTGGTGATGTGGTGGGTCAGCGTGGAAAGACCATCAATGCAATTATTGAGCAGACTGGTGTAAAGATTGATATTACAGATGAAGGTGCTGTTTCCGTATGCGGAACAGACAAGGAAATGATGGACAAGGCTGTTGAGATGATTCAGATTATTACCACTGACTTTGAAGCAGGTCAGATTTTTGTCGGAAAGGTAATCAGCATCAAAGAATTCGGTGCTTTCCTTGAGTTTGCACCTGGAAAAGAAGGAATGGTTCACATTTCCAAGATATCCAAAGAACGTATCAACCGTGTGGAAGATGTTCTGACACTGGGTGATGTAGTAAAAGTAATCTGTCTTGGAAAAGATAAGATGGGAAGAATCAGTTTCTCCATCAAGGATGTTCCGGCAGAAGCATAAAACAAATGAGGAGGTTTGTCTTTGAAAAATGTCAAAGGCAAACCTCTTTTCTATTGCATATAGTAATAGAAAAAGGAAATAAAAATGGACAGAGTCAGAAAAATCATGAGGGTGGAGCAGGCATACCGTAAAGGATATTTTGGTGAGAAAATAGGCGTCGCAGTTTTGGATACCGGTATCTATCTGCATCCGGATTTTGAAAAAAGGGTAATATGTTTTCGAGATTATATTAGTGGCAGAACAACACCTTATGATGATAATGGCCATGGAACGCATATTGCAGGAATCATTGGCGGAAGTGGAGCAGCCTCTGCCGGAAAATATATGGGGATTGCTCCAAGATGTCATTTTATCATTATAAAAATTTTAGACCGAAAAGGGAATGGAAATACCGAAAATGTGGTAGAATCCATAAAATGGCTGGTAGCACAGAAAGAGCAATACCAAATCCGAATTATAAATATTTCGATTGGAATGGTGTTGGATGCAGAAAGCGCAGAGCGTAAGAAGCTGTTGCAGGCAGTGGATTATGCCTGGGATAATGGAATTGCTGTGGTGGCCGCAGCAGGAAACAACGGACCGGAAGAAAATAGCGTAACAGTTCCCGGAGTTTCCAGAAAGATTATTACGGTAGGGTGTTACGATGATACCAAGGAAGAAATCGGGGCATCCAGATTAAAGCCTGATTATTCCGGACAGGGACCCACCGACAGCTGTATTGTAAAACCGGAGCTGGTAGTTCCAGGAACAAATGTGATTAGCTGTGCATCCACTTCGGGAAGTTATATGAAAAAGAGTGGAACTTCAATGGCAGCACCTATGGTGAGCGGAAGTATTGCACTGTTGCTCTCAAAATATCCCAGATTTTCTCCGGCAGAGATAAAATTGCGTCTGTATGAAAGAGCAGTGGATTTGGGACTTCCTACTTCGAAACAGGGGTGGGGAATGGTGGACATTGGAAGATTATTGTGATAAAGTAACAGAGATGATATACATGAGAGGATGATTTTTTGAAGAAGATAAAGAAGCTTTTACTGGGAAGGGCTACCATTGTTGCCTTGGCAATTCTGGTGCAGTTATTATGGATATTGTCATTTTTAAGTGGAGTTATCGTAAAATATTCTTTTGTAAATACGGTTATAAAGATAATTGCAATTTTGGTGGTTTTGATTATTGTAAACAAAAGAAGCGAGCCGTCTTATAAGATTGCGTGGTCCTTTGTGATACTGAGCATTCCGATTGTGGGACTGCTGATTTACTTTATATTTGGGCGTTCAGAGCTGACAAGAAGAACCAGAAAACGGATGGAAACGATTAATCGTGAACTGGAAAAAGAGCTCCCGGATGGCACGCAGTATATGGAGGAACTGAAAAAAAAGGATAAAAGTATCTACAACCAGGTGAAATACATTAATGACTGGGCATGTTTTCCGGTTTACCGTAATACGGCTACCAAATATTACCGGGTAGGAGAGGAAATGTTTCCGGATATTCTGAAGGCATTAAAGAGTGCGGAACACTTTATTTTTATAGAGTATTTCATTGTAGAAGAAGGTGTAATGTTTAATCAGATACTGGATATTTTAAAGGAGAAGGCTGCCAAGGGGGTAGATGTACGATTTATCTATGATGATTTTGGAAGCGTAACTACACTGCCGGCAGATTATTATAAGAAGATGCGTTCCTTTGGAATTCAGTGCGTGAAGTTCAATCCGCTGTATCCGGTGATGTCTGTTATTATGAACAACAGAGATCACCGGAAAATTCTGGTGATAGACGGTAAGGTGGGCTTTACCGGAGGAATCAACCTGGCAGATGAATATATCAATAAGGTGAAGCGTTTCGGTTACTGGAAGGATACGGGACTTCGGCTGACCGGAGAGGCTGTATGGAGCTTTACCGTGATGTTTCTGGAAATGTGGAGCTATATTACGAAGGAGAACCAGGGAGACATTACAATATTCAAACCTCAGGTCCATCAGCAGGAGGTGTTTGAGGATGACGGATATGTACAGCCTTATGATGACAGCCCTCTGGACCATGAGACTTCGGGCGAAAACATTTACCTGAATATTATCAGCCGGGCAAAGGATTACGTCTACATTTTCACTCCTTATCTGATACCGGACCATCAGCTGCTGAAATGTCTGGAAAATGCGGCAAAAAGCGGTATAGATGTCCGGATTATTATGCCTGGAATCCCGGATAAGCGAGTGGTATATTGGATGGGACAGTCTTATTATGAAGAACTTTTGGAATGTGGCGTTAAAATCTATCAGTACAAGCCGGGGTTTGTTCATGCAAAATGCTTTGTGTGTGATGATGAAATTGCAACGGTAGGAAGTATTAATCTGGATTACCGCAGTCTGTATCTTCATTTTGAATGTGGTGTGTGGATGTATCAGTCTTCGGCGGTGGTGCAGGTAAAGGAAGATATTATGGACACGTTAAAAGAATGTGAGGAAATTACAATGGAGTTCTGCCGGAAAAGACCGGCAGTAATCCGCACTTTTTTGGGTGTTCTGAAAATATTTACACCATTATTGTAACAGCAATCAGGAGACAAAGAATGCATCCAGTGCACGCTTGAAATAATCCCTGAAGCTTGCTTTGTCTACTGCATTTTTGAATAAGATATTTACGGAACCGATTTCTTTTCCGTCCAGCTTGTAAACTGCTTTTCCTGCGATAGAAGATTTTTTCAGGGGAGCAGAAACGGTATCCGGAAGCTTCAGCTCCTTGGTTACTTTTGAAAGGTCAGCTCCGGTTACATCCAGATAAGAAAAACCGGATTCATAAGCAATGGGGACAGAATCCGCCACTCCTCCATTTACTACAAGTTCGGGTAATGCGTCCTGATTTTCATCACGGTAGATTTTGCATTTAGCAAAACCGTAGTTTAAAAGTGTTACTGCGTCCTGAAAACGAACCTTGTAGTCCGGGGCTGCCATGACTACGGCAATCAGTTCCATTCCGTCACGTTCGGCGGTGGCAGATAAACAGTATTTGGCAAGATTGGTTGAACCGGTTTTTAATCCGGTGGCATACTCATATTGCTTAATGAGCTTGTTGGTATTTGTCAAGCCGAATTCGGAAGAGCCTTTTGCAGTAACGTGGGTAATCGTGTCCATCCATACGGTACAGTAATTATGTATTTGAGGATATTTTGTAATTAATTCCCGGGACATTAAAGCAACATCATAGGCTGTGGTCATATGTCCGTCTGTGTCCAGCCCGCAGCAGTTGACAAAGGTGGTATCTTTCATACCAAGTTCTTTGGCGCGCTGATTCATCTGGTTTACAAATTCCTGTTCACTTCCGCAGATATATTCTGCCATGGCGACACAGGCGTCATTAGCGCTTGCTATGGAGATACATTTCAGCATAGTGTCAACTGTCTGGGTTTCACCGGGTTCTAAGTATACCTGGGAACCGCCCATACTGGCAGCATAATCGGATACTGTTACTGTATCATCCAGGGTAATGGTTCCTTTTTCCAAAGCATCAAAAATTAGAATCATTGTCATGATTTTAGTGATGCTGGCAGGATGAAGAGAAGTATGGGAATCTTTTTCGTAAATTACCTGTCCGGTAGAGGCTTCCATTAAGACAACAGAGGGAGCCGAAACAGCTACTTCTTCCGTAGTGGTCTGGTCAGCTGTCGAAGCGGTAGGAAGAACAGAGCTAAGCAGCATGGCTGCCGACAAAAATAGAGATAAAATACAACGCATGGCAAAACCTCCAAATGTTATAGTACAGTTTAAGCAAGGTGCCTGTCTATTATTCCTGTTTCCTTGCAGGAGTGGAATAGAAAGGGAAAGGAAAGGCAGTAATATGATAAAAATCATTATAATTATCTTTTTGATAGGTGTTCTTTTCGTTATCTGGCAGAAATGGGAGCTGACCCGTTTTGAAGTAACGGATTATATTGTGGTTTCGGAAAAACTAAATAATCCGCACCGTGCCGTAGTGATTGCAGACCTTCATGGTTTTACCTATGGAAAAAAAAATCAGCGATTATTACAAGCAGTCCAAAGATGCAATCCCGAAATGATTCTAATTCCGGGAGATTTAATTGTATCAAAATATTCCGATACCTTTGGAACGGCTTTGGAGTTTTTACGAGAATTAGTAAAAATTGCTCCGGTATATTATAGCTTTGGCAATCATGAGACACGTTTAAGAGACCAGAAGAGAATCAATTATCAGCCCTTTTGGAACTATATAGAAGAAGTAAAACGCACAGGGGTGCAGATTCTTAATAATGAGAGTATTTCGTTTCCGGAAGCAGAAGAGATACGGATTACCGGTCTGGAGCTTCCTATAGCGTATTATGAAAAAGGCAGAATTGTTCCTATGGAGCAGGCGTATTTAAAGGAATTCCTGCCAAAACCGGAGGGAGAAGCTTATGATATTCTGCTGGCCCACAATCCTGCATACGCAGAACGTTATGCCCAGTGGGGTGCTGATATTACTTTTTGCGGACATAATCACGGTGGCTTGATACGAATACCGGGCATAGGCAGCTTATTGTCCCCACAGCTTACCCTGTTTCCCAAATATGATGCAGGACGATTTGAAAAAGAGGGAAAAGAGATTATCGTAAGCCGTGGACTTGGCACGCATACCTTTCATATTCGGATTTTTAACCGGGCTGAATTAGTGAATATTCAATTTTTTCCGAAAAAATGAGAAATACACAAACAAGACAACAACTTGTAGTAAGAAAACGATATATCCTACTAAATATTGTAAATTTTTCTTGAAATTTTTCATATCAGAAGGTAAAATAGATATGTTAGAGAGTATGGGAGCGTGTGTATGGAATTAACAGTCAAGCTGCAGGTGTTCGAAGGTCCGTTGGACTTGCTGTTGCATCTGCTTGAAAAAAATAAAGTAAATATATATGACATTCCGATTGTAGAGATAACCAATCAGTACCTGGCGTATATTAGTGAGATGAAGCGTCAGGATTTGAATATTATGAGTGAGTTTCTGGTAATGGCAGCTACCCTGATTGACATTAAGTCCAAGATGCTGCTGCCAAAGGAAGAGAACGAAGAAGAGGAAGAAGATCCAAGAGCAGAGCTGGTTCAGAAGCTGTTAGAGTACAAGATGTACAAATGCATGTCTTATGAATTAAAAGACCGGCAGATAGAGGCGGAGAGAGTTTTGTTTAAGGTTCCCACCATTCCGGAAGAGGTGAGAAAGTATGAGGAGCCGGTCAATATAGAAGAACTGGTTTCTGATATCACATTAAAGAAGCTGAACGCTATATTTAAGTCCATCATGAAGAAGCAGGTGGACAAGATTGACCCGATTCGTTCTCAGTTTGGAAAGATAGAGAAGGAAGAGGTTTCCTTAGAGGAACGCATGGAATATCTGGAACATTATGCTATGCTACATAGGAATTTCAGTTTTCGGGGGCTGTTGGAAGCACAGAGCAGCAAGATGGAAGTTATTGTTACTTTCCTGGCAATTTTAGAGCTAATGAAAACGGGAAAGATTTTTATTTCTCAGGAAAATATCTTTGATGATATTTTAATTGAATCAAAGGTTGCAGCATAGGGCCAGAAGGAGTAAAATAATGGTATTAGAAGAAAAAGAAGCAATTATTGAAGCGGTTCTCTTTTCTATGGGAGAGTCCGTAGAACTTGCAAAATTGGCTGAGGTGCTGGAAGTAAGCAAAGAAGAAACAAAAGACATTATTTATAAAATGATGGATAAGTATGAGAAAGAACAGCGCGGAATCCAGATTATTGAGATTGAGGATGCATTTCAGATGTGCACCAGAAAGGAAATGTACGAATATCTCATTAAGATTGCGAAGCAGCCGAAACGTCATGTGTTGACAGATGTTTTGCTGGAAACCTTGTCCATTGTTGCATATAAACAGCCGATTACAAAGTTAGAAATTGAAAAAATACGCGGGGTCTCCTGCGACCACGCTGTAAATAAGCTGGTGGAATATAATCTGGTGTGTGAACTTGGCAGACTGGATGCACCGGGAAGACCGTTGCTTTTTGGTACAACAGAGGAGTTTTTGCGAAGCTTCGGAGTGCAGTCATTAGATGAGCTTCCAATGTTGAATCCGGAGCAGGTAGAGGAATTTAAACAGCAGGCAGAAGAAGAAATGCATCTAAAACTGGACGTATAAGAGACATCCAAAGAAAATTTAGGTCTAAAAGGCGAGGTAAAACGAAGGAGGAATAAAAAATGGAAAGTGAAAGCAGAATCTTAGAGGAATTGAGGGAGACCATGCCGTTGTTTCGTCAGCTTGCAACAACGGATGCATATTTTGCATTATTTAGCAGAACAGAGGTGCTTGGCGTATGGCGGGCTGAGGAATTTCAGGTAGACTTTGTGCAGGAAGGGGAAGTGTTGAGCACTGCCAACCCAAAGCATGAATTGATTCTGGATACGATGGAAAAGGGAAGTGCCACAGAGGCAGAAGCGCCAGAAGAACTCTTTGGAATTCCGGTGCGTGGAAATCTGGTACCGGTTTATGAAGACGGTCAGGTAGTGGGACTGCTTGCGAGCATGATTAGCATGAAAGAGAATGTCAGAGTTGGGTCCTTGACAGAATCCTTAGACAATAATTTAGTAGACTCCTTACAGAGCATTGAAGAGATTGCAAAAGGAGCAAGTGATTTGTCCGACAAGCTCAATAATATCCATGATACATCTGAAATGGTAAGAGACCAGGCAGACAAAGCCTCCAAGCTGGTAAGTGCAATTCAGGGAAATGCATCCCGCTCCAATATTCTGGCGCTGAATGCATCCATTGAAGCAGCAAGAGCAGGAGAAGCAGGAAGAGGATTTGCGGTCGTTGCAAATGAAATGGGAAAACTGGCGCAGGTCAGCGGAAGCTCTGCAAAGGAAATTGATACCTCGCTTAGCGATATTTTTGAAGCAATCAAAAGAGTGACGGATGAAGTAGACCAGGCAACAGAGGTTGCAACGGCACAGGCATCAGAAACAGACAAAATTATTGCTACCCTTGAAGATATCGTATCCTGGGCAAGCGAATTGACAGAGTTCGTAAGAAAAACAAATTAAATGATAGTTTAGAAACGACAGTTTTGGGTAAGACCAGGACTGTCGTTTTGTTGTTCTATGGATAGGGAAAAAGGCATATAGTAGAGGGAAAAAGCAGAAAAGAAGATAAAATGCCAAAAAAGAAATTTGTACTGATACTTTTGTCTGTTGTAATAAGTCTGCAATTATGCAAAAGCTTTTTCCTGCCGGTGCAGGCAGAGGAACAAAAAGATTTAACACTTTATGCAAAAAGTGCAGTCTTAATGGATGCAGAAAGTGGGAGAGTGTTATATGAAAAGGATGGCTATACCCATATGCCAAACGCCAGCACTACCAAAATTATGACATGCATATTGGCAATCGAAAACGGGAACCTGGAGGATACGGTTACCGTAAGCAGCTATGCAGCTTCTATGCCCCAGGTACACCTTGGAATGACCAAGGATGACACCTTTTATCTAAAGGATTTGCTGTATTCTCTCATGCTGGAATCCCATAATGATTCTGCTGTGGCGATTGCAGAGCATATCGGTGGAAGCGTAGAGGGATTTGCAGATATGATGAATAAAAAGGCAGAGGAATTAGGCTGCCAGGACACTTATTTTATTACCCCAAATGGTTTGGATGCACAGGATGAAAATGGGGTCCATGGAACAACTGCGGCAGATTTGGCGCGTATCATGAGCTATTGTATTAAAAATGAAACTTTTCTGGAAATTACCAGAACAGCCAGCTACAGCTTTTCTAATATTGCAGGAACCAAAATTTATAACTGCAACAATCATAATGCTTTTTTGCAAATGATGGATGGGGCGCTATCGGGAAAAACAGGATTTACCGGAAATGCCGGGTACTGCTATGTTGGTGCTTTAAAAAGAGATGATAAAGTGTTTGTGGTTGCCCTTCTGGCATGCGGTTGGCCAAACAACAAAACCTATAAGTGGGCGGATACAAAGCAGTTGATGAATTATGGATTGGAAAATTATAATTATGAAGATGTGTTTGAAGAAAAAGAGCTTCCGGAGCTTGAGGTAGAAAATGCCGTTCCCCCAAACGGAGAACTCTATCAGCAGGTGTGTGTTCCCCTAAAAATAGACAAAGCAGAATTGACGGTTCTAAAACGAAGCGAAGAACAGATTCATACCGTATATGATATCCCAAAGACAATGGAAGCGCCGGTAAAAGCCGGGCAGGAGGTCGGAAAAGTAACTTATTACTTAGGCGAGAGGAAAATCGGAGAATTTCCGGTGAAAGCAGATGGAAATGTAGAAAAATTGGAATTTCCATGGTATGTAAATTATCTGTTGGAAAGATTCTGGATGCAGAAAAAATTATGTATGAACTTCTGGGATTAAATTTCAGAAAATAGTGAAAAATCTAACAAAAAACGGAAATTGTCTATTGAAAAATATGTGCAAAAGATATACAATTATAATCGGATAAAAAGTAAGAAAAATTTAAAATACACATGGAGGTCTAAGGAATGAGTAATACTACAAACTCAGCAAGACAGAGGATTACCGGTCTTCTTGACGAGAAAAGTTTTATGGAAATCGGCGCTCTGGTAACTGCAAGAAACACAGATTTTGATTTAAGTCAATCTGAAACTCCTTCGGATGGAGTCATTACCGGTTATGGTCTGATTGATGGAAATCTGGTTTATGTGTACAGCCAGGATGCATCGGTATTAAAAGGAACCATCGGAGAGATGCATAGTAAGAAAATTGCCGCGGTATATGATATGGCAGTGAAGATGGGAGCACCGGTTATCGGATTAATTGATTGTGCCGGCATGCGTCTGCAGGAATCGGTGGATGCTTTAAATGGTTTTGGTGAAATCTATGCAAAACAGGTAATGGCAAGTGGTGTAGTACCACAGATTTCAGCTGTATTTGGCAGCTGTGGCGGAGGTCTTACCGTTATTCCTGCATTAAGCGATTTTGTATTTATAGAGAAAGAACAGGGAAGAATGTTTGTAAACTCACCCAATGCACTTCCTGGAAATAATATATCAAAATGTGATACTGCGGATGCTGCATATCAGAGCGAAAATAATGGCTGCATTGACGGCGTAGGAACAGAAGCAGAGATTTTGACGCAGATTCGTGAATTAATCTGTATGCTTCCCGGAAATAATGCAGGAGGCGGCAGGGAAGAAGAATGTACCGACGATTTGAACCGTATCTGTGAGAATCTTGAGAACGGTGCAGAAGATGCACGTCTGGTCCTTACTCATATTGCAGACGATAATTTGTTCCTGGAAACAAAAACAGATTATGCCAGAAATATGGTAACAGGGTTCCTTCGTTTAAATGGAATGACCATTGGAGCAGTTGCGAACAGCAGTGCCGTATTTGATGAGAATGGCGAAAAGACCGAAACCTTTGACAAAGGACTTACTGCAAGAGGATGTAACAAAGCAGCAGAATTCATTCAGTTCTGCGATGCCTTTGATATTCCTGTATTATCCCTTACCGCGGTCGAAGGATTTGCAGCCAGCACATGTTCAGAGAAAAATCTGGCAAAGGCAATGGCACGTATGACCGCAGCATTTGCAACAGCTACCGTTCCAAAGGTGAATATTATCATCGGTAATGCATATGGAAGTGCATCTGTTATGATGAACAGCAAGTCTATCGGCGCCGATTTGGTATATGCATGGGAAGGAAGCAAGGTTGGCATGATGGATGCAGCTATGGCGGCAAAAATCATGTATGAGGACAAGGGAGCTGAGGTAATCGACCAGAAAGCAAAAGAATACGAAGAATTACAGTCTTCTGTGCTTACAGCGGCAAGACGCGGGCTTGTGGATTTGATTATTTCTCCGGCTGATACCAGAAAATATGCAGTAGCAGCATTCGAAATGCTTTATACAAAAGGTGTTGGAGAACCGACAAAAAAACATGCAGCAAAATAGAAAGGTGAAGCTTATGAAAAAGAAAATATCGCTGATACTGGGTATGTGTCTTGTGATGCTTAGTCTGACCGCATGTGGAGAGGATCCGAAAAAGGTTGACTATAACGGTTATAGCTACAACCAACTGCAGGAAGAACTTCAGAATACGGCAGAAGCGCTTGTTGCGATGTCAGACGAGGAAGCAGAGCAGTACAAGATGATGGAAGGCGAGCAGTATAAAACGCTGATTAATATGGTAACGCGCTGGCAGGAGGCAACCGATGAAGTAGGAGAATATAAGGAACTGGGCGAATTTTCCATTACCAAGTCGGGAAAAACACTTACCTGTGAACAGGAGGTCGTTTTTGAAGAAAGACCTGTAGTTCTTACCTATGTGTTTACCTACTATAATATGGAGCTTGATGATATTACGGTAGATCCGGTACAGACCCTTGGGGAGAAGATGGCAAATGCAGGCTTGAATACCCTGATGGGAATGGGTGTAGTATTTATCGTTCTTATTCTGATTAGTCTGATTATCTATTGCTTTAAGGTATTTCCGTATCTGGAGCAAAAAAGACAGGCAAAGAATACAGCAGTTCCGGTAGTAGAAAATGACAAAGAACAAGAAAATGTACCTGTGGCAGCACAGGATGATTTGGAATTAGTGGCAGTAATTGCAGCGGCAATAGCGGCGTCCACAGGAACCTCTACAGATGACTTTGTAGTACGTTCCATCAAAAGAAGATATTAGATGCAGGAGGAAATCAAAATGAAGAATTATACAATTACCGTTAATGGAAACGTTTACGATGTTACAGTAGAGGAAACAGGAGCAGGTACTGCACCGGTTGCACCAAGAAGAGCAGCAGCGCCTGTGGCAGCACCTGCAGCACCGGCAGCACCAAAGGCAGCAGGCGGCGCAGGAAGTATTAAAATTGAAGCCGGAGCGGCAGGGAAAGTATTTAGCGTAGACAGCAAGCCTGGTGATGCGGTAAAACGTGGTGATACCATACTGGTATTAGAGGTTATGAAAATGGAGACACCAGTTGTTGCACCGGAAGATGGAACCGTAGCAAGCATTGATGTTACCGTAGGACAGGCTGTAGAAGCGGGTGCGTTACTGGCGACTATGAATAAATAAGCAGGAGGACAAAATATGAGTTACGTAGGAGAAACTTTATCAAACCTCCTGCATCAGACCGCATTCTTTAACCTGACCTGGGGCAACTATGTCATGATTTTAGTGGCATTCATATTTCTTTTCCTTGCGATAAAGAAAGGCTTTGAACCCCTGTTATTGGTTCCGATTGCGTTTGGTATGTTATTGGTCAATATTTATCCGGATATTATTGCGTCACCGGAAGAGACCAGCAATGGCGTAGGTGGGTTACTTTATTATTTTTATTCACTGGATGAATGGTCGATTCTTCCTTCATTGATTTTCCTTGGTGTAGGAGCGATGACAGACTTTGGTCCTTTGATTGCAAATCCAATCAGCTTTCTGCTGGGAGCAGCAGCGCAGTTTGGTATTTTTGGAGCATATTTCCTGGCAATTTTATTAGGCTTTAATGATAAAGCAGCAGCGGCAGTATCCATTATCGGTGGAGCGGATGGTCCTACTTCTATTTTCCTGGCTGGAAAATTAGGACAGACCGGACTCATGGGACCGATTGCGGTAGCGGCATATTCCTATATGGCACTGGTGCCGATTATACAGCCGCCGATTATGAAGCTGTTTACGACCAAGGAAGAACGTGCTATTAAGATGGAGAATTTAAGACCGGTTTCCAAACTGGAAAAAATCTTATTCCCTATCGTAGTAACATCAATCGTTTGTTTACTTCTTCCTACCACAGCGCCATTGGTTGGTATGTTGATGTTAGGAAACCTGTTCCGTGAATGTGGTGTTGTTCGTCAGTTATCCGAAACAGCATCCAACGCATTGATGTACATTGTTGTTATCTTACTGGGAACATCTGTAGGTGCAACCACCAGTGCAGAAGCATTCCTGAACATTACAACATTAAAAATCGTAGGTCTTGGATTAGCGGCATTTATGTTTGGTACCGCAGCAGGTGTGTTGTTCGGTAAGCTGTTATGCAAGCTTACCCACGGAAAGATTAATCCGTTGATTGGTTCTGCCGGAGTATCTGCAGTACCTATGGCGGCCCGGGTATCACAGAAGGTGGGTGCCGAGGAAGACCCGACGAACTTTTTACTTATGCATGCAATGGGACCAAACGTTGCCGGAGTTATCGGTACAGCAGTAGCTGCCGGTGTATTTATGGCAATCTTTGGGATATAAGGAGGATAAATCATGGCTGAACAGATTAAAAAACCGGTGAAAATTACCGAGACCGTATTACGTGATGCACATCAGTCTCTGATTGCGACCCGTATGACAACAGAGCAGATGCTGCCTATCGTAGATAAAATGGATAAGGTTGGTTTCCATGCAGTGGAATGCTGGGGTGGAGCGACCTTTGATGCATCCCTTCGATTCTTAAAAGAAGATCCGTGGGATAGATTGAGAAAATTGCGAGATGGATTTAAAAATACAAAGCTGCAGATGTTATTCCGTGGACAGAATATCTTAGGATATCGTCCGTATGCAGATGATGTAGTAGAATATTTTGTACAGAAGTCCATAGCCAATGGAATTGATATTATTCGTATTTTTGACTGTCTGAATGATATTCGTAATCTGCAGACAGCAGTAAGTGCATGTAACAAAGAAAAAGGGCATGCTCAGGTTGCATTATCCTATACATTAGGAGATGCGTATACTTTGGATTACTGGATGGAAATGGCGAAAAAGGTAGAAGATATGGGAGCGGATTCCCTTTGTATCAAGGATATGGCAGGCTTATTAGTGCCGCAGAAGGCAGATGAACTGATTCGTGCACTGAAAGGTGCGACCGGTCTTCCGATAGAGCTTCATACCCATTATACCAGTGGTGTTGCTTCTATGACCTATATGAAGGCAATCGAGGCAGGCTGTGATATTATTGATACCGCAATGTCACCATTTGCATTAGGAACCAGTCAGCCGGCAACCGAAGTTATGGTAGAAGCCTTTAGAGGAACGGAATATGATACCGGCTTAGACCAGACTAAATTAGCTGAAATCGCAGATTACTTCCGTCCGATGCGAGAGGAGTGTTTAGAAAACGGCTTAATGAATCCGAAGGTATTAGGTGTTAATATCAAGACCTTGTTATATCAGGTACCGGGAGGTATGTTATCCAATCTGCTTTCACAGTTGAAGGAGCAGGGCAAGGAAGATAAGTTTGACGAGGTATTAGCAGAGGTACCGCGTGTACGAAAAGACCTTGGTGAGCCGCCTCTTGTAACTCCATCCAGCCAGATTGTGGGTACACAGGCTGTATTTAACGTGCTGATGGGAGAACGCTATAAAGTGGCAACCAAAGAGACCAAGGATATTCTCCTTGGAAAGTACGGTCAGACAGTAAAACCATTCAATCCGGAAGTAGTAGATAAGGTATTAGGTGACGAGAAGAAGAATGCGATTACCTGTCGTCCGGCAGATTTGTTAGAACCGGAGCTTTCCAAGATTGAAGAAGAAATGAAACAGTGGAAACAGCAGGACGAGGATGTATTGTCTTATGCATTATTCCCACAGGTTGCAACAGAATTCTTTAAATACAGAGAAGCACAGCAGACAAAGGTGGATGCGACCATCGCAGATAAAGAAAACGGAGCATATCCTGTTTAGGAAAATGGGGGATAGATATCTGTATTTTAATACTAAAAAGTAGAAGACAGAAATGTTCTTCTACTTTTTTATATTTTTACCAGAAAATCAGTGAAAATTGTCGAAAAATGTGATACAATAAACAAAAGCATGGATGCTAGAGCAGTTGGAGGAAAAGAGTATGGAAAAGAATATGTTGAATCAAGGTCTTGTGTATACGAATGATGATTGTATCGGATGTAACAGATGTATTTCCGTCTGTCCGGTATTAGGGGCAAATTATTCTTTGCGAGACGGCGACAAGAATGTGATTCATGTAGATGGAGATGCTTGTGTACAGTGTGGTGCATGCATGGATGCGTGTCATCATGATTCGAGAGCATTTAGGGATGATACAGACAGCTTCTTAGAAGCATTGCAAAAAGGAGAAAAAATCAGTATTTTGATTGCACCTGCCTTTATTGCAAATTATCCGAACGAATACCGTAAGGTACTGGGATATTTAAAAAGCATTGGGGTAAATCGAATGATAAGTGTAAGTTTTGGTGCAGATATTACCACATGGGGTTACTTGAATTATATTACCAAATATAATTTCAAAGGTGGAATATCACAGCCATGTCCGGCGATTGTGAATTATATTGAAAAGTACATACCGGAGCTTACAGAGAAACTGGTTCCGGTGCACAGTCCGATGATGTGCGCGGCAATTTATGTAAAAAAATATATGAATGTTAGTGATAAACTGGCATTTATCAGTCCGTGTATTGCGAAAAAGTCAGAAATTACACGTCCCGGAAATAAAGAGTATATTTCATATAATGTGACCTTTCATCATTTGATGGAACGATTAAAGGGAATTAATCTGTCCGGCTATGACGCAGGAGATGAACTGGAATACGGAATGGGAAGCCTGTATCCGCAGCCTGGTGGACTTAAGGAAAATGTAGAGCATTTCCTTGGAAAAGATGTTATGGTACGCCAGATTGAAGGAGAAAGCCATGCATATCATTTTCTGGAGGAGTATGCAAGACGCGTTAAGGCAGGAAAGCCGCTTCCATTTTTAGTTGACGCACTGAATTGTGCAAGCGGTTGTATTCATGGAACAGCAACAGAGCCGGCGATGGATGAAAATGACGATGTTCTTTTTGAAATCCACAATCAGCGAATCAAAGCAAAGAACGATGATAAGAAGAATCCATGGGCAAAGGAAATCAGTTACGAAAAACGTCTGGAAAATTTCAATGCCCAGTTTTCGGAATTAAAGCTGGAAGATTTCTTATGTAAATATTATCCGGGTGAAAAGAAAGAATCGGTGACCAATGAACAGCTTCAGGATGGATTTTCTGAACTCGGAAAAGATACGTTGGAAAAACAGAACATTGATTGCGGAGCCTGCGGATATGATAGCTGTAAAAAAATGGCAGAAGCGGTTGCACTTGGATATAATCACAAAGAAAATTGTATTCATTATGTAAAGAATGAATTGTTAGAAGAACAAAGAACAATCAAAAATATGACAGATGAGTTAAGACAGAAGCATCAGAAGAAGGAAGAGCTTTATGCAGAAATCATGAAGGATTTCCAGCAGATTAAGGATTCCATTGCAGAACTGGCAATCGGTAATCAGAATTCGGCAGAAGATGCTACACAGATGGCACAGGCGGTGGGGGATATCTCTGGTTTCACGGATTCCCTGAGAGATTCCATGGGTCAGGTAACAGAGGCTGTGAAAGGATATGATACCATTAATGATGCCATCATAAAAATATCCAATCAGACGGGTATGCTTGCTCTGAATGCAGGAATTGAAGCTGCACGAAGTGGAGATGCCGGAAGAGGATTTGCAGTAATTGCAAATAGAGTAAGAGAATTATCCGAGCAGACCAAGGGTGCTGTAGTTACCGGTAAGAAGCAAAGTGATGTATTGCTGCCGGCAATGGAAGAGCTTGGCTCAGAAACGGAAAATTTTATAAAGAATATTGAAGATATCAATACCAGAACATCAGCGCTTGCGGCAAGCAGTGAGGAAATAGCTGCACAGACGGAAATGATAGAAGAAGTTGTAAATCGTGTGGCAGTAAAAATGAAAGATGTGGTAGAAGATTAAAAAACTATTGTGATAAAACCGGCTTTTTGTTATAATAAAAAAAGCGACGGCGCTCAATGGCAATGTGCCAGGGGCGCCGATTTTTATGATTGATGCAACTTTGTGTCAAATCATAGCGGGAGGCAGGAAAAGTGGGAAATACCAATGATTTAATTAATCGAATTAATGAAAGGTATGGGAGTTTGAGCAAAGGACAGAAGGTTCTGGCAGCGTATATTACAGATAACTATGATAAGGCAGTGTTCCTTACGGCTGCACGCTTGGGAGAGGTAGTAGGCGTGAGCGAGTCTACGGTAGTGCGATTTGCCACGCATTTAGGGTACAAGGGATATCCGGAATTTCAAAGAGCGCTGGAAGAATTAGTGCGAAATAAATTAAATTCTGTACAGCGAATGGAAGATACTTATGGAAGAATCAGTCAGTCCAAGATTTTAGAGACCGTATTGACTTCCGATGCAGAACGGATTCGTGACACCTTAGAATCCATTGATGACCATGCATTTGATTTGGCGGTAGACACTATTTTGAATGCAAAGAACATTTATATTATCGGCATACGCAGTTGTGCGCCCTTAGCAGAGTTCCTTGCATTTTATCTCAATCTTATGTTTAAAAATGTACATTTGCTTCACACCAACAGTTCCAGCGAGGTCTTTGAACAGATGGTACGGATTGGTAAGACGGATGCAATTATCGGCATTAGCTTTCCACGTTATTCCATGCGTACCTTAAAGGCATTGGAGTTTGCAAATAATCGAAGCGCCAAGGTAATTACGCTGACAGATAGCGTACATTCTCCGATGAATCTGTATTCCTCCTGTAATTTAATTGCAAAGAGTGATATGGCATCCATAGTAGATTCTCTGGTAGCTCCCTTAAGCGTTATCAATGCATTAATTATGGCGTTATGTATGAAGAAACAGGGAGAAGTTGTAAAGACGCTGGAAATGCTTGAAAATATATGGGAAGAATATCAGGTATATGGAAGTGATGAGATTAATTATATTGATGATTCCATGAAAATGCGCTATGCAAGATTAGGTGAAAAGAATGAGTAAAGTAATTGTGATAGGCGGCGGTGCAGCCGGAATGTTTGCAGCGATTCAGGCGGCAAAAAAAGGACATCAGGTAGTTTTATTAGAAAAAAACGAAAAGCTTGGTAAGAAGATTTATATTACCGGAAAAGGAAGATGTAATATTACCAATGCCTGTGATACAGAAGAATTGTTTCAGAATGTGATGCGAAACAATAAGTTTTTATATAGCGCTTTTTATACCTGTAGCAATTATCAGGTAATGGATTTTTTTGAAAGTAACGGTCTTCCCATTAAGACAGAGCGGGGGGAACGGGTCTTTCCCCAGTCTGACCACTCTTCGGATGTGATTGCAGTATTACAGCGGGTATTAAAGCAGGAAGGCGTAGATATACACCTCTATACCGAAGTAAAAAAAATCAGCATAAAAGAAGGACAAGTGAACGGAGTCTTTCTTGCAGACGGAAGTTTTCTGTCCGGAGAACAGGTGATTGTGGCAACGGGAGGTTGTTCCTATGTAACAACCGGTTCCACCGGAGACGGTTATCGGTTTGCGAAGGAAGCAGGGCATAAGGTAACGAAGCTTACACCTGCGTTAGTGCCCTTTGAAACAGCGGAACCATGGATAAAAGAATTGCAGGGGCTTTCCTTGAGAAATGTCTCCGTAAAAATTGAAAAAAACGGAAAGGTATTGTATGATGCCTTTGGAGAAATGCTGTTTACTCATTATGGAGTCAGCGGACCGTTGTTTTTAAGCGCCAGCAGTGTGGTGAATGATTACGAGGACAAGATGCCTTTGCATCTGACTATAGACTTAAAACCGGCATTAGAGGAAGAACAGTTAGACAAGCGCATTTTGCGGGATTTTGAAGAAAATCAGAACCGGCAGTTTAAAAATGCAGTACAAAAGCTGTTCCCGGCGAAGTTGATACCTGTCATGATTCGCCTAAGCGGAATATCTCCGGAAAAGAAGGTAAATGAAATTACAAGAGAGGAGCGACAGGGCTTTGTAAAGCTGATAAAAGCATTTCCGATGACCTTATCAAGACTACGTGATTTTAATGAGGCAATCATTACACGCGGTGGTGTCAGTGTAAAGGAAATCAATCCCTCCACCATGGAATCTAAGCTGGTAAAGGGACTTTATTTTGCCGGAGAAGTACTGGATTTAGATGCGCTTACCGGAGGCTTTAATCTCCAGATTGCATGGTCTACCGGTTATCTGGCAGGCGACAGTATCTTAGATGATATCTGAATATGTAAAAAGGAATAAGAAAAAAATAGAAATTGATAAAAGAAATAAATGGAAAGAAAAGGAGAGCAAGATGGCTTTTAATATAGCAATCGACGGACCGGCAGGTGCAGGAAAAAGCACCATCGCAAAGAGAGTAGCAAAGGAGTTGGGCTACATTTATGTAGATACCGGAGCAATGTATCGGGCAATGGCGCTTTATTGCATCCGAAATGGAATCAACAAAGAAGAGGAAGAAGCAGTAACCGCCGCCTGTGAGCAGATAGAGGTGTCTATCGCTTACGAGAACGGAGAGCAACAGGTGCTGTTGAATGGAGAAAATGTCAACGGATTAATTCGTACAGAAGAAGTTGGAAATACAGCATCTGCCATTAGTGTATACGAAAAGGTGCGAAGTAAGCTGTTAGAACTGCAGCGTCAGCTTGCTGCTACGCAGGATGTGATTATGGATGGCAGGGATATTGGAACCTGCGTTCTTCCAAATGCCCAGGTCAAGATTTATCTGACCGCAAGTGTGGAAACCCGGGGACAGAGACGTTTTCTGGAATTGCAGGAAAAGGGGCAGGAATGTAATCTGGAAGAAATCTGTGCCGATATAAGGGACAGGGATTACCGGGACATGCACCGGGAGATTTCACCGTTAAAACAGGCAGAGGATGCTGTTTTAGTAGACAGCTCCCATATGACCATTGAAGAAGTGGTGGCTGCTATTTTAAAGCTTGCAGAACAGGCGCAAAATCAATAGAAAACCACAAACAATATAAACGGAGAAGAACCATATGGAAGTAATACTTGCAAAAAGTGCCGGATTCTGCTTTGGTGTCAAACGTGCCGTAGATACGGTATATCAGCAGGCAGAAGAAAAAAATGGGAAAATCTACACCTACGGTCCAATCATACATAACGAGGAAGTCGTAAGAGATTTGGAAGAAAAAGGTGTTCAGGTGATTGAAACCCGGGAAGAACTAAAAAATTGTAAGGATGGCACTGTTATTATACGTTCTCATGGCGTTGGCAGGGAAATATATGATTTGCTGAAAGAAGAAGAAATCCCCTATGTAGATGCGACTTGTCCCTTTGTATTGAAAATCCATCGTTTGGTGGAAAAGTACAGCAAAGAGGACTACCATATCGTGATTATTGGAAACAATGAGCATCCGGAAGTACAGGGAATCAAGAGCTGGAGCAGCAATCAGGAAGAAACCACCGTGATTTCTGACCCCAAAGAAGCAGAAAATTTCAAGTTAAAAGTACCAAAAAAAATATGTGTTGTTTCCCAAACGACATTTAACAACAAGAAATTTAAAGAATTAGTTGAAATTATCACGGAAAAAGGTTATGATATAATTGTTTTAAATACAATTTGCAATGCAACACAGGAGCGGCAGGCAGAAGCCAGAGAGATTGCCGGGAGTGTAGAGGCAATGATTGTAATTGGCGGGAAGAGCAGCTCCAATACGCAAAAGTTATTTGAAATATGTAAAAAAGAATGTGAAAATACTTGCTATATACAGACACTGAAGGATTTGGATTTGTCTAAATTACGGTCCATTAATAGCGTAGGTATTACCGCAGGGGCTTCTACCCCAAACAAAATTATTGAGGAGGTTCAAAAAAATGTCAGAAATGAGTTTTGAACAAATGCTGGAAGAATCATTTAAAACAATAAGAAATGGAGAGGTAGTCGACGGTACCGTTATTGATGTGAAACCAGACGAGATCATCTTGAATATTGGTTACAAGTCCGATGGAATCATTACTCGTAATGAATATACAAATGAACCAAATGTTGACTTGACCACCGTTGTATCCGTAGGAGATACCATGGAAGCTAAGGTACTGAAAGTAAATGATGGCGAAGGCCAGGTATTGTTGACATACAAGCGTCTTGCTGCTGAAAAGGGAAGCAAGAGATTAGAAGAAGCGTTTAACAGCCAGGAAGTGCTTACTGCAAAGGTTGCACAGGTATTAGACGGCGGTTTAAGCGTAGTGATTGACGAAGCAAGAATCTTCATTCCTGCAAGCCTGGTATCCGATACATATGAAAAGGATTTAACCAAGTATAAGGATCAGGAAATCGAATTTGTAATTACAGAATTCAATCCACGCAGAAGAAGAATTATCGGTGACAGAAAACAGTTACTGGTTGCTAAGAAAGCAGAGTTACAGAAGGAATTATTTGCAAGAATTAACGTTGGTGATGTGATGGAAGGAACTGTAAAAAATGTTACAGATTTCGGTGCATTCATCGACTTAGGTGGAGCTGATGGACTGCTTCATATTTCTGAAATGTCCTGGGGCAGAGTAGAGAATCCAAAGAAAGTATTCAAGGTTGGCGATGTTGTTAAGGTATTCATCAAAGACATCAACGAGAATAAGATTGCATTAAGCATGAAGTTTGAAGATGAGAATCCATGGAAGGATGCAGCATCTAAATATGCAGTAGGAACTGTTGTAAAGGGTGTTGTTGCAAGAATGACAGATTTTGGTGCATTCGTTGAGCTGGCTCAGGGAGTAGATGCATTACTTCACGTTTCTCAGATTTCCAAAGAGCATGTAGAAAAGCCGGCTGATGTATTAAGCGTTGGTCAGGAAATCGAAGCGAAAGTTGTTGACTTCAATGAAGAAGAGAAGAAAATCAGCTTAAGTGTAAAGGCATTATTAGCTCCGGAAGAAGAGGAAGAAGAAACTACTGTAGAAGAATAGGGGAATGTCATGTTTACCGGATATGAAGAATTCAAAAAAGATATTTTTGCTTTGACAAAGATTGATTTGAATGCTTACAAAGAAAAACAGATGAAGCGTAGAATAGATACGCTGATTACCAAGAACAGTATTAGTAATTACAAAGACTATGTGGCATTGATTAAAAAGGATTCCGAGAAATTTGAGCAGTTTGTAAACTTTCTTACCATCAATGTATCTGAGTTTTACCGGAATCCGGAGCAATGGCAAATACTGGACAAAGAGGTATTTCCTGATTTGATTCAGAAGTTTGGAAAGAATCTTAAGATTTGGAGTGCTGCCTGCTCTACAGGTGACGAGCCATATTCCTTGGTAATGGCATTATCGAAACATATACCAGTGAACCAGATTAAGATTATTGCTACAGATATTGATAAGCAAGTGTTGGATAAGGCAAGACTTGGGCTGTACAATGAGAAGAGTATTGCTTCCGTGCCGGAGGAATTCAAGAAGAAGTATTTTAAACAGATTGGCGGTTCTTATCAGATTTCTGACGAAATCAAACGTCAGGTAGAGTTTAAGGAGCATAATCTATTGAAAGACCCTTATCCCAGTGGATGCCATTTGATTGTCTGCAGGAATGTTCTGATTTATTTTACAGAAGAAGCCAAGGATGATATTTATAAGAAGTTTAATGCTTCTCTTGTCAAAGAGGGAATCCTTTTTATAGGAAGTACCGAGCAGATTATGAATTACAAGGAACTGAATTATCATAGAAAACAGTCGTTTTTCTTTGAAAAAGCGTAAGACGAATCAAAAAGGAGCCTTTGCAAAACAGGTGAATCTATCTGTTGAGCAAGGCTCTTTTTTTATATGATAGGAAATTGCGTTGCAATTACCTATCATATAAAAACGCTCCGCTAAGGATGCGCACCTCGCGGAGATGAAATTAGTCATAAATGACATCGCTCGGGCGCGAAAGAGTCTGGTGAGCAGACTATTTGTTCCTCTATAGGAAATAATAGGAAATATATATTTAAAAATTAAATTTTGGTATGAAGCAAATAGTTTAAAAGGTGTATGCAATACTTTTTCTGCGCTTCCGGTGAATCTGTAAAATCCTCTGTCATTTCAAAATATAGAACTTTATCATGATATTCCAACTTAAAGTAAGGTTCAAAAACCTCTGTAAACTGTGGTAGAAAACATCCTGTTTTTTTACTGTAACAGGTGGCTGCTTTGGCGCGGGTACGATAATTCTTATCTACATAAAAAGCGACGCTTTTGTGAACAGCCATATCTTCTTTGGGAAGATAATAATAATCTTTATAATTAGAATAAAAGAACTTTAACTCTCCCTGATATATCTTAACTTTAAGTTTTACCTGATTCTGAAAGCCGGTAAGGTAAATATCCTGTAAGCCAAAGGAGAAACGCTTTGGCAGAGGAAAGCTGGTATTTAAGGTAAGATGAAGTTCCAGTGAAGGGGAGCCCTCATATTCTTCATAAGAACATTTTTCAAATCCTGTTACTTCAAAGTTTCCATCGAACAGCTGAACGTAGGAAAGTACCGGAAGTAAATCAATCATTCCTGTGACATCTTCATAGTTATGGAGACGAAGCAGTGTGAGAGCATCGTCAGAAGGTTCCTTTACATAACTGTCATATATATTAATCAATTCACCGCCAGAATACATATCTTCCCGATGAAGATTGAGAAACTGTTCTATGGTTTTTTGTTTTAGATTTTCCAATTTTAAAATATGCTTATACTTTGCGAGGGATTTATAAATATCCAGATATTGAAAACCGGAAAATGGTTCCGGCAGCTTGTGATATTGATAGCGTCCTTGGAGATAAGGAATATCAAAACCGATTCCATTAAAGGTAATCAATGTATTATAATGGGTCAAAAGTTCGGAAAACGCATTTAAAATCAATTTTTCTTCCGAGGGATTTTCTGCAAAGAACTGAGTGGTGCACACCACATTCCCTTTTCTTGCAGCACAGCCGATTAAATAAACATGGGTGTGCGTGGGGGAAAATCCGGTAGTTTCAATATCAAAAAATGCAGAGGATTCTGAAAAAAGTGCCTCTGTGATAGGATTCTCTGGGTGAAACGGAAGCTCATTCTGCCAGGTTTTCATAGTCTTAAAATCTCTCCTTTCCTGTTCAAGTATAACACACTTTAAGTATGTAAAAAAGTACAAAAAATCAGTGCTATTGTATGAAAATTGTGCTATAATTATTAAGATAAAGTTATTCTTGAAAAAAGTCAGACTTTTTATAGAATAACGAATATAAGAAACATACATTTTATAGAGAAAGTGGGGCACGAAAAAATGGGTTTCATGACATTTAAAGGTGGCGTTCATCCACATGATGGAAAAGAATTTTCCAAGGATAAGCCAATACGTGAATTATTACCCAAAGGCGAACTGGTATATCCTGTATCACAGCATATCGGAGCACCGGCAAGCCCTGTCGTAGCTGTGGGTGATACAGTGCTGAGAGGACAGAAGATAGCGGAAGCAGGCGGTTTTGTATCTTCACCGGTCTTTTCCTCTGTATCCGGGACAGTGAAGGCGATTGGACCACGTCGCAGCGCAGTCGGAGACATGGTAAATTCTATCATCATTGAAAGCGATGGAGAAATGAAGGAAGTGGAATATCAGCCGACAGATAATGTTGATACACTTTCGAAGGAGGAAATCATCAATAAAGTGAAGGAGGCTGGTGTAGTCGGAATGGGCGGTGCCGGATTCCCTACACATGTAAAATTGTCTCCAAAGGAACCGGAAAAAATCGAATACATTATTGCGAATTGTGCAGAATGTGAACCGTATCTGACCGCGGATTATCGCCGCATGATAGAAAATCCGGAAATGCTTGTGGAAGGTATGAGAATTGTACTGAAGCTTTTTGAACATGCGAAAGGTATTTTTGGAATTGAAGATAATAAGCCGGATGCGATTGCAAAAATGCAGGAACTGGTAAAAGACGAACCACGTATGGAAGTCTGTCCATTGCAGACGAAATATCCGCAGGGTGGAGAACGTCAGTTGATTTATGCAACTACTCACAGGGAAATTAATTCTACGATGCTTCCGGCAGATGCAGGATGTATTGTAGACAACGTAGAGACACTGATTTCTATCTATAACGCTGTAAAGCTTGGAAAACCTGTTATGAACAGAATCTTTACTGTTACCGGTGATGCGGTAAAGGAACCGGGTAACTTTGATATCTGTATTGGTATGAGCTATGCAGAGGTTTTAGAGGCAGCAGGGGGATTTGAAGTACAGCCGGAGAAGATTATTTCCGGTGGTCCAATGATGGGATTTTCCATGTTTGGCTTGGATATTCCAACGACCAAGACATCTTCTTCTTTACTTTGTCTGGCAAAAGACGATGTGGCAGCAAGCGAGACAACGGCATGTATTAATTGTGGACGATGTGTAGAGGCATGTCCGGAACGAATTATACCATCCAGACTTGCTAAAATGAGTACATACGGCGACATGGCTGGATTTGAGAAATGGAACGGAATGGAATGTATTGAATGTGGCAGCTGCAGCTTTATCTGCCCGGCAAAACGTCCGTTAGCACAGTCCATTAAGACTATGAAGAAACAGATACTTGCAGAAAGAAGAAAGAAAAATTAACGAAGAAAGAGGTGGCTTATTGTGAGTGATTTATATAACGTATCTTCATCACCGCATGTACGTGCCAAAGATACAACAGCCAGAATCATGCTTTATGTAATTATCGCTTTATTACCGACAACTGTTTTTGGTATTTTTAATTTTGGAATAAAAGCATTAATTTTAATCGCAGTCTGTATTGCAACCTGCGTGGTTTCAGAATATGTTTTTGAGTTATTGATACATAAAAAAAGTACGATTAATGATTTGAGTGCAGTAGTAACCGGTCTGTTACTGGCATTGAACCTTCCGGTGGGACTTCCAATCTGGCAGGCAGTATTGGGAAGTGTTTTTGCTATTGTAATCGTAAAAATGATGTTTGGCGGTCTTGGACAGAACTTTATGAACCCTGCACTGGGTGCAAGATGCTTCCTGCTGGTTTCTTTTGCAGGAACTATGACGAACTTTAACTGCGACGCATACACAGGAGCAACTCCACTGGCAATGATGCGTAATGGTGAGGCTGTAGATACCATGAAGATGCTGATTGGTACTACTGCAGGAACCATTGGCGAGACATCTACCATTGCAATTTTAGCAGGAGCAATCATTTTGATTCTGTTAGGCGTGATTGATTTAACCATTCCGGGAACTTATATTGTGTCCTTCGTAGTGTTTATCTTACTCTTCGGCGGACATGGTATGGACTGGAATTATGTGACAGCACAGCTTTGCGGCGGTGGTCTGATGTTAGGTGCTTTCTTTATGGCAACTGACTATGTAACATCTCCGATTACTCCGCTTGGTAAGGTGGTATACGGTATTCTTCTTGGTGTTTTAACCGGTTTATTCCGTATTTTCGGTGCCAATGCAGAAGGTGTTTCCTTTGCAATTATTTTAAGCAACCTGTTAGTACCGATTATTGAAAAAGCTACCATTCCAAGAGCATTTGGACAGAAAAAGGAGGCAAAGCAGCATGAATAAGAAAATTATACATGACGCATTAGTGTTGACTGCCTTTACCTTGATTCTTGGATTTATTCTTGGTGCAGTAAATGAAATTACAAAAGAACCTATTGCGGCAGCCAATAAAGCAGCGCAGGATGCGGCATATAAAGAAGTGTTCAAAGATGCAAAGACCTTTGAAGATAATGCAGACTTTGATGCAGACAAGGCAGCAGAGATTATTGCAGACAGTGAATATTCGAATGATGAGATTTTGAATGTAAGCAATGCATTAGATGATTCCGGAAACATTCTTGGCTATGTAATTACAGTGACCTCCCATGAAGGAAGCCAGGCAGATATTACATTTTCCGTAGGAATTAAGAATGACGGAACCATAAACGGATATTCCATTACCTCTATTAGCGAAACGCCGGGACTTGGTATGCTGGTAAATGAAGATGATTTCAAAAAGCAGTTTAATGACAAGAGCGCGGAGGCTTTTACTGTTGTAAAGACAGAGCCGTCTGCTGATACCGAAATAGAAGCAGTTACAGGTGCGACCATTTCCTCCAGAGCAATCACCAATGGGGTAAATGCATGTCTGGTATATTTCAGAACAGCATTACAAGGAGGTAACTAAGTATGAACAAATATTTGGAACGATTATACAATGGTATCATCAAAGAAAATCCTACCTTTGTATTGATGTTAGGTATGTGTCCGACACTGGCGGTTACATCATCCGCAGTCAACGGACTTGGAATGGGACTTTCTACAACGGTTGTTTTAGTTATGTCCAATTTATTGATTTCTGCATTTCGTAAAATTATTCCGGATGGTGTGCGTATGCCGGCATATATCGTTATCGTTGCATCTCTGGTTACGGTGGTACAGTTCTTAATGCAGGCATATACACCTTCGTTATCTGCATCCTTGGGCGTGTATATCCCATTGATTGTTGTAAACTGTATTATTTTAGGTAGAGCAGAAAGTTATGCGTCTAAGAATCCGATTGCACCGTCAATTTTTGACGGACTTGGAATGGGACTTGGATTTACCATAGGTCTTACCCTGATTGGTCTGGTACGTCAGATTTTAGGTTCCATGCTTGGAATTACCGTATTTGTTATGGCACCGGGTGCATTCCTTGTACTGGCATTTTTAGTAGCAGGTATGAATGTGGTACGTGACAAGATGGAGAAGAAGGGCAAACCTTTAGCAGCGCCATCCGGATGTCTGACCGGAGACTGTGCAAGCTGTTCCCAGTCCGCTATGTGTACCGGTAAGTCAGAGACCAAGAAAACAGAAGAATAGGAGGCAGACGTAGATGAAGGAATTATTAATTATTGCAATCGGCTCTGCCATTGTAAATAACGTAGTATTAAGCCAGTTCCTGGGGATTTGTCCGTTCCTTGGTGTTTCCAAGAAGACAGAGACCGCAGCAGGAATGGGAGGAGCAGTTGTTTTCGTTATTACACTGTCATCCTTTGTAACTGCATTGATTTATAAGTTTATTTTGGCACCTCTTGATATTGCATATTTGCAGACTATTGTATTTATTTTGGTAATCGCATCTTTAGTACAGTTTGTAGAAATGTTCTTAAAGAAAAATATGCCGCCCTTGTATGAATCCCTGGGGGTATATCTTCCGTTGATTACAACAAACTGTGCGGTATTAGGAGTTGCTTTGACTAATGTGACAAAGGCATATGGAATATTAGAAAGTGTTGTAAACGGATTTGCAACTGCAGTAGGATTCCTGATTGCCATTGTAATTATGGCAGGAATTCGTGAAAAAATTGAATACAATGACATTCCGGAGCGTTTTAAAGGAACAGCCATCGTGTTAATTACAGCAAGCTTAATGTCAATCGCCTTTATGGGATTCTCAGGCATGATTTAGGAGGGAATGAATATGAATTTTACAGCAATTATCATTGCCGCCCTTGCCGTAGGCGGAACAGGTATTATCCTTGGATTTTTCCTTGGAATCTTCGGAGAGAAATTTAAAGTAGAAGTAGATGAACGAGAAGAAGCTATCTTAGGTGTTCTTCCGGGCAACAACTGTGGTGGATGTGGTTATGCAGGATGTTCCGGATTAGCAGCAGCTATCGCAAAAGGAGAAGCTCCGGTTAATCAATGTCCGGTTGGTGGTGCTCCGATAGCCGCTAAGATTGGAGAAATCATGGGTGTTTCCGCAGAAGAAGGCGCAAGAAAGGTTGCATTTGTAAAATGTGCGGGAGACTGTGAGAAAGCAAAGCATGACTATGAATATACCGGCGTAGAAGATTGTGCAGCAATGGCGTTCGTGCCAAACGGCGGACCAAAATCCTGTAACTATGGATGTCTTGGATATGGAAGCTGTGTAAAGGCATGTCCATTCGATGCAGTCCATATCGTAAATGGAATCGCGCTGGTAGATAAGGAAGCATGTAAAGCATGCGGTAAATGTGTGGCAGCATGTCCAAAGAATCTGATTGAACTGGTACCATATGAAGCAAAACAGAAGGTACAGTGTAGTTCTAAGGATAAGGGTAAGGATGTTATGGCAGCATGTTCCGTAGGATGTATTGGATGCCACCTTTGTGAAAAGAATTGCCCAAGCGGTGCAGTGACCGTAACAGACAATGTGGCGCACATTGATTACGAGAAATGTACCGGATGCGGCGTTTGTGCAGAGAAATGTCCGAAGAAGATTATTACCATTAATGCATAGCAGAATGCAGGTAGCAGCATAAATGATAGAACGAAGAACCACTTCTTTTCTAAATCACGTTAGAGAGAAGTGGTTTTTTCTATAAAAATATGATATACTTGTCAGGTTATTACGAAAGAAGGAGAAGGATTCCAATGAATCGGAAATATTTCAGTAAATATATCGGAACAAAAGAATTTTATAAAATGGTATTGCTGGTAGTAATTCCAATTATCATTCAAAATGGAATTACTAACTTTGTAAGCCTTTTAGATAATATTATGGTGGGACAGGTAGGAACCGAGCAAATGAGCGGAGTTGCTATTGTAAACCAGTTAATTGTAGTATTTAATATCTGTGTATTCGGTGGTGTTTCCAGTGCCGGAATTTTCACGGCGCAGTATTATGGTCAGGGGAACCGGGAAGGGGTACGAAATACCTTTCGGTTTAAGTTTATTATTTGTATGATAATGGCAGTATTTGCGATGCTATTATTTCTGTTGGGTGGAGAAGAACTAATTATGCTCTATCTGCATGAAGGAACACAGGAGGGAGATATTGCAAAGACGCTGCAATATGGAAAGGAATATCTTTCTGTCATTATGATTGGAATGATTCCATATGCCATATCCCAGACCTATGCAAGTACCTTGCGTGAAACAGGAGAAACATTGGTTCCAATGAAAATCGGAATCATCGCAGTGCTCTTGAATCTGGTGGGAAATTTCTTTTTGATATTCGGAAATCTGGGAGCGCCCAAGCTAGGTGCAGTAGGAGCAGCAATTTCTACGGATATTGCCCGCTTTGCAGAGTGCTTTATTTTAATCTGGTGGACGCATAGAAATCATGAGCGCCATAATTTTATAGAAGAAGCGTACCGCAGTATGCGGATGCCAAAGGAATTGATAAAGGATATTATTAAAAAAGGAATTCCGCTTTTGTTAAATGAAGCAGCATGGTCCATGGGACAGGCATTTTTGATGCAGTGTTATTCCATGCGGGGCCTTGCGGTGGTAGCAGGACTAAATATTTCCAGTACAGTATCGAATCTCTTTAATGTAGTATTTCTGTCCATGGGAAATGCCATAGCTATCATAATAGGACAACTCTTAGGAGCAGGAAAAATGGAAGAGGCAAAGGATACGGACCGAAAGCTTCTGGTATTTACGGTAGCTACTTGTGCAGTATTTGGAAGTCTGTTAGCTGCCATTTCTCCGTTTTTCCCTAAGATTTATAATACTTCTGCAGAAGTACAGGGACTGGCAACACGTTTTATCTTAATTGCGGCTGCCTGTATGCCGTTGTATGCATTTATGCATGGATGCTATTTCACCCTGCGTTCCGGTGGTAAGACCTGGATAACGGTGCTTTTTGACAGCGTATATGTATGGTTTGTGGATATCCCGCTTGCCTATGTGTTATCCAGATTTACAGGAATACCTATTGTATGGGTGTATTTAAGCTGTCAGTTGATAGAAACGATAAAGTGTTTTATTGGTTATGCACTGGTAAAGAAAGGAATCTGGCTTCAAAACATTGTTTCGGATTCTTAATACAAAGGAGAAAAGACAGATATGTTGTTCGGTTGGTATGAAGTAATATGGTTATTTTTTATTTACAGTTTTCTGGGATGGGGAATGGAAGTTGTCCATGCAGTGTATGGGAACAGGAAATTAGTAAACCGTGGATTTTTAAACGGAATCGTTTGTCCGGTATATGGATTTTCTATGATTTTTTTATCGGTGTTTATGGATTCCCTGAAAAATGGATGGTTTTACCTGTTCCTGGGATGTATGATAGTAGGTTCTGTGATTGAACTGGTGACAGGTCTGCTTTTAGAAAAAGTATTCCATATCAGACTTTGGGACTATTCAGACATGAGATTTCAGGTAGGGGGATATGTTTGTCTGAAATATTCCATCCTCTGGGGCGTATTTGGAACCTTGCTGATAAAGCTGGTAAATCCGTTTCTTTTAAGCATATTACATAATATTCCGGAACTGGTAGGCGGAATCCTTCTAATCGTCTTTACGATATTACTGGTATTAGATACCGTGACAACGATAGTCGTATTGTGCAGAGGAAAGAAAAATGCAACGCGGATGGAAGAAATCGCAGATGGATTTACGCAGGCGTCTGATTCTCTGCGCAATGCCATAACCGTAAAAATCGAACAACGTATGCAGCGTGCTTTCCCGGGACAAAAAAAGAAAGATATGGAAAGCGAAGAAGAAAAGGAAGAAAAGCGGCTGCGGGAGATGGTCTTTGCTTATGGTTGTGGATTTCATAAAATTGTCTGGATTTTTTTTCTGGGAGCATTTCTTGGGGATATTACAGAAACGATTTTTTGCTGGGCAACAACAGGGCAGATTATGAGCCGAAGCAGTGTGGTATATGGTGCTTTTAGTCTTGTCTGGGGAATTGGTGTTGCAGGTATTACCATGCTGCTATACCGTTATCGTAATAAGGAAGACCGATATATTTTTCTTGCCGGAACGTTTTTGGGCGGTGCCTACGAATATATCTGCAGTGTCTTTACGGAACTGTGTTTTGGAACTGTGTTCTGGGATTACAGCGATATTCCATTTAATCTGGGCGGTCGTATTAACCTTTTGTATTGCTTTTTCTGGGGAATTGCAGCATTGGTTTGGATGAAGCTGTTTTATCCGTTCTTTTCTAAATGGATAGAACGGATTCCCCGGAAAGCCGGAACGATATTAAGCTATGTTTTTGTAGTGTTTATGGCGGTGAATATTGTGATTTCTGCCGGTGCATTGGCGCGTTACAGTAACAGGGCGCAGGGAGTAGCGGCTGAGAATGTAGTGGATGAATGGTTGGACAGTCATTTTGATGATGCTCGTATGGAACGGATTTATCCCAATGCGAAGATGACGGAATAACGGTTTTTCTTTTTTTACTAGGCTTTTTTGCATAATTGTGGTAAAGTAATAGATGACCGTACCATATTGTGGCGGCAATTATGGTATAATTAGAATAAGGACGAATAGAAGATGGAAACAAAGGAATATTTGAAAAGTAAAAAACGTGTAGTTGTAAAAATAGGTTCTTCTTCCCTTACCCATGAGGCAACTGGCGGGCTAAATTACACGAAGCTGGAAAAGCTGGTAAGAGAATTATGTAATATTCATAATCAGGGACTGGATGTATGTCTGGTAAGCTCTGGAGCTATTGCGGTAGGAAGAAAGGCGATGGGGTTAAAAGAACGACCGAAAAGCATTTCGACCAAGCAGGCGTGTGCGGCAGTAGGGCAGGCAAGACTTATGATGACATATCAGAAAATGTTTTCTGAATATAATCATACAGCGGGACAGGTATTGATGACGAAGGGAACCATGCTGAATAACGTGTCCAGAAAAAATGCACAGAACACATTTGAAGAGCTCTTTCGATTGGGCGTGATACCCATTGTAAATGAAAACGATACGGTATCTACATACGAGATGCAGTTTGGTGATAATGATACCTTATCTGCCATTGTAGCATCTTTGGTTGGTGCAGACCTTTTGGTATTGTTGTCCGATATCGATGGATTATTTACGGATGACCCGCACCAGAATCCGGAAGCGGAACTGATTAAGGTGGTAGATACGCTGGATGACGAGGTATTGTCCATGGCAAAGGGAACCACCGGAAGCGATGTAGGAACCGGGGGCATGGCAACGAAGCTTACGGCTGCGAAGATTGCAACACTTTCCGGGTCAGACATGATTATTGCAAATGGAGAGGATGTGGGGATTCTTCATGAGATTTTCGAAGGAGAATTTACCGGAACCTTGTTTAAGCAACATAAGAATGAAGATTTTTATATTGCAGATTTTATAGAAGAAAGTATGGGATAAAAGGAGTTACAGATGGAACAGAGTAAGATTGACAGAATTAATGTGTTAGCGCGAAAGTCTAAGGCAGAAGGACTTACTGAGGCAGAGAAGAAAGAACAAGATTTGCTGCGCAAGGAATATATTGCCAATATAAGAAGAAATTTAAGAGGTCAGCTTGATAATATTGATGTAGTAAATCCGGATGGAAGTATTGAAAATCTGGGAGAAAAATATGGAAAGAAAACAGCAAATAAGAGCTGAATTAAAAGAAAAAAGGAATGTACTGACCAGGGCCCAGAGGGAGGAATATTCCCGGAAAATATGTGAAAATCTTCGAGCGTTTGTGAAGACAGTGAATCCGAAAGTGATATATTTTTATTATCCGCTGGGAAGCGAAGTGAATCTTCTTCCTTTGGCAGAAGAGCTCCTGAAAGAAGAATATTCCGCAGAAGCAGCTGCGCCGGAGGGCAGAGTCATAGCATTCCCAAGAACCTGTGGCGACACGATGGAATTTTATCCGGTAACGTCTCTTTCTGATTTTGTGGAAGGAAGATTTCATATTATGGAGCCGATGGGAGAGCTGCCGTTGACAGAAACGGAGCCTTTGGTCGTGGTGCCTGGACTTGGATTTGACAGACAGGGAAACCGCATGGGATATGGAAAGGGTTTTTATGACAGATATTTTGCAAGATTTCCTTCATGTCGAAAAATAGGTGCAGCTTTTGAAACACAGATAGTCGAAGAGATTCCGGCGCAAGCACATGATATTATTATGGATTTTGTTGTAACTGAAAAGGGTGTCTTGAATAGGAGGTAATAAAATGAACAGTATGTTAGAGCAGATTGGAAAAAACGCACGGGAAGCAGAAGGTGTCTTACGTGTGTTGACGGTAAAAGAAAAAAATAAGGCATTAACCACTGCGGCAGATTATCTGATGGCAGGTATGAAGCTATTGCTTGAGGCAAATGCAAGAGATATGGCAAATGCAAAGGAAAATAATATGCCTCCTGCGTTGCAGGACAGACTGCAGCTGACCGAGGCCAGAATTGCCCAGATGGCGGAGGGACTGCGCCAGATAGCAGCGTTAGATGACCCGGTGGGAGAGATTCTTTCCATGAAACAGAGACCAAACGGTCTTATGATTGGACAGAAAAGAGTGCCTTTAGGAGTCATTGGAATTATTTACGAATCAAGACCAAATGTAACCGCAGATGCCTTCGGACTTTGCTTTAAAGCAGGAAACGTGGTGATTTTAAGAGGTGGAAAAGACGCAATCCATTCCAATAATGCCATTACGAAAACGATACAGGAAGCATTGCGTAAGTGTGGTTTGCCGATGCATGCGATTCAGTTAATCACAGATACCAGTCATGAGACGGCAGAAGAATTCATGCGTATGAATGAGTATGTGGATGTGCTGATTCCAAGAGGAGGCGCAGGACTGATTCGTACTGTGGTACAGAAAGCAACTGTGCCGGTCATTGAGACCGGAACCGGTAATTGTCATATTTTTGTAGATGAGTCAGCGGATATGGATATGGCACTGGATATTATCTTTAATGCCAAAACACAGAGAATTGGCGTATGCAATGCCTGTGAGTCTGTGGTAGTCCATGAAAAGGTGAAAGATGCCTTTTTGCCAAGACTGGCAGAGCGTTTAAAAGAGAAGAATGTAGAGCTTCGAGGGGATGAAATGAGTCGCGAAGCCTGTGGAGAAATTAAGGAAGCAACGGAAGAGGACTGGGGAAAGGAGTATCTTGACTATATTCTTTCTATTAAGACGGTATCCTCTATTGAAGAAGCCATTGCACATATCAACAAATACAATACGGGACATTCTGAGGCAATTATTACGAAGGATTACGCTAATTCGCAGAAGTTCCTGAATGAAATTGACGCGGCAGCAGTATATGTCAATGCATCTACCCGGTTTACCGATGGATTTGAATTTGGCTTTGGTGCAGAAATCGGTATCAGTACCCAGAAGCTTCATGCCAGAGGACCTATGGGATTAAAGGAACTGACGACTACCAAATATATTATTTACGGAAATGGTCAGATAAGAGAATAGAAAAGCTATGAGTACGAATTATATACAATTAACGGAAAAAGAAATCGAATTACAGTTATTCCAGGGATTTAGGCGGCATCAGGAAGTAAGCAGATGCTGGCGCAAAGAGAATGGAAAATGGCAGTTAAAGGATATTTCTTTTGTAGAAGACTGGGGGGAAGCGGAATATGCTTTTCTGGTGAAATGCTTAAAAAATACAGACCATACCGGTGGCTTTGTATTCGGGGCATTTGACGAAGGAAGACTGGTAGGCTTTGCTTCTGTTGAAAACAAGCTATTTGGTTCTAAAAATCAGTATGTTCAGTTGTCCTGTATTCATGTTTCTGAGGAAAGTCGTGGAACGGGAATTGGAAAACGGCTTTTTGTGATTGCCTGCGAAGCGGGAAGAAGACTGGGAGCAGAAAAATTGTATATTTCCGCACATTCGTCAAAAGAGTCTCAGGCGTTTTATCATGCTATAGGCTGCATCGAAGCGAAAGAGTATAACAGGGAATTAAGTGAAGCAGAACCATGCGACTGCCAGTTAGAGTTTGTATTATAAAAAATGAACAGGCGGCTAAGAACATTGTGAATGATGTTTTTGGTCGCCTGTTGTGTTTATTCTATAGAGGCTTTCCCTGTAGAACCTCCCTATAGTCTTTGTAATTTTCTTCCAGCAAGGTCGGGGTGTCCAGTCCATAAGGACAGTGTGCGCTGCATTGGCCGCAATGAATACAGTCCTCGATTTTTTTCATTTTTGCCTGAACCTCCGGAGTAAGCTGTAGTTCAGAGGGAGAACGGCGAAGCAGCAATGACATACGGGCACAGTTGTTGATTTCAATTCCTGCCGGACAGGTAGGCATACAATAGCCGCAGCCACGACAGAAGTTTCCTGCAAGCTGTGAGCGGTCATTTTCAATAATCTTTTGAATCTCCGGCGTCATGGCTGGTGGATTATCAATATAGCTTATGAATTCATCCAGTTCTTTTTCACGCTGTATCCCCCAGATAGGAAGCACATTGTCAAACTGGTCCAGATAAGCGTAGGCAGCAGCTGAATTGGTGATAAGTCCGCCAGACAGCGCCTTCATTGCAATAAATCCCATGTTTTTTTCCTGGCATCTCTTTACCAGCTCTAAATCCTTTTCTGTGGCAAGATAACAGAATGGAAATTGTAAGGTTTCATAGAGTCCGCTGTCGATGGCCTCGTGTGCTACCGAAAGGCGGTGGTTGGTAATTCCGATATGCCGGACCTTACCTTCTTGCTTTGCCTGTTCCATAGCTTCGTATAATCCGGTGCCATCTCCCGGCTTTGGACAAAAGGAAGGATTGTGGAACTGATAAAGGTCAATATAACTTGTTTTCAGAAGAGAAAGGCTGGTTCTTAAGTCTTTCCAGAAATCAGCTCCGTTTTGGGCGCCGGTTTTGGTTGCAATATAGATATGCTCCCGGACATCGGAAAGTGCCTCGCCAATTTTGGCTTCGCTGTCGGTGTAAAAGCGGGCAGTATCAAAAAAGGTTACTCCGGCATCATATGCTTTACGCAATAATTTTCCTGCATCTTCCGTGGAGATACGTTGAATGGGAAGAGCACCGAAACCATTTTTATTGGTGGTAATTCCGGTTGCTCCAAGGGTAACAGTTTTGTTCATGGTGAAACACCTCTTTCGTAAAAATCATTTGTGAGAATATTTTTCATTAGAGATATTTTAGCATGAACTATTTTCAAATACAAGAAGTTAAGAATTACGAACAAATGGTTGGATTTTTTTACAGAGACATTTACATTCCGAAGAAAAAAGTGTATGATATAAATTAGGTTTGCCTTGACAATCCTGATTTTAAATTATAGTAGAAAAGGAATTTTTATATATGGAAAATAAGATGTACGACCAGGTTCCAACAACGGAGCCACAGCGCCAATTTTATTATATGGAAAAAGCAAAGAGCTATGTGGAGGCTTTGGCACAGCAGTTAGGCAGAAGACCTACCTTTTGTGTCACTACGTTTGGGTGCCAGATGAATGCCAGAGATTCCGAAAAACTGACGGGAATCCTTGAGAAGATTGGATATGAAGAGGCAGACAGTGAAGAGGCAGATTTTGTAATTTATAATACCTGCACGGTCAGAGAAAATGCGAATAACAAAGTATGGGGGCGTTTGGGGTATCTGAATACCTATAAGAAGCATCACCCGAATATGAAAATCGCGCTCTGCGGCTGTATGATGCAGGAGCCTGAAGTGATTGAAAAATTACAGAAAAGTTATCGTTTTGTAGACTTAATATTTGGAACCCATAATATTTATAAGTTTGCAGAGCTGATTGTAGCAACCTTTGAACAAAAAGGAATGGTAGTCGATATCTGGAAGGATACGGATAAGATTGTGGAAGACCTTCCGGTTGACCGTAAGTATACTTTTAAATCCGGAGTAAACATTATGTTTGGCTGCAATAATTTCTGTAGTTACTGTATTGTTCCTTATGTGAGAGGAAGGGAACGAAGCAGAAAGCCAAAGGATATTATTCGTGAAATTGAACATTTGGTGTCGGATGGCGTGGTAGAAGTCATGCTCTTAGGACAGAATGTCAATTCCTATGGAAAGAATTTAGAAGAGCCAGTGACCTTTGCAGAGCTTTTAGAGGAAATTGAAAAAATTGAAGGGTTAGAGCGAATTCGTTTTATGACCTCCCATCCAAAGGATTTGTCCGACGAATTAATTGAGGTGATGGGAAAATCCAAGAAGATATGTAAGCACTTACATCTTCCGTTACAGTCCGGAAGCAGTCGGATTTTAAAGGAAATGAACCGTCATTATGACAAAGAGCAGTATTTGATACTGGTAGATAAGATAAGAAAGGCGGTACCGGATATTGCCCTTACCACGGACATTATTGTGGGATTTCCGGGAGAAACAGAAGAAGATTTCTTAGAGACTATGGATGTGGTAAAAAGGGTGCAGTATGACAGTGCATTTACGTTTATTTATTCCAAACGTACCGGAACTCCGGCGGCTGCCAAAGAAGAGCAGGTGCCAGAGGATGTGGTAAAAGACCGTTTTGACCGTTTGCTAAAAGAGGTACAAGGCTGTGCGGCAAAAAAAGCAGAAGCCCTGACCGGAAAAACAGAAGCGGTTCTGGTAGAAGAAGTAAACGAACAGGATTCTAACTTAGTAACCGGAAGACTCAGCAACAACTTTGTGGTACATTTTCCGGGAGCAGCGGAACTGATTGGAAAAATCGTGAACGTGAAGTTAAAGGAATGTAAGGGCTTCTATTTCTATGGAGAGGCAGTCGAGTAAAAAGGAGACATTATGTATTCTTATATTAAAGGTGAACTGGTTGAGATTATGGATGATATCATTGTAGTAGAAGCCGGACAGATTGGCTACAACATTCATATTCCAGCCAGTATGATAGATAATTTTACCGGAACAGGACAAGACGTAAAAATCTATACTTATCTTCAGGTAAAGGAAGATGATATGCAGTTGTATGGATTTCTGACAAGGGATGACCTGAACATCTTCAAGTTGCTGCTTGGAGTGAATGGTATCGGACCAAAGGGCGCTCTTGCCGTATTATCGGTGATGACACCGGATGATTTGCGGTTTGCGGTGTTAGGAGAAGATGCGAAAGCCATTGCCAAGGCACCGGGAATCGGAACTAAGACAGCGCAGCGCGTTATTTTGGAACTAAAGGATAAGTTAAGTCTGGAAGATGCGTTTGAAGCGAAAACAGCTCATGTGGCAGAGGCAAATACCAATTCACTTTCCAGCGTGAAAAACGAAGCAGTACAGGCGTTGGTTGCTTTGGGATATTCCTCCTCCGAGGCATTAAAGGCAATTAATGGAGTGGAGCTTACCGAGAATATTACGGTAGAGGAAGTGCTGAAGGAAGCGTTGAAGCAGATGGCGTTTCTGTGAATGGAATGTATCACAAAGACAATGGATAATGGTATAATCGCCCAGAGATTTCTGATTTTAAGAAAGAATGATAGCTTTATACAATGCGAATTATAATGAGAGGATAACAAATCATGATGAAAACAGAACGTCTATTGATACGTAATTTCACACAGGATGACGCAGAGACATGTTTTCAGAGCTGGGGACAGGATAAGGAGCTTGGAAAATACATTATTTCCTATCCAATGAAAGATATTCAGCAAATGAGGAATTACGTTGCAGAGCTTAGTGAAAATGAGAATGCCTGGATAATTACTGACAAAAAAAGAAATACAGTGATTGGTTATATTACACTTGATATACCATATGAACAGTTGGGGATTGGCGAGATTGGATATATAGTCGGTGCGAAATATCAACATCAGGGATATGCTTTTGAGGCAATTAATTGTGTTATGAAGGAATATTTTATCAATAAAAATATGTATATGATTGAGGCAAAGTACAATGAGACAAACATAGCTTCTTCAAAATTGTTGGAAAAAACAGGGTTTCAGGTAGATGGAAAACTTAGGGACAGGAGAATCGATTTTACAACTGGCGAAAGAAGTAATCTTATTGTATGTTCCATGACCCGGCAGGAGTTTATGAAGTTTTCTACAGTTTAGCAAAGATAATTAAGGAGGACTATTATGAAACAAATTACAATAGGGGAACAGAAATGGAAAGCACCTGCCATTGTAGCAGGATGTATGAGACTGGCTGATTTTGATAAGCAGCAGATGAATCATTTTATACATACCTCAATGGAGCTCGGGGTGAACTTTTTTGACCATGCGGATATTTATGGTGGTGGTAAGAGTGAAGAGATTTTTGGCGAAGCAATGAAAGGTGATGAAACACTGCATCGGGAGGATATGATAATCCAATCCAAATGCGGAATCAGACAGGGCTTTTATGACCTTTCTAAGAAGTATATCTTAGACTCGGTTGATGGGATTTTGCAAAGACTTCAGACAGAATATCTTGATGTGCTGCTTTTACACCGTCCGGATGCGCTGGTGGAGCCGGAAGAGGTAGCGGATGCCTTTTCTGCTTTGGAGAAAAGTGGAAAGGTTCGCAATTTTGGTGTTTCCAATCATAAACCTATGCAGATTGAGTTGTTGCAAAAATATGTAGAGCAGCCGTTGGTAATTAATCAGATGCAGTTCAGCATACCGGTTTCCAATATGATAGCCAATGGTATGGAGGTAAATATGGAGACAAACGGCGCCACAGACAGGGATGGAAGTGTGCTGGATTACTGTCGCTTACATGATATTACCATTCAGGCGTGGTCTCCGTTTCAGATGCCGGGGTGGAAAGGCTGCTTCTTAGGCTCAGAGGAGTATCCGGAATTGAACAACAAGATTCAGGAACTGGCTGACAAGTATCAGGTGAGCGGAACCACGATTGCGACAGCATGGATACTTCGTCATCCAGCAGGAATGCAGGTGATTGCAGGTACCACCAGTGAAGAACGGTTAAAAGAAATTGTGCAGGCATGTACCATTGAGTTGACGAAAGAAGAATGGTATCAGTTATATCTGGCAGCAGGACATCCATTGCCATAGGGGTTATACCAAATGAAACATCCGATAAAAACAATATATGACAAAAAAGCAATAAGAATCATTCTGATTTTATGTATCTATTTGTTTGATATGGTATTTGTGATAGGATATATGCATCATTTAAAACAAGCAGGAAATTTGCTAGGCGTTTCTACAGCCTCTTCACATATGCCGGATATCCTGTTTCAGAATATAATTGAAATAGTTCCAATGCTGCTTGTTCTTGTCTTATCCTTACTGTTAATGAGAGGAGAAAGTCGCAAAAACCTTGACTTGGGCATCAACGAGAAGAAACAGCTCGTGGCTGTAACTGTTTTGGCATTGGTGATGATTGGAATGGCAGTTTCTGCAGTTTGTATGGACATTTCAGATGTGGGAACTATTTTATACCAATTATGTTATTATTTATGTTTCATTGCTTTTTTTGAGGAATTTGAATATCGCTGTCTGTTTCCGGCATTACTAAAAGGCAGGTTTTCAAATAAGTGGGTTTGGATTATCCCTAATTTACTATTTGGGCTCTGTCATTTGTTTTCTTATAATGGTTTTTCCATAACGTCCTATGAACAGATACTTCATTTCCTGACAAGTGATGTATTGGGGCTGTTTGTGGCGGGCTGTATGTTTCAGTTGGTTAAGGAAAAAACAGGTACGGCCTGGACAGCGATATTGCTTCATGCAATATTTGATTATTCAGGAATATTCCTTTCCTAAATCATTGTCTTTGGGAGTCAGAACAGGTATAATATAAAAAGTTAAGAGAAAAGGAAGCAATTTTCATGGAAAAAAGAGTAATTTCCACACAGGCACAGGAAGAAGACTTAAAAATAGAAACAAGTCTGCGCCCGCAGACCTTAGCGGAATACATTGGACAGGAAAAGGCAAAGAATATGCTAAAGGTCTATATTGAAGCGGCAAAGCAGCGACAGGAATCCCTGGATCATGTGTTGTTCTACGGACCACCGGGACTTGGAAAAACAACCTTGGCAGGTATCATTGCCAACGAAATGAACGTACATATGAAGATTACCTCCGGTCCTGCGATTGGAAAGCCGGGAGAAATGGCTGCTATCTTAAGCGGACTTCAAGAGGGAGATATTCTCTTTGTAGACGAAATCCACCGTCTGAACCGTCAGGTAGAAGAGGTGCTGTATCCGGCAATGGAAGACTATGTTATCGATATCATGATAGGAAAGGGAGCAACTGCACGTTCCATTCGATTAGATTTACCGCATTTTACGCTGGTAGGAGCTACCACAAGAGCAGGACTTTTGTCTGCTCCTTTGCGTGACCGTTTTGGCGTGGTACATCACATGGAATTCTATGCGCCGGAGGAATTAAAGACCATTGTGCTCCATTCCGCAGACAAGCTTTCAGTTGAAATTGATGAAGAAGGGGCATTTGAGCTTGCCAGACGTTCCAGAGGAACCCCAAGACTTGCCAACCGCTTACTAAAGCGTGTTCGTGACTTTGCTCAGGTAAAATATGACGGAAAGATTAACAAAGAAGTCGCTTCCTTTGCACTGGACTTACTGGAAGTAGATAAGTTTGGGCTGGACCAGAGTGATCGAAATATCCTGATGACCATTATTGAGAAGTTCCAGGGAGGTCCGGTTGGGCTAGATACCCTTGCGGCATCCTTAGGTGAAGATGCTGGAACCATTGAAGATGTATACGAACCTTATCTTGTGAAAAATGGCTTTATTAACCGAACGCCGAAGGGAAGGGTTGCTACGGATTTTGCATACCAACATTTCGGAATTGAAAAATAGTTGTTGTTTTTCTTGAAAAATCAGGTATAATATACGCGTAGGCAATGAGACGTGAACTTCGCTACAGAGTTCGCACGTCAGAGAAAGTCATTGATAGAATCAGTTAGACCAGAGAGGATGGAAATTATGTCAGCGAAAACCAGCGCAGATGTTTTAATCGGAGGTAAAATCTATACGTTAAGCGGATATGAAAGTGAAGCTTATCTACAGAAGGTTGCCACTTACATCAACAACAAAATGAGTGAATTTGATGAAATGGAACAGTTCCGTCGTTTTCCAATGGACATGAAATCTACCCTGTTGGAGTTGAATATTGCGGATGATTATTTCAAAGCAAAGGATCAGGCGGAGAAGTTAGAGCAGGATATTGAGGTAAAAGACAAGGAAATTTATGATTTAAAGCATGAATTGATTTCTGCCCAGATAAAGATGGAAAGTAATGATAAGACCATTGCGGAGCTTGAAAAGGAAAATAAGGAATTATTATTACATAAAGCAAAGTTGGAAGCTTCTTTGGAAGATGCCCTGCTTGGAAAAGTAAAGGGACAGGCTTCTTCTGAGGAGACGAAAAACGATATCTCCAAGAAGAAAACCAAAGAAGTATAATACAAGTGATAAGAAGCTCTGGAAAGCCGGCGGTTTTTCAGGGCTTTGTTCTATGACGGAAAATTGCGGACTCTTTGTTTTAGCATAATAATGAGGATAGGAAAATGAGTAAAATAAATACAGGAAAAACAGAACTTTTGGCACCGGCAGGCTCTTTTGAAACCTTAAAGGCAGTGGTAAATGCCGGGGCAGATGCAGTGTATTGTGCCGGGAATCGTTTTGGTGCAAGAGCATATGCAAATAATTTTACCGAAGAGGAAATGATTTTTGCCATAGACTTTATGCATATCAAAGGGAAAAAGCTTTATATGACAGTCAACACTCTTTTAAAAGAAAAAGAATTAGAAGAAGAGCTGTATTCTTATTTGATGCCATATTATGAGGCAGGACTGGATGCCGTTATCGTACAGGATTTGGGTGTGATGCATTTTATAAAGGAGCATTTTCCGGGACTTCACATTCATGCCAGTACCCAGATGACCATTACCGGAGCGTATGGGGCAGAAATGATGCTGAATGCCGGATGCAGCCGGATTGTAACAGCAAGAGAGCTTTCTTTGCAGGAAATACAGGATATTTACGAAAAGACCGGAGCTGAAATTGAAAGCTTTGTTCATGGTGCCTTGTGTTACGGTTATTCCGGACAGTGTCTGTTAAGCAGTATGATTGGAGGAAGAAGCGGAAATCGTGGCCGTTGTGCGCAGCCCTGTCGTTTGCCCTATGAATTATTTGAAGATAAGCAGAAGTCTATCTCGTCTAAGAATAAGAAAGAAGCTTATCTTTTGAGCCCCAAGGATTTATGTACCATAGATTTGATACCGGAATTAATTGAGCATGGGGTACATTCCTTTAAGATTGAAGGACGCATGAAGCAGGCGGAATATGCGGCAGGAGTTACCAGTATTTATCGGTATTACATTGATAAATATGAGTCGAATCCTAAGGCGCCTTATCAGGTATCCCAAGAGGATAAGCAGAAATTGTGGGATTTGGGGAATCGTTGCGGATTTACCGATGGATACTACAAGAGACATAATGGGAAGGAAATGATTACCTTTGAAAAACCTTCCCATGAAAAAGGAAACGAGAAGTTACAACAGCAGATACGGCAAACTTACATGGAAAAAGAAGAAAAAGAAAAAATAAATGGAATCTTAATACTTTCCAAAGAATTTCCGGCAAAACTTGTGTTAGAATATAAGGGCGTAAAAACTGAAGTAATGGGTGATACCGTACAAAAAGCCCAGAAACAGCCAATGTCAAAGGAAACCATTCTGGATAAAATGAGAAAGACCGGGAATACGCCTTTTGTCTTTGAAACCTTATCCGTGGAGATGGAAGAGGATATTTTTATTCCGGTAGGCGCATTAAATCAACTGCGAAGAGATGGACTCGAACAGCTGGAGCAGAATATTCTTGGAGCATATAAAAGAATATTGTCAAAGGAACAATATCAAAAAGAGCAGCAAACCCTAAAATCGTCAGAAAAAGCATGGAAGCCGCAGCTTCGGGTGATGGTAGAGGAGCGGGAGCAGTTTTTCGTAGCATTAAAACAAGCTGAGATTCGTAGAATCTATATGGATGTTTTTAAAGTGACCCCGCAGGATATCATAGCAGCGCGGGAATGTGGAAAGGAATTATATCTGGCGCTTCCCTATATCCTGCGAAAAAACGTGGCTGAACAACTACAGCAGGTCTTTACGAAGCTTTCAGAGCAAAATCCGGATGGGTATCTGGTGCGGAATTTAGAAGAAATCTGCTTTTTACAGAAAAGGAAAGTAGAGGGTAAAAAAATACAAACGGATTATGGCGTATATGTGTTTTCCAATGAAGCGAGAAAAGCGTTAGAAGAATGGGGAATCGAGCACTTTACCCTGCCGGTAGAATTAAATCGCAGCGAGCTTTTCGACCTGACATGTGAAAAGGGAGAGATGATTCTGTATGGACACCAGCCCTTGATGATAAGTGCAGGGTGTCTTCATAAGAATACGGCAGGCTGTGACAGAACGCCCGGAACCTTTTATCTGAAAGACAGATATGCAAAAATTTTTCCAGTGAAAAATAATTGCCGGGAATGTTATAATGTGATTTATAATACCAGTCCTTTATGCCTGCTCCATCATCAGCGGGAACTTCAAAGACTGGCGCCGGAGGCGGTAAGGCTTCATTTTACCATAGAAAATGAACAAAAAATGGAACAGGTATTTTCCTTATACCGGCAGGCTTTTTGGGAGAAAAAGAAAATATTGCCGGAACAGTATTTTAAGGATTATACCAATGGTCATTTCAAACGAGGAGTAGAATAGTTTATGGTACACTTGATTACAGAGTTATCGAAATATTTAATGATTATTCTGTTTGCGCTGTATACCTATCAGTGTTTTGCAGTATTGAAACGAAAGATAGAACCAGAGAAGCAGACAAGAAAGTTTCATCAGCAGATGGTCTATATGTTTCTTATCCATCTCAATGCCTATGCAGTATTATATTTTTCTACTAAAAATCAGGATTTGATACTATTCTATCTGATGCAGGTGGTATTTTTTATTGTGGTACAGATTTGTTATCTGACTATTTACCGCAGAGCATCCCGATTGGTAGTGAATAATATGTGTATGCTTATGATGATTGGCTTTATCATCCTTACCAGATTGTCTGTGGATTTTGCAGTAAAGCAGTTTAAGATTGCCATTATTTCCATGGCAGTTACGATGTTGATTCCGTTTCTGATTAGCAGATTAAAGTTTTTCCGGAATCTGGCGTGGATGTATGCCATCGCAGGAATCACCTTGCTTGGGGTTGTGGCAGTATTAGGAGCGGTATCTCATGGAGCAAAGCTTTCCTTTACCGTAGCGGGAATTACCATTCAGCCATCGGAATTTATCAAGATTATCTTTGTTTTCTTTGTGGCTGCAATGTATCATGAATCTACCGAATTTATACAAGTGGTGAAGACCACGGCAGTTGCGGCACTTCATGTCATTATATTAGTGTTATCCAAAGACCTGGGAGCAGCATTGATTTTCTTTATTGCCTATATGGTGATGCTTTATGTTGCCACCAGAAAGATTTACTATTTTCTGGGAGGGCTTTTGTGCGGATGTCTTGCATCGATAGTTGGATATTATCTGTTTAGTCATGTTCGGGTGCGTGTCATTGCATGGCAGGACCCGTTGGCAAATTTTGAAAACGAGGGAAATCAGATATCGAATTCCCTGTTCGCTATTGGAACAGGGGGCTGGTTTGGCATGGGCTTGAATCAGGGAATGCCAAACAAGATTCCGGAAGTAAAGCAGGACTTTATTTTTTCTGCGGTTTCGGAAGAATTAGGCGGTGTATTTGCATTATGCCTGATTCTGGTATGCGTCAGCTGTTTTCTTATGTTCCTAAATATTGCCATGCAGATGAAGGATTCCTTTTATAAGTTTGTGGCTTTGGGGCTTGGAACGATATACGGATTCCAGGTGTTCCTGTCGGTAGGCGGAGATATTAAGTTCATTCCATCTACCGGAGTGACGTTGCCGTTAGTAAGCTACGGCGGTAGTTCGCTGCTTAGTACACTGATTATCTTTGCGATTATTCAAGGCTTGTATTTACTACGGGAGCGGGAGGAGCATGAAACGGAGATAAAAGGAACGAAAAAGAAGAAAAAGAAAGGAGGCAGGGTGTCTCATGAAGAAACCGTCAAAATCCACGGAACGAAAGTCCAAAACTTCGATTAAGAAAAATAAAAATCGGGAATTCGTAACCATTACATACATGTTCCTTGGAATGTTTATTCTTATGATGGGATATTTTGCTTACTTTCAGGTGTTTAAGAGTGAGGATTTTATCAATAGTCCTTACAATACCAGACAGGATAAGTTCGGAGAACATGTAGTACGTGGAAGTATTTTATCTGCGGATGGAAAAACACTGGCAGAAACCATTGTGGAAGAGGATGGCAGTGAAACGAGATATTATCCTTATGGAAGCATGTTCGCTCATGCAGTAGGCTATGACAGCAATGGAAAGTCGGGAATTGAATCCTTTGCTAATTTTAACCTGTTGCGCTCCCATGCATTTTTCTTGGAACAGGTTGTAAATGGACTGAAGGATGAGAAGAATCCGGGAGATAATGTAATCACCACACTGAATTACTCCTTGCAGGAAACGGCATATAACGCCCTTGGAGATAATAATGGAGCAGTGGTCGCGTTAGAGCCTGAGACCGGGAAAATACTGGCGTGGGTGTCAAAACCGGATTTTAACCCGAATACCATAGCAGCAGACTGGGACAGCATCATTTCTAATACAGACAGTGAGAATTCCGTATTGTTGAATCGGGTAAGTCAGGGACTCTATCCGCCCGGTTCTACCTTTAAAATTTTGACAACTTTGGAATATATCAATGAAAATCCGAATTATTCGGATTATACTTACGATTGTACGGGAAGTATTAGTAAGGATGACACTGAAATCCACTGTTATGATAATGCGGTGCATGGTACGGAAGATTTAAAGACTTCTTTTGCCAAGTCCTGTAATGCTTCCTTTGCTAATATTGGATTGTCATTAAATAAAACTTCTTTTGCAAAATTATGTGACAGTCTCTTGTTCCATGCGGATTTGCCCATTGCTTATCCTTATCAGAAAAGCAGCTTTGTATTAAATGAGGATTCCGATACCTCTGCTACCATGCAGACCGCTATCGGACAGGGGCAGACCTTAGTAACTCCTCTTCATATGGCATTAATTACTTCTGCCATTGCAAATGATGGTGTATTGATGAAGCCGTATGTTATCGACCATACGGAAAATTATAAGGGGATTTCGGTAAAAGAGTATAAGCCCTCTGCCTATGGAACCTTATTAGATGAGACACAGGCAGCTACCATGCAGGAGTTTATGTCTTATGTAGTCAGTGATGGTACGGGTTCTAAGTTAAGTGGACAAAGTTATGAAGCAGCAGGAAAAACAGGTTCTGCAGAGTACAGTAATACCAAGGGAGAAAGTCATGCCTGGTTTACCGGATATGCTTCTACAGAGGAAAAAGGAACCATTGTGGTGACGGTAATCGTAGAAGGCGGTGGTGCAGGAAGTACTACGGCAGTTCCGATTGCAAAGAAGATTTTCGATACCTATTTTAATAATTAATTTCTTGTCCATCTTGCAAGATAACTAAAAAAGAGGTATACTGTTTTCAAGTTCTAAAAACCACATCAGGAGGTATTGCAATGATTGAAGCAACGAGTTGTGGTGGTGTGGTAATATTTCGTGGGAAGATACTGCTTCTGTATAAGAATTACAGGAATAAGTATGAAGGCTGGGTTCTTCCAAAGGGAACGGTAGAGCCGGGCGAAGAGTATAAAGATACGGCAGCAAGAGAGGTGCTGGAAGAGACAGGCGTGGAAGCCTCAATTATTAAATACGTCGGCAAGAGCCAGTATACCTTTAATGTTCCTGAGGATACTGTTGAAAAGGATGTTCATTGGTATCTTATGATGGCAGATAGTTATTACAGCAAACCACAACGGGAAGAATATTTTGTTGATTCAGGGTACTACAAATTTCATGAAGCATATCACTTATTAAAATTTGCAAATGAGAAGCAGATATTGGAAAAGGCATACAATGAATATCTGGATTTAAAAAAAAGTAATCTTTGGGGCAACAGAAAATATTTTTAAAAGGTGCTCATCGAAAGACGGGCGCCTTTTTAACGAAATAGCAGTGTGAGAGGTTTGGATGATTTGGTATAAGGATTTCTATGCAGGGGAAGCCGTTGCAGCAAAAAAAGAAAAAATAAAATGGAAGATTCAGCATAAAGCAGGGCAGTTGGATGTCTATGTGATTGCTCTTGGAAGTGCAGAAGGTAATCTGTTAGATATCATTCCATCCTGGGAGCTGATGCAGAAGTATTATCCCAAAATGGACATGCTGATTGTCGGCATCGACAAGGGATATGACAACGCCATGGAACTGGCGGGAAGAATTGTGACAGACGTTTATAAAGAGACCGGAACGTTTGCAGTAAAAGAGTATTTTCTTGAGAAAAATCGGGAAAATCTCAGAAAAGAGCCTGTATGGAAGTCTTGCTCCTGATTTTAAAAATCATCGGCATTTGCCTGCTTGTTCTATTTGGAATATTTCTGTTTCTGGTACTTTCCATTCTATTTGTTCCGGTCAGGTATCGTATCAGAGGAAAGGGAGTAATTCCGGAGCCCTTAGAGGCAGAGGCGGGATTCAGCTGGTTTTTTCATATCATTCACGGCAGGGCGTGGTATGGAGAAGACGGGGCTGGTTTTCAGGTAAGACTATTTGGAATCCCCATAAGGCTTGGTGCAAAGAAGCCTAAAAAAGACAAAAAACAAAAGAAAGACAAAAAACAAAAGGCAGGAAAAATAAAAAAGAAAAATAGAAGAAACGGTTCTAATGAGAAGAAAAAAAGAAAAGAAGCAGAAGCTTCTTGCGAACCTGACTCTTTCGGAAAAACAGAAGCAGCAAAAGAAACGGAAGGGATAGAAAAAGCAGAGTCAGTAAAAGAAACAAAGCTGATAGCGAAAACAGAGGATTTCGGGAACACAGAAACTTTCGGGGAACACAGAAATATCTTTCAGCGAAAAGCTGATAAGATAAAACGAATATTCCGGAATTTAAAAGAAAAACTGCTTCAGTTAAAAGAAAAACTGTTTCAGTTAAAAGAACAACTTGGTAACATAAAAATCATTCTTTCGGAAGAGACTAATAGAAATGCTGTGGCTGCTTTGTTTCGGGAATTTAAGTATTCCATGAAGCATTATGCACCCAGAAAAGCATCTGGTGAACTTCAATTTGGAACAGATGATCCGGCGAATACCGGGCAGATTCTTGGGATTATCAGTCTGTTCCCATTCTGGTATCGCTATAAAGTATCCGTCATGCCTGATTTTGAGTCAGAGGGCTTGTATGCGAAAGGAGAGCTTTCCATGAAAGGACATATCCGAAGCATACATCTGCTCATATCCGGAATACGGCTTATAAAAAATAAAGATATACGCAAACTTATCAATCAGATTAGAGAATAACAGGAGGATTTTATATGCAGGACAACAATTTTAACACAACCGTACAATCATTATTTAAGGGAATGGACAGCTTTATTACTACAAAAACAGTGGTAGGAGAAGCTGTACACATTGGAGATACCATTATTCTCCCATTGATAGAGGTTTCCTTCGGTGTAGCTGCCGGAGCATTTTGTCAGGAGAAGAAAAATAACGCGGCCGGAGGTATGGGCGGTAAGATTACTCCAAGCGCAGTGCTGGTTATCCAAAATGGTTCTACCAGACTGGTAAATATCAAAAATCAGGACGGAGTTACCAAGATTTTAGATATGGTGCCGGATTTTGTAAATCGCTTTACCAGCGGAAAAGATAACAGTAAATCAAGCGGAGTCGTAGACGAAGCCGCAAAAGATGCCGCAGCAAAGGATTTATCAGAGAAGCTGAATATTGTTGATGAAACACAAGAGTAAGGAAATAACATAAATTTCATATGCTAAAATCTTGTAAAAATCCCGGGAAAGAGCTTGTAGAGCAGAAAATCGAATGCTATAATAAGTCACGGAAAAGCGAATAAGAAATAATAAGACAATAAATGTCACTTGTCCATTTGTCAGACGGACGGGTAATGTTATTGTCTTTTTTCTTTTCCGGGAAAAGCAGGCAAAAGGAGGAAATAAAAATGCCAAAAACAAGATTTCAAGAAATTATTTTTACTTTACTTACAGCAGTGATGATGGTCTATATTATGACACTTTACAATACGGTACTGGCGATGAAAGATTTTACGAATAGCACTTTTTTGATTGCATTGAAAGAAATGTGGACAGAGTTTTTCATTATTACGCTTTGCGCATATTTCATTTCAACAAATGCAGCAAAGCACTTTGCTTTCCGCATCGTCAAGGAGGATGACCGTCCTATTTTTATTATTTTTGCAATTCAGATATTTACGGTAGTGTTCCAGGTGGCATTAGCAAGTATTATTGGAACCATAAAAGGTTATGGAATAACAACGCAGTTTTTGCCGGATTATCTGATGACCTATTGCAGAAATTTTCCAATGGCATTGCTGATACAGTTATTTCTGGTAGGACCATTGGCAAGAAAAATTTTCCGTAGTATATTTTTAAGAAAAGAGAAGAGCAGTTCCGGTTCTGCCAATGAGATACCGGTCAGAATTTAGTTCCCCGGCATTTATTCCGGTTTTCTGCATATAGTATATAATAGAAAGGTTTGCAGGAGGGAAAATATGCGACGGCTGATAGGATTTGTTCTGTTCTGGATAGCAATCGGAATGGCGCTTATGATGTTTCTGCACAGCCAATTATTGGGATTGATTATCATATTTCTTCTTTTATTACTGGGATATAATATGTTTTCGTGTTAAAGGAACTTAATTTAAAAGGTTACTCACTATGAGAGTACAAAAAATGCCAACCTTTGAGATTCAAAGGTTGGCTTTTGATTGAATGTAACCATTTTTTCGCGGAGCATAAAAATGATTGCCTCCGCTAATTAAGCTCTTTCAACTTTACCGCTTCTTAAGCAAGAAGTACAAACATACATCTTCTTAGCAGCACCATTTACTTTACACTTTACGGATTTTACATTAGACTTCCACATTCTGTTGGATCTTCTATGAGAATGGCTGACATTATTTCCGAAATGAGCAGCTTTTCCACAAACATTACACTTTGCCATAATTGCACCTCCTTGCAACTTACTAAGTCTACATATTGTTGTAGGCTCACAACAAGCATATTCTAACAGAAAGAGTATTGAATTGCAAGTGAAAAATGAATTTTTTATAAAAAAGAGAAAATTTATGTTTCATTTTTCCGTAAAAGCGGTTATAATATAAGCTAGTGAATGTAGAAAATGGAGGTTATGGTATGAAAGGACAAATGGACACACCGTATGGTAAAGTGTTAATTGATACAGATGTCATTGCAACCTATGCCGGTTCCGTAGCGGTAGAATGTTTCGGTATTGTAGGCATGGCTGCCGTAAATGTAAAAGATGGTCTTGTAAAGCTTTTAAAGCGTGATTATCTAAATCATGGTATAAATGTTACCATCACAGATAACAAAATTACATTGGATTTTCATGTAATTGTTTCTTATGGCGTTAGTATTTCAACTGTTTCTGATAACTTGATCAGTACGGTGAAATATCAGGTAGAAGAATTTACCGGTATGGAAATCGAAAAAATCAACATCTTCGTTGAAGGTGTAAGAGTGATTGATTAAGGAGGAAACTGTAGTGCAGATTAATACAATAGATGCTCCCATGCTTGCTAAGATGTTCTTAGCAGGTGCGAAGAATCTGGAATCAAAGAAAGAATGGATCAATGAGTTAAATGTGTTCCCGGTACCGGATGGAGATACTGGAACGAATATGACCATGACAATTATGTCTGCGGCAGCAGAAGTAAGCAATCTGGGTGAGAATCCGGATATGAAGTCTCTGGCAAAGGCAATCTCTTCTGGTTCCCTGCGTGGTGCAAGAGGAAATTCCGGAGTTATACTTTCACAGCTGTTTCGTGGATTTACCAAAGGAATTAGTGAATATGATGTAATAGATGTAGTAGTGTTATGCGATGCTCTCCAGAAGGCAGTAGAAACTGCATATAAGGCAGTTATGAAGCCGAAGGAAGGTACGATTCTTACCGTTGCAAAAGGCGGCGCAGACAAGGCACTGGAATTGATAGGGGAAACCGATGATCTGGTGTACTTTGTTGATGAAGTAATTAAGCATGCAGATTATGTATTAAGTCAGACACCGGAGATGCTTCCGGTACTGAAACAGGCTGGAGTTGTGGATTCCGGCGGACAGGGTCTGATAACCGTATTAAAGGGAGCATATGATGCGCTCCTTGGAAAAGAAATTGATTATACCATTGAGGGTGCTTCTACAGGCTCCGGTGTGGTTAAGATTTCAGCCCAGACAGAACAGGATATTAAATTTGGTTATTGTACAGAGTTCATCATTGTATTGAATAAACCTTTAAGTGAACAGGAAGAACTTAACTTTAAGGGGTTCTTAGAATCTATCGGTGATTCTATCGTGGTTGTTGCAGATGATGAGATTACAAAAGTCCATGTACATACCAATGATCCTGGACTTGCAATTCAAAGAGCATTGACCTATGGTTCTTTAAGTAAAATTAAGATTGATAACATGCGCGAAGAACATCAGGAAAAGCTTATCAAAGATGCTGAAAAGGCAGCAGCTGCACAGAAAGAAGAAGATGCGAAGAGACGTTCTAAGAAGGATGCGGAAGAGGAAGCCAGAGCAAAGGCTGAGCGAAAAGAAATGGGATTTATTTCGGTATCCATCGGAGAAGGAATTAATGAAATCTTCAAAGGACTTGGGGTAGACTATATTATTGCCGGTGGTCAGACCATGAATCCAAGTACAGAGGATATGTTAAATGCCATCGAAGAAGTAAATGCAGATAATATTTTTATTCTTCCAAACAATAAGAATATCATTCTTGCAGCAAATCAGGCAGCTTCTTTAATGGAAGAAAAGAATATTTATGTAATTCCAACCAAAACAGTACCGCAGGGAATTACCGCATTGATTAATTTTATGCCGGATAAAACAGCAGAAGAAAATGCACAGCAGATGACGGAGGAACTTTCCAACGTTAAGACCGGTCAGGTAACTTATGCAGTACGTGATACTTTGATTGATGATAAAGAGATTAAGCAGGGCGATTATATGGGAATCGGTGACAGCTCTATTCTTTCCGTTGGACAGGATATGGATGCAGTTATCAAAGAAATGATTGCTCAAATGGTAGAGGAAGATTCTTCTATTATCAGTATCTATTATGGAGAAGAGATAACAGAAGATGCGGCAGAAGTCTTAGGAAATGAATTAGAGGAGCTTTATCCGGATTGTGAAGTGGAAGTTCATTCCGGAGGACAGCCAATCTACTATTATGTAATTTCTGTAGAATAAGATAGGAGGATTCCCATGGAATTAAGTTCTGGAATTGGAACCATTAAGGGAATCGGTGCAAAAACAGAAGAGTTGTTTCATAATATAGGAGTATACACCTTAGGTGATATACTCCTTCATTATCCAAAGAATTATGACAAATTGCCCGAAATTACTCCGGTGGCTGAACTGGGGACCAGGTTTGAAAATGGCGCAGAGAGCATAACAGCGGCAATAGCTGTACATATTCAGAAAACACCTTTTGTAAAAAATGCCCGTTCCATGCAGATTACCACATTACAGGTTCAGGAGCAAAGGGCTCGTCTGGATGTGGTGTGGTTTCGTATGCCTTATTTAAAAAATACCCTTACCCTCGGAAGCTGGTTTATTTTTCTTGGAAAAGTAACATTAAAGGGAAATAGTTATCATATGGAACAGCCCCAGATATTCGTACCGGAAAAATACCAGTCCATGCAGAATTGTCTGTGGCCAAGCTATGCCTTGACTTCCGGATTAAGCAAGAACAAATTATCTCAGACCATTCAGCTGGTATTAAAGGAGCTGGACTTATCCAAAGATTACCTTCCGGAGGAAATTCGCAGCCGTCATCAGCTGGCGGAATATAATTTTGCCATAGAAAATATTCACTTTCCGGAGAATGAAAAGGCGTTAGAAGAAGCAAGAAAACGCTTGATTTTTGATGAATTTTTCCAGTTTATTCTGTCAGCAGGAATGCAAAAAGGGCAGATGGAAGAGATACAGAATGACTTTTCGTTTTTACCAATGAAAGAGGAAATGTGGGCAGATGAGGTGATAAAGCAGCTTCCCTATCAGCTTACAGGGGCACAGCTTCGTACCCTTGGTGAAATCAGGAATGACTTGCGCGGGAAAAAGGTCATGCAGCGTCTGGTGCAGGGAGATGTGGGTTCCGGTAAGACCATCATTGCCTTTCTTGCTATGCTGGATGCGGCACAGTCCGGGTATCAGTCTGCCTTGATGGCGCCAACTGAAGTTCTTGCGGGGCAGCATTATCAGACCTTTACCAATTTGTGTGAGGAACATGGGTTAAAGATTCCGATTGTGCTGTTGACCGGTTCACTTACTGCCAAGGAAAAGAGGCGGGCTTATGAGCGGATGGAACTATATCCCAATGCTATGGTGATAGGAACCCATGCACTGATTCAGGAGAGAGCAGTATTTGACAATCTTGCGCTGGTCATTACAGACGAACAGCACAGGTTTGGAGTAAAGCAGAGAGAAACACTGTTTTTAAAGGGCGCGCAGCCACATACGCTTGTAATGAGTGCAACGCCGATTCCCAGAACGCTTGGTATTATTTTGTATGGAGACCTGGATATTTCCGTCATTGACGAAGTGCCTGCAAAGCGTCTTCCGGTAAAAAGCTGTGTAGTAGGGAAACAGTCAAGAAAGACGTCCTATGAGTTCCTTGCCAAAGAAATCCAAAACGGACATCAGGTCTATGTTATTTGTCCCCTGGTGGAGGAAAGCGAGGGCTTAGAAGCAGAAAATGTTACAGATTATACCAATGTTTTAAAGGAAAATCTTCCCAAGGATGTGGTAGTGGAATGTATGCACGGCAAGATGAAATCGGGGCGTAAGAATCTGATTATGGAGCAATTTGCACGAAACGAAATTCAGGTGCTGGTCTCTACCACTGTTATAGAGGTAGGAGTAAACGTGCCGAACGCTACCGTTATGATGATAGAGGATGCCCAGCGCTTTGGACTTGCCCAGCTTCATCAGCTGAGAGGCCGGGTTGGACGTGGAGACGCCCAGTCTTATTGTATTATGATTAATACCAATGATTCAGAGAAGGCAAAAAAACGGTTGGAAATATTAAATCAGTCCAATGATGGATTTTTTATTGCCAGCGAAGATTTGAAGCTGCGTGGGCCGGGAGACTTTTTTGGAATTCGACAAAGCGGTCTGTTAGAATTTCGCTTAGGAGATATTTATCAGAACGCAGATTTGCTAAAGCAGGCTTCGGAGGAAGCACAGCAGATTTTGGCAGAAGACCGGCAACTGCAGTCGGAGAAGTATCGTTTCGTTCGGGAACGGATTCGGGATTATTTAAAAGAGCAGGCAGAAATCGCTAATTTATAATGTGCTATTAAAAAATATTTTTATGAAATTATATAATGAAATCACATATGAAAAGGGAGCAGACACATCGTTTGTGCATCTGCTCCCTTTTTGAATGCAACCACTTTTGCGCAAAGCGTAGAAGTGATTGCTCTGCTGAGGACAAGTGATTGTTTCAGCACGCCGGTAAATTACTATTTACCAGACATCTGTCTTTCCTGGGCTTCGATCATTTTCTTCACCATATAACCACCAACAGAACCATTCTGTTTAGAAGTTAAATCTCCGTTATAACCGTCCTTTAAAGGAACACCAATTTCATTAGCCACCTCAAATTTGAACCTGTTTAACGCGCTTTTTGCTTCAGGCACTACCGCCTTGTTAGAAGAATTAGACATATCGTTACCTCCTGTTCTCTTTCTCTTTGGTTGTGTAACAAGATTTGTTACGATTCTAGTATATGCAGGAGTTGCTTTATTAGACATGCAATTCTTTCCTGTGGAAGCATGAAATGGAAAAAATCATAAAAAATAAAAAATATTATTCTATCTGAGAAATTCCGCTGATATCGGGACTGGTAGTAAGAGAGTAGTTGGTATAATACACCACAAATCCCGGTTTGCTTCCGTTTGGCTTTTTCACATTTTTCTTTTCTAAATAATCAATTTCTACCTTATCGTTGTCCCTGCCCTTTGAATAGTAGGCGGCAAGATGTCCTGCTTCTTCAAAGGTACGGTCCGGAAGCTCTTCGCCATTGGTCTTTACAATGACATGGGAGCCGGGCATTCCCTTAGCATGGAACCACCAGTCATTTCCAACTGCAAATTTAAAGGTAAGTTCATCGTTCTGCAGGTTATTCTTTCCAACGTAGATATGAAAACCATCCGAAGAAATATAGTGAAAAGGTTTGCTTTTGACCCGTTCTTTTTTGCCGGTACTTTTCTTTTTGATATAGCCGGATTGCACCAATTCTTCCTTAATCTGTGTTAAGTCTTCCTCAGAGACCGCAATATCCATGGAAGTGGCAATAGATTCCAGATGTTCAATTTCGGCATGGGTCTCCTGAATCAAATCATTTAATGCTTCACTGGTGCGCTTCAGTTTGTTGTATTTATCAAAATATTTCTGCGCATTTTCCTGGGGAGACAGCTGTGGGTCTAAGGGAATGGTTATCATTTCATTATTATAATAATTCAGTGCCTCAAGTTTTTTGGCACCTTCCTCCAAATGATAGCCATAGGTGTTAATTAACTCTCCATATACCTTGTATTTATCTCGTTTTTCCGTATCCTTTAACTGTTTTGCCTGTAAATCGTATTTTTTACGGTTACGTTCTAATGCAGTAGTGACGATTTTTCGTAAATCTACGGACTTTTGACGGATTCTGGTGTAGATATTTTTTGCCGCATAATATTGTTCTAATACGCTAGAAATCGTATCGTAATTGATAATTTCATAATCCGCATATTGTTTGAGGGAAACGGCGGCAAATTCTACCGGCTCTTTTCCGTTTTTTACAATATTCGGCTGAAAGCTTCCTTCTGCAATATCATCCATCAACCATTGAAAATGGTGGAAGAGGTGGAGCTTTTCTTCCTCTGTCAAAGCGTCTAACGGACGGTCTCCGTCAATTCCCGCGCGGAAACAAAGCTCCGAGGCAATGACCGGGCTGATGCCATTGTAAGTGGTGTAGATTGCTTTCGTAACCGGTACAGGCTTTGTGTATACCTTTTCAAAAAAGCTGTTTTGGTCCGCGGTCAGCGGATTGTACTTATCCTGTGTTTCCGGGATAAAATAAGTTCTGCCGGGAAGGACTTCGCGTACCGAGCTGACCTGAGCGGAAATGTGCTTGATGCTGTCAATAATCATACCGTCTTCCTTGCAGAAAATAATATTGCTGTGTTTTCCCATGATTTCTACAATTAATGTTTTATGGCATAAGTCTCCCAGTTCATTTAAGTGTTCAATTTCAAAATTAATGATACGTTCCATTTCCGGCTGGTAAATGCGGGTGATTCTGCCGTTTGCAATATGTTTTCGCAGCAGCATGCAAAAGTTTGGTGCCGTCATGGGACTTGGTTTGTTTTCATTGGTGAGATAAATCAGCGGAAGAGAGGCGCTTGCAGACAAGACAAGACGAACCTGTCCATTTGTCCCCTTTATGGTCAGAAGCAGTTCATCTGTTTCCGGCTGGGCGATTTTGCTGATTCTTCCGTTTAATATATTTTCATTTAATTCTTTTACGAGGTTTGCAATTACAATTCCATCGAATGCCATAGTTTGTTCTCCTGTTTCTATTTCTACATGTTCTACATGCAAAGTCATACTACTCCGCAGGATATTATATCATTCTTCCTGTCTCACGTAAATAAAGCAAAACAATTTATAAAATTAAAAACAATTTATTTGGGTTGGTCCTATAAAAAATACATGTTATGATTTGACTATTTTAGAAAAGTGTTCTATAATACAAATAATTATGCACACAGTAATGTATGAGACAGGAGGTTTCGCATGATTAAGAGCATGACGGGCTTCGGACGCTGTGAACTTACGGAAAAGGAACGCAAAATTACCGTAGAGATGAAAGCGGTAAATCACCGGTATCTGGATGTAAATATCAAGATGCCGAAGAAGCTGAATTTTTTTGAAAGCAGTATCCGCAGTCTTTTGAAAGAGTATATTCAGCGCGGAAAGGTAGATATTTTTATTGCCTATGAAGATTATACGGAAAATAATGTAATACTGAAATATAATCAGGAGCTGGCGGCAGAGTATGTAAAATACATAGGACAGATGGCAGAACAGTTTTCCCTGAACAATGATTTGCAGGCATCTACCCTTTCACGATACCCGGAAGTGTTGACGATGGAAGAGCAGACAGTAGATGAAGATGCTTTATGGGCAACATTGGAACAGGCTGTCCGCGGTGCGGCAGAGCAGTTCGTTGAGACACGAATCAAAGAGGGCAATAATCTGAAAGAGGATTTATTCCGGAAGTTAGATGGAATGTTACTATATGTAGAAGAAATCGAAAAGCGTTCTCCTGAAATTATTGCAGAATATCGCCAGAAACTCCAGGATAAGGTAAATGAGCTTTTGGCAGATGCACAGATAGATGAGAACCGTCTGGTAACGGAAGTTACTATTTTTGCGGATAAGATATGTACGGATGAAGAGACGGTTCGCTTAAAGAGTCATATCCTCGCCACCAAGGAAACACTTTCACAGGGTGGAAGTATCGGAAGAAAGCTTGACTTTATTGCGCAGGAGATGAATCGGGAAGCCAACACCATTCTTTCTAAGGCAAATGACCTTACGGTTTCCGATATTGCAATTAATTTAAAGACGGATATTGAAAAGGTAAGAGAGCAGATTCAGAATATTGAATAAAGAGGTTCGTGAACATGAAGAACAAAGGAATATTAACTGTGGTTTCCGGTTTTTCCGGTTCGGGAAAAGGAACCATTATGAAGGAACTAATGGCAAATTACAGTGATGTTTATGCATTAAGCATTTCTGCCACTACCAGAGCGCCACGTCCCGGGGAAACACATGGAAAAGAGTACTTTTTTGTAAGCAAAGAAGAATTCGAAGGGATGATTGCGGGAGAAGAATTGATTGAATATGCGCAATATGTCAATAATTATTATGGAACTCCCAGAGATTACGTGTTTGAGCAGTTAGAAAATGGGAAAGATGTTATTTTAGAAATTGAGATTCAGGGAGCCTTGAAGGTGAAAGAGAAATATCCGGATACGTTATTACTGTTTGTTTCTCCGCCGGATGCCGCAGAATTAAAAAAACGTCTGACGAACAGAGGAACCGAGGATGCAGCCACCATCGCTTCCCGATTAAGCCGTGCATGGCAGGAGGCCCAGGGCGTAGAGAATTACGACTATTTTGTAATAAATGATGTTTTAGAGGATTGTGTGAAGAAAGTTCATGGGATTATTCAGAATGAACATGCAAGAGTATTCCGAAATCAGGAATTAATTGATACCATTAAAAACGAATTAAAAGAATTTTCAAAAGGAGAATGAGAATTATGATGTTACATCCATCTTACACAGATTTAATGAAAGTAGTAAACAGCGGAGTAGAAATTGGAGAGGAACCTGTTGTAAACAGCCGTTATTCCATCGTGCTTGCAACTGCAAAGCGTGCAAGACAGATTATTGCAGGAGAAGAACCCTTGATTGATGATGTTGCTGGCAAAAAGCCTTTTTCTGTTGCAGTAGAAGAACTTTACACCGGTAAAGTACAAATTGTCGGTGATGAAGACGATTCAGAAGAATAAAACAGCATAAAATCAGAGGTACTTTACCACATTGTTCTGAAGTCAAGACAATGTGGTAATATTTGTTTGTTGTAATCACTTATTTGTGAAGTGATAAAGTGGTTGTGTGAAATAATGGAGGAACTATGAAGATTTTATTTGTATCCCTGGGGTGTGATAAAAACCTTGTGGACACGGAATTTATGCTGGGAACCTTACGGGAAGCCGGACATACTTTTACGAATGATGAAACAGAAGCAGAAGTAATTGTTATCAATAGCTGTTGTTTTATTAATGATGCAAAGGAAGAAAGCATCAATACTATCTTAGAGATGGCAGAATATAAGGATGCTGGGAGCTGCAAAGTGCTTATTGTTACAGGATGCCTTGCGGAGAGGTATAGAGAAGAGATTATAAAAGAGATTCCACAGGTAGATGTAATCCTTGGAACCAACTCTTATGAGGAAATCGCAAAGGCATTAGAAGAAGTACAAAAGCATTCCGGTCAGCATTATGAGGCATATAAGCCATTAGAAGGACTTCCTAAGGTAAAGGCGTCACGTTCCCTTACTACCGGAGGCCATTATGCGCACCTTAAGATTGCAGAGGGATGTAATAAGAACTGCACATACTGTATTATTCCACATATCCGGGGACGATACCGTAGTGTGCCCATGGAAGAATTACTGAAACAGGCACGTGAATTAGCTGACCAGGGGGTAAAGGAATTGATTCTGGTCGCACAGGAAACTACCTTATATGGTGTTGACCTATATGGGGAAAAGTCCCTTCACAAGCTGCTGGATGCATTAAATGAGATTGCAGGAATTCAGTGGATTCGGATTATGTACTGTTATCCGGAAGAAATCTATGAAGAACTGATTCAGTCTATGAAGCGAAATAAAAAGGTCTGTCATTATCTGGACATGCCGATACAGCATATTAATAATGAGATATTAAAGCGTATGGGCAGACGTACCACCAAGGAAGAATTAGTAGAAAAGATTTCTCATCTGAAACAGGAGATACCGGATATTGCATTACGAACCACATTAATCAGTGGATTTCCGGGGGAGACTCAGGAAATGCACGAAGAACTGATGTATTTCTTAAATGAAATGGAATTTGACCGTCTGGGAGCATTTCCTTACTCTACGGAGGAAGGAACGCCTGCGGCAGAATTTCCGAATCAAATCGAAGAAGAATTAAAGTCAGAGTGGCGTGATGAAATCATGGAGCTACAGGAGGAAATCATTTTTGACAAAAACGAGGAAATGAAAGAGCGTGAGCTCTGGGTGATGATAGAAGGTAAAGTTGATGCTGAAAATGCATATGTGGGTAGAACTTACCGTGATGCACCCGAAATAGATGGGTATGTATTTGTCAATACGGATGAGACCCTTATGACCGGGGATTTTGTAAAGGTGAAAATAACCGGAGCGTATGAATACGATTTAATAGGAGAGATGATAAGATGAATTTACCAAACAAATTAACGATTTTGCGTGTGATTTTAATTATTCCGTTCGTGTTGTGTATGTTGCTCCCGGGGGTTGGAGCAGCGGGAAAATATGCAGCTGTTGCAATTTTTATTATTGCCAGCCTGACGGATATGCTGGATGGAAAGATTGCAAGAAAAAATAATCTTGTGACCAACTTTGGAAAATTTATGGACCCTTTGGCAGATAAGCTGCTGGTATGCTCTGCCATGATTTGTCTGACTGCCAATAATAAGCTGGAGGCATGGATTGTGATTATCATTATCAGCCGTGAATTTATTATCAGCGGTTTCCGTCTGGTGGCTTCGGATAATGGTGTAGTAATTGCGGCAAGTTACTGGGGAAAGTTCAAAACAACCTTTCAGATGGTTATGATTGTAATGCTGATTTTGGATTTTGATAATGATATTTACCGTGTTTGTGCAACGATTGTTACTTATATTGCATTAATTTTAACTGTAGTTTCCTTGATTGATTATATTGCAAAGAATAAAGAAGTGCTGAAAGAGCAAAAATAAGGAACGAAAAAGCTCATTCAGAAAAAGGACGGTAGAATTATGACAGTAGAATTAATATGTGTAGGAACAGAACTTTTGCTTGGAAATATTGTAAATACCAATGCGGCGTATATGTCAGAAAAGTGCGCAATGCTCGGACTTTCCATGTATTATCAGAGTGTGGTAGGAGATAATTCTGGAAGATTGGAAGAATTATTGCAGACAGCCAAGAATCGTTCCGATATTATTATTTTGTCCGGTGGACTTGGACCCACTCAGGATGACTTGACAAAAGAGACCGCGGCCAGGGTAATGGGAAAGCCTTTGGTGGAGGATGCGCGTGCCAGACAGGAAATCGAAGCATTTCTTACCAAGCGTGGCAGAAAAATCACAGAAAATAACTGGAAGCAGGCGTTAGTTCCGGAAGGAAGTATTGTATTATATAATCAGAATGGAACCGCGCCGGGTATTATTATAGAAGATGGCAATACCAGAGTAATCCTTTTGCCGGGACCTCCCAATGAGCTGGTTCCTATGTTTGAAGAGCAGGTATATCCTTATTTGAACGAATTACAGCCGGAAGTGATTTGTTCTAAAATGGTAAAGTTATGCGGCATCGGAGAAAGTGCTGCGGAAACAGAGATTTTAGACTTGATTGAACAGCAGGAAAACCCAACTGTGGCACCCTATGCAAAGACCGGAGAGGTGCATCTGCGTCTGACTGCAAGAGCGGAAACAAAACAACAGGCACTTTCTATGATTGAACCAATAGAGCAGGAATTACAAAATAGGTTTGGTTCCATGATTTACACAGATGAGGAAGAAGTGACACTGGAAATGGCAGTGGCAAAGCTTTTATCGGAGCATCATCTTACGGTAACCACAGCAGAATCCTGTACCGGAGGACTTCTTGCAGGAAGACTTATTAATGTTCCGGGAATTTCCGAGAACCTGAAAGAAGGATATATTACTTATTCTAACGAGGCGAAGGAAAAACTTCTGGGGGTTTCTCATGAGACATTACAAAAACATGGTGCAGTCAGTGAAGAAACCGTGCTGGAAATGGCAGCAGGCGGAGCAAAGGTGGCAAATGCAGATATTTGTGTTTCTATTTCCGGAATTGCTGGACCGGATGGTGGCACCAAAGAAAAGCCGGTAGGCTTGGTATATATGTGCTGTTACTGCAAAGGGAAGACTTATACGGAGCGGAATCTGTATACCGGAAACCGAAGCAAAATAAGAGAATACGCGGTTGCCAGTGCATTGACACTGCTTAGAAAGGCAATTTTAGAAGAGGTGGACAAATGAGAATTATAGCTGGAAGTGCAAGAAGCCTTCCTCTTAAAACAATCGAGGGACTGGATACCAGACCCACCACAGACCGTATAAAAGAAACTCTTTTTAATATGTTAAATCCTGAGATTCCCGGATGTTTGTTTTTAGACTTGTTTGCCGGAAGTGGACAGATTGGGCTAGAAGCAGTCAGTCGGGGTGCCCAAAAGGCGGTTTTTGTAGAAAATAACAAAAAGGCGGTAAGCTGTATACAGGAAAATATTGATTTTACCCGTTTTACAGAGCAGAGTACCTTACTGCATATGGATGTGGTTTCCGCCATCCGCCGTATGGAAGGCAAGGACGTATTTGATATTATTTTTATGGACCCGCCTTATAAAAAGGGATTGGAAGAAGAGGTTTTAAGAACGTTAGCGGATTCTTCTATCATAGATGAGGATACGTTAATCATTGTAGAAGCATCGCTGGATACGGAATTTTCCTATCTGGCAGAGCTTGGATACCGTGTGACAAAAGAAAAAAGATATAAGACCAACATGCATGTTTTCTTAAAGCATGACTTGTAGAAATGGGGGATTATATGAGAAGAGCAATTTATCCGGGGAGCTTTGACCCGGTAACATTTGGACATGTTGATATGATTGAACGTTCTGCTAAAATGGCAGATGAATTATTGGTATCAGTTTTAAATAATAGTGCAAAAAATCCGTTGTTTTCTGTAAAAGAACGTGTTAGTATGTTAGAAGAGATAACTAGTCATCTTCCGAATGTGAAAGTTACTTCGTTTGACGGATTGTTAATAGACCATGCAAGAGAAATGAATGCATCTATTATCATTCGTGGACTCCGTGCGGTGACGGATTTTGAATATGAGCTTCAAATTGCACAGACCAATCGGATTGTGAATCCAAATGTAGATACCCTATTCTTGACTACCAGTTTGGAGTATGCTTATTTGAGTTCTACTATCGTAAAGGAGGTCGCTTCTTATGGGGGAGACATTTCTCATTTTGTACCTGAGAAGCTTATTGGAAGAATTTATGAAAAATACAATAATAAGGAGAGTTAACTATGAGCAGTAGAATAGAGCAGATTATTGACGAAATTGAAGAATATATTGAAGGCTGTAAGCCACAGCCGTTTTCTACATCGAAGATTGTGGTAAACAGAGATGAACTGGATGATTTACTAGCAGAGCTTAGAAGAAAGACGCCGGATGAAATCAAACGTTACCAGAAGATTATCAGTAACAAAGAAGCGATTTTAGCAGACGCTCAGGCAAAGGCAGATGCGATTATTGCAGAAGCACAGGTACATACCTCTGAGCTGGTAAGTGAGCACCAGATTATGCAACAGGCATATGCACAGGCAAATGAGGTGGTCCTGATTGCCACCAATCAGGCACAGGAGATTCTGGATAATGCAACCAACGATGCCAATAATATTCGTATGGGAGCAATTCAGTATACCGATGATATTCTGAAAAATCTGGAAGAAATTATCGGTCATGCCATGGATACCACTCAGGCAAGAACCGATAATCTCATGAAGTCCCTGCAGGGATGCTATGATTTGGTCAATGCCAACCGGAATGAATTAAGACCGGAGGAAGAGACCGAAGTTCCTAAGGAGCCGGAGCAGAAGGAAGAAGAGGTTCCTCAGATGGAGGTAAATACGGATTTACTGGACCAGTAAGGTTGCCAGCAGGAAAGTAATGGCTGTTCCGGCTATTTTGGTAAAAACGTATGGTTTCAGTGGAAAATGGGTATCCTTTATCATAGAAGCAGTCTGGGCAAGACCGGAAAGTCCTCCAAAGGCAGTATATGCCATAATAAGCGGATAGCTTTTGGAAAAAGCCATATGAGCGTTAGTTGTATAGGTGATACCGTTTGTAATTTCCGTAAATCCAATTAAAATACAACGGATATACTGATTGTCAACCGGCAACAGGGTGGTCATTTGTGCCAGTATGGCAAACATCATGATATATCCGCCCAGTTTTGCAAGGGTTTCAAATCCATTCATAATGCCGTCATCTATGAGTTGAAAGTTCATTGATGCCGGCTTTTTTTGAAACGTTTGTGGAGCGGTAAACGTCCTTTTATGATTGGCGAACAGATACAAAACCAATGGAGGCAGATACAAAATGATATAAGTTGGTAACAGCATATCCGGACGGTTCAGGCAGTTCGTCATAATAAAGCCGCTGATAAATACAGGACTGATATTGTTGCAGATACAAAACAGTCGTTTCCCTTCTTCGTAGGACATTTTTCCGGATGATACCAGTTCCGATGTGATTTTGCTGCCCAATGGAAAGCCAAACAGTAATCCGGCAATCAGAGGATAGAGACCAACGCTGCTTACAGGGAAAATGTGCTTTATCAGTCGGTGCAGGCGATGAGTCATTTCGTCTAAGATACCGGAATGAATCAATATGTAAGAAAGAATGGTGACCGGAAGAAGTGTAGGCATCATTTTTTCATACCAGAGCTTTAACCCCAGAGATGCCGCTAATACGGCAGTTTTTGGAAAGCATAAAATATAAATTAAAAAGCCTGTTAAAATAATAATGTACATGATTTTTTTCATAGTTTATTCTATGAATCATAATAATAAATATGCGTAAATCAGGAGGTCATGGAAATGAAAGTTTGTAACGATTTAGAACCAAAGAAAGTATTTCAATATTTTGAAGATATATGCAGTATTCCTCACGGCTCGAAAAATACAAAGGCAATCAGCGATTATTGCGTTGCGTTTGCAAAGGAGCATCATCTGAATTATATTCAGGACGAGATGAACAATGTCATTATTTTTAAGGAAGGCTCTGCAGGCTATGAGAATTCTGAAACTATTATCATTCAGGGACATATGGATATGGTCTGTGAAAAAGAAAATGGAGTAGACATTGACTTTGAAAAAGAGGGTCTGCGTCTGTTTGTAGATGGAGATTTCCTAAAGGCAAAGGGTACTACCTTAGGAGGGGACGATGGAATTGCCATGGCGTATGCGTTTGCAATTTTAGAGGACGATACGCTGGCACATCCGCCCCTTGAGGTGGTGATTACCGTAGACGAAGAAATCGGTATGCTTGGAGCAGAAGGAATTGACCTTTCCATGTTGAAGGGAAGGAAACTTTTAAATATTGATTCCGATGAAGAAGGAATCTTTTTGACTAGTTGTGCCGGTGGTCTTACTGCGGAGTGCGAACTTCCTATAACAAGAAAAAGTGCTGAGGGTATTGGATACGAACTGAAAATTACCGGACTTGCCGGGGGACATTCCGGCAGCGAGATTCATAAGGAACACGGAAATGCCATTATGCTCATGGGAAGATTGTTAAAATCTCTGGCAGACCGCCTGGACTACGCTATAGTGAGTTTGGAAGGCGGCTTAAAGGATAATGCGATTCCGCGGGAGACCGTATGCAATATTCTTATGGAAGAAGCGCAGGAAGCAGAGCTTGCAGAAATTTTAAAGGAATATGAGGCGGATTTAAAGAAGGAATACCATATTTCAGACCCGGAGGTTTCTGTACTTTATACCAAAAAGAATCAGGAGACGAAGGAAGCCTTAGACAGAAGTTCTTTTGCAAAGGTAATATTTATGCTGCGTAATCTGCCTTGTGGGGTACAGCATATGAGCATGGATATTCCGGGACTGGTAGAGACTTCTTTGAATGCAGGAATTATGACTTTGAACGAAGATACGTTTTCCCTCTCTTTTTCTGTAAGAAGCAGTGTTACCAGCCGTAAATATGAGGTAACAGACCGGCTTTGCTTTGTAACAGAGTTCTTAGGTGGTTCGGTCAATATCAGTGGAGACTATCCGGCATGGGAATATAAGGCAGATTCTAAAATGCGCGACTTAATGGTAGAGACTTATCGTGATTTATTTCAGGAAGAACCTCAGATACAGGCCATTCATGCAGGCTTAGAATGTGGCATCTTTTCCGGTAAGCTGGATGGACTTGATTGTATTTCCTTTGGCCCTGCAAATTTTGATATCCATACCCCGAAGGAGCGTTTGAGTATCTCTTCTACAGAGAAGGTCTGGAAGCTGATTGTAGAATTCTTAAAGCGTTCTAAATAGTATGAAAAGACGCGTAGGACTTATATGTATTCTTCTTACAGTAATGCTTGGATTGGATACGGGAGCAATTTCCTGGATTCAGGATATTGCAGAAATCATACATCTTATGGATGATGAAGATACCAAAGAAAACCTGCGCAGCCAGAACGTTTCACAGGAACAATACGAAGCGTTTTGTGAATATGAAAAAGACGGAAATTATTCCAGATATGAATATCTTTGTGGTTATCTATTTACAGGGGAAGAAAGCCAAAAGTCGTTAGAACAATATTTGAAACAGGTGAAGCGATATGAGAAAGAGAACTTTTCTTGTATGGTAGCTTATGAAAAAGCCATCTGGAGTGATTTAAAGTATTTTCCGGTGCCTGCTTCCCGCGGAGATGAGCGAACGGTTTCCTTTGAAAATTCATGGATGTCAGAACGAACCTTTGGGGGAAAGCGTGGACACGAAGGAACCGACTTGATGGCGTCTTTGAACCAGAGAGGCCATTATCCGGTCATTAGTATCTCGGATGGTGTCGTTGAGAAAATAGGCTGGCTTTCCCAGGGAGGATACCGGATAGGAGTACGGGCTCCCAATGGCGCTTATTTCTATTATGCTCATCTGTATGATTATGCAGATGGTATGGAAGAAGGCGTGGAAGTAAAGGCAGGAGAATTACTGGGATTCATGGGAGACAGCGGATATGGAGAAGAAGGAACGGTTGGAAAGTTTGATGTACATCTTCATGTCGGTATCTATCTGAATGATGAAAATGGCGAAGAGTTCAGCATCAATCCCTATTGGATTATGAAATACTTAGAAGACAAACGTCTTACCAGTCAGTATGAATAAGGAGTTTTATGCAGTTAAGAATTGATAAATATCTTGCGGATATGGGAATTGGAACCCGAAGTGAGGTAAAACAATATATTAGAAAAAAACAGGTACAGGTCAATGGGAATATCCCGAAGCCCGAGCAGAAGGTAGACCCCGATAAGGATTGTATTCTCTTTCAGGGAAAAGAAATCGGTTATGTGCAACAGGAATATTTTATGTTGTATAAGCCAGGGGACTGTGTCAGCGCTACTACCGATGCAACGCACAAAACAGTACTGGATTACATAGAAGAAAAATCCCGCAAGGATTTATTTCCGGTGGGAAGACTTGATATTGATACGGAGGGACTGCTTCTTATTACCAATGACGGAAAGCTGGCGCATGAATTGCTGTCTCCTAAAAAACATGTGGCAAAAACTTATTATGCCAAAGTAGAGGGAAAAGTGACAAAGGAAGATGTGGTATTGTTTTCACAGGGGATAGATATCGGAGAAAAAGCGCTTACTAAACCGGCACAACTTCATATCATAGCTTCAAACGAAATATCGGAGATAGAGCTTACGATTACGGAAGGAAAATATCATCAGGTAAAGCGGATGTTCGAAGCCGTGGGAAAAAAGGTAGTTTATTTAAAACGGATAGCGATGGGACCTCTGGTGCTGGATGAAAAGTTGATGCCCGGAGAATATCGGAGACTGACCAACGAAGAATTAAAAGAATTGTTACACGAAAGCCATTTAGATACAATTTAGATACATCTTTCGATTATACTAAGCATCAAAGGAGAAAAAGGAGTGCAGAATATGATTCGGATTCTGATTGTAGAAGACGAAAAGGCAATTTCAGACCTAATCCGTCTGAATCTTACCAAGGCGGGGCATCAATGTAAATGTGTCTATGATGGAATGACGGCAGCAGATATTCTGGAGGAAGAAAATTTTGACTTAATCATACTGGATGTGATGCTTCCAAAGCTCAGCGGCTTTGAACTGATGGAATACATTCGTCCTTTAAAGATTCCGGTTATTTTTCTGACGGCAAAGGGAACCTTAGAGGACCGTATGAAAGGGCTGACATCGGGAGCCGAGGACTATATGGTAAAGCCCTTTGAGATAGTAGAGTTGTTGGCGCGTGTAAATATCGTGCTGCGTCGGTATCATAAAATGGAACAAAAGCTGCAGTTCAACGATATTATTGTAGATGTGGAGAACCAGACCGTAACCTGTGGAGGACAGGAGGCAGAGCTGACGCCAAAGGAGCTTGAATTGCTGATTCTCCTGCTTCGTAATCGCAATATCACCCTTTTCCGGGAAAAAATATATGAGGAAATCTGGGGTACGGAATATTCCGTAGAATCCCGGACACTGGACCTTCATATTCAAAGACTGCGGAAGAAGCTGGATCTGGGAAAATCATTGAAAACCGTTTTTAAAGTAGGCTATAGGCTCGAGGATACAAATGAAATTTCGGTATAAGGTATTATTTATTAATCTCATATTATTGTCCATTAGTCTCGGGCTTGTGGGCTATCTTATGATTCATAAGAATTTTGTATTGGCAAAGGAGACCCAGCTGCAGAATGCCATCGTTCAGAATAATTTGTTGCAGTCCTCAGTGGAATATGAGTTATTGCAGATTCTGAATAATTCCGAAGGAAGCATAAAGGGAAATCTGCCGGAAATAGGAGAACGTGTGGCAGGCAGTATGCGTACGGATTCTGATTTTTCCATTCGTTATAATGGAGAATTTTTGTATTCCAGCGGAGGAGAACAGGAAAAGATTCCGGAAGAACTTTTTAGGAATTTAAAGTCAGACGGGAAAAATTATGTTATTACAAAGCAGGACGGACATCATTATATTTATGTCACATCCTTTAGCCAGGTGCAGAAGAAGGAGCTTTGTATTGTCAGCAGGAGTGATGCATCAGAGGCATATACCCTGATGCAGGAGCAGATTAGCTATTTCAGGCTGACTCTGATTGCGGTGCTGCTGGTATGCTCGGTCATCATGTATCTGGTAAGCCTCTATCTGACCAGACCGTTAGAACAGTTGACGAAAATCAGCCAGGAGATTGCAGAAGGAAATTATGAAATCAGAGTAAAAGCAGGTACCATGGATGAAATCGGACTTCTGGCGGAGAAATTTAATGTTATGGCTGGGGCTGTGGCAGAACATGTAGAAGAGTTAAACGACATGATACATCGAAGGGAGCAGTTTGTAGCGGATTTTACCCATGAGATTAAGACGCCTATGACAACCATTATCGGCTATGCTGATACCATGCGTTCTATGGAGCTTCCGCGGGAAGAAGAAATTATGGCGCTCAGCTATATTTTTTCCGAGGGGAAGCGTTTGGAATCCATGTCAGGAAAGCTCTTTGAACTGATTTACCTAAGACAAAATACCATTGAAAAGAAGCCAATCCATGTAACAGATTTAGAAAATGAAATTGTAAAAATTGTATCACCGGCAATGGAAAAGAAAGGAATTACACTGGTGACAAAATTAGTGCCTGCCGTGCTGGAAGGAAATCGGGAGCTACTGGTTACTGCATTTGTGAATCTTCTGGATAATGCCCGCAAGGCTTCTGACGAGGGACAGACAGTGGAATTTTGCGGGACGTTAATAGAGGAAGAGAAAGGTGTAGGTTATGAGGTTTCTGTCATTGACTATGGGATTGGTATGACAGAGGAAGATACCAAGAAAATCTGCGATGAATTCTATATGGTAGATAAATCCAGAGCCCGAAGTGAAGGCGGTGCAGGAATCGGAATGTCTTTGGTGGCACTAATCTTAGAACATCATGGAGCACAGCTTTCTATCGAAAGTAAGTTGAAAAAGGGCACAAAAATGCGTGTTTGCTTTTGGAATATATACGAGAAAACGCAAAGGGAAAAGAAAGATGACAAAAGAGAGAGGTCACAAAACGCATAGTAACATTTATTACAAACGAAGAAATTTACTGGTTCTTATGGTTGTGCTGTTAGTAGTATTAACCGGAATGATTCTTCCGGGCAGAGTGTTGGCAATGCAGGGGGAACAGGAATATGACAAAGTAGCAGAGGTTCCGGAGAAATATTTATCCTCAAGCTCAGCCATGGCAAAAAATGCTTCTCAAAATCTTAAAACAACGGAGCGTTTAAGATTGATATCCGGGCAGTGGGAAAGCGAGGTGCAGGAGGCAAAGTCTTATGAAATGGAGCATGAGAATTATGAAGCCATAGTCCTTGCAAGAGAAAGTATGAAGGAGCTGTATGACAACGGACTTTATCCTGCCAATCTGTCCTCTGATTATGATAACTGGTATAGCTGGAAGGCAGCTTCTTATAAGGCAGTAGATACCACTTTTCATACTTATTCTGCATACTACTGGGTGATTGTGTTTACGAAATATGATGGAACACAATCTCATACGATTTGTATGTTGGATGATGGAACGATATACATGGCACAAGCCTTTATGAATATGGATGAGACACTTTTAAAGCCGGCATACGAACAAATAGAGAAGAACGAAAAAAAAATCATAACGTCAGAAGACATCTCTAATCTGGCAGTAGAAGACTGGATCCCATATAAGGATACGGATGTAACCGGAATGACATGGAAAGCCTTAACAAAGGTGGAAGATGGGGAGGAAAGTTATTTCATTGTTCAGTTATATGATGACGATACACGGTATATTTACACCATTATACCATAAGAGACTGCTGTATTTCTTAATGCACCAGTCTCTTTTTGATACAAAATGTTTACAACCGTCTGTTATGATAGATTTAGATAATACGGAGAAAGGCAGGGTTTATTTATGAAGAGAAGGCTTATGAAAAAAAGATTGGCAATCTTACTAGCAGCCATACTATTATGCGGCTGCCAGAATAAAAAAGTAGATTATGACTTGGATAAGGACGAGGCGGAAAATGAAACGGTAAATAATATAACACAATTTGCCAAAGCAGAGGAATGGACGGATGAATGGGAGATTGATACAGAAAATAATGGTAAGATTACCTTGAAAATCACGGCAGATATTTGTGTACCGGATGCGGAATCTATGTCTGTGGTAGATGTGAAGACAGTTTCAATAAATGCAGATTATAAGAAACAACTGCTTAGCGGCTTTTTTGAAGATGGTGAAATTTACTATCACGATTTGGAACATAAGACAAAAGAAGAATTGGACGCAGAACTTGCCGGAGCCCAAACACGGCTTGATATGATGGAGTCAGAGAGTGATCCGAATGTTGTATTTACGAAAAGCGTTGATGAGGTAAAGGAAGAAATTCAGGAAATTCAATATTATTTAAAAACAGCTTCGGATAACTATACTCCTGCAGAAGACTTTGATAACTGTAATGAGTATCTGGGATATTTAAATGATATTCCTTATATTGTGGGATTTGGAGGCGGTGATGACTGGACAGATATTATAATTATGCCGCAAACAGCTTATTACGGTCCGGAAACATTAAAGGAAAAGGATACATTTTCTCACTACAATAGCGATACAACGGAAACGGACAAGAACACTTGCAAATTTTCTATGGAAGAGGCGCAGGAGCTGGCAGACCAAATGGCAGCTAAACTTGGGTTTGAAAATCAGGTGTGCACTGCAGCTGAGAATGTTAGCTGGTTTGGAGCGGAGACAATAGGAGAGGATGCCTATATGAATCTGGAGGATACTCTTTATGGATATTGTTTTACCTATGGTACCGGTGTAGACGGAGTTGCCTTTCGAGAATGTAAGCTGAAACAAGCGGAGGACAGCGATTCGTCTTTCTCACTGGATTATATAATAGGAAACGAAGATGACCGGGCAGACATTGATTATGAATTTGATATGCTGCGTATTGAAGTAAATGATATGGGAGTGGCAAGCATAAGAATCATTAATCCTGTTTCAGTAACAAAGATAACAAATGAGGTAGAACTGCTGCCATTAGATACTATAAAGAAAATTATGAAAAATGAGGCACAGGAAAATGCCAGAGAATATGAATATTTTAGTACAAATGTATTTGTAAATAAGATGGAGCTCGTTTACTACAAGGTAGAAGATAAGGAGGAAAGTGGTGTGGGCAGTTATATCCCTGTCTGGTGCTTGATTCCTGCCGGAACCTATTTTCATCCGATACTGGTAAACGCCATTGATGGAAGTATTATTTATTATTGGAAGTAACCGGATTTTGCAGATAAGAAGATGGATGGCGTGACTTATTTGGAGGATGAGGTAAATGATACGGAAAAATAATAGGAAAATCATACAAAAAGCCTTCCTTTGTACTATGACAGGAATTACCGTTCTTTCTCTTACCGGATGTCAGGAAAAAAAGCGCGAGGTAGTGACAATTACACATGCTCCCTACGAAAAAATGGTCTATGAGACTACAGTGGTGCAAAAGGGAGACATCCAGCCGGAACTGAAATTAAAGCTACGGGCAGAAGGCTACGAAAGAATTACATATGATGCGACAAGTGAAGATTTGCAATTAGATACCGTATATGTGTCTGTGGGCGATAAAGTAGAAAAAGGGGATTTACTGGTTTCCTTTCAGTCGGAAAAGCTGCAGCAAGCCATAGACAGCTACAAAGAACAGTATACACAGAATGAGCTTTTGGCAGAACACTATTCTAAGCTGATGCAGATTGATAATACCATGGACTATAGTGAGGATATTGCGAAGCTAAAACAGGATATGGAGGTGGCAGAGTTATATATTGAAGAAGCAGAAGAAAAACTGTCACGTTATCAGATGATAGCCAAAGAGTCAGGAACCATTACGGAGATGAACAGTTATCTGCAAAATGGCACATTTGTGCCAGGAAATAAACTGATTACTCAGGTCTGTGGTTCCGGAAAATATCAGGCGGACTTGCCTGTGAATTATGAGTTCCATATAGGAGAAAGATATGAGGCAACTCTTGGACAGATAACATATGAACTGGAGGTGTCGGAGGTGAACGAGAAAACAGTTGTTTTCTCTCCTGTTTCTGATATGTCTTCCGTATCGGAAGCGGATACACTCACGATGGAGATTGAACAGCCGACACTTTCAGATGTAGTCTATGTGGACGCCGGGGCAGTGAAAGAAGTGGACGAAGCATATTTCGTCTATGTTCTGGATGAAGAGGGATATCGGGAGGCGGTTCCTGTAACCATAGGAGAACAGGTGGCTGGACAGATAGTAATTACGGGTGGTCTGTCCGGTGGAGAGAAGGTGACGATAAATTGAACAGAATACATATCGGTAGAAAACATAACAGCGGAAAAACAGCCTTTTTTCTTGGAATAATGCTTCTTTTGACCGGATGCGGACAGAGGGAAACAACAGCTCCACCCACCTTGCAGGAACCGGCTGCGGTAAATGCGGCTTACCGGGCAGTAGAATATGGTTCAATCGGTAAGATAGAAGTATTGTTCGCAACTGTAGTTCCCACAGATTATTGCCATTACTATGATGCGAATGTGAACATATCCCAAATTATGGTGGAGGTAGGCGACCAGGTGCAGGAAGGAGATATTCTGGCTTTGGCAGATGTGGAAGCGGCAAAAGAAGAACTGAAAGACTGCAAAGAACAGCTCGCCAGCGAAAATACCTCCTATGAACTGAATTGTAAGATTTCCCAGACAAAACAGGATAAATGGAATTATCAAGAAGAAGCTGTTGATTCCATGATTGCACTAGAGCAGGAAAATGTCCGCTACGATACGCTTTTACATGAATACCGGGTGCAAAAGCTTCAGGAATCCATTGCTTCCCTAGAAGAAATCATTGCAGACGGAACTTTGACAGCAAGGCACAGTGGACAGGTTACCTTTACCAAAAATATTGCAAAGGGACGTCAGGCAGGTGCTAATGAAAATATCGTGGTGGTATCGGATTTAGAAGATACCCATCTGGAACTGACAGACACCAACGTGCAGGAATATAAATATGCTGACTATGAGGTGAAATATATTACTATAGCCGGGGAAAAGATTCCGGTAACGGAAGAAGAATATTCCACAGAAGAGCTGATTCTTGCCAAAATCAATCAGCATTATCCAAATGTGCGTGTTCAGTGTCCTGATGCAGGAAAGCTAACCATTGGAGATACCTATCCGGTTTATTTCATAAAAAAAGAGGTACAGAATGTTCTTGTCATAGGGAATGATTCCCTGTATCAGGAAGGCGAGGAGTATTATGTATATGTAGTAAATGATGCGAAAGAAAAAGAAAAAAGAATAGTTACCATCGGAGCTTCTGATGAAAATTATACACAGATAACCGACGGACTTGTGGAAGGGGAACTGGTATATTATGATTCCGATGCAAGGATGCCTGCAAAATATACAGATTATACTGTGGAACTGTCAGACTTTTTCATACAAAATCATGGAATGAAATATGGTCTTTCTGATGCCAATACTTTTTCTAATATTAGTGCATGGGAAGGAGAGGTGGCTGATATTGCGGTCATAAAAGGGCAGGAGGTTTCCAGAGGAGACCTTTTATATACCATAGATACCGGAGAGGGAAAAGCTGCAATAACAGAGGCACAGAATGCCATTAACCAGGAAAATCAGTCCTATGAAAAGCTTATAACAGAATACCAGGAACAGATAAACTCTTTAAGCAGTCTCGCCGCAGAGGATGGAAGTGTTTCCTACGAGATTCAGATATTGGAATATCAAAAGCAGCTTGCTGCATTAAATCACAGTGACAGCCTTAAGGAACTTCAAAAGAATTATGACAGTATAAGCAAGGGAAACGATGGCAGCGGTATGGTATCGGTCTATGCAGAACATGATGGTACCATTTCGGCGGTAGTGGCATCAAAGGGCGATAAGGTAGAGGCAGGCAGTGAAATGCTTCGGATTACTACACAATCTACAGAGATTATTCTGGTACAGATGGAAGAAAATCAAAATTATAAGATTTATCAGGATAATATTGCAGATGTGGGGGAACGGGTGGTATTAAAATCAGACAATGAAACATGGGAAGGAACCTGTGTTGGCTGGGCGGCTGGAACCAATAATGTAGATAAAGGTTATGTCTATACGGATGAAGCGGGGGTGCATATATCTTATAATACCTCCTCCGGATACAATTATCCTGCCTTTTATGTCAGAATGGATGATGCGTCCTTTTCAGAACACATAGCAAAGGGCTACAGCATGGATTTCTTATATCTCTCCATGAAAGATACTATCGTGCTGCCGTCCTCTATGGTTTACACAGAAACAGACCCTTTAAATGAAAGTAAGGTTTCTTATTATGTATGGCGCATCGAGGGGGAAGAATTAGTGAAGCAGTATGTACTGGTGTCACCGAACCTGACTGATTCCGGAAAACAGGTAATTCTTTCCGGAGTTCAGGCAGGAGACATATTGGCGCGGGAGTAGGAGGAAAAGAGATGTTTCGATTTGTATGGCATAAGATAAAAAACAAAAAATGGCTGAATCTTTGTCTGCTGGTGGGCGTTTCTCTTTTGATTGCGCTATTTGCCTGTCATCCGATGTTTGAAAAAGGTGCAAATAATCAGGTGCTGGAAACAGAATTTCTAAGCTATGCCGAAGAAAAAAACGAATTTCCTGCCACCATGGGAAGAGTCGGAAGCTATGATATTTCCGAGTATCCTACGGTGCAGTCCCTGCATCAGCGATTACAGCAGTACATAGAAAAATGGACCAGCTATGTCCGTCTGGATGTGGTGGAAAAACAGGAATATTTCAGCCTTTCCGGCGGTAATGCCGATTCCAGTCTGGGAGGGAAAAACTATTATTTGGGAATAGGTTTTCTGACAGATATGGAAGAACATATCCAGATGGTAAGGGGAAAGAGTCTTTCGGAGGCAGAAACAGAGTCGGGTATTTTTCCGTGTATCATCAGTGAGAAGGTGATGGATGCCTATGGTCTGGTAGTGGGAGAACGACTAAGCTTTCCATATGTATTAGGAAGCAGCGGTGAACCACTACAACTTGAAATCGCAGGGGTTTGTAAGGAAAGCTCTAATCAGGATGCTTACTGGTATCACGAGCTGAGCTATTATGAAAAGCAAGTATTTGTCTCGGAAGAAACCTTTGATATTCTGATGGAAAAGTATGGACATGAAAAGGTGTCCTATGAGGAAAATCTGCTCCTTGACTATACCGGAATGAACAGTGATAATGCATCTCTTTATGCAGATTATATCCGCCAGTTCCACGAGGCAGACGCTGCTTTTACGGAAAATTTTCTGGAAACACTAGAAAACTTTGAAACAGAAAAGCGGACCATCCAAATGATGCTCTGGGCACTGGAGCTGCCATGCGTGGTGTTGCTGTTACTATTTATCTATATGGTTTCCTCCCAGATTCTCACATCGGAGGAGGGAGAAATTGCAGTGCTTCGAAGCCGCGGTGCTACCCGGCTTCAGACCGTGCGCCTGTATTTTTATCAATCCGGTATCATTTCCGGTATAGGGCTGGGAACCGGACTGTTTCTGGGATATGGAATGTGCAAGTGTGCCGCCTCTACAGATGCCTTTTTAAGGTTTGTAAAAAAAGAGGTAAGTCTGTATCGGTTTCATTGGGAAATGCTGCTTTACGGACTGGCAGCCGGAGTGATTGCCATGCTCTTTATGACAATTCCTGTCTGGAAACGGTCAAAGGTTACCATTGTAGAGCAAAAAGGGAAAAATATATATGTAAAGCATATTCCATTTTGGGAACGGAGCTTTCTGGATATACTTCTCGTAGCGTTGTCCGGCTATTTTTTATATAACTTTAATAAGCAGAAGGACACCTTAGCACTTAGCATCATTGCACAGGAGAGTATTGACCCGATAATACTTTTAAATAGTTCCCTGTTTATTTTTGCCGTTGGTCTTTTATTTTTGCGGTTGTGCAGATATCTGGTGCTGTTAGTGAGCCGCGTTGGAAAAAAATACTGGGGACCTTCCATGTTTGCGTCTTTTTTACAGCTGCAGCGAACCTTTTACCGGCAGGGATTTTTGATTATATTTCTGATTATGACCATTGCCGGAGGCATCTTTGATGCAAATATGGCACGTACCATGAACAATAATATGGAAGAACGCATTGCCTATAATTCGGGGGCAGATGTTCAGTTCATGGAGAATTGGAAACTGCAAATTGCAAAATCAAAAACAGATGAAAAATACCGTTGGGAATATACCGAACCGGATTATGGAAGCTACTCCACTCTCATAGAAGAGGGATTGTGTGAAAGCATGACCAGAGTGATAGAGGATGATAATGTAGAACTCTCTGCAGAAGGAAAAATCATTACAGGCGCCAACCTGATGGCAATCCATACCAGAGAATTTGGCGAAACTGCAGAGTTAATGGATGGCTTAAATGACACTCACTGGTTCCATGCCTTAAATGCCCTTGCGGCCGACCCGGACGGAGTGATTCTTTCCCAAAATGCGGCAGATGCACTGGGAGTAAAGGTTGGCGATACCATCAGCTATTCCCGCTATCATCCAATTAAATCAAGGGAAAACGAGAAGATGGGAACCGAATCAGCAACTGTATGCGCCATTGTGGACAGCTTTCCCGGCTACGAAAGATATCGCTATGAAGAAAAGGGAGAAGAAAATGAAAAAGAAAAAATAGAAGAACAGGAAAATTATCTTATAGTAGCAAATTATGCTACTGTTGTCAGTGAGTTTCAACTAACACCATACCATATCTGGATGCGGCTTTCTAAAAATGCAACGAGTGAAGAAATAATGGAGTATTTGAGGAAACAGGAAATTGAGCCCTTAGAATGGCAGTCTGCACAGGAGCAGATTACCCAAAACAGAAATTCTGCCATGGTGCAGGTGACAAATGGAATGTTTACCCTAAGCTTTGTGATATCACTGGTCATATGCTCGGTGGGATTTTTGATTTACTGGATTATGTCCATCAAGAACCGGGAACTGCTCTTTGGAATTTACCGTGCTATGGGAATGAGTATGAGGGAAATATATGGAATGTTAATTAACGAACAGATTTTTAGTTCCATTCTTGCTATTTTGGCAGGCGGCGGAATCGGAGCATTAAGCACATGGCTGTTTGTACGGCTGATGGCATTGGTTTATTTACCGAAAAAACATAATATTCCTATTCACATCTATATTTATGCATCGGATTTAGTAAAACTGGCAGTGGTAGTGCTTGCGGTAGTTTTCTTGTGCTACGTGATATTATGTGTGTTACTGCGAAAAATGAAGATTGCACAGGCGCTTCGTCTTGGAGAGGATTAGGAGGAAAGAATACATGGACATTGCAATACATACCAGTAGAGTAAACAAATATTTTGGAACCGGAAATGGAAGAGTACATGCCCTGAAAAATGTTTCTCTGGATATTGGTGCAGGAACACTTACCATATTAAAAGGACGTTCCGGTTCCGGTAAGACTACACTTTTGAATGTATTAAGTGCTCTGGATATGCCGGATGATGGAATAGTAGAATTTCTCGGAGAAGATATACATTCCTTTTCCGAACGGAAAAAGGAAAAGCTGCGCCGCTATCAGATGGGATTTGTATTCCAGTCCATTGCTCTGATTCCTGTGATGACAGCCTTTGAAAACGTAGACTTTGCCCTGCGTCTGGCTGGTTATGAGGAGGACCGTAAGAAACGTGTAAATGAGGTTTTGGGAAGAGTAGGGTTGTCAAAGCGTATGGAACATATGGTAAATCAGTTGTCCGGAGGAGAACAGCAGCGTGTGGCGATTGCCCGGGCAGTAGCCCATAAGCCGAAAGTGGTTTTTGCAGATGAACCTACCGGGGCATTGGACACCGCTTCCGGACTTGCGGTCATGCAGTTATTTCGTGAACTGGTGGAAGCGGAAGGAATTACCATTGTGATGACAACACATGACCCAAATCTGATGGAGCTTGGGGATGCGGTTTATGAAATAGCAGATGGGAGGCTGGTAAAATGATATGCTGTGACGGACTGGTAAAAATTTATATGACAGATAACCGAAAGGTGATGGCGCTGGAGGGGCTGGACCTGACCATTGCTGATGGAGAAATGATGGCGATTATAGGAAAGTCCGGCAGTGGAAAATCTACGTTGCTTCATATCATAGGCGGGTTGGAGTCTCCAACCGCCGGAAGCCTGTTAATAGATGGAAGAGATATTTCTACCATGAAAGAAAAGGAGATGGTAGAATATCGCAGAAACACCATCGGCTTTGTATGGCAGAAAAGTGCCCGTAACCTTTTTCCCTATATGACAGCGCTCCAAAATGTAGAAACCCCCATGTGCTTTGGAAAAGGAAAAACAGCGGAGTATCGGAAACGTGCCAAAGAACTATTGGCGGCGGTTGGAATGGAACAGCATGCCCACAAGTTTCCGCGTCAGTTGTCCGGAGGAGAACAGCAGCGAGTAGCCATTGCTGCGGCATTGGCAAATAAACCTTCTATCTTGCTGGCGGATGAACCCACCGGAGCAGTAGATACCAAAACGGCAGACCAGATTTTTCATTTATTTCATGAACTGAACTGTAGCATGGGAATTACCATTATCATCGTAACTCATGATTTGTCGCTGGCAGACCGGGTAGACCGTACGGTAATGATTTCAGATGGCAAAATCAGTACGGAGAAAATACGAAAGGAATCCAGAGCAGATGTGTTAAGAAAGGCGCAGGAAGCAGACTTCCGCACACTGAGCCCACAGAGTAATGAAACTCATGAGGAATATTCCGTTATGGACAAGGCGCACCGTCTGCAGCTCAGCGAAGAGGTTTTAGAGGAAGCCGGTATAGACTCCGATAAAGTAAAGGTAGAGGTAGTAGATGGCAGGATAGTTATCAGTAAGCCGGAAGCGGGAGAATAGAATACTCCCGCTTTTTCTACTAGGCATAATGATATTTATTCTTGTTCAAGCCAAAGAAAATCAATGTAAAAATCAATGCCAGTACCTCGGCAACTACGATTGCAAGCCAGATACCGTCTATGCCAAGCAATATCGGCAGGATAAGAACTACAGAAACCTGAAATACAAGTGTTCTTAAGAAAGAAATCGTTGCGGATATCACACCGTTTCCCAGAGCAGTAAAGAATGCAGAACCCCAGACGTTGATTCCCATAACAACAAAAGCAAGAGAATATAAACGGAACCCGTGGCAGGTCATGGCAAATAACTCTGCATCATAGCTTGCAAAAATTGTTACCAGCGGTACATTCAGGAGTTCTGCCAATACGGTCAATATCACTCCTGTGCCGCTTACCAGAGTGAGACTTTTACGAAACAGATTTTTCAACTCATCATGGTTTGCTGCTCCATAGTGATAGCCGATAATTGGCGCACTGCCGATAGAATATCCGAAAAAGATAGCCATAAAAACAAAGTTCACATACATAATAATTCCATATGCTGCAACACCATTTTCTCCTGCAAGCTTCATAAGCTGGAAATTATACAGGATATTTACCAGTGAAGTGGAGAGATTGGTAACCATTTCAGAAGCGCCATTTCCAAAGGTCTTTCTTAGGATTTTTCCTTCGAAACGGGTTTTCGTAAGCTGCAATAAACTATCATTTTTTCTCGCAAAATAGATGAGAGGGACAAATCCGCCCACCACCTGCCCGATTCCTGTTGCAATAGCGGCACCTGCAAGTCCCCAATGAAAAACTGCGATAAAAAGAAAATCCAGTACCACATTGGTTATTCCTGCAAGCAGAGACATTTTAAGGCTCAAGGAAGGTTTCTCTGCAGTTACAAAAAAGCTCTGGAACATATTTTGCAATACAAAAGCAGTTAATGCAAAAAATAATAGCCGGCTGTAAATCACACAGTTTTCCAGTAATTCTCCGGTAGCACCCAATGCGATGGCAATGGGACGTGCAAAGAAAAAACCGATGATGGATAACAATATACTTAATATAACTGCAAAATAAACAAGCATGGAAAAATATCGGTTTGCATCCTTTTGCTTTCCTGCTCCTAACGTCATAGAGACAATAGCACTTCCGCCTGTACCAATCATGGTTCCTACGGTACCAAGGGCCATGCATACAGGCATAATCAGGTTCACCGCAGCAAAGGGAGTCTTTCCTACATAATTCGATACGAAAAATCCGTCTACAATGCTGTAAAGTGATGTACAAATCATCATCAAAATAGGAGATATTACAAAGCGAAGCAGTCTTTTATAAGTAAAGTGGTCTGATAATTGTATTCTCATATTTATTACCTCGTAATGTATTCTTACATTTTTATATAGTATGGTTTATTTCTTCCTGAAAAAGCTGAATATATTTTCTGATGAGCCGGAGAAGCTCATGGCTTTCAACAGGTGTCATTTTAGAAAAAACAGTATCCTCCATTTTCATGACCGGAATAATTTTGTCCTTCACAAGCTGTTGCCCGGTAGTAGTTAAATGGATGTGCTTATCCCGCCTGTTTCCCTGTATCAGAGAAATATAGCCCTTTGACATTAAATTCTGTATGGAAGAATTAATCGTCTGTCTGCTGAAAGAATAGTGTTCTGCAATGTCCTTTTGCAGACAGCCATCGCCTAATTCCACGATTGCATACAGGATGTAAAAGGCACTGTCAGACATTCCGGCCTTTATTGCAAGGTCATGGTACAAACCATCCCATTTTCGATATAAAAAATTGAATTCTTTTAATTCGTCGCCTAGTTGATACATCAATATTTCACCTCCGTTTGTCCATAATCCGATTTCGGACAAATGGTATTATAATCTGATTTCGGATTTATGTCAATAAGAAGTTGAGGAAAAATATTAATGGAAAAAAGCGTGGTATCGTTCACGAATTGTCTTAGAAAAAAATTGCAAAATTCAAGGCGATACAGTATACTTTTTTATAAGTGTATAGGTAATAAAAAAGAGGGGCGTATGATTTGTCACCAAAATGAATCAATAATAGGAGAAGAGCATATGAAAAATCTATTAGTTACCGGTGGAACTGTTTTTGTAAGTAGATTTGTGGCAGAATATTTTGCCAAAAAGGGACACCATGTTTTTGTTTTAAATCGAAACCATCATCCCCAGCCGGAAAATGTCACCCTGATTGAAGGTGACAGAAACCAGCTTGGTGACAAACTGAAACAATACCATTTTGATGCGGTTCTGGACATTACGGCTTACACAAAATCAGATGTAGAAAATCTTGTGAAGGCACTCGCCCCTGTGAAGCAATATATTTTTATCAGCTCCAGCGCAGTTTATCCCGAAACCCTACCACAGCCTTTCACGGAGGAACAGCCCTGCGGTCCAAACACCATATGGGGAGACTACGGAACCAATAAAATCGAAGCCGAAAAGTGGCTGACAGAAGCACTGCCACAAGCATACATATTAAGACCGCCATACCTCTATGGTCCAATGCAAAACATTTATCGTGAGCCATTTGTTTTCGAATGTGCAGAGCAGAACAGATCCTTTTATCTGCCAAAGGATGGACATATGCCGTTACAATTTTTCCATGTAGAAGATTTGTGCAGATTCATGGAAATTCTCTTAGAAAAAGAACCGGAAAACCATATCTTCAACGTAGGAAACCGTGATATCGTAGATATCAGAGAATGGGTGAACTTGTGTTACAAAGTTGTCGGAAAAACACCGGAGTTCATTTCCGTAGATGAAACTCATCCCCAGCGAAGCTATTTCTGTTTCCATGACTATGCATACGAGCTGGATGTGGAAAAGCAATATGCGCTGATGCCGGAAACAAAGCCATTGTACGAAGGTCTGAAGGAATCCTATGAGTGGTATCAGGCGCACAGGGAATCCGTAAATCGCAGACCATATTTAGAGTATATCAAGGAGAAAGTAGAACATCAGAAATCCTAACATCAGCAGGCTGCATAATTTGACATGAGGATAGGTTCTGTGTAGAATGATATAAAAGAAAAAGGAGTATTCCAAACCATGTTACAAAACACTCAGGCAATTATTTTTGATTTAGATGGAACCTTAGTCGATTCTATGTGGCTATGGAACGATATTGATATAGAATTTTTAGAAGCAAGAGGACTTACCCTGCCGGAGACCTATCAGCACGACATTGAAGGCATGAGCTTCACCGAAACTGCCATCTATACCAAGGAGCTGTTCCGGCTTCCCGAAAGCGTTGACGAATTAAAAACCATATGGAACCGGATGGCAATCGAAAAATACACCTACGAGGTTCCCTTCAAGCCCGGTGCAGAAAAATTTTTGCGGTATTGCAAAGGGCAAAGAATTGCTATGGGAATCGCTACCAGCAATTCCAGAGAACTGGTCAATGCGGTAGTTCAGGCATTGCAGCTCGATAATTATATTCAGGAAATCGTAACCTCCTGCGAGGTAGAAAAAGGTAAGCCTGCACCGGATGTATACCTGGAAGCAGCCAAACGCTTAGGAATATCGCCGGAGCACTGCCTTGTATTTGAAGATGTTCCAATGGGAATTCTTGCAGGAAAGAATGCAGGAATGAGAGTGTGTGCAGTAGAAGATGCATTTTCGGAAGATAAGCAGGCAGAAAAACGAAGATTAGCAGATTACTATATTTCCAGCTATGAACAGGTGTTAAATCATACATACGAGATGCAAGCTTCCACAAAGCTTACACAAATCCCACAGCAGAAATGCATACGTCAGGCTTAAAGACAGGAGACAGAAATGGAACAGATTTTTTTGCCCCTTTGCAGGGCAGATATGGATGAACGAAAGATAAAACAATTTGATTTTGTATATATCATTGGGGATGCCTATGTGGACCATCCCTCTTTTGGACATGCTATTATCAGCCGTCTATTGGAAGCACACGGTTATTCCGTTGGGATTATTTCCCAGCCGGACTGGAAACAGAAGGAGAGCATTGCCATATACGGAGAGCCGCGTCTGGGGTTTTTAGTAAGCGGTGGAAATATGGATTCTATGGTGAATCATTACAGCGTTTCGAAACGCCGCAGGGAAAAGGATTCCTTTACCCCGGGCGGTGTCATGGGGAAACGACCGGATTATGCTACTGTGGTATATTGTAATCTGATACGCCAGACTTACAAAAAAACACCTATTCTGATTGGCGGAATTGAAGCAAGTCTCAGACGTCTTGCACACTATGACTATTGGAGTAATAAGGTAAAACGTTCTATTCTGCTGGATTCCGGTGCGGATATCTTAATGTACGGCATGGGAGAGCACAGTATCATTGAACTGGCAGAAGCATTGGACAGCGGCATTGATGTAGCGGATATTACATTCGTAAAAGGAACGGTATATAAGTCACGCAAGAAAGAAGATATTTATGATGCCATCTTTCTGCCGGAATTTGAAAAGGTCAAAGAGGATAAAATCTCCTATGCCAGAAGCTTTTATCTGCAATATTGCAATACCGACCCCTTTAGCGGAAAACGTCTGGCAGAAGAATATCCCAATGGTATTTATGTTGTGCAGAATCCTGCAGCGCTGCCACTGACCCAAACAGAAATGGATGATGTATATGCCCTGCCTTATATGCGGACGTATCATCCCTCTTATGAGAAACAGGGTGGCGTACCTGCCATATCTGAAGTAAAGTTCAGTCTCACCAGCAACCGAGGCTGTTTTGGCGGATGTAGTTTTTGCGCCCTCACCTTTCATCAGGGGCGTATCATCCAGACACGAAGTCATGAATCCCTGATAACAGAGGCAGAACAGCTTACAGAGGACAAAGACTTCAAAGGATACATTCATGATGTGGGCGGACCAACGGCTAATTTTCGTGCCCCTGCCTGCGAAAAACAGCTTACAAAAGGAGCCTGCCCCAAGAAACAATGTCTGTTCCCGGAGCCTTGTAAAAATCTGAAAGCAGACCATAGGGACTATTTAAGTCTGCTGCGAAAGCTGCGTAACCTTCCAAAGGTGAAAAAGGTGTTCATTCGTTCCGGTATTCGTTTTGATTATCTGCTGGCAGATTCGGACCGAACCTTTTTAAAGGAATTATGCGAGCATCATATCAGCGGACAGTTAAAGGTAGCGCCGGAGCATATTTCCGACAAGGTACTTCAGAAAATGGGAAAGCCGGAAGTAGCTGTTTACAATCGTTTTGTAAAAGAATACACCCGGATGAATGAAAAACTGGGAAAGAAGCAGTATTTAGTGCCTTATTTAATGTCTTCCCATCCGGGTTCTACCTTACAGGAGGCGGTCGAGCTTGCAGAATTTTTACGGGATTTAGGCTATATGCCGGAGCAGGTACAGGACTTTTATCCAACACCTTCTACCATATCCACCTGTATGTATTACACCGGACTGGACCCGCGCACCATGGAACCGGTCTACGTGGCACATAACCCTCATGAAAAAGCAATGCAGCGTGCACTGATTCAGTACCGTGACCCAAAGAACTATGATTTGGTAAAAGAAGCTCTTGTGAAAACAGGACGGACGGATTTAATTGGATTTGACAAAAACTGCCTGATTCCGCCGCGGAAAATGTCATCCAAAAGCGGAAACCAGCATTCGAAAGCAGGAAACCAACAGAAGCAAAAGGGAAATACCAGAACAGAAAAATCAAAATCCAGAAGCGGCAGAAATAAAAGTGTGCAGCAAAGAAAAGGAAAACATTAGTCATGAAAAGCTTTCAGATAAACAGTAACGAAGCCGGACAACGCTTTGACAAATATTTGAAAAAACTGCTTTCTCAGGCACCGGGAAGTTTTGTATACAAGATGCTTCGCAAGAAAAATATTACGTTAAACGGGAAAAAGGCAGATGGCTCCGAGAAACTGAATATCGGGGATGAGGTAAAGCTGTTTTTGTCGGATGATACCTTTGAAAAGTTTTCTTCCTGGCAAAGCAATTCTCAAAAAGGTGAAAGCAGAGATGCGTTTGCAGGAAAATATCCCAGGATTCCTCTTGATATTATCTACGAGGATGATGATATTCTTGTTATTAATAAGCCGGTGGGGATGCTGTCACAAAAAGCAGCGCTGAATGATATTTCAGCCAATGAGTATATCATCGGTTATCTTTTGTCTGATGACAAGATTTCTGAAAAAGAGCTTGTAACCTTTCATCCTTCCGTTTGCAACCGTCTTGACCGGAACACTTCCGGGCTTCTTATTGCCGGGAAAAGTCTAAAAGGTTTGCAGGAAATGTCAAAACAGTTAAAGGAACGTTCCACGGAAAAGTATTACCGCTGTCTGGTTAAAGGGCAGATTAACGAGAATCAGTTGATAGAGGGCTGGCTTGTAAAGGATGAAAAGAGCAACAAAGTAAAGGTTTTTTCAAAGGAAATCGCAGATGGGAAGTACATTAAGACTGGCTATCAGCCAATTCAACACTTTTTCATACAAAACGGTGCTTCCAAAGAAAACTACACATTGCTGGAGGTTCATTTGATTACCGGGCGTTCCCATCAGATTCGTGCCCATCTTGCTTCTATTGGACACCCTATCGTGGGAGACAGTAAATATGGAGATAAAAAAGTCAATCAGACATTTGCCAAAGCGTTTGATATCCATTTTCAACTGTTACATGCTTATCGCATGAAATTTCCGGATGGCAGAGAATTAACAGCACCTCTCAGTAAAGAATTTCAGCGGGTGTTGGCGCCTGATTCCATATTGAAAAAATAAGTTGACCATACCATATTGCGAAGCAATTATGGTATAATAAGAGCGTAGGCATTGGATAAAGTTTGGGGGAATCAAGTTGAAAAACAATAAGATAACAGTAGGAATTTTAATAGGAAATGTCTGCGCTCCGTATTCAGACGATATGCTTAATGGTCTTGTTCACCGGGCAGCAGACTGTAATGTGCAGACACTGTTTTTCATGGGAGCACATTCCAATTATTTTAATGAGTTATATTATAATGAAGACGAAAATAGTAAGCAGAAATATCTTTTTCAACTGAGTACAGTGTTTGATTACGCCAAATTAGGAAAGTTTGATGTATTAATCATTGCATATTCCACTTTTTATGCCTATATGAAGGAAAGGAAAGAGGAGTTTTTTAAGCGTTTCGAAGATTTTACCATACCAATCATCACGGTAGGCGAAAAATATGAAAATTATACCAGCGTAATTTCAGATAATTCCGATGGAATCCGAAAATGTATGAAGCATTTGATTGAAAATCACGGATATAAAAAAATTGCATACTTGGGCGGTCCAAAGGAAAACAATCAGGATGCCAGGGAGCGGTTGGAGGCATACTGCCAGGTGATGCGGGAGCATAACTTAGAGCTTTCGGAAAAAATGATAGAATATGGGGATTATTCGATGGATTCCGCTTCTCTTTTTGGAAAAATATTAGATTCCAATCCAAAAGTCGATGCAGTGGTATGTGCAAATGATACTATGGCTGTTGCAGGATATGAGGAGTGCAAAAAAAGAGGACTGGTTCCCGGACGCGATATTGCAATTACGGGATTCGATGATGCTATGGAAGCAAAGACAGTCTCTCCTGCTTTAACTACGGTAGAACAAAATGCATATGACCTTGGATATGCGGCAATGAAAAAAGCAGTGGAATTGTGTCAGAATGGCAATACAGAATCCGTTAAAGTTCCGGTGTATTTTAAACATAGAGAATCCTGTGGCAACAAGAAAATGCAAGAGGAAGTTTTTGAAGAAATTTCAAAAGAAAACTCTTATGAGGAAATTGCAAGAAGATGCAGTGAGGAAATTTTTAAAAAAGTTTTTCTATATAAAATCCGTATTGTAGAGGATAGGGAAATTCGGGAAGTTCTTTACCGGGTGTTTTATTATATTGTGGAAATATATCTGGGAGAGTCCAAAAAGAAATATGATTTGGAATTTATTGACAGATCTATGCGCACATTGGTAACCTCCAAAAAGTTCGCTGTAAATGATTTTGTGACAGAATTCTGCAGACAGTTGACTAACATTATCTTTTTGCGAAAAGAGCGCAGCAGGCAACGAAAGCTTTCTGCTCTGATGCTTCATATATTAGATGATATACAAAGTATGATTGCCATGGAAAACAGCAGCAGAATTGATACATTGCAGAGTAATATCTGGACTACGCCGTTTATAACCAGAGATATGATTGCGAACATTGATGATACATTGCAGTTGTACCGGGCATTAATGGAACGGCTTCATGTCATGCAGATAAACAATGCCTATTTATTCTTGTTGGGCGAACCAAAAAATAATCGCAGTATTCGGGATTGGAGTTGTCCAAAGGAACTGTATCTTGCCGCAAAGCTTGAAAATGGAATTGTTTCACGGACAGAACATACCGAAACATTAAAGGAAGAACATGGATTAGTGGATATTATTTCCTGGGAACACTGTAAAAACATGGCTGTATATACAATATTTGCGGGAAAAAGAATGTATGGAATTCTGACCTGCGAAATGGAAATGGATAATATTACAAATATGTATAGTGCCAGCTTACATATTGGAAATGCTTTTCAATTTATGGAACTGACAAAGGAAGAGAAGCAAATCCAGGCAAAATTAGAGAAGGCAATGACAGCATTAAAGAAGAAAAATGATATATTGAATATGTTATCGGAAAAGGACGGACTTACGGGATTGTATAATAGGAGGGGATTTTTAGAAAATGCTATGGCAATCCTAAGCGAGGAAAAAACGTGTTATCTCTTATGTATATATGCTGATTTAGACCATCTGAAACAAATTAATGACCAGTTCGGGCATACGGAAGGAGATTTTTCCATCAAACAGGCGGGACAATATTTAAAAAACTGCCTAAAGGACACAGATGTAATCGGACGTATTGGCGGAGATGAATTTGCGGCGGTTGCCATCATAGAAAATGAGGACATGGGAAAGGAAATTTGTGACAGAATACGTTCGGACATGAAATCATTTAATCAAAGCTCGGATAAACCATACTATATTGAAGTATCCATTGGCTATAAAGTATACAAATGGCATGATAATATGGAGCTAAATCAAATGCTTTCCGATGCGGATTTGATGTTATATGAGAGCAAAAAGAAAAGACGGAGTGATGCCCGAAAAATCACTGTATCAGAATCATAAATCAACGATACTGAAATCCGGGACTGTACAATGAGAATATTGACATTAGATGTAAGGAGATAATGTTTTATGGCTACATGGAATTCCAGAGGATTAAGAGGTTCTACGTTAGAGGAATTTATTAATCTTACCAACGAAAAGTACCTGACACAGGGCTTGGCGCTGATTCAAAAGGTACCTACGCCTATCACGCCTTTAAAAATAGACAAAGACAACCGTCACATAACGCTGGCATATTTTGAACAGAAGAGTACGGTAGACTATATTGGTGCCGTACAGGGGATTCCGGTATGCTTTGATGCAAAAGAATGTAACACAGATACGTTCCCTTTACAGAACATCCATCCCCATCAGATTGCCTTTATGGAGCAGTTTGAACGGCAGGAGGGCGTGTCATTTCTGGTGATTTTTTATTCCAAACGGAATGAATTTTACTATCTGCGTCATGAAAAATTAATGGAATTTTGGAACCGAGCGCAGGAGGGAGGAAGAAAGAGCTTTCGCTATGAAGAGCTGGAGCCGGATTTCTTCTTTGGCTCTAAAGGCGGAATGTTAGTCCCTTATCTGGAAATGATGCAAAAGGATTTAGAAATGCGTGGTTGACAATCCTTTTCGGGTTGGATATAATAGGAATAGTTTAATTCACTTTGGTAGCAAGGTAGCACATTAGCGCGCTAAAGTGAGTGAGTGGAAATAAAGAAACATGAGAAAGGATAACATAGAGAGCATTATGAAACGACATTTATTACATACCCCAGAGGGTGTGCGGGATATTTATAATTCAGAATGTGCGAAAAAACGCATTTTGCAGGATAACTTGCATGATTTGCTAAAAAAGTACGGATATCATGCAATTCAGACTCCAACCTTTGAATATTTCGACATTTTCGGTAAGGAAATCGGAACCACTCCATCTAAGGATTTATATAAATTCTTTGACCGTGAGGGAAATACGCTGGTATTGCGTCCTGACATTACACCGTCCATAGCAAGATGTGCCGCAAAGTATTATGGAGAGGAAGATTTACCGGTTCGTCTCTGCTATATGGGGAATACTTTTATTAATAATACAAGCTATCAGGGACGTTTGAAGGAATCCACCCAGCTGGGAGCAGAACTGATTGGAGATAACTCCGTAGATGCTGATGCAGAAATCATTGCGCTTGTGGTAAATGCCTTAAAAACGGCAGGATTGCAGGAGTTCCAGATTGGAATAGGACATGTAGGATTTTTTAAGGGACTGGTAGAAGCGGCAAAATTACAGGAAGAGACAGAAACAGAACTGATTGAATTACTTTCCAATAAGAATTTTTTCGGTGTAGACGAATTAATCGATTCCCTGTGTCTTTCCGAAGACTTAAAAGAATTATTTTCCATGCTGGGCAGTCTCAGCATGTCAGAGGATATGTTAAACCGTGCCAAGAAGCTCGCCGTATCCTATCCGGTAGTATTAGAAGCGTTAGAACGCCTGGAGCTGTTATTACAGGTGTTGTCCTGTTACGGCGTGGAGAAATATGTTTCTCTGGAGCCGGGAATGATTAGCAGTTACCATTATTACACTGGAATTATTTTTGCAGGATATACCTTTGGAAGCGGGGAGCCGATTGTAAAGGGTGGAAGATATGACGATTTACTTCCTTACTTTGGAAAGAATGCGCCATCCATCGGATTCGCTGTAGTAATCGACCAGTTAATGGCAGCCTTATCCAGACAGAAGATTGAGATAACGGTACAGGAGAATCAGATATTAGTCGTTTACAAGGAGGCTTGTCAGCCGGATGCTATCAAGAAGGCATTGCAGCTTAGAGAGCAGGGAACAGGAGTTGCGCTTGTAAAATGGGCAGACCATAAAACAGCAGAGGATTACAAGGCATATGCCAAACGGATGCATATGCAGGATATTATATTTATGGGAGGCGCTCAATGAGATATTTAACATTTGCACTTGGAAAAGGGAGACTGGCAAAGCAGACATTAGAAGCATTTGAAAAAATCGGAATTACCTGTCAGGAAATGAAGGATAAAGATACCAGAAAATTAATATTTGTCAATGAAGAACTGAAGCTTAAGTTTTTCTTGGCAAAGGGACCAGATGTTCCGACTTATGTAGAATATGGCGCTGCTGACATTGGTATTGTAGGAAAAGATACGATTTTGGAAGAAGCACGCAATATCTATGAAGTATTAGACTTAGGATTTGGAAAATGCCGGATGTGTGTCTGTGGTCCTAAGGAAGCTGAGGAGTTATTAAAGCACCATGAATTGATTCGTGTGGCAACTAAATATCCAAGAATTGCCAAGGATTATTTTTATAACAAGAAGCACCAGACAGTAGAGATTATCAAGCTGAATGGTTCTATTGAACTGGCACCTATCGTAGGATTGTCCGAGGTCATTGTTGATATTGTAGAGACCGGAACCACTTTAAAAGAAAACGGATTAAGCGTATTAGAAGAAGTTTGTCCTCTTTCCGCGCGGATGGTAGTAAATCAGGTCAGCATGAAAATGGAAAATGAACGTATTACCAAATTAATCAGCGATTTAAAAGAGGTACTGGCAAAGGAGAATGGCAAATGAGAACATTAAAGTTGACAAGTGATACCACCAAGAATCTGTTAGAAGATTTATTAAAAAGAAGCCCTAACAGTTATAAACAATACGAAGAAAGTGTAAACGCAATTATTGAAAAGGTACGTGCCGAAAAGGATGCCGCTATCTTTTCTTACACAAAGCAGTTTGACGGAGCAGACATTAACGCCTCTAATATTCGTGTAACAGAGGAAGAAATCAAAGAGGCGTATACCTTAGTAGACGAAAAACTCATTCAGGTCATGAGAAAGTCTCTGGAAAATATTCGTGTTTATCATGAGAAACAGAAGCAGTACAGCTGGTTCGACAGCCGTCCTGACGGTGTAATGTTAGGACAGAAGGTAACTGCCCTTGCCAGTGCCGGAGTCTATGTACCGGGCGGTAAGGCTGCGTATCCATCTTCTGTGCTGATGAATGTCATTCCTGCAAAGGTAGCAGGCGTAGAAAAGATTGTTATGACTACCCCATGCAATAAAGAAGGAAAGGTAAACCCAGCAACCTTAGTTGCTGCAAAAGAAGCAGGTGTAACAGAGATTTATAAGGTGGGCGGTGCCCAGGCAATCGCAGCCCTTGCTTTTGGAACCGAGAGTATTCCAAAGGTAGATAAAATCGTAGGACCCGGAAACATCTATGTTGCCCTTGCAAAAAAGGCAGTATTTGGTCATGTCAGCATTGATTCCATTGCAGGACCAAGTGAGATTCTGGTACTTGCAGATGAAACGGCAAATCCTCGTTTCGTTGCTGCTGATTTGTTATCCCAGGCAGAACATGATGAACTGGCAAGCGCTATTTTGATTACCACCAGTGAAGAGCTGGCAAAGAAAGTGTCCGAAGAAGTAGATAAATTTACCGCAGAGCTTTCCAGAAAAGAAATCATTGAAAAATCTCTGGAAAACTATGGTTATATTTTAATTGCAGATTCTTTAGAGGAAGCAATCGATACCGCAAATGAAATCGCTTCGGAACACCTTGAAATATTAACAGCAAATCCCTTCGAAGTAATGATGAAGATTAAGAATGCAGGTGCTATTTTCCTTGGAGAATATGCCAGCGAACCATTAGGAGATTATTTTGCAGGACCAAACCACATCCTGCCTACCAACGGAACTGCTAAGTTCTTCTCCCCATTAAGCGTAGATGACTTTATTAAGAAGTCCAGTATTATTTCTTACTCCAGAGAGGCTTTAGAGCCGGTTTATAAGGATATTGTACAATTTGCTACATCCGAACAGTTGACGGCTCATGCAAATTCGATTAAAGTAAGATTTGAAGACTAAACAGGAAAGAGGTGCTGGTATGTCATTTCAAAGAAATGTGCAGCAAAACCGTAAGACAAAAGAAACTGATATTTCCCTTTCCCTGAATATCGATGGAAAAGGCGAAACAAAGCTGGATACCGGAATCGGATTTTTCGACCATATGTTAGACGGATTCGCCCGTCATGGTTTTTTTGATTTGAAGGTACAGGTGAAGGGAGATTTGGAAGTAGATACCCACCATACCATAGAAGATACCGGAATCGTTCTTGGAACAGCAATCCGCAGGTCCTTAGGGGATAAACGGGGAATCAAGCGTTATGGGAGCTGCATTCTTCCAATGGATGAGACCCTTGTACTTTGTGCCATTGATTTAAGCGGTAGACCTTATTTTTCCTTTGAAGGAGAATTTACCACAGAGCGGGTGGGATATATGGACACAGAAATGGTAAGGGAATTTTTCTATGCCATTTCTTATAGTGCCGGAATGAATCTTCATATGAAAATATTAGATGGAACCAACAACCATCATATGATAGAAGCTTTGTTTAAGGCGTTTGGAAGAGCATTAGATGAAGCAACATTATTAGATCCGAGAATTACGGATATTATGTCAACGAAAGGTAGTTTATAGGTGAATAATATGGAACACAAGAATCTGATTGCCACGATGTATTTAAAAAATGGCATGGCAGTAAAAAGCCCTTCTGATTTCGAAAGCATGGGAGACTTAAAGTTTCTGGCAAAGCTGTATAATGACAGTGGTGTAGACAAATTATATATTTTTGATTTGTCTGATAATGATAAGGAACATGATTTAAACCTTCATACAATTAAAGAATTATGCCGAATTGTAGAAATTCCAGTTTATGGCGGAGGAAATATCAATCGCCTGGAAGATATTAAAAAAATCCTTTATGCAGGATGTAAAGGAGCTATTTTAAATAGTGCAAAACATGGAACGGTGCAGCTTGCAGAAGAGGGAGCGCAGCGTTTTGGAAGAGAAAAGATATTGGTTTCTGTAGATACCGTAGACCTGCTCTTTAAACATAAAGAAGATATGGAGCGTCATGTTCATAAACTGGTAGCATTAAACGAAACGATTATAGATGCACTGATTAATGTAACAGATTTACCCTTTAGTGTTATTACCGAAAATTATGATACTAAGCATTGGGCAGAGATTTTGAAAAAAGATGCTGTTACCGGAATCGGCGGTACCTATATCAGCAGTCTGGAAACAGATGTCATGAAAGTGAAAATGCTTCTTGCCATGGAAGGAATTGAAACCCAGAAGTTTGAATCCGCCATCAGCTGGTCCGAATTTAAGTTAAACTCGGATGGATTGATTCCGGTAATTGTTCAGGATTACCAGACGTCTGAGGTACTGATGCTTGCCTATATGAATGAAGAAGCCTTTCATACCACCATTGCTATGGGAAAAATGACATATTACAGCAGAAGCCGTCAGGAACAGTGGACAAAGGGTGAAACCTCCGGTCATTATCAATATGTGAAGTCTCTTACCCTGGACTGTGACAAAGATACCATTCTTGCAAAGGTATCTCAGGTGGGGGTAGCCTGCCATACAGGCAATCCGACCTGCTTCTTTACAGAACTGATTAAAAAGGAATATTTAAGCAAAAATCCGTTAAAGGTATTTGAAGAGGTCTACAATGTAATTGCTGACCGCAAAGATAATCCAAAGGAAGGTTCTTATACCAATTACCTGTTTGATAAGGGAATTGATAAGATTCTTAAAAAAGTAGGAGAGGAAGCAACGGAAATCGTCATTGCTGCCAAGAATCCGGAACCGGAAGAAATCAAATATGAAATCTCTGATTTCCTGTATCATATGATGGTGCTTATGGTAGAAAAGGGAATTACCTGGGAAGAAGTGGTAGAAGAATTAAGCCAGAGATAATCATAAAATAATAGAATCGTAAATTCGTTAAAGGATGCGGAAAGGTACTTGTAATTTTATTTTAAGATTCAAGTACCTTTTTTGTGCATTTTTTTATTTCTGATGAACTAAAATAGAAAGAAAGAGTTGTAAGGAGCTTTTTATGGAAAAATCACTTCAGCAAACCGTAGAAGAACGCAGAGCCTACGTCAACCAGGTGCGTTCTTCCTTTCAAACAGACAATTCCCAGACACCCGGTCATTATTCTCTATACGGCACTGCGGGAGAACGGGAAGAAGCGGAGCCGATGGCATCTACCTTTGGAATTCGTACTGTTATCGCCATTCTTATTTTTGCAGCATTCGTCTATTGTGATAAAGAAAAAATTACATATCACGATTATTCCACAGAAGAAGTTTTTTCCCAGATAGAATGGAACCCACTGCCAATGGAAGAAATTGAGGAGTATGTACAATCCCCTTAAAATATGCTATACTAACATACATGTGTGCAGATGAATCCGCACCGATAGAAGAAAAAGATAAGGAGCAATTTATGAATCAGCTTGCATTATCCGATGAAATTTTGTTGTCCATAGATAAGCCGGCGCGCTATATTGGCAACGAGGTAAATATGATAAGGAAAAATCCCAAGGAAGTGTCCATTCGTTTTGCTATGTGTTTCCCGGATGTATACGAAATTGGTATGTCCCATCTGGGAATTCAGATTTTATACGATATGTTCAATAAACGACAGGACGTTTATTGTGAACGTGTCTATTCCCCATGGCCGGACCTTCACAAAATCATGAAAGAACAGGATATTCCTTTGTTTACCTTGGAGACCCAGTCGCCGGTAAAGGATATGGATTTTTTAGGAATTACCATACAGTACGAGATGTGTTATACCAATATTCTCCAGATACTGGACTTAAGTCATATTCCATTTCTGGCGTCAGAGCGTAAGGAAGAGGACCCGCTGGTAATCGGGGGCGGTCCCTGTACCTATAATCCGGAACCGTTAGCGGACTTTTTCGATATGTTCTATATTGGAGAGGGTGAGACGCAGTATGACAATCTCTTTGACCTTTATAATGAGATGAAGCAACAGGGAAAAAGCCGTCAGGAATTCTTGCGGGAAGCGGGAAAATTGCCGGGAATCTATGTTCCATCTCTCTATGAAGTAACCTATAACGAAGACGGAACCATTGCAGCGTTCCAACCGAAATATGAAGATGTTCCTGCTACCATTCGAAAGGAAATCCAGATGGATGTTACCGATACCACCTATCCTCACAAGCCATTGGTTCCATTTATTAAGGCAACACAGGATCGTGTGGTATTGGAGATTCAGCGAGGCTGTATCCGGGGATGCCGTTTCTGTCAGGCAGGAATGATTTACCGCCCGGTACGGGAACGTGATGTAAATATGTTAAAGGAATGTGCCCACGATATGTTAGAAAGCACAGGACATGAAGAGATTTCCTTAAGTTCTTTAAGCTCCAGTGATTACAGCCAGCTTCCGGAGCTGATTAATTACTTGATGGAAAAGAAAGAAAAGGGCGTCAACATTTCCCTGCCGTCTCTGCGTATTGATGCATTTTCCTTAGACGTTATGAGCAAGGTACAGGACATCAGAAAGAGCAGTCTTACCTTTGCACCGGAGGCAGGCTCCCAGCGGCTTCGTAATGTGATTAACAAGGGATTGACAGAAGAAGTGATATTAAATGGCGCCGGACTTGCCTTTGAAGGGGGCTGGCAGAAGGTAAAGCTTTACTTTATGCTGGGGCTTCCGACAGAAACCGAGGAAGATATGAAGGAAATTCCGCGTCTGGGAGATAAAATTGCCAGACGCTACTATGAGATTCCAAAGGAACAGCGGAACGGAAAATGCCAGATTACCATGAGTACCTCCTTCTTCGTTCCAAAGCCGTTTACTCCTTTCCAGTGGGCGCCTATGTGTGAAAAGGATGAATATCTGCGCAGGGCAAAAATCGTCAACACCGAAATGAAAGAGCAGTTGAACAAGAAGAGCTTAAAGTATAATTGGCATGAAGCTGACGTTACGGTACTAGAAGGTGTATTAGCCAGAGGAGACCGTAACGTGGGACAAGTTCTGTTAAAGGCTTATGAAAAAGGTTGTATTTTTGATTCCTGGAGTGAATTTTTCGATAATGAGAAGTGGATGGAAGCATTTGAAGAATGTGGCGTTTCCATTGATTTTTATAATCTGCGTACCAGAAGCACTGACGAGATTCTCCCATGGGACTTCATTGACTGCGGAGTCACCAAGTCCTTCCTGAAGCGGGAATGGGAGCGTGCACAGCAGGAGCTCGTAACGCCAAACTGCCGAATGCAGTGCAATGGCTGTGGTGCAGCAAGATTTGAAGGAGGTATCTGTCTTGAACATCAGAATTAAGTTTCAAAAATACGGTGTCATGAAGTTCATCGGGCACTTGGATATTATGCGGTATTTCCAGAAATCTATGCGCCGGGCAGACATTGATATCGCTTATTCCGAAGGCTTTAGCCCTCATCAGATTATGTCTTTTGCTGCCCCGCTGGGGGTAGGAATTACCAGCGATGGCGAATATCTGGATATTGAAGTAAAAAGTACGGATTCTGGCACAGCATCCATAGAAGCATTAAATCGGGTCATGGTAGAGGGAATTTCCATTTTGGAATATAAAAAACTTCCGGATATGGCAAAGACTTCTATGGCACTGGTAGCAGCCGCGGACTATATTATTTATATTAAGGACAAGTATGTCAATCCCTTCCACTTAAAGGAGTTAGAAGAAAAGATTCAGGCCTTTTATCAGCAGCCGGAAATCTTAATTACTAAAAAGACAAAGAAAAGTGAAACCGTAATGGACATTAAGCCCTTTATCTATAACATGAAGGCGGTAAGCCTTGAAGATAAAGAGACTTTAAGTCAGATTAAAGTAAAAAATCCGGAGATGCAAAATCTTTCCGGTGCCGCATTTTTCTTAAAGGTATGTACCGGAAGCAGTACCAACATAAAGCCGGAGCTTGTTTTGGAGGCTTTCTATCGTTTCTGCGGTCTGGAATATGAGCCTTTGGCATTTCAGATTCATCGTCTGGAGGTTTATGCATCTTCCGAAGAGATTCCGGTAAAAGGCGAAAAAGAACGGGAAGAATACGAAGAAAAGCTGGCTCTTTTAAAACAGGATTATGCCAAAAAGGGAGAGACTTTCCCTGCATTTTTTACCCTCGGAGAACTGGGAGAGGATATTTAGGATTTTAGGAGAACACATAAGCCATGGGAAATAAGCTGCTGATTACAAAACTAAATCGGAATAATATCACTTATATTGCAACCGCACTTTATTCAGAAAAGCAACTTTTAGAGCTTTATTTAGAGCCGACAGAACAAGAGAGCATTCTGGACAATATTTATGTAGGCAGGGTCAAGGATGTCGTAAAGAATCTGAATGCCGCCTTTATTGAGATTGCCCCGAAAAAGCCATGCTACTATTCCTTAGAAGACTGTCATAATCCTCTGTATGTAAAGAAGATAAACAGCCCCAGAATGGTGCAGGGCGACGAAGTAGTGGTACAGGTGGTAAAGGAAAACATTAAGACCAAGCCCCCAAAAGTATCAACGAACCTTACTTTTTCAGGAACTTATCTGATACTTACCACCGAAAATACTTCTCTTGGCATTTCCAGAAAACTTCCCGAAGAAGAACGGGAACGATTACGGGAGCTGTTAGGGCCATATAAGAACGATAAGTTCGGACTTGTGGTCCGTACCAATGCCGCCAAGGCAGAGCCTTCTGAAATTCTTAAGGAATATGACGAGCTAAAGCTGGAATATGAACAACTCATTCAAAACGCCGTACACCGCACCTGTTTTTCCTGCTTACGGAAAAGTCCCCCGGAGTTTCTGGCTATCCTTAAGAACCTGAATCCTTCCGAATTAGAAGAAATTATTACAGATGACAGGGGGCTTTGGGAACAAATAAAAGCAAAGGGATTTCAGGTAACACTTTATGAGGATAAACTGTTAAGCCTTAACAGTCTCTATAGCCTTGAAGTACGCTTGCAGGAAGCACTGAAAGAGCGTGTATGGTTAAAGTCGGGCGGATACCTTGTGATTCAGCCTACGGAAGCGCTGACTGTAATTGATGTAAATTCCGGCAAAAGTGTTGCGAAAAAGAAAGTGCAGGAACATTATCTTAACATCAATTTAGAGGCAGCAGAGGAAATCGCACATCAGCTCCGGCTGCGGAATATTTCCGGTATTATTATTGTAGATTTTATCGACATGAAGGAGCAGCGTGCGAAAGAAGAATTAATGTTACAGTTAAAGCAGTTTGTGAAAAAAGACAGTGTTCCGGTGCAGGTAGTTGATATGACCAGGCTAAATCTGGTGGAACTGACCCGAAAAAAGGTACGGAAATCTCTGACAGAACAGATTTCTAAGTGAGAGGAAAGAAGGAAAGCGGAATGAAAAACAGTTCAAGCTGTGAAAGCTGTGCAAACTATGTATATGATGAAGATTACGAATACTACGTCTGTATGGTGAATCTTGACGAGGATGAAATGGTACAGTTTATGACAAACTCCCATTGGGCATGTCCTTATTACCAGTGCGATGACGAATATAAGATTGTACGTCACCAGATGTAAGGAAAATCTGGAAAAATATAAGAAAAACACTTGACGGTCAGGCTCAGCTATGCTAGTATATATGAGTATGCCGCACAGTGAGGTTCTATAAGTTTGTATTTTTGCAATACAGCACCGTAACTGGCGAGTAATGATAATAGGAGGTGCCATATGTACGCAATTATAGCAACAGGTGGTAAGCAGTACAAAGTATCCGAAGGCGATATCATTACCATTGAAAAGCTTGGTGTTGAAGCTGGAGAAAAAGTTACTTTTGATAACGTATTAGCAGTAAGCGACGGTTCTTTAAAGGTTGGAGCTGACGCAGCAAACGCAACTGTTGATGCTTCTGTAGTAGAGAACGGCAGAGGTAAAAAGGTTATCGTTTACAAGTACAAGAGAAAATCCGGTTACCACAAGAAGAACGGTCACAGACAGTCCTTCACCAAGGTAAAAATCGAAAAGATTAATGGATAATCGATAGGAATTGTTATGATTCACGTAACGATTTATGAAAACCAGAAGCATGAATATACTGCATTTAACTGTATTGGACATGCGCAGTACGGCGAACCCGGCGAAGACATTGTCTGCGCAGCAGTTTCCGTATTAGTAATCAATACCATTAATTCCATCGAACAACTGGTTTCGGATGAATTTGATATTGTAACGGAGGAAGAAAGCGGTCTGATTGATTTTTCTTTAAAGGAAGATTACTCGAAAGAGGCAGTATTGTTAATTCAGTCAATGGTTTTGGGCTTACAAGGAATACAAAATAACTATGGAAATGAATATATTACGCTTATATTCAAGGAGGTGTAAGAAATGTTGAATATGAACCTTCAATTTTTCGCTCATAAAAAGGGAGTTGGTTCTACTAAGAACGGTAGAGATTCCGAATCCAAGAGATTAGGTGCGAAAAGAGCTGATGGACAGTTTGTAAAAGCTGGAAACATTTTATACAGACAGCGTGGAACTAAGATTCATCCGGGCGTAAACGTTGGAATCGGTGGAGATGACACATTATTCGCTAAAGTTGACGGTGTTCTGAGATTTGAAAGAAAAGGAAGAGATAAGAAACAGGCTTCCGTATATCCAGTAGCAAGCAATGAATAATAAGACTGATAGACTCGACTGAAACAGCCGGGTCTATTGTTTTAATATAGTAGGAATTATTGAGGTGGAAAACAATGTTTGCAGATAGTGCAAAAATCATTATAAAATCAGGAAACGGCGGAAACGGACATATTTCTTTTCGTCGTGAAAAATACGTGCCAAACGGAGGTCCTGACGGAGGCGATGGCGGAAAGGGCGGAGACTTAATCTTTCAGGTAGATGAAGGCTTAAATACTCTGACAGATTTTCGCCACAAGCGTAAATATGCCGCTCAGAACGGTGAAGAAGGCGGAAAACGCAACTGTCACGGAAAGAACGGCGAAGATATGATTGTAAAGGTTCCGGCAGGAACCATTATAAGAGAAGCCGCTACCGATAAGGTCATTGCGGACATGTCCGGTGATAATACCAGACAGATTATTTTAAAAGGCGGAAAAGGCGGTCTGGGGAACCAGCATTATGCGACATCTACCATGCAGGCGCCAAAATATGCCCAGCCGGGACAGCCTGGAATTGAACTGGAGGTTCGTCTGGAATTAAAGGTAATTGCTGATGTAGGACTGGTCGGATTTCCAAATGTAGGAAAGTCCACCCTTTTATCCCGTGTTACCAATGCACGCCCGAAAATAGCAAATTATCATTTTACAACCCTGAATCCAAATTTAGGAGTGGTAGATTTAGATGGAACCAGCGGTTTTGTTATCGCAGATATTCCGGGATTAATTGAAGGTGCATCCGAAGGAGTTGGACTGGGACATGCGTTCTTAAAGCATATTGAACGAACCAAGGTCATGATTCATATGGTGGATGCGGCATCTGTAGAGGGCAGAGACCCCATTGCGGATATTTATGCTATTAACAAAGAATTAGAAGCCTACAATCCGGAATTAATAAAAAAGCCGCAGGTCATTGCAGCCAATAAAATAGATGCCATTTACAACGAAGAAGAAAGTGCGCTGCCGGCATTAAAAGCAGAATTTGAGCCGAAGGGCATACAGGTTTATCCTATTTCAGCAGTCAGCGGACAGGGATTAAAAGAACTGCTGTATCATGTAAATGAGCTTCTGTCTCATCTGGACGATGCTCCAGTGGTATATGAGCAGGAATATTTCCCGGAGACAGCATTGTTCCAGGAAGAGGCATATACGGTGGAATATAACGAAGAGGATAATGTATATGTGGTGGAAGGACCTAAGATTGAAAAAATGCTGGGTTACACCAATATCGATTCGGAAAAAGGATTTTTATTCTTCCAGAAGTTCTTGCGGGAACAGGGCATTTTGGAGGATTTGGAAAAAGCCGGAATTACGGAAGGCGATACGGTCCGTATGTATGGTTTAGAATTTGACTATTATAAATAATATGTAACGTATTTATCAGGGGCGCGATTTTGTCATAAAGCGAATAAAGTGCCCGGAAAGGAAATTGTATGGAAATAACAAGCAAACAACGTGCTTACCTGAAAAGTCTTGCCAGCAATCTGACACCTATTTTTCAGGTTGGAAAGGCGAGTATTTCACCGGAAATGGCAGCCGGAATTGATGAAGCATTGGAGAAAAGAGAATTAATCAAGATTTCTGTCTTAAAGAACTGCTTTGATGAACCGAAAGAAATTGCACAGACCCTTGCGGAACGTACCCATTCTCAGGTAGTGCAGGTTATCGGCAAGAAAATTGTATTATACCGCCCGGCAAAGAAGGATGCTAAAATTCAATTACCCCGTTAGTAGTAACTAAAAGGAAGTGGAACGAAACCAATGGAAAAAGAAGTGTCAGCTAAAATCGGAATTCTGGGCGGAACCTTTAATCCCATTCATAATGGACATCTGATGATTGCAGAGCAGGCAAGGGAAGAATTCGGACTGGAGCGTATTTTGTTTTTACCCACCGGTCAGTCTCCGCATAAATTAAAGCAGCAGATTACGGATTCTTCCATGCGTTGTGATATGATTCGGCTTGCTATCGCGGATAATCCTTTTTTTGAACTGGACATGACGGAAGTAAATGCTAAACGCATTAGTTATACCTATATTACGCTTCAGGAGATAAAAAAAGCATATCCGGCATCGGAGCTGTATTTTATATTAGGGGCAGATTCCCTGTTTGATTTGGAGACATGGAAAGAACCGGAGGAAATTCTTGCTGCTTGCAATATTCTTGCAGCGTACCGGGAAGGAGACGGGCAAAAGGATTTTCAGAAACAGATAGACTACCTGAATGAAAAATATCATGCCCATATCTATCCTTTGCATACGCCAAGCTTTGAGGTATCCTCCAGAGAAATCCGAAGCCGTGTCAGTAAAAATCAAACCATACGTTACCTGGTTCCAAAGGAAGTAGGGGATTATATCCAAAAAACAAAGCTATATCGGAATTTGTAAGGAAAGAAGTGAGCAAACGTGAAACGCAGAGAAATAGAGAAGCAATTAAAAAAGGAGCTGGACAAGGAGCGATTTTGCCATACCCTTGGTGTTATGTATACAGCTGCAGCGCTTGCCATGGCACATGGTGCTGATATGGAACAGGCATTGTATGCAGGATTGCTGCATGACTGTGCAAAGTGTATTCCAAACGAAGAGAAAATTGCTTTATGTAAAAAATATCAGATTCCTGTTTCCGCAGTGGAAGAGAAAAGCCCATTTTTGTTACATGCAAAGCTGGGTGCTTACTATGCCAAGAATACTTATGGGATAGAAGATGAAGAAATTTTGCATGCCATAAAGGTGCATACTACCGGAGAACCGGGAATGAACACCTTAGATAAAATCATTTATATTGCAGATTATATTGAACCGAACCGGGATAAGGCTCCAAATCTTGAGGCAATAAGAACGCTTGCTTTTCAAAATCTGGATGAAACCATGGATAAGATTTTAAGTGATACACTAAATTATCTTCAGGAAAAGGGCGGAGAAATCGACCCGCTTACCGTTGAAACATATGCTTACTTCCATAACAAGAATACATTTTGAAAGGAGATTACGAAAAATGAATCATTCACGTGAAATGGTACAAATTGCATGTCATGCATTAAGCGAAAAGAAGGCAGACGATATTCGTATTATTGATATTAGCGAGGTTTCCCCCATCGCAGATTATTTTGTGATTGCAAGCGGGGCAAATGCCAATCAGCTTCAGGCTATGGTAGATGCTGTAGATGAAGAATTAACAAAAGCCGGGCATACTGCAAAACAGATTGAAGGAAATCGCAATTCCAGTTGGATTTTAATGGACTATACGGATATTGTCGTTCATGTATTTTCCAAGGAAGACCGCCTGTTCTATGACCTAGAGCGTATCTGGACAGATGGAAAAACAGTAGAATTAGAAGAATTGTTATCAAAATAAATATAAAAAAGCGTCATTCTCTTGGTAAACAAAAGAATGGCGCTTTTTTATTTTCGTGGCTCAATGAGCTGACCTATTTTAATTGAAGATACGGAATACGCCAAACACTTTACCAAGAATACTACATTCCTGAACGATAATCGGGTCCATATTGTCATTTTCAGGCTGCAGGCGATAATAACCATCCTCTTTATAGAACGTCTTTACAGTAGCGGAATCGTCTACAAGAGCCACTACCATATCACCATTTTGGGCAGTGTTTTGACACTGTACCAAAATGCTGTCACCATCGAAGATACCGGCATTAATCATACTTTCCCCTTTGACTTTCAGCATAAAGGTCTCAACATTCGGCATCATTTCCGCAGGAATAGGGAAATAGGACTCCACATTCTCAACCGCCAACAACGGTTCTCCGGCGGCAACTCTGCCAAGGATAGGAACATTCACTACCTCGCGACGAACCAGATTAAAGTTGTCATCAATAATTTCGATGGCTCTTGGCTTGGTAGGGTCGCGGCGTATGTAACCATTCTTTTCTAATGTCTCTAAATGAGAATGAACAGAAGAAGTAGACTTTAAATGAACGGCTTCACAGATGTCTCTAACCGCCGGCGGATATCCCTTATTCAGAATCTCACTCTTGATATATTCCAAAATCTCTCTTTGTTTATCACTAATCTTACCGTATGACATATTCATACCTCCTGAACTTAATCTGCAATACTTATTTTCTATATCATATCATACCTCGCTTTAAAATGCAAACACATATTCCGAAAATTTGTTCGAATTTTGTATTGACAAACATTTGTTTGCGTGGTATGATTTGAACATAAACAAATGTTCGCAACAAGTGTTCGAAACACAATAAATGATATATAATACTGAAGGAGGAATTATTATGAATTACAGAAAACAGACCATTTCCTTAAGAAGAGGAGCAGAAGTACATCGAAATATTCTTTTGGCACTGATTACTACTATTTTTGTGCTGCTCTGTATGTTGATTGGAAGTAGTATTGCATCTTCCGGACAGAGTAAAGCTGCACAGAATGTTTCTTATAAATATTACACCAGCATTGAAATTGAAAGAGGGGATACTCTCTGGAATATTGCAGAAGAATACATGACACCGGAATATGGAAGTGTACAGGAATATGTAGATGAGATTAAGGCTGTAAATGACCTTGGAGATGATGAAATTCATTCTGGACAGTATCTTATGATTCCGTATTTTTCTAGTGAAATAAAATAATATGCCTTCACTTATTTTTTCAATATAACTCTTGCCTGCTGATTTCTAGGATTTCAGTAGGCTTTTTGCTTGTTTTTTTTAGGATTTCATTCTATAATAGAAAAGATGTATTTACAATAGGAGAAGAGATATGATTAAATTTTTATATGTTATTTTTATGAATTTATTCCGGGCTCCTTATATGATTCCGAAAATGCGCTACCAGGCAAATCATCCGGAAAAGTATTCCGAACAAAAACGTTATGCTCTGGTTCGGCATGCAATTACGCTGATGAAGCGAACCGGTCATATTCATACCAAGGCCTACGGAGAAGAAAATCTTCCCAAAGAAGGCGGTTATATTATGTACCCGAATCATCAGGGAAAATATGATGCTCTTGGTATCATGATTACGCATAAAACTCCTTGTTCCTTTGTTATGGACAAGGTAAAGTCACGTATGATTTTAACCAGTGAAATCGTAGACCTGGTACAAGGAAAGCGTCTGGACCGTAAGGATGTTCGCCAGGCACTTCCAGTACTAAATGAAGTGGCAGAAGAAGTGAAAAATGGGCGAAAATATATCATTTTCCCGGAAGGAGACTATGTTTTTAATAATCATAACAACATTTCTAACTTTAAGGCAGGCTGTTTTAAATGTGCGTTGAAGGCGAAGGCTCCCATCGTTCCGGTAGCACTGATTGATTCCTATAAGGTATTTAACAGCTTTACCCTTGGAAAAGTGACTACTCAGGTACATTATCTGAAGCCATTGTTGTATGAGGAATATAAGAACTTAAAAACAGTGGAAATTGCAAAAATAGTACAAGAGCGCATTACCAAGGTAGTAGAAGAATATAGCATAGCAGTTCCGTACTAAGTTCCTTACTAATTACCAGAGTATGTTGTCTTTCCTGGCCAGTCTTCCATATTTCCATTTATAATAGCCGTGAACATTCTTTCTTTGCAGCCTGGATGTTCACGGTTTAAATGTTTGAGCAAATCTTTGGTATATTCCCGCTTGGTATAGCCATCGGCAGGACAGGGGCTTTTCGCTACCGGCAGCTGATATTTGTGACTAAAGCCGATTACATCAGCTTCATGTACATATATCATGGGGCGAATCACGGTCAGCTCCATACGGTCTAAATATGTTTTTGGGGAAAAGGTATGAAAACGCCCTTCAAAAAGCAGGGACATCAGCATAGTCTCAACGACATCATCCTTGTGATGAGCATATGCAATTTTGTTAAAGCCGTGCGCCTTTACCGCTTGATTTAAAGCGCCTTTTCGCATTTTGGCACAAAGAGAGCAGGGATTGCTTTCTTTTCTTTCATCAAAGACGATTTTTGCCACCTCGGTATGTATTACTTCATAGGAAATATCAAGTTCTTTGCATAACTTCCCAATAGACTTTGTATCAAAGTTTTGGAAGCCAAGGTCAACCGTAATTGCCATAAGTTCAAATTTCTTTGGATAAAAGCGCTGTAAGCCCTTTAAGGCATAAAGCATGGTGAGAGAATCCTTTCCGCCGGAAACCCCAATAGCAATTTTATCTCCTTCTTCAATCATTTGGTAATCGTCAATGGCGCGTCTGGTGTAGCTCAAAAGCTGCTGTAATTTCATCGTAACCTCCATGTGTTTACATAAAATAATTATGCAAACAAAAACGTATTAAGGTGATTTTCTAAAGTATTTATTATAGTATAAGTTTGTGATATAATCAACAATTATGACATAAAAGGAGAATTTGGCTTATGAAATTTGTAATACAACGTGTGACTCAGGCTTCGGTAGAGGTAAATCATGAGGTAATCGGTAAGGTAAACAAGGGATTTTTGGTATTAATTGGAGTCAGCAACGATGATACCACGGAAATCGCCGATAAACTGATAAAAAAGCTCATCGGCTTACGGATTTTTGAGGATGAAAATGGAAAAACAAACCTTGCTTTAAAGGATGTCAATGGCGAACTGTTATTAGTTTCGCAGTTTACCTTATATGCAGATTGTAAAAAGGGAAACCGACCGTCATTTATCAAAGCAGGTAATCCGGAGCATGCCAATCAGTTATATGAATACATTATTGAGGCATGTAAAAAAGAGATTCCTGTGGTTCAGACCGGGGAGTTTGGTGCAGATATGAAAATTTCTTTGTTAAATGACGGTCCATTTACCATAATTTTGGATTCTAATGAGATTTGCTGACTATCAGTTCGTAAAATCAACATTTCGCGAACTGATACTTATAGAGAAACACACTACCGGATTTACAATCAATATGGTCATTTGCAAAAACAACCTTAGCTATGTTAAAATTATTATCAGTAAGATTTTTGTGAAATTATGATAATCTTAACATATTAATTGATATATAGCTGAAAACAAAGGAGCGTCTTCCATGGAATACACTGAAAAAATAAATCTGGAAAACAAAAGAAAATTGCAGGAATTGCTAAAAGAACTGCCAAAGTTCTGCAGCGACTTTTTCCGTTATCTGGATACCCGGAATACCTCATCCAGAACAAGATTGTCTTATGGGTATGATATTCGGATTTTCTTTGAATTTATACAGGAAAATAATCCGGTATACAAGAAAATGTCCATGCATGATATTCCTATCAATGTCTTAGATGAAATGACTCCTGTTGATATCGAAGAATATCTTTCTTATTTATCTTATTATGAGAAAAAAGACGGACAGGCAGTTACCAACGGTGAAAAAGGGAAATCACGCAAGCTTTCTGCTATCCGTACCATGTACAATTATTATTTTAAGAAAGAATTCATTAAGACCAATGCGCCTTCCATGATTGATACACCAAAAAAGCACAAGGAAAACATTATCCGTCTGGACAAAGACGAGGTAGCCGAACTGATTACAACTGTTCAGAGTGGTGAAAATTTAACTGCCAGACAGCTTGCAGCTCATCAGAAAACAAAATACCGCGATATTGCTATTCTTACTCTTCTGCTTGGAACCGGAATCCGTGTATCGGAATGTGTTGGCTTGGATGTTGCGGATTTGAGCTTTAAAAACAACTGTATGCGGGTGGTACGTAAGGGCGGAAACGAGTCCACTATTTACTTTGGGGATGAGGTCGCAGATGCTCTTTTGGATTACCTGGAACTGGAACGGGAAGGTCTGGCGCAAAAAGCGTTGCCGGAACACGAGAATGCATTGTTTTTATCTCTAAAGTACAGCCGTCTTACTACCCGTGCCGTAGAAAAGCTGGTAAAAAAATATACCGGCGCCGCTAATATCAATAAAAAAATTACTCCTCATAAGCTGAGGAGCACTTACGGTACCAATCTTTATAAAGAAACCGGCGATATTTATCTGGTGGCAGATGCGCTGGGGCATAAAAGCGTAGAGACTACCCGTCAGCACTACGCTGCTATTGAGGATGACAGACGCCGGCTGGCAGGTAAGTTTTCCGGAAGTATCTTTCATGAAGATGAATAGAAATTCATTTAAAAATAGGAACTGCTACCAAGTAAATTTATTGTGATACGACGATGTTTAAATGCTTTTCTAACGTAACTGCAATCCCATCTTCATTATTAGAGGCAGTAATTTCATTTGCTACTGCCTTTAATTCTTCACAGGCATTTCCCATAGCAACTCCAAGTCCTGCATATTCTACCATGGAAATATCATTTTGCGCATCTCCAAAAGCGATGATTTCAGAAGCATCGATACCTAACTCCTGACATGCTTTGTCCAAAGAGGCGGCTTTATTAATTCCTTTCATGTTACATTCCAGGTAAAATGGCGCAGACATGGCAAAGGAAAATTCTTCTGTAAAAGGATTTGTCATTGCTTCCATATGCTCTGATAATACTTCATTTGGCGCTGCCGTTAGTATTTTTACCGGTGCAAAATCCAGAAATTCAGAAAGTGTTCCCACTTCTATTATGTCTAAATCATTAATACTGCTTTCGTAATCTGCCTTGTAGCCGTCTTTATTTGGCACATAGAGACATTTTTCCTTCATTACCATAGGAGAAACCGGAAATTGCTCTAAATGTCTTAAAACGGCCTTTGCGCGTTCTAACGGAATTGCTTTTTCGTATAATACTCTTCCACTTTGTGCATCTAATAATTTTCCGCCATTATATGCCAGGAGAATTCCGTGATGTTTTTCCATTTCCAGTTCCTGACATAATTTTCCCAATCCCGCAACCGGACGCCCGGAAGCAAGTACGAGAATGATACCACTCTCCTGTGCTTTTTTCAGGGCGTCCAGTGTCTTTGGAGTTATTTTCTTTTCGTCGTTGGTCAATGTTCCGTCGATATCCAGAACAATCATTTTGTAGCTCATAATTTATATCCTTTATTATATATCTTTTTATTACTTGCGCGCCGGGAATTATCCCTTATGCTTCTGTTTGATATCCATGTAATTTAAAATCATTTCCACACAGCCGTCTAATCCAAGCTGGCCGCTATCCAGAGACAGATTATAGCTTCTGGAATCTCCCCATTTCTTACTGGAGTAATAATTATAATAACTTGCACGTTTCTTATCTGTCTTTTGAATCATGTCTTTTGCTTTTTCCTTTGTCAGATGAAAGGTCTCCATGACATGATTGATTCTAAAATCCATATCTGCATGAATAAATACACTGGTGCAGTTGGGATGCTCTGCCAGTGCGTAATCAGCGCAGCGTCCTACGATAATGCAGGACTCTTTTTCGGCAAGCTTTTTAATTGCATCAAACTGTGCCAGAAATACTTTGTGATTTAGCGGCATGTCTAAAAAAGGCGCCGATGTGTATCCGCTGACAGAATATGTATCCATAACCAATGAGTATAAAAAACTGTTGGTTGGTTTTTCGTCATGATTTTCAAAAATTTCTTCACAAAGTCCGCTTTCCTTTGCTGCCATCGCAAGCAGTTCCTTGTCATAATATTTCACATTTAATTTGTCCGAAAGCTTACGTGCCACGTCAAGACCGCCGCTTCCAAATTCTCTTCCGATTGTAATTACAAAGTTGTCCATAGAAATACCACCTTTCTGCTTTACTTACTTATATTATAATATATTTTGCACAAAATGTATACACAATATATTGCATTTTTTTACAACTTCCCCTTTAACAGTTTTTGGAAATATTCCGGAAGCGGCGCTTCCACCTCAACATATGTTACGTTAGAGGGATGGACGAAACCAATCACCATGGCATGAAGCGTCTGCCCCTGCAGATGATAAGGATTCTTTCCACTTCCATAAAGGGTATCTCCCAGCAGTGGATGACCAATACTAGCCATATGAACACGAATCTGATGGGTTCGTCCCGTTTCCAATTCAAATTCCATATAGGTGTGGTTAGAAAAACGCTCCAGAACCCGGTAATGGGTAATTGCCGGCTTTCCGTTTTTCTCATTGATTGCCATTTTCTTGCGCTCTACCGGATGTCTTCCAATCGCACCCTCAATGGTGCCGGAATCCTGTTTTATAACGCCATTTACGATTCCACGGTAACGTCTGGTAACAGAATGTTCCTTAATCTGTTCTGCAATTTTTACATGAGCGTTGTCATTCTTACACACAATCAATGCCCCTGTGGTATCCATATCAATTCGGTGTACGATTCCCGGGCGGATAGCTCCGTTGATGCCGGAAAGGCTGTCACGACAATGATACATGACAGCATTTACTAAAGTTCCGCTGTAGTGCCCTGCGGAAGGGTGAACTACCATGCCCTTCGGTTTATTGACTACCAGAACATCGTCATCTTCATATAAAATATCCAACGGAATATTCTCCGGTAAAATTTCGATTTCCTGTGCCTTGGGAATCGTAACGCTTACCGAATCCTCTGCACTCACCCGGTAGTTTGCTTTCTGCACCTTTTCGTTTACCAGTACCAGATTTTCCTTGATTAATTTTTGAAAAAAGGAGCGGGATTGATTTTCATAAATTAATGCCAGATATTTATCCAGCCGTTCTCCCTCCTGCTCCATGGTTACTTCAAATTCCTGACAAATTCCGTTATTCTGCTTCGTTTCCTGCATTTTTCTTCTTTTTGGAAGGCAATAATACTTCCAAATCCTCTTCCTTATAATAAAATAGAAACAATATCAGTAAAGCGACCACACAGCAGCTTACATAGATATCTGCCACGTTAAAAATCGGAAAATCAATTAATTCAAAATAAAAGAAATCGACCACGTAATTCAGGCGAATTCGGTCAATGAGGTTACCGAAGGCTCCTGCCATGAGGAACATGATAATGATTCTTATCCAGATATAACGCTTTTCCATAGGGCAATGCCAGTAAATATAAGTCATTACAGCTACCAAAAGCAATGTAATAATGATAAATACAACCTTTCCCCCCTGGAACATCCCAAAGGCAGCTCCCCGGTTCTCCAAATAATGGAGTTGAAATACATCTTTTATTAAAATAACAGAATTTCCATTCTTTAAATGTGTCGTTGCAAGATACTTTGTAAACTGATCTAAAAACAGCAGGAACACTGTTACAATCAATCCAAGGATGCAGCTTATTTTCTTATTTTTCGTCATATTAGGCTCCTGTCACATAGGAAATTCCGGAAAGAAGCTCTTCATCGGTCAGTTCTTTGGTAATAACGGCGTTTCCTATTTCTTTTAATACAATAAATTTTACTTTCCCGGATTCCATCTTCTTATCCAGCTTGGTGGCTGCAAGAATTTCCTCCGGAGTATGGGAGAATTCCGGAATACGAACCGGAAGCCCATAGCTTTGAATGGTTGCTTCTATCATTTCTAACTGCTCTTTGGTAATGTATCCCAGTTTCATGGAGATATATCCTGCACCGGCCATTCCAACTGCCACACATTCACCATGGTACATGGAGAATCCGGAAAGCTTTTCGATGGCATGTCCAAGCGTATGTCCGAAGTTCAGCAATGCACGTTCGCCCTGCTCCTTGGGGTCGTTTTCTACCACGTTACGCTTAATCTCACAGCTTCCATAGACCAGTTCTTCTAAGGCTGCCATATCAAGCGCTTTGATACGGTCACTATTTTCCTCTAAGTAGGAAAAATAGGCAGTGTCCTTAATCAGTCCATGCTTTATGATTTCTCCCATACCGGAGGAAATCTGACGCTTCGGTAATGTCTTTAAAGCGGAAAGATTCATATATACCAGTTTCGGCATATAGAACGCACCCACCATATTTTTATACTGCATAAAATCTACTCCGGTCTTACCGCCGATGCTGCTGTCTACCTGTGCCAGCAGTGTGGTTGGAACCTGTACAAAATCAATGCCGCGAAGATAGGTTGCCGCAGTAAATCCGGTCAAATCTCCTACGACACCGCCGCCTAAAGCAACTAGCAGGTCTTTCCGGTCAAAGGAATTTAAGATCAAATGTTCATATACTTTTCCCACGGTATCGGTGTTTTTGCTGGCTTCTCCTGCGTCAAACACATAAGAAACACATTTGGCAGATATGGGTTCCAATAATTGGGTTATTTCTTTTAAATACAGTTTCCCAACGTTAGAATCGGTTACGATACATATTTTTCGATTCTCGAATCCCAGCTCCTTCAGTTTTTCCGGTAATTTACCAAAATCCTGCTGAAGCTCAATATCATAACAGGGTTTTTCTTCATAATTTACAGTAATTTTTCTTCCCATGACATCTCCTCTACTTTAAATATATTTTTCGTATTGTATTTTCAAACGTCCCTTTCGTGTTTCTCCGGAGGCTCCCTGAAAGAGGAAACGTCCGACTGAACGAACAGAAATCACCTCACCGGCTTTGCACTCGTAGGTGGTATTTAAGATTTCCCGGCTATTCACAAAAACCTTGCTGCCACGTATCCATTCGTTTGCCTGAGAACGTGATATTTTACAGATACAGGCAATTACACTGTCCAAACGATTCGAGGTTATAATCCCTTCTAACGCTTCCGTTTTGGGCACAATATGGACCTCTGAGGCGGCTGTCTTTTCTAACTGAACAGAGGTATGCTTGATTCGTGTCAGTTCTTCCTGAATATAATCTGCGATTTTTTCCTGACAAAACACATAGATGACATTGTCCTCCACCAGAATATCCCCTAACATACTGCGTTCAATGCCAAGGTTCATAAGACTTCCCAGTACATCCCGATGAGTCAGCTCGTCTGCGAACTTTCGGTTCAATGGGGTTATTTTCAAACATGAAATCGGATAATCCCAGGTATAACAAAGAGCATCAGGAAGAAATGCAATCATCTGACGCTCACTGTTCTTAAAACCACCAGACATTTCAAAACCACAATACAGCTCTGAAATGCTGTTCTTAAAAATATTCTGTTCGTTTAAATTCAGAAAATCGCTGAATAAAACAATATCCTTTTGTTGTGCCTGTCTGGACAAATCAATAAAACGTTTGGATAATAAAGTCTCGTCCCTGGTCATGTTCGTATTCCTTAAAAATCTGTCTGAATAGGCGGCACATCAAATGCATCCATAATATTTGCAAAGTCTCCGGAAATATCTACATTCGGAGGTGTTATTATGAATATGTAATTGGAAATCTTCTGTAAATTACCGCTGATTGCAAAGCAGGAGCCGGAGGTAAAATCAATAATACGCTGCGCGATTTCTACATCCAGACCTTCTACATTCAGCACTACGGTTCTGTTGAGTAATAATGTTTCTGTAATCTCTCTTGCATCCTCTACTGAGGTCGGTTTAATTACACATACTTCCATACCTGTTCCCTGCCTTTTGGATGACCGCATCGGTGTAACCTTTGGAGTCGTTTTCACCGGTTTTGGTTTCTTCTCTTCATATTCAAAATCATCTTCCGGCTCTTTTTCTTTTAAAAAGCCCTTCTTCTTTGGTGCTTCTTCTTCGTAATCGTCATCGTCATAATAATCTTCGTTATAGAAATCATCGTCATCATCCGGATTCAATCTCATAACATTTAAAAATTTATCAAGCATTCCCATGATAATTCTCCTTGTTACCTTTTCGTACTTTATACCATAATTTCCTCGCAATATACTATGGCACATATGCCCATTCGGGCGGCATAATATCTGACGATATTATACGTAATTTCTTTCGCCAAAAATCCCCGTTCCAACACGTACCATGGTAGCGCCTTCTTCTATGGCGACCATGTAGTCTCCTGTCATTCCCATAGACAGTACACCCATAGATACATTATCAATGTTTTTCTGCATTATGTCAACAGATAATTCTTTTATTTGTTTAAAATATTTCCGATTGTCCTCTGCATTCTCTACGAAAGGGGCAATGGTCATAAGTCCTTTGACGTGAATGTGAGGAAGCTTGGAAATCTCTTCCACTAAAGTTATTGCTTCGTCTCTGCCGGTTCCAAACTTACTTTCCTCCTGGGCAATATTTACTTCCACCAGGATATTTACTTCTACCTGCTTTTTTTCTGCCTGAGAACTAATTTCCTCTGCAAGCCGCAGGGAATCTACAGAATGAATAAGCGAAACCTTGTCTACAATGTATTTTACCTTATTTCGCTGAAGGTGTCCAATCATATGCCAACGGATATCCTCCGGTAATACCGGATACTTGTCCATGATTTCCTGCACCTTGTTTTCACCGAAATCCCGACTTCCAGCGTCATATGCTTCCTGTAACATTGGAACCGGTTTTGTTTTGCTGACAGCAATTAAAGTCACTTCCGACACATCTCTTCCGGATTTTTCACATGCTTTTCTTATATTTCCTCTTACCTGTTCTAAATTTTCCTTTACCATTTTGTCATCCTCCTTATTGCACAATCTGATTTTCTTTTATGGCAGAGGCATCTAATGCTATATGGTCATAAAGGGAAAGACCATAACTTGTCCCTGTGTTTACAATGGTATATTCTTCATTTTGAAATAATATCTCTACCTTTCGGAATATGGCATATCCTCTATTGATGTTATAAACGCCCTGAAGAGATGCGGTCTGCTCTAAGGTCATTGTTTCACCAGAATCCGGTTTGTTAATGATATCGCCCTTTTCTAAGTCGCTTCCATCAATGTAATAGGAATCCTCTGTTTCCTGAAATACAGTAACATCGGTAAATTCCATGGTTGTTTTTCCATCTTTGGACGTACTTTGACGCAAAACGCCGTTTCCATCGGAATCACCGCCTTTTGTTACATAATCCTTTGGTACAACGAAAAAGGACTTCTCCGTCAGGGCAGTATTTGGAATCTTAAGTCCGCTGGTATCAGACACCAATAGTTTTACTTCCAGATAACGGTCCGAAGCAAAACGAATCATGGAATTTTGAAAACTTAAGTCCAGATAATAAGAACCGTCACGATTTATCACTTTAGAGCTTCCCCAGGCAGTAGAACCATCCTTTTGAAATTCCACCTTTATATTGCTTTCTTCTGCCAAATCCACTGCCAGACTTTCATCGATAGGAAGCACCAAATCCCATGTTTCGCCGGTAATCAGCTTATATACCGCTTCTCCGGCATTGACCTTGTCTTTTGCCTGGAGATTGTTCTTTACATGCTTGGACTGGTCAAAGCTGTCCTCCGTAAAAGTGTCGACCGTGGTCTCCTCTAAGCCATCTGTATTATATACCACTATTCCGTCTTGCGGTGCAAGATAGGAATGAAAAGTAGCCTCGTTTCCGCTATATCCATCTAAACTGGAAAGGTTACTGGCGCTAAGGGCTTCCATCAGAGCGGCTTCCATATCATATTTAAAGCTATACACCTGGTAAAAATTCACATCGGAATAACTCAGTACATATTCAGAGGCAGTTTTCTCTAACTCCTGATAGGATTCTTTTTTTTCAAAAAGCTGTCCTTCGTTTGCCTCTAACACCTGATTATAAAAATCGCCGGTTTCATCAATCGAATACAAATATGTATTCACGCCTACTTTGGTAGCATCCTTGTTATAATAGTTAATGTATCCGCTGCTTTCTGCAAGAAATACAGTTTCCTCCCGCAAGGCAAGACCGGTAAAGGTGTTATTCTGAGCAATCGTTCCCTGTGATACCTCATATACTGCTACCTGTTTTGTGGTAAAATACTGGAAAATATTATAAAGCATATAAATAAAAATAATCAAAAATACGATTACTCCGATATTCAGATGTGAGCCTTTATGGAATTTTACAATTTTTTTGTTTTTTTTATTTGTCACAGAAGTTTCCATCCTTATTTTTACTCATATATTTTTTATTTTAACATTTTAAAACTGCAAACTCAATACTGGTATGAATTTCCAACATGTTTTTTTGCAGAGTGGTAATACTAGATTCATGTAAAAGGAGGAATGCATATGAATACGAGAGGTTTAGATTATACGTTATTGACCATTGTAATCATTGGTGCCATCAACTGGGGCTTAATTGGTTTATTCCGTTTTGATCTGGTCGCATTTTTATTTGGCAACATGAGCTGGCTCAGCCGTATTATTTACGGAATTGTTGGAATCAGCGGATTATATCTCTGCAGTGCTTTTGGACGCATCCGTTCCATGAACGAGGCCTGAAAGAACAACTTGTATTGACAGCTAAAAAGGGGTTATTGCCTGGCAACAACCCCTTTATCGTCTGTAACTTACAATGAAACAATAATTTTACTTTTTACATATTCCGGTAAATCTGCTTTATTTTTTGAAACGCTCAGTACAAAGTTTACATGAAACATTTCGCCGATTTCCTGAAGCTTTGTGACTGTGCGGCATATATCATCATCATTCACAGCTCCAACGGTAAGAAAACTGTCCAGGAACATTTCTTCCAAATCACGATCCTGAGAAATAATTCCACATATAAATCCAACAAATTCATCGCAATTTGTTATCAGGTAATCAGAAACATTAATCAATCGAACTTTATTACTCAGTTCGTACATATGCTTGGAACTTTTATCCAGGTACACGATATTTCCATTCAATGATTCTACGTCCTGATTTACTTTGTCTAACAGATATTTTGTCTTTCCTTTTCCTTTTTCGCCAGCTATAATTTGTACCATGAAAATCTCCTCCTAATCTTGTTCTATTATGAATCTTCAATTCATAATCAAACTTCGCCGCTCATCGAACATGCAAGCACATTCTTCTGGCGTTCACTTGTTTAATTTGTATAGGAACAGTTCTAATTTATGTGTACATTATAGTATATATTCACAGAAAATTCAACTGCTATTTCAGGATTTCTCCTAACAATTCAGTCATTTCATGATAAAGATTATCACGACTATCTGCTTTAAAAACAATAGAAATGTAAGGGATTTCATCTCCATTTTTGCTGTAAAGAACCAGACAATAACCTGCGTCATTTGTGGTTCCTGTTTTTCCGCCGATTACGTTAATACCCTCCGGTGCAGTTTCCTCTCCCTTTAGATATTTATTGGTAGTGCTCCAATCCTTTGTGATTGGTTCTCCTGCAGAATTTATAAAATTTGCCGTATAGTTCTGAGTAGTGATGAGCTGCAGAAAACGTTCATCCTGTACTGCTGTATTAAAAATTAAATACATATCATAAACGGTAGTATAGTGCTCCTCACTGTGGAGTCCATTTGCGTTGACAAAATGGGAATTCGTTGCCCCTAGCGCCTGTGCTTCCTGATTCATCAGATTCGCAAATTCCTCCGTGCTTCCGGAAATCATATCTGCAATCACATTTGCGGCATCATTTCCACTGCAAAGCATAAGACCGTACAATAATTCCTGTAACGATATCGTGTCACCGACCGATAGTCCACAGGTGGTAGAACCGGACTCTAACTGCAGCTCCGCTTCTGTCACTGTTGCGGTTGCTGCAAGATCACCATATTTCAAAGCAACATATGCGGTTAAAATCTTCGTTGTGCTTGCAGGATAAAGTCTTTCATGAATATTTTTAGCAAACTTTACCTCATGATTGGCAGTATCAAACAATCCGGCTGCTTCTGAAAGACTTTCCGTAACGCCTTCTGTCAGCAGGTTGTCTGTACCTGCTACACACAGATTATCTGCAAAGTAAGAAACATTATGCTCCGAAACAGAAGCATCCATGCCATATGCACTGGTGGTATCATAAATCTGATAGGCATTATCTAATACGGTCTTTTCCCCGCATCCGGTCAACAGAAAGGAAGAAGCCAGCAGGATGCCTGCAATGTATGTTCTCATTCTTTTATTTATACATTTCACGCCACTCTAAATCTCCTCTGTCTAATGACTTAATCAATAATTCTGCCGTTGCCAGATTGGTAGCAAGCGGAATATTGTGAATATCGCATAAGCGAACCACATCGTTTACACTCGGTTCATGGGATTTTGGTGTCAAAGGATCACGCAAAAAGATGACAAGGTCAATCTGGTTGTGCTCGATTTGGGCACCCAGCTGTTCTGCTCCTCCCAAATGTCCTGCCAGGTACTTGTGAATCGAAAGGTTGGTCACTTCCTCAATCAAACGTCCTGTTGTTCCGGTTGCAAATAAATCATTTTTACATAAGATGCCGCGGTAGGCGATACAAAAATTCTGCATTAACTTTTTCTTGGAATCATGTGCAATTAATCCAATGTTCATTTAGAATTCCCCCATTCCATATTTTCTAGGCTGAAGCCCTACATTTAATACAAGTCCAATGCCTATAAATAAACTTACAAGCGAAGTAAGTCCATAGCTTACAAAAGGTAATGGCAATCCGGTATTAGGCATTAAACCAGTTACTACACAAATATTAAAAAAAGTCTGAAAGCCAATCCAGGCGGCAACTCCACCACAGATTAATCTGCCTGCCAGATCTTTCGCTTTTCTTCCAATCATAATACATTCTATCACAATTAGCAATAATAAAATTAAAATAATTGCGCTTCCAACAAATCCAAGCTCTTCTCCGGCAACAGAAAAAATGAAATCCGTCTGGGGTTCCGGAATAAAATTACCATTTTTTACAGAAAATACATTGTCATTATTCAATCCTTTTCCCCACAGCATACCGGAGCCGATTGCCATAATGGAATTTAGTTGCTGATATGCATTTTCCGCATAATTTGCCGGATCTAACCAGGCCATGATACGCAGCCACTGGTAATGTTCCAAAATCGTCTGATCCGGCTGTAGAATCAGATAAAGAAAAATTGCGGCTGAAGGAATAGCTACTGCAAGTACAGCTCCTATGATTTTATAGCTTAGTCCACTTAAAAATAACATGACCAGAAAAATCATTGCAACAACAATACTGGTAGATAATGCTGGCTGTTCTTTAATCATATACCACGGAATGATAATTAATACGCCCGATAACAATAGAAAGGGAAGCGTATTTACCTTTTCATAATATTTTGAAAAGAACCAGGCAAAAAACAAAATAATACATACCTTTGAGAATTCGGATGGTTGAAAACGAAGAGGTCCGATTTCAATCCAACGGGTTGCACCACCGGCATCAGAGCCTAAAATATTAAAGCTAATCAGCCCGAGCAGCACCAGATTAAATACATAAATAATCCAGTGAAACCGAAGAATGAAATTATAATCAAACAACGATACGATTATCATTGCAACGATGCCAAGAAGCATACCCATTACCTGTTTGCTCTGTACGGACTGCTGGGCACTTCCGATGATACTGATTCCTATCATGGTAAGTACTAACACATATACAATTAGACGAAAATTATAATCCTTTACCTGATATTGTTTTAACATATAAAAACTTCCTTAATTTGAATTTCCGGAATGTTTCAAATCTTTAATCGGAATGTTGGCATATAATGCCGGAACCGTTCCGTTATTTCCATCTGATTCTGTCTGGGTAATCTGAATATCCAGACCTTCCGGATCAATTTCCATATATTTCGAAATTACCTGAATAATATCATTTTTTATTTTTTCCATCACTTCCGGGGAACAGTTTGCTCTGTCAGAAACCAGTAATAACTTTAATCTGTCCTTGGCAATGTCACCGGAGTTTTTCTTTTTAAACAAGTCCATTAAGCCCATTTTATGGTTTCCTCCTAATTCTTTTTAAATAAATCCTTGAATTTTGACCATACACCGGATTTTGATTCTAAATCCAGGAAAGGAACTTCCTCTCCAAGAATTCTACGGCAAATATTTGCATATGCCTGTCCTGCAAGACAGTCGCTTCCTACTAATGGTTCTCCCTGATTGGTAGATACAACAATCTGTTCATCATCCGGAACTGCACCAATCAAATCAATGGCAAGTATGTCAGTAACATCATCAATAGACATCATATCGCCGCGTTTTACCATATCCATACGAAGTCTGTTTACAATCAGCTCTGTTTTTTTCAGTTCATTTGCTTCTAACAATCCAATAATACGGTCTGCATCACGGATAGCGGAAACCTCTGGTGTAGTTACTACCAATGCACGGTCTGCCCCTGCAATGGCATTTTTAAATCCCTGTTCAATTCCTGCCGGGCAATCTAAAAGAATGTAGTCAAATTCTTCTCTTAATTCTTCCGTTACCTTTATCATCTGTTCTGGTGTTACAGCGGTCTTATCTCTGGTCTGTGCAGATGGAAGCAGACAAAGATTTGGATAACGCTTGTCCTTAATTAATGCCTGTTTCATGCGGCAATTTCCTTCCACTACATCTACTAAATTGTATACAATTCGGTTCTCCAGTCCCATAACTACATCAAGATTACGCAGTCCTATGTCTGTATCAATTAATACAACTTTTTTGTTTAGCTGCGCCAGCCCTGTTCCTACGTTTGCGGTTGTAGTAGTCTTTCCTACTCCACCTTTTCCAGATGTTATTACGATTACTTCACTCATTTACTATATCCTCCTGCTATTTATATGCTATTTAAAAGCCCTTTGGTTATTGGCTCAATATAAATATTTCCATCCTTTACAATTGCGACCTGTGGCTCTGCCGGTGGTGTGGGATGCTTTTTCTTCTTTTTTTCATTGCCAGTCTTATCTGCACTTCTTCCAATCACATCACCAATCTTAATCTGCACCGGATCCATGTCAAGTGCTGCAACAAAGGCTAACTCATTGCCATTTGCCCCCGCATAGGCATTGCCTTTCAACGCACCGAGAATTACGATATTTCCTTTCGAAATTACCTTTGCCCCCGGATTGACATCACCAATTACCACAACACTGGTTTCACAATCAAGAACCTGGCCGGAACGAAGGGTTCCTTTATAAAATTCTCCTGTTTTTCCTGCCTGTTCCTCTTCAAACTGGTCTATTTTCTGACGGACCAGTTCTTCTTTGAGCTGATCGTTATCCAGAATACAGATAATATTTACAGAACTGTTCTCTGTAATAGCTTCTATAATTTGAAATTCTTCTTCCTGTGTCAGTTCTCTTCCCTCAAAGGAAATTGCCATTTTGGCATTTTTGAAAAATCCTTCTGATTCCTTGAACTTATCTATGATACACTGCAACAATTCCTTGAACTCCATGTCATCATTCAGAATCAGATTAATTCCATATTTATTACTTTTTAATACAACTGGTTGCTGCATATCCTGTCCCTCCAAATCCTAGTCTGTAAATCCGTTGGTAGAATCACCAATATCCTGAGCCTGTCCGCTCAACAAAGATTCTGCATCTGCAAGATTAAAGTAATATTTTAAAATATTGCTGGATACTTCTGCGGCATTGGCAGAGGTATAACCGTATGCAATACGTGTTGTAATTGCTACCTGTGGGTCTTCGTATGGAGCATATCCAATGAAAAGCGCATGATTTCCACGGGTCTTATCTTCCTGTGCGGTACCTGTCTTACCGGCAACTGCAATTGGGAAATCCTTGAAGCTGCTATTATTTTCTGCCACCATTCTCATACCGGACTGAATTGCGGTCCAGGAAGTGCTGGCTACTTCATCAATATGCCACAGCAATTCCGGCTGGAACTGCTGGATAAGTTCCCCATCAGAAGTGGTCTCCTTACTTAACAAGGTCATCTGATAAACATTTCCACTGCTGGCAACTGCAGTTAAATAACGTGCCAACTGTGTTGTGGTATAGTTGTGATTACCCTGTCCAATGGCAGAGGTAATTGGATACTCATCGGAAATCTTTGGCTCACTTTCCGGTATTTCAATTCCGGTTTTTTGTCCAAGTCCGAAAAGTGTTGCATATTTTTGTAATGCTGCGAGACCTTTCTGCTCATTATAGCTCTCTCCGTTCAGACTCAGACGGTAACCCATTTCATAGAAAAAGTAGTTACAGGAATCCCGGATTGCTTCGGAAATATTGATTAACCCATGAGTGCTGTTAGGATAAATCCAACATTTCGGCGGATTATTCGGATCCAGTGTAGTAAATTGTCCTTCGTCTAAAATCTTTTCTTCTGTTGTTACGACGCCTTCCGTCAAAGCGGTTGCCGCCGTAATCGGCTTAAAGGTAGAACCGGGAGCCGTACGCTGCTGAGTCGCATTGTTATACATTGGAAGCGACAAGTCCTGTTGTAAACTTGCATAATAAGATGCGTCTACGGTATTCGCCAGACGATTGGTATCATACCCTGGGTAAGTTACACATGCCAATAATTCTCCGGTCTTTACATTTGTGATTACACAGGAGGCAGTACATGGATCTAAGGCAAGCTGTGCCGGTGTGATTTCCAGATTCTTAATCTTATCCCGGATAAAGTTATAGGCACTGATGCTGCCATTTTGAAGTCCTGCATATTCTCCCGCAGTATCCGTAAGAACCCCTTGTTCAAACAGAATCATACAAATCTGGGTTCCGGATAGCAAATCCTGATGAATCATATATTCATACACTTTTTTGCTAAAACCGCGGTCTGTTTTCAGCTCTTCTATAATATACTGTACTAATGCTTCATAGATTTCCGTAGAATCGGAATATTTTGATTCCGTATCAAATTTTGTAATATCAATCCAATCCTTTGACACTGCATAGTGCAGATATTCTGCAAGGCTGATTTCATCGTTCTTCCATGCCTTGTAGGTATCATCCTCCTTATCGACTTCGGAAGAAAGAAAGACCTTATCCTCCGTCAGCATGGAAAGAATATAACTCATATACACCTGCATTTCCTTATCCAATTCACTGTACGCTATAGGAGAAGCGCTCTTTAGCTGCTGTTCCACATCCCCAAGCACAGAAGCCTGTTTATTTAAAAAGGCACTATAGACCTGCTGTTCTGTTCCACTGGCATCTTCCTCAGAAAAATGGTTCACATCAATCACATTATTATTAATCAGCGCAAAATATACGTCATCGATTGGTATCTTAATATCAGAAGCAGAACCCGAACTTGTATCATATTCCTTGGCAGGAATGATTTTAGAATATACAATACCGGCAAGCTCCTGTTCTAGCATATCATATACTGCTTTCTGTAAATCAGCATCAATGGAAAGATATATATCATTTCCCGCAGTAGGCTCTTCGCTGTCCGTGATTTCCAGAATCCGCCCCATATTATCTACATAAAAGGTCTCTTTTCCTTTGCCGCCCTGAAGTTCTTCCTCCATATACTGTTCAATGCCGGATTTTCCAACTACATCATTCAGCGTATAGTCTTCGTTATTTTCCGAAAGCGTATCATACTCCTCCTGGGATATTTTACCTGTGTAGCCAATAATATGGGAAAAATACTGGCTGTCATTATATTTCCGTATACTTTCTTCTGAAATATCTACGCCAGGAAGGTCATCCGAATTCTCCTTTATAATCGCAACGGTTTCCTCCGAAACATCCTGAGCAACGGTTGTAAGAACATATTTCTGATAACTGTTCTGGGAGATGGCATAGCGCAGAATGGTTATTTTATACGCCTCTTCTAAGGTATAATAATCAATCTCATCTTCCTTTTCGCCGGGATATTCCCTTCCTTCTATATGAATATTGAACTTACTTTTGCCCTGCTGTAAATACTCCATAACCTGCTCTGCTGTTGCGGAACCTTCATCATAGCCAAGGTCTTTGTTGTACACCAGTTTATCTATCGTTTTCCTGCCATATACGTCCGCCAGAAAACGTTTCAGCGAAGTACCGGAAACCGTAAACTCGTAATCTCCATTTTCATTTAATTGAATCTGAAAATTGTTTGTAATAGAGTCTCCCTGTTCTTCAATCATATGAATCAGGGTGTTAAGCTCTTTATTCATTTCCCTGTTCCGCTGTTTTGTGGTATCATACACAAGATTATCTTCAAAAGTCACAGCATAGGAAAGCTCATTATATGCCAACAGCTTCCCATTACAATCATAAATATTTCCTCTGGTTCCGGAAAGCGTCCGCTCTTTCTGAATCCGCAGAGTATAGTTGTTTAAATAAGTTTCTCCATTAATAATCTGTAGCGAAAAAATACGCTGTATTAAGACTCCAAACAGAATCACCATTACAACGGCAAGCACAAATAATCTGGATTTTATTAATTTTTTGCCAAATTCTTTTAGTGTATTAAACAAACTTACTTGCACTCCTTTTTTCAAATGCTTCCAACTTTTGATTTATTTTCAAAATCACAATATAAAGAACGACAGTTACTACTATGGTATATACCAGCTCCGGAATAATAATATGAAGCAAATAATATCCAAAGCTGAACTTTCCTCTTAAGAAAAACAAAAACAGGTACACAAGAAGACTGTATCCCAGGTCGCTGACACTGATTAAAATCAACGGCAGCTTTACATCATCCGGAAAGAAAATTTTTCGGAAAAAGCCATTGATATAACCGATATACATATAAATCAATGCATAAAATCCAATGACGCTGCCAAAGAAAATGTCCAGAAGCAGCCCACTGAAAAATCCAATCCACATGCCTTCTTTTCTTCCTCTCATAAATCCAAAGGAAGATACTACCACAATTAAAAGATTTGGGCTGATGGAGGCAAAGGACAGAGTCTGAAATAATGTACTCTGTAACAGGAAACATACGACTATGATGAAAAAAACTGCTATTTTACGTCTCATGTTCCATACTCCTTTTACTCGATTGACTGCTTCTTATCCAGTATTACCAGTACCTCCTGCAGATGTTTAAAATCTACCGCCGGTGTTACCGTTCCTGAATAAGTCAGGTTATTAGAATCTCTTTCGATTGAACTAATGTATCCAATCAGGATTCCTTCCAAATATTTATCACTAATATTAGAGGTTACGAGCTGCTCTCCGGTTCCCACTGCATTTTCTTCACAGTTCAGATTGGAGAACTCAATCACCTGATTTTCATTCATGCTTTCCAGATTTCCGGTGACAATACACCTATCTGTGGTGGAAAGGGTCATACCACTGACATTGCTGGCATCATCAATAATGGAACGTACCTTGGCATAATCCGGTCCTACATCAATCACAATTCCCACCAGACCACTTCCGGCAATGACATTCATATCTTTTTCAATACCGTCGTTGGTTCCTTTGTCGATTACAAAGGTATTAAACCAGTTACTGGTGTCACTTCCGATGATTCGTGCAGCAACTTTGTCGTAGCTTGGATATTTCTGGTCTAACTGCATCAGTTCTCTTAAGTTGTCCAGCTCATACTGTTCGAGCTTTATCGTATTAAGTTCCGTGGTAAGCTCATCTACCTTTGCCTGTAATTCTTCATTTTCCTGCATGACAGCTTTTAATGATTTCAATTCGTCTGCCCTGGAAATAAACCATGTTCCCACCGAATTAATGCCCTTTTGCATAGGCGTAAACACATATCCGGCAACCGTATTGAGCGGACCACCGGACAAATTCAGTGTAAAGCTTACGAACATTACCAGAACACATAGTCCTGTTAATATCAAAAGCAAATATCTGGTTGGAAATGAATGTTTTGATTTACGTTTCATAAAACACAATCCTATCTAAAATTTCTTAACTTCCATATTATATGGAAATTTCACTATATGCCAACTTCTTTATCTTTTCATCCGACACAATCTTATTCAGTCCTCTGACTGCACTCTCTTCCGGATATTCACAGCTGTTTACCCGAATATTTGTTATCTGTGTGAACAGCTCATCCAGCTTGCTGATTTTAGACGAACCGCCCGTAATGTAAATTCCGGAATGGATAATGTCTTTTGCTAATTCTGGCGGTGTTTTCTCCAGAATCAGCTTGATAGAATTACAAATCGAATTCAAATTATCCTTAATTGCCTCGTAAATAACCTTAGAAGAAATCTCCATTTCAACCGGCAATCCGCTTACCAGGTCACGTCCCACAATCTTAGCGGTGCGTTCTTCTTCCTCCGGCAGGGCACATCCTAATGTTTCTTTCAGATACATAGCAGTTTTCTGTCCGATTGCAAGGCTGAAATTGCGCTTCAGATAACTGATAATGGATTCATCGATACGCTTTCCGCCAAAGTGCAACAGTTCGCTCAGTACCAGACCACCAAGAGAAATTACGGAAATCTCTGTAGTATCTGCACCAATATTTACAATCATATATCCGGTTGGTGATAATACATCTAAATCCAGTCCTACCGCATCGGCGATTGGTCTCTTACAAAGCTGTACATTCTTTGGCTTGAATTTGCTCTTATAAAATAAATCTAAAAAGGCTTTTTCCTCTACTTTTGTAATTGCAGTAGGTACCGCCACAATATATTCTGCACCCTTTGTATGATTCTTTACATGCTTGTCCAGCACTTTCCCTATCATCGTCTGCATGTTGTTATAATCTGCAATAACTCCGTTTACAATAGGAAATGATACCTGAATGGTATCCGGTGCTTTCTCGTACATGGCGTAAGCGTCATCTCCGAAAGCATATAATTGATTCTTCTTTACGATTGCAATGGTGTTTTTCTCGTTGATTACTTTTCCTGTTGCTTTACAAAAAATCTTCAAGTTACAGGTCCCTAAATCAATTCCATAAACATTTGTTGACATCTCTCTTATCCTTTCCTCAGCCCAGAAGGCCCTTTTCTCTAAAGCTTATATAATTGTTATCACCAATAATAATATGGTCTGCAAGAGCAATATCCATCATCTTACCGCAGGCGGCAATCCGTTTCGTCACCATTTTATCTGCTTCACTTGGGGTAGGATCCCCGCTTGGATGGTTATGCAGTAATACAATATGAACTGCCTTGTACTGCAATGCTTTTAAAAACACTTCTCTTGGAGATACCAGTGAATGTCTCACCGTTCCTACGGAAATGACTTCATCTCCTAATAAACTGCTTTTTGCATCAAACATTGCTAATAACAATTTCTCTTTTGGTTCATGCCGCAGTGTTTCCATATAGTATCCGGCAACACTTTCTGGCTGATTTAAGCTTATTCTGACTGCCCGTTTGGTGCGGGCAATCCGCATAGCCAGTTCTGCCACGCACTTCATCTGCGCTGCCTTTACCTGGCCGATTCCCGGAATATTTTGCATTTCCTCCAGTGTCATGGTAATCAGATTCAGAAGATTTCCCTCTCCGCCGCATAATAATCGCTGCGCCGTCTGTAAGGAGGTACGTTCTCTGGTTCCGGTTCTTAGTATCACTGCCAGTAATTCTGCATCAGAAAGCTCCTGTGCGCCACAACTTAAGCACTTTTCATAAGGCTTTTCTGATTCCGGCATTTCTTTCATTGTAATATGTGTATTCATGCTTTTTTCCAGGCTCTCTCATAGCAACGGAAAAAGTTTTACATTTTATTTTAGCACAAAAGAGGTTTTGTGTACACTAATTTATTGTTAAATTTTTTTGAATCTATTTAGCAGTGCAAAAATTTTCATAAAATTTGATAGGCAAGCTAGCTTGCATTAGCAATATTTTATGGGAATTTTTATAGTGCGCTTAGCACAAGTGAGGAAATGCTTTGCATTTTCGAACGCGCACTGCACGGAGCGCAATCGAGCTTACTGTTCTAAATTCATAAAATATATGACATTTTCGAACGCGCATTGCTACAGCTCCACAAGCCCCGCTTCATACAGTTTCTGCAAGGACATCAATATGCCCAGTTTTGCATGATACCAGGTAAGACCGCCCTGAAAATAAACAGCATACGGCGCTCTCAATGGGCCATCTGCGCTAAGTTCAATGGAGGAACCCTGTACAAAGGCTCCTGCTGCCATAATCACCTCATCATCATAGCCTGGCATTGCCCATGGCTCCGGTGTTACGTGGCTGTCTACCGGAGCTGCCGCCTGAATCCCCTTACAGAACGCAATCAGTGCTTCCGGGGAGTTCAATGTCACTGCCTGAATAATGTCATGACGGCTTTCGGTACTATTGGGAACTACCGGATAACCCAGACTTTCGTAAATATTTGCGGCAAAAATGGCTCCTTTTAATGCTCCCGCCACAACGGTAGGGGCTAAAAACAATCCCTGATAAAAGGACTGTATCACACCAAGAGAAGCGCCTACTTCTTTTCCAAGTCCCGGAGAGGTCAGGCGGTAAGCCGCGTTCTCTACACACTCCTGTTTTCCTACGATATAGCCGCCGATAGGAGCAAGTCCACCGCCCGGATTCTTGATAAGGGAGCCAACGATCATATCTGCCCCTACTTCTAAGGGTTCCTTACGCTCTACAAACTCTCCATAACAGTTATCTACCATGCAGATAACATCTGGTTTGATACTTTTGATAAAGGAAATCAGTTCTCCAATCTGCTCAACGGAAAGAGTGGGTCTGGTCTGATACCCCTTGGAACGTTGGATAGTCACCAGTTTCGTTTTATCATTTAATGCTTCTTTTATCTTATCATAGTCAAAGCTGCCATCCGGTAACAAATCTACCTGTCGATAAGATACTCCGTATTCTGCAAGAGAGCCTTTGGAGGGGCGGATACCAATGACTTCTTCCAGTGTATCATATGGCTTTCCTACCGGAGATAACAGTTCATCTCCCGGGCGCAGATTAGACATAAGCGCTAATGCCAGCGCATGCGTTCCGCAGGTGATTTGCGGTCGAACCAATGCAGCTTCCCCTTTGAAACAGGAAGCATATACTTCTTCTAACGTATCTCTTCCGAGGTCATTGTAGCCGTATCCGCTGCTGCCCATAAAACATTCTGCGCTTACTTTATGTGTCTGCAGAGCCTTGATTACCTTCAGCTGGTTATATTCTGCAGTCCGGTCAATTTCTTCAAACCGCTCTTTTAACTGCTGCTCAAATTTCAATCCATATTGATATACCTTTGTATCAATTCCTAATTCCTGATATATTGCTTCCAATGTTTCCTCCTCTATGCCAGTATCTGTCTGTTTTTTAGTTCTGACATCATGTATGTTAAAATTTTATCATTGTCATACTCAAATTCCTGTTTATTTACCCATATAACCTCCCGCTCCCGGCGAAACCAGGTAAGCTGGCGTTTGGCAAAATGTCTGGTATCTCTTTTTATCCGGTATACGGCTTCTTCCAGAGAACATTCTCCTTCCAGATATTCCAGGATTTCTTTATATCCCAGTCCCTGCATGGAAACCATCTTCTTATGATAGCCCATATTTTTCAGCTTCTGCACTTCATCCACCAATCCCTGTTCCATCATTATGTCTACCCTCTGATTGATGCGGCGATAGAGTCTGTCTCGTTCATCATTCAGCACAAAATAGGCAAAAGTATATGGAGATTCCTTTTGCCGTTCCTGTTCGTTATGCTCCGAAATCTTTTTTCCGGAAAGATGGTGAAATTCCAAGGCACGAATGACACGCTTGACATTATTCTCATGAATTTCATTTGCAGACTTTTCATCTACTGCTTTTAATTTTTCGTGAAGGGCATGGGCACCGTGCTCTTTCGCAAATTGTTCCAATTTCCGGCGGTAGCGCATATCCTCTTCTTCTTCGGTAAAATCAATATCGTACAGCAACGCCTGAATATAGAATCCGGTTCCCCCTGCTATAATGGGAATTCTGCCCTGGGCATAAATCTCTTCCATATACTTTTTAGCGTACTCCTGAAACTTCACCACATGAAATTCTTCCTCTGGTTCAAAGGTGTCGATTAAATAATGGGGAATTCCCTGCATTTCTTCGGAGCGGATTTTGGCAGAGCCAATGTCCATATGGCGGTACACCTGCATAGAATCCGCTGAAATAATAGAGCCATTTACTTTTTTTGCAAGCTCTATGGATAATTCTGTTTTCCCTACTGCCGTAGGTCCTGTTAAAACAATCAGTGGTTTTTTCATTATAACACCCGCTTAAACTTTTTCTCCAATTCATATTTTGACATAGAAATGATGGTAGGTCTGCCATGGGGGCAATGATAAGGATTTTCTAATGTCAACAGCTCGTCAATCAGCTTTTCTACCTCTGCACGTGACAGCTTTTGATTTCCTTTTACCGCGGCTTTACAGGACATAGATGCAATTTTTTCGGTTATCATATCGGGTTTTTCATTTCCATGAAAGCTTGCAAGACTGTCCAAAATCTCTACCATCAACTGTTTTCCATCCAGCCCGAATAAGTTCCCGGGAACCGCAGTAACAGAGTACTCTTTTCCGCCAAATGGTTCTATTTCAAAGCCAAGCTTTTTAAAATAGTCCATGTACTTTTTCAGCAGCTCTTCCTCCTGCATGTTCAGGGTAAGGAGCACTGGCGGATATATGGACTGGGAAGTAAATTCCTTTTCTTCTAAGGACTTCATGGTCCGCTCATATAAAACCTTTTCGTGTGCCGCATGCTGGTCAATGATATAAAGATGATTATCAAACTCTATCAGCCAGTAGGTTTCAAATAGCTGTCCGATGATGCGATGCTCTTTTCGGGTTTCGATATCCAGGAGTTTTCGCATATCCTGCTGAACAGGATTCTGAATCACATCCTGTTTTTGCGGCTGTTCTTGCGTTAGCTGCTCTTGTTTTGTATGTGATTCCTGCCAGAGCTGTTCCTGTTTGGATTGTCCTTGTTTTGCGTGTGATTCCGGTTGTTGTTCCTGTGGGAGCTGCTGCGTCAAGGGTTCCGGTTGCGTCGATATGGATTGCGAAGATACCGGTTGCTCCTTTTTGACCATGTAAGATGGTGGTTCCGCCACCATCTGGGGCTGATGATTCTCCGGATTCTTCTCTTTCGTTTCTGGCATCTGAGGATATTTTCTTTCATACGGCGTATCTTTTCGGATAGATGCTTTTATGGCTTCTAACCGTTTTGCTTCAAACGGCTCTGGGGCGTGTTGTTTGTCCTTTAGCCTTTCTTTTCGTTCCTGCTCTTCTCTGGCGCGGGCTTCCCGTTCCTTTTCCAGACTGACCTGATAGACCAGTTCGCTTTGATTAATCGTATCGCGGATAAGTTTTTCTAAAAAATGATATACCGCCTCTCCGTTACTGAAACGCAGTTCCATCTTCGTTGGATGAACGTTGACATCTAAAAGCTGTCCGTTAATAGAAAGATGTAGTACGGTAAAGGGATATTTATGCTGCATGACAAAGGACTTATATCCTTCTTCAATGCTTTTCGCAATCAGACTGCTTTTTACATATCTTCCATTAATAAAGTAATTCTCAAAATTACGATTTCCTCTGGAAATCAATGGCTTGCCGATAAATCCACGTACAGAAAACAAGTCATTTTCTCCCTGAATCTCCAAAAGATTAGCGGCAATATCTCTGCCATAAATATGATAAATAATTTCCTTTAGATTGGAATTGCCCGAAGTATGAAGTTTTACCTGATTGTTATTGATAAATTTAAAAGAAATCTCCGGGTGGGATAATGCCAGACGCTCCATCAAATCACCGATATAGCCCGCTTCCGTCTGAGGAGTTTTTAAAAATTTTCTTCGTGCCGGAGTATTGTAAAACAAATTACGCACCAGAAAGGTCGTACCGTCCGGTGCCCCGATTTCTTCTAATGTTTTTTCCTTGCTTCCCTCAATGACATAACGCACGCCGCTGATGCCCTGCGTTGTCTTAGTAATCACTTCTACCTGTGAAACTGCCGCAATACTGGAAAGAGCCTCACCACGAAATCCCAGAGAAGATACCGTCAGCAAGTCTTCTACATTTCGTATTTTACTGGTAGAATGGCGCAAAAAGGCAAGGGAAACCTGGTCTTTTGGAATTCCCCAGCCATTATCTGTAATTCGGATAAAGGAAATACCGCCTTCTTTAATTTCTACGGTAATTGCAGTGGCTCTGGCGTCTATGGCATTTTCCACCAGCTCTTTTACCACAGATGCAGGACGTTCTATCACTTCACCGGCTGCAATTTTATCAATCGTCTGCTGATCCAAAATTTCTATATTAGGCATAGTTCCTCCTTTACGCTTCTCAATTTGCATGGTGTTTACATAATATTTTTATGTAAACTATGTAAAAACAATTTGACAAATGTACACCGTTTTACCATCTGTTCTTAATTTTATTTTGAAGCTGATATAACTTATTCAACGCATCAATCGGTGTCAGATTTCCCAAATCAATTTCTTTTAATTCTGCAATGATGTCATCGTCTTTTACTGTATCAAAGAGGGACATCTGTGTCAAATCCACTTCATCCAGACGTTCTGATTTCTTCTTAGGCGTTGTTCCATTGTCCGCCATGATACTGCTTGCTACCTCTGTAATATCATTGGCGCTTAATTCCTCTGCAATTACTTTGGCTCGTTCAATGACGCTTTCCGGCACTCCGGCAAGCTTTGCCACCTGAATACCATAGCTTCGGTCTGCCCCGCCCGGGACAATCTTACGAAGAAAAACAATATCATCGCCCTTTTCTTTTACGGCAATGCAGTAATTGTTTACATTGTTGAGCTTTCCTTCTAACTCTGTCAACTCGTGATAATGGGTAGCAAACAGCGTTTTCGCTCCTAACAGCTTTGGATTACTGATATGCTCTACGACTGCCCATGCGATACTCAATCCGTCAAAGGTACTGGTTCCTCTTCCGATTTCATCTAACACCAAAAGACTGTTGCTGGTGGCATTTCTCAAAATGTTGGCAACCTCCGTCATCTCTACCATAAAGGTACTTTGTCCGCTTGCCAAATCATCAGAAGCTCCTACTCTGGTAAAAATACGGTCTACAATGCCGATTTTGGCACTTTCTGCCGGAACAAAGCTTCCTACCTGTGCCATCAGTACAATAAGGGCAGTTTGACGCATATAGGTAGATTTTCCCGCCATATTCGGACCGGTAATAATAGAAATGCGTTTTTTGCCATTATCTAAATACGTATCATTTGATACGAACATGTCATTGCTTATCATTTTTTCCACAACAGGATGGCGGCCATTTTTGATATCTATGACACCATTTTCATTTATGACAGGACGGCAGTAATTATTTCGCTCCGCTACCAGTGCAAGAGAGGCAAATACGTCTATTTTTGCCACTGCTTTGGCTGTTTTTTGAATCCGCAGTACTTCTGCCGCAATGGTATCGCGAATCTCACGATACAACTCATATTCCAGAGAAATCAATTTATCTTCCGCACCAAGAATAATGTCTTCTAATTCTTTTAATTCCGGTGTGATATACCGCTCCGCATTGGCAAGGGTCTGTTTTCTGGTATAGTAATCCGGCACCATATTTTTATAGGAGTTGGTTACTTCTAAGTAATAACCGAATACCTTATTGAACTTAATACGCAGATTCTTAATCCCGGTCTTTTCCCGCTCCTTGGTCTCTAATTCCATCAACCAGGTCTTGCCTTCGGTCTTAGCCTGACGCAGCTTGTCTACTTCTTCATGATACCCTTCTTTTAAGATTCCGCCATCTCGGACAGAAATCGGCGGTTCGTCGATAATGGAACGCGTTATCAAATCATTGATATCGGAAAGCACGTCCATTTCTTCTTGAATCTCATTTAAGAGGGTTCCTTTGAATTCTCCTAAGAGATTTTTAATGTGGGGAAGCATGGACAAGGAACTCTTAAAGGCAATTAAATCTCTGGGGTTCGCTGTCTGATAAGTAACACGGCTGATTAAACGTTCCAGGTCATAGACCGGATTCAGATATTCCCGGATTTCTTCTCTGGTCATGGCATTCTGATTTAATTCTTCAATGGCATCCAAACGATTTTCGATTGTCTCCCGATTAATCAGAGGCTGTTCCACAAAGCTTCGGAGCATTCTGGCACCCATTGCTGTTTTGGTTTTATCCAGCACCCAGAGCAGAGAACCACGCTTTTGTTTTTCCCTAAGAGTTTCTACCAGCTCCAGATTTCTTCTGGTGGAACTGTCGATAATCATATATTTTCCGGTAATATACAGTTGCAGAGAAGTCATATTTGCCAGATTATTTTTCTGCGTCTCATAGAGATATTTTAACAATGCTCCTGCCGCGATGGTTCCAGACTCATAGTCTTCAATTCCGAGTCCCTGCAGATTCTTCACCTTAAAGTGTTCTAACAGGGTGCCCTTTGCCGTTTCATCGCTAAAATACCAGGAATCTAATGAGTAGATAGCAATCCCAAGCCGATGCTTTAAGTCCTCAAAGTCCATTCCTGTCATATAAAAGGCTTCGTTACAGATAATTTCAGATGGTGCAAATTTATGTATTTCATCTAATAATTTTCGTTCCGTCTCTACTTCCGTCACATAATAATCACCGGTAGTTACGTCTGCAATGGAAATGCCGTATCTGTCCTGCATATAGACAATACACATAATATAGTTATTTTTTGTCTCGTCCAGTGCCTGGGTATCCAGATTGGTTCCGGGTGTTACGATACGCACAACTTCCCGCTTTACCAGTCCCTTTGCCATTTTGGGGTCTTCCACCTGTTCACAGATTGCTACCTTATGCCCCTTCGATACCAGCTTATTCAAATATCCTTCTACCGCATGATACGGAACGCCGCACATTGGTGCTCGTTCTTCCAGACCACAGCTTTTTCCGGTCAGAGTGATTTCCAGTTCTTTGGATGCAATTTCCGCATCCTCGAAGAACATTTCATAGAAATCGCCCAAACGGTAAAACAAAATACAATCCGGGTATTCCTGCTTGGTCTCCATATATTTTTGCATCATCGGTGTAAGGTCTGCCATATTCACACTCACGTTATTATTTCCTCTCGTTTCTTATAATGTTGCTTCTTTCATGTTAGTTTGTTTCTTTTATCATACTTCTTGTACGTTCATTTCATGTTTTTCTTCTTTGGGAGCAGCATATCTTCTTACAAGCTCTTCTGCTATCTTCATGCCATCCATCGCCGCCGACATAATTCCACCAGCATATCCGGCACCTTCCCCGCAAGGATATAATCCCAATAGACTGCTTTCAAAGTTCTCATTTCTCGGAATCTTTACCGGCGACGAAGTCCGACTCTCTACGCCGGAAAGAATCGCATCTTTCCGGTCATAATCCGGAATATATGTTGCAAACCGATGCATTCCCTGAATAAAAGATTCTTTGATTTCTGCCGGGAACAGTGTATGAAGCGCACCAAAGGTGTGGGCACCCTTGCATTCAGTAGAAAACGCCCCATATTCGGTAGAAAGTTTTCCCTGTTCAAAATCTCCGAATAACTGCTGCGGAATCATTCCCTTTCCAAGTTCGTATGCCCGTTCTTCCAGTTTGCGCTGAAATGCCACACCACGCAAAGGACCCTCTCCTTCAAAATCTTTTGGAGTTACCGTGACAATAATGGCACTGTTGGCATTGTTTCCATCTCTTCCGCTATAACTCATGCCATTTACTGCCAGGCGCCCTTCCTCGGATGAAGCATTTACCACATATCCGCCCGGACACATACAAAAGGAATATACGCCTCTACCGTTTTCCAGATTGGCAGTCAGCTTGTAGGAGGCTGCCGGAAGACTCAATGCAGCTTCACTTCCATACTGAGTTTCACTAATCATCTGCTGTGGGTGTTCCACACGCATCCCCACTGCAAAGGATTTGGCTTCCATAGGAACTTGTTTTTCTAATAACATCTCGAACGTATCTCTTGCACTGTGTCCGATGGCAAGTACCACTGCCTCTGTGGGAATCCTGCGCAGTGTACCAGCCTTATCTTTGCAGACAATTCCGGTAATCTCATGGTTTTCGATTGTTATGTCCGTCATACAGGTTTCGAAGAGGTAGGTTCCGCCCCATTCTTCTATCTGTCTGCGCATATCTGCTACGACTTTGATTAAAATATCTGTTCCGATATGCGGCTTATTTACATAAGCAATTTTTTTCGGCGCCCCATGGGAAATGAAAATATCCAGGACTTTTTTATTTCTTCCCTTTACATCTTTTACCAGAGTATTCAGTTTTCCATCCGAAAAGGTTCCTGCGCCACCCTCGCCAAACTGTACATTGGAATGAATATCCAGAATATTGTTCTCCCAGAATCGTGCCACATCCTTCTGACGTTCTTCCACGCATCTGCCCCGTTCTAAAATCAATGGTCTGTAACCGTGTTGTGCTAACAAATACCCACAGAACAATCCAGCTGGTCCGCTTCCGATGATTACAGGTCTGTGCTTCAGTTGTTTTGTACCGCTTTCGGGAAACAGATATGCTACATCCTTAGCAACCGAAACATGGTTGTTTTTGTTGTTTTTCATTAGCTTCTGTTCATCCGGCACTTCTACATCCACCGTGTAAACAAAAGAAACCTCCTGTTTCTTTCTGGCATCCACAGACTGTTTTCTTATGTTATATTGCTTTATCTCATTGATTGGCAGTCGAAGTGTCTTTGCAATTTTTGATTTCAGTTGTTCTTCTGTATGAGAAACAGGCAGCTTCAACTGTTGTATTCGTATCATTTTTTCTTACATCCTTCCCCGGCATGACATCCTGCTACCCAGCCGCTGGACCATGCCCATTGTAAATTATAGCCACCGCACATGCCATCAATGTCCACTACTTCTCCGGCAAAATAAAGTCCCGGAACCAGTTTGGATTCCATAGTATTCCCATCGATTTCCTCTGTATCTACACCTCCGGCTGTTACCTGAGCGGCATCGAAGCCTTTGGTTCCGGTAATATCAACTCTCAGGTGGCGAATGACAGATATCAGTTTTTCTAATTCTTCCTGTGTGCAGTTTTCTGCTTTGCTTTCCAGATGAATTCCTGCTTCTGTCAAAAGAGTCCCTATAAGTTTCTCAGGAAACAGACCGACCAGTGCTTCCTTTGCTGTTTTCCCATTTCCGTTCTTACCAAAACGAGTCACTAACATAGAACGTGTCTCTTCTTGCGTCTGCCAAGGTAAAAAATTCAGTAAAACATATACCGGCTTTCCCTCCAGCAATCCATATGCAGCATATCGGCTTAACTGAAAAACAGGGATTCCGGAAACTCCATATTCCGTTAGTTGAAGTTCTCCGGTTTCCTCTGCAATTTTCTTATTTTCTATGTAAATTTCTACTCGATTTTCTGCACGAATTCCTGCAATTTCCTTAAAAAATGACTGTTTTCCCTGCAAAGCAACAAGCGCAGGTACAATATCTGTCACTTTATGCCCAAAACCCACAATATATGGAATTCCGCTTCCATCGCTTCCGGTTTTCTTTGCAGCCTTGCCTCCTGTTGCAAGAATACAGGAATCACTTTGAAATTCTCCCTGTTTTGTGTCAAAAAAGAAGCCGTCGGATTCCTTTTTTATGGAACGAATTCCTACATTGTATGCAATCCGTACCTTCAGGCGGCGACATTCCATCAGCAATACTTCCCGTACGGAAGCAGCCTGTCCGCTGGCAGGATAATAGTAACCATCTCTTTTCCCTCGAGGAACAACTCCCAGTTCTTCAAACAGCGTTACTGTTTCTGTTAATCCAAACTGTTCAAATACAGGCAAGACAAAGGCAGGGTTCTTGCCTCTATAGTACGCAATTCCCTGCTTTTCGTTGGTAAAGTTGCATTTGCCATTTCCGGTAGCCAGTATTTTCTTTCCTGCACTGTCCATATGTTCCAGAATCAATACCTTTGCGCCCTTTCGTGCCGCACTGATTCCAGCCATTAACCCGGATGCTCCTGCACCGACTATAATTACATCAAATCTTCTGCCCATGGGTTTCGCTTTTTCCTATCCCTTTCTTCAACTTCCGCTACCCATGATTCTAACACAATCAAAAATAACATTCAAGTTTTGTCACCATTTTCAAAGAAAATGATGACCTACGTGCTCATCAGAGCACTTCATCTTAGTTTTGTCACCATTTTCGAAGAAAATGATGACCTACGTGCTCATCAGAGCACTTCATCTTAGCTTTGTCACCATTTTCCGAAAGGAAATGATTCTTAACTGGAATAATTCTCAAGAAAGTTATAGAGCTGTTCTTCGCTGCCGATATATTTACCTTCTTTTATTTCTTCCTGTAATTCTTCCGGAAGCTCTGAAACCAAAATGTCTGTAGACGCATACAAGGTCTTACGGTCTGTATGATAAACTGCAACATATCCTTTCTCTTCTAAAAGAATATATTCATATGGTTCTACCACATTCAGACTTTCCTTTACATCCTGCGCTTCTGTTTTGGCGTTTGCCAGTTCTGTATTTTTCTCTTCCAGAAGTGCAATTCTCTTTTCATAAGCATTCCAGTTCTTTAATGTTCCTGTAAAAAATCCAATACAGCCAAAAAGGGCTGCGGTAAGTACAACTATGCCTAATAACAGGCGAATACTACATGTTCTTTTCATTTCAAACTCCTTTTTATGTAGTATCCGCCTGTTTTGGAATTTTTATACAATATTTTCTTTTTTTCTATTTTTTCAAAAGGTGCAGCTTCTTTGCAATGCGAATTATCAGATATCCTTTGGGGAAAGCTTTTAGGTCTTCTTCATTTAAGCCCCGCATCAGCAGCAAAAAGATGCCATATACAATTATACCCGCAATAATGGATATTACAGTCGCTATGACGTTTATCTTTACGAATTTCATAAGAAGCTGATATACGCCATATACGGCTCCGCCCATAATAGCTGAGGCAATTCCCGGAATCAGGAATGTCTTTACGATTTCCTGACGATATTTTAAATACTTTCGTATTGCCCTTCCATTCAAAATACACATAAAGAAAGAGAAAAACGTATTTGCCCAGACTACTGCATAGATATTAAGGTCAAGTCCATACATAAGAGCAATTAATACTCCAATATGAAGCGCCAGTGTAATGACTGCATTTTTCACCGGGGCTTTCATCCGGTCGATTCCCTGTAAAATTCCATTGCTCAAGGTAGAAAGAGAATAAAACACAATGGAAACAGCTCCAACCTGTAACATTCTCGCGGGCATTTCCCTTGCGTCATGAAACAGAAGCTGTAAAATCGGCGATGCAAGGACTCCCATTCCTACCGCACAAGGAAATGCAATTACCATAATAAAACGAATAGAACTTGCAACCTTGCGCCGTACCTGTGGAATATCGCGGGAAGCAAACGCTGTTGCAAGACTTGGGACGCTGGATGCCGCCATAGAGGATGCAATAGCAATCGGCACATTGATAAGCGTCTTATACTTTCCGCTAAAAATTCCCCACATGGTACTATAAGTGGTTTCCTCATATCCCTGGGCTGCTGCCACGTGTTTAAAAATTCCCATATCCAAAATGGAACTAATGTTATAAATGGTGGTACTTAACAGAACCGGTACGATAGTCATAAACAGGATGAAAAAGATATTGCGATAACTCTCTTCTCCGTTCCTTCTGTCACGTAACATCTGACGCTTATATACCGGGCGGTAAACTGTAAATACAAATAGTACAAATAGTAATGCAGCAAGTGCACCTACGCCGGTACCGATCGTTCCGCCGGCCGCTCCATACGCGGCTCCATACTGTTCGGAATTACCAAGCACTGCTCCAATCCGGGAACCATAGCCAAATAGCATATAGGCGGTCCAGATACTTACCACTGCATTGATAATCTGTTCAATCAACTGGGATACCGCACTTGGCATCATAGTCCCCATTCCCTGGAAAAATCCACGTACTACACCCAGAACCGCTACAATCAGAAGGGTCGGTGCCAATACCTTAAGGGCAAAGATACTAAGTGGTGTTTTCACCAGATAAACAGTGATAAATTCTGCCCCAAAATATACAATTAGCGCTGCTATTGTACCGGAAATTAACGCAAATATTAATGCTCCTTTAAATAAGCGATATGCATTTTTTCTTTCGCTCTTTGCCACCCTGGTAGAGACCAGCTTGGAAACAGCCAAAGGCAGGCTGTAGGAGGAAATTAGCAGTAAAATGCTGTATACCTCCATAGCCGCCCCATAATAATCATTCCCAATATCACCAATAATTGCTGTTAAGGGAATTCGGTACAGTAATCCAATAATTCTACTGATAATGGAAGCTATTGCAAGAATAGACCCCTGTACCAGAAAACCGGATTCACTTTTTTTCTTTGTGCTCATAAAAGTTCCTCAAATTCGTGCTTATTCAGCCGCTCTGGCTTCCTGCAATTCTGTCTCGGTCTGATATACATGGAAACGGTCTTTATAGTCTTTGCGGGCAATACATACCCATGTTTTACCCTGGTTAATGGTAATCTCATTTCCGCTTTCATCAAAATAACGTGCCGGTGAATTCTCGTTTGCCTTAGTCCAGGTTACTTTTTCCATTTTTCCATTGGTGATATAAATTCCATCTCCGCCAGAGGTTGTATTGATGTCGAGATAACCATTTTCATCCTTATAGGACCAGTCACAATACTGAACCAGAATATTCTTTACTGCAAGCTGCTGCTCATTTGCACCATCAATCTGCTTATCCTTAAATTCATAACGATAATAGAGACCGTCTTCCGCATTGTATACGAACCATGGCTTGTTTACAAAATAACCAGGGCTTACCACCAACGCATCTTCTCCGTTTGTCAGATTGACTTCCTGTTCATCTTCTGCGAACAGATAATGTCCCTGATAATCAGAAGAAAGCTCGGTACGGTATCCCTTTTTCTCAATCGCTGCATTGATTCCCTCTTCACTGATAAATGCATTGTGAGGAGCCTTGCGGTTGGTATCGCGATAAAACATAATGGAACCAATGGTGCCATCCATACCACTTAAGTTATTCACATCATCCTGAGCCAGAATCGGTTCTGCATATACCGCCTGTCCATAATGAGTATAAATTGCATCAAACTCTTTTGCAAAATAAATAAAATAATGACGGCAGCTTCGCACGGAACCGATTTTGTCTAAACCGGAATAATCCTGAAAAATTGCCATTAGACGAGTATAGGAACCCTCCACCGGAACTTCATAGATAATATCAGCAGAAGAAATACCATACTGAGGTAAAGCATCTACTGTATTTCCAATCATTACTGCCAGTGGGCGTTTTTTTGCCTGTTCTTCGTCAATCCATTGACCTGTCAGATAACTTTTTGCCTGTCCCTCGTGAGTATCTACTGGTTCTACTACCGGTTCTTCTATCGGCTCTTCCTCTTTTTCTACTACCGGTTCCGGCTCTTCTTCCTTTTTGCCACATCCTGCTAGGGCAGTAGCAGTCATACTAACCGCTAACATCAAACATAACATACGTTTTTTCATTTTAATTTCCTCCAGTCTTTTTATCTCAAAATGCCCATATGCTCCAGAATATCCCGCTGCTTTTGTTCCATAACTGCTGCTTCTTCCGGCTCCATATGATCATAACCAAACAAATGAAGCATACTATGCAAAATCAAAAAAGCAAATTCCCTTTTTTCGCTATGTCCGTAGCTTTTTGCCTGCTCCTTTACCTTGTCCACACACAGAACAATATCGCCTAAAAGGGCTTCCCCCGTATCCGGATTAAAGTTATCTTCATCCTGCTCTATCTTTGAAAAATCTCCGGGGCTTTCATACTGAATCATAGGAAAGGACAAAACATCGGTAGGACGGTCTATCTGTCTATGTTCCAGATTGATTTCGCGAATTTCTTCCAGTGACACCAAAAGCAGATTTACTTCTGCCTCATAAGGAAATTCTTCCCATTCTACGGCAGCTTCAATCACTTCTTCTGCGAGGGATTGATAATCAAAATCAAAGTCAGGGCTTTGCTCTTCTTCTAAGGTAACTGTCACAACAACTCCGCCTCCTTTATAAGATAATCTCTGATTTTCAAAAACATATTCATACTAAATCCGGCTTTGTCATAAAGTCCTGAGGCCGAATTCTCATTCAGGGTCTGGTATACGAGAATATCCTGATTCCAGGAGCTAGAAAGGGTATTCTTGTCCAATACATCGAACTTTGCAACTACACTGTCTACAATATGTACGATTGCCGATTCTACACTAGAAGGCAGATTTTTCTCACCGTTATACTCACTTAGTATCTGAACCACCTGCATGGGGAAATAATTACTTTTTGCCAGTATCACTCCATTTTCTACATAGGGCTTTCCTTCCAGTCTTCCAATACGGTAGTAAAATCCCCCTGCTGCTGCCACATACGGGTCTGCACCAACGACTTTGGCACATTCTCTTGCAATTTCAGAAACTCTTCTGGCATGTGCGTAATCTGCTGTGGAAAAATTCCTTACCACCTGCACCAGACTGAATTCCTCGGAAATAATGCGCTCCAGCTCGTGTTCTTTCGTATGGCTCATGCGCTTGTTCAGCCACTGATACAACCAGAGGGAAAGAACTGATGACACAATTCCATTGCATATTCCATAGCTTACCATATTTACGCTTACTTTGCCAGTCTCCAAATAAGAAAATACGGTTGTACATCCTAAAATAAAGACCGCCATTACCATGACTGCCCACCTTCGATTCTCTTTTTCCCTTAAGAAATCTACCATCATGGCACCGCAGACTGTCAGAAGCAATGCCCATAATAATTGATAGACACTTCCTGTACCGGAAATGCTCCATACTACTACATAAAAGATTCCTGCCATCATGCCCAGAAAGGAATTAGTTACCATCGTCATTCCTACTGCCATGACTAGTATTGGTGCTGCATAAACCGGTAAGAACAAGCATAATACCGTTGCCAGACAGCAGATGCCATGACTTAGGGCAATTCTCACATAATTATTTGCCTTTTCATGAAACCATCCCTTTTTCAAACGATACATTTCCATTCCAAGAATAAATATTACCAAAAACAGAATACTGCAAAAAATGAGCGCTGCACGATTTCCGCTTTCTATTTCCCCAAGGATACCACATATCACTGCCGCAGCAATACCTGATATCATCATAAGGCATACCATATAAAAGCGTTTCCATGACCAGTTATCTTCCAAAATCGGTCTTTTTTCTACTTCTATTTCTTTCTTTTCCTTTTGTTTCTCTTTTTTCATATTCTTCATAAGCCTTTACTATTTTCTGTACCAGAGGATGACGTACCACGTCTGCACTGCTCAATCTGCATATGCCAATATCTTCTACATTTTTTAATACCCGGAGTGCTACGTCAAGTCCGGAGGTCGCCCCAGGCGCCAAATCCTTCTGGGTGGCATCTCCGGTTACAACTACTTTAGAGCCAAAACCGATACGTGTTAAAAACATTTTCATCTGCGCCGGTGTGGTATTTTGCGCTTCATCCAGAATAATAAAGGCATTATCTAAAGTACGTCCTCTCATATAAGCCAGGGGCGCCACTTCAATCAAACCCTTTTCCATATTTTTCTGGAAACTGTCTGCTCCCATAATCTGATATAGGGCATCATACAAAGGACGCAGGTATGGGTCAATCTTGCTCTGTAAATCTCCTGGAAGAAATCCGAGCTTTTCTCCCGCTTCAATGGCAGGTCTGGTAAGAATAATACGATTTACTTCTTCGTTTTTAAAGGCAGTAATTGCCATTGCCATAGCAAGATATGTTTTTCCGGTTCCTGCCGGTCCCATTCCAAACACAATCATCTTATTGCGTATTTCGTCCACATATTTTTTCTGTCCCAGCGTCTTTGGCTTTACCGGTTTGCCATTGATTGTATGACAGATTAGTTCTTTATCAATCTCTACGATTGCAGATTCCTTTTCTTCAAAGGTAAGAGAGATTGCATAATCTACGTTCTGCTCCGTAATCTGGTTGCCGCGCTTTGATAACTCAAACAGCTGGGTAAATACCCGGGAGGCTTTTTGAATGTCATTTTCATTTCCAAGAAGCTTCATGCTGTTTTCCCGAAGCACAACGGTAACGCCAAATGCCCGTTCTATTTTCTTCATGTGTGTATCGAACTGTCCAAACACATTTGCCATATGTTCTGCCGGTACATCAATCATTTTCTCCATCAGACTCATCTGTTATCTGCCCTTCCTGTGTCTCTTCTGATATGACGGATGCTTTTTTCGTTCCAATCTTCTCGATTACCTTTATGGAACCGGAAGCCTTACAAGTGTTTCCGTCTGATACTATCATAACATTATTTTCTATAATTTGAACCCCTTTTTGTGTTAATTTTTTACAAAATTGCTCCAATTTATCTTCTGCAACCTGTTTTGCTTCCTCTTTGGTGTACTTTTTTTGCACCATTTTATATTCGCGAAACGTTTTTCGATTGAGTGCTGCCGGAAGGTAAAAAGTATCTCCTATTTTTAGGTCATATTCATCTGTTATGGTATCATATTGAGAAAATTTCTCGGAAAGTGACGGCAGTGAGAATTGCGTTTTCCACAGCCGAAATTCGTAAGCTTTACTTTCCTTTCCGGTAAATTCCTTATCCTGATATTCCATAGTAAAACTGTCATCATAAGGATACTCTGTGATTCCAAGGATATCTGCATCGGAAGTACAGTATTGATAGGAAACAGTTTCTCCATCATCATTTATGACCGGAATTTTCCCTTCTACCAGCACATCTCCCGCATGAATCTCCGCACCTTTTTCTACCTTAGGAATTCCGTTTCTGGTAAGGATACTGTAAATTACCGCGTCCTTATCTGCTACGATGTCTACAGGCGTTCCTTCGTCTGATTCCGCTGTCTCTTTTTCTTCTGCCTGCTGGTTGGTGGAGAGATTTTCCTGAATATCAATGACCAGCATGGTTCCCTCGACTTTCACCGATGCCCATATGATATCATCATATCCGGTTCGCAGCAGCTCTTCAATCTCCTCACAATCTATTTTGCTTTTTGCCATCCCATGATATACATGATTTTCTTCTAAAAATTTAATAATAGCGTCATCCGTACGATGCAGATTGCCGTCCACCTCAATTTTCCATACAAACAGTGACATGGTATATAAAAGTGCACAGCACATCAGCACACCAACAGCAAAAAGCTTCCTTTTCCGATAACGGTGGAGATAAAAGGGCAAGCCATGACGTTCTACTATTTCAAACGTTGTCCTTGTTTTTTTTAAGATTGGTTTCAGGCTCTTAAGTCCCTTAATACTGATACAAAATATGTAATTTTCATCCTCATACTCCAGGTTCCAAATCAGAATATTGTGATTACTGCACAGATTTAAGAAACGCTCCGGCGCATATCCGTAAAGTTTTATTTTTACATATCCCTGTACAATTTTAAGCTTATCAATTAACAAACCGCTACTCCTTATGAGTCATATAATATTCCCTGAATAAATCCGGTAATTTTCATTTCCTCATTGGTGTAGTATTCAATCATCAGGCGTTTTCCTTCTATTGTGACCTGGCAGTTCTTTGTCTGAAGACGGACCTTTTCTGTGGTATATTCAATAATTCCTTTATAATTTTCGATTAAAACCTGATTTCTTCCCGTAGCGGTGATGATGACCGCACCATACATAATATCCTTGGGAAGTTCCAGTGATTCTACAATATTCGATTTGACCCGGCTTAAATTCTTTTTTCCCATATTGCACTATATGACTGGCAGCATGGACTTATTCCCGGATTTCCTGTTCGTGAAATTTTTAACGAACAACTCCTTTTATCATTGAGACAGGCTCTGGCTGCTTAGGCTGAATCTCATAGGCACATACGATTTTTGCATAAGCCTCCTTTGCTTTTTCCATATCGTTGGCAAAAATAGTTGCAAGGGTATCTCCCATGCGTACCTTATCACCACGTTTTTTATTTAATAATACGCCTACGGTAAGGTCGATTTCACTGTCTTTTGTCACTCTTCCGCCACCTAATACAAGGCTTGCAAGTCCGATATCTTCTGCCTTAATTCTGGAAACATAGCCTTCCTCCGTGTTCATGACTTCTAAGACGATTCCGGCTGACGGAAGCACCTCCGGCTGGTAGACCAGGCGCTTATCACCGCCCTGCGCTTCTACGAATTCAGCAAATTTATCTAAGGCAGTCTTATTCTTAATGGTTTCTTCCAACATGGTTCTTGCCTCTTCCTCTGTTTCAGCTTTTGCTGCAAATAATACCATCTGGGTGCCAAGAGCATAAACCACTTCCATAAAGTCTTTCGGTCCCAGACCGTTTAAGGAAAGAATGGCTTCCTTTACCTCTAATATATTTCCCACTGCATTTCCAAGGGGCTGGTCCATGTCAGTAATGACTGCTGCTATTTTCTTTCCGGCATTCTGCCCGATTTTCACCATTTCTTCTGCAAGGGCGAAAGCATCCGGCTCTGTCTTCATAAATGCTCCGTTTCCGGTCTTTACATCCAGAACAATAGCATCGGCTCCTGCCGCCAGTTTTTTACTCATAATACTGGAGGCAATCAGAGAAAGCTGGTCTACGGTGGCAGTTACATCACGCAATGCATAAAGCTTCTTGTCGGCAGGAGCAAGATTGGCGGTCTGCCCCATGATTGCCAGTTTTACGTTGTTGACATTTTCGTAAAACTGTTCTTCGGTCAGAGAGGTGGAAAATCCTGGGAAACATTCCAGCTTGTCAATGGTTCCACCGGTATGACCTAAACCTCTTCCTGACATTTTCGCCACCGGAATTCCAAGGGCTGCCACCATGGGAGCCAATACCAGAGAGGTCTTATCCCCTACGCCGCCGGTACTGTGTTTGTCTACCTTAATTCCGTCGATTCGGGATAAATCCAACACCTCACCGCTGTCTCGCATGGCAAGGGTAAGGTGCAAGGTTTCTTCCTCGCTCATTCCCTGAAAGCAAATTGCCATCATCATGGCAGACATCTGGTAATCGGGAATTTCTCCCTTGGTATAGCCTTCAATCATAAAGTCAATTTCTTCTTTGGTCAGAGCTTCCCCATTTTTCTTTTTTGTGATTAAATCATACATTCTCATTGTTTCTATTTATTCCTTTCCCCATAGCAGGTATGCATTATCTCATACAGTTTCATATTTTTATATGGTTTCACATTTTCGTAATCGTATTCTGTTTCTTCTCAGCACCGTCTCTGTTCAGCAGAATCCCAGTTCTGCCGCTTTCTCCATCAGCCTGGGCTGTATCAGCGGATAGGTCCATTCTGTGGGCAGATGGTCTGTAATCAATATTTTTTCTATTTCGCTGTGCAGTTCTTTTTCGAAGGTTCTGATATTGGCAAAATACAGCATTCCAAAGGATTCTTCGTCAATAGTTTCATTTACTCTCGTCTTACCAATTACCGAATACACACATATAGGGGAAATATCAAAATCAATGGCTCCGGTTTCTTCCTGAAGTTCTCGTTTTGCAGTCTGTAAAATGGTTTCGCCAGGTTCACGGCGTCCGCCGGGTACTTCGTAAGTGTTGCGCTCTCTGTGCTTACAGAACACCCATTTTCCATTTGTTTTGGAAATGATAACTGCGAATTTCAGTTTTTCATCTTCGGTTTCTTCATAAAAGTTTACCTGTGTTTGAGACATTTTTTTGATACGTTCCTTTCTTTTGCTTTTATAACACATTGTTATATCTGCATAATAATCTCTCTTGCAACGGCTTCTTCTATGGGTGTGGCGAAAATACCGTCTTCAAATTCGACGATATTGCCGATTCCCTTTTGTACCACAAAGCGAAGGGTGCCGTTTTTCACTTTTTTATCGGTATAGAGCTTCTGCACCAGTTCTTCACGGTTGATGTAGTCTGGGATGGCTGTTGGTAGATTGGCTTTTGCATACAGCGCAATCACTTCTTCCTTTTCCGCTTCTGTCACATATCCCAAACGGTTTGCAAGGGTCACTTCTGCCACCATTCCGATAGACAATGCTTCGCCATGCAGCAAACGGTAGTCGCTTACGGTTTCTATGGCTCTTCCCACGGTGTGCCCCAGATTCAGTATTTCTCTTAAGCCACTTTCCCGCTCATCTTTCATGACAACCTCATATTTTATCCGGCAGTTTTCAGAAGCAATTTTTTCACAGGGCTCTTTTTCTACGTTTAAAATTTCCTCCATATGTTCATTGATATAGTTGAAGAAATCTTTGCTTGCCATACATGCATGCTTTATGGTTTCTGCCATGCCACTGGATAACTGGCGGCTCGGGAGGGTTTTCCATGTTGCAATGTCTATGTATACTTTTTCGGGCTGATTGAATATTCCTATTAAGTTTGTAGCTAACGGGGTGTCAACGGCGGTTTTTCCACCTACGGAAGCGTCGGCTGCGGCAAGTAAGGTGGTGGCATAATTAATGAAGGGAACGCCTCTTCCGAAGGTGCCTGCAACGAAGCCCGCCAGGTCGGTTACTACTCCGCCTCCTACAGCGATAATACAGCAGTCCCGGCGGAAGCCTTTTTCCAACATGGCATCTTCTATCTGTTCCTTTGTTTTTCTTGTTTTACTTTTTTCGCCCGCTTCCATTACGAACAGTTCGGCGGTGTAGCCGGATTCCTGTAATAGTGTAAGAATCTGATTGGCGTACAGGTCTTTTACGATGGAATCTGTGATGACTGCAAATTTTCTTATGTTTCCTGCTAATCCCTGTTGCAGGTCCGCAATTAACTTTTTTTCTAACTCAAATCCTATTTCTATTTCGTAGCTGTCATCGACTACCTTTTTCAATTCAACGTGAAATGTTCTCATTTTAAACCTCTCTTTGATAAATATACTTAATCTGTTCCTGATATCTGCTATCATCCGAAATAGCAGACAGTCCTCCCACCTGACTTAATGTTCCGATAAGAGGAATCTGTTCCAATGGAGTTCCTTTAAATTTTTCGATACGGCATCAGAAAATTTATCGGCAAAAATAACTTTAATATTTCTGCCAAAATAGGATTCAATATCATATGGAACCTGCTCTGTAATGCCACTCATATTATGTAATTCGGCAACTAAAGCCTGTGCCTGTACAAGATTACTTTCTCGTAATTCTAAAGTATCTGCACACAAAGCATTCTTCAGCGCATTTTTGATGTTATTATCTACCTCTAACTGTTCAAATGCGGTCCCAAACCATTTGCTATATGGCGCATAAACTTCTTTATAGAGAAAACATAACCTCATCAGACGCTCTGTTATCCTTGCACAGATAATTCTGGAACCCATATCATCTCCACATTCTCCACAACGTTTCACAAAAGCCTGTTCCGATGCTATAATATCCCAATTAGAAGCTATCAGATATTCTTTGACCTCTTTGGGATAATAGTTTAAAAGCGATAGTTTTTCTGTTATATTTAACTTATCTACAAACAGTGTTCCGGATACCAGGGACAATAAGCGATGCTCTGAAAAAACAAGCCAGTCCAAAGAATGAAGATTTTCTAAATCCGAAGTTCCTAATTCATCCGTCAAAAATTCATCTATGGTCTGAATAAAAATTAAAGGATTTACGTTTCCACTGCTAATAAATTCCGGGTGCTGGACACCATTGTCATTCCTGTCCGGTTCTGTAAAATTAACACTGAACCCTTTATACTGATAGGGCAAATTTTCACAGAATGTTTCAAAAATGTCCTGCTTCTTTTCTATGTCATTTTCACTTAAAAACAGATAAAAACGTGGTCCCCACATATGGTCTTTTGAAACTTCATCATCATATCCCAGCACATCTGAACCATATCCTATTAAACCAGCCGAATATGTTAAATTCGGGTAATTTTTATCCATAATTGGTTTTGCAATGTCAAAGAAAAATCCTTTGCACAATTCCAGTCCTTTTACAAATTCTGTCATAATGTTATCTCCTTTTATATCCACTGAATAAATGCTGTCTTATCATTCCTGTTATATCCTGCCTGCTCGTAAAAATTCAGTGTACTTTCCTTTTTGGAACCTGTCAGCAGCATGAGCTTATAGCAATTTTCTTTTTGTGCTATTTCTTTGGCGTAATTCAGACAGGCGGTTGCAAGTCCTTTTTTGCGATAGTTTTCATCCGTAATCACATTTTCTACAAAGGCGTAAGGTTGTTGATTATGGGTAAGATTTGGGATGATAACACAAACGCAGGAAGAAACTATTTTTCCGTCTTCTTCTGCAATGATGATATGATGGTTTTTGTCATTTAGAATCTGCTGCCATAAATTTTGCAATTCCGGTGTATTTTCCGGCATGGGGTTATCGTGAAGCTGCATGTATAATGTTAATAATCCGTTTAAATCCTGTTGGGTAATTTCTCGTATCATTTACTTAACCTTCCCTTCTAGAATTCGTACAAGTTTCCATCAAAGAGTTGAGTGTACTCACATCACAATTCAGAATGTTTTTACTTGTATAGATTCTTTCTTTTCACCAATCATTTCACGAAATCATATTAAAGATAATAACTGCCTGCTGTATTTCTAACAAATATTTCTTGAAATCATAACCTACAAAATACTTGCTGTCTATTACATCTTCTGACACCTCTTCTCCTCTGAAAAAAGGTGGACAGGGATTCAGGATAGCATTTGGATTGGCATGTTCCATATGCTGAAGGGTTATCTGATAATTGGCAAAATCTTTTAGCTTATCTTTACTTAATGAGTCGGTACATATAATGTCTTTCCCGCAGACTGCCTCATTCAGATTGTGAGAAACGCAAATATCCGGCATTTCATATCCAACAGGACAGCACTGTTCTAAGGAAAATCCCATACATTCGGAGGCTTCTTTCCATGCCAGACCTATGTTTCCTTTTGCTCCTACAAATAGAAAACTGTCTTTTGTAAAATCTGCTCTGATTTTCGATAAGGAATACATATCCGCTAACATTTCACAGGGATGATTTACGTCTGTCATGGCATTTATGACTGGCATTTTGGCATACTGTGCCATATTTTCTAACATGGAAATATTTTTATGTCGGACAATGATTCCATCCGCCCAGTCATTGAGATAACTTATAACATCTTTTATTTCCTCTTTTTTATCCAGTGTTTCGGGTGAGAAAAGAATGGTCTGTCCGCCCAGCAGATAGATTCCCTTTTCAAAGGTTACTCTGGTGCGGATACTGGATTCCGGGAAGAACATAATGATTGTTTTTCCTTTTAAAAAATCCTTGTATTTTCCCTGTTGAAGTTCATCTGCAATATAAAAAATTTCTTTTATTTCCTTTTTTGTGTAATCGTTTAATCTAATTAGATGTCTCATAACTTTCTCCTATGAAATGATTTGATAGCCTTTGGTTTTTAATGATGCAATCGCCTTTGGAAAATTTTCCGCTTTGGTTAATATGTAAATGCTAAAAATCTCGTCTAATTGATTCATTTGAGCCGAAGTTAATAGTAGTACTTTAATATATCTCCGTTGCATCCTTCGGCAGTTCCTTCACATGCTCTAAAAATCCCCGACAGCTGTTCCCCTCTTCCTGATTATACTCATATCTCAGTTGTTCTCCAACATAGATTGCCGTCTTTTCCATTAAATCACACATCTGAAAAACCGCATTCCAGCAGTCCTCCACTGTTCCCCCACAATAAGTTCCAAGATAAGTGTTCCATTCCGCTTCTGACAGCCAGCGATACATATATTTTGCAGATTTTCCCACGCTGACAGAAAAATTGGTTTCAATGCCAATTTTCCAAGACAACATTTTTTCTAACTGCTTTCTGACATTGAAGTTCAACATATCCTGAACATAAGGAATCTCTTCTCTCCAAAGTCCTTTCGCCACATTGTTAAGACACCACCAGAATTCGTTGCAGGTACATAAATACTGCTCCTTTGAAGGACGTTTTACCCAGTAATCCTCATCTGTAGATTTTGGAATTTTAGGGAGCAGATTGTCTTTATCCAGTAAAATTTCACATAATTTGTCATTTAAGATATTTTCTTTTGCATGGGAAATACTTTCTACATGCAGGTCAATCCGGTTGCCATCCTTAAACTGCATCAACCAGCCATAAAAGTTTTCCTTATCACTGGGAAAGTCTGGGTGTTCATCCGGGTACTGCATAAAAAGCCGTTCTCCAAAACGGTCAATCCATGTTTTATCCTGAATAAATGGTGTAGTATCTGTTACAACATACACAATATCGTAATCCTGAAAAATATCCTTTGGCACGTTTGTATTCGTTCGGGAGCCGTTCATATAAACCGCACGAATCCGTTCGTCCTCTTTTGCAATATTTAACATAAGCTCCTGCATTTCCTGTTCTGTTCTCATCTTTTGTTTCCTTTCAATGGTATACTATTTTTAACATACTTTTTATATCACACTTTTTATATATTTCATTCCTAGACACTTTCTATTTCCAAATCACAAATATACGATGCTTTTTTTATTCCATGATTTCGGTAACAGAATCCATCGCCAGTTCCATGGCAACCGAAAACGTATCCTCGCCCCAGTTTCTGGTATTATGTTCCTCGACATTAACAAGGGAATCTGCTGTAAATAAAAGCTGACCAAACGTGATTTCCCGCATTTTTGCACAGGCTGCCAATGAGGCACATTCCATCTCAACTACGGAATACCCCTCCTCTTTTCGGTATGAAACCATTTCTTTTGTTTCTCTATAAATGCCATCGGTAGACCATGTTTTACATCTGCACCAACGAAAATTTCTTTTCTGCAACGCTGTCTCAATGGCTTTTATAGCAGGTTCCGCCAATTCCACTTCCCGTGCGGGTGGGAGATAATGATAGGAGGTACCTTCCTGCCGGAGTGCAGCTGTGGGAACAAAAAAATCCCCTTCTGAATCCTCTACCAGTGCGCCACAACAACCAGCCACAATCATTTCTTTTACACCGCCTGCAATCAGTTGTTCCATAACCTCCACCGCTCCGGCTCCGCCAAGGGGTGCCTGACATACTATCATTTCTACCCCGTTATGTACGGTTTTGTAAAAAGGGAATGTTTTCGTAACACACTCAAATTTCCAAACAATCTCACAATCATGTGTGGCAGCATACTCTTCTATTTCTTTTTCCATAAACAGCATGACTGCTTTGGATGGGAATGCTGCTTTTTTCGGCATGAATATTGCATTCTTGTCTGTATCATATTCCAGGATGGGGATTTCATTTTTGATAAGGGACATTTCTCTTCTCCTTTGTATTTACTATTAATAACACTTATAAGTATTTTATCAGAAAATGCAGGATTCTGCCATAAATATCTATGGTAAAATCCTGCATTTTAACAACTTCTTAAACTTAGTAAGTAAACAACTGGGTCCAATAGTTTCTTCCTGCGGAGTTCTGGTAGTAACCTACTCCGATTTTTGTGAAATTCGGATTCAGAATATTTGCTCTGTGTCCATCGCTGTTCATCCAAGCATTCATAACCTCTTCCGGTGAACGCTGTCCCCATGCAATGTTTTCTCCTGCTCCACGGAAAGTAATCCCATTATCACTCAAAACAGTGCTGAAGCCTCTGCCGTCCGGTCTGGTATGAGAAAATGAAATCTCTGTTTCCTTCGCACGAATCAGCGCTGCGGATGCGATTTCTGTATCTAAAGTAAGTGCATTTAATCCAGCCTTTGCACGCTCTGCATTTACCAGTGCTACTACCTGCTCCGCATAGGAAAGAGCTGCGGTATCCGGTGCGTTGGTGTCTGTTCCCGGCTGATTATTATCCGTTTCCGGCTTATTTGTGTCGGTATCGGTTTCCGGGAGATTTACATCCGGTGTATTGGTATCGGTTTCTGGAAGATTTACATCCGGTGTATTGGTATCGGTTTCCGGAAGATTAATTTCCGGGAGATTTGGAATCTTATTGCATAAATCTCCTAAAATCTCCTTTAACTCCTCCGGACTGCATACCTGTCCGCCTGCAACCACATAAGGCGTTCCATTCCATTCTCCGCTGGAAATAACGCTTACCTCTGCTGCCTGAACCGGAAGTGCTGTACTTCCTGCAACTCCTACTGCTGTTATAAGTGCTAATAATGATAATTTCTTCATGAGTACCTCCTGTTACTTTTAATTATTACAAAAGTATTTCGTAATAATTTCTTTTCTGTTACAAGACGTATCATAACATGGATAAATACAAAATGATACCGGAAATCAATGGCAGTTCTGGTAATTTCCAGTTTTGTCCCACAACATAATATTATAATCTTAGCTTTTTGAGATAAATAAAACTCCCAGTGTTCCCGGACCACAATGACTGGATATCACTCCTCCGGCTCTGGTAACCAGAATTTCATCAAAAATATTCAACCCCATCAGGTAGTTGCGAATCATTTCGATTATCTCATTACTGCATCCTGAATGGGTAATAAAGACTCTGTCCTTTTTTGCATTTTTCAAATCCTTTTCCATATCATTGACATATTCCATAAGAACCTTGTTCATTCCACCACGGTATTTTTTAGAAGGATTCATTCTGCCGTTTTCAACTACAATTTTGGGGTGAAGCTTCAATGCCCCACCTGCCATAGCAGCCAGACCACTGCACCGTCCCCCTCTGTGAAGGTAAACTAACGTATCTACTACAAAGCTTGCCCGGACAAGAGGTCTTAATTTTTCAATTTCTCCCGCAATCTCTTTGGCATTTTTCCCTTCCTGCGCCATGGTAGCAGCTTCAATCACCAGCAGCCCGATACCGGTGGAAAGATTTGCGGAGTCAATCACAGTAACCAAATGGCTCCCGTCCAGCTCTTCTGCCGCAAGACGCATAACATTTGCCGAGGTAGACATTTCTTCTGATATGGAAAAACATATTACTTCCTGACCTGCTTCTACATAAGGCCGCAGTAACTCCATTGCTTTATCCAGCGCCGGAGCTGATGTTTTTGGTGTGGTCTTATGCTCGTCTGACCATTGATAAATATCATCCGGTGAAATATCCTGACCATCGTCAAACTCCTTTTCCCCACAAATAATGTGTAGAGGTAAAATAGACACCTCATATTTTTGTAATAGCTCCTCTGACAAATCACAGGTACTGTCTGAAATAATTTTTACCATCTGCGTTTCATCCTTTCTATTCTACTTCTTCGTCATTTACTTTTCATATCCCCTTTATTTCCGCATAATATGTATTTTTTCATACTCAACACTTTCAAAATATCAAATTATTAATATCATAGCAAACATTATTATTATAGAGAAAATTATAACTCCAACTACTAAATTCCAATTAACATATGGTTCATTTATTTTGAAATCATTCTCTGGGAGTATTTTCTGCTTAGTTGTTTTCCTTTTTATGTTTCTTGACTGATACAGTAAGGAGAATGGATCTGTACCTTCCATAATTCGGGAGCGAAAAGTTTTCAGCCATGCAATATCTTCTATGTTTACAAGATTGTTCTGAAATGAATTGGTTTCATGAACAAGTTGATTACGAATCCATCTCATTTTCTTTAATTGTTTGTAATCCCGCTCCCAGCAAGCTATCATCATATGCCATTGACTCTCATGATTCATTTTATCAATGTATTCTGATATTCCTCTGTTGCTTGATAAAATTTGTTTGCATAATTCATCAAGACTTTTATATGCCTCCAAAAACTCCAAAATATTATTATTCATAATTTTTCTCCTCATTTAGTACAAAACGTTCTTATACAAAAACACTTAAATCCCAAAGTTTTCGTTGCTTATGCTATGGTACCCGTAACATACACAAATAAAAACCTCTTTCACTTATGATATGGTTCTCCCTGCATAATCCGATATCCCCGATAAATCTGCTCCAGCAAAATCACCCGCATAAGCTGATGGGGAAATGTCATCTTTGAAAAGCTCAGCTTAAAGTCCGCACGCTTTAATACTTCCTCTGCCAGCCCAAGGGAGCCGCCGATTACAAATATCATATGACTGGTTCCTCTAATTCCAAGCTGTTCCATCTTTTGGGATAATTCCACAGAATCCAACATTTTTCCTTCTATGGCAAGCGCACAAACCCAGGCATCCTCTTTTATATATTTCAGCAGCCGTTGTCCCTCCTTTTCCTTAATCTGCATTTCTTCTGTCTCACTGGCATTATCCGGCGTTTTTTCATCCTGCACCTCAATAATTTCCAGCTTGCAATAACGGCTCAGCCTTTTTTCAAATTCATTTATCGCCTGCCGGTAAAACTTTTCCTTTACTTTTCCAACGGTAAGAATTGTTATCTTCATTGTTTTCCCTCGTACTATTATAGTAGACTTTCGCGTCTCTTTTGAGTGTAGCTCGTATTATTTTTAGTATAGCACATCTCTTGCTTTTCAGCAAAAATTTCACTTGTCAAAAAAGCATCCAAAATATATGATATATTTAGAGATATTTTCGCATGCTTGCGAAAAGTAAAAACCGGGAGGTAATTTTATGAAAAATTCAGATTATAATTCTACAGATACCGCAGAAAACACCACTGCTTCTCTGCTTTCCGAGGCTTCTCACGCATACGTGGAAATCGGGAAAAAATACGAAGATGCGAAAAGCACTGCCTGGACATTCCTCATCACTGGGGGTATCGGTATACTGCTGTTACTGCTTCTTTGGACTGGAATCCTGCCTCTGGCCTTTTCTGTTTTTACCCGGACATTGATAACGGTTGTTTTAGGCATCCTGTTTATTTTCTTTTTGATTATCGGATTTAAGTCATTTTCTGAAATGAAAACTCTGGTAAGTGCCAAAGACAAGGAGGAACGTACAACCCTCCAGATTAGGCAATGGTTTCAGGAAAATTATTCCGCAGATGCTATTTCAAACGGTATGGATATCGAGGACATTCCCTTAGAACAGTTGTATTTTTTGCGTTCCGAAAATATCAGCCGATTGATGAAAGAAGAATTTCCAACTCTGGAAGAAACTTTCATGGAATATATGGTAGAAAAAATTTATCAGATGTATTTCCCTGATTAAAATTTTCTGCTATACTGTTTTTATACAAATAATGTTGCGAGGTGGGTTTACTATGAAGTTATTAGAAGACAGAATTCTTTCTGACGGTATTGCCGTCAATGAACACATTTTAAAGGTAGATAGTTTTATCAATCATCAGGTTGACCCTGAATTTATGCAGGAAGTGGGAAAGGAATTTGCCTCACATTTTAAGGATAAGGGGATTACCAAGGTTGCTACGATTGAAAGTTCCGGTATCAGTCCTGCCATTATGACGGCATTAGCATTAAATGTTCCGTTGATTATTATGAAAAAACAGCCATCCAGAATTTTAAATCAGGACTTCTATCAGACTGTAGTTACTTCTTACACCAAAGGAACCAACTACGAACTGACGTTATCCCATAAATACATTTCAGAAGAGGATCATATTCTGATTATTGATGATTTTCTTGCAAATGGAGAAGCTGCCACCGGAGCAGTTCGACTAATCCGTAAGTCGCATGCTACCATTGCCGGAATCGGCGTCTTAATCGAAAAGTCCTTTGAGCCTGGGCGCGAAAAACTGACCCAGCAGGGAATCGAAGTTTATTCTCTTGCCAGAATTGCCAAAATGGGAGAAGGCTTTGTCGACTTTATACACTAGGCATGAGCCATGCAAAAATACCCGGAAACAAATACATGTACTCGTACAAAAGTATTTATTTCCGGGTATTTTTATAGGGCGAAGCCCGTGAACGAAGGACTATATCATTCTACAAATATCCCATTACATCTTCTGTATACACCCGCAGTACCTCTCCCACACTCCACGCCTGAGAAAAGCAACCTCTGGAAGTACACGGAAAATCTCCGTCAAAAATTTCTGCAATTCCATTCAGACAGCCATCTTCCATATGGTCTAAGAACAACTCACACATCTTCTTTACTTCCAAAACAGCTTCTTTGGAATAATCATTCACTTTACAGTAAGCCGTCAAATAAGCTCCAATCGGATAAGCCCATACAGTTCCCATATGGTAAGCCGCATCCCGCTTAATACATTCTCCGATATAAATCGGATGATATTCCGGGTCTGCCCAGGAAAGAGAACGCATTCCGTAAGAGGTATACAGATATTTCTTACATACATTTACAATACTCTTCTCCTGCTCCTTAGAAAGCATCGTATACGGAAGTGATACTGCCCATAACTGATTCGGACGTATCTTTCCATCATTTTCATCCACTACGTCAAACAGGCATCCTGTTTCTTCATTCCAGAATTTCTGGCAAAAGCTTTCTTTCACCTGCTGGCTTAACATCTGATAAGCACTACCATCTTCGTTAAAAATTTCACATAGGTGTTCCATAACCTTTAACGCATTGTACCACAGTGCGTTAATTTCAACCGGTTTTCCATGTCTGGGCGTAACCACCCATTCTCCAACTCTGACATCCATCCATGTAATCTGGTCTAAATCAGAGCCACCTGCAACCAGTCCATCCTCCTCCATATGAATGGAAAAGTCCGTTCCGTTTTTATAAGCCTCTATAATTTCCTTCAGATAGGGGAATATTTTCTCTTTTACAAAAGATTTTCCCTCGTCCGAAGTATCCTGCGCCAGATACCGGTCTACTGCATAAAAATACCACATAGATGCATCCATGGTATTATACATAGGCTCTTCTCCTGCCTTATTTGGAAAAACATTCGGAATCAGACCATTTTTTACATACAGAGAAAAGGATTCTAACACATCTCTTGCATCCTTGAGTCTTCCGCTACAAAGCGTTAATCCATGAAATGCAATCATAGTGTCCCTGCCCCAATCCGTAAACCACGGAAATCCCGCTAAAATCGTCTTTAATCCGGTGGAATTACGAGCTGCAAGAAAGCTGTCTGCCGCCCAGGTTAATCTTCTTGCAAAACTATCCTGTACCACAGCCTTATCCATACATTCTGCTATCGCCTTTTTATAATCCTCTACCACCTGGAAGCCATCGATTTCAGTAATGTCCATATCTTCTACCGAACAAATCATATAAAACTTCTTTTTCTCAAAGGGTTCTAGCTCCACATCAATATCATAAGGTGTATAATGGCTGTCTAAGCTGTGACTTCCGGTTCTGACATCAATGGTATAGCATAAATCTTCTTCCACCACAAAAGTAGGCGCTGCCATAGACGTTGGATACGTGCTTCTGTCTACATAAGTTCCTTCTGTGGTACAAAACTTCACTGTAATATTCGGATATTTCTTCGGCTTTAAGGTCAGCACATTTTTCTCTAAGCCCTGCTCATAGGAAATCTCTGATTTATCTGTCATGGCTGCCGCTTCTCTTACATTAAACAATGGTGTAATGTGTAAGACTGCCTGTTCCATTCCGTTTTCAATTTCATAGCAGACTGCCACTGTATTTTTACCCCGTACCAGGGCAATGGTTTTCTTCAAAAAAATATCCTCCACCTGATACAAATACTCTGGCACTGCTTCCAGAGAAAAATGCTCCAAATACCGATAGCCGTTTTTCTCTTTTCCCAGATAGCGTTGACATGCCAAATCAATGGTACGATTACCGCCAATATCCAAACGCTCCTGGGTTTTACTTAAAATCATCATCCGCTCTACCGGCGGATTCATTGCTGCTACCAGATAGCCAGAATGACATCTGGTTAATTCTCCCGTTACACTGCTATTAGAATATCCTCCGATTCCATTCACCAGCAACCACTCTTTTTCTAACCCCTGCTCGGCGGTTCGCCAGTTACTCTTACCTAATTGATAATTTTCCATAAAGATTTTCCTTTCGCAACATGCAACTATAAATTTATTTTAATTTATCTCAATTAACTCCCATCACTTATTGTGTTGAGAGCTTTCGAGGTCAATGAAATACAAATGTAACTACTTCCCTTGTTAGCATATTATGGTATATAAATAAAATTACACTTCGTTACCTCAGACCAACGGTCATTTTTATCCACCAGAATAACAGAAAGGATATTGTTTCCTTCCGGCATTTCTAACGGTGCGTTATACCGCTCTGAATTAGCAGTAGGATCACTGCCATCCCATGTATAATATGCCCGGCACCCTTCCGGAACGTCTATTGTAATCTGTTGTGGAACATTAAAGCTTCCACCGTCAGGTGTTACTTCCGGGGCTTCCGGCGGTTCAAACTCTACCTCAAAGGTACATTCTGTCTCCTCACTGTAGATTCCAAGTTCGTTTACAGAAATCATTCTTATAGTAGTGGTTCCTTCTTCCAAAAAGATAGCATCTTCATATTCTTTCCCCTTTTTTGGATCGGAGCCATCCAACGTATAATAAGTAGTGGTTCCTGTCTGAGCAGAAATGTGCAGACCTTCCTCTTCGTCATAGTCTGATTCTTCTATTACAGGAGCAGTAACCAGATAATCAGAAAATAAATCCAGAATATCCCTGTCTGTTACCTGTTTAGAAAGCTCCGCTATTGCCTCATAATCTTCCAGTCCGGCATATACCTCAATCAGTTTCTGGTATGCTTCTTTGTTATCCTTTTCTATTTCGATCATTCGTTTCAGGATATCAACGGCATCATCCTTCTCATCCTGTGCAAGATATACATCTGCCAACAGTTGTAACGCTTCGGTACTGTCTTCCTGCAATTCTACTGCCCGTTCCAAATATTTTTGAGCCTTGGCATAATTCTTATCTGCGATACAAGTCTCTGCCTTATCCATCTGATAATCATAAGAATTGTTATGGTTATAATTTACCAGTAAAACAATCAAAATAACTAACGCAAGAACCGCACCGACTGCCGCAGCAATTACGAGTGTTTTCTTCTTCTTTTTCTTTTTGGGTTGAGGCTTTTTCTCCTCCGCAGACTTTCTTGTCTTACCTGCTTCACCCTGTTTTTTTTCATCCCGTAAAAGTTCTTTTAATAAATCATCTTCCAGTAGATTATAATCCGGTACAATCTGCGCTTCCTGTCCACATACAGAACAATAGATACAACCTACCTTTAATTCTGCTCCACATTTTGCACACTTCATGGTTAATCCTCTTCTATACTCTGTACACAATTACTCATCAGCATGGCAATGGTCATAGGACCTACACCGCCGGGAACCGGAGTAATTGCCGAAGCAATAGACTCTACTTCATCGAACTTTACATCTCCACAAAGTTTATTATTCTCGTTTCGATGAATTCCCACATCAATGACTACTGCGCCTTCTTTGACATATTCCGCGCCAATAAATCTCGGTTTTCCAATGGCAACAATTAAAATATCTGCCTGTTTACAAAGTTCTGGTAAATTTTTCGTTCTGGAATGGGCAATGGTTACTGTTGCATTTTCCCGAAGCATCAAAAGTGCCATCGGCTTCCCTACAATATTACTTCTTCCGATAACAACACAGTGTTTTCCTTCCATGTCTACATCAGAACGTTTTAATAACTGGATGATTCCAGCCGGGGTACAGGACAAAAATCCCTTTTCCCCGATTGTCATTGCACCTACACTCTGTGGATGGAATCCGTCGACATCCTTCTTCGGACTGATTGCCTGAATCACTTTATCCTCACAGATATGTCCGGGCAATGGAAGCTGTACTAAAATTCCTTTTACTTCTTCCTTCTGGTTCAATTCTTCTATCAGCTTTAAAAGCTCCGCTTCTGTGGTACTTTCCGGAAGCTCATAAGCAAGAGATTCTATTCCAATGTATGCACAGGCATTTTTCTTATTTCTTACATAAACACTGGATGCCGGGTCTTCCCCTACCTGAATCACGGCAAGGGCGCCTGTCTTTCCTGCCGCCTTTAATACTGCTACTTTTTCTTTTAATTCCGCTTTTATTTCCTGAGATATTTTCTTTCCATCGATTATTTTTGCCATGGTGTCTCCTTTCCTCTTAGAATAATCCGGTAATAACACCATCATCATCAACATCAATACCATATGCTGCAGGTGTCTTTGGAAGTCCCGGCATTGTCATGATTGCACCAGTCACAACAACTACAAAGCCGGCTCCGGCTGAAACATATACTTCTCTAACATTAATGGTAAATCCGGTTGGACGTCCCAGCTTGGTCTGGTCGTCTGACAGAGAATACTGTGTCTTTGCCATGCAGACAGGAAAACTTCCCATTCCCAGTTCTTCAATTCTCTTTAATTCCTTTAAAGCCGCTGGTGCATAGGTAACTCCGTCTGCTCCGTAAATTTCTTTTGCTACTGTTTCGATTTTTTCCTGTAAGGAAAGGTCATCCTCATAAAGCGGTTTGAAGTTACTTTCTTTCTTTTCCAAGGTATCAAGAATCTTTTCTGCAAGTGCAATTCCGCCTTCTCCACCCTTTTCCCATACTTCGGAAAGAGCAAATTCACAGCCTCTTTCTCTACAGAACTGTTCAATATAATCTGTTTCAGCCTTCGTATCTGTAATGAAAGAATTTAAGGTTACAACGACTGGAACACCATATTTCTGAAGATTTTCGATATGCTTTTCCAGATTTACGATACCTTTTTTCAAAGCCTCCAGATTCTCCTCAGAAAGGTCTGATTTTGCTACACCGCCATTGTATTTTAACGCACGCACCGTTGCTACCAGAACCACTGCATCCGGCTTTAATCCTGCCATGCGGCACTTGATATCCATAAACTTCTCTGCACCAAGGTCTGCACCGAATCCTGCTTCGGTAATCACATAATCGGCAAGCTTCAGTGCTGTCTTTGTAGCACGGACACTGTTACATCCATGAGCAATATTTGCAAAAGGTCCACCATGTACAATAGCCGGCGTATGCTCCAGAGTCTGAATCAGGTTGGGCTTTAATGCATCCTTTAAAAGCGCTGCCATAGAACCGGTTGCTTTCAAATCATCTGCGGTTACCGGTTTTCCATCAAAGGTATATGCAACAATCATTCGTCCCAAACGTTTCTTTAAGTCTGCCATATCATCTGCAAGACACAATACTGCCATGATTTCAGATGCTACCGTAATTACGAAATGGTCTTCTCTTACCATTCCATCCATTTTTCTTCCAAGACCAATTACAATATTACGAAGAGAACGGTCATTCATATCCAGACAACGTTTCCATACCACCTGACGTGGGTCAATGCCAAGTTCATTTCCCTGCTGAATATGATTGTCTAATAATGCTGCAAGCAGATTATTGGCAGAAGTAATGGCATGAAAATCTCCGGTAAAATGCAGATTTAAGTCTTCCATTGGAACAACCTGGGCATATCCGCCTCCGGCTGCCCCTCCTTTGATTCCAAAACAAGGTCCTAAGGATGGCTCTCTTAATGCAAGCACTGCTTTTTTTCCAAGCTTGCCAAATGCCTGTCCTAATCCTACACTGGTGGTTGTCTTTCCTTCTCCTGCCGGAGTTGGGTTGATGGCTGTTACGAGAATCAGCTTTCCGTCTGAATTTTTTTCTACCTTTTTCATTAATTCATCGGATAATTTGGCTTTATATTTTCCGTATAACTCCAAATCATCTTCTGAAATATCAAGCTGTGCTGCCACATCTCTGATGTGTATCATTTCTGCTTCCTGGGCAATCTGAATATCTGTTTTCATTCTTCATCCTCCTCTGAGTTTACTCTTAAACGTACTCGTCAATATATTCCTCAAATTCTGACATGGACATCAGAATCTTTCTGGGCTTTGTTCCTTCTTCCGGTCCTACAACACCGGCTTCTTCTAACTGGTCCATAATACGTGCGGCACGATTAAATCCAATCTTGAACATTCGCTGCAGCATACCAATAGAACCTTTATCCTTTTCTATGACAAATTTTCCTGCTTCTGCAAAATAAGCATCTCTGTCATCGCCGCCTCCGGCACTGCTTCCTGCCGAGCTACTGCCGACAGAAACACTATTCATTTTTTCTTCTATTTCTGTATTATATACTACCGTACTCTGTTTTTTCAAGAAATCAACCACTGCTTCTACTTCTGTGTCAGAGACAAAAGGTCCCTGCACACGCAATGGCTTCTGATATCCCTGAGGGTAAAACAGCATATCTCCATTTCCCAAAAGCTTCTCTGCTCCATTCATATCTAAGATGGTTCTGGAATCCACACCAGAAGAAACGGAAAATGCAATTCGTGACGGCATATTTGCCTTAATCAGTCCGGTAATAACATCTACCGAAGGTCTCTGTGTTGCAATAATCAAATGGATTCCTGCCGCACGTGCCAGCTGCGCCAATCGACAGATTGCATCTTCTACATCGCCGGGAGCGACCATCATAAGGTCTGCCAGCTCGTCTACCACAATGACAATCTGCGGCAGCTTCTGAGGCTTTGTTTCATCTTCAATGTCCTTAATCGCTTCTACCTTTTGATTATATCCCTTTAAGTCTCTGACCTGATATTCCGCAAACTTCTGATATCGTTCTGTCATCTCTGCGACTGCCCAGTGCAGCGCACCAGCCGCCTTCTTCGGGTCTGTGACTACCGGAATGAACAGATGCGGAATTCCATTGTATACACTTAGCTCTACCACCTTCGGGTCTATAAGAATCAGCTTTACATCCTCCGGATTCGCCTTATATAAAAGACTCATAATGATGGTATTGATACAAACTGATTTACCGGAACCGGTAGCTCCTGCAATCAGAAGATGGGGCATCTTGGCAATATCTGCCACTACTACTTGTCCTCCGATATCCTTTCCTGCCGTAAAACAGATATTTGACTTATGATTCTTAAATTCCGATGATTCTATCATATCCCGGAACCGCACCATGACGTTTTCTTTGTTTGGCACTTCGATTCCCACTGCAGCTTTTCCCGGAATTGGAGCTTCAATACGAATATCTGCGGCTGCCAGATTCAGCTTAATGTCATCTGCCAGATTTACAATTTTACTTACCTTTACGCCCATTTCCGGCTGCATTTCATAACGGGTTACACTCGGTCCGCAGCTTACGTCTGTAATGGTTACATTCACCCCAAAGTTTTTCAGGGTTTGCTGCAGCTTCATAGCGGTTTCCTGCAAATGTTTCTTGGAATCTCCTTGGGTATTCTCTCCTTTCGTCAAAAGCGTTACCGGCGGAAATACATATTCCTGTCCCATTTTTTCTACGGCTGATGGCTTTAGCTGTTCCATTTCCTGCTTGATTTCTGCCACATCTTCTTCCATCACTTCTGTCGTCTGCTTTGGCTTTTTATGTACTTTTTCTACCACTACCGGCTCCAGAATTACTTCCACAGGTTCCGGCTCTTCTGCCACAAAGACATCTTTCGTTACCGGAGCAGCTTCTTCTGGTGAGAACAACTTATCCATTGCCTGTGCGGAAAAAACTTCCTTTTCTTCTATTGGTGGCGGTGTCAGCTCACTGATATCATCCGAGCGTCCTGCATCCGGCGGTATTACACGGGTATCTGCAGACACTCCCTCCACCTTTTTATCCATACGGCGTTTTTCCCGTTCTTCTCTTCTCTGTTCCTTGATTTCACGACGCCTTATAGCATCTTCTCTGGCAGTATCATATACCTTCTGGCTGCCCTTTTTGACTCCGCCTAAGAAAGAGCGCTCTGTTAAAAGAACCATGGAAATAATAAGAACGATGATATCTACTACATACGCACCTATTTTTCCGAAAGCAGGGCACAGCATCCATGCTAAAATTCCACCAACAGCCCCGCCGCCATTTTTATGTTCCATTGCATACGTAAATGCCGCTTGCGCAGAATATTCGGCGGATTCATCTACTACCAGTTCCACGAATAAACTTAAGAACAGAATAAATAATATTCCCGCTACAATTTTTACCACAGCAATGGTATTTTTGCGGTTTGACATAAAAAATGCAGTTCCCACAAACAATGCAATGGGAAATATATATGCCATCAATCCAAAAATCCCAAAGAAGAAAGAGCTTACCTTTGAGCCAATAAAGCCTCCAAATCCGAAATTACTAATAAAAAGAAGAATGGACACTGCCAGCACTGAAAGGAGAATCACCTCATCCCGAAAATCCTGCTGCTGTTTCTTGTTCTTTCTTCCTTTCTGTCCGGATGTCTTTTTATGAGTGCCGCTTCTGACAGATTTATTTTTAGGCTTCGTTGCCATGTTACTTCCTCCCAAACTTACACATTAACGGGCAGAACATTGAAAATTTCTGCCCTATCCGTATATATTACCATATTTATTCGGAAATGTCATTATCACTTTTTTCATTTATCATTTGATGAAGCTTTGCCATCGCTTCTGATATCCCCCCTACTTCATTAATAATTCCCTCTGCAACAGCCTGATTTCCTACCAGAATTGTACCAAGGTCTTTTGTCAGCATTCCCGTATTCAGCATCATCTCTTCTAATCGGCTCTGACTAGCAAAACAATGGTCGGCAATAAAGCCTGTAATTCGGTCCTGCATCTGTTGGAAATAATCATAGGTCTGTGGAGCACCGATTACCAGTCCGTTTAGTCGCACCGGATGAATCACCATGGTTCCGGTAGGTACAATATAGGAATAGTCCGTAGATACTGCTAATGGAACTCCGATGGAATGACTTCCGCCAAGTACCAAAGATACCGTAGGCTTACTCAGGGAGCTTATCATCTCGGCTATCGCAAGTCCTGATTCTACATCCCCGCCCACCGTATTGATAATCACTAACACTCCATCAATGGAATTATCGTCCTCAATGGATGCCAGTTTCGGAAGTACATGCTCATATTTCGTAGATTTTGTGTTTGCAGATAACGCTTCATGTCCTTCAATCTCACCAATAATGGATAATAGATGTATTTTATGCTTTTCTTTTCCCTGCTCTAAGGTAATCTGCCCCATATCCTTGATTTCATCATTTTCGTTTTTATTTTTTTCCTGTTGCTTTAAATTTTCTTCCATAAAAAACTTCCCTTTCTATGCTAAGCCTACGCCTTTTTCACATAGTATGGGAAGTTTTTTCGTAAATTATCCAATCGAATTTAAAATCCGTTCTAACATTCACCCATCAGATATTTGTACAAGCCCTCATAACGGAACTTAGATGCATTCCAGGAATAGTCATTTGCCATTGCTCTATCTACCATCTGATTCCACTGACGTTTCCGGTCAAAATAAATATGCTTGGAATAGTTAATCACATTAAGCATCTCTTCACCATTGTAGTTGGTAAAGGAGAATCCGTCTCCGGTATTTTCATACTCGTTAAATGGCTTAACTGTATCTTTCAGTCCGCCTGTTTCACGTACGATAGGCAAGGTTCCATAACGGAAAGAAATCATCTGTGTAAGACCACAGGGTTCAAACCTTGACGGCATCAAGAATGCATCTGCTGCGGCATAAAGCTTATGTGCCAAATCATCGGAATAACAGATATTAGCAGAAATCCGGTCCGGATATTTCCATGCAAAATGACGGAACATATTCTCGTAACGTGCCTCTCCGGTTCCAATCACAACCAGCTGCGTATAATCATCTACCAAACGCTCCATAACATAGTCAATCAGGTCCAGTCCCTTCTGGTCTGTCAGCCTTGAAATCAAGCCTATCATATAACGCTTCTTATCTACCGCAAGTCCTAATTCTTCCTGAAGACTTGTTTTGTTCATGAATTTCTTCTTACGGAAGTTCTCCGCATTGTAATTTGTATAAATCTTCTGGTCCGTCTCCGGATTGTAAGTAGCATAATCAATACCATTTACAATTCCCTGCATATCCATATGTCTTGCAGATAACAGACCGTTCAATCCTTCTCCGTAATAATCCGTCTGTATTTCCTGGGCATAGGTATCACTTACGGTAGTAATATAATCCGCATATACCAGACCGCCCTTTAACATATTTGCATCCTTTTTGAACTCCAGCTTATCCGGTGTAAACAGGTCTGCGTGAAATCCGGTCAGTCCCTTCATGGTCTTGGTATCCCAGACGCCTTGGAACTTCAGATTGTGAATAGTCATAATAGACTTCATTCCCCAGAAGAACATATCGCCCTGAAATTCATTTTTTAAATACACTGGAATAAATCCAGTCTCCCAGTCATGACAGTGAATAATATCCGGCTGGAAATTAATCAAAGGAAGCATGGATAATACTGCTTTGTCGAAAAATACGAACTTCTCAACATCAAACCGAATGTCTCCATATGGAGTAAAACATTCAAAATAATCACGGTTATCAATGAAGTAATAGGTAATACCATCCATTTTGTACTGGAGTACACCTACATACTTGTTCTGAATATAATTTCCGCAACTCATATAAAAATGAGTTACATACTCAAATTGGTTCCGCCAATGCTCCGGAATACAAGTATAGTTGGGAATTACCACGCGGATATCCCATTCATTCTTATCAAACTCCTTCGGCAGCGCACCGCATACATCTGCAAGTCCGCCTGTCTTGATAAAAGGTACACACTCTGATGCTGCAAAAAGAATTTTTCTCATATCAAACCCTCCATATGATATATTTTTATATGGTTTCCATTGCCTGTTTTAAATCATTTATAATATCATCTGCATTTTCAATTCCTACAGAAAGACGGATTAAATCCGGTGCAACCCCTGCTTCCATCAATTGTTCGTCTGTCATTTGTCTATGTGTATGACTTGCCGGATGAAGCACACAGGTTCTTGCATCTGCCACATGGGTAACAATGGCTATCATCTTTAACTTATCCATAAATCCAACAGAGACTTCTCTTCCACCCTTAAGTCCAAAGGAAATGACTCCGCAGGTTCCGTTCGGCATATATTTCTGTGCTAATGCATGATATTTATTATCCGGAAGTCCTGCATAGTTGACCCATGCAACCTTTTCGTTACTGTTCAAGAACTCTGCGACCTTCTGCGCATTTTCACAATGTCTTGGTACTCTTAAATGTAATGTTTCCAATCCTACGTTTAACAAAAACGCATTCATCGGGGAAGGAATTGACCCTAAATCACGCATTAACTGCGCAGTAGCCTTTGTTATGTATGCACCCTTTCCGAACTTCTTGGTATAAGCAATTCCGTGATAGGTCGGGTCAGGCTGTGTCAGTCCCGGAAACTTATCTGCATATTTTTCCCAATCAAAGTTACCGCTGTCTACAATACAACCGCCTACACACATTGCATGTCCATCCATATACTTCGTAGTGGAATGAGTTACAATATCTGCGCCCCATTCAAATGGACGGCAATTAATTGGTGTTGCAAAGGTATTATCTATAATCAGTGGTACTCCGTGGTCATGCGCCAGCTTCGCGAACTTTTCGATATCCAATACCACAAGTGCCGGGTTTGCAATCGTTTCTGCAAATAAAGCCTTGGTGTTGGGCTGAAATGCCTTTGCAATTTCCTCTGCAGTGGCGTCCGGATCAATGAACGTACACTCAATGCCCTGTTTCTTCATGGTGGCACCAAAAAGATTAAACGTTCCTCCGTAAACCGTAGAAGAACATACTACATGGTCTCCGGCTTCACAGATATTGAAAAGCGCATAATAGTTTGCTGCCTGTCCGGAAGAAGTAAGCATTGCCGCCACCCCGCCTTCCAGTTCGCAAATCTTCTGTGCTACTGCATCATTGGTTGGATTCTGCAATCTTGTATAAAAATATCCTTCCTCTTCCAGATCAAAAAGTCTTCCCATCTGGTCACTGGTGTCATATTTGAAAGTCGTACTCTGGTAAATAGGAAGTACCCGTGGTTCTCCCTTCCCTGGATGCCAGCCAGACTGGATACATTTCGTCTCCATCTTATAATCGCTCATCTTGTCTCCTCCTGATAGTGTATTCATTAATTATAATTTTAGCACAAGTATTCGTATAAGGCTAGAAAAAAATCATTTATTCCGCCATAACCCTGTCCATCCAGCTTTCCATTCTATTCTCTATTACATCATACTGACAGGGCCCTATTTCCAGTAAGAAGCGATGAAATTCACGAATATCAAAGCCGGAATCTAAAATCTCCTCTGCTTCCTCCCGCAAGGAAAGAATTTCCAGATATCCAACATAATACCGAAGATATACGGTAGGCTCATCTATCATGGTATTATATATTTCTGCAACGGCTTCCTCATTCTCTCCTATATATTGGGATAAAAATTCTGCAGTATCTTCATAATCCCATCCATAATAGTTTACACCAATATCGACCATGCAATAGAGCGCAAAACTAAAAGAAGCGTTATATTCAGAGGCTTTTGCAAAACTGCTGCTCATTCCTGCGTATTGATAGGAATAACAGGTCTCAATATATTGCGCCCATCCCTCGCTATAACCGTTAAAGGACAAAAGAGACCGGAAATAATGTGGTTCTAAACTATAAAAATAATTCATCTGATACATATGTCCCGGAAATCCTTCATGCGCTACCGTAGGAAATAATTCCATAGCGGCATATTCTTCACTTTGATTTATGTAAATCACATTCCGCTTGGGATTGTCAATCGGCGGTACAAGATAGAAAGCCGGAGACATCATGCTTTCCAAAGATTCCGGTACATAATTCAAGGTATATTCATCATTGACAGCTGACGGAAAGTCTTCTTCCAAAGCGGAAATAAGAATCTCTAACATTTCCTCCGGGTCATCTGTGGAATACTCATAATTCATCATGTCCTCATATAAATTACTATTCGCAATAAAAAGTGTAGAAATTCCCATGGAACAACGGTCTATTTCTTCTTCCATCATCTGGTACAGTTCATCTACGGTACGTGCTGAACCTGTGTTATGTCTTACAAGATATTCATAGTACTCACTGCCATTTTCATAATTGCACAGTCCATGCTCCGACTGCTCCTGTTCCTTAATCTGCGTAAGCGTATCTATAATAAGATTGTAAGCAGGTAGAAGTGTTTCTGACATACCGTTATCAAAAGCCGTCATATACTGGCTTTTTTCCTCTTCTGTAAGAGAACCAAACTGATTCAGCTTTTCCTCAAATACGGGGCGGAGACAATTCGGCTCTTCCTCGACAAACTCTTTACATTGTGCAATCACATCATCCAGGGATTCCTCTGTAAGCGTATATCCCTGTTCCATACGGTATACTTCATAATCACACAGTTGCTCGATATAATTATAGGAAGCATTTAAAAGAGTAATATAGTCATCAATGTCATCCTTTGAAAGAAAATCATATTCCGAAAAGATAATGGGTAATTCTCCCTGCAATCCCGATATGGGTGAAAATGCCGAATCAAAAAGTGGATACTCACTGCCGGCAAGCTCTGTTTCCAGATAACCTTTTAAAATATCATACATAAGCTGCTGCTCATAGGTAAGGGCATCATAATCAAATTCTACAAGAGCGTCAAGGATACCATTTATCTCTGTAGCAGCTTCATCCCCCACTAAATCACTTATTTCTCCCCAGGTAGCCTCAAAATCTTCTATCCCATAATTTTCCGGGTGTTCTATGGAAAAATGAGTCGTTATTGTATTCTGGGACATCTCTTCTACAAATATTTCATGTAAAAATGTTTCAAATTCAGACTGTTCCGAGAGTTGTTCGTCTGAAAAGGTTCTTCCATCTTCGTAAATGGAAAAATCATAGTTGTACTTTTTGTTCTTGTCTTTTTTCGTTTCATTCTTCTTTGTAGCCTCTGTTCTAGTACTCTGTGATTTTTGTTGATTCCGGCTGTTGTCGGCACATCCAGTCACGGAAATTATCAAAACAAGTAAAATCGCAATAATTTGTTTACATTTTCTCATATGCTCTCCTCCTGTGCAGTAAACTGCACGTCATTTGTATATTAAAATGTTATCATATGTCAAATTGAGTTACAAGCTAATTTTCTCTTCCACTTGCATATAACCAGAATCAGAGATGTTCCATAACTGCCAGAAGCTATGGAACATCTCTGATTCTGTGTTTTGGTTAGGTATTACAAAAGAGTTGTTAATTGATATTGATTTATTTTTATCTTGTCTTTTAGGCTACCTAACTAGTCATCTAAATATTCATATCCGCTTTTGCTTGTTGTACCACCATAGTACTCCCACTATGGAAATACTGTCCATATCTCCCATGCTTCCATCGTAAATATCCTGTGCTCCCTCCACGGAATCAGCTACACCAAATGCAATGGCTCCTCCTCCGATGCCTCAGCCTGCAAATACGATTGGTGTTGCCGCCCCTCCTGTGGCTGCAATGTAATCCCTTAGAATCACATATTACCTGTAAAAATACAAAACTCAATTTTGGTTCAAAAAATCACGAACTGCATTCTCAAATTTTTCACAATGCTCCTCTACATATTTATCAACTAAATTATTACTTTCCATACAATACTGATAATCTATTATTTTTGAATATTGATTTTTAACATACTTTAAAAGTTCTTTTACATTCACAAGCTTGTCATTACTTCCCTTTATATTCTCTCTGACTAAAGCAATCCATCCAACACTGAAAACCTTATTTTTCCTAATAAATCGAATATTAACATCGCTTTCCTCTGAATCTGGTGGATATACGACACTTATACATATATCACTCAAACTATAATTTATTGAGTACTGGTCTTCTGTTTTAATGTGTCCCAGTTCCTCTAAAAACCCTGCTACATTTTTAATTTCACTTTTTTCTATGTCTGTAATTGCCATGCTATTTCACTCCTTTTAGAATCATTTTTCCATCAACATATTCATAACCTTTCGATAGTAAATAATAATATTCTCTTCCATATCCAGTTAAGCCGCCAAATTTAGTATACAGTGTACTATTATTTATAGGCGTTGACATCATCAATATCTCATCTCCACGGCTGATAGCCGCATCAAGGAAAGGCTTATTATACTCATTCCAAAATCCATCTGGTCCTAACATGGTAAATAAGTCATCCGAAGTATTTAACAAATTAAATCCACCTGGATTGCCACCGAAATCTGTACTTTTAGGTAAATCTAATTCTTTTATAATATCTCCTGTGTCTGACCCGTATCTGCCTAGTATTGTTGTGGTCTTTCCCGGCTTGCTTGTTAGTTCAACACCTGATGTTGATTTATGATTTAATGTTATTGTACCACCCTTATTTCCCCCCGAAATATTAAACTTCCCATCCAGCCCATTCAGCCCCTGTGCCGTCACTCCACCTGCCAGCATACCTGCCAACATGCTTGCTGTCTGGTTCCCTGTTACATTCATAGTGGCTGTTGACGCCAGCTCTCCGGCTGCCATGGAGATTCCCTCTTTGGCTACGATAGTGCTTCCACTCCGGAAAGTAAGATTCCCCGCTACGGATGCCTAGCTGATGAGGATGAATGCAGAGGCTGCAAAGGCAAAGATATTTTCTGCCTTATAATAAGCATCTTCATTCCTTGCTCTTACCGCGTCTTTTTAATTTTTCCTTCAGTAAAAAATTCTACAAATAATTCCCGCTATACCTCATGCACTACATGTCCTCAATATGCTCTGCCATATTTTGTTAATTTACCTGTTATAACATTAATATCAAAGTAATATTCTATATACCCATTATCTTCTTTAATCCATCCTAAAATAGCATTTTCAATTCTAGGATGATTTGCAAAATCACTAATGCCCACTTCATCCCTAGAATAAAAAATAAATCTTCGTGAACCACAATAATTTATTCCCTCTAATATTGGATATTCATTATTTTCTTCATAAATAATTAAAATCAACTCATGCGAAGGAATGTCTCTTATTCCTAATATTTTACCTTTATCAATTTTAGTTAATTCGCCCTGATAAATCCATGACACTTCACTTTCAGTTCTTTCTATATTCATATCTACTCTTATTCTCCTATTTTTACAGATTCTATATATTTCAAATACTTCATTCTTAACGGTGGTGCTACATTTAACTGTATCTGACTACCACCTCCCGGAAAATATGTATCTACCATCAAATCTATTTGTGGTCCAACAGTTCCTTCATTTACTGGCAATGGTTTTATTACTTCATATACATTTACCCTATCTATTTCCGACTTGAATTCACTTGTTATCGCCAAAGAATTTCTTACTGCATTTTCACTAGAATAACTATCAAATGACGCCCAACCTCCCGGACGATTATCAGATTGTTCCGGTGACATAGCAATATTCATTTTTTCTCCTATTGATAACATATTAGGTTTAGGATTATACCCATCGGGCCAAGGTGATTGTTCATTTACAAGTCTAAAATAATCATCAATATTTTTTTCTGGATTTGCTCGGATAAATTCCTTCCACGTTTTATCAGAACCTATTCCCAGTTCACGCCAATATTCATTATAACGTGTTGCATCTTCTGGTGACATAAGGTCTCCAAAATAATCTTTACCTGCTGAAATCCCAAACTTCCCATCAATCCCATTCAATCCCTGTGCTGTCACTCCACCCGCCAGCATACCTGCCAACATACTTGCTGTCTGGTTCCCGGTTACATTCATAGTGGCGGCTGACGCCAGTTCTCCGGCTACCATGGAGATTCCCTCTTTGGCTACAATAGTGCTTCCACTCCTGAAAGTAAGATTCCCCGCTACGGATGCCTGACTGATGGGGATGAATGCAGAGGCTGCAAAGGCAAAGATATTCTCTGCCATATAATAAGCATCTTCATTCCCCTGGAATATCACATCCTTCAGTTGATTGATGGAAATACTGTCAATATCCCCCATGCTTCCATAGTAAATATCCTGTGCTCCCTCTACGGAATCAGCTATGCCAAATGCAATGGTTCCTCCTCCGATGCCCCAGCCCGCTACTACGATTGGCGTTGCAGCTCCTCCTGTGGCTGCAATGCACAGCCCACCGGTCACAACAAGCACTACGCCTCCCACGGTCTTCCAGATTCCCTGGGTCTCCCTTGCTTCTGCCGCATCCTTTAACGCCTGCTCCTGTCCCCATATCTGTTCATACACGTCCTGATAGTTCTGGTGCTGTTCATAGAATATCTGGCTTAAT
>CASFBK010000002.1 GCA_949292785.1 uncultured Eubacteriales bacterium
TGTTATATATAAAATAAGGACTGGAAGCTCATCCGAGAGCCTTCAGCCCAGTCATTATCATAGAAGATCTGTATTTACAGACTTTTATTCACACACTCCAATAATCGTCAACACATGAGAATCCAACAACGAATAATAAATCGTCTTCCCATCCCTGCGGTTTTTCACCAGCCGATTCTGTTTCAGGATGCTGAGCTGATGAGAAATCGCGCTCTGGGACATCCCAAGCTCCTCTGCAATATCCAATACACATTTTTCCTTATCCACTAAAGCATAAAGAATCTGCAATCTGGTAGGAGTTCCAAATATTTTAAATAATTCTGCTAAACGTTCAAATTCATCCTGGTGCATTCAAATTCCTTCTTTTCTAAAAAGTTTTCTACTAAAAAATAACATAGATAGAAAGTCCTGTCAAAAGAAATAATTTAAAAAGGCGTTGAATCCCGGAAGGAAGGGAACAGTTGAAAGTACCAAAAGGACATGATACAATGAAGCAGACAAATAATTGGATTTTGGAAGGAGTACAATGAGATGAATGGATCAAAGGAACAAATGGAAGTTATGCAGCAGGCAATAGAGCTTATTGTGCCGAATATTCCGGCATTATTGGCGTTTGTAGCTACATGGGTAATTGAGATAATTTTAGTAAATAAGAAAATTATCTGTCATGGAAAGGAAAAGAAGATTGAAAAAGCGAAAGAACTTGGTCAGGTGGTGACCGCGAGACTTGACAGCCGTAAATATCAATATGATTATAATGAAAATGGACATGGTGCGGCGAGATATATATATTCTATTGATGGCATACATCAGAAGAAAAAAGTAATTTCTGTGAATCATGGAAGAAGATGGACAACATTTCCGGATACCATTAACATTTATTATCTGGGGAACAAAATTTATACAGACTATGATAAATCAAGTGCCTGGAATCTGCTGATTCCAATTTTGCCGATTTTGGTAGGTGGTCTTGTGATGTATCTGACCCATCCGGAATTGTTTCAGTAATTTTCCAAATGTCGATTAGATAGAATAGATTAGGAAAGAATTTAATCATGAATATTTTGTTAGTTGCCATAAATGCAAAATACATACATTCCAATCTTGCGGTATACAGCCTAAAATCCTATGCCAAAGAATATACAGAATATATTGATCTGGCGGAATATACCATCAACCATAGGGTAGAATATATTTTGCAGGAATTATATAAAAAGAAGCCGGATGTTCTGTGTTTCTCCTGTTATATCTGGAATTTCCGATATATACAGGAGTTGATAGAGGAGATACATAAGCTGTTGCCAAACCTTCCTATTTGGGTAGGAGGTCCAGAGGTCTCTTATGAACCAGAAGCCTTTTTGCGAGAATTTCCTATGGTAAAGGGAATTATGATTGGAGAAGGAGAGGAAACCTTTCGGGAATTGTGTGAATATTATGTAAACCAAGAACATTCCATAAGGAATAAAACGGAGAACCAAGAACATTCTACAAGGAATCAAGCGAAGAACCCACAGAAATTACAGCATATTTCAGGACTTTTATTCCGCAATGAAGAAAATGAGCTGGTGCAAACACCCCACAGGGAACCCATTTCCATGGACATGCTTCCTTTTTGCTATGACCACCTGGAGGACTTCGAGAACCGCATTATTTATTACGAGACCAGCAGGGGCTGTCCATTTTCCTGCAGCTATTGCCTCTCCTCCATAGAAAAGGGGTTACGTTTCCGTTCGTTATATCTGGTAAAAAAGGAACTTCAGTTTTTCTTAGACCACAAGGTGCCGCAGGTAAAGTTCGTAGACCGTACCTTTAACTGCAATCACAATCACGCCATGGAGATATGGAACTATATAAAAGAGCACGACAACGGAATCACCAATTTCCATTTCGAGATTTCCGCAGATTTGCTGACGGAAGAAGAGATTGCACTGATATCAGAAATGCGCCCCGGACTGATACAGTTAGAAATTGGCGTACAGTCCACCTTTGCACCCACCATCCAGGAGATTCACCGAACCATGAATCTTTCCCGGCTGGAAGCGATTGTAAAAAAGGTGCAGCAGGCGGGAAACATCCATCAGCATCTGGATTTGATTGCCGGACTTCCCAAGGAAGATTTCAGCACCTTTGCCAAGTCCTTTCAGGAGATTTACCGCTTAAAGCCCGAACAACTGCAACTGGGCTTTCTTAAGGTGCTAAAAGGCTCCTACATGTACGAGCATCAGAAAGAATACGGTCTGGTTTACCAGTCCAATCCGCCCTATGAAGTGATGGCAACGAACTGGCTGTCTTACGAAGAGGTATTGCGCATCAAGCTGGTGGAAGAAATGTTAGAAGTATACTATAACAGCGGACAGTTTGAAATGACTATGAAGGTGCTGGAACTGGCGTATGAAAATCCCTTTGACATGTTTTTGGAATTAGGAGAATACTATGAAAAGCATGGACTATTTGCCATGAATCATTCCCGTATCCGCCGTTGCGAGATATTACTGGACTTTGTGAGGGAAAAGGATGCCGACCATGAAGAAATCTACAAGGAAACTCTGACCTTTGACTTATATTATCGGGAAAATATGAAGACTCGCCCCGCTTGGGCGCCCCCTGTGGCAGCATTTAAAGAGGAAACCAGAAAATACTGTAAGAACGGAAAACTGTCTCATATAGAACCTTTTTATTATGATATGAATCTGTTGCTGAACCGGAAAAGTATTTCAGAATATCCGTTCAAAGGCGAACCGGTTTTTTACCTGTTTTCCTATGAAAAGAAGAATCCTTTGACCGGACAGGCCGAGGTGGAAAGAATAGAAGAGAAATGAGAAAAGGAGAACTCTATGAAAAAGAGAACCGCGGAAATCTTAAAGCGTATGGATGAAGCATATGGAACCGAATATCGTTGTTATCTGAATCATGACAACGCATGGCAGTTACTGATTGCGGTTATCTTAAGCGCTCAATGCACCGATGCCAGAGTAAATATTGTGACGGCAGATTTGTTTCAAAAGTATGACAGTTTAGAGAAATTCGCCAATGCAGACATAAAAGAGATGGAACAGGATATTCATTCCACTGGTTTTTATCACAATAAGGCAAGAAACATTATTTTGTGCGCAAGAAAGCTGATAACGGAATTTGGCGGAGAGGTTCCAAGTGGTCTGGAAGAGCTGACCTCATTACCAGGCGTGGGACGAAAAACTGCCAATGTTATTCGTGGGAATATTTACAATGAGCCAAGCATCGTAGTGGATACCCATGTAAAACGGATTTCCCGCAGACTGGGATTTACCAAGGAAGAAGACCCGGTAAAAATTGAGTTCGACCTGATGAAGGTATTACCAAAGGACCATTGGATTCTTTACAATATCCAGATTATTACACTGGGAAGAACCATATGCACCGCAAGAAGTCCTAAGTGCAGTGAATGTTTCTTGGGTGATTTATGTAAGGCAGGCGATAAGACATGCTAGAATCCTATGTAGTTGTAGATTTAGAGATGACCGGACTGCGGGCAAAGACAGACCGGATTTTAGAAATCGGAGCGGTAAAGGTAGAAAACCACCAGATTACAGAGACATATCAGAAGATGATAAATGCAGGGATAAAAATTCCAAAAGAGGTTCAAAAGCTTACCGGAATTACCGATGAAATGGTAGCAGCCGGTGTGGAAGAGAGTGAGGCGGTAGAAGGATTTTTTGATTTTTGCCGAGGATTTCCATTAGTGGGACATAACATTATATTTGATTATAGTTTTCTCAAGCAATATGCGGTAAATCATAAAGTGACCTTTGAAAAAAATGGGATAGATACCCTGAAGCTGTCCCGAAAGTTTTTGCTGGAACTGGAGAAAAAGACACTGGATTATCTTTGCGAATACTTAAAGATAGAACGAAACCAAAATCACCGTGCACTGGAGGATGCCAGAGCCACGTATGTTCTTTTGGAATATTTGCGGGAAAAATACGCAGAACAAGAGCCGGAAGCATTCCGCCCCCTGCCATTACTCTACCGGGCAAAAAAGCAAAGCCCGGCAACGGAAAGACAAAAAAGACACTTGAAGGAGCTGGCAGAATATCATAAAATAGAACTTGATATCGATATAGAGACCCTTACCAAAAGTGAAGCATCAAGAAAAACAGACCGTATTCTCGCACAATATGGAAAGATGCCGAAAGCCTAAGCATTTTCCAGCATGGCAAGAATAGAATCTTTACGGAGAGAAGTTAATTGGTCGGCAGAATGTTTCAGGTGTTCAATGCCGGAACGTTCTCCGGATTCCAGATAAATATGAAGGAGCAGTTCATAGGTAGCCTTGATATCACTTCCGATGGAGACCGCAAACAAAAGAACCGTTTTGGCTTCCTCAGGGTGGGAAAGCTCATAGAGGCGGTGTCCCCATTGGTTGAGGGTGCGAACCAGAAGAATGAAGTTCTGGTCATAGCGGGTCAAGGAGCCAAGATTTGCCACGCCGTATTGTAGTTTTAAGTCGGTATTGCTGATACCGTTCAGATTTAGAATCTTCTGTTCGCGCAGGTCTAGTACCTGTTGCTCACATTGATGCAGCTCATCATCCTGAAACAGGGCAAAGGGAAGCGTTACGCCGGAAAGGTCTACATAATTGAGCTGACTGATATCCTGCGGTAACGTCAGATTTGACTGGCTTTCCCGTTTCCAGAAGGATTGCCATTTGGTACGGTCCCGCCGCTCGTTGCGGCGGAGAAATATGGATACAAGACCAAGAAATATCAGAAAAATACCTAAGGTTCGAAAAATCATAATGAAGGACTCCTTTATTGTATAGTAACAGCAAATAGAATGGAAAGAGGTGGGAAAATGAACTTTAATAACTCCAAAAAAAGAAAAACATTTGCAGCAGTTATCGTAGTAATATTAGTAGCTTCCATGGTATTGTCTGTTTTTGTTTCAGCGTTTGCTTAAGTAAAAAGATTTTCATGTTCATAATATACAGAAAGCTGGGATTTCTGTCAATGATATTCGTTGTTCTGCATCTTGAAAAATCCCCAGTTTATGGTAGAATAATGAGTAAAGTGTAAAAATGTCATACAATAGGAGAATAGATATGAAAAAGAATTGGAAAAGATACCTGCCGATGGCTTGTATGGGCATCCTGTTGACCCTTCTGGTGATAGTGACAATTCCTGTAAATGCAGAAAAAAAGGAAACAGATACGATACCGGAACGAGTTTATGTAGGTGAAATTTCGGTAGGGGGAATGACACAGGAGGAAGCCGTTCAGACTGTAGAAGAGTATGTAGCAGGACTGGAAGATAAGAACATTATTCTTCAGGCAGGAGAAAATGAACTGGAGGTAACTGCAGGAGATGTTGGAATTTCCTGGGGGAATCCGGAGATTATCGAAGAAGCAGTCGGACTGGGAAAGAGTGGGAACTTAATCAGTCGTTATAAAGCAATGAAAGATCTGGAAAATGAAGACAAGGTGTACCAGATTGCTTATAATATAGATAGGGAAAAGACAGTAAAGGTATTAGAGGATAACGAAGAGGTCCTGAATACGGAAGCAGTAGATGCCGGGCTGGAGAGAGCGGACGGTTCTTTCAATATCATTCCCGGAAGCCAGGGCGTTACCGTAAATGTAGAAGAATCTCTTGATACAATAGAAGCGTATTTTGTTCAGAGTTGGGATGGTAATGATGCATCTATAGAATTGGTGGCAGAGGTAGTAGAGCCAAAGGGAACAGAGGAAGAGCTTTCTAAGGTAAAGGATTTACTGGGAAGTTATCATACGTCTTATTCCACTTCGGGAGCAGGACGTTCCCAGAACGTAGCAAATGGTACCTCTAAAATAAATGGCTCTGTGATTTATCCGGGAGAAGAATTCTCCGTGTATGAAGCAGTAAGCCCATTTGAAGCATCCAATGGATATGAATTGGCAGGCTCTTATGAGAACGGAACTACGGTAGAGACCTATGGCGGTGGAATCTGTCAGGTATCCACAACCCTTTATAATGCAGTTATTCGTGCAGAACTGGAAGTGACAGAACGTTTTAACCATTCCATGATTGTAACCTATGTAGATCCATCTGCAGATGCAGCGATTGCAGGAACATATAAGGACTTGAAGTTTAAGAATAATACAGATGCACCAATCTATATTGAAGGTTATACATCAGGAAAGGTCGTATATTTCAATATTTTTGGACAAGAGACCAGAGATAGTAATCGAGAAGTAAGCTTTGTCAGTGAGACACTTTCCACCACAGATCCGGGAGTGCAGTATAAGGCATCGGCGGATTTGCCAATCGGAAAGTTCAGCACGGAGCAGTCTGCCCATGTCGGATACACAGCACAGTTGTGGAAGATTGTAAAGGTAGATGGTGTAGAGCAGAGCCGGGAGGTATTTAACAAGAGTACCTATAATCCTTCACCGAAGATTGTTTTAGTAGGGGTTGCATCTGCAAATGGCGATGCGGTTGCAGCCATGAATGCAGCTATTGCAAGTCAGGATGAGGCAACAATAAACGCAGCGGCGGCACAGTGGAATGATGCAGCCATTGCAGCGCAGCAGGCAGCAGCTCAGGCAGCCGCAGAAGCAGCAGCTCAGCAACAACAGCAGCAACAACAGTAGCAACAACAGCAGCAAGAGCAGACGCCGCCGGCAGATGATCCGAATAAAATTCAGGATACGGGCGTAACACCATAACAACAAAAGAATAGAAGAAAGGCTGTTTCACCTATGAAACAGCCTTGTTGAATATTGTAGTAAAAGAGGAATGAAAATGAAGGTTGGAAAGATACCGGAGAGTGTATTGAAACGCTCAGTATTCAAACAAATACATACAAAAAGAAGTGAAGTTCTGTTGGGAGCTGGTGTAGGCGAGGATTGCGCAGCCTTAAAGCTTGAAGCGGATGAAATGTTCGTGATGTCCACAGACCCCATTACCGGTACTGCAACAGATATTGGGAATCTTGCCATCCATATTACCATGAATGATTTGGCATCTGCGGGGGCAGAGCCGATAGGTGTAATGCTTACCATATTGCTTCCTGAAAATAGTGAGGAGGCGGTATTGCGGGAAACAATGGCACAGATTGAAACAGCATGTGCCGAGGCAAATGTCCAGATTATGGGAGGACATACCGAAGTCACCAGAGCAGTCAACCAGCCGTTGATTAATGTCTGCGGAGTAGGAAAAGCAAAAGCGGGACAACTGGTCACTACCGGAGGAGCGAAGACCGGAGATGATATTATCGTGACAAAATGGATTGGACTGGAGGGTACGTCCATTATTGCCAAGGAGAAGGAAAAGGAGCTTCTGACCAGATATCCCGGACACCTTGTAGAAGCTGCTAAGAATTTTGATAAATACTTATCCGTATTACCGGAGGCCGCCACCGCCGTTAAGTCTGGCGTTAGTGCAATGCATGATGTGACTGAGGGCGGAATTTTTGGTGCACTTTGGGAAATGGCAGAAGCATCTGGCGTCGGACTTGAAATTGATTTAAAAAAGATACCTGTGAAGCAGGAGACCATAGAAGTGTGTGAATTCTTCGGAATCAATCCTTATGAACTGATTTCGAGTGGTTCTATGTTAATGGCATCATCAGATGGAAACATGCTGGTGCGGGAACTGGAAAAACAGGGAATTCATGCCGCAGTTGTGGGAAAGGCAGTCGCAGGGAATGACCGTGTGTTGATTAATGAAGATGAGAGAAGATTTTTGGAACCTCCAAAAACAGATGAATTATATAAAGTAGTATAACATACTGTATTATTAGGAAAAGGAAGGGTAAGCACTATGGAAATGAGAGAGAAGATTTTAACATTTATAGAAAAAAACAGCAGAGTAGATTTAAAGGAGCTGGCAATCGTACTGGGTGTAGATGAAGTAGTGGTAGCCAATGAACTGGCAGCGATGGAGCAGGAGCATATTATCTGCGGATATCACACGTTGATTGACTGGGAAAAAACCAACATTGAAAAAGTAAATGCGCTGATTGAAGTGCGGGTAACACCACAGCGTGGACGTGGATTTGATAGTGTGGCAGAGCGTATTTACAACTATCCGGAGGTGAATGCTGTATATCTGATTTCCGGAGGTTATGATTTGTTGGTGACTCTGGAAGGAAAGACATTGCGCGAGGTAGCACAGTTCGTATCGGATAAGCTTTCCACGCTGGATTCTGTTTTAAGCACTAAGACGAACTTTATTCTGAAAAAATACAAAGACCACGGTACGATTATTGCAGAACCGGAAGAAGATGAAAGGATGCTGGTGACCCTATGAGAAATCCATTATCAGAACGCATTGTAGAAATTCCTTTTTCCGGCATCCGAAAGTTTTTTGATATTGCAGCAGAGATGACAGACGTGATTTCTCTTGGAGTAGGAGAGCCGGATTTTGATACGCCATGGCATATCAGAGATGAAGGAATCTATTCGTTGGAAAGAGGAAAAACTGCATATACTTCTAATGCAGGATTAAAGGAATTAAAAATTGAGATTGCAAAATATTTAGAACGAAGATTTCAGGTATCTTATGATTATAATACGGAAATGATGATTACGGTAGGTGGCAGTGAGGCCATCGATATGGCAATGCGCGCCATGTTAGACCCGGGGGACGAGGTGCTGATTCCACAGCCAAGCTATGTTTCCTATGTACCTTGTGCCACACTTGCAAACGGAACACCGGTCATTATTAATCTAAAGGAAGAGAATGAATTTCGGCTTACCGCAGAAGAATTAGAGGCAGCAATTACGCCAAAGACAAAAGTTTTGGTACTGCCATTTCCGAATAATCCTACCGGAGCAATTATGGAACGCAAGGATTTAGAAGCCATTGCAGAAGTGGTAAGAAAGCATGATTTGTATATCATCAGTGATGAGATTTATGCGGAATTGTCTTACTTAGAGGACCATGTCACCATTGCTTCTTTGCCTGGAATGAGGGAACGTACGGTGCTTATCAACGGATTTTCCAAATCATATTCCATGACGGGATGGCGCCTTGGATATGCCTGTGCACCTAAGCTTATCTTAGAGCAGATGTTAAAAATTCATCAGTATGCCATTATGTGTGCGCCTACTACCAGTCAGTATGCGGCAGTAGAAGCGGTGCGTAATGGGGATGAGGATGTGGCTGCCATGCGGGAAGAATATAACGGAAGACGCCGTTATCTGATGCATCGTTTCAAGGAAATGGGATTACAGTGCTTTGAGCCTTATGGCGCATTTTATGCATTTCCAAGCATTCAGGAATTTGGTCTCACCTCCGATGAATTTGCCACCAGAATGTTAAAGGAAAAGAAAGTCGTTGTTGTGCCGGGAACTGCATTTGGTGACTGCGGCGAAGGATTCCTTAGAATTTCCTACGCTTATTCTCTGGAGCAGTTGAAAGAGGCATTAGACCGAATGGAAGAATTTGTAACAGAGCTGCGGGCACAGAAAAAATAATAGTAACAGCAAGCGATTGAAGGAAAAGAGAGAATTATGGCAAAGCTGAACATTGTATTATATGAGCCGGAGATTCCGGCAAATACGGGAAATATCGGGCGAACCTGTGTTGCTACCGGGACAAGCCTGCACTTAATCGAACCCCTTGGATTTTCTTTAAGTGAAAAGGCAATCAAGCGTGCCGGAATGGATTACTGGAAAGACCTGGATGTAAAACGTTATGTAAACTGGGATGATTTCCTTCAGAAAAATCCGGGAGCTAAAATATATATGGCAACCACCAAAGGACGCCATGTTTATACAGAAGTAAATTACGAACCGGACTGTTTTATCATGTTCGGAAAGGAAAGTGCGGGAATTCCGGAAGAGATTTTAAAGGAACACCCGGACACCTGTGTGCGGATACCTATGATAGGGGAAACACGTTCCCTGAACCTTTCGAATTCTGTTGCGATTGTACTGTATGAAGCATTACGACAGAATCAGTTTGACCATATGAAGTTAGAAGGGGAACTGCACCGGCTGAGCTGGGATGATTAGGAGATAACCATGAACTTTATTGAAGCCAGAAAATTAGTACATGAATATATCAGACGGGATGAAGAGGGAAACGTAGAAGGAATTGACACTGCACTAGACGGTGTAGACCTTGACATCCGACAGGGAGAATTTATTGCAGTGCTGGGGCACAATGGTTCCGGTAAGTCTACGCTTGCAAAGCATCTGAATGTTTTATTGGAAGCAAGCGGCGGTACCCTCTGGGTAGACGGAAAAGATACCACCAAGGAAGAAAATCTATGGGATATCCGTAAAAATGCAGGAATGGTGTTCCAGAACCCGGATAACCAGATTATTGCAAGTGTAGTAGAAGAAGATGTGGCATTCGGACCGGAAAACATTGGTGTTCCTACCGATGAAATCTGGAAAAGAGTGGAAAACAGCCTGAAGTCCGTAGGGATGATTCAGTATCGGGAACATTCTCCCAATAAACTCTCCGGCGGGCAGAAACAGCGTGTTGCCATTGCAGGTGTTATGGCGATGGAGCCAAAGTGTATCGTATTGGACGAGCCAACCGCTATGCTTGACCCCAATGGACGCAAAGAGGTATTAGATGCAGTAGAGCGGCTGAATAAGGAAAAAGGCGTTACGGTCATCCTGATTACACACTATATGGAAGAAGTCATTCGGGCAGATAGGGTTTATGTCATGGACAAGGGTAAGGTCGTGATGCAGGGAACGCCGAGAAGTATTTTTTCACAGGTAGAGACCCTGAAGTCTTATCGCCTGGACGTACCCCAGATTACTTTGCTGGCATATGAACTTCGCAAAGCAGGATTAGAGATTCCGGAGGGAATCTTAACAAGACAGGAATTGGTGGATGCATTATGTCAATTATACTAGATAAAGTGAATTATGTTTACAGTGAGAAAACTGCATATGAGATTCATGCCTTGAAGGACGTAAGTCTGAAAATCGAGGACGGAGAGTTTATCGGTATTATCGGACATACCGGTTCCGGGAAGTCCACCCTGATTCAGCATCTCAATGGTCTGGTAAAAGCTACTTCCGGTGGAATTTATTACAATGGACAGGACATTTACGATGAAGATTTTAATATGAAAGAACTGCGCGGTAAGGTGGGACTGGTCTTTCAATATCCGGAGCATCAGCTCTTTGAGACCACCATTTTTGCAGATGTCTGTTTCGGTCCCCTGAATCAGGGATTGTCCAAAAAGGACGCAGAGCTTCGTGCCTTTACAGCCCTTAGAAGCGTAGGATTGCCGGAGGAATACTGGTATCAGTCTCCGTTTGAATTATCCGGCGGACAGAAGCGAAGAGTTGCCATTGCAGGTGTCCTTGCCATGAAGCCGGAAGTGCTGGTATTAGACGAGCCGACGGCTGGACTGGACCCACAGGGGCGCGATGAGATTTTAGACCAGGTGGCGAAAATGCATGAGGAACTGGGGATGACCATTATTCTGGTATCTCACAGCATGGAAGATGTAGCAAAATATGTGGACCGGCTGATTGTAATGAATCACGGAAGCGTTATGTTAGACGGAACGCCAAGAGAGGTATTCCATTATTACCGGGAATTGGAAGAGGTGGGGCTTGCGGCACCTCAGGTCACATATCTGATGCATGAACTGCGAAAAAGAGGTATTCCGGTAGATGGCGAGGCGACCACATTGGAAGAAGCGAAAGCGTCTATTTTAAAATGCTTTCAGGAGCGAAAAAATAGGTAAACTTGTGGAACGCTGACAGTAGAGCGAGAAATAGGTAAACCTGTGAAATGCTGACAGTAGAGCGAAGAAAAAGGAAAAGTAGGAAAGCACATGATAAGAGATATAACCATTGGACAATATTATCCGGCAGATTCTGTGGTTCATAGGCTGGACCCAAGAGTAAAGCTTATGGCAGTTATTTTATATGTCATTTCGTTATTTACATTCCGGGGCATCTGGGGATTTGTATTAGTGACCCTTGCGCTGGCAGGAATGATAAAACTTTCCAAGGTACCATTTCGGTTCATGGTAAAGGGATTAAAAGCCATTGTTATTATTCTGCTTATTACAGCATTATTTAACCTGTTTTTGACACCGGGCGAAACCTGGGTTACGGTCTGGAAGCTGACCATTACAAAGGAAGGTCTGAAAAGTGCGGTATTTATGGCAATTCGTTTGATTTATCTGATACTTGGTACCTCAACGCTGACTTTGACGACTACGCCAAATCAGTTGACAGATGGAATGGAAAAGGCGCTAAGTCCTTTCAACAAAATACATGTGCCGGTGCATGAGGTCGCCATGATGATGTCCATTGCCCTCAGGTTTATTCCGATTTTGATTGAAGAAACGGATAAGATTATGAAGGCGCAGATTGCCAGAGGCGCAGACTTTGAAAGTGGAAATCTGATGAAAAAGGCAAAGGCAATGGTGCCGCTGTTAGTACCGCTTTTCATTTCTGCATTCCGACGGGCAAATGACCTTGCGCTGGCAATGGAAGCCCGCTGTTATAACGGCGGTGCAGGCAGAACCAAGATGAAGCCATTAAAATATAAAAAAGCAGATTTGGCGGCATATGGAATAATGCTTGGATATATTGTCATGGTAATTCTTCTACGGGTATTACTATAATGATAAAATATGTGTAACGAAAAAGCAGGCAGGAGAAATCGGTCTGCTTTTCTGAAATTATATGATAGTATTCTGGTATATAATAGTATTCTGACAGGAAGCAGAAGGGAAGTTGTATGAAACGAATAAAACTGGTAGTAGCTTACGAAGGCACCAATTACTGTGGCTGGCAGATACAGCCAAGCGGGATTACCATTGAAGGAGTATTGAATAAGGCGTTATCGGAGCTTTTGAAAGAGGATATTAAAGTGACCGGGGCAAGTCGTACGGACTCCGGAGTTCATTCTCTTGGAAATGTGGCAGTGTTTGATACGGAAACCCGGATTCCTCCGGAGAAAATCTGTTATGCCCTAAACCAGCGGCTGCCGGAGGACATTGTAGTGCAAAGCTCCTGCGAAGTTGCGCCGGACTTTCATCCAAGACATTGTTATAGTGAGAAAACCTATGAATATCGTATTTTGAACCGAAAAATTCCCATTCCGACACTGCGAAAGGATACTTATTTTTATTACCGCAATCTGGATGTGGAGAAGATGAAAAGAGCGGCGGCATATCTGGTGGGAACCCATGATTTCAAAAGCTTTTGTTCTATCCATACGGCAGTGGAGGATACGGTGCGAACGATTCTCTCCTGCGAGGTAGAAAAGTCTTTGCAGGATATTATTACCATTCGGGTCACAGGAACCGGATTTCTCTATAATATGGTAAGAATTATCGCGGGAACTATAATACAGGTAGGAATCGGGGAAAAGGAACCGGGGGATATCTTGGAGATTCTTGAAAAAAAAGACCGAAGTGCAGCAGGACCAACGGCTCCGGCGCATGGACTTACCATGATTGGGATTGTTTATAAATAAGACAATAAATGAAAAATACCCATTGACACGCACGAGTCCGTGTAATATAATAGAGCAGTATGGCGAGTTAGAAATGCAAGCCTTACCCCGGCGAAGCGTTTTTACTTTGAGGTACAAAGAAAAATGTAAATGGTGTGAAAATGATAGAACGGATGAATTTCAACTTGGGGAAAATTCACTGAGATAAGCCGGAAAAATCGCAAGTGCAGTTTGGAAGGCATTTGGACGGCATTCGGATATCAGAGTAACATTGTAAAATTCAAGGAGGTAACATTCAATGAAAACTTTTATGGCCAGCCCGGCAACAATTGAAAGAAAATGGTATGTAGTTGATGCTGAAGGAAAGACATTAGGACGTTTGGCATCTGAAGTAGCAAAGGTATTAAGAGGAAAGAACAAAGCAATCTACACTCCTCACATTGATACCGGAGATTACGTTATTGTAGTAAATGCAGAGAAGATTAAAGTAACTGGTAAGAAATTAGACCAGAAGATTTACTATCATCACTCCGATTATGTAGGTGGAATGAAAGAGACCACTTTAAAGGAAATGTTAGCTAACAAACCAGAAAGAGTTATCGAACTTGCTGTTAAGGGAATGCTTCCAAAAGGACCTTTAGGAAGACAGATGTATAAGAAGTTATTCGTATACGCAGGACCGGAACACAAACACGAAGCTCAGAAACCAGAAGCTTTAACATTTTAATCAGGAGGTAAAATAAGATGGCTAATACAAAGTATTACGGAACAGGAAGAAGAAAAAAATCTATCGCCAGAGTATATTTAGTACCTGGAACCGGTAAGGTTACAATTAATAAAAGAGACATTGACGAATATTTAGGATTAGAGACCTTAAAGGTTATCGTTCGTCAGCCATTGGTTGCAACAGAAACAGTTGATAAGTTTGACGTTTTGGTAAACGTTAAGGGTGGCGGATACACAGGTCAGGCAGGCGCTATCAGACATGGTATCGCAAGAGCATTACTTCAGGTAGATGCTGAATACAGACCAGTTCTTAAGGCAAACGGCTACTTAACTCGTGACCCAAGAATGAAAGAAAGAAAGAAATACGGTCTCAAAGCTGCACGTCGTGCTCCTCAGTTCTCAAAGAGATAGGAAATTTCACATTTATATTGCAGAAGACCCGCAAACGTCAAGTTTGCGGGTTTTTTTACTCTATAGGAAATATCGTGTTGTGTTAAAGCGTAAAATTGTGATTCCTATAGAGCAAAAAGCACTCCGTGCAGGATGCGCACTCGCACAAGTGGAATTATGTCGCAAGCGACTGTGCTCGGCAATGTATATTCGCGAGAGTGTGCGGAGCACACTTTGTTCCTCTATTATAGGAAATACCGTGTTGTGTTAAAGTGTAAAATTGTGATTCCTATAGAGCAAAAAGCGTTACAGCGTCGCTTTGTGGCAAATCTTAAAATAATGGATGAAGTCTTTCATATAAGAGGTCAAGTATTTATTTTGATGATAAATAAGATAATATGTTCTTGTTAATTGACATTCCTTAATATTCAGACTTATTAATGGAGTGTTAGCAAGTAATTCCTTTGCTAACTTTTCCGAAAGAAATAAAATACCTGCTCCGCTGAGACATAGGTTAATCAGAGAGTGGTTACTGATGCTCTCGGCGGCAATGACAGAAGAAACATGATAACTGTAGAAAGTATTATCAACAATATGGCGCAATCCACTTCCTGGTTCACGGACTAATATAGGGAGATGCGAAAAATCTGATATGGAACATGTAGCAGTGGTATCGGATTTTGGGGCGTAAGAAAAATATTTTTGAAAATACTTTTCGGAACATACAGGTATTATGTTTTCTTTTTGTATAAGATGAGATTTGATTTTCGCATGAGTGTCAGGATTATCAATAATGGCAAAATCAAGATTATTTAATAACAGTTCTTCTTCAATTTGTTTGGAATTCTGCGTTTTTATATATAATGGAATATCCGGATGAAGTTCGACAAAACCAGATATAATATCAGGCAGATAATTTTCAGAGAAAGTAACATTACAGCCAATACGAATAGGGGAAGGTGCAGAATCCTGGATGACTTGTCTGATTTCGGTAAATTGCAGAAGAATGTTATTTGCATAATTTAAGAGTATCTCACCGGCAGAGGTGATATAAATACGTCTGTTCATTCTTTCAAATAATTTTACATTATAAAATACTTCTAATTCTTTTATGGCATTACTTACGGCGGGCTGAGCCATATTCAGATTTTCTGCGGCTTTGGTGATGCTGTTCGCGCGGCATACTTCGACGAATATCTTCAAATGTCTGATTGTCATCTTTTTTGCTCCTTTCCTGTTAAGGTTTTTTGAAAAAACATAATTAAAATATTATGTATTATATATTAACATAATAATTGAAATATGAAAATGCAAAAAATATAATTTAATAAAAAGGAGAAGTAAATAAAAAAGAGAAGTAGAGGATTACAAAAATGGGTTATTTGAGTTTTATGATATGTTTTTTGGCCTCTGTAATTGGAGCTATTTGCGGAATTGGCGGAGGTGTCATTATCAAACCGGTGCTTGATGCATTTGAGGGAATGGATACCGGAACAATCAATTTTTTGTCCGGATGCACGGTGTTATCGATGACAACATATTCTGTAGCAAAAAGTAAAATAAGTGGAGAAAGCCATGTTAAGATAAGGACAGGCCTGCCGCTGGCGATTGGGGCTGCTGCCGGCGGAATAGCCGGAAAATGGTTGTTTTCTTTACTGGAGGGAATGTATGAAAAACCAAATGTAATCGGGGAAATTCAAGCGGTTTGTCTGTGCCTCATTACAATAGGTACCTTATGCTACACAGTATTTAAGGAAAAAATAAAAACACATCATGTTGAAAACAGCATCGTTTGTGCTGTGATTGGAGCGTTTCTTGGAATAATATCGTCATTTCTTGGGATTGGAGGGGGACCTATTAATTTAGTGGTGCTTTTTTTCTTTTTCTCAATGAGTATAAAGGCAGCAGTAGAAAATTCTCTTTATATCATTTTCTTTTCGCAGCTGGCAAATTTAGGATGCAATATTATTACGAAATCTGTTCCCAACTTTACATATCATGTGTTAGTATGGATGGTAGTGGGAGGTATCCTGGGAGGAATCGTTGGAAGGAAAATTAATAAAAAAATTGATGAGGAGACAGTGAATAAATTGTATCTTGGGTTAATGGTCGTGATTATTGTGATTAATATTTGTAATATTTATAAGTTTCATGGGATGGAGTGATTTTAAGCGGAAAGAGAGGGAAAATAAGAATGCCAGCAATCAGCGTTTTGATGAAGCCTTCATCCGGAATGTGCAATATGTCCTGCGATTATTGCTTTTATCGTGATGAAATGCAAAAAAGGATGAAGGAAACCTATGGTTTTATGTCGGAGCAGACTTTGAAAAATGTGATACGGAAAACATTACTTAAGGCAGAGGGAAGTATCAGTTATGCATTTCAGGGTGGGGAGCCCATGCTGCGGGGAATAGAGTTTTTTCAGAAAGCGGTGAGCTTTGAGAAACAATATAATAAAAACAATATTAAAGTCTTAAATTCATTACAGACAAATGGCTATCTGATTGATGAACAATGGTGCAAATTTTTAAAAGAGAATGACTTTTTGGTAGGTGTTTCAGTAGACGGAACACAGGAGATTCATGACCGGTACAGACACACCAGACTGGGACAAGGAACCTTTGACAGAATTTACCGCAACACGAAATTGCTTGACCGGTATGGCGTAGATTATAACATTCTGACCGTTGTTACGCAGGAAACCGCAAGGAATATTGCAGACATTTATAAATTTTACAAAAAGTGTGGATGGCAGTATCAGCAATATATAGCCTGTCTGGAACCGATAGACGATGAGCGGGGAAAGTATCAGTATGCAGTTTCACCGGAGCAATACGGCAAGTTTTTAATAGAATTGTTTGAACTGTGGTATGCTGATTATCAGAAGGGGAGCCAGCCTTACATCCGCCAGTTTGATAATTATATAGGAATCCTTCTTGGATACTGGCCTGAGTCCTGTGAACAGAGGGGGACCTGTGGGATACAGAATGTAGTAGAAGCTGACGGAAGCGTGTATCCCTGTGATTTTTATGTGCTGGATGATTATTTATTAGGAAATTTAAATCACAACACATTAGACGACATAAATGAAAAGAGGGAAGAAATTCAATTCCTGGAACGTTCTGTCAGACTAAGCGACCAGTGTAAGGAGTGCCGGTTTTTATCGTTGTGTAGAGGAGGGTGCCAGCGAAACCGGGAATATAGTTGTCGGGATAATGGCTATGTAAACTACTTTTGTAAAAGCTACGAGATGTTCTTTTCTGCCTGTATAGATAAAATGAAGTTATTAGCGGAGAATATGATAAATAAAAATTAACGGTGAAAAGTGAAAAAGAAAAGCAGTTTCATGCAGTTTCAAAATACGAAACAGTGTGAAACTGTTTTTTTTGATTGAGATAACAGGATAAGTTTATTATAATAAAAAGGTAAGTTTGAAAAATACAGACCGGGAAAAGGAGAAAGCATTTCAATGATATGTTTGAATGAATTAAAATCCGAATCACCTAAAACGATAATTTTTGATTTAGATGGAACCCTTATTGACACGGAAAAATATTTCAAAATATTCTGGCGCAAAGCTGCGGCAGAATACGGCTACACCATGAGCGAGGAACAGGCACTAATGCTGCGGAGCCTAGGTCGCCCCTATGCACCGGCGCTGTTGAAAGAATGGTTTGGCGAAGATTTCGATTACATACAGGTACGAGATTGCCGTAGAAAGATGATGAAGGCACATTTGGAACAAACAGGAATAGAAACAAAGACAGGAGCAGAACAGGCGTTACAGCAGCTGAAGGAAATGGGATGTTGTATCGCGGTTGCCACGGCTACGCCGATAGAACGTGCAAAAGAGCAATTAGAACAGGTGGGGCTGCTTAGATATTTTGATGAAATTGTCAGTGCAGTGCAGGTAGAACGTGGAAAACCGGCGCCAGATGTCTATCTTTATGCCTGCCGGAAGCTTAAGGCGGTACCAGAGGAGGTATTTGCTGTGGAGGATTCTCCAAATGGAGCAATGGCGGCAGTCAGGGCGGGAATGAAGGTTGTTTTCATACCGGACCAGACCCAGCCGGAACCGGAGCTGTCAAAGCAGATATATGCCTGTATTCCCAGCTTGCTGCAGCTGCCGGATATTATCTTGTAAGAGTAATCAGTGAGTTTACCACATGCGGAATGGGGAGAAAGCATGGAGCTGGTTAGTGGACAAAAATATTTGTACTATTGTGGATTAGAAAAATTGATAAGAAGAGAGGAAGCATCAATGTCATCAGGCAGAAAAATTGTAATCATCGGAGCAGGTCATGTAGGCTCCCATTGTGCATATGCTCTGGCAATTCAGGGGATATGTGAAGAAATCATATTATTGGATATAGACCAGGTCAAGGCGGAAAGTCACGCCATGGACATTGCGGATAGTGTATGTTTTTTGGGAAGCTCCGTAACAGTAAGAACAGGAGACTATGAGGATTGCAAGGACGCAGATATGATTGTCATTAGCGCCGGAGTGCCGCGGCTGCCGGGACAGACCCGGTTAGATACCTTAGGGGCATCCTTAGAGTGCATGAAGGAGATACTTACCCACCTGGAAAAAATAGAGATTCCGGGTATTATCATTACCATTTCTAACCCGGCGGACATTATTGCAGATTATATCCGTAAGGGAACCGGACTTCCAAGGAGCAGGGTATTTGGCACAGGTACCTCTCTTGACACTGCTAGAATGAGAAGAACTGTTGGAGATTTGTGCGGTATAGACCCTCATAGCGTAGTAGGATTTGTTCTGGGAGAGCACGGTGACTCCTCCATGATTCCTTTTTCCCACCTTACCATATTTGGAAAGGATTATAGGGAACTAAAAGCGGAAAATCCCCAGCGGTATGGAGGTCTTTTGGAAGAAAGAATCTTAGAGAGAACCCATTTGCGCGGAATGGATATTATTAATGGAAAGGGTTCTACAGAATTTGGTATTGGTTATGCGTTGGCAGATATGGCAAAGGCAGTATTGATGAACGAGCACAGAACGCTTCCGGCATCCGTGCTTCTGGAAGGAGAATACGGACAGAAGGGAGTCCATGCAGGAGTGCCATGTGTGATAGGAAGGGATGGCATAGAACAGATTATTGAATTGAAGCTGACAAAGGAGGAGCAGAGACTGTTTGATTCTTCCTGCGAAGTGATTCGGCAATATATGCCATAGTGGCAGAGTAGTTTCTAAACAGAAGGAGGATAAGAAATGAGTGAATTTACAACAATTCCAAACCATGTGAAATTTAAGGCAAAAAAATTATTTGGAGAGTCAGGAAGAATTATTGATGGTTCTATTGCTTATATTGATTTAGAGGGCGGTGGACCTGTGGAGCAGCATACACATGAGCATGACCATTTGTTCATCGTAACCCAGGGAGCGGCGAAGCTTCTGCTGGGAGAGGAAGAAATCATACTGAAAAAAGACGAGGCATATCTGGTGAAAGGCTCCATTCCTCATGCCACATGGAATGTTTCCGATGGAGAAACGGTGATGATTGGAATAACGGTGATGCCGGAGTAAGGAATCCTATAATTTAAAATGAGAGGATGGGTTGACATTGCTCCTGACTGGGTGTAAAATTGTTCACAAGTGAACAATATACATAAGTGAACCATGGAGAGAGTTATGACGGATGAATTAGAATTGCTGATTACAGGAAGACAATTCCGTAAAATGTGCGAAAGAGAATACGAGACAATACGAAAGAGATACGACCTTCGGAAAGTGGAGCTGGATATGCTGTATTTTCTGGATTGCTCTAAGGAGGCGAGAACGGCAGGTGATATTGCCCAGATACGGCAGGTGTCCAAGGCGCATATTTCCACGGCAGTAGAGAATCTGGTAAAAAAAGGACTGCTAGAGACACGGGAGGATTCGAAGGACCGCAGACGCATACTTCTGGAGCTGACCGGACAGGGAAAGGTCGTAGTAGAAGAAGTGGGATTGGCCCGTCGGCGCATGTCTCAGGTTGTTTATCGTGGCATAACGGAAGAGGAAAAGGCTGTAATGCAGCAGGCGGCAAAGAGAATGCTGCAGAACATGCAGGAAGAGATAGAAAGGTCGCCGGAAAGGAGAATGTGAACATGAAGATTATTACCATTGACAGAGAATATGGAAGCGGCGGAAGAGAGGTTGGAAAGATTATTTCAGAGAAAACGGGAATTCCGTGCTATGACAATCACCTGATTATGGAGGCTGCCGAGAATTTTGGGTTGAGCGTGGGAATGATGAAGGATTATGACGAGAAGAATATAGGAAGTACCCTTTATAACATTGCCATGATAGCAAGCAATATGAAGATGGATGGCGAAAACAATAAGACCTATGAGATTTACTATGCTATTTCTGAAACGGTAAAGAGACTTGCCATTCAAGGACCCGCAGTATTTATCGGAAGATGTGCGAATGAGGCATTAAATGAGAATAGGAATGTAGTCAATGCGTTTATCTATACATCGGATATTGAAAAACGCAAACAACGTATTATAGAAGTGGATGGCGTATCAGGAAGCAATGCAGAATACGCTTTGAAAAAACGCGATAAACAAAGAAAATTATTTTATGAGTTTTATACCGGAAAGAAATGGGGAGAACGACAGAACTATGATATTATGCTGAATACAGCAACACTTGGGTATGAGGCGTGTGCAGATGCTTTGATTCAAATGGCAGAATGAATAAAAATTTTGCGGGAAGGGGAGTCATTTTTGTAATGAGTTCGTTTGCAGACCAAAGAAGAAATAATGAGAGGTAGCATGAGTATGAAAAAGAAATTGGTTTTTGCCAGTAAAATATTTTTAGGTGTGTTTTGTATATTATTATTTTTGATAGTGATGGGCTTAGCGTATACCGAAGAAGGGGGAGAAGCGGATTGGCTGGTATTTCTTTTGGTGCCGTTTTTGATTGTTGGCATATTGATGGTGATTTCCTTTTTAACAGAGTTTATTCTGGAGATATGGGAACGCTGGAAGGAAAATGGAATCGAGGGTGTAGTGCGAATTCTGGTGGAAGCCATCCTTTGTACGCTGGTGTTTATGGGGTGCGATTTGCTGATATCAAAGGAAATTTCGAGATTTAGAGGATACATAGGATATGGAGTAACCTTGATGATTGTTATGACGGTTATGGGGTATTGGAAAAGAGTGAGGAGACAAAACTAACAGGGGCGCGGGATATGCTGAAGCAAATCACAGCATATCCTGCAGCATGAAGCCAAGGGTAAGCTGCAGTCTTGTATCAAGGCTGGAAAGATTTATATTAAGAATCTCAGCCACCCGGTTCAATTTGTAATTTACCGTATTTCGGTGTACAAATAATTCATCGGCGGTATCCTTGACGCTTCCATTGTGTTTTAGATAGCACCACAGTACTTTGGAAAGGTCAGAGTCATTTTTCAGGTCATATGTAATAAGTGGTTGAATTGTTTTTTCATAATATTCTTCCAGAATATCTTTGTCTTCAATTCCAAGCAGCAGCTTATAGATTCCCATATCAGAATAAGATAATAAATCAGAACTGTTTTTTTGGTTTTGCAGAAAATTTTGAATGGAAAGTGCCTGGTGGTAGCTTTTGTATAAACAGCGGATACTTTTGGTGGATTTTCCAATGCTAATATAAAAGCGTTCGTTTTTCTGTAGATAGCGGGATAAATATTCGTGAATATCGTGGGTGAAACAAGTCATGTTTTCCTCTGTATAGTTTCCGGTAATTGCGATGAGCTGATTTTCATTATAAAAGATGGCAAATTTTTTGTATTTGCGGTGTTGCAAATGGTTATCGATATCGAGGCAAACAGCTTCTAAACGTTTTTGTGAAATGGAGTGCCGCAGAGATTGCGTAATGCGGATGGCACAGGAATAATAGTTCCAGTTGAGATTAAACCCATGTTGAGACAGAGGAACAACATAAAGCTCTTCCTGTTTTGGAAAAAATAAGGCATTTTTAAAGGCGGCAGCAATTTCCAGGTTTGCCTGTTCTGATTTTGTAATCATGTAGGAAAAAATGCGCATGATTTCTGCAATATGCGTTTTCCATGGAACCGTAAAAACAGGAAAATCATGAGAATTACCAAACGCAATTACCTCCTGTGGGATACTTTCCAGAAACGGACCAATATTTAATACAACGCCAGCAGCGTTATTTTTCCAGATATTTTCCACCAAGTCCAGAATAGAGAGGCTATTATTTAAGCCGATTCCAGTTGTAAAGGCAATCTCGCCACCTTCTAAAAAAGTAGAAGCTTCTTTGGTTTCAATCATGTGTACCCAGCTTACCATATTAGATAGCCCTTGTTCTCCGGCAATCATGGTAATATCCATATGTGTTACTTTTTCCATTAACTTACTTAACTCGACAGCCAATCAATCATCTCCTTTGCTTGCTTCAAAAAAATAAGACAAAGAGCCTGTCAGGGACATCTTTGTCTTTATGATTGTAGATAATACTCCTTTTCCGGAAAAAGGTCAAGGAATTATTTTAGGCTTCAGCACAATTTGATTTGGGCTTTGATTTATTGTTTTACTGACTGCAATGTTTATAATGTGAATCAACAAGCAGGATAATTGTCAACAAAGAGATAGAAGAAAAGAGGTCATAGTATGAATGGTGCAGAAGTAAAAGAAAAGCAAAAAAGGTATGTATTACAGTCTTGGAGTAAGCAGGGAGCATTGAACCCCATTCCGGTAGAAAGAGCAGAAGGAATCTATTTTTACGATTATGATGGAAAACGTTACACGGATATGTCATCGCAGTTAGTAAACTTAAATGTGGGGTTTGGTAACGCTGATATCGCAGAAGCAATCAAAGCACAGGTAGATAAGTTTTGTTTCGTGGGTCCTTCCTATGCGGCAGAATCAAGGTCCCGGCTGGCAGAAATGATAATCAATTTATTACCGGATACCTTTGGAAAAGTATTTTTTACCAATGCAGGAGCAGATGCAAATGAAAATGCAATCAAAATTGCAAGAATGTATACAGGCAGAAAAAAGATATTCAGCCGTTATAGAAGTTATCACGGTTCCTCCTTTGGCGCAGGTAATCTGACGGGAGAACCGAGAAGATATCCATTGGAGCCTGGAATTCCGGGCTTTGTGAAGTTCTTCGATCCGTATATTTACAGGGAACCCATTCAGTTTGCCACGGAAGAGGAAGCAACAAAATATTATCTGGCAAAGCTCAGAGAGCAGATTTTATACGAAGGACCGGATAACGTTGCCGCCATTGTAATGGAGACAATCACAGGTTCTAACGGTGTCATTATTCCGCCGGAAGGATATCTTCCGGGCGTTCGTAAGATTTGTGATGAATTTGGAATTATAATGATTTGCGATGAGGTTATGGCAGGCTGGGGCAGAACCGGTAAGATGTTTGCTTTTGAGAACTTTGATGTTGTTCCGGATATTGTTACCTTTGCAAAGGGTGTTACCTGCGGATATGTTCCCTTGGGCGGTGTTGCTGTAAGCAGTAAAATAGCCAAATATTTTGAGGAACATTTACTATCCTGCGGTCTGACATACAGTGGTCATCCGCTTGCCTGTGCCGCCGGAGTTGCCTGTGTCAATTATTACAGCAAAGCAAACCTTCTGGATAATGTAGAAAAGACAGGAAAGGTACTTGCAGCAAGACTGGAAAACATGAAAAAGTCTCATGGATGCGTTGGAGATGCACGTTATATTGGACTGTTTTCCTGTGTGGAACTGGTCAAAGATAAGAAAACAAGGGAAGCGTTGGTTCCTTATGGTCAGGACCCGGAGGGTATCATGGGGAAAATCATTGGCAAGCTGAAGGAGCGGGGATTTATGACCTATTCCCATGAAAATATGATTTTTATCTGCCCGCCTCTTATTATTACCGAGGAACAGTTAGAAGAAGAGCTGGATAAGCTGGATGAGGTATTAAGTATCGTAGATAAGGAATTTATTTAAGAAAGTGAGGGAGAGCCTATGCCACATTTTACAGTACCCAATCATATTTTTACAGGAAAGAATGCGTTAGAAGAAGCAATTCCCTACATAGGAAATTTTGGAAAAAATGCTTTGATTGTAACCGGAAAACACGTAGGAAAATCTCCCATGTATGAAAAGCTGGTTAAGATGCTGGAAAAGGAGAAAATCGGTTATGCAACCTTTGATGGCATTACCGGGGAACCAACAGACCGGATGATAGAGGAAGGTCTCAAGCAATACAAAACAAAAGACTGTGACTTTGTAATTGGAATCGGTGGCGGCAGTCCTCTGGATGCGGCAAAGGCGATTGCTGCAATGGCTGTAAATCCGGGAAAAATAGCGGATTATATGGGAAGGGAGATTACAGGAGATATTCCTCCTGTAGTAGCAATTCCTACAACGGCGGGAACCGGTTCGGAAGCCACGAAGTTTACCATTATTACAAATCAGGAAAACGATATTAAAATGCTGCTTAAGGGAGACTGTCTGGTTCCGAAAATAGCCATTGTTGACCCGGACTTTTCCATGGATATGCCCAAATCGGTGACCGCCGCCACAGGACTGGATGCATTTACCCATGCGGTAGAAGCCTATACTTCCCAAAAGGCGTTTGATATGACGGATACACTAGCAGTTTCAGCGGTAAAGCGGATATTGGAAAATCTCCCTAAAGTATACCGGAACGGCTATGATGGCAAAGCACGGGAAGAAATGGCGATTGCAGCGTTAGAAGCAGGAATCTGTATCAATAATTCCAGTGTTACGATTGTACATGGCATGAGCCGCCCCATTGGTGCGTTGTTTCATGTTCCCCATGGAATGTCGAATGCAATGCTGCTAAAGGAATGTATCGGTTTTGCACTGGATGGAGCGTATGACCGTTTTGCAGAACTGGCAAGGGCATCAGGTGTTGCAGGTGCAGAGGAAAAAGACGAGACGGCAGCTGAGAAGTTTCTTGTGGCAATCGACAATCTTTGCAAGGTCTGTGAAGTTCCGACGCTGGCAGAGTATGGCGTAAAGAAAGAAGAATTCATGGCTGTGATGGATAAAATGGCAGAGGATGCCATTGCTTCGGGAAGTCCCGGAAATACAAGAAAGACAGTAACCAAGGAAGATTGTGTGGAGATATATAAAAGGGTATATGAGGGTTAGAAAAAGATAGTTTGAGAAATGTGCCGGAGCACAAAGCAGTTTGTGCTGTAACGCATTGAAAAGAGTTACCGTAAAAATTATACTTTCCATATAAAATTTAAGAAAGAAATCGTAGAACATAGCAAAGGCGCTATAGGATGAATGCCTTTGCTATGTTTTTTTTCAGTACAATGGAGGGAATGCGATGAGTGAAGCAGTAAAAAAAGAAGTTGAAATAGAAATAAAAGATTTGGGAGTTACCTTTCAGGATAATTCAGGCAACGATGTGCAGGCATTGACAGGTGTAAACCTGAACATCTATAAGGGGGAATTTGTATCTCTTTTAGGACCTTCCGGTTGTGGAAAGACGACGCTGCTTCGTTCTGTTGCGGACTTGCAGGAGCCAACAGAGGGAACGGTTCGAATTGCAGGGATGACACCAAAAGAAATCAGAATGCAGCAGAAGTTTGGATTTGTGTTTCAGCAGCCGGTATTGTTTGATTGGAGAACCGTAAAAAAGAACATTGAGCTGCCTTTAGAGATTATGTATTACTCCAAGGAAGAGCGATCCCAAAGAGCAGATGAGATGCTGGAAATGGTAGGTCTTAAGAATTTTGCAAATCATTTTCCCAAGCAGTTAAGTGGCGGTATGCAGCAAAGAGTAAATATTGCAAGAGCATTCGGACTGCGACCGGAAATTCTTCTTATGGATGAACCCTTTTCGGCATTGGATGAGTTTACGAAGGAAAAATTGCATGAAGACCTGTTGCAAATCTGGAGACAGACCAATAAGACTGTGTTATTTGTAACCCATAATATTCAGGAAGCAGTTTTCCTGTCAGACAGGGTCTGTGTGTTATCTCCTCATCCCGGAAGATTATCGGCAGTCGTAGAGATTGATTTACCAAGACCCAGAACATTAGAAATGAAGGAGACCCAGCGCTTCAATGAATTGGTTACTAAGGTGCGTAACAGTTTTGAAGGGGGAAGTGTTTAATGAAGAATAAAGTAAAAAGTCTTGCAAATAAAAAATGGGTATCTACCGTTTTCTGGCTGGCGATTCTGGTTATTGTCTGGGAAATAGGAGCTTCTATGATAGCGGTAACTAAGAGGACCCCGGAAAATATCATGCCCCATTTATACCAGATTATTGAGGCGGCATTTTCACCAAAGCCGGTTGCAAATGGAATGTCGGCAACCATGGTAGTTCTTACCAGTGCAAGAGCAACCTTGGTAAGAGCCTTAGGGGGATTTCTTCTTGGCGCGATATTAGGATTTCTGTTGGCACTTTTAATGAAACTGTCTGGCATTGTAGAAAAATTAATGTTTCCGTATTTGATGCTGATACAGTTGATTCCGGTATTAGGTCTGGCGCCCATTATTCTGGCAATTACAGGAGATATCAATAAGAGCAGAATTGTAATTGCGGCAATCCTCAGCTTTTATCCGGTGGCAACCAATACACTGGCAGGTTTCAAATCGGTGGAGAAAGATAAATATGATTTGATGTTTACTTATGCAGCGCCAAAAAGAAAAATTTATATAAAAGTGTTGATTCCATCTGCCATTCCTTATTTTTTTACAGGGCTTAAAATTGCGGCGCCTATGGCAATCACTGCATCCATTCTGGTGGACACCCTGCAGGGAGATGGTGGATTAGGCTGTATGCTTTCACAATCACTGAAACATGCAATGTCCATTTATGTTTTCTGGCTTATTGTTTTCTTCAGTGCATTTATAGGAATCTTCAGTGGATATTTAATGGGCTGGCTGGAAGCGCTGGTATCTCCGCAAAAGCGGGGCATCAAAAGAACAAAGCGTAAGAAGGGAGGGAACTGAATATGGCGCAGAAGTTAAAAAGAAAGAAAAGTCTGTATCAGAGAGGAAAAGAAAATAAAAAGGTACAGGCGGCGTTGACCGTACTTTTGCCGGTTCTTTTCGGAATCCTGGTGATTGCACTTTGGCAGGGACAGAGCTTACATAAAATGTTCCATACAGATACCTATACCTTGCCGCTGCCTACGAAAATAGGAAGTATATTCATGGATAATCGGGATAAGATTTGGGAAAACACTGTGGCTACGGTATCCGTTGCTTTCATAGGGCTGATGCTGGGAAGTCTTTTGGGATATGCGGTAGCAATTCTGGCATCCTTTTTTCCAAAGATGGGAAAAGGTGGATTAAGCATTATCGGTGCATTTGCATCTGTTCCGGTAGTTGCCATGGCGCCGGTTCTCAATAACTGGACGAAGGACATTTCGAATGAAGCAAGTGTTCGAAGCATGGTGGCAAAGATTATTGTGGTTATGCTTGTTTCTGCCGCAAATATGAGCTTAAATGCCTATCGGGGGCTGACAGAGCTAAAACCTTATGCCGAGGATTTGATGGCAACCTATGCGGCGAAAAAAAGAGTGATTTTAGTGAAGCTCAGATTACCAAATTCCGTGCCCTATATTTTTATAGCTTTAAAGGTAGCTGTCCCTGCAAGTATTATGACTACCATCGTTAGTGAATATTTTGCAGAGTATATTACAGGGGTAGGACGGCAGATTCGGGAAAATATTGTGTTAGCGCAGTATTCCACTGCCTGGGCATATATTGTGACAGCATGTCTGTTAGGAGTAATTTCATATGTAATTTTAATGATAGTACAGAGTATTTTGCTAAGGAAACATCAGTAATCTTTGGCTAAATATATAAAAACAGAAACAATGAAAAAGGAGGAAATTATTATGAAAAAAAGAAAAATGAAACTGATAAGCCTGCTTTGTGCAGCAGCCATGGCAATGTCAATGTTTACAGGATGTGGAGATTCTTCCCAAAAAACTGATTCTGGAAGCAGTACGAAAGAAGCGGGAAGTGAAACGAAAGATACCGCAACAGAAACAGCTATGAGTAATGAAGAGATTATTAAGGCGGCAGCCGCTGATGGAAAAGTGGGAAACTGGGGACTTGGCAATGAATACGAAGTGTTAGCATTGTTAGCTAAGTATGACCTTCCTACGGAATATTTAAGTCAGGACTTTACCATGGATGGATTTGACGATGATTCTATTACACTTGCCTCAGCCATGACCTACAATGAGCTGGGACTGGTGCAGAATGATTACGATGGCGGTTATGGTTATGGAGATTCCATTGGTATCATTGATATGAATGATGAGGGAGTAGCCATGTTAGAGGACAATATTTTCTGTACCAAGCAGTTTGCAGCAGAAAATCCAAATACAGTAGCCGCGTTTTTATATGCATCCTTAAAGGGATGGGAATATGCGGTAGAAAATCCGGAGGAAGCGGCAGAAATCTGTTATGAATATGGTTCTTCTGTATCCGCAGACCATCAGGCATATATGGCAAAAGAAGTTGCGAAGCTGGTTACTACGGATATGAACGGAAATACCGTAAACGATATTGGTACCATGGACGAGACAGCAATGGAACAGACATTGGAGATTGCAAAGAAATACGTTACTTTAGATGATGCAGATGCAAACACAGCGCTTCAGGCAATGACTTTAGATGATATTCGTGATACCTCTTTCCTTGAAAATGCAAAAGCTTCCGATGGAGCCTTTGATGTTGAGAAACCGGAAGTTTCCATTCAGTTAAAGTGGCTGCCTCAGGCACAGTTCATGGGATACTATGTAGCATTAGATAAGGGATATTATGAGGAAGTTGGTCTGACTGTAAATATTGTTTCCGGTGGCGGTGATATCGCAGAAACGACAGCGGTAAATAATGGAACCGTAGACTTTGGTGTGACATGGGTAACAAATCTTGCTTCTGCAAATGCAGGCGGAATGGATTTGGTGGAAATAGCTCAGATTTACCAGCGTTCCGGTCTGGTACTGGTATATAAACCGGAGAATTTTCAGTAAAATTTGTAACTAAAAAAGGCATAGCGGATTCAGTCCGGGGAAATCCGGATTAGAATCCGCCGAATAAAAGAGGTGTATGCTATGGATTTATTATTGAAAGGTGGAACTGTCGTAACCGCAACAGAGAGTTTTGTTGCAGATGTAGCAGTAAAAGATGGAAAAATTGTTGCAATAGGAAAAGATTTGGATATGCCTGCAGACAAGGTGGTAGATGCCACAGGAAAATTAGTATTACCCGGGGCGTTGGATGCACACACCCATATGGCAATGCCATTTGGCGGTACGGTATCCGCAGACAGTTATTTATCCGGAACGAGAGCAGCCGTGTGCGGTGGAGTTACAACTATTTTTGATTATCCGGTACAGCATAAAGGAGAGACCATTCTTGGACTTGTAAATTCCAAAAAAGAAGTGTTGGAAAAGGAAGCATGTTGTGACTATGCATTTCATTGCTGTATTACAGACTTGAATGACGGTGAGATTCTAAAGGAAATGGAGCAGGCAGTAAACGAAGGAATTACCAGTTTTAAATGTTTTTTAGTTTACAAAAAAGAAGGCATGATGGTGGACGATGGTATGCTGGCAACACTATTGCTTCGGGCAAAGGAACTGGGAGCAATGATTAATGTACATGCAGAAAATCCCGACCTTATAGACCTGCGTACTGCCAAATATTTGAAAGAGGGAAAAACCTCTGCCTGGTATCATTACATGAGCAGACCGGAATTTGTAGAAGCGGAGGCAGATAAACGAGTGGTTCACTGGTCCACCCATCTGAATGCTCCGGTTTATATTGTACATATGGCAGATAAAGAGGGATTGGAGGCTTGCATTAAGGCGAAGGAAGAAGGGCATGAGCTTTATGTGGAGACCTGTCCTCAGTATCTGGAATTTACCTGTGATGTTTATAAGAGAGAAGACGGAAGAAACTTTGTCTGCTCCCCGCCAATGAAAGGGCAGGAAAGCCTGGAGGCATTATGGAAGGCATTAAAGGCAGGCTTTATTGATACGGTCGCAACAGACCACTGTCCTTTCCAGAGCTATGAAAAGGATTGGGGCAAGGATGATTTTACCAAAATTCCAAATGGATGCGCCGGGGTGGAAAACCTCTATCCATACATGTTAGATGCGGCGAATGCAGGAAAGATTTCTTTTGAAAAAGTCGTGGAAGTTTGTTCCACCAATGTGGCAAAAATTTTTGGCTGTGAAAATAAGGGAGCAATAGCGGTTGGAAAAGATGCAGATATTGTTCTTTACGATAAAGAGAAAGATTTTACCATTAGTGTAAATAATATGCATTCCGATTATGACCATACCATCTGGGAAGGAAAAAAGCTTCATGGATATCCGGTGCAGACATATCTGCGTGGACAACTGGTCTATGACAATGGAAACTTTGTGGGAACTCCGGGAACAGGTGCATATGTCAAACGTACACCGAAGCATTAAGAAGGAAGGAGGCGATGACAGTGGCATACGAAGAAATCAGGATAAAAAGTGAAACAGGCAGATGTCTGTTATGTCACGAAGCGCCTTGTGGGGGAGCATGCCCGGAGAAAGTTCAGATAGAACGTATCATACGTTCCCTGCGTTTTGAAAATGATATGGGAGCGGTGAGACGACTGGGAAACAGGAATGCATGTGCGGACTGCAGTGCACCATGCATGGCTGCCTGCAACCGAGGGAAAATAGATAGACCCATTGATATCCCGGCAATTTTGGAGGATGCAAACAGTTACCGTACAGGACTGCAGGACATAGCGTCTTATGAGATAGTAAAAAAGGTAGATTTATCCGTTGATTTTTGCGGAGTGCACTGTGAAAATCCCTTTTTTCTTTCTTCTTCCGTGGTAGGAAGCAATTATGAAATGGTAGCAAAGGCATTTGATATGGGATGGGCAGGCGTGGCATTTAAGACAATCGGTCTGTTTGTTCCGAATGAGGTATCACCAAGATTTGCAGCAATGGAAAAGGAAAATACGCCGTTTGTAGGCTTTAAGAATATTGAGCAGATTTCAGACCATTCCCTGGAGGAAAATCTGGCATTTTTAAGACAACTGAAAGAAGATTATCCAACTAAGATTATCATTGCTTCTATCATGGGGCAGAACGAAGAGGAATGGACCATATTAGCCCAAAAAATGGAAGAAGTGGGTGCAGATATTATTGAGTGCAATTTCTCCTGTCCGCAGATGGTAGGAGAAGGCTTAGGAAGCGATGTGGGAACCAATCCGAAACTGGTGGAAAAATATACAAAAGCCACCAGAAAGGGGACAAAGCTTCCCATTCTTGCCAAGATGACGCCCAATATTACGAAAATGGAAGAGCCTGCAATAGCGGCGGTACGTGCCGGGGCGGATGGTATTGCAGCAATCAATACCATCAAAAGTGTTATGAATGTGAATCTTAATAGCTTTGAATCAGCGCCGGAGGTGGCAGGAAAGTCAGCAGTTGGCGGCTATTCCGGAAAAGCGGTAAAGCCCATTGCCCTTCGCTTTATTCATGATATGAAAAAGCAGGAGGAACTAAAAGAGGTACCAATCAGCGGCATGGGAGGAATTGAGTCATGGCGTGATGCAGCAGAGTTCGTTGCCATGGGCTGTGGGACTATTCAGGTTACCACTTCTGTCATGCAGTATGGATACCGCATGATAGAAGATATGATAGAAGGGTTTTCAGATTATATGATTTCGGCAGGAATCACATCTGTGGCAGAGATGGTGGGAAAGGCATTGCCGCAGTTGGTTTCGGCAGATGATTTGGAGCGTAGTACCATCGAGTACCCAAGATTCGATAGAAAATTGTGTGTATCCTGTGGAAGATGCTATTTATCCTGCTACGATGGTGGACATCAGGCGCTTCATATAGATGCAAAAAACGGTCAGCCCATTATGGATGCAAAAAAATGTGTGGGATGTCAGCTGTGCAAGCTGGTCTGTCCGGCAGGCGCAATTACAGCTGGAACGAGAGTCAAGAAAAGGAAATAAAAGTATGCACAAGAAAAATAAAAAGTAGAAAAGGATGGTGTTTGTATTATGTATACATGCAGTTTAGAGAGAATGACAGATAAGATTAAGACATTTTCCCAATATGGAGATGCAGGACATGGCGGAATTACAAGATATTCCTTGTCCGAGGCTGCAATACAGGCAAGAAAGGAATTCCGAAAGAGAATGGAAGCCATTGGTGCAACCATAGAAATTGATGATGTAGCTAATATGTATGCAACGATTCCGGGAACAGACCCGGAGGCGAAGCGAATTGTTATGGCGTCTCATTGTGATTCTGTAAAAAATGGCGGTAACTATGATGGTATTCTGGGGGTTATGTCTGCCATGGAGGTATTAGAAACCGTAGTAAAAAATAACATTCCTCACAAGCATCCCCTGACGGCAATGATTTGGACGAATGAAGAGGGCTCTTTATATCCGCCGGCTATGATGTGCTCCGGAATCGTGTGTTATGATTATCTGCCGGAGGATATCAGAAGTAAGTTTAAATATGAAGATATGATGAATTCCAAGAGCATTCTTGATAATAAGAGCACATTCCGGGAAGCCTTGGAGAAATCCGGCTTTAAAGGGGATAAGAAATACAGATTAAGCCCTGAAAAGTATTTGTATATGTTCGAAACGCATATTGAGCAGGGACCGATTTTAGAAGATGCAGGAAACGATATAGGGGTTGTTGATTGTGTACTTGGAATGTTTAATTACAGATTAAGATTTTACGGTCAGACTACCCATGCAGGAACGTTCCCGATGCCCAAGAGAAAGGATGCATTTTTTGCTGCTTCCCAGGCGTTATGCTATCTGCATGAAGAGATTGATAAGCTGGGCTATCCAGAGCTTGTATATACCACCGGAGAAGTAGTCTGCCATCCTTGTGTACATACCTGTGTGCCGGATTTTTTTGATTTTTCCTTTGATGCAAGGCATGAAAAGCCAGAGGTCTTAGAAAAGGTTTTAAATATTGTAAAGAGCTGTGCAGATAAGACGTGGGCAGGATGTACCTGTGAGGTGGTTAAGGCATGGAACAGAGATACGGTATATTGGGATAAGAAGCTGGTGGGTTTTGTAAAGGAAGCCGCAGAAGAAGCAGGCATTTCCCACCAGTACATCCACTCCGGCGCAGGTCATGATGCGCAGTTTGCGGCATATATGCTTCCGACTACTATGATTTTCGTACAGTCTAAGGATGGATTATCTCATTGTGAACCGGAGTATTCCTCGCCGGAGCATTGTACGGAAGGTGCAACGGTTATGTTGAATGCTGTGTTAAAGGCGGATGCAGAATAGAGCATCTTTGGTGAAAAAGAGGTGACAATAATGCAGAATTATGTGATTACCATTGCCAGAGGATTTGGAAGTGGTGGAAAAGATATAGGTATGAGGCTGTCTAAGGAATTGGGAATTCCGTGTTATGACAGACAGATTCTTACGATGGCGTCAGATAAAAGCGGAATTGATGAAAGTGTTTTTGTAGAAACAAATGAAAAGCTGCGAGGAAAATATATTGCGAATTTTCTGCGTAGAATGCCGGTAACAGGCGTGTTAGACCCTCAGGAAAAAGATTTTGTATCAGATGTAAATGTGTTTAATATACAGGCAGAGCTGATTCGCAGTCTTGCAGTAACGGAAAGCTGTATTATCATTGGAAAATGTGCGGATGATATTTTAAGAGACTACAAAAATGTAATTAGTATCTATATTGAAGCACCCAGGTCTGCCTGTGTGAAATCCATTCAGGAAAAAATGCATGTTTCCGAAGAGCGGGCGCACCAACTAATCCGCAGTACAGATAAGTATCGGACAAAATATTATAGCTATTATTCCGGCGGAAAAGACTGGACCAATCCGACGAATTATGATTTGGTGTTGAATAGTGACAGAATAGGCAGAGAAAATTGTGTGAAGCTTATCAAAGACTATATTAAGATTAAGTTTGGGGAAGAAATATATTTTGCTTGAGGAATGAACTCCCTATTTCTGAGAATACTTTATAGTAAAAACAGAAATGAGGAAGTGCAAACATGAAAACCTTTCATGAATTATATCTTGATATTTTAAAACAAGAAGCTGGTCAGGGGCGTACGCTGGAGGAAGAATACAATCCATATCATATGGACTGCCTTCTCCATCCGGAACAGTACGCTCCTGTTGTATTTACAGAAGAATGTGAGCAGTGTGCTTACGAAAAAGCCTGTCAGAACAGTTGTATTTTCCATGCTTTTGAACAGGATGAAGAAGGCAGAGTATCCATTAATCGGGAAAAATGTGTAGGCTGCGGAGCCTGTGTCGATGCCTGTAAGTTAGAAAAGCTGGCAGAGAATAAGGACGTAGTTCCGGTTCTGCAGGCAATCCGAAAGGAAAATAGCAAGGTATATGCCCTGGTCGCACCCGCGTTCCTGGGGCAATTCGGAAGTGAAGTCACAACCGGAAAGCTGCGTTGTGCATTTAAGGCGATGGGCTTTCAAGGAATGATAGAGGTTGCGGTGTTCGCAGATATTCTTACCTTAAAGGAAGCATTGGAGTTTGATGCGAATATTAAAGAGACCAATGACTATCAGCTTACCAGCTGTTGCTGCCCGGTGTGGATTGCCATGATTCGCAATGTATATCATGAGCTGATGCCTCATGTGCCGGGAGCGGTATCACCTATGATTGCAGCAGGGCGTGTGGTAAAGAAACTGTATCCCGAAGCGGTCACCGTATTCATAGGTCCTTGTATGGCAAAGAAAAAGGAGGCGCGGGAGCCGGATATTGCAGATGCGGTAGATTATGTATTAACGTTTCAGGAAGTACAGGACATGTTTGAAGCAGCAGACATTCATCCCGAACAGCTCGGAGAGGATGAAAAGGAACATTCCTCCAAGGCAGGACGCATTTATGCGAGAACCGGTGGAGTAAGTCAGGCGGTAAAAGAGACCGTAAAACAGTTAAATCCCAATCGCAAAATTGAAGTGCGTTCCGAGCAGGCAGATGGAGTACCGGCATGTCGTGCAATGATAGAGCGGTTGAAAAAGGGAGAGACAGACGCGAACTTTTTTGAAGGAATGGCGTGTAACGGGGGCTGTGTAGGGGGACCAAAAGCAATTATTCCCAAAGAGCAGGGAAAACAGAATGTAGACCGTTACGGAGAAGAAGCGGAGTATAAGACCCCGCTGGAAAATCCATATGTCATGGAGCTGCTTTCCAGACTGGGGTTTCATACCATAGAAGACTTTCTTGAAAAAAGCGACATTTTTACAAGGAATTTTTAGGAGAGCTCAAAGGGTTTTGTAACGTAAGCTCCCTTGCAATACCGTGCAAGAATGTTTCTGTCATCGCCGTCATAGATATATTGTTCCAGCTTTTCAAAAGGGGTACGGGGAAGCATTCCGTTCATTTCGTCGGTCTCAATGACCAATGCATCAAAATCGTACCCCTTTTCAAAGCTTCCCACTTTTCCAAAGAAGGAACCGCTTTGCTTGGTGGCAAGGAACAGCGCTTCCGGGAGTTGCAGCGCCTTTTCCTCCGGATGAGAAAGCCAGTTGATTTTAGACAATTCAATAGAAGCGGCAATATGACGGTTCATATCCGGGGTATGGCTTCCTGCAATATCGCTTGCAATGCAGCATCGTAATCCCATTTCCAAATTTTTGCGCAAAGGCATAACACCGCTGGATAAGTCCGCATTGGACTGGGCGCAGTGGGCAAGCATAACGCCCTTTTCCGCTAAAAGGGCTTTTTCTTCCTCAGACAGATAAATGGAATGAGCCATAATGGTCTTGTCCTGCCGCATTAATCCAAATTCATTGTATACATCCGTATATGTTTTGATGGTTGGATGTAACTCTTTCACCCATGCAACCTCACTTCTGTTTTCGGATAAGTGGGACTGTACGGGAAGGTCATATTTTTCCCCCAGTTTTCCTAAACCAGTCATCATTTCTTCCGTAGTAGACGGAACAAATCTGGGTGTAAGAATATAGTTGACGTGTTTTAGTTCTTCGTTGCATTTTACGATTAATTCTTCCGTTTCCGCTAAGGATACATCCGTCTTTTCACACAAAATATCCGGTGAATTGCGGTCCATATTGACCTTGCCGATATAGGCAGACAAGCCGGATTGTTCTGTAAGCTCCATAAAATGCCAGGTTGCTTCCTTGTGCAGCGTGGCAAAGGCAGAAAAGCGCATGGTACCCACTGCCCATAAGCGGTTTAAAAACAGCTTATAGGCGCGGTCGGCAAAAGCCATGTCCTGGTATTTTGCTTCTACCGGAAAGGTATAGGTTTCCAGCCAGGGGAGCAATTCCTTGTCGAATCCCACCCCGCGGTTAATGAGCTGAGGCGCATGGATATGCAGGTCGTTAAAAGCCGGGATGATAATGGCAGTTCCATAATCCGTTATTTTTTCCTCCGCATATTCTGTGGGAAGCGTTTCATAGAAGTCTTCTATTTTTCCATCCTTTACCACCAGATATACCTGCTCCTTTACAACGAATTCATCTATGGAGGAGGTATATAAAAAATTTCCTTTTATAATCATTCTGTAACAGCTCCTTTGCTTTCTGGTACGGCTTCTTTCGGCTCGTCCGGTAAAATTAAATTCAAGATAACTGCGGTAATTCCGCCAACGGCGGTTCCACTGCTTAAGAAATACTGGATAGTGGCTGGGAACAGCGCCATAACATCAGAGGAAATTACCATACTTGAAACGGTGAATACAATGGATAATCCAATCACCAGTATTTTCTTCTGGCTCATCTGCTCGCGGCTTACGATTTTTAAGCCATTGGCAATCAGTATCTGACAGATGACAAGGAAGATACCGCTGATAACGGAGCCTGGAACGGAAGCGATAATAGCCATCAGCTTCGGACAGAATCCCATGAGAGCCAAAATAGCACCGGCGGTCATTACTACGACCCTGCTTCCGATTTTCGTGATGGAAATCACCCCTGCATTAGAGGAATATCCGGTTAATGGGGTGCCGCCAAAAACAGAACCTACAAGACAACCTAACCCTTCTCCGATAACGGCGCGGTTCAGTCTTTCATCGGTCAGCGGTTCACCGGTTACATCACTTACCGTAATCCATACGCCTGTTGTTTCAATCAATACAATAAAGTAAATGAAGGTCATCAGAATACATGGAGATAATTCAAACTGCGGGGCTCCAAAGTGGAAAATATTCGGAACCTGGAACCAGGCAGCCTCTTTTACCGCAGAAAAGTCCAGGGTTCCCATACATGCGGCAACAATACATCCTACAATTAAAGCACCAATCACAGAGAACAGGCTTAAAAATTTATGACGGTAATTGGTCCTATAGGAAATCACGTTTACGATAACTAAGGTAATCATAGCGGAAAATCCGGGAATTAAGTTGTTCATCAGTCCGCCGTTGCTGCTGATAACGCCGCTGGCTGCGGTGGAAGTTAAGGAAATACCTACAATCATGATAACAAGTCCGCCAATATATGCCGGTACACATTTATTGACAATTTTAGAAAAGACTTTGGTAACACCAAGGAGGCACAGAATAATGGCTCCCGGAATCAGGCTCCCAATTAAAACAGGCATACCGCTGGTGGTTCCAATGGCAGCCAAAGCGCTTAATGCCACAAAGCTGGAACCCTGTACCACAGGCAGCTTTATTCCGATTCCTGTCTGGATTAAGGTAGCAATACCACAGGTAAAGAAACACATTTGAATAAGATAGCTTGTGTCAGCACCGGATAACCCCAGCATTGCAGCAAGCAGAATCGGAAATACATATAAGTCCATGGACAAAATATGCTGAAATGCAAGTAATATTGCTTTTCCTGGTTTTACTTTTTCGTTGACGCCTACAATTAAATTTGGATTTTGATTCATAACAATTCCTCCGTTTTCAAATTTCTCATTTGCATGAAAAAAGACACTATCCCCCAAGGAAATAGCGCCTTTGCTAAAAAGTAAATCTTATCTTATTCATGAATAAAAAAAGAAAGAAGTCTGTACCACTTTGTTGAGAAGGAAAGTGATAAAGCTTCTTTCTTTAAGATGAAGTCATAATAGCACCATGTAAGGGCGGTTGTCAAGACAAAATTTAAAATATTTCAGATTTGGCTATCGGAGAGGGTGCAGGTAGTTTTCCCTTGAATCAGCAGTGGTAACGTGGTAAAGCTCTGAATCTGCAAGTCCGGATTGGCGAGCTTATGCAGAATCATCATGCCAGCCTGTCTTCCCATGTCGTACATATTGATGTCGATGACTGTTGGGAGCGGGTCGATAATGGCGGAATAAGGATATACATCAAAGGTCAGAAAGGCAATCTCTTCCGGAACCCGCAGACCGGACTTTTCAATGGCCTTAGAAACGCCCAGAGCTATCATGTTATTTTCGCATACAATGGCTCTGGGACGAGCCTGGGATGACAAAAGACGAAGAGTAGCCCGGCAGCTTTCTGCAATGCTGGAATCGGTATACAAAATATGTTCGTCGGTTACCTGATAGCCGTATTTGTTCATTAATCCTAAGAAGCCTTTTTGCCTTTGAATGGAGATAACGTCGGTACGTTTTCCGCCGATAAAGGCAGTGTCGGTGTAACCGCAGGAAATCATGTGCTCTGCGGCAAATTCCCCTGCCAGAGTGTGGTTGGTATCCATCCAGCACAGCTGGCTGGAAAAGCTGGGATGACCGATTACGATATGAGGATATTTCTCTTTTACCAACAACTGGGCAGTTTCTTTGCTGATGGCAGAGCCATGAACCACAATAGCATCTGCACATTTCTGGGAGATGACCCGGGAAACGGTCTCACCGGGATAGGATTCCCGGGAAGTGTCTACCAGAGTCAGGGAGTAACTGGTTTCTGCCAGAGCGTTTTGGACACCGCACATAATATCAAACATATGAGGATTTTTATATGCCTCATTCTGGGTCAGAGCAGTGAGGAATACAATGTTCATAGTAGCCTGTCTTGCAAAATTCACAGCCCGGGCATTGGGGGTGTAATTTAATTTTTGAATCGCAGCCTGCACTTTTTCTTTGGTGGCAGGAGAAATGGTAGTCCATCCGTTCAAAACCTTGGAAACCGTAGAAATAGAAACCCCCGCTTCTTTTGCCACGTCACTAATGGTAATCGCCATAGCAGATACCTCCTTTTATTTTATATCAGCGGTCTTACAGACCTGTTTCAGTAAATTTTTGCAGTACGAAATAGTTACCAAATTTACAATTATAGTATAGCGCTTTCCCAACAAAGTCAATATTTTTATTTCGAAAAAATTGACTTTAAAGGGATTTCGGACAATAATAATACCAGAAGCAGGCTTCAAGTAACGAAAAATAAGGAAAACGATTTCCTTAACAAGGAGGAAGAAGATATGAAACGATTTTTAGCGTGTTTATTATGCGGGTGCATGACCATGGGATTATTAGCTGGTTGTGGAGAAAAAGGAACAGAAGAAACGCAAAAAAGCGGCGGTGATGATGCAAAGGATACACAGCAGGAGACAGAGACGGTTGTCATCTGGCACGATGGGGACGAAGGAATTATGGATACCATCGCAAACTGTGTAAATCAGGAATTAAAAGAGGAAAATATTCAGGTAACCTTTGAAAAAAAGAGTGGTCTGACCGACCAGTTACAGTTATATGGAAATGATGAAGCAAACGGACCGGATATGTATCTTTACGCCCATGATTCTCTGGGAATGTTAGCAGAAATGGGAATTCTGGCCCCGATTACAGATGTGATTTCGGAAAGTGATGAGGCGGATATGCTTCCTATGACATTAGAAGCAGGAACTTATAAGAATACGCAGTATATGCTTCCGGTATATTTTGAAACCTTACTGTTTATGTATAATAAGGACTTGTGGGAAGGTGAAGTACCTGGTACCACAGATGAGCTTTTGGCTTATATGGAACAGCATACAGATACCGCAGCAGGAACCTATGCAGTGGTAAATCAGCATTCCACCGCATACAACGTAGCACCATTTATCAATGGTTTCGGCGGATATATTATCAACGAGGAAGCAGAGCCGGGTCTGAATCTGCAGGAAACAAAAGATGCTATTACATATAATCAGAAGTTTGCTGCATTGCAGGCAGATGGAGATTACAATACAGTAACTACTTTATTTAATGACGGAAAGGCAGCAGCCATTGTGGGAGGTCCATGGCTGGTAACAGGAATTAAGGCAGCAGGCATTGACCTGGGTATTAAGTCATTATCTGAATTTACCTTGCCAAATGGAGAAAAGTTAGCGCCTTATTCCGGTGTACAGGGTGTAGGAGTTATGAAATATGCAGCAGAAAATAGAAAAGAAACCATAGCAAGCGTATTAAAAGCGTTGGCAGGTGCCCAGGTAGGAGTTGACCTTGCGGTAAATGCAAACTGTGCTCCGGCAAATGAAAAGTCTTATGAGGATGAGCAGGTTGCATCAAATGAAATGATAAGTGCCATAAAGACAACGGCAGAAACAGCACAGCCAATGCCAAATGTTCCGCAGATGAGCGTTATGTGGGGACCGGCAGAATCTCTCCTTGCAGCAGTAAATAAATCAGGAGAAGATGTAAACGAGGCGGCAGACCAGTATCAGAAGGAAGCAGAATCTGCCATTGCAGATATGCAGTAAAGGATGTAACAAATGAAAAGAAAGAAGAAAGCAGCGTGGCTGTATTTGACACCCGCACTGGTTTTGATAGGACTCATTATTGTGTTTCCTATTCTTTATACCGGCTATATTTCACTGACAAATATGAATCTGTTCCATTGGAACGACTACAGCTTCATTGGATTGGAAAACTATAAAAGAGCGTTGGCAAAGGCAGATTCCGGCTTTCTGGCGGCCATAGGAGTAACCCTCCTGTGGACGCTGGTAAACATGGTGGTGCAGGTAGTTATTGCGTATTTCATCGCCCTTGGGCTGAATGTGAAAGGGCTTAGGGCAAATCGTATTTACAAGACACTTTTGATGTTTCCATGGGCAATGCCTGCATATGTTTCCATTTTATTATGGAGAGTCTGCATGTTCAATACGGAGTTTGGTCTGTTGAACCAGATATTGGGAAAGCTGGGATTGGATAAATTGAATTATCTCTCTCAAAATGTTCCGGCGTTTATTTCTTGTACCATATTGAATCTGTGGATGGCACTGCCGTTTATGATTATGATGATAGACGGAGCGCTGCAGAGCGTGGATAAAAGCTTTTATGAGAGTGCAAGGCTGGATGGCGCCGGATTCTGGAAACAGAATTTTTATATTACCATCCCCTGCATCAAGCCCATTCTGGCTCCGGCAGTAGTAATGACTACGTTTACTACCTTTAAGCAGTTTGATATTATTTATCTGCTTACCATGCAAAAGGGAGCGTTGTCCGGTGCATCGCTGCAGACGATTATCACTTATGCACATCAGAATGCCTTTGTGTCGAATAATTACGGCTTGTCCTCTGCGGTGTCCATATTGATATTCGCCCTTATTATTATTTTCTCATTATATACCAACCGGGGACTGAAGGAGGAGAACAGATGAAGCGGAAAAAAATAAAAAATACACTGAAATTAACGGTACTGAATGTGATTTTTATTCTTATCTGTATTCTGGTGCTGGTTCCTATTCTGTATGCGCTCTCCTTATCCTTCAGTGGAAGCAGCAGTGCGCTGTCCTCGGAGTTCCGGTTGATACCGGAGGATATTACACTTAAAAATTATCAGGCTATTTTTACGGAAAAGCCTTTTTTGACATGGTTGAAAAATTCTGTGATTTTAAGTGCAGGAACCATGATTCTTGCCATGGGATTTGCAGTAACCGCAGCATATGCAGTTTCCAGATACCGGTTCAGGGGGCGTCATGGAATGATGATGACACTGCTGATGCTGAATGCATTTCCGCAGATATTGTCCATGTTTGCCATATTCCGTCTTTTTAAGACCATGAATCTGCTGAACTCAAGAATTGGGCTGATTCTGGTATATGCAGGCTCTATGTGCATTTTTGCCATCTGGAACATGAAGGGATATTTTGATACGATTCCTTTGGATATAGAAGAGGCGGCGAAGATTGACGGCGCCGGGGATTTTCGGATTATGGCAGGGATTGTACTGCCGCTGGCAAGACCTGCGATTATTGTAACCGCAGTGATGGTGCTTATTTTTGTGTGGAATGAATATTTGTTTGCGACGACCTTTCTTTTAAACGAGTCCAGTTATACGCTGGCAGGAGGCTTGTATCAGTTGCAGGCAAGCGATTACAGCAGAAGCTGGCCGCTGTTTACAGCCGCGGCAGTATTGGTATCGGTACCGATATTGATTATTTTCTTCTGTATACAAAAATACATGGTGTCAGGACTTACCGCAGGCGGTGTAAAAGGCTAATAAGGAGGAGTTATGCAGTTACAGGCAGTTTTACATGTCCCATTGTCTAACTATGCGTTTGCGGCAGACCAGACAGCTCTGGTGATACGTCTTCGGACAGCAAAAGATGACATGCGGCAGTGCAGTTTGTACTATGGTGACCGGGTCTGTGAAAAAGACCCCATAGATGTGACAGAAATAAACATGAAAAAAATCGCTTCGGATCATCTGTTTGATTATTACGAGGCAGAAATAAAAGATGATTATACACGGGTGTGTTACTATTTTAAGCTGGAGGATGGAAAGGAGCATATTTTTTATAGCGGATATGGGTTCAGTCAGGAGATGAAGTGTTCGAGAACCCAGTATTTTCAGTTTCCTTATATTCGCAGAGAGGATATTCCAAAGATTCCTGCCTGGGCAAAAGAAATGGTAATGTATCATATTTTTCCGGACAGCTTTGCTACGGAGAAAAACCGGATTTCAGAAAAGGAATGTTGTATAGAAAAAGAGGGAAAGGTGTACAAAAGCCATCAGGGCGGAACCCTCAAGGGGATAATGGAATCCCTGGATTACATTGCCGGGCTCGGTGTGAATTGTGTCTATCTGAACCCGATTTTTGCAGCAGAGTCTTATCATAAGTACGATACCATTGATTACTTTCGGATAGACCCCTGCTTTGGAACGCTGGAGGAATTTAAGGAGCTGGTAAAACGATTGCACGAAAGAGGAATCCGTATTATTTTAGATGGCGTGTTCAATCACTGCGGAGCAGGATTTTTCGCCTTTCAGGATGTGTTGGAAAAGGGGGAGAATTCACCTTATCGGAACTGGTTCTATCAGATGGAATTTCCGGTGCATTTCGCAAAGCCGCTGAACTATGAAGCCTTCGCCTATGTGAAGGAAATGCCTAAGCTCAATACGGGAAATCCGGAAGTGGTGGAGTATTTTAAGAAAGTAGGTACATGGTGGATAGAGGAAACCGATATTGATGGCTGGCGGCTGGACGTTGCCAATGAAATCAATCATGATTTCTGGCGGGAGTTTCGAAAGGCAGTCCGTACCGTAAAAAAGGATGCTGTTTTAATCGGAGAAATCTGGGAGGATTCGGAAGTCTGGCTGATGGGCGACCAGTTTGATTCTACGATGAATTATACCTTTTCCTATATCTGTCGGGAATTCTTTGCAGAACATGATATTTCGCTAAAAGAATTTGATGAAAAAATCAATCGAATGCTTCTGCGTTATCCTCATCCGGTCAGCATGGTTCAGATGAATTTTTTAGATACTCATGATGTGCCAAGATTTTTGTCTTATTGCAAGAATGGAATGGAAGATTTGAAGCAGGCGGTCTTTTTTATGATGATGTGTGTGGGAATCCCTTCTGTTTTTTATGGAGACGAGCAGCTCATTGAGGGGATGACAGAGCCGGAGTACCGCAAGCCTATGCCATGGAATTCCCGTAACCCGCAGATGGAAGCATTTTTTGAAAAATGGATTAAGATACGAAGAGAGTTTCCGGCATTGCAGGAGGGGAAATATGAGACGGCAATGGTGGACGAGGAACAGGGAATTTACGGATTTCGGCGTTTTACGAAGGAACAGGAGGTGTTAGTCTTACTGAATACCTCGAGTCAGGAAAAACAAGTAGAACTTTCCGAAACAGGTAAAAGGCTTATAGATATTGAAAATGGAATAGAATGTGATAAAAAAGAGATAATAATACCAAAAGGCACAGGGAAAGTATATCAGTGCTTGACATAGAGTAAATTCGTGCCAATAAAGGATTATTATTATGAAAATAACAAAACGAAAAGTTGCAATCGTAGGATGCGGTCTGGTAGGAAGCTCTACGGCATTTAGTCTGGTAACCCAGGGAGTCTGCGATGAAGTAATGATGATTGACATTGACAAGGAGCGGGCTTACGGGGAAATGCTGGATTTAAAAGACAGTATTGAGTATCTGAATCGTAATGTACAGGTAAGAACCGGAAGCTATGAAGACTGCGGTGACATGGATATTATTGTGATTACCGCAGGAGCGCCGCCCAAGCAGGGACAGACCCGGTTAGATACGCTGGAATTGTCTGCAAAAATCTGTAAGGCTATCGTAGAGCCTATTATGAAAAGTGGATTTGACGGCATTTTCATTGCTATTTCCAATCCGGTGGATATGATTGCTCATTATATTTACAAATTATCAGGGCTTCCTAAGAATCAGGTAATTGGAACGGGAACAGCCATTGATTCCGCAAGGCTTCAAAATGACATTGCCCAACTGGTGAATGTAGACCCGAGAAGTGTACATGCCTATTCTATGGGAGAACATGGAGATTCACAAATGGTTCCCTGGTCTACCGTGACAGTAGGAGGAAAACCTTTTTATGACGTGATTGCAGATAACAAGGAAATGGTAGGCGAGGTAGATTTAGAGGAACTGGTGTATAAGACCACCCGAAAGGGATGGGAGATTTTAGAGCGCAAAGGAACGACCTATTATGGAATTGCAACTGCCTGTGTGGGAATTATCAAAGCAATATTAAATGATGAGAACCGCATTATTCCGGTATCCACCCTGCTAGAGGGGGAATATGGAGAGTACGATGTATATGCAGGTGTTCCAGTCGTGCTAAACAGAAGCGGTGCATATGATGTACTGGAAATCCATATGACGCCCGGAGAACTGGCAAGATTCAAAGAATCCACCAGTGTCATTCGGGCGTACACAGAGAAGATTATGGAATATGATATGTCAGTTTAGAAAACAGATAATAGGCAGTAAATCTCTTGAGGAGAAAGAGATTTACTGCTTTTTTGAAATTAATCAATATAAAAATTATATAGATAAATCCAAATATTGTATTTTACAATATGGAAAAAACATTGTATGATTACTGCAAGTTAATCAAAGCAACCAATTATGGAAACAGGACAAAGGTGTCATAATACCCGCGTTCTGTTTTTTTGTGGAATTATCCATATCTTACAGGAAGTGAGGAGTGAATGAAATGAAAGCAGTAGTGTATGAAGGAGTAGGAAATTTTCGGCTGGAGGAACGACCGATGCCGACATTGTTAGACAGTCGGGATGCAATTGTCAAGGTAACGCTTGCGTCCATATGTTCCAGTGACATCCACATCAAGCATGGAGCAGTGCCACGTGCAGTTCCGGGAACGATTGTAGGACATGAATTTGTTGCAGAAGTAGTCGAAGTTGGCACAGATGTAAAGAAGTTCAAATCAGGAGACCGGGTAACGGTAAATGTGGAAACTTTTTGTGGAGAATGTTTCTTTTGTAAAAGAGGTTATGTGAATAACTGTCAGGATAAGCATGGAGGGTGGGCATTAGGCTGCCGCATTGATGGCGGTCAGGCAGAGTATGTAAGAGTACCTTATGCAGATAACGGATTAAATCATATTCCGGAAGGAGTAAGCAATGAAGAAGCACTCTTTGTTGGAGATATACTGGCAACCGGTTACTGGGCAGCTCAGATAGCAGAAATCAAACCGGCAGACGCCGTAGTAGTATTAGGAGCCGGACCTACCGGATTGTGTACGTTAGAATGTGTGAAATTGTATGGTCCGGAAAAAGTTATTGTAATAGATACCTCAGAGGAACGTCTGGAACTGGCAAAGAAACAAAAAATAGCAGATATAACAATCAATCCCTTAAAGGAAGATGTAGAGAAAGTGGTTCTCGCACATACAGAAGGCAGAGGTGCCGATGTGGTGTTAGAAGTTGCGGGAGGAAAGGATACGTTCCAGACCGCGTGGAAGGTAGCAAGACCAAATGCCACTGTATGTATAGTGGCATTATATGAAGATAGTCAGGAATTACCTCTGCCACAGATGTACGGGAAAAACCTTACCTTCAAAACCGGAGGTGTAGATGCTTCATGCTGTGAGGATATTTTAAAATTGATTGCCTGCGGAAAGATACGCACAGATTACATGATTACACATCGGGTAAAACTGGCAGATATTATGGGGGCATATCATATTTTTGAAAATAAACTGGACCATGTAATCAAGGTGGCAGTAGAGCCATAAAAAATAACTGGTAAAAACGTGCAACCGGGAGTTTAACCTCCCTGCAAATAAATGAGAAAAGAGGTAATATTATGAAAAATGCAGTAAAAAGAGTATTAACAGTAGTAATGGCAGTGATTCTCTGTGTTGGAATGACCGCATGCGGCAGTGATTCCAGCGGAGCATCCACAGCAGACAAGTCAAAGGAAGAGGCAAAAGGAGGAACCGCTGCATCCGGTGATACGATAAAAGTCGGACTTCTTACCGCTTCTAGTGGTGGAACAGCGGTATTAGATGGTTATATTGCCAATGCTGTCATTATGGCAGTGGATGAAATCAATGAAGCCGGAGGCGTAAATGGAAAGCAGATTGAACTCATAAAAGAAGATTATGCTTCTGATCCTGCCATGGCAGCAGAAAAAGCAGAAAAGCTAATCGTAAATGATGGGGTATCCTGTATTATCGGCGTCGTATTATCTTCCTGTCGTCAGGCAGTGTTACCGGTGGTAGAAAAGTATGATAATCTGTTGATTTATCCTACGGATTATGAAGGATTAGAACAGTCTGATAATATTATCTATGTAGGTTGTGTGCCAAATCAGCAGATTCAGACAATTGCACCATGGCTGGCAGAAAATGTTGGAAAGAAAGTATATTTGATTGGAAATGATTATTTATATCCAAGATCTACTCTTGCACAGATGAAAGCTATGTTAGAAGAAAACGGTGCAACAGTGGTGGGAGAAGAATATATTGCAATGGATGAAACAGATTATACAGCGTCTATTTCCAAGATTATGGATGCTGAACCGGATGTAGTATTTTCCGTATTGGTAGGAGACTGTATTACTGCATTCCAGAAGCAGTATGCACAATACGGTATCGATGATATTGAAATGTTCCATCTGTGTCTGGATGAATCAGGAGCCGAAGCAATCGGCATTGAAAGCTGCGAAGGTGTATATTCCGGACAAACATATTTCTGTACCGTAGAAACAGATGCCAACAAAGTATTTAGAGAAAAATATAAAGAAGCGTATGGTACAGAACCAACCGTATATGCAAGCAATGGATATGTAGCTGCAAACCTTCTGGCAAAAGCATTAGAGTCAGCAGGAGAAGAATTCACAACAGAAGATTTGGTAAATGCATTCCGCGGACAGAGCTTTGAAGGACCGGCTGGCTTAACAACGGTGTGTGACAATAATCATTGTACCGTAACACCCAGAATTGGTCAGGTAAATGCAGATGGATTGTTTGATATATTATTTGAGAGTGAATCCCCGGTAGAGCCGGACCCACAAGCGGGAGCAAAATATTATACAGAATAAAAGGTTGAAGGAGCGAAGGAGCTGTTTGACATACAGCTCTTTCGTCATATTTACAGGATAGGAGGAGTCAATATGCTTCTTACATTTATTATAAACGGACTCATGACAGCGGCATCACTGCTGATGCTGTCCATGGGAATGGCGATTATTTTCGGTATTATGAACGTAGTAAACCTGGCACATGGGGAACTGATTATTATCGGGGCATATGTGTCATATACGATGATTGGTATTTTACAGCTGCCATTCGGGATTGCTTTGCTAAGTTCCTTTGTGGTAACCGGAATTATTGGTGCAATCATCGAAAAATTAGTAGTAAAAAAACTATATGGAAAAACAGCAGAGACGTTGTTGGTTACTTATGCATTATCTATGATTTTTCAACAGGTTATTAAGCTGTTATATGGTGCAGGATATATTCATCTGTCTTCACCTGTATCTGGTGCGGTAAAAATAGGAAAAGCGATTATGCCTGTGTATTACATCTGTATTATTGCGGTAGCAGCAATTATGTTTCTTGTAACTCTTATTTTATTTCACAAGACCAGGCTTGGCATGCAGATTCGTGCAGTTAGTCAGAATCGTACCATGGCAGGATGCCTCGGAGTAAATGTTAAAAAAATCGATACCCTGACCTTTGCATACGGAGCGGGGCTGACCGGACTTGCCGGTTGTATGATTGCACCAATTAATTCCATTTCACCTTTTGTTGGTTCTAATTATATCGTAGATACTTTTATGACGGTGGTATTAGGGGGTGTAGACTCCCTGTTCGGAAGTGTCTTAGGTTCCGTGATTATTGGAGAAAGCAATGCAGTGATTGGTGGATATATTGATACTGTATTCGCAGAAATGATTGTTGTATTCGCAGTAGTAGTAATAATAAGATTTAAGCCTAAGGGACTGATTGTAAGGGAAAGGAGGTAACAGAGAATGAAACAAAAATTATTTTCGAAGGACAATCCCATGTCCATGATGTTTATCATAGATATTCTGCTGTTTGTCTTTCTTGCGATTTTTCCGTTGTTTGTAAATGAATTTCGATTGCAGATTATGGCAAAGTGTCTCTGCTATATCGTATTTGCCTATTCTCTGGATTTGCTTTGGGGATATGTAGGACTGATGAGTATGGGACATGCAGTTTTTTTCGGTATAGGTGCATACATTGTGGCAATAGGCTATTCCATGGAGGGTGGAATTCCGTCTTATATGACAAGTCTTGGAGTTATGAAAGCACCGGGAATTTATTATGTGCTTGCTCATAAACCGATAGCTTTTTTTGCAGCATTGATAGGCTGTGGCGTAGTAGCCAGTATTCTGGGAGCATTTCTGTTTACCAAAAAAGTGAACAGTGTCTTTTTCTCTTTGATTACCTTTGCATTAGCAAGAGTATTTGAGTTATTGATTATCAATCAGCAGAAGTATACCGGTGGAGCCAATGGCATTACCCAGGTTCCGTCAAAATTACTGGTAGATGTTGAAATACCGGATAACATATATTATTTTGTTCTGCTTGGAATTGTAGTTCTGGTGTATGTATTCTGCCGTTATCTTACAAACAGCAGATATGGATTGATATTGGAAGCAGTTCGTGAAAACGAAGACCGCTTGAACTTCTTTGGCTATAATGTGGTCCGGTTTAAGGTAGTTGTTTTTATTATTTCAGCGGTAATTGCAGGACTGGCAGGAATCATGTTTGCTACTTCCCAGTCATTTATCGGACCTTCCAATGTAGGCATCTCTGCATCTACAGCGGTATTAGTATGGCTGGCGCTTGGAGGAAGAGGAAATATAACCGGAGCAACGGTTGGAACATTGGTAGTCTGCTGGGCAGAAAGCCTTTTTTCGGAGCAGCTTACAGATTATTGGAACATTATCTATGGCATCATGGTACTTCTGGTAGTGTTTTTCATTCCCAAGGGAATTGTTGGAACCCTGCGGGAAGCAGTGTATAACAAGCGCACAGAAGCAAGGCATAATTTGGAATTAGAGTAGAAAGGGGGAAAGGATATGTCAGATATCAGGGAAAACCGTCTTGTAGTTCGTGGATTAAGTGTAAGCTTTAATGGATTTGTAGCAGTAGACCAGGTGGATTTAACCGTAGAACCGGGAGAAACGAGAGTGATTATCGGACCTAATGGTGCCGGAAAGACAACACTGCTTGATTTAATAACCGGAAAAACTGCCGCTACAGCAGGAACGGTGGAATTTCGCAATCATCAGCTTGCAGGGAAAAGTACATCAGAAATCTGTAACAAATATCACGTGGGACGTAAGTTTCAGGGACCAAATGTATTTCATGAACTGACGGTTCATGAGAATATGCAGCTTGCCATGATGGGAAATCAGTCCATGGGATTTTATGTATTCAGCCAAAAGACCAGAGAGGAAGAGGAGCGGATTGACGCGTGCCTGAAAAAAGTAAATCTGCTGGAATATAAAGAGGTAAAAGCAAGTTCACTTTCTCACGGACAGAAGCAATGGCTGGAGATTGGAATGGTAATTTTACAGAACGCAGAATTAATTGTATTAGATGAACCTACCGCAGGAATGACAGCAGAAGAGACCTACAAGACCGGAGAAATGATAAAGAATAATCTAAAAGAAAAAACAGTATTGGTTATTGAACATGATATGGATTTTGTAAAACAGATTGCAGAAAAAGTAACGGTTCTTCATCAGGGGCGTGTGTTGGCGGAGGGAACCTTTGAAGAGATGGAAAATGATCCTCGTGTCATCTCGGTATACCTGAAACAGACAGAAGAAGAGGAGGATGCGAAATGTTAGAGTTAAAGGACGTACATGTAAGCTATGGGAAAAGTAAAGTAATCAATGGGATTGATTTTTCCATGGAGACCACAGAAAAAGTAGCGTTGCTGGGAAGAAACGGAGTGGGAAAAACCACATTGCTGAAAAGTTTAATTGGTGTACTGCCAGTAGAGTCAGGAGAAATCAGATATGAAGACACCCTGATGAACAAAAAGAATACCTATGAACGTTCCGCTGCCGGGATTGCTTATGTGCCTCAGGGGAGAGAAATTATTCCTGATTTTACCGTAAAAGAGAATCTGGAGCTGGGCGGTATTTCCGTCAAAAAGAATATGGTAAATGACAGAATAGAGGAAGTATTGGGATATTTCCCGGCACTGAAAAAGCATTACATTCGTAAAGGAGGCGTATTGTCGGGCGGGCTGCAGCAACAGCTGGCAATTTCCAGAGCATTGATGTCTCACCCTAAAATTCTTTTGTTAGACGAGCCAACGGAAGGTATTCAGCCCAACGTTGTAGCTGAAATAGCGGATATTTTGAATCGTATACATGTGGAAATGAATGTCGGGTTGATTTTAGTGGAACAAAATCTGAAGTTTGCATTTCACATCTGTGATTCTTACATTCTGATGCAGAAAGGAAAAATTGCAAATGCAGGAAAGAATGGAGAACTAACAGATGACATTATCAAAAAATATTTGACCGTATAGGAGGAAAGCAGGATGAGAAAATATGAGGATATTATTACAGTAGCCACTGTAAATTTTCGTCAGGTGTGGGGAAAGAAAGAGAGCAATCTTGCCCGTATCAAGGGATATATTTGTGCAGCAGCTAAGGCAGGAGCAGATGTAATTGTATTTCCGGAGATGGCGTTGAATGGATATGATGATGAAAGTGATGTGCCAAAACCGGAAAAAATGCAGATTCGGGAAGCCGAGGTTTTACATGGACCATCTGCCCAGGCAGTGGCAGAGATAACGAAAAAGTACGGAGTGTATGCCGTATTTGGAATGGCAGAAAGAGAAGAAGAAGATTCCCAAATCGTATATAATTCGGCGGTCGTGTGCGGACCGGAGGGCATTATGGGTTCTTACCGCAAGATTCATCCCGCATTGGCAGAGCAGTGCTGGTGCGAGCGGGGAAATGAGCCATATGCATTTCCAACTCCATGGGGAGATATTGCGATCGGTATCTGCTATGATACTTATAATTTTCATGAACTGATGCGCTATTATGCGGCAAGTGGAAGCCGTTTATATTTAAATCCCACTGCCATAGGTCCAAGTGGCAGACATGACTGGAGAGACTATTATATGACAGGATTGAAACAGGGCGTGAACTCCTGTGAAATTTTTATTGCCAGCTCCAATTTAGTAGGAAACAGCTTTGTAGACGAAGAGGAAGGTGGAAGCCTTGGAAATATCAAGGAAGTTGGTCCCGGCTGTGGAGGTGGAAGTATGATTTTAGGACCAGGTTTAAATGACAAGCTCCATATCTATGCCGGAGATGTAGATGATAACGAAGAGGGATTTTGTATAGCGACCATCGACCTGTCTTTAGCAACCCGCAGAAACTTTAAGGTGGACCCGGTAAAAGGCTGCCCGGATTACCGACCGGATATTTATCAGAAGTTGAATGAAAAATTATTAGAAACACCATTTTGGAAACAGTTTGTCTAGGAGGAAAGCCTATGAAAAATTATATTATCACCATTGCCAGAGGCTTTGGCAGTGGAGGAAAAGACATTGCCAACAGGCTGGCGAAGAAGTTGAACATCCCCTGCTATGAACGGGAAATTTTGGAGATGGCATCCGAGGAAACGGGATTGGATGTAGGGGTATTTCTTGAAGTAGATGAAAAGTTAAGAAAAAATACCATATTAAAAAATATTCAGACCGTACAGACGGAATATGTCATAGAGCCTACGGAAAAGGATTTTGAATCGGATGACAATCTGTTTCATATTCAGGCACAGATTATTCGTACACTGGCAAGCTCCGATATGTCCTGCATCATTGTAGGAAAGTGTGCAGATTATATTTTGAAGGATTATGACAATGTAGTCAGCGTTTATATCGAAGCCCCCAGAGAAGCGTGTGTGGAATCTATCAAGGCAAAGCTGAATGTTTCGGAAAAGGAAGCACATCGTATGATACGAAGTACAGATAAATACCGCGCCAACTATTATCGGTATTATACCCGTGGAAATGACTGGACCAACCCTATTAATTATCATATGACATTGAATTCTGCCAGAGTTGGAAGAGAGGGATGTGTAGACATTATAGCTGATTATGTGAAAGAAAAATTTCCGGAAGTATTTCAAGAGTAATGCGTATGAAGAAAAGGCAGATAGCAGGTTTTATATTGGCAATGATGTCTCTTATTCTGATTATGGTATTTCCGGAAATAGAAGGATTGTCGGAAGAAGGAAAACGGTGTCTTGCGGTATTTGTTGCGGTATTTTTTCTATATGCATTTGAAGCAATGAATGCGGCGATTGTCAGTCTTGCCATTGTTCCCTTGCTGGTGTTTTTTAAAGTTACCCCCATAAAAGAAGCATTGGCAGGATTTTCTTCTACCTCTACCTATTTAATCGTAGGAGCATTTCTGTTGACGGGAGCAATGGTGAAATCAAGGGCAGGAGACCGGATTACCTATTATATACTACTGTTAGTAGGTACGAAAAGCCGGAATATATCCTTTGGCATTATGTGTGTCAATATTCTGCTGGCGTTTATGATTCCGTCCTCCACTGCCAGAACGGCAATGATGCTCCCAATCTGTTTAAAAATTATTGAACAGTATCAGGGAGAGGGAAAAGATAAGACCAGATTCGGAGCAAATCTTATGATGACCTTGTGTTGTACCAACTCAACCATCAGCTCTGGAATACTGACTTCTACGATTACGAATCCCATGGCAGTGGAATACATACAAACGATTACAGGGCAGACGATTACTTATCGTACCTGGCTTGTGTGGGGCGGTCCTCCGGCATTGGTCTGTACCTTGATAGCGTGGTTGATGATTCAGGTAATGTTTTCACCGGAAAAACCATGTATGGAGAATGGAAAATTTTATGTACAGCAAAAACTGCAGGAGCTGGGACGGGTATCCATCGAGGAAGTCAAGGTTATGGTAGTCCTGGGAGCCGCCATTTTGTTATGGTTTCTTGGCGACATGATAAATCTTGACAGTACCACAGTCTGCCTGATGTGCGGATGTCTGCTCTGTATTCCTAAGCTGGGCGTACTGTCCTGGAAGGATTGTACAAAAAATATTTCCTTAAGCGTCATGTTTGTAGTAAGTGGTGGAATCAGCCTCGGAACAGCAATGAGTACCACGGGAACAGCAACATGGCTGGCAGAAAGTATATTCCGCATCTTTGGTTTAGAGCGTTTGTCCGCGCAAATGCTGCTTCTGGCAATGATTGTAATTATACAGTTTATGCATGTATTTTTTTCCGGAACAGCAACTATGGCAAATGTGTTTTTTCCGGTAGTGGCAGGAATTGCCGGGGTTGCGGGAATTTCTCCAGTGGTAATGGTGGTGGTTGCTGCATTTATGATAGGCGGCTATCCGGTGTTGATGTTTTTTAATACAACGCCTAATATACTTTGTTATGATACGGGACATCTGACAACAGGGGATTTTATAAAGTTCGGACTGGTATTATCCGTAGCAGCCTGTGTGGTCTATGGAATCTGTGTGGAATGGTACTGGTCCATGACAGGAATGTTGTAAAAAGCAAAAGAGTAAAAATGCAAAAGAGTAAAAGGAACAGGAGAGAAAGGAACATGGAGAAAACAATAATTAAAAACATTGGACTTATTGTAAGTGGTGATATAAATAACCCCATTTTAGAGGGGAATACAGTGGTGATGGAAGACGGAATTATCACGGCTGTTGGCGGGGAAGCATTGCTTGCAGGCATCAATGAGAAAAGTACAGATGTCAAGGTAATTGACGCAAAAGGAATTACGCTTACGCCGGGGCTGATTGATTCTCATGTACATACCAGCATTGGAGATTATGCACCAAGGCAGAAGACACTCGACTTTATTTCCAGTGCACTTCATGGAGGGGTTACTACTATGATTTCAGCAGGAGAAGCGCATATCCCGGGCAGACCCAAGGACCCGGCAGGAACCAAGGCATTGGCAGTGCTGGCGGCAAAGTCTTATGAAAACGCCAGACCGGCAGGGGTAAAAGTGCATGGCGGGGCATTAATTCTGGAAAAAGGATTGACGGAAAAGGATTTTGAAGAATTAAAAGAGCAGGGAGTCTGGCTGGTGGGAGAAATCGGACTGGGAAGTGTGAAAAAGCCGGAGGATGCTGCGCCAATGGTAGAATGGGCACATAAAAACGGATTCAAGGTTCAGATGCATACAGGCGGAACGTCGATTCCGGGAAGCTCTACGGTAACAGCAGCAGATGTAATGGCAACGAAGCCGGATGTGGTTTCTCATATTAATGGTGGACCGACTGCTATTTCTTTAGAAGAAGTGGACCGGATTATGGATGAGACAGATTTTGCATTAGAAATTGTCCAATGCGGAAATCCAAAGGTTGCAGACTATGTGGCAAGACAGGCAGCAAAAAAGGGAATGCTTGAAAGAATTATTTTTGGAAATGATGCACCAAGCGGAACGGGTCTGATTCCGCTTGGAATTATCCGTAATGTCTGCCAGTTGTCCTCGGTATCAGAAATTGCACCGGAACAGGCATTGTGTATGGCATCCGGCAACACCACAAAGGTATATGGACTAAATACCGGAGTCATTGCGGTAGGAAGAGAGGCAGACCTGGTTTTGATGGATGCGCCCATGGGAAGTGTTGGAAACAATGCATTAGAGGCAATCAGTGCAGGAGACATTCCGGGCATCAGTATGGTGTGGATAGATGGCAAATTACTGGTGAATAAGAGCAGAAATACACCGCCGGCAAAGACACAGGCAGTTGTTTTATAGGATAGGATAAAAGAAAGGAAGGAAATCACTATGGAATTATCAATCAGAAAAATCGTAACCAATTTAGAGGAAATCAGATATGAAGGCTTTAAGGAATTAGAAAAGCCAATTAAAAAGTGCAGTGTATCTGCCGTAATCAAAAATCCATATGCCGGAAAGTATGTGGAAGACCTGGCAATGCTTTCTGAAATTGGAAAGTTTTTAGGTGGAGAACTGACAAAGAGGGCGGTAGAAGCAATGGGTATTGAGCCGTCAGAAGCAAACAGCTATGGAAAAGGAGCAATTATTGGATTAAACGGAGAATTAGAGCATGGAGCTGCAATTCTTCATCCGCTGCTTGGAAAGCCAATGCGGGAACAGGTAAATGGCGGAAAGGCAATTATTCCATCTGCAAAAAAGGCAGGAACGGCAGGAACTTCCTTAGATGTACCTCTTCATTATAAAGATGCCGCTTTTGTACGCACCCATTATGATGCTATGGAGGTAAGAATCCCGGATGCACCTAAGGAAAATGAGATAGTAGTGTCGATTGTGGTAACCAATGGGGGACGTCCACATCCACGTATTGGTGGCTTACAGATAAGTGAGGTGAAAGGTGAAGATGGCTTACGGTAGTGATAAATTGGAAAAAGTAATTGGATTTATTGGACTTGGAGCCATGGGAAAGCCAATGGCAGAAAATTTTCTCAAGGCAGGGTATGAACTCAATGTGTTTGATGTGTCCGCCTTGGTCATGGAGAAATGGAAGAGAACGTCAGCAAACTTATGCAAAAATGTAACAGAGGTAGCGGAGAAAAGTGATATTATCTTTTCCTCTCTGCCTAACGGAAAGATTGTACAGAGCATTATGGAGGGAGAACAAGGTGTCCTTGCTTCCTGTAAAACGGGAGCGGTCATTGTGGACTTAAGCAGTGTCGCACCGGAAACATCGGAAAGTCTCTGTCAGAAAGCTGGTGAAAAAGGCGTCTGCTATCTGGACTCTCCTGTCAGCGGAGGGGTTACGGGAGCACAGAAGGGGACACTGACATTGATGGTTGGCGGTGACAGGGAAGCGTACGAGGCAGTGCTGCCGGAACTAAACTGTATCGGAAAGAATATTTTCTATATTGGGAAAAGCGGTTCCGGTGATGCTATGAAGATTGTGAATAATCTACTGCTTGGATGTAATATGGCAGCTCTGGCAGAAGCGCTGATTCTAGGAGAAAAGTGCGGGTTAGATTTGAAAACCATGAAGGAGATTATCAGCATCAGTTCCGGAAGAAGTTATGTGTCAGAAGCAAAGCTGGAGAATTTTATTATGCCGGAAAGCTATGACGGGGGATTTGCTATCAGTTTACAGCATAAAGACTTGAGTCTGGCATTGGAGGCAGGAAAAGCAGTAACCATGCCCCTGCCGATGACCTCCATGGCGGCACAGATATACGAACTGGCAAAGGCAGAGGGGCTATCCCGAAAGGATATTTCTGCCTTAGTCAAAATGTGGAGTGAACATACATTAAAATAGATTGATGAACTCCAGTAGAGAAAGGGGCAGATTTGCATTTTTGCTCCAGACAAGATACAGGTTAGCGTAGGAAACGGGATGAATGATTTTCTTAATTACAACATTATCGTCATCAATCAGCAGGGAGGAAGAGTAGGGCATAATAGCACATCCCAGACCATTTACGGTCCATTCAATGGAGGTAATAATATTGTCATTGCGGGAAATGATATTAGGTTTTACATTTTTCTCCATGCAGGTATAGAGAAAGGATTCCTCAAAACGGCGATGAATTACTAATGGGAGATTGACAACATCAGAAAAATCAATGACACCTTGGGAATAATCGTGAAAAAATTCCCTGCGCCCGGTAACCACAAAATAGTCATTCTCATCGTTAGAGGAATCCGGCATTTTTATCTGCTGGCAGGAGTAAAGACTGTGGTTAAAGGGTTCCCTTAGAATACCAATGTCTATGATTCCGTTATCCAGCAGCTCCATGATGCGGATACTGCTCCCGTCATGGATATTAAATACCGTATGGGGATAGTGCTGCTTGTATTCCTTAATAATAGTAGGGAGCATATTGTGGTTTACACTGCTGACGGTGCCGATATTGATAATGGTAGGAGCGATGGTGGAAAAATCATGCAAGTCATCTACCGTCTGCTGGATAAGCGCCAGTATCTGCGTAGTTTTGTTTTGCAGATAGATGCCCTCGTTGGTAATGCGTAGGTTACGGGAGTCCCGGGTAAAAAGTGTAACGCCAAGTTCTTCCTCTAAAAGCTTTAACTGATAGCTTAAAGGCGGCTGTGAAATATTCAAAAGCTGTGCCGCCTTTGTGAGATTTCCGGTCTCTGCAATTTTTAAAAAGTAAGTTAATTGTTTTAGTGTCATACAAAAATCCTCTGAAACAGGTGGAAAGTAAATGGTTTCTATATCATTTAGTATAGCACATATTTCAGAGGATTTATATTATTTTCTGATAAGGAATAAGCACGTTATTTCTTGGATGATACGGATAGTGTTAGTCCCAAAGGGCGCATAATTTTAAGTAAGGTATCAAGATTGGGTGTGGTTTTGTAGGATTCAATTCTCGCAACAGAGGATTGTGGGATGCCGCAAAGTGATGCAAGCTCACGCTGACTGATGCCCATAGCCTTTCGTTGTTCAATAAGAGCACCGACAATAGGGGCAATACTTTCAATTTCCTCAATATCCTTTTGACCTTTTGGATCAACAGACTTTACATGTTCTTTATAATCATTCCATGTTTTCATATCTTATGATTCCTCCCTTCTGGATAAGTAATCATCTCGCTCTGCTTTTGCTTTGTTAATTTCGCGACGAGGCGTTTTCTGTGATTTCTTACGGAAACTGTGAAGAAGAACATAGGTATTGTCTTTAGAATAAAAATAAAAAACTCGATTGTTTCCAGGGCGTAGTTCCCAGATATCTTCTTCAATATGCTTCGTAATGTTATCTGGAAGTTGGGTACCGTTGTCTTGTAGTAACTGAATATAAAGCATTACTTGCCGGTATTGTATCCTTGCATTTTTGTTTGAGTTAGATTTAGAACGCAAAGTTTCCAGAAAGTTCCAAACCTCAGATTCACCATTTTGTTTTTCATAGAATTCAATGTTATATCCCATAGTATACTCCTAACCTCAGGAGTTCATTCCTGATTAAATGATAGCATAAAAGCTATCGGCAGTCAATAATGTCTGTATTACAATTACTATAATACAAACATACGTTCGAGTCAACCGAAAATATTAAAATTAAGGTCATCGTACAGCCTTTTTAAACTCCGTTATATTACCCGTAGACAGCGAAGACACAGAATCACTTTCTTCCCGTACAATATAAATAGGTCTTTTCTTATTTTCCAGATAATCCTTAGAAAGATATTGCCCCAAAATAAATACCATAAGCATTTGCAGACTGCCTAAAAATATCATAATAGCAGTTACCATGAGCCATGTCTTTGGATGAAAAACCGTGGTAACTCCAAGCCCTGCCGAAATCAACAGGAGGATAAGCCCTAAGACACCCGGAATTTTCAAGGGAGCCGTGGAAAAAGAAAGTATTCCGTCAAAAGCATAGGAGAACAGGCTTTTTATATTCCACTTGGTCTTTCCGGCAGCACGCTCTACGTTGTGGAATTCCACCCATTTTGTCTCAAATCCCACAAAAGAGAAAATACCCTTGGTATAACGGTTATATTCCTTCATTTCCAAAATGGCATTCACCATGCGGCGGTTCATCATACGGAAATCTCCGGCGCCGTCGCTCATGTTCAGGTGGGTCATTTTCTGAATCACATGGTAAAAGCTTTTGGAAAGAAAACTGCGCAAGAAGCCATCCCCTTCTCTGCCGACACGCTTTCCGGCACAGCAGTCATACCCTTCGGCGGAAACTGCCTGATACATGGCAGGAAGCAGTGCAGGCGGATGCTGCAAATCTGCATCCATAATTACGCAGTAGTCTCCGGTGGCTTCGGTAAGGCCCGCATACATGGCGGCTTCTTTTCCAAAATTGCGGGAAAAGGATATGTATTTGCAGCACCCATCCTGATAAGACAAAAGCCGCAGAATATCTAAGGTATGGTCCTTGCTTCCGTCATCAATGAAAATAAATTCATAAGGGGTTTGCTCTATGGCACTGACAATCTTTTTCGTTTCCTGATAAAAGGCAGGAAGTACCTCTTCTTCGTTAAAACACGGAACAATAATGCTGATTTTATTCATGGCGAACAACTCCTTTCACAAAAATATGGCATTTACAAATCGCATAATTTCCAATAATCGTTACCACACTTACTGCAAGCTTTGAAAGCATTGGCGCCAATTCCATCTGCTGAATAAAGCAAAACAGCAGAAGATTTTCCAAAAGCAGGGTAAGAAAGCGCATGGACACGAAGGAAAAGGCCTCCTGTAATACATGGTTTTTGGAATGAAAGACCATCTTGCGGTTGACAATATAGGCAAAAGCAACTGCAAATATCCAGGCGATGGTATTGGCTGTCAGGTAGTTCTGGTTCAAATGCAGGAACAAAAGGTACACCACATAGTTTACGGCTGTGGTAGCGGCTCCGGTAATGCCGTATCGGAGAAGCTCCTGCAAAGATTCTTTTTTCAAAAAGTATATTACAAAGTGTTTCATATCGTGTTCCTCTTTTCTCTTTCTAGTAAAATAAAAAATAATATAAAGCATATAAGGCTTAAGAAAATGCCGGCATTTTTTCCGGGCGGAGAGTAAAAAAGAATAACTTCATGCTCGCCTTCTGTTAGTGGAAAGCCTACAAAGCCTTCATTGATATTTTCTATCGTAACCCGTTTTCCATCCGCATAAGCCTGATAACCTGGTCGGTAGGGCAGGGAGGTTACGAAATAGCCATCCTGTTCTAGCGTTGCAGTGCCCTGTAAGATGGCATTGCCCTTGTTGGTATCAGATGAAAAAGGAATCACACTGTCATTTCCAATGCAATCCGGGTCAGCCACGTAGGCGTGTATATTGAAAATAGAATAGGTTCCCTTTGAAAAAGTAATATTTAGCTCTGTCAGTCCTCCCGCATCGGAAAGAAAATAGGTAAAACAATGATTGTTATTCGGATAGGGAGCGTTCTTTCCCGACAACTTGTTGCGTGTTCCGTTGATGTCAATGGTTACCTCATTTCCCTTTGGTGATGATACATCAAAAAATAAAATCAGGATTTTATTTTTGATATCATCCCTTAGTGGAAGTGTGACAGAGGATTCTTCTTTAGAAGAAAAGGAATAGCTGTCCTCCCAGCTCTGTGCTATGGGTGTGATTCCTTTTGGCAACGTGACAGTATCATCTATCGTACCAAAAGAGGGTGACTTGTCTGGTACTACGGTCCGATTGGTCAGAGCCATCAGATTATAAGGAAATTCCAATTCCTCATAAGCCTTTTGAGACATCAGGCTGGTACTGGTATAGGCAATAGGAAGCACATCAGGATTTTCCGCAATAACGGCACCGGATTCAGCGGTCCTTGTGGCAGTAAGCACTGCATAACCAAGAGGCAGATAATTCTCCCGGGTCTGGATGTAACGAATCCCCATCAGATAAGAAAAGAAGGGATTGGCATCTGTCATCAACGCCACCCGATTGCGAATCCGAATGGGGTTACGCACTGTCTGATAGAAAAAATCGGCGTAGTCACTGTTCATTACAGAAGAATACAGGTTGGTACTTCCCATGCTCCAAGGGGCAGTCAGATTTACCGTAGAAAACGGCGTAGTCAGGTAGTCAAAACGGTAATTTTCATCCAGTGACAAACGCTTTAATTCCTCCTTGAAAAACAGCTCCTGTCGGTCATCAGAGACACTTATGTAAGTTTCCGTCTGATTGACTGTGAAGAATACCAGAACAGGAAAAACAGCAAGTATTACATAACACAGCGGAAAAGCATAGCAAACTTTCAACTGCGGTTTCTTTCGATTATCTATCAGATGACACACCAGAAATCCGCCTGCCATCAGAAGAAAGTCCAGAAGAATCACAGCAGTCCGGTCATAAAAGAGCGCAGGAACCAGGCAGCATGCCAGCAGCGGCAGGCTGTGGCGGAGCTTTTGATGATGTAGTTCTTCCAACGTCTGTACGCAGAGCAGTAGAAAGAGCGGCACCAGTGGAATCAGCACCTTATAGCGTATATACAAAAATCCGCTCAATACATAAGGAATAACGTTCAAGGTCAGACACAGCATCAGCAGAATTCCAAGAATACGCGTGGATTTACGCCGGATGCTTAACAGCAGCGTATACAGACATAGAAGAGTCAGCCCACAGCTATAGCCACTATATAACAAGGAACTCATAGAGAGATTTCCCGAGAAAATTTCACTGATTTTAGCAGGTGTACCGGCATCTTTCCGGTTAGAAAGCAGAGTCAGTGCCGTAGGAAACAGCAGAACTGCCGCCATGCCGATGGATAAAAGGACAGCCCCGGCGAATCTACCAAACAATGCTCCAAAACGCCTGCTTTTAAAACAGTTCCCCGAAAGGGAATAACTGTGTAAAAAGTACAACAGGCACACAAAAAGGGCGGCAACAGCGAAGTAAAAGCTGTGCAGATACAGTAAAAACAGCGAGAAAATCAAAAGTCCGGTTGTTCTTTTTTGGAGCATCCGGTCAATCCCAAGGAGTGCCAGAAACAAAAAGGGCAGATAGTTCACAAACATAATCTGGTGATGCGCCTGATAGGTAAATCCGCCGCAACTAAAAAGCAGTGCGCCCAGGAATGCAAAAAAGGGAGCAGAAACATGGCGTTTCAGCCAGATATAGCATAAATTTATAGCTGTAATCATTTCCAAAATGGCGTAGGTGGAAATAATATATTTCATAGGAATTTCCGGCAGAAGAAAGGAAATCAGCACATCCGGTCTTAAAAATCCATAATAAGAAATATCATAAATATTGCTGCCGCCGCCAAGTAAGGTGTAGTCCGGAAAAATTCGTCCGGTCTCATAAAAAATCTGGCGAAATTGTTCCGCTAACGCCACATGCTGGCTGAACCAGTCTCCTTCCGAGCCATAGATACAGCCGGATGGAATGGTAAATATTAGGAACAAAATAAAAATCAGGGTCAGCAGACAGGGGTAAAAAAATTTTGCCTGAAACAGTTTTTTCATAAGTAAGTCCTCCCAAATGTGTCATATGTATCATATTCAGATCTGACGTTGAAAAGAAGTATAGCAGTTATTTCTTAAAATGCTCCCTAAGGAAATCTAAAGAATTCTTAAGAAACTCCGATTTTTTTCTGAATTAGTGTATAATGTGCGTATGGCAATGAGCAGTGCCTCCCGAACGTGCGCTGCAAAGTAGTGGAATACGAAAGATAATATCTAATGGTAACAAGTAAACACGGAGAGAAAATTATGAGCGAAACATCAAGAATTCTAATCGTAGATGACAATAGTGAGATTCGGGAAGTTATCAATATCCTGTTATCCGGCGAAGGCTATGAAGTATCAGAAGCCGGGAATGGAGCCGAAGCCTTAGAAAAGATTCGTCAGGAGGAATACGACCTGATTATCTTAGATGTCATGATGCCGGGATTAAACGGCTATCAGACCTGCATGGAGATTCGGAAAAACAGCAATGCCCCGGTATTGTTTTTAAGTGCAAGGTCTCAGGTTGAGGATAAAACCATGGGATTTTCCAGTGGAGGTGATGATTATCTGCCAAAACCATTTTCCTATAATGAGCTGGTGGGAAGAGTAAAGGCATTGATGCGCCGCTATCAGGTCTATAAGGGAAAAGAGCAATCTCCCGGAGAAGAAACACCGCAAAAAACAGAAAAAGTAATAGAACTACCAGGACTTCGGATTGAGAAGAATCAGGAACAGGTATTTCGGGATGGTACGAAGCTGGAGCTTACCGATATAGAATTTTCGATTTTATGTCTGCTGGCAGAACATCGGGGACAGATATTCTCAGCCCAGAGGATTTATGAGAGTATCTGGCAGGAGAGCTATTACTACGGGGCAGCGAATACGGTGATGGTACATATCCGCAATCTCAGGGGGAAGATAGAAAAGGACGCCCATAACCCGGAAATCATCAAAAACGTATGGGGAAAGGGGTATCGCTGTGAGTAAGAAAAAAAAGACAAGAAAGCTACAATTACCCGAGGTTACCACAAGTCTGACCTTTCGCCTGTTTCTGCTGCTGGCAGTCTGTGCATTCCTGTGCTGTAGCTGTTTTCGAATGTTGATGCTGAGACAGATAAATGTTTATGAGTGGCTGGTGAAAAAGGGAATCTGCGGGCTTGATACGGAACGTATTATTGAAGAAGTAGGGGAAAAGGCGAAAAATATTACGTTTCATGAAAAATCAAAAGAAGATTTAATAAATGAACTTGGGCTGGAAAAGTATGATGACGGCTATACTGCTGTATATATTTATGAGGGAGAAGACGAAATGTTTCAGTTTGGAATTACCCCGAAGGTATGGGACACTTCTCTGGTACAGCCCTTCTGGTACAGTGATTTAGGCTATTATACCGGACAGGACACCCTTGCAGATATTACATTTCAGGATACGACAGGCGTGATTGCCATTTATTCCTATCATCAGTCCCAGATAGCCATTCCTTATCTGGTGGTTTCTTTCATTATCAGTCTGTTATTTTTTATCCCGGTGGTAGTGTATATGCAAAATCGCATGAAGTATATCGGAAAGCTGAAGCAGGAGATTCTCAATATGGCAGAAGGAGACTTAGAGCGGGCTGTTACCATAAAAGGACGGGATGAGATTGGAATTCTGGCAGGCGAGCTGGACAAGATGCGGGATGCTCTGAATGAAAACATCAAAAAGGAAGAAGAAACAAGAAAATCAAATCATGAATTAATAAGGTCTATATCCCACGATTTAAGAACACCTATGACCACCATGTACGGATATCTGGAAATACTGGAGCGGAAGAAATGCACACAGGAGGAACAGCAGGAATATATGAGGCGCTGTATTCAGAAAATGGAGGAAATACGTTGTCTGTCGGATAAAATGTTTGAATATGCCTTTGTGTATGGGGCGCAGGAGCAGGAAGAACAGACAGAGCTGTATGTGGAAGAGCTGTTAGAAGAGTTAGAGAAAAATGGCCAGTTCCTGGAACTGAAAGGATATGACGTTACCTATGAGATGGAAGGTCAGGGAAAAATCCTTGGAAGCCGCACCTGTTTTCAGCGAATCTGGAATAATCTGTTTTCTAATGTAATGAAGTACGGTACGGCGCCGGTATTGATGAAAGCAGAGGTAGACAAGGGAAATATCCGGATAAAACTTGTGAATAGGATAAAAAAGGACATAGCGGTAGAAAGCAATAAAATCGGTCTAAAGAGCGTGAAGAAGATGGTGGAATTGCAAGGAGGAGATTTCTTTGTAACGAAGGACGAAGAGAGCTTTGCGGTTGCGTTAGAGTTTCCGCTTATTTCCTAGCAAAAAAAACCGCAGAAAGATAAGAAACTATCTTTCCCGCGGTTTTTAATAGCCCCGAATGGCATCCTGACTGTCATCCGTAGTATTCTCAATTTTTTGAATGACAATATAATAGCTGTAGCTGTCATTGACCTTTACTTCCACACGGTCTCCTACCTTTTTCCCGAGAATTGCTTTTCCAATCGGAGATTCCGTACTGATAAGATTCCTCATGGAATTTCCGCGGATAGAGGTAACCAGACGAAATACCTGCTCTTCGTCATCTTCTTCAAAGTAGACGGTTACGGTATTGTTGATGCCAACCTCATCATCCTTAGAAGTATCAGAAACAATTTCTGCCGTTTTTAACATTCGTTCCAGATAACGGATGCGGCTTTCATTTTTATTCTTGTCTCTTTTCGCAGCATAGTATTCAAAGTTTTCGCTTAAATCCCCGTGGGAGCGGGCCTCCTTTACGGCTTCAATCGCTTCTTTCCGAACCACCAGCTTACGGTGTTCGATTTCATCCTGAATTTTTTTGACATCACTTTCTGTTAATTGTTCCCTCATAACCTAAACTCCATTTCCAAAATTATATAAAAATTAAATCCTGATTATACTTTGCTTTTTGTGTTTACTTTACGAACTTTTCAATGGCGTCTTTTAAGTCATCCAACGCCTGCCTGTCCCCGGTTTCTACTGCATCTACGATACAATGGGAGATATGGTCTTCCAAAATAATTTTTCCAATATTATTAATTGCGGAACGTACGGCAGCAATCTGAATCAGGACTTCGCTGCAATCCCTGCCATCTTCTACCATGCGCTTTACCGCTTCCATGTGTCCAATGGCACGTGACATACGGTTCAATACCATTTGGGTATTTTCGTGTTTGTGTTCATGCTCGTGTCCATGTTCATGCTCGTGTCCATGCTTATGTTCGTGTCCATGCTCATGCTCGTGGCTGTGCTCTATGATTTCATTTTCTGTATTTTTTGCTGACATAAGAAACCTCCTTACAAAAACCAGACATTTTCATTGGTAGAAGAGATGCTGGCGGCGCCGGAAGAAAGCACGGTCATAACATCCTCCTTATCGGAAATCAAGCCCCCGGCGATAACCGGAAAAGATACCATGTTGCAGATTCGCGTAATAATACGGGGCATTAATGCCGGAAGAATCTCAATGACGTCTGGGGTTACGTTCTGAAGCTGTTTTTCAATATTATGAAAAGCCATGGAATCAATGACAAAAAAGCGGAGTACCGTATAGAAAGAAAGACTGGCTGCATATTTTGCAAGAGAAGGCTTCGTAGTAATAATGCCATCCGCTTTGGTATTCTTCTTAATAAAATCCACTGCAATTTCACGGGAGCTTAATCCCGTAATCAAATCAATGTGTACCATTGCGATTTTGTCATGTGCCTTTACCTGCGCTACAATATCAGCGATGTTGCAGATATCGCCAAAAAGAATAAAAATAATCCTGCTCTCACAGGAAAAGCATTTTTCTAGTCCGTCAAAGTCTTTGATTGCAGCGATAATGGGGGTATCCTCCAGGATACGGTGAAAGTCGTTTTTCATACTGAGTAATCCTTTGATATCGATAAAATATGATTCTCATTATACATGAAAACGAGAAAAAAGGCAAAGAAAAAGGAAGGTGTCAGTCTTTTTCTTTGTGAAGAGGAGATTTCGTAGATTTATTATCTAATTTTTGATAGAACATTGCCTGTTCAATCAGAAGCTCCTGCCGGTCAGGCAAAAGAGCGCGGTAAAGCCGAATCAGCGTGCTTTCCGCTGTGTTTAAAGTAGAGGGTGCAGGCTTCTTGTTGTTGGTAAGTCCCAAAAGATAATCGGTAGAAACATCAAAATAACGGGCAAGACGGACGAGGGTATGGAAGTCCGGTTCCCGATGATTATTTACATAGCCATTTAAAGTAGTGGCTGCAATATGAAGTTCTGTGGAAAGTTGTTTTTGGGTAATATCATTTTCTTCTATCAGATTTTCAAGACGAAGACTGAAGCTCATAAAATAACCTCTCTTTTTCACGACATCTAAAAGTAATATATATCTTACTAAAAGTATTGCCGCAAAAAAGAGAAAATACTCATAACGAGTACGGGAATACGCGATACGAGAAAATCATTTCTTTTTGTGGTCAGAATCTAAATCCTGGTCGTAGTAGATATGTGCCTGTCTCAGCAGATAATTCCGCTCTTTGGGCTTAAGAGAACGATAAATACTGATTAAATCGCCTTCCTCATCATTGAAATCTTCCACAGGAGTTGAGGTAGAACGTAAGTTAGTAATGCCTAAAAGGTAGTCGGTAGAGACATCAAAATACTCTGCAAGTTCGATTAATGTGGTAAAATCAGGCTCCCGATTTCTGCGTAAATAGCCATTCAAAGTAGAAGGTGCGATATGTAGTTCTCTGGATAATTGTTTTTGACTAATGTTGCGTTCTTCCAGCAAATTTTCCAGGCGGGCGCCAAATTTCATATAATACCCCTTTCCGCTTCCTCTGTGTGTAATAGATAAACTTAGGAAATATTTTACGCGGAAAATACTGGTAAACAATGAAAATGCGCAAAACGCGAATGCGATTCACAAACGCGAATTTGCGCTGAGGTATCAATTACTGCCATCCTCCATCTAAAGTGACAATCTGTCCGGTAAGATAGGAGGGAGCGTTCAAAATAGAAAAGGCAAGCTCGGCCACCTCTTGTGGGGTGCCAAATCTTCCCGCCGGAATTTCCTCACACAGGGCTTCCCGCTCTTCTTTGGAGAAGCACTGATTCATTCTGGTATCAATGACACCGCAGGCAATGGCGTTGACAGAAATACCGCTGGGCGCAAGCTCCTTTGCCAGAGCTTTGGTAAGAGCATTCATACCGCCCTTAGAAGCAGAATAAGCAGCTTCACAGGAAGCTCCGGTTATCCCCCAGACCGAGGAAATATTTAAAATAGCCCCGGATTTGGCATGTACCATATCCGGAATGACATGCTTGCAGCAGCAAAAAACAGAAGTCAGGTTCGTCCGGAGGATTCGGTTCCATTCCTCTAAAGTCATGTCAGAAAGAAGACCGATATGAGAAACGCCGGCATTGTTGACAAGGGCAGTTACCGGACCAAGCTCCTGATGAATCTTAGAAAGGGCAGACTGGACAAATGCTTCGTCTCCGGCATCTCCAATCAGTGGGAGACAGGGAATATGGAATTCGTCCTTTAATTCAGAAGCAAGATGCCGTAATTCCTCCTGAGAAGAAGAACAATTTATGGCAAGAGCCCAGCCCTCAGAGGCAAGCTTTCTTGCAATGGCACGCCCGATTCCACGGGAGGCTCCGCTAATAAAAGCAATGTTTTGTTTCATAAGAACACCTCGAAAATATAATCTATCTATGAAAAGTAACTGTTCACATGCCACTTCCACCTACACATGCGCAATCCCGCCTGCTTCGCATGCTTTCCCGCTCCTGACGGAGCTAAGATTGCTTATGTGGGTGGAAGTTACCCTGTTACACAGCATCTGAAACACAAGCGTACATTCTTACGGGCAAGCCCGGCGATTGCACGCATGCGTCTCAGATACCATGTGAACAGTAACTATGAAAAGCATATCACAAAAAAGTTAAAAAAGGAAATGTTGTATTCATTTGGCAAATATGGTATAATAAATCCAAGACAAAATTTGTCTAATATACAGATAAAGGGGTTGGGCATCATGCGTATAACCATCAGCGGAAGAAACATTGAGATTACACCTGGATTAAGAGAGGCGGTAGAGGATAAGCTGTCCAAGCTGGAACGATATTTTACTCCGGAGACAGACGTTATCGTAACATTAAGTGTAGAAAAGGAACGCCAGAAAATTGAAGTTACGATTCCTGTAAAGGGAAATATCATTCGTTCCGAGCAGGTAAGCAATGATATGTATGTTTCCATTGACCTGGTAGAAGAGGTTATTGAGAGACAGCTCAAGAAATATAAGAATAAGATTGTAGACCAGAAGCAGGCGGCTGCACACTTCCAGAAGGAATATATTGAAAAGGAAGTAGAGGATGATGATGAGATTAAGATTATCCGCAGCAAACGATTCGGCATGAAGCCAATGTATCCGGAAGATGCCTGTGTACAGATGGAATTGCTGGGACATAATTTCTTCGTATTCCAGAATGCAGAGACAGACGAAGTGAATGTTGTTTATAAGAGAAAAGGCAATACTTATGGTCTGATTGAACCGGAATTTTAAAAGAGAATATGGTTTATGAAAGAGATACCACATTTGTGGTATCTCTTTTTTGCTCTATAGGAAATACCGTGTTGCGTAAAAGCCTAAAATTGTGATTCCTATAGAGTAAAATGTTAAAAATAATCAAATAATCACAAGAATATATAAAAATTATCAACATTATGCATAGACGATGGCGGGCGTTATCCAATAATATATAGTCATAACTACCGAAAAATTTATCATTTATCAAAAGGGGGAATTAAAAAGAAATGAAAAAAGCATGTAAAAGGGTGATTGCGACAGTGTTGACAACGGCATTATCAGTCTCCTGCCTTACAGGCATGGGCAAAGAAAGTGAAGTCAAAGCAGCAGAAACAGAAAAAGAAACGGTTCAGACCACGGGAGAAAACGCATTTGGGGTAACGCTTCCTGGTGGTTACAATAATCGTAAAGTGGTAGGATATTTTCCGAATTATGCCATTAATTCAGAAGCGCACAAGAATTTTGACGTGACACAGCTTCAGTGGGATAAGCTGACACATGTGCAGTATGCATTTGCAATGGCAGATTCTCAGACATTGGAATTAGTTCCAAGCGACCCGGAAAATGATGTGGAGAACAAATTTGAAGGACGTGAATTCTACCACAAGGGCGAGAAGATAGAAATGGATGATACTCTTGGTTACTACGGACAGTTTAACCTTATGCATACCATGAAAGAGAAATATCCCGATGTTACGGTATTAATTTCTACCGGTGGATGGGGCGCTTCCCAGTCTTTATGGAAAGTTACGGAAAATGAGGAGAATATGAACAAATTTGCAGATTCCGCAGTAGAATTTATCCGTAAATATGGATTTGATGGAATAGATATTGATTTTGAATATCCATCCGAGACAAGTCAGTCTGGAAATCCGGCAGATTTCGAAATTTCAGAGCCATTAAGACCTGGAATCGGTGACCGTTACAGCCAGTTTATTAAGATTATGGGAGAAAAACTGGCAGAAGCATCAAAAGAGGATGGAAAATACTACTGGCTGACTTCTGCCGTTACCGCATCCTCCTGGGTACTGGGCGGACAGAAGAATACCGAATTTTTAGATTATCTGGATTTCGTATCCGTAATGTCCTATGACTATCATGGCGGCTGGAACGAATATGTAGAAAATCAGGCAAATATCTATGCAGACCCGGCAGACCGTGAGACCTTGCCTTGGTAAACAGCGGGGCGGTACCTACGCTTGGATTTGACTGGTCAATGAACTATTACAGGGGCGCTGTACAGTCTGAAAAAATACTGATGGGCGTACCATTTTATACCAGAGGATGGACCAATGTACAGGGCGGTGAAAATGGTCTCCATGGTTCCTCTAAGACACCTGCAACAGGAGAGGAAAATCTCTGGTGTGATTTAGATGAAAACGGAAACGAAATAGCAGCAGGAGCCAATCCATTATGGCATGTATTGAACCTGATGGAAAAGGATTCTAACTATAAGAAATACTGGGACCCGGTTGGATGTGTGCCTCATGTTTGGAATGATGTCACGAAGACATTCCTGACATTTGAAGATGAGCAGTCCATTCAGGAAAGAATCAACTATGTAAAGAATAACAACCTGGGCGGTGTTTTAATCTGGGTTATGCATGGTGATTATGACTACGATGAGGAGAAGCAGGAATACACAGTAGGAGATACCTTGACAACCATGTTGTACGACCAGCTTACACAGGCAGGTCCGACTGAAATTACCTCTGATGTTGATTTAGACGTAGAGGTTGCAGATTTTGATGTGGACTTTGGTGGAAAGTATGATCATCCAAACTATTACTACAGTATTAATATAACGAATCATACAGGAGAAGCGCTGAAAGGATTTACCTTATCCTTTGACCTTCCAAAGTCAGCTATTTTCCAGGGAAGCTATGGCGGAGGCACACCGGTAATCACCGATGCAAAAGACCCTGCATTTCAGACGGTTACCATACAAGGACCGGCATGGAAAGAATTAAATGACGGTGAAAGCATGGAGCTGACAGGTTCTATTAAATTGAACTTTGCGGGTGTAAAGAACTTTAAGCTGAATGGAAAAGCAATGAAATCTGAAGTAGAAGCAGAACGTGCCAGACTTCAGAGATTGGGCGTAGAGGTGCCGGACATTGTGAATCCACCTGAAAAGCCGGAAGAACCGGATGAGCCCGTAGAAGAACTGGAAGATACTTATGACAATACGGCTGTCTATACCGCTGGAGACACTGTGGTATACCAGGGGAAAACCTATGTATGCAAATGGTGGACACAGGGAATGGCTCTGGGAAATGAAAATGGACCCTGGCAGTTACAGACAAAATAAGGAATGAAATAATATAAAAATAATAGTCGGTAGTTATGATATGAAAATGGGGAACGGTGCAGAAGCCGTTCCCTTTTTTGTGCGCCGGGAATCTGCAAAGCGGATGGAAAGAATCCAAAAACAGACAAAATATACCTGGATTTTACACAAAAATTACCAGCCAGGATAGTGACGGTAGGAAAAAAGGACTATAGTTAAAAGGAAAAGCATGGAAAGGGAGTAATTATTATGAAGAAAAGAAAAAATAGTTCTATTTTAGCAATTATTCACCAAACTCTGGGGCAGCATCAAAAAGTATTTTTGCTGATGTCACTTTTATTTTTGTCTGTGACCGGATATTTTCTGTGGAATTTAAGACAGATTCAAAGAGAAAATGTAGAAATAAAGCAGGAAGTCTATGAATTAGAAAAAGACAATCTAAACGAGCAGAACAGTGTGTTCAAAATGTGTCTGGCGGTAAGTGAAGAAAACAGGGAGGAATATATCAGCTTAAGCGAAGCGTATGATATGGCAGTACAAAAGCACATACAAAAGCTTCGTCAATTTTTGCCGGAAGAAAAAGAGACGCTGAATCAGATACAAGAGATACTTCAGAGTGCCTTGCAGGATCGCCAGCTTGCCATTTTAAATGGAAATACCGAAAACGGACAGGAGGCGCTGGAGCTTTTGGAAAAGAATTATGCGCCGAAAATGCAGGAAATTGCAGGTTTATGTGAGGAGCTTTCCAAAATGGTGACAGAGGATTGTCAAAGCAGGATAGAGCGAATACGGGTCGTTGTCATGGTAGATGTTGTGCTTCTGATAGCAGTGACAGTGGGACTGATGATTATTTCACAGAAGCAAAAGAAAAAGATAGAAAAACTGATTAACGAGCCTGTTCAGGAAATGGTTCTTGCAATGGAAGAACTGGAAAAAGGAAATTTGCAGTATGAAAGCAGTTATGAATCTGAAAATGAAATGGGAATGTTGACGGAAAGTATTCGTAAAACCGTGCGTACCCTTCGAAGCTATATTGGAAATATAGAGCAGGTATTGTCAGCTTTGTCCAAAAAAGAATATGACATAGCAGATACCTTTGCGTATCAGGGGGATTTTGTCCGTATTTCCGGTGCCATGAACACTATTATAGAGGAACTGAACGGTACCATCAGGGGAATCTCACAGGAAATAGATGTTGTAGAAAATACAGGAGAGCAGGTAAAAGAAACCGCAGTTGTTCTGGCAAAGGGCACCATGGAAAATGCAGCTACGATAGAGGAACTTTCTGCTTCTATGGAAGAAATCGTAGGACAGGTAAGGAAGAACATGCGGGAAATGGAGAACATCAATCAAAAAGAGCAGGAGATTACTTCCTGGATAGAAAACTGTTGGAAAGGAATCCGTCATTCACAGGAGGTCATGGAGCAGACGGTAGAAACAACAAAATATCTGTGGAATTTTATGGCGGATATGGATGAAATATCAGGTCAGATTAACCTGCTGTCCTTAAATGCCTCCATTGAAGCTGCCAGGGCAGGAGAAGCAGGAAAGGGATTCGCAGTAGTGGCAGAGGAAATACGAAAGCTTTCGGAGCAGACGGTAATCGTGACCGGAAAGTCCAAGCAATATATACAGAACTGCACCCAGGCAGTAGAAAACGGCATGAATGAAGTAGAGCAGACGGGAACAGAGATGTCGCAGATTGCAGAGCAGGTTCGACGGATTCGTGATATGGTAAAAACGGCATCAGAGGTGTCCGGCTCACAGCTTATTGCCATGCAAAACTGCGAAGAAGGTATTGCAGATATGGCAAAGCTGGTCCAGAAATATTCCAATATGGCAGAACAGCTGGAAGAAAAGGCAAGGACCATGGAATTGTCCGTGGAAGAAATATGCGTTGAAATGCAGCAGTTCAAATTAAAATAAAGGTTTAGATGCTTGAAATCAGGTGGAGAAAAGTGCCGCCTTGTTGTAAAAAATGCTGAAATCCCTCCTAAGTTCTTGCCACACCACATAAAATGGTTTAATATGAACACTTAGAAAAGTATCATATATTGGATGGTATAAACCCAGGAGGTTCTAAAATGAATATAGTAGTATTAGCCGGAGGCTTAAGTACAGAACGTGATGTATCATTTGTGACAGGAAACATGGTAAGCAAAGCATTGCGTAAAAACGGACACCGCGTTATTTTGCTGGATGTTTTTATGGGATATAGTGATAAAACAGAGGACTTGACCGGAATCTTTGACCGTTCCGAGGAAGTCAGTGTAGAAGTGACCGGAATTCCCACCACTGCACCGGACTTAGAGGCAGTAAAAAAGAGCCGGAAAGACCAGTCCGAGTGTTTCTTCGGACCAAACGTCATTGAACTTTGCCGCATGGCAGATATCGTATTTATGGCGCTTCACGGAGAAAACGGAGAGAACGGTAAGATTCAGGCGGCATTTGACTTATTTGGCATCAAGTACACCGGAACAGGTTACTTAAGCAGTGCCCTTGCCATGGATAAAGGACTTTCCAAGCGCCTGTTTCAGGCAAACGGAATTCCTACACCGGCAGGAATTGCCATGAAGAAGGCAGAGTGTGAGCGGGACTTTAAGAAAACAGGGTTGACTTTGCCATGTGTCGTAAAGCCATGCTGCGGAGGCTCCAGTATCGGCGTTTCCATTGTACGCACAGAAGAAGAATACAATCAGGCATTGGAAGAAGCATTCCGTTGGGAAGAAGAAGTGGTAATCGAAGACTATGTAGAAGGAAGAGAATTTTCCGTAGGAGTCATTGATTTCAAAGCACTTCCTGTCATCGAGATTGCCCCCATAGAAGGCTTTTATGACTATAAAAATAAATATGCAGCAGGAAGCGCAGTAGAGACCTGCCCCGCAGAATTACCAGAGGAAATCGCAAAAGAAATGCAGCATTATGCGCAAGAGGTTGCCCGGGTGCTGGGACTTAACACATACTCTCGTATGGACTTCCTGTTAAATAAAGAAAATAAGATGTTCTGCTTAGAAGCAAATACATTACCGGGCATGACACCAACCAGCTTACTTCCCCAGGAAGCACAGGCGGTAGGAGTGAATTTTGAACAGCTTTGCGAGCAGCTGATTGAAATTTCTCTGAAAAAATATCGGTAAGTGTTTTTGCAAAACAACGGTTTACGGTAAATTCAAATTAAATTTAGACGAAAACAAGAGGTAGCAGATTCTATGAAAAATATGACATTGGAAAATATTGCAAAGGCGTGTAACGGAACCTATGTGGGAGGCGAGGCAGAACGAAGCGTAGAAATCAAAGGCGCCGTCACAGACAGCCGTCAGGTAGAGGAGGGGTATCTCTTCATTCCTATAAAAGGAGCGCGGGTAGACGGACATGACTTTATTCCACAGGTAATAACGCAGGGAGCGGCAGCGGTTTTGTCAGAAAAAGAGCTGTCAGACTGTCCGAAGCCCTACATTCTGGTAAAATCCAGCCAGCAGGCATTAAAGGATATGGCAGAGTTTTACCGTGCACAGCTCACCATTCCGATTGTGGGAATTACCGGAAGCGTAGGAAAGACCAGCACCAAGGAAATGATTGCGTCAGTTCTTTCCCGGAAGTTCAAGGTGTTAAAGACCGCAGGCAATTTTAATAATGAAATTGGACTTCCGCTGACGCTGCTTCGGATTCGGGAGGAGCATGAGGCTGCCGTAGTAGAAATGGGAATCTCTGATTTCGGCGAGATGCACCGCCTGGCAAAGATGGCAAAGCCTGACATTTGCGTTATGACAAATATCGGCATCTGCCATTTGGAGAATCTTAAGACCAGAGACGGCATCTTAAAAGCCAAAAGTGAAATTTTTGATTTCTTAGAGCCGGACGCCCATATTGTGTTAAACGGAGCAGATGACAAATTATCCACCATCGGAACAGTAAAGGGCGTTGCACCGGTGTTCTATGCTATCGAAGGAGAGAACCAGAAAGAGACTGTGGATATTACCGCTTCTGACATTCAGAATCTGGGATTAAAGGGGATGAACGCAGAGATTCGTACCTCACAAGGCAGCCTTAAGGTGCATATTCCAATTCCGGGAAGACATAATATCTATAATGCCATGGCAGCTACAGGGGTAGGTCTGGCGCTTGGCTTGACACTGGATGAAATCAAGGCAGGAATCGAAAGTGTAGAGACCATTGGAGGCAGAACGAATCTTTTAGATGTGAATGGAATGGTTGTGATTGATGACTGCTACAATGCCAACCCGGTGTCCATGCGGGCATCCATTGATGTTTTGAAAAACGGATTAGGAAGAACCATTGCGGTTCTGGGCGATATGGGTGAACTGGGCGAAAAGGAAAAACAGCTTCATTACGAGGTAGGGCAGTATGTGGCAGAAAGCAAGATAGATATGCTGTTCTGTGCCGGAACCCTTTCTGAAGAAATGGCAAAGGGCGCCCAAAAAGCCGGAGGCTGCCAGGTATTTTATTTTAAAACAAGGGATGAAATGCTGCAGGAATTATTAGGTAATCTAAAAGAAGGAGATACGGTTCTGGTAAAAGCATCCCACTTCATGGATTACCCAAAAGTAGTAGAAGCAATTAAAAATCAAAAAAATTAGAAATTAATACTAGACAAATAGTATTCAGAGGACTAAAATAGGATAAACGAATAGTACGATAGAACACTATAACTATAAGTTATGGCACCTATTATATGAGGAAATGAATGGAGGATGCTATTATGGAAAAAAAGGATTTGGACTGGTCTAATCTTGGGTTTGGTTATATGAAGACCGACAAGAGATATGTATCGTATTATAAGAACGGTGCATGGGATGATGGAGCATTAACAGAGGATGCAAATATCGTATTGAATGAATGTGCTGGTGTATTCCAGTATGCACAGACAATATTTGAAGGCTTAAAGGCCTATACAACAGAAGATGGACATATCGTTACCTTCCGCCCGGACTTAAATGCAAGCCGTCTTGCGGACTCTGCAAAAAGACTGGAGATGCCGGTATTCCCGGAAGACCGTTTTGTAGATGCGGTTCAGAAGGTAGTAGAGGCAAACGCAGCGTATGTTCCGCCATATGGTTCCGGAGCAACCTTATATATCCGCCCTTATATGATGGGAACCAATCCGGTTATCGGAGTAAAGCCGGCAGATGAATATCAGTTCAGAATCTTTACGACTCCGGTTGGTCCGTACTTTAAAGGCGGAGCAAAGCCAATTACTATCCGTGTCAGTGATTTTGACCGTGCAGCGCCACACGGAACCGGTAATATCAAGGCAGGTCTGAATTATGCAATGAGCCTTCATGCGATTGTTACCGCACATGAAGAGGGATACGATGAAAACCTGTATTTAGACCCGGGAACCAGAACAAAGGTAGAAGAGACCGGAGGAGCGAACTTTATCTTTATTACCAAGGATAACAAGCTGGTTACACCAAAGTCTGATTCCATTTTACCATCTATTACACGTCGTTCCATTATGTATGTTGCAGAGCATTATCTTGGTATGACCGTAGAGCATAGGGAAGTGTACTTTGACGAATTGAAAGATTTTGCAGAAGCAGGGCTTTGCGGAACCGCAGCAGTTATTTCCCCAATCGGCAAGATTGTTGACCATGGTAAGGAAATCTGTTTCCCGAGCGGAATGGATGAGATGGGACCTGTAACCAAAAAATTGTATGATACTTTAACAGGCATCCAGATGGGACATATTGAAGCGCCGGAAGGATGGATTCATAGAATTTTATAATAGAGCGATAGAAAAGACTCCAGGGAGCTTGCTCCTGTGGAGTCTTTTTTTAATAAATTTTAAAATTTTCCGCGCATTTTTCTCGTTCCATTCGTTATACAAAGTGAAAGGAGGGTTTCTTGTGGCGCCGGATATCGAAGAACAATATGATAAGATTTATAAATACTGCTATTTCAAAGTACATAATATTCATCTGGCAGAAGATTTGACGCAGGAAACCTTTCTGCGCTATTTCGCCCAGAATTCTTATATTAACCGCGGAAAACAACTTGCTTATCTTTATACCATTGCAAGAAATCTGTGCACAGATTATTACCGGAAGCGGAAAACAGAGGAATTACCGGAGGAAGTGGCGGATAATCCCATGGAGCATGTGGAAAACAATTTGTATTTGCAGATGGCTGTGGAAAAACTGCCGGAGGAAATGCAGGAGCTGATTCTGCTCCATTATGTCAATGGACTGACCGGGAGGGAAATCAGCGAGATTACCGGGCTGTCCAGAACTGCGATTTATCGGCGGGAAAAGGAAGCCTTAAAAAAGCTCAGAGCCATGTTAGGCGAAACAGACTAGAGGAATACCCTGTCAGGAGAGGAGAAAATCTCATGAAACAGCTACAAAGAAACCAATTACAAAGAAAACAGTTGAAAGCACTTTATCAGGTGCCGGAGCCGCAGCGTAAAACAGAGTTTTTGCGGAAATTAAATTATCCAAAGTCTACGTTTCGGGAATTTGTGATAACACAGGCAGGATATATCCGAAAGTATGTCTGGATACTTTCTGTTTTACTGGTTGGTGCTGCCATATTAGCAGGAGAGCATACGTCAGGGTATGCAGAAATATTTTCGGTTTTGTGGTGCATTTCTTCGGTAATGCCCATACTGGCATTAATCTTGATGTTAGAAACATTTCGCTCGGAAGTCTATGGGCTGGCAGAACTGGAGCAGACCACAAAACATAATCTGCCAGAGGTTTTGCTGGTAAGGATGGGAAGCGTTGCAGCAGTAGATTTGCTGTTGATAGCAGTGGCAATTCCTGTTGTTGTCCGATATGATGGACTGGGTGTCTTTCGGTCCGCGGTGTATCTGCTGGTGCCCTATCTTCTTACCTGCGTACTGACCCTTGGTATCCAGCGTTGGAAAAGAGGAAGAGAAACTGTCTGGTACAGTATAATGGCAAGTGTTTTCGTTTGCGGATTCAATTTATTTTCTCATCTTAGAGATGGCATGCTATATGAAGAAAAAAGATTCGTTTTCTGGGTTGCGGCACTGTTTCTGATGGGAATTGTGATGGTAATACAGATTAAGGCAATCAGAAAAAGCAGGGAGGAAGTTGGATGGAACTTGTATTTGACCGAGTAACAAAACAATATAAAAATAAAATTGCAGTGGACCGGATTTCCATGAAGCTTACCAAAGGCGTGTATGGGCTTCTGGGAGCAAACGGTGCAGGCAAGACGACGTTGATGCGTATGATGTGCGGCATTTTAAGACCGGACAGTGGAGAGATTCTGTTTGAAGGAAAAGGGGTAAATGAGGAAGAATACCGGGACCAGCTGGGATATTTGCCTCAGGATTTTGGATATTATCCGGATTTTACGGCAATGGACTTTATGATGTACATGGCATCCTTAAAGGGAATTCCGAAGAAAAAGGCGAAGGAGAAGTCCATGGAGCTTTTGGAAAGTGTAAATCTATCTTCTATGGCAAAAAAGAAAATCAAGACCTTTTCCGGCGGAATGAAGCAGCGATTGGGAATTGCCCAGGCGCTTTTGAACAATCCCAGTGTTTTGGTATTGGATGAGCCCACCGCAGGGCTGGACCCAAAGGAACGGGTAAAGTTCCGTAATTTAATTTCCAGGCTGGGACAGGATAGAATTGTGTTGTTATCTACTCATATTGTGTCCGATGTGGAATATATTGCAGATACCATTCTGGTCATGAAGGATGGAAATCTTATCCATAGCGGAAGTCTTTCTGAAATTATGGAAGTAATTGCAGATAAGGTGTGGGAGTGCGTTGTTGATGAGAAAACAGCAGAAGGTCTTATGATAAAATATCCGGTTTTGAATTTCAGACAGGAAAAGGAAGGGACATTTTTGCGGCTGGTATGTGAAGAAAAGCCTGCATCACAGGCAGTTTTGGCAGAAGCTACACTAGAAGACCTGTATTTGTATTATTTTAGCGAACAGGATAACCAGAAAGGGAGTGAGAAATCATGAAGGAAATCTTAAGCCTTGCAGGATATGAGTATAAGAAAATTTTTCAAAGAAAGGTAAGTATTATTGCTTTAGGAGCAGTATTATTACTTACGTTATTTAGCGGAGCAGCAATGCTTCTGGGACAGGTGTACGTGGAAGGGGAAATAGCAGAAGGTCATGGAGAACAATTAAAGGAGCAGCGTCAAGCGGTAGAAGAACTGGCAGGGACTCCTATAGATGACAAGCTGTTAGGAGAAGCAGAACGGGCATATGGTAATATTATATCGGAGGAGTTCCGTGTTGATACCGAAGAAGGCTGGGAAGCCTATAAAGCAAGTATCTATCCGTATAGTTTTATTCAAAATATGTGTGCGAAATTAAAAGCAAATTATGGAAATACAGGTCAGGCCATGACCGGCGAAGAATTTTATGGTCTTAGGGAAGCGTATATGAAGCAGGGGTATGAGAGCGAAAAGCTTTCAGCGGGAGAGACAGCCAAGCATATTTCTGAAATGAAAAAGCTGGATACGCCTATGACTTATGGATGGACAAATGGGTATCAGCGTTATAACCAGTTGGTATTTATGGATGGAATGTTTCTGGCATTTGCAGTAGCAATTTGTATTGCACCGCTGTTTGCAGGAGAGTATACCAGCCATGTAGACCAGTTGATACTGACTTCAAGATATGGAAAAAACAAGGCAATTTCTGCAAAACTGTTGACCGGATTTTCGTTTGCTTTTTTAGCGGCATTTGTGATGAATCTGTTGCTGCTTTTGGAAATTGGTATTCTTTATGGACTGGAAAACTGGAATCTGCCCATTCAGTCTATTACGGATGGATTTTTCCTAAGCGTGCCGATAAATCTGCTTACTATGACAGTGATTGTGGTAGTGTATCAGACACTTGCCACCTGTATGATTGGAGCAGTGGTGATTTTCTGTTCCCAGAAGATGAAATCACCCTTTGGTGTTATCATTGTAGCATCCTTGCTGATTTTTGTGCCGCTGTTTCTTATGGCAGTACCTTCCGATATGCGTTTTTTCTATTTGCTGATTCGATTCTTGCCAAATGGTGTCATGGAAGGACATATGATTTTTGATGATTTACTGTTTCATATTGGAAATGGATACTTTTATATTTATCAGGTAGTGCCGGTGGTGTGGATTATATTAATGTCAGGCGTGGGGCTATCGGTGTATAAGGGATTTCAGCGGAAACAGATTGGAAGATAGCAGAAAAGTTGCAAGTCTGGTACAAAATGCCATGAGCAAATTTGCAATTATTGCCTCCATTTTGTGCGTTTTTCGAAATTTAATAGTTGTGAAAAAAATAACAACATGTTAAAATAAACACAAAGCATATTTTTCTAAGATTCCGGGCATGTTGCCATCTGTTTTTTCTAAAGATTCTTTATTCAGAAAATCCGTGCTTTTATTCGTATTAAAAATCAAAAGCAGGAGATTCTGTAGATGCCTCCTGCAATATCAAGGAGGACAAGATATGAATGAAAAAGAAAATTTAATAATGGAAACACCGCAGACCGAACGCAAATACAAGGACAAATTATTTCGTCTGGTATTCCGCGAGAAAAAGGAATTGTTAAGTCTGTATAACGCGGTAAACGGAACAAATTATGACAATCCAGAGGATTTAGAAGTAAATACACTGGAAAATGCAGTTTACATGAATATGAAAAATGACATTTCCTTTGTATTTGATATGGAATTAAATCTTTACGAGCATCAGTCTACATACAATCCAAATATGCCGTTGAGGGATTTATTTTATATTGCAAGACTTTTAGAAAAAGCGACAGCGGACCGTTCTTTATACGGAATATCACTTGTGCAGATACCAACGCCAAGATTTGTGGTATTCTATAACGGAACAGAAGAACAGCCGGAACGTCAGATACTGAGACTTTCAGATGCCTTTGAAAAGAAGATAGAGGAGCCTGGAATAGAGTTAAAAGTATTAATGCTAAATATTAATCTTGGAAAAAACAAGGAATTATTAGAAAAGTGTAAAACATTACGAGAATATATGATTTATGTAACTAAGGTACGGGAATATGCTGTTACCATGAATATCCGGACAGCAGTAGAACGTGCCGTAAATGAATGTATCAAACAGGAAATTCTAAAAGATTTCCTACTCAGATATAAAGCGGAGGCGATTCAGATGAGTATTTTCGAATATGATGAGGAACGGGAAATGCAATTAATCAAAGAATCTATGCGACAGGTATACTCAAAAGAAGGCAGAGAAGAAGGACGGAAAGAGGGACGGAAAGAGGGACTGAAAGAAGGACGGAAAGAGGGACTAGAACAAGGACTGGAACAGGGACTAGAACAAGGACTGGAACAGGGAATCAAAGCATTTATTTTAGACAATCTGGAAGAAAAAATTTCCAAAGAGCGCATTCTTGAAAAGTTGCAAAGGCACTTTGAACTTAGCAAAGAACAGTCCGAAATGTATTTTAGGAAATATAGTCAATAATTAAGTAAATATAACGTTTCAAGTGGCTGCCGCTTCACGAATTTTCAGTGAAAGCGACAGCCACCCTTTTATACTTACTATACCACAACTACAACAAATCCCTATGTGTTTCTAACATTTCCTCAATCCTCTTCTGAGTATAGGCGCCAAGGAATTTCCTCTGCTCCTTCTCCAAATCCTTTATGTAGATAGGCTCCCCATACTGAACAATTACATGACATCTTTTTACCCGGGGCAGATGATTTTCCAAAATCTCTCCTGTATTAGAAATGGCAATGGGAACGATGGGACAGCCCGACTTCTCAGCCATTTTCATGCTTCCTTCCTTGAAAGGTGCCATACCGTTTTCTGGGTGTTTGTTTCGTGTACCCTCTGGGAAAATGCACATGGAAATACCGTTTTTAATCTGGTCGATTCCGGTCAGAACCATCTTAAGTCCTGCCTTGATATCCTTTCGGTCTAAGAACAGACAGTACAGCCGTTTCATCCAGATGTTAAGACCGGGAATTTTTTGCAGTACATCCTTGGAAACATAGCCGGTCAGTCCCGGACACATGGAATAGGTGATGATAATGTCAAAGTAGCTCTGGTGGTTCGGAATATAAAGCACCGCCGTATCCTTTGGAATGTTTTCCTTTCCAATTACCGTAATTTTGGTTCCGGAAAGAAAAATAATCACTTTAAAGGCCCATTGTACAATGCGAAGACTGCTGATGTCTGCCGCATAAGGGTTGAACTTTTTGATAATCCATTCCACACCCTGAATGGGAAGAGAAATAATTAAGAACACAATAACAAAAACTAAAATTAAGATTAAACGTATCATAGCAAATCCTTTTCCTTTTACATAATATTGGAATTCTTTTTTTATTATACAAAGTTATTTCGGGAAATACAATCATAAATATTTGATCCATTCATATAATAATAGAAAAATAGCAGGATGATGGATATGGTGAAAAGAAAAAGGGTAACAGGGAGAGTTCTGGCATGTTTGACAGGGATAATACTGTCTGCAAATCTTTTTGCCTGTGGTATGGAAGAGACTGCGACCAAAAAGCTGAGGGATGTTGAGTTTACCGTCATAGACCAGTCAGAGATTCCGCAGGAGCTGCTGAGCACCATGGAAGAAAAAAAGAAAGAAGGATTTAAGCTAACTTACGCAGATGAAAATAATCTGTATCTTGCGGTGGGATATGGAGAACAGAAAACAGGAGGCTATAGTATCGCGGTAGATGAATGTTATCTTACGGAGAATGCCATTTATTTTGGAACTACGTTGACCGGACCGGAAAAGGGAGAAAAGATAAATCAGGTATCTTCTTATCCTTGCATTGTGGTAAAAATGGAATCGATTGATGAACCGGTAGTGTTTGAATAAAAAAACTATTGACATCAGCACATCACTGTGCTAAACTAAAAAACAAATAAAGAAAGTAAAATCAATGAGCAAGAAGAGTACCATAGAACTGGACTTTACAGAGAGTCGGCATTTGGTGGAAGTCGATAGGAACATTTTATGGGAATGGGTTTGTGAGATGCAAAGCGAACTAATAGTAGCGGATGCCGTGTCCTCACGTTACAGAGGTAAGATATCATGTGTATCGGATTGAGATTATAGAATTGGTGGCGGATATTTCTAATTTGAAATGTCCTTTTTTTATTTTCAAAAATAAAAAGATGCGTTACTTATTCTATAATGAAACAGGGTGGCACCACGACTTATATCGTCCCTGGTAAAGGCAGAAATGCTTTTACCAGGGATTTTTTTACTCTATAGGAAATACCGTTTTGGGTTAAAGTGTAAAAATTGTGATTCCTATAGAGCAAAAAGCACTCCGTGCAGGATGCGCACTCGCACAAGTGGAATTATGTCGCAAACGACTGTGCTCGGCGCGGCAAAGTGTGTTCCGCTTGATAGGTAATGTATATTCGCGAGAGTATGCGGAGCACACTTTGTTCCTCTATAGGAAATACCGTTTTGGGTTAAAGTGTAAAAATTGTGATTCCTATAGAGCAAAAAGCACTCCGTGCAGGATGCACACCTCGCGGAGAGGAATTTAACCGTAAACGGCACCGCTCGGGCGCGAAAAAGTCCGGCGAGCGGACTCTTTATATTCAGAAAGGAGCACAACATGAAACGTATTTTAAGAGTATACAAACGAACCGTAAGTATTGTAAATGAAACAGCCATCGGCATGTACGAAAAGCTGGCAGGAGGAAAGAAAGGCTTTCTTTTGGAAAGCTATGACAAGAACTATGACCGTTATACTATATTTGGCGCAGAGCCGGAGGAAATCATTACTTCCCGGGGAAATGCACTGGTGATAAAACGCGGTGGACAGGAAGAAGTCAGAAAAGGAAATCCCTTGGAACGGTTAAAGGAATATTACAATGAATTTGAAATCCGAAAAGATGTAGACGGACTTTCCTTCAATGGCGGTCTGGTTGGCAATCTGGGATATGATTTCGTCCGGTATTCCGAAGAGTTACCGGATGAAAACCCGGATGAAATCGGAATCGAGACCGTTCAGATGATGCTGATGACGAAGTTTATCGTAGTAGACCATGTAGCCGAGACCATGACCGCAGTTGTGTTAGAGAGTGATGACGAAGAGGGAAAACAAAGAGCAAAGGACATTGCCGATGCCATGCTAAAGGAGGTTCGTGCAGCGGGCAGTACCGCAGTCACAGAAAGGAAATTTGTTCATGACGGAAAAATCGTGAAAAAGTCCGATACTCTAGAGCAGTACAGTGCAAAGGTAGAAAAGATAAAAGAATACATTCGGGAAGGTCATATTTTCCAGACGGTGCTTTCCCAGCGCTGGACCATAGAGACCGGACAGGAAGGCTTTGAACTCTACAAAGAGCTGAGAGAATTAAATCCATCCCCATATCTGTATTACTTTAATTATGGAGACTTTGAAGTAATCGGAAGCTCTCCGGAAATGATTGTAAAACAGCAGAACGGCAGAGTCTTTACCTGTCCTATCGCAGGAACCAGAAAGCGTGGAAAGGATGCAGAAGAGGATGCATTGTTAAAGGCAGACCTTTTAGGAGATGAAAAGGAGCGCGCCGAGCACGTCATGCTGGTGGATTTGGCAAGAAATGACATGGGACGGATTGCAGAGTTTGGAACGGTAAAGGTAACGCAGTTTATGGAGGTACAGAATTACTCCCACGTAATGCACATCGTATCCATGGTAGAGGGAAGAAAAAAAGGGGAGTATCATCCCTTTGACTTAGCAGCCTCCTTCCTGCCGGCAGGAACCTTAAGCGGAGCACCGAAGATTCGTGCCATGGAGATTATTGATGAATTAGAAGAAAGCCGCAGAGGACTTTACGGCGGAGCGACCGGATATATTGATTTTGGCGGAGACATGGACTTCTGTATTACCATTCGTACCATGATAAAAAAAGGAAACAAAGTGTATTTACAGGCAGGCGCCGGAATTGTGGCAGATTCCAAGCCGGAAATGGAATATCAGGAGTGCTGCAACAAGGTAATGGCGTTAGCGAAAACGCTGGTGGAGGAAGAAAATCTATAACAGAAGCCAGTGACGGAAATTCATGATAGAAACAAAGTGGCGTAAATCATAACAGCCTCAAGTGAAAGGAGAAAAAATGATACTTTTGATTGATAACTACGATTCCTTTACCTATAACCTGTATCAGTATATGGGAATTTTTACAGAGGATATTAAGGTAGTGCGTAATGATAAAATCACCATAGAAGAAATAGAACAATTACAGCCGGAGCGGATTGTATTATCTCCGGGTCCGAAAAATCCAAAGGAAGCCGGTATCTGTATGGACGTGGTAAAAAACTTTTATAATAGAATTCCTATCCTTGGCATTTGTCTGGGACACCAGTGCATCGGAGAAGCCTTAGGCGGTACGGTTTCCTATGCAAAGAAGCTGTATCACGGAAAACAGTCAGTGATTCACCACACAGGCGAAAGCATTTTTACCGGAATTGATACACCGGTTAAAATTGCTAGATATCATTCCCTTGCAGTGCAAAAGGCTGACCTGCCGGAATGTTTAAAAATCTTAGCCGAGACAGAAGACGGTGAAATCATGGCAATGCGCCACAAGGATTACCCTGTGGTGGGACTTCAATTTCACCCCGAATCCATATATACAGAGCATGGAAAACGTATGATAGATAATTTTGTAAACGGAGTGGTATAGAAATGATATTAGATAAAATCGTAGAAGATAAAAAATTACGTATTCCCCAGCATAAGGAAAAAATTTCACCGGAAACCATGCGGCGGGAAGCAGAAGAACTGGTAAAACAGGAAAGAGCAGACAAAACATCACAGAAAGATACGAAAAAAGCCGGCGGTTCATTTTATAAAGCCCTTGCAAAGCCGGGAATCTCCATTATCGGAGAATTCAAAAAGGCATCTCCAAGCCTTGGGGCGATTCAAAGCAAGATCAATCTTACAGACCGCATTGAGGAATACAACGCTTCGGTAGATGCGATTTCCTGTCTGACGGAGGAAGACCATTTCAACGGAAATGTGGAGTACCTTAAGGAAATTAGAAAAATGTCTTCGCTTCCCATTATCCGTAAGGACTTCATGATTGATGAGTATCAGTTCTATGAGGCAAAGGTAATCGGGGCAAATGCCATTCTTCTCATTGCAGCAATTTTAGATGATGTGCAGATGAAGGATTTCTACGATTTGGCAACGGAATTAGGACTGGATGCCTTGGTAGAGACCCACGATGAACGGGAAATGGAACGTGCACTGAAGCTAAATGCAGAGATTATCGGTGTCAATAACCGGGATTTGCGGGATTTTACCATTAAGCTGGACACTACAAAGCGTTTATCCACCATGGTGCCGGAGGGCAAAATCTTTGTGGCAGAAAGTGGAATCGTCAGTGACGAAGATGTAAAGTTCTTAAAAGACAGCAGAGTAGATGCATTTTTGATTGGCAGGGCATTTATGGAAGCAGAGAATCCAAGAGAGCTGGCACAGCATTGGAAAAGTCTGTAATGTGAGATAAGAATCTTGTAAGAGAAAGTATGACAAGGAATAAGGAGGCAGAAATGAAGACACCTCAGATTAAGATTTGTGGTCTTACGAGGCTTGAGGAAGCAGATTTTTTGAATCAAGAACAGGCAGACTATGCCGGATTTGTACTTTTTGAAAAAAGCAAACGGAATGTGTCTTTTGCAAGGGTAAAAGAAATTGGAAACCGATTGTCTCCGGATATAAAAAGAGTGGCGGTAACCGTAAGCCCGGATAAAAACCTGTTAGAACAGATAGAACAGGCAGGCTTTGATATTTTACAGGTGCATGGAGAATTAAAACCGGAAATTTTGGAAGAAAGCACACTTCCCATTTGGCGAGCCTGTAATATGAAAGAGCCAAAAGATATAGAACAGTTAGAACGATGTAAAAAAATTACAGGATATGTGATTGATGCAGGAACTGCCGGAAGCGGAACCACTTTTGACTGGAACAAGAGTCGAAAAGTGTTAGAAGAAGCAAAAAAAACCGTTTTTGCAGGAAAACAGTTTATTCTGGCAGGCGGACTGAATCCTGAAAATGTTGCCGAAGGAATCGAAACCTTTGCACCGGATATTGTAGATGTAAGCTCCGGGGTAGAAGGCGATGGAGCAGGCAAGGACAGAACATTGATTGAAGCATTTATAAGGAAAGTAAGGGAGTCATCCCAAGTGTAAACAGCATACACAGAATGGAGGAAAACATGGAAAGAAAGAATGAAAGATATTATGGCGAATTTGGAGGACAGTATGTATCAGAATCCCTGATGAATACCTTAGAGGAATTAGATAAAGCATACGAAGAAGCCATTCATGATGAAGCATTTATCAAGGAATACAACTATTATCTGAAGCAGTATGTAGGACGTGAGAATCCATTGTACTACGCAGAAAATTTAAGCAAAGCCTATGGAACCAAAATCTATTTAAAGAGAGAAGATTTGAACCATACAGGCGCCCACAAGATTAACAATGTAATCGGTCAGATACTTTTGGCAAAGCGTATGGGAAAGACCAAAGTTATCGCTGAAACCGGAGCAGGACAGCACGGAGTTGCAACTGCAACAGGAGCAGCGCTCTTTGGTATGGAATGTACCGTTTACATGGGAGCAGAGGACATTAAGCGTCAGGCATTGAACGTATTTCGTATGGAAATGCTTGGAGCGAAGGTAGTTTCCGTTACATCAGGAAGCAATACCTTAAAGGATGCCACCAATGAAGCAATCCGTACCTGGGCAAAAACCGCAGAAGATACCTTTTATATCATTGGTTCTGCGGTAGGACCGTATCCATATCCAAAGATGGTAAAGGAATTCCAGAGCGTTATCAGCAGAGAGAGTAAAAAGCAGATATTAGAAGCAGAAGGAAGACTGCCGGATGTAGTTATGGCTTGTGTGGGCGGCGGCTCTAACTCCATTGGAATGTTTGCAGATTTTATCGAAGAGCCTTCTGTGAAGCTGATTGGCGTAGAAGCCGCAGGACTTGGGATTGAGACCGGAAAACATGCCAGTGCCATGGCGCTTGGACAGCCGGGAACGCTCCACGGAATGCGTTCCTATTTGTTGCAGGATGAAGATGGAAACATTGAGCTTGCACATTCTATTTCTGCCGGACTGGATTATCCTGGAGTAGGACCGGAACATGCATATTTGAGAGACACGGGAAGAGCAGAGTATGTTGCCATTACCGATGCAGAGGCCATGGATGCGTTACAGGAATTATGTAAATTGGAAGGAATCATTCCGGCAATCGAAAGCGCCCATGCAATCGCTTATGCCAAAAAGCAGGCAAAGAAGATGAAGGAAGATGACATTATGATTGTATGTCTGTCCGGACGAGGGGACAAAGACGTGCATACCGTAGCAGATTATATGGCAGGAAAAGGATATTTAAACTAGAATCCTCAGGAAAACGGGAGCATCAGAAAAAGGGAAGCATCATATGACGAAATAAGGATTAAGAGAAAACGAGTGATTGAAATTAGGAGGAGAAGCAATGAAAAATAGAATCGAACAAAAAATGTGTGAGCTTCAGGAAAAGGGCGAAAAAGCATTTATTACTTATATGACAGCAGGCTTGCCGGATATGGCAGGCTGCAAGGAATTGATTAAGGCGCAGGAAAAGGCAGGTACAGACGTATTAGAGCTGGGGATTCCATTTTCTGACCCGGTAGCAGACGGACCTGTGATTCAGGAGGCTTCTTACAAGTCCATTCAGCTTGGTACGAACCTGAAAAAGGTATTTGCGCTGATGAAGGAAGTGCGCAGCGAGGGCGTAGAGCTTCCGATTATTTTCATGATGTATTATAACACAGTTCTGTATTTCGGATTGGAAAAGTTCGTAGAAGAATGTGTGGAAAGCGGGGTAGATGGTCTGATTATTCCTGACCTGCCTTTGGAAGAGCAGGGAGAATTGCGGCAGTTTTTAACAAAGGAGAACGCACCGATTCTGATTGAACTGGTATCGCCGGTATCTGCTGACCGTGTACCAAAGATTTTAGAAAATGCCAGAGGATTTGTTTACTGTGTTTCCGGTATGGGCGTCACAGGGCAAAGCGGTAACTTCCATAGAGAGATTTTAAACTATCTTTCCAGTGTAAAAAAGGTTTCTAAGATTCCTGTTATGATGGGATTTGGAATCGAGCAGGCGAAAGACGTGGCGCCTATGAAAGATGTGATTGACGGTGCCATCGTAGGTTCTCATTTTATTAAATTATTAGAAGCAAATGATTACAAGCCGGAAACTGCAGCAAAATATTGCAGCACTTTTAAGAAAGAGCTGAACGAACTGTAAATGGTACAGTAAATTTATAATAATAAAAAAGAAAGGAATGAATGAAATGAAAGAAGCAATTCAAAAAGTGGTAGACGGACAGAATCTTACTATGGAAGAGGCAAAAAGAGTCATGAACATTTTGCTGAGCGGGGAAGCGACGCAGGCTCAGATTGGTGCCATTCTTACTGCGCTTCGTATGAAGGGAGAAACACTGGATGAACTGACTGGATTTGCAGCAGTGTTAAAGGAAAAGGCAGAGCATATCGCGCCAAATGTACCAAACTACGTGGACCTGGTAGGAACCGGCGGAGACCGCACCTTTACCTTTAATATATCCACTACCGCAGCCTTTGTAACAGCAGGTGCAGGGCTTCCGGTTGCAAAGCATGGAAACCGTTCCATCTCCAGTAAGAGCGGGGCAGGAGATGTATTAGAAGCGCTGGGCGTCAACATTATGGCAGACCCGGCAGTAGTAACAACGTGTGTGGAAGAAGCTGGCATTGGATTCATGTTTGCTCAGAGCTTCAACAAATCCATGAAGTATGTAGGTCAGGCAAGAAGTGAAATGGGAATCCGTTCCGTATTCAATATTTTAGGACCTCTGGCAAATCCATCGGATGCCAAATGCATGGTAGTAGGCGTTTATGACCCATCCATGACGGAGATTGTGGCAAGTGCCATGAGCCGTTTAGGCGTAGAAAACGGATTTGTGGTAAGCGGAGAAGACCACATGGACGAATTCACCCTGACAGGAAAAACCACTGTTTCTGAAATCAAAGCTGGAGAAGTAACTACCTATGAGGTTGCACCGGAGCAGTTTGGATTGCAGAGAGCTTCTTTGGAAGAGCTGCAGGGAGGAGATGGAGCAGAAAATGCGAAAATCACCACTGGAATTTTAAAGGGAGAAGTAAAGGGAGCAAAGCGTGATATTGTACTGCTGAATGCAGGAGCAACCCTGTATGCCGGAGGAAAAGCGCAGTCCATCGAAGAGGGAATCAAACTGGCATCAGAAGCTATTGATTCCGGAAAAGCATATAAAGTGTTAGAAAAGCTGGAGGAGATGTCCAATCAAAAATAGAAAATAAAAAATTATAAATGCAAATAAATAAACAAAAAATGCCAAGAATAGTCAAAATGACGAAAAATGACGCATAATTTTCAAAAGAATATGTATAAAATGCACTAAAAAGTATTTACAAAAGAGAAAAGTTGTGCTAATCTACCAATGCAACTGTAAAGTGTAACAGCATGTATAAGGAGGTAAAAATTGAGAAGGAGAAACTTAAGGGAGCGTATCGCTCCGGCAATCACAGCAGCAGCACTTTCATTAGCAATGGGGTTATCAATGGTACCGGATGTGGCATTGGCGGCATCTCCGGAGGAAACCAAGGAAGCAACTGATTATGTAGCGGAAGGAAAACTGCGTAACGTAATGTACTATGGAGACTGGTCCATCTGGGGTGGACAGGGGATGTTCTATCCGGATGGAATACCGGCAGACCAGCTGACGCATTTAAATTTTGCATTTGTAGATTTTGATGCCAGCGGAAACCTTGCCTTCACCGACAAGGATGCAGCAGTAGGAGCGCCTGTTGGAATGCAGGGAGTACAGTGGGGCGGTGCAAATGCCGGAATTTTATCTGCATTTCAAAAACTTCGGGCAGAGAATCCAAACTTAAGGATAGGGGTATCCTTAGGCGGATGGTCAAAGTCAGGGGATTTTTCAGAAATGGCAGCAAATGATGCGGCACGTAAGAATTTTGTAAGTAATGTGTGCAAGTTTGTAAAGTACAATAACATGGACTTTGTGGATCTGGACTGGGAATATCCGGGAGAAAATCAATATCGTGAACCGGATCTTTGCGACAACAAGAACGACGAAGGAACCACGAAAGCAAGTGCGGCAGATAAGGAAAATTACATCAAATTACTTCAGGATTTAAGAACCGCTTTGGATAAGCAGGGAGAAGAAATCGGTAAGGTATATGAATTATCCGTAGCACTTCCGGCGCCAAAGACAAAATTAGATGATGGAATTGATGTAAAGAAACTTTTTGAAATAGTAGATTTTGCAAATATTATGACCTATGACATGCGTGGTGCATGGGACGATTACAGTGGACATCAGACAGCGCTGTATACCAATCCGGATGACCCGTATGCGGATGCAGGACTCTCTGTAAACGATTCTGTACAGTATTTGTTATCTCAGGGAGCGCCGTCAGAGAAGATTGTCATTGGATGTGCATTTTATACACGCGGCTGGGGTAAGGTCGATGCTGGTGACAATACAGAACTGCCAGGACTGTTTGGAAAGGCTTCCATTGCCACAAAGGACGCAGATTTATCTGATTCCAAAGGTGCTGTAAATGAAGCGCCGATTAAAGATGGTGAAGGAGGACGTAATGGCGGTGTATGGGGCTACGGTTCCCTTAGTGAGTTAAAGGAAAAATATCCAAATTTAAAAGAGTATTGGGATGATGTAGCAAAAGCGCCATATATGTATGATGAATCAACAGGTGCATTCTTTACCTACGATAATCAACGTTCTATTCAGGAAAAAGCTGCTTATGTAAAGGCAAATAATTTAGGCGGAATTATTTCCTGGATGGCATCTCAGGATGCGGTTACTGACAGCGGAAAAAGAGATGAACTGACAAAGACAATCAAAGAGGCACTCTTTGGTTCTGATGCATTAGAAGTGTATAAAATCAGCAACAGTGCAGTAGATGTAACCGTTACATTGGATACCTTTGAAGAAGAATGGACCAATAGTCAGGGATATACGATTACCATTAAGAATAATGCAAAGGCAGAGGAATCCGGTGAAGTATTAAAACTCTGTGAGACAGCAGGTGAAACCATAAAACTGCCAAAACTCTATATCAAGACAAAGAGTGGGGCTGAATTAAAGGCAAGTGGATATGGAGCAGGAACTGTGACGAATGAAAATGGTGTTTGTATTGTAGACTTATCAACGGTATATGACAATCAGACCATCGGACAGGGGGCAACCTGTACCTTCCAGCTGTCTACTACAGGTGTAGCAGATATTGCTGATATTCAGAGCATTGAATTAGCACAGCGTATTGTTGCCGGTGGAGTAGAAATCAGTAAGCAGCTGGTTTATGAAGGAAATGGTACCGTAGACCCGGCTCCAACACCAGACCCGGAACCAACACCGGATCCAGAACCAACACCGGAACCAACACCGGACCCAGAACCGACACCAGAACCAACTCCGGAACCGGCAGTAGAGGCTTATGATGCCGCTCGGATTTATACGGCAGGAGATGTGGTAAGCTATGATGGACAGACCTATGTGTGCAAATGGTGGACTCAGGGAATGGCTCCTGGAAGTGCTTTTGGACCATGGGAAGTACAGTAATCATAATATAGAAGCAAACAAAAAGGGATTGCCGCTGAGAATGCGGGAATCCCTTTTATAAAATATAATCCTGTGTTATACTTATACCTAAATAGCAGAAATGCAAAAGAAAGAGGTTAAGTATGGCACAGGCAGTTGTTACATTAAAAAAAGGCGAAGGACGCACCCTAAAGTCCGGCGGTGCGTGGATATATGACAATGAAATTGATACAATAATGGGAAGCTTTGAAAACGGCGATATTGTCACCGTTCACGATTTCGACGGCTATCCCATGGGAAAGGGCTTTATCAATACCAATTCTAAAATCCGTATCCGCATGATGACCCGGAAAAAAGACCAGGAAATTGATTCGGATTTTATCAAAATGCGTGTCAAAAATGCGTGGGAATACCGTAAGAAAACCGTAGATATCGGTTCTTGCCGGGTGATTTTCGGAGAAGCGGACTGGCTTCCCGGACTGGTGGTGGATAAGTTCGAGGATGTGTTGGTGGTGCAGTCTCTTGCCCTTGGCATTGACCGGTTCAAGGAAGAAATTGCAGAAGACTTAAAAGAATGTATGGCAGAAGACGGAATTACCATTCGCGGCGTATACGAGCGAAGTGATGCCAAGGTGCGTATGCAGGAAGGCATGGAGCTGGTGAAAGGCTTTATCGGAGAAGAATTTGACACCAAGGTTCAGATTGTAGAAAATGGAGTTAAATATTTTGTAGATGTAAAAGACGGACAAAAGACCGGATTCTTTTTAGACCAGAAGTATAACCGACAGGCGATTCAGCGGTTATGTAAGGGAGCGAAAGTGTTAGACTGCTTTACTCATACAGGCTCCTTTGCGCTGAATGCAGGAATTGCAGGGGCAGCAAGCGTATTAGGAGTAGATGCCTCCCAGCTTGCGGTAGACCAGGCAACAGAAAATGCGGTATTGAACGGACTTTCTGATACGGTAAGATTCCAGTGTGAAGATGTGTTTGAATTGCTTCCCACATTAGAGCAGCAGGGAGAAAAATTTGACGTGGTAATTTTGGACCCGCCTGCCTTTACCAAGTCCAGAAATTCTATTAAGAATGCAGTAAAAGGCTATCGTGAAATCAATCTGCGTGGAATGAAGCTGGTGCGTGACGGTGGTTATCTAGCTACCTGCTCCTGTTCTCATTTTATGGATTATGAACTGTTCACAAAGACCCTGCATCAGGCGGCAGCTAATGTACATAAGCGTCTGCGCCAGGTAGAATTCCGCACTCAGGCACCGGACCATCCAATTCTCTGGGCAGGAGAGGAAGAATCCTATTATCTAAAATTCTATATTTTCCAGGTGGTAGAGGAGAAATAGTATGAACATATTAACAGCAGAACATTTGACAAAAGCATATACCGCAGAACGGACCCTGCTTTCTGATGCAGCATTCAGTCTTCAGGAGGGAGAAAAGGTCGGCGTCATTGGAATCAATGGAATGGGCAAGTCCACTCTGTTAAAGATTTTAGCAGGCGTAGAGGAACCGGACGAAGGAACTGTCATTATGGGAAACCATGTAAAAATAGCATATCTGGAGCAGACCCCGGTATTTGAAGATACCCTTACCATCCTAAAGGCAGCGTTGCGGGGGCTGGAGGAACAGGATATGGTGCTGGTAAGCGAGGCAAAGTCTATGCTGTATCAGCTTGGCTTTGCAGACACAGACCAGACGGTAAAGCACTTATCCGGCGGACAAAAAAAACGTATTGCACTGGTAAATACGGTGTTACAGCCGGTAGAGATACTTATCTTAGATGAGCCGACCAACCATTTGGACAATGAAATGTCTCAATGGCTGGAGGACTTTCTGGTGAAATTTAAGGGCGCTGTGGTCATGGTAACCCATGACCGTTACTTTCTGGACCGGGTAGTAGACCGGATTGTGGAGGTAGAGCATGGAAGCATCTACAGCTATCCCGGAAGCTATGCCGATTATGTAGGGTTAAAGATGCAGCGGCAGAATATGGAGCAGGCAAGTGAACGGAAACGAAAAAGTATTCTGAAAAAAGAACTGGCATGGCTGGCAAGAGGCGCAAGAGCCCGTTCCACCAAGCAGAAGGCTCATATTCAGCGAATCGAAGATATGCTGGCAGCAGAAGGCCCGATAGAAGAGACCAGCGTGGAAATGACCTCCTTGGCTTCCCGTATGGGCAAAAAGACCATAGAGTTAAATGGATTGTGTAAGTCTTATGGAGAACGGAAGCTCATCGAAGACTTTACTTATATTTTCTTAAAACAGGACCGAATCGGAATCGTAGGACCAAACGGCTGTGGAAAGTCCACTTTGTTAAAAATGATATTGGGACAGGTCATGCCGGATGCAGGAACCGTAGAGATTGGCGAGACCATCAAGATAGGATATTTTTCCCAGGATAATTCCCATATGGAAGAGTCCATGAAAGCAATCGAGTACGTGCGGGAGGTAGCGGAATTTATCCAGACACCGGATGGGAAAATCAGTGCTTCTGCTTTGATGGAACGGTTTTTATTTGATGGAACAATGCAGTGGACGCCTATTGGCAAACTGTCCGGCGGAGAGCGCAGAAGACTCTATTTGATGCGTATTTTAATGGGAGCGCCCAATGTACTTATCTTAGACGAGCCCACCAATGATTTGGATATCAAGACGCTGACGATTCTGGAAGATTATCTGGATTCCTTTGATGGAATTGTAATAACGGTATCACATGACCGCTACTTTTTAGAGCGTCTGGTAAAACGGATATTTGCCTTTGAAGAAAACGGTCATTTGCAACAGTACGAGGGCGGCTATCTGGATTATATCCGTGCAAGGAAGGAGCGGCAGAACGCAGCTGCTTCAGAGATGAATACCTCGATAGATAAGGGGAATGCAAAGGGGAGCCGGGCACAGTCAGCACCGGGGGAAAACGCCGGGGATGGAACGGTCAATGGAAAAGGCAAGCCTAATTTTTCTCAAAAGAAGTTGAAATTTTCATATAAAGAGCAGCGGGAATACGAGACCATTGATGATGATATTGCACAGCTGGAGAAAAAGATAGCACAGTTAGAGGAAAACATCATAAAGAATGCGACCAACAGCGTGAAGCTGAGAGAGTTAATGGAAGAAAAGGAAACAGCGGAGGCGCAGTTGGAGGAAAAGATGGAACGCTGGGTGTATTTAAACGACTTAGCGGAACAGATAGAAGCGCAGAAGTAAGAACAGAAGCAAGACACAGCACACTGGAAAAGAGGAAAAAGGATGGATACGAAATTTCAAAAAAAGCATGAATCTGACATGACGTCAAAGGAAAAAAGGGAGTTAGAGCGTGAAAAATTAGCATCCATGCATGGCTGGGAAAGATTGGAGTACATTCTGGTATATTACAAGTTTCATATTGCAGTAGTGTTAATACTTATTCTTGGAGTGTTTGGCATTACACGATGGGTAGACAATATGAAAGATGAAAATTATCTTTATGTGACAGTCGTCGATGCCACAACCGAAGGAGAAAATTTCATGGAGGATTTCCGGGCATCTCTGGGAGATGAGGAGGAGCATCATAAGTATTTGTTGGACACCAGTGTTTTCCGTACAGAGAATCTGGATGGAGATAAAGTTCTCAATTACAATGAGCAGATGAAGCTTACCACGCTGGTGGCAGCGGGAACTGTAGATGTACTGATTTGTCCTAAAGAGAACTATGAGATGTATACAGGAGAGGAAGGTGTTGTATATCAAATGTCGGACCTTATGGGGGAAGCATTTGTGGCAGAACATGCGGACATCTGTATGGAGGACGCTATCCTGATAGAGGATAATGCTGTTTTGGAAAAGTATGGATTATTACCGGAAGAGCCGGCTTATCTGATTGTGTTCCAGTACACGAAGCATCCGGAGGAAGCAAAGGCATTTATTGAATTTTTGATGGAGTAATATGCTATCATCAGGCAGGAGGTAAGGACAGTGGCAAAGAAAAAGGAAATAAAAACCAATGCCATGCGTATTTTAGATAAGAATAAGATAAACTATGAAGTGCTGCAATATGAATGTGACGAATTTATTGACGGACTTCATACGGCAGAGAAGACAGGAGCGCCGGTGGAACAGTCTTTTAAGACCTTGGTACTTCAGGGAAAAAGCAAACAGTATTATGTGTTCGTGCTGCCTATTGCAGAGGAAATTGATTTAAAGCATGCGGCAAGACTGGTAGAGGAGAAATCCGTAGAGATGATACATGTGAAAGAGATTACGGATATCACCGGATATGTCAGAGGTGGCTGCAGTCCTCTGGGTATGAAGAAAAATTATCCGGTCATACTTCAGGAAAGTGCATGCAGCTATGATAAAATCTACATCAGTGGCGGAAGAATCGGCACTACCCTGTGTCTGTCTCCCCAGGATTTAATTCGTGTGACAGGAGCAAGAACCGGGGACTTTTTAGAAAACAAAGCATAAAAGCCTTTTCTTTTTTGGAAAATGGTATTATAATAGCGGGCAGGGAGCAGAAGGCTCCCTTACTTGCGTTAGATACAAACGAGCGTTTGAAGAAACGCAGAAATGAGGAAATTTATGGCATATCAGATTATTACTGATGGTTCCTGTGATTTAGGAACAGAGATTCCAAAGCAGACAGGAATTCGAGTGGTACCTTTTTATGTAACCTTCGACGGAGAAAATTACAAAAAAGAGATAGAGGAAGTAGGGGTGCGTACCTTTTATCAGGAAATGGTAGATCATCCCAAGGTATTTCCAAAGTCATCTCTGCCCTCTGTACAGGATTATGCAGAAGCCTTTGAAGAGTATGCGAAAGAGGGACTTGACATTATCTGTCTTTGCATTACCACAAAGTTCAGCGGTTCTTATAATTCAGCAAAAACCGCAGCAGAAATGATACAGGAGAATTATAAAGATATCCGTATTGCGGTCATTGATACAACGGTCAATACCGTGTTGCAGGGAATTCTGGTGCTTGAGGCGGTGCGTATGAAGGAAAATGGTCTGTCCTTTGAGGAAACGGTAGAGCAGATTAATCGTATTAAGTCTACCGGACGTATTATCTTTACCGTAGGCAATTATGAATATCTGGTTCATGGCGGAAGAATTGGAAAAGTCATGGCAACAGCAGCATCTACATTGGGAATTAAACCCTTGATTATGTTAAGGGAGGGCGAGATATTTCCTACCGGAATTACCAGAAATCGTTCAAAGGCGAAGAAGCGGTTGATAGAACAGACAAAAGAGCATTTTGAAAAGATACAGGAATCACCGGATGATTATCAGATTGTAGTGGGATATGGATACGACAGAGAAGAAGCAGTAGAGTTTCGGGATGATTTGCTTGCATCCTTAAAGACATATTCCGATATAAAAGATATTGATATCTTCCAAATTGGAGCTACCATTGGAGTGCACACTGGTCCTTATCCGATAGGACTTGGATTAATAAGAAAATACGATAGATAAATAATGGAGGCGTTATGCAGATTATCATTGTGGGTTGTGGAAATGTAGGAACAACCCTGACAGAGCAGTTAAGTAAGGAAGGACATAATATTAGCGTAGTTGATATAAATGCCGCAAAGGCAGAGGATGTGTCAAACCGCTATGATGTAATGGGAATCGTAGGAAATGGAGCCAGTTTCCTGGTTCAGAATGAAGCCGGAATCAGTGATGCAGATTTAATGATTGCAGTTACTGCTTCGGATGAATTGAATTTATTGTGCTGTTTGATTGCAAAAAAAGCAGGAGACTGCCATACCATTGCCCGGGTGCGTAATCCCCTTTATAATAGGGAAATTGCGTTTATCAAGGAAGAACTGGGATTGTCCATGGTGATTAATCCGGAACAGGCAGCCGCAAATGAAATTGCAAGACTGTTAAAGTTCCCATCTGCCATTAAAGTAGATACCTTTGCAAAGGGAAAGGTAGAACTGCTGAAATGTAAACTGAGTGAAGATTCCATTCTGGCAGGACGGCCCTTGACAGATATATCTGCAAAGCTTCACTGTGACGTACTGATTTGTACCGTAGAACGAGGAGAAGAGGTATTTATTCCCTCCGGAAATTTTGAACTTCAGGCAAAAGATGTTATCTCCGTAGTAGCCTCTCCGAAAAAGGCAAATGAATTTTTTAAGAAAATAGGAATGGCGACGAACCGTATAAAGAGCTGTATGGTGGTTGGCGGTGGCGAGACTACATATTATCTTGCCAAGCAGTTGTTACCCATGGGAATTGAGGTAAAGATTATCGAGCAGAGCAAGGAAAGATGTAATGAGTTGAGTGAGCTGCTTCCCCAGGCAATGATTATTTATGGAGATGGTACAGAGCGTAATCTGCTACATGAGGAAGGGCTTGAAAAGGCTCAGGCATTTGTAGCATGGACGAATCTGGATGAAGAGAATATTATGCTTACTCTCTTTGCCAAAAGTATTTCCAAAGCAAAGAATGTAACCAAGATACATCGAATCGAGTATGACGAGATTATTGAAAGTCTCGATTTGGGAAGTGTGCTGTATCCGAAAAATATTACGGCAGAATACATTGTACAGTATGTCCGTGCGATGCAAAATTCCATTGGAAGTAATGTGGAAACATTATATCAGCTGATTGAAAATAAAGTAGAGGCATTAGAATTCAGAGTGCATGACCAGTCAGAGCTTATTGGTATTCCATTAAAGGAATTACGGCTTAAGGATCATTTGCTGGTGGCATGTATCAACCGGCGGGGCAAGATTATTACTCCGGGTGGACAAGATACCATAGAAGTGGGCGATACCGTAATTGTAGTAACAACAAACCGTGGTTTCCACGATTTAAAGGATATTTTAAAGTAACCGGAAGGAATGGAGTAGAGGGATGAATTATTCAATTATCAGATATATTCTTTGCCGGGTGTTAGAATTTCAGGCATTGTTTTTATTACTTCCCTGTATCGTTGCAGTATGCTATGGTGAAAAACAGGGCTGGATTTATCTTTTCGTAGCAGCGGGCTGCCTGCTGATTGGCGGACTGGGCAAGCTGAAAAAGCCAAAAAGTACAGTGTTCTATGCCAGAGAAGGCTTTGTAACCGTTTCCTTAAGCTGGATTATGATGAGTATTACCGGTGCGCTCCCCTTTTATTTTACGGGAGAATTTCCTACCTATACGGATGCGCTGTTTGAAACAATTTCCGGTTTTACTACAACCGGAGCAAGTATTTTGAGTGATGTAGAGGCATTGTCAAGGTGCACCATGTTCTGGCGGTGCTTTACCCACTGGATTGGCGGCATGGGAGTGCTGGTACTGATATTGGCAATCCTTCCTCTTGCCGGAGGATACAATATGTACCTGATGCGGGCAGAAAGCCCGGGACCTACAGTTGGAAAGCTGGTTCCGCGTGTCCGTCATACCGCAAGAATTTTATATCAGATGTATGTATTGATGACGATTATAGAAATCATTACCTTACTGATAGCCGGAATGTCCTTATACGATTCCCTGACCCTTTCCTTTGGTACGGCAGGTACCGGAGGATTTGGACTTCTCAATACCGGCGCGGCGGAATATTCCGCCACAGTACAGATTATTCTTACGGTATTTATGATACTGTTTGGGATCAACTTTAACGTATACTTTTTGATACGGGAGCGCAGAGGAAAAGAGGCCATAAAGCACGAAGAAATGCGGTATTATCTTGGAGTAATAGCAGTAGCGGTTATTCTGATTACGGTAAATGTAAAAGATTATTTTGGAAGTATTGCAGAGGCTGTGCGCCATGTAGCATTTCAGGTGGCATCTATTATCACCACCACAGGATTTTCTACCACAGACTTTAACAAGTGGCCGGAGTTTTCTAAGTTTATTCTAGTGGTGCTGATGTTTGTGGGAGCCTGTGCAGGAAGTACCGGAGGAGGAATCAAGGTATCGCGTGTCATGACCATGGCGAAGCTTGCAAAAAATGAATTTTCCTATTTGATTCATCCCAAGCGGGTACGTCAGATTTATATGGAAAAGCGTGTTGTAAATAAGGAAACACTGCGTTCTATCTCTGTATTTTTTATTGCATATACCTTTATTTATGCCATATCAGTGCTGCTGATTTCTCTGGACAATTTGGACTTTACGACTAATTTTACGGCAGTAGCGGCTACTTTGAACAATATAGGACCGGGACTTGGAATGGTAGGTCCTTCCAGTAATTTTTCCGTATATTCTACGCCGGAAAAATATGTATTAATGTTTGACATGCTGGCCGGACGTTTGGAGTTGTTCCCGATGCTGTTATTATTTGCACCGTCAACCTGGAAACGCAATTAAAAGAAAGAAGTGTTTATCATGCGTCAAATGGAATTTAAAATGGAGCGGACAGGCCTTTTGAAAGAGGGAGATGTTCTGCCTGTCACAGAAGGAAAACTGCCTACTTCTTATTACTATACGTTAGGAAAGGCATATGCCATGTCTGCAAACTATACTTTTAGTGAACGCTTACAGTCCAGAGAAGGGAAAGTAGTGAAAGTACATGAGACCCCCAAAGGATTTTTTGTGACGGTAGAGTTTGATGAATAGGAAGGTGCATATGGAGACAAGAGTTGCCATTATTGGAATTATTGTAGAGGAAGAATCTTCTGTAAATGAGCTGAACCGGATTCTGCACGAATATGGCAGTTATATCATCGGAAGAATGGGGATTCCTTATCATAAAAAAGAAATTAATATTATCAGTATTGCAGTAGATGCGCCGCAGGATGTGATAAGCGCCCTTGCCGGAAAGCTGGGCAAGCTGCCGGGTGTCAGCAGTAAAGCGGCCTATACACGTAAGCAATGAGTAGAATTCGTAACAAAGCCGCCTGGTAAGCTCGAAAAGACCTCGCTAACGGCGGCGGCATGTATCGCACGTAAGCGACCAAAATACGGTCGCTAAGTGCTCGTAACAAGGAGGACACAATGGGATTAAATAGTACACCGTCTGCAGACCGGGTGCATATCGGTTTTTTCGGTAGAAGAAATGCAGGAAAGTCCAGCGTAGTGAATGCAGTGACCGGGCAGGAGCTGGCAGTCGTTTCCGAGGTAAAAGGAACCACTACCGACCCGGTGCAAAAGGCAATGGAGCTGCTCCCCATGGGACCGGTGGTGATTATTGATACACCGGGCATTGATGATGAAGGAAGTCTGGGAGAACTCCGCGTCAGAAAAACAAAGCAGATTTTGAATAAAACAGACGTAGCCGTTCTGGTTGTAGATAAGACCGTGGGTATGACTGCGGTAGAAGAAGAACTGGTAGGGATTTTTCAGGAAAAAAAGATTCCTTATGTGGTAGTTTATAACAAACAGGATTTATCCGAATATAGTATTCCTAATGAGGAACACTATATTGAAGTCAGCGCGAAAACAGGATTTCAAATAGAAGCGTTAAAAGAAAAAATCGCACGGTTGGCGGTGACGGAAGAACCAAAGCTTAAGATTGTAGGAGATATCATAAAGCCTTCTGACTTTGTGGTTCTGGTAGTGCCGATTGATAAGGCGGCGCCTAAGGGAAGACTGATTCTTCCTCAGCAGCAGACGATTCGGGATATTTTAGAATCGGATGCTACCGCTATCGTAGTAAAGGAATTTGAGCTCCGGGAGACCTTAGAACAGCTTGGAAAGAAGCCGTCATTGGTCATTACGGACAGTCAGGTGTTTGCCAAGGTCAGTGCAGATACCCCGAGAGATATTCCTCTTACGTCCTTTTCCATTCTGTTTGCGCGGTATAAAGGGAATTTACAGACTGTAGTGCAGGGGGCTGCGGCGATTGAAACCTTGCAGGATGGAGATAAAGTATTGATATCCGAAGGCTGTACCCACCACCGGCAGTGTGACGACATTGGTTCGGTAAAGATTCCCAGGTGGCTGAAAAATTATACTAGGAAAGAATTGCAGATAGAATTGTCATCAGGAACAGAATTCCCTGAGGACTTGTCCTCGTATAAGCTGATTATCCACTGTGGCGGCTGTATGCTGAATGAACGGGAAATGAAGTACCGCCTGAAATGCGCAGGCGACCAGAATGTACCAATTACCAACTATGGAATTGCCATTGCATATATGCAGGGAATTTTAAGACGGAGTGTGGAAGTTTTCCCGCACATTCTGGCAGAGCTGCCGGAGGAGTAGGAAGAAGAAAACGCACAGCCCGGAAGGAAGAAGCGGGAGGAAAAATGGAGAAATTATACGGAAAACAGACAAGGCTTGCAGAAGAAAACTTTCGGTTAGGGGGCAGAAAGGTAAATTCCGGATTGATTTATGCCATGGTAGAGGTGAAAAAGGCTGCGGCAATGACATATCAAAAGCTGTTGCCAGAGAAAAGAGAATTGTATCAGGCAATGGAACGTGCCTGTGATGTTATATTAGCAGGCAGGCAGCAGGAGGGAAGCATAGCCGGAATCCCCTTTGAACAAGTATTTGTGACAGAAGCCTTGCAGGGGGGAGCCGGAACCTCTACCCATATGAATGTCAATGAGGTACTGGCAACGTTGGCAGAAAAAGAGTTATGTAAACAACATGGAGTGACAGAATCGGGAGAGGCAGAATGGGTACATCCCTTAGATGATATCAACCGCGGGCAGTCCACCAATGATGTATACCCTACTGCACTGCGTATCGCAGCAATTCAAAAACTGAGGGTCTTAAGCGAGGAGTGCGCCATGCTTCAGACCGCTTTGCAGGAAAAGGAAAACCAGTATGATGTGGTAAAAAAATTGGGGCGGACAGAGCTGATGGATGCAGTTCCCATTACTCTTGGAAATGAGTTCGGCGCCTATGCCCAGGCGATTGCCAGAGACCGTTGGCGGCTTTATAAGGTAGAAGAACGTCTGCGGCAGACCAATCTCGGCGGAACTGCCGTAGGAACCGGGGATAACAGCAGTCATAAGTATCAGGCAATGGTGATAGAAAATCTGCGGGACATTACCGGAATCGGCTTGGCGCTGGCGGAATATCCCATGGATATGACCCAGAATCAGGATGTATTTGTGGAAGTGTCAGGACTGTTAAAGGCGCTGGCGGTAAATCTTATGAAGATAGCCAATGACCTGCGTCTGATGAACAGCGGACCGGATGGAGGCTTAGGTGAAATCAGTCTTGCCAAAATGCAGGCAGGAAGTACCATTATGCCGGGAAAAGTGAATCCGGTCATGGCAGAGATGACGATGCAGGTATCCATGAAGGTCATGGCAAATGATATGGCGATTACTATGGCGGCAGCCCACGGAGAGTTTGAACTGAATGCATTTTTGCCTTTGGTGGCAGATGCATTGTTAGAAAGTCTGGAGCTTTTAACGGGTACGGTTCGATTGTTCCGGGAGAAATGCGTAAAAACACTGGAAGCCCATGAGAAACGCTGCAGAGAGCTTTTGGAGCGTTCTCATGCCTTTGCTACGGAATATACCAAGCGGCTTGGATACGATAACGTGGCAGAGCTGGTAGAAAAGTATGGAGAAAATTCTGCACAGATAAAGGAAAAGCTAAAAGAGCTTGCGAGAGAAGAGGACAGATAAAAAAGTATCGGGAGGGTTACAAAAGAAGAAAAGCGGGAGGGGTCCCGCTTTGAATTACAGAGGAGAAAAGTTATGGAAAAATTAGTACCAAAGCTGTTCACCACCATGAAAGACTACACAAAAGAACAGTTTGTAAAAGATGTAATTGCAGGAATTATTGTGGCAATCATTGCGTTGCCGTTATCTATCGCACTGGCGTTAGCCTCCGGTGTCACACCGGAAAAGGGAATCTATACGGCTATTACCGCAGGATTTGTGATTTCCTTTCTGGGAGGTTCCAGAGTTCAGATTGCAGGACCAACAGCGGCATTTGCAACTATCGTAGCAGGAATTGTAGCAAAAAACGGTATGGAAGGACTGATTGTTGCTACGGTCATGGCAGGAATCATTCTGATTCTTATGGGCTTACTGCGTCTGGGAAATCTGATTAAGTTCATTCCTTATACCATTACTACGGGATTTACCAGTGGAATTGCAGTTACGATTCTGGTAGGGCAGATTAAGGATTTTCTGGGACTTACCGTAGTCACCGAAGAACCGCTGATTGCCACCACAGATAAGTTAAAAGCGGTGTTTCAGTTTATTGACACCTTTAACTGGCAGGCATTTCTGGTGGGGATGGTCTGTCTTGCTATTTTGATTTTCTGGCAGTATATGCCGGGATTTTTCAAAAAGATTCCGCCGTCCTTGATTGCGGTCTTAGTGGGAATCGGTATGGTAAGCGGACTGGACATGAAAGTAAATACCATTGGAGATTTATATGAAATATCAAGTAAGCTTCCGAAATTTTCCATGCCGTCATTTTCCTTTGGGATGGTGCAGGAATTATTACCGGATGCCTTTACCATTGCCATTCTTGCAGCCATTGAATCGCTGTTATCCTGTGTGGTAGCGGACAGTATGGTAAATGGACGTCATCGTTCCAATATGGAATTAATCGCCCAGGGAGCCGGAAATATTACTTCTGCATTGTTTGGCGGAATCCCGGCAACCGGTGCCATTGCAAGAACCGCAGCAAATGTAAAAAACGGTGGACGTACTCCTGTAGCCGGAATGGTACATGCCGTGACTTTGCTTCTGATTCTTGTGGTATTGATGCCTTATGCAGCCCTTATCCCAATGCCTGCCATTGCAGCAATTTTATTTATGGTAGCCTATAACATGAGCGAATGGAGAAAGTTTTTTCATTTATTAAAAACCTCACCGAAGAGCGACATTATTGTCCTGGTATCCACCTTTGTGCTGACGGTAGTATTCGATTTGGTAGTGGCAATCGAGGTAGGTATCGTACTGGCAGCTATGCTGTTCATGAAGCGGATGAGTGAAGAAACAGAAGTAGAGGGATGGAAATATGTAGATGAGGAAGAGGATAATGACCCTGACAGTATTTCCTTAAGAGTCGTACCAAAGGGAACGATTGTGTATGAAATCAGCGGACCGCTGTTTTTTGGTGCAGCAGATAAGATACTGAAGATTTCCCTGGCAGAAACGGACAAATGTCTGGTGCTTCGTATGCGAAGTGTAAATGCTATTGACGCAACGGCAATGCATTCTCTGGAAGAATTGTATCAGCAGTGTAAACGGAAAAAGATTACGCTGGTATTTTCTCATGTCAATGAACAGCCAAGAAAAGTCATGGAAAAGGATGATTTTATAGAACTGGTGGGAGCAGAGAACTTCTGTGTACATATTGACGATGCCTTAGAACGGGCAAAAGCAGTGTGTGGGCAGAAATAGTCTGCGATAGTAAAAAATGCAGAGGGAGGAACGTGTTATGGAACACATTCTGGTGGTAGATGATGAAAAAGAAGTAGCAGACCTGTTGGAACTGTATCTGTCCAATGAGGGATTTACCGTTCATAAATTTTATAATGGAACAGAAGCACTGGAATGTGTGAGGGAGCAGAAGCTGGAACTGGCGCTTTTGGATATCATGCTGCCGGATATAGATGGGTTTAAGCTGTGCCGTGAGATTCGAAAAGACTATTTTTTCCCTATCATTATGCTGACTGCCAAAGTAGAAGATATTGATAAAATCAACGGCTTGATGCAGGGGGCAGATGATTATGTCACAAAGCCCTTTAATCCCCTCGAGGTAGTAGCAAGGGTGAAGACCCAGCTGCGGCGTTATCATAACTATAACCAGTCAGCGGAAAAGCCCCAGAGATTAGAAGAATTGGATATCCGGGGACTTACTATTAGCAAAAGAACGCATGCGTGCAGCTTGTATGGAAAGAAGCTGGAGCTGACACCACGGGAATTTTCGATTCTTTGGTATCTGTGTGAGCATCAGGGGCAGGTGGTTCCATCAGAAGAGCTCTTTGAAGCGGTCTGGAAAGAAAAGTATCTGGATAATAACAATACAGTAATGGCACATGTAGGACGTCTGCGGGAAAAAATGCAGGATTCCTATAAAAATCATAAGTTTATTAAAACGGTTTGGGGGGTAGGTTATACCATTGAAAAATAAGGTGGATATCAAAGGCGCCATTATAGAGCGTTTCTTTGGAAAAATGCTTCGGGCAGGGATTATTTATATTGTCATTTTAATTGCAGGTCTGTTTCTGGCAAAATCCATTCTGGGAAGCCGAAAATGGCAGACATGGGATGCGTTTTACTGGGAACTTCACTGGATACAGGATAATCAGGTTATTTGCGTTATTTTTTTATTTTTGGCGGGGCTGGTAGTTCTTGGGGTTTTTTACTGGATTTGTCTGTTGAATTATTTTCAGGAAGTCATGGAAGCCATGGAACAGTTGTCCGGCGAACACAGGCAGATTAAACTGCGGAAAGAACTAATAGAAGTCGAGCAGTATATGAACCAGGTGCAGGAGGACATTCATCGGAACGAACAGCTGGCAAGAGAAGCGGAGCAACGGAAAAATGATCTTGTAGTGTATCTTGCCCATGACTTAAAAACGCCTCTTACCTCTGTCATCGGTTATTTGACTTTGTTAAAAGAGGAGCGGGAGATTTCCAGAGAACTACAGGAAAAGTACCTTTCTATTTCGCTGGAAAAGGCGGAGCGTTTGGAAGAACTGATAAATGAATTCTTTGAAATTACAAGGTTCAATCTGACACAGTTAGAGCTGGAGAAGACCAGTGTTTCTCTGAAAATGATGTTAGAGCAGATTGCCTATGAATTTAAGCCTATGCTGGCAGAAAAGGAATTGAACTGTGAAGTGACCGTAGAGCCGGCAGACTTAAAATTAATTTGCGATACGGACAAGATGCAGCGAGTGTTCGACAATCTTCTTCGGAATGCAGTGTTTTATTGTTACGAAAAGAGCACAATCCATATATCAGCAGAAAAACAGAACGGTAAAATACGGATTCAGGTGGAAAATGCCGGAACAGAGATTCCGAAGGAAAAGCTGGAGCGTATCTTTGAACAATTTTTCCGACTGGACAGCGCACGAAGCAGCAGAAGCGGCGGTGCCGGACTGGGACTTGCCATTGCAAAGGAAATTGTAGAGCTGCATCAGGGAAGAATCTGGGCAGAAAGTGCGGGAGAGAAGACCAGATTTATGATAGAATTACACTGCCCCTAAAGGGGCAGTCGTAGGGCTTATGAAAGGTGAGTCAAAGGGAAAAGAAAGATTTTGTTTAGGAAAGAATTGACATTAGAAACAAAAATATTTATTATAATAAATAGGATTATGAGGGAAGAGTTAGATAATGAATTACGGGGGCTATTCAATATATTTATCAATCGATAAATAACTAATTCAGTAAAAATCCAAATATGAGAACAAAAAATATAAGAACAAAAATAATAAATATCGGTACAAAAATGTTAGTGTAAGAAATGTCAGAAAAAATATTTTCCTATTTTGTAATTAAATTTGATTTATAGGTATTAATTTTATTAGGAAAAAGCAAAGACATGGGAGGAGAAAGATGTCAAGTTTATTGGACAGGTTGTGGTATAACATCAAAGATGCATTGGGAAAGAAAACATATGCAGAGTCGCAGAGGGATAAGTATAAGAAGGTAATAAATCGGGTAGAGGACCAGTTGGACTGCATGGCAGACTTTGAGACCGTTGTGGAGATTTTGAAACGGGATGCCGATAACATGGAAATTAATCCATATTCCGCAGAGGGAAAGTTTGACCGTATCTATAAGGAAAAGGAAGCGAACCACCGAGAGGCGACCAAAACATTGGGAAATACTTACCGACAGTATATAGCAGATATAAAGACGCAGCTTGCCACGGCTCAGGCAGAATACGAATACTGGTGCAGTGAGGCAGAGCGGGAAGACCGGGAAATGAAAGTATATGAAAAAAAGTACTATGAGGAACTGGAAAAAGAGCGAAAAGCACAGAAAGGGGCGTAGGACATGCAGGATTTCAAAATAGCAGGTGGAGAAATGAACCGTTTGACAGAAGAATTGAAAACGGTACAGGAGAATATGGAATCTTCTTATGAACGGATTGCCAGTCTGGTACAAAGAGTAGGGGGAGAAGGAAAATGGTGTGGAGAGCAGCAGAAAAAGTTTCTGGCATATCTCGAACTGATGGAACAATATCACAAGTGTTTTACAAATAGTAATAATGAAAATCCGTTGCAACAGGCAATCAATGGGCTGCAGGAATTAGAAGAACATGTAGAAGCGTTTTATACGGATTTTGCAGAGTATAAAAAGGTGGAGGGATTGCGATGAGATTTATTCAGAGAAAAGAAGGGGGTGAAGGATATGAGTGAGGAAGAAATTAAGATAGGGGAAGAGGTCTTAGATTATATTGCAGAACTCGGGAAAATTCAGGAAGAAGTCCAGACAGCATATGTGTATGCGGAAAGCTGCAAGGCAAATATGGATACCGGAACCAGTTATAAAGGAAAGGCAACGGAAGAATTGCAGTTGTTTTGCAGTTCTCTTGCAAGTAATCTGCAGAGAATGATATTTTTATATCAGGCGGCAACTACATATGCGTTTAACGCGTATAAAACCATGTACTATAACGAGGAGCAGATTGTAGACTGGATTATCAATCAGATGGGGGAGGGGAACTAAGGGTGAACGAGGAAGTAAAAAGAGTAGACCTTGCCTGGGCGGATAAGATGAGCTATTATGAAGACCGCATGTATGCCTTTCAACGTTTGTGGGAGACGGAAGAATACATACGGGAATGTGATGAAATATTAGGCGAGGTTGGATTGGGAATCGGGGTTGTTTCCAAGGCGGATGAGATAGAATTGCTGAGCGAGGAGCGGAGCATATTGTGGAGCTACATTTCACAGCTGCAAAGTTATTGTGAAGCAATGATAGATAATCCTCTATATAAGTCCTTTGTGAATGGAGCAACAGAGACCATAAGTAAGATAAGGCTTGAAAATTTTGAAGTAGACAATACGGCAGGACTTACGGTAGAATATTATCCGGCAGGAGCAGGCTATTCGGCAACGATAGAAAAGGATAAATTGACCTTTGAAGACTTTATTGGAACCTTAGATGGAAAAGCCGACCAGATAGGAATTCATACCCAGTTCGCTAATGGTTCGATAGAAGATTTTGCAGTGATTTTTGAACAGCAGTACCAGTCAATGTTAGAAAGTGGTATGCTGGGAGAGAACAGCGAAATGACGCAGGAGGAATTCCTGACCCAGTTCTATCATCAGGGGGAATTCGACCATAAGATGGATAAGCCGTTTGCAAGCTTTGTATCATCGGTACTTGATATTACGATAATAAAGCCTGTAATAGAGGCATGTACCGGGGAAGAGTGGTTTACCGGGGAAGACTTAACCGACATGGAACGTGGACTGAAAGCGGTATTTGCCATGGTTGACCTGTTTACCCTTGGAATGGCAGCGGGAGGCACAAGAATAACAGAACTGGGCGCCAGGGAAGCGTTGGAATTTACGTGGAAAACAGTAGCCGTCGAGTTTGGGTCTAATGTGGCAGTGTGTGGAATCGGAGCATTGGGAGAAGCATTAGACTGGCCGGTGCCGGTAACGATTATGTTAAGTCTGGCAACGGGAATCACGGTAAGCTGCATAGGAAATAAGCTGTTGTTTCAGAATGCGGAAGGGGTTGTGATTCGGGAGACGGTGCTGGATGATGAGAAGGTAAAAAGTATTGAGGAAAGTTTGGAGGGTGGTAGTAAAACTGCAACTACGATAGATTATTCTTATAAATTTGATAGGGAGTTAGCCAATTTCAATGATGGTTATGAAATAAGAACAACAGTAGATAAAGATTTAATATTAGTGCAGTATAGTTCTGATGCGCCAGATGCATCCTTATGTTACTGGACAACAGTTGATGAAGCAAATGGAATTACAACATTGAATGATTATATGGATAAGTTGGCTTTATCAAAAGATTGGGGAAACAGAAATACTGTAAAGGTTGCGAGAATTCCTGCTGGAACTGAGGTTAAGTATGCTGTAGGAACTGCAAGAGAACAGTTATTGATTGCAGACCCTAGACCAGGTGGTGGAGTTCAATATTTATTTAATCAATTTGATACAGATTGGATAACGGAAATTAGAAGTTTTTCAAATTAAAGGAGATTATTATTATGGATAAGAGACAAGAATTATTGAAAAAATTGAATCTATTAGTACAAGAAATTGATAAAGCCAAGAAAATGGTAGATGACGAAAAAAAAAGATACTTAAATAATTATGAAAATGGAATTGAAATTGTAGTAAAAAGATTACAGGATGGCACATTACCTGCATCTAAAGGTGGGCTTATTGGTACAATGAGAGGAATTTCAGAATATGATAGCTTGGCTTCCATAAAAGAGTTATACGATGCAGCAGCTGATGTAGATTTGTTTTATAGCAGGGAATGTCAAGAGTGGTAGAAAAATAAATTGTCTTGAAAAAAATTAGTTGAAGACGACAATTATGGAGAACAATTAGCAGAGATTGAAGTAACATATTATTCATGGAAAAAGTTAGGAGATAACGAAAAGAAACAAAAAGTTTATAGAGAATTAATGATACAAGGGTATCTAGAGTAAAAAGGAATTTGGGGATATGTAAGTCGCGTGAAGAGCGAAGCGTGTTGTGGAGTTACATTTCACAGCTGCAAAGTTATGATGGCTGGCTATTCGGCAACTATAAAATTTGTGCAAGACCCAGGAAAGTGGAGCGGTACAGCATTAGCAGATGAATGGAGTCATTTACAAAGTAAACATGAATATACAGATTTAATAGAAGAAGGAGGCTGTTGGTATGCAATTAAATGATACACAAAAAATGGTGGTTCAGTTTAATAAGATGGCAAGAGAAAAATTTGAGGATAAAGTTAAAGAGTTTTGCATTTTAGATGTATATGATGATGCAAACAATCGAGCATTCAGCGTGGAATTTGTAGCATATGATTATTTTCCAATAAGATTGAATTATGATAAGGGGAGATTTGGATGTTGCATAACGTATGGAGAGAAAATGATAGCATTAAATAATTCGCAACAATGGTGGGACGAGGTGGAGTTTGATGTTTTTTTGAAAAATTAAAAGAAGAATTGGAATTACGAATTCCAGACAAATTTTTAAAATCGCGTGGTTGGTTATAAATTGTGGTATATTTTACTGCGCTACTAGAAAAAATAAACTGCTCATTAACATTCAATATATAGAGATAGCAAAAGAGCAGGAGAGAAAAAAACTATTGATAATGTCACGATATCTGAAATTGCTCCTGCATTTGAACAAGTGGGCGGTGGAATACAATATGAGTTACCATATAATATTAAAAGAATTAGGATTTATAAAGGGGATTAACTAAATGACTAGAGAGATGTTGGAAAAAGAATTAAAAGTAGCTGGAGTTCCAGATTATGTTTACAATCTGACAGGATATGGGAAAAAAGATGACCGTTTGTGTATGGAAAAATCGGAGAAAAGTGGTTTGTTTATTATCTGGAAAGGAGTATGAAAACAACAAATGAATTCTTTGATTCAGAGGATGAAGCATGTCAATTTTTATATGACCAGTTGATGGATTAGATTATGGTTATACTTTCGGATTCCTAACGACTCTTTATCAGAGATGGGAAATAGTGTGGAGACCACATATGAATTAATTGGAAAGGCAGAAGCTTGGGGTGATATGTCTGGTGGTAATTAAATGTATCAATACGAGAAGAAACATATTGAAATCAATGGTAATAGTTATGATTTTGAATTTGATATTCGAACTGTAGTTCAGTATAAAGAAAAGTATATAGTATTGCTTGGAATTCCATTTAATAGAACGGAGATTAATAACATTTATTGTTTGGATGCTCAAGCAAATTTAATTTGGCAATCAGAGGATTTATCTACTCTCTATCCAGAGTTAAAAAATCTTCTTCCTTACGAGCAGATGGGTATAAAAGATGATACTATTTTTGCATCAGATTTCTATGGACGTAATTATAAAATCAATGTAGATAGTGGGAAAATAGAGGGATTCAATATTGTTAAGTAGTATCTTAAAAGAAAAATAATTTTAATTTATTATGTTTATACTTTCGGACTTTCAAATTTCCAATAAATTCAAAAATGTACGTCTATTAATTAATCATTATGGCTGTTGCGAAGCAATTAAAAAATCCATGATGTTAATTATAGATGCTGGCGAAATTTTGCGGAGTGTGCTGTGTAGTTACATTTCATCGCTGAAAAGTTACCATGAAGCCAATATAGATAATCCGAGGAGAATTTAGAGGGTTATATAAGTCCGTTGTGAATGGAGCAACAGACGCTATAAGCAGGATATAGGTTTGAGAATTTTGAAGTAGATAATGCGGTAGGACTTATGGTGAATATTGTTCGGCGATGGCTGACTATTCGGCAACTATAAAATTTGTGCAAGACTCAAGAAAGTGCAGTGGTACAGCATTAGCAGATGAATGGAGTTATTTACAAAGTAAACATGGATATACAGATTTAATCAAATGGAATCACGGTGAGCTGCATAGGAAATAAGCTGTTATTTCAGAATGTGGAAGGGGTTGTGATTAGGGAGAAGGTGTTAGATGATGAGAAGGTAAAAACGATTGGAGAGAGTTTGGAGGGTGATAAAGCAACAGTAGAGGATTTTATTACAAATAATGTAAATCCGAATTTTCAACAAAAATTTTAGAAGGTACAGTTGCTCCTAATTTCGGACAGCCCGGTGGAGGATATCAATTTTATGTTCCCAATCCATCGGTAGCAATAAAACATTGAGAGGTAATTAGATATGAAAAAATTTAAAGAAAAAATATTAAAGACTATAAAACTTTGTAATGATGAATTAGCCAATAGAAAAAATGGAGTGCCTGGTGAAAGCACAGAAGAACAATTGGAAAAATGTATCTTACCAGAATTAACTCAGCTTTTGGAAAGGATTTATAGCAATCAAATACCTGCGAAGGAGCAAAGATATTTAAATTCATTTGCAAATGCATTTACAGTATGGGGCTGGAATATGCAAGAACCAACAGAGCTATTTGTATTATTAACAGAATTAAATAATGAATATAAAAACATGAATATGTAAACATAATGTTAAGAGAGGTAAAAGCACAGCAACTACAATAGATTATTCTTATAAGTTTGATAGGGAGTTAGTCAATTTTGATAATGACTATGAAATCAGGATAACAGTAGATAAAGATTTAATATTAGTGCAGTATGATATTTCTATATCAGGCAGCGACCACATATGTGTTTAACGCCTATAAGACCATGTACTATAACGAGGAGCAGATTGTTGACTGGATTATCAATCAGATGGGAGAGGGGAAAGAAGGGTGAATGAGGAAGTAAAAAGAATAGACCTTGTCTGGTCGGATAAGGAGTGAAAGTGGAGCCGAACAATTTGTAAAGTATAAGCCGGATGGAAGTAAATATACTATTAAGGAGTTAGAAGACATGGGAATATTGGAAGATATTACAGATTTGGTTGAGAAAGGAGAAATTAAAATTGATTAATATAATACATGAAATATTGCAGGATAATAAGTGTAGGATTGTGGAGTCAGAAGAAAAAATAGTATTGTTTCAAGGAAATGCGAATACATATCCAGAAGACTATATAGAAATTAGAAGAATAAGTGATAGATATGTAGTTTCGGAAGCGCATAGAGATGTAAAACAAGTGAGGGTAGAGACAGAAAAGAAGGATGAAGCTCAAATATATGCCATAGTTATTTATATGAGATTGTATGATGACGTAGCGGATAAATTGGTGGCGAGGAATATTCGGAGTTATTTAAATTCTGGTGAAGAGAAAAAAGCAAGAGATTTTATTGATAATAATTTTGATAATGTAATATTTTCGATAGGTGAGGAAGATAAACAAAAAATATCTCTGATAGAAACAAAAGATGGAATAGATGTTAAGTTTGATGGAGAATACATTGTAAGAAATGTAACATTAAGTAGAGGATATGTCGCATTTTATAATTATTGTGAAAAATTAAAACATATAGTGTTTATTTATGATGAAATACAGAAAAATGTAGATTTTGTTTTAAATCGTGAAAGAATTTTGAGATTATACATTTTGGGGGAGTAAGTTTGTTTGAAATAAGTTCAACATGATTTAATAGGGAATGATGGGTATATGAATTAACATAAAGACCGCATGTATGCTTTTCAACGTCTGTGGGAGATAGAATTGTTGAGCGAAGAGCGGAGTGTGCTGTGGAGCTACATTTCACGGCTGCAAAGTTACCATGAATACAAGATAGATAATCCCTTGTATAAGTCCTTTGTGAATGGAGCAACAGACACTATAAGCAGGATAAGGCTTGAGAATTTATTGATGAACAACTTTCCGCTAATAAAAATATATTGCTATCTAATGACCCATATAAGTGGTATTATTTTGATGATGGTGCAAAAAGATTTTATCAGAGAGAAGTAGATTATATACTTAGTAAAGGCTATATATTTGAGCTAACAAGTGAGGGTTTGTGGAAAGTTGTAAGAAAGTAGAGGTAAATATGACATTTGAAGAAGTGAAAAAAGAATTTTTTAAGTATGTTGGCTCATTGTTTGCAATGGTAAGGGAAGAAAAAGAAGCTTATGAGAGCTATAAATTGTTGAACATTTCTGCGGATACTTTGGAAAAATGGAGACAAGAATTGTTTCTTAACTTGTGGGAGCAACTAAAAGTAAATGGAGCAAGTGGTTTGTTTAATAGAATGTATAATCTTTCAGAAAATAAACATAATAGAGAAAACTTATTGATTTTGAAAGAGGCATTACATAAAGTGAATTAGGCAAATCCGAAAGTAAATGCATGTATTTCTGAAACAGTACTGGGAAGAAAAGATGTATCAGAGAGAAGTGGTATGATTTTTGGGGCATATGATTTAGGTGAGCAGGAAATTGAGAAAGAACTGTTACAGTTTGTTTGGGGTTTAGTAACAGTTCAAACATCTGATGAAATAAACTAAGAATTACAAGAAACTTTACAAAAAAATAACAAGTAACTGATGATATGAAAACACTTCCTTTTTATAATATTCGTAGGAACTGATTGCGAACGAAGAAAGGAAGTGTTTCTATGTCCTGGGAACATGAGCGGGATGATAGTGTCAGACGTGCTGCGGGAGCGAGAAAACGAAGACGGCATAGAAGAAGACAAATAAAACAGCTGGCATTTTGCACAGCAATGATTTGCATGGTGTGTATTGGAATCGTTGCGATGATAAGCATAAAGCGAATAAATATTGAGCGTGTAAAAGAAATGGAACAGGAAGTACAGCAAAACCCGACAGAGACTCAAATACAGAAAATAAGTTCCATCAGTCAGGAAGAAAATAAAGAAGAAACAGAAGCGCTGTTGGTTAGGGATTGGAAAGAGTCAGGGGATTATCTGGAAGAATTAGAGGACTGTCCCAAGGAGCTGCAAGAGTTGTTGGAAAAATATCCGGAAACTTATGATTATGTAATGGGATATTCCCAAAGAGACAAATATAAGGGGAAAAGTATTGACCTGACAGAGGACGTGGCAGAAGGCGAGGTGCCACTTCTCATACAGTGGGACAAGCGTTGGGGGTATGATAATTATGGAGATAAGCTGATTGGAGCAGCAGGCTGTGGACCTACCTGTATGTCTATGGCATATATTTATTTAACCGGAAACACAGAAATGAACCCAAGAAAGATGGCAGAATTTGCAGATCGGAATGGATATAATTCAGAGGCGGGAACCAAATGGGATTTTTTCACAGAGGGAGCTACAATTCTCGGACTGGAAGGAAGTGAGATGAGCGTAACGGAAGATGGGATGAAGGCAGCCTTGGACTATGGAAATGTAATTATTTGCAGTATGAAACCGGGCGATTTTACGAAGGGCGGACATTTTATTGTGATTCGCGGATATGACAAGAATGGATTTTGGGTAAACGACCCAAACAGCAGAATAAACAGTGAAAAGCAGTGGGAGTATGATACGCTGCGCTATCAGATAAAAGGGGCATGGTCCATTGGCACATGAAACTTCATAAAAACTTAAGAAATACACGAGAAAAAACGAAAACTATAAAATGCTTCTTTTTTTATAATAGGTTCATAGAAAGTGAACTGAAAGTAAGAAAGGAAGTATTTTTATGTCAGGGACAAAGACTGTATATGATAAGAGACAAAGGAATGTAACAGAAAGAAGCGGCGCAACAGGAAGAAACAGCATCGCAACAGGAAGAAATAGCAGACAAGTAAGGAAAAGAAGGAGACGCAGACAGAGAATCCGTCGGATAAAACAGACATTGGCATGCGTTGCAGCGGTTTTTTTCATCTGTGGTGGTATTGTGTTTATTGGAACAGGGGGGATGAATGACATACTAAGAGGGTTATGGAATCTGAAAAGTGAAGGGACACAGGAGGTAGAGGCTGCACAGCGGGCGGAGAAGTTTTTGAAAAGTCAGAAGAATGATTCCGTGGAAGCATATCCGGAAGAACTTCTTGAAATGTTAGAAAAGAATCCGGAGACCTATGATTTTGTCACCAGCTATCCGGAAAGAAGCAAATATCAGGGAAAAGAGATTGACCTAAGCGGAGAGGTGACGAAAGGAGAAGTACCGTTGTTTCTGCAATGGGACAGACGTTGGGGATATGACAGCTATGGAAATGAAATGATTGCCATAGCAGGCTGTGGGCCCACCTGTATGTCTATGGCGTATGTTTACCTGACGGGAAAAGTTGACATGAATCCCAGGGAAATGGCAGAATTTGCAAATGACAATGGATATTATACAGAGGCTGGGACAAGCTGGAGCTTTTTTACCGATGGTGCGTCACAGTTAGGATTGTCAGGAACAGAAATCGGACTGGATGAAGCCAAGATGAAAGAAGTTCTGGACAGGGGAAATGTGATAATCTGCAGTATGCGCCCCGGAGATTTTACCACCACCGGACATTTTATTCTGATTCGGGGCTACGATAAAGAGGGATTTCTGGTGAATGACCCAAATAGCAAAGAGAGAAGCGAACAACATTGGAAGTATAATACCCTGTATTCCCAGATAAAATGTCTCTGGTCGATAGGGAGTGTGTGAACAAATGTCTGTAAATGCTAATTTTCCATGATAATAGTTGGGCTGAAAATTTTTCATAAATTTTCAGCCCATGTTTTGCATTTTAAAATGTGTAACTATCTGGTATTTTGGTTATTTCCGTTATTTATTAAAAACTAAATTTTGCCATGTAATATTTGAAACTTTTCCCTCTTCGTCAAAAGTGAACTTATATGACCGGTAAACTTCTTCGGACTCATAATAATAAGTTGTTAAATCTGAAGTAGTTGAAGTTGGCTCACCGAATACTTCCTGCACTTCATCTTGGGTAGAACCTAACTTAATGCCACCATATACTTCAATATTTAAAGCGGTTTCATCATCCTTTGCATATACATAACTCATATCAAATCCGCCGATTACAGATTCGGAAACTTTAACAGAGGAATCACTTGGATTATAAGGTGTTAAGTTAAAAACGGTATCTCCATTTGAATTTTCCATATGACCAGCGCCAATCATATACTTATTAGCCGGAAGCTCTTCCTCTAATTCGGATTCTCTTACATTAAAACCAACTGCTGATAATGAGCTGATTTCATCACCTGCATAAAATTTTTCCCCATTAATGGAAAAGAAATAAGATTCGTTATCATTAAGAAAATCTGATTTTGTGTCTTCTTCGTTTTTTTGGGTTTCTTCCGGTTCAGTTGAAACATCGCTGTCGCTTTTTGAAGTATTACTGCCGCTCTTTGAAGTGTTTTTCTCTTCCGTTGCGCCGCATCCTGCAGTCAGAGATAGCAATAAGCAGAAACACAAAACGCTAATTAGAATTTTTCTTATGTTTTTCATAAATTTTCCTCCTGTGAAAAATGTAATTATTAAAACAAGTATAAAATAGATTAAAAATAATTTCAATTCAAAAACATTGATTTTAATGCACTTTTTGCTTATACTTATTAAAATGAAATCCGATGAATTCAAAGTAGAAGGGTTAATATTGACATATGAAAATATCAGATAGGGAGAGAGATATGCAATACAAAGCAGTGATTTTTGATTTTGACTATACCTTAGGGGATTCCACAGATGGAATCGTATTAAGTTCTAATTATGCATTAGAAAAAATGGGATATAAGCAGGCGGAACGAGAAGCAATCCGTAAGACCATAGGGCTTTCTCTGCCGGAAAGCTATGTCGCTTTAACAGGAGACAAGCAATCGGAAAAGGGAGAAGAGTTCCGAGCTTATTTTATAGAAAAAGCGGATGAGGTTATGACAGATTGCTCCGAGCTATATCCGGACGCAAGAGCAATCTTAGAACACTTGAAGCAAAAGGGGATTAAGATTGCAATCGTAACCACAAAGTTTGATTATCGGATTGAGGGAATTCTGGAAAAATGTCAGGCGAAAAAATATGTAGCCATGATTATAGGAGGCAATAATGTGGCAAATCCCAAGCCTGATCCGGAGGGAACCTTGAAGGTAATACAGGAATGGAATCTGGCGAAGGAAGAGGTACTTTATGTAGGAGATAGTCTGGTAGATGCGAAGACTGCGAAATGTGCCGGAGTTTCTTTTGCGGGCGTTACCACAGGAACCACAACAAAAGAGAATTTTAAGGAATATGATTGTATAGGCGTCTTTGAGAATCTGACAGAGTTAAAAGAAAGATTATTTTGACGGAAAAACAATGAAAAGAAAGCGGTAAGACGCCGAAAAAGCGGCTTGCACAGCGCATAAAGTGCCCAAGTTCCTCCAGAGTGAAGGACTTGGGCACTTTGGTATTTGGTTCTAAATAAATTTTGTAGTAAAAGTTCAAATTATCTGGTTGTTTTTACGGCAGCCTCCACAAATCCTTTGAACAATGGATGCGGTCTGTTTGGTCTGGACTTCAGCTCCGGATGTGCCTGAGTTGCAATGAACCATGGATGTTCCGGAATCTCAATCATTTCTACGATTCTTCCATCTGGAGAAAGTCCGCATAATTTCAAACCATGTTCCGTCAGTGCGGCACGGTAGTCATTGTTAAATTCATAACGATGACGGTGTCTTTCTTCGATATTTTCGGTACCATAGACCTGATATGCTCTGGAGGTCTTGTCCAAAACACATGGATAAGAACCAAGCCGCAAGGTACCGCCGATATCTTCTACACCATTTTGGTCAGGCATAAGTGCGATAACCGGATGGGTGGTCTGAGGATTCAATTCAATACTATGAGCATCATTCATGCCGCAGACATGACGGGCATATTCCACGATAGCCAGCTGCATACCAAGGCACAGACCAAGGAAAGGAACGTTATGCTCTCGTGCATACTTGCAGGCAAGAATCTTTCCGTCAATTCCTCTGTCACCGAAGCCGCCCGGAACTAAAATACCTTGTACATTACCAAGCACTTCATCTATATTTTCTTCTGTCAATAATTCGGAGTCTACCCATTTGATGTTTACGGTTGCACGCTCTGCAATACCGCCGTGCTTCAATGCTTCTACTACAGAAATATAGGCATCATGAAGCTGGATATATTTTCCTACCAAAGCAATTTCCACTTCTTTATTAGGATGACGCAACGCATCTACCATATCGGTCCAATCACTTAAATCCGGTTCCGGACAGTCAAGGTGCAGACATTCGCAGGCAACCTGTGCCAAATGCTCTTTTTCCATAGCAAGAGGAGCTTCGTACAGATATTCTACATCCAGATTCTGAAGAACATTTTTATTTGGCACGTTACAAAACAGTGCGATTTTATCTTTCAATCCCTGGTCTAACGGCTGCTCAGAACGGCATACAATAATATCCGGCTGGATACCCATTCCCTGTAATTCCTTTACACTTGCCTGGGTCGGTTTGGTCTTCATTTCTCCGGAAGCATGAAGATATGGAATCAAAGTAACATGAATCAGAATCGCATTGTCATGTCCCACCTCATGCTGGAACTGACGAATCGATTCTAAGAAAGGCTGGCTTTCAATATCTCCGACGGTTCCTCCGACTTCAATAATGGCAATCTGGGTCTCTTCTGTGGTAAAGTCACGGTAAAAACGGCTTTTGATTTCATTGGTAATATGCGGAATTACCTGAACCGTTCCTCCGCCATAGTCGCCGCGACGTTCCTTTTGCAGTACAGACCAGTAGACCTTACCGGTAGTTACATTAGAATTTTTATTCAGGCTCTCATCAATAAAACGTTCATAATGTCCTAAGTCCAAGTCAGTTTCAGCGCCATCATCGGTAACAAAAACCTCGCCATGCTGAATCGGGTTCATCGTTCCCGGATCAATGTTGATATATGGGTCGAATTTCTGCATGGTGACCTTGAATCCACGGGCTTTTAACAGACGGCCTAAAGAAGCGGCTGTAATTCCTTTTCCCAGTCCGGATACAACACCACCGGTGACAAAGACGTATTTTACGGGCATAGGTAGTTCCTCCTTTTATATGTGAAAGTTTTTCGTTTACTCAATAACCAATACATTATACTACCTTGTTTTAAAGAAATCTAGGATTTTTTGAAAAAACTTTTTTTCAAACAAAAGAAAGTTTAGAAAAACTTAATAAATATGAAGAAAAGTTTAGGAAGAATATATTGATTTTCCAAGAGAATAAACATATAATAATAATCGTATCGCAGATAGAAGAGCGATATATTTAGGAGGAAATAAATGGAGAACAAAGGAAATAATAACAATAATGGTGGTGGTAATAACAACGGCGGAGGCGGTAATAATAAGAATGGAATGACCATTTTGATTTTCTGTCTGACTGCGCTGATGGTATTATTTTTCGTAAGTATGCTGAATAGCTGTGTGAATAAAGCTTTGAATAAAGAGATTACTTATTCTGAGTTTATAGAGATGGTAGAGGAAGATAAGGTTGAGAAAGTAACCTTGGATAATGGCAAAATACAGATTGAACCAAAGGGCGAATCGGTTGCCAAAATTACTTACTATACGGCACAGTTAAATGATGACGACTTATTGCCGTTGTTGAAAGAACATGCTGTAGAAGTGACAGGAACCATAGAAGATGTGTCATCTGCAATTCTTTGGAATATGTTAAGCTATATTGTTCCATTGGCACTGGTATGGATATTGCTGTACTTCCTGATTTTCCGCAAAATGGGAAGTGGCGGAATGATGGGTGTCGGAAAGACAACCGCTAAGGTATATGTAGAAAAGTCTACAGGCGTTACATTTAAAGATGTAGCCGGACAGGATGAAGCCAAGGAATCATTGCAGGAAGTAGTAGACTTTTTGCATAATCCTAAGAAATATACCGATATTGGTGCAAAGCTTCCAAAGGGAGCATTGCTCGTTGGACCGCCCGGAACCGGTAAGACCCTTCTGGCAAAGGCAGTTGCAGGAGAGGCAAAGGTGCCGTTTTTCTCATTGGCAGGTTCTGACTTTGTAGAAATGTTCGTAGGTGTAGGTGCATCCCGTGTAAGAGACCTGTTTAAAGAAGCCCAGAAGCAGGCGCCATGTATTATTTTTATTGATGAAATTGATGCCATTGGTAAGAGCCGTGACAGCCGTTATGGCGGCAATGATGAACGTGAACAGACACTGAATCAGCTGCTTGCGGAAATGGATGGTTTCGATACCTCTAAGGGTCTGCTGATTTTAGCAGCAACGAACCGACCGGAGGTTTTGGACAAGGCATTACTGCGACCGGGACGATTTGACCGTAGAATCATTGTGGATAAACCGGACTTAAAGGGAAGAGTAGAGACGCTCAAGGTACATGCTAAGAATGTATTAATGGATGACAGTGTAGATTTAGAAGCCATTGCGCTGGCAACCTCCGGGGCAGTTGGTTCTGACCTTGCCAATATGATTAACGAAGCGGCGATTAACGCTGTAAAGAGTGGAAGAAAATATGTAAATCAGGCAGATTTGTTTGAATCTGTGGAAGTGGTCATTGCCGGTAAGGAAAAGAAAGACCGTATCATGGGACCAAAGGAAAAGAAAATGGTGGCATATCATGAAGTGGGTCACGCTTTGGTAACTGCATTACAAAAGGATGCAGAACCGGTCCAGAAGATTACTATTGTACCAAGAACCATGGGTGCATTAGGATATACCATGCAGGTGCCGGAAGAAGAGAAGTTCCTTATGACAAAGAATGAGCTGATTGCTCATCTGGTTACTTATATGGGTGGCCGTGCAGCAGAAGAAATTGTATTTGATTCTGTGACCACCGGAGCTTCTAATGATATTGAGCAGGCAACAAAGATTGCAAGAGCCATGGTGACGCAGTACGGTATGTCTGACAAGTTTGGTCTGATGGGATTGGTAACGATTGAAAATCAGTATTTGGACGGACGCGCCAGTCTGAACTGTGGAGAAGAGACAGCGGCTCAGATTGACCAGGAAGTCATGAAGATTTTAAAAGAAAGCTATGACGAAGCAAAACGTCTTCTGACGGAAAATCGTGAGATTCTGGATGAAATTTCAGATTATCTGTATCAGCATGAAACCATTACCGGTAAGGAATTTATGAAGATATTCCGTAAGCTGAAGGGAATCCCGGAGCCGGAGGAAAAGACAGAAGCGGAAAAAGCAGCAGAGGAATTACAGGCAGAAGAGAAACTGGCAGAAGAGAAGCTGGCAGAAGAAAAACAGGCAGAAGAGCTGACCGAACAAGCTGTGATATATATGCAACCGCTAGAAGAAGCGGCGGAAGAGGTAGAATGGCCGAAGGAAATAGATTTACCTAAAGAAGTAGATTTGCCAAAAGAAGTACGGACAGAGAAAGAAGAGAGTTCTTCAGAGTCCAAGGAAGATGAGGATTATCTGGATAAATTATTAAAAGGAATGAAATAATGTTTGATATTCAGGAAGAATTGAAAAAGCTCCCACAGAAGCCGGGAGTATATATCATGCATGATGCACAGGATACGATTATCTATATCGGAAAGGCAGTAAGCCTTCGAAATCGTGTCCGTCAGTACTTTCGCCCCAGCCATAACGAGGGGATTCGCAAGGACCAGATGGTAAAGCAGATTGCAAGATTCGAGTATATCATTACAGATTCTGAACTGGAAGCCTTGATTTTGGAATGTAACTTAATTAAGGAGCACAGACCGAAATATAATACGATGTTGCGGGATGACAAGTCATATCCCTATATTAGAGTGACCCTGGGAGAAGCTTTTCCCAGAGTCCTCTTTTCACGTCAGATGAAAAAAGATAAGTCCCGTTATTTTGGTCCATATACCAGCGCAGGAGCGGTAAAGGACACCATAGAGCTCTTAAGGAAAATCTATCAGCTGCGTACCTGCAACCGTTCTCTTCCCAAAGATACGGGAAAGGACAGACCATGTCTCAATTATCATATTCACCAATGCATGGCGCCTTGTCAGGGATATATCAGCCAGGAAGCGTATCGCGAAAGGATTGACAAGGCAATAGAGTTTTTAAATGGAAACTATCAGCCGGTGTTGAAAGAATTAGAAGAGAAAATGCAGCAGGCATCGGAAAATCTGGAATTCGAAAAAGCGATTGAGTATCGGGAACTTTTAAATAGTGTCAAACAGATAGCACAGAAACAGAAGATTACTAATTCTGATGGAGAAGATAAGGATATTATTGCTATGGCAGCGGATGAAGAGGATGCAGTGGTACAGGTATTCTTTGTGCGGGATGGCAAGCTGATTGGAAGAGACCATTTCCATGTGAGAATTGGTGGTGGAGATACCCATAGTCAGGTATTGGCTGAATTTCTAAAGCAGTTTTATGCAGGAACCCCTTTTATTCCCAGGGAAATTATGCTTCCTCAGGAAATCGAAGAAGCGGAAGTGATTAGCCAGTGGCTGACAGAAAAACGTGGACAAAAAGTATATATTCGTGTACCCAAAAAGGGAACGAAGGAAAAACTGGTAGAACTGGCAGGAAAAAATGCAGCCATGGTCTTAAGCCAGGATAAGGAAAAAATCAAGCGAGAAGAAGGAAGAACCATAGGGGCGCTGAAAGAAATTGCCGCATTGCTGGATATGGAGGGATTGAACCGCATTGAGGCATTTGATATTTCCAACATCAACGGGTTTGAAACCGTGGGTTCCATGATTGTGTATGAAAAGGGAAAACCAAAGCGCAGCGACTACCGTAAGTTCAAGCTTCGTACCGTAACCAGACCGGATGACTACGGTTCCATGTACGAGGTGCTTACCAGAAGATTTACCCATGGTATGAAAGAACAGGCGGAGCGTAAGGAACGCAAGCTGGAGCAGGAATATGGAAGCTTTACCCGCTTTCCGGATTTAATTATGATGGATGGCGGAAAGGGTCAGGTAAATGTGGCATTACGGGTGTTAGAAGAGCTTCGGTTAAACATCCCTGTGTGTGGTATGGTAAAGGACGATAATCACCGGACCCGGGGACTTTACTATAACAATCAGGAGATTCCAATTGAAAAAAGCAGTGAGGGCTTTAAATTGATTACCAGAGTACAGGATGAAGCGCACCGATTTGCTATTGAATATCACCGTTCCCTGCGAAGCAAAGAACAGGTACACTCTGTATTAGATGACATTCCGGGGATTGGACCGGCACGAAGAAAAGCTTTGATGCGCCGATTTTTGTCATTGGATGCCATAAGAGAGGCGGATGTAGAAACACTGGCACAGGTAGATGCCATGAATGAGCAGTCTGCACAGGCTGTTTATGATTTTTTTCATTCCGCAGGCAGTTGAAGAAGCCCGCTTTCTATGGTAAAATAAACAGTAGCGCATAAATAAAATCTGGTAAAAATACCCAAGAAGGAGAAGCATATGAAAGGTGTAAGTATAAAGAAAATTGTTGATAAGATGAATTTAAAATCCCTGAATCCGGAAGTGGATGTAAAGGACAGATATGTGACCATAGCGGATGTGAATCGCCCCGCATTACAGTTGTCGGGATATTTTGAATACTTTGAGAAGAACAGAATTCAGATTATTGGTATGGTGGAATACACCTATTTACAAAAGTTAAGCGAAGATGAGAAACTGAGTGTATACAAAGAATTCCTTTCTTATGATATTCCGTGTGTGATTTTCTGCCGTAATCTGGAACCGGATGAAGCGCTGTTAAGAATTGCAGGCGAGGAAAAGATACCGGTATTATCTACAGATTATGGAACATCTACCTTTATGGCAGAGCTGATTTACTATTTGAGTGAAGAATTGGCGCCATGCATTTCCATTCACGGTGTATTGGTAGATGTATACGGAGAAGGACTTTTGATTACCGGTGAAAGCGGAATCGGAAAGAGCGAGGCTGCGCTGGAGCTGATTCGAAGAGGACATCGTCTGGTAAGTGATGACGTGGTAGAAATCCGTAAAATCAACGAGCATACCCTGGTGGGAACGGCACCGGATATTACCCGCTACTTCATTGAATTGCGTGGTATCGGTATTATTGATGTAAAAACATTGTTTGGTGTAGAATGTGTAAAAGAAAAGCAGAATATCGATTTGGTCATCAAACTGGAAGACTGGAAGAAAGAAAACGAATATGACCGTCTGGGACTGGAAGAGGAATATACAGAATTCCTTGGTAATAAGGTAGTATGTCATTCTCTGCCGATTCGTCCGGGGCGTAACTTAGCAGTCATCTGTGAGACGGCAGCAGTAAACCACAGACAAAAGAAGATGGGATATAATGCTGCGCAGGAATTATATCGCCGTGTACAGGCAAACCTACAGAAAGATGAGGAAAAATAAGACATAATAAAACTTGGAAAAGAGGAACTGGAATGGAAAGAAAGAATGCATGGGAAAAGTATCCGGAAGGAAAGAGAGAAGAAGTATTTACTTTTGCAGAAGGATATAAGAAGTTTATCTCCGATTGTAAAACAGAACGGGAGTGTGTCAATGAACTGGTGGCACAGGCAAAAGCGGCAGGCTTTGAAAATCTAAAGGATGTTATTGCAGCCGGAAAGACCATAAAGACCGGGGATAAAATATATGCAGAAAATATGGGCAAGATGCTGGCACTGTTTGTTATCGGAAAACAGCCGCTGGAAAAGGGAATGAACATTCTCGGGGCTCACATTGATTCTCCAAGACTGGATTTAAAGCAGAATCCTTTATATGAAGATACCGATATGGCTCTGTTAGATACCCATTATTATGGCGGTGTAAAGAAGTATCAGTGGGTGACGCTTCCACTGGCGCTGCATGGTGTTGTGGTAAAGAAGGATGGAACTGTCATTAATGTATGTGTAGGAGAAAAGGAAGATGACCCGGTATTCGGTATCAGTGATCTGTTAATCCATCTTGCAGGCGAGCAGATGGACAAGAAAGCAGCTAAAGTAATCGAAGGCGAGCAGCTTGACGTATTAGTGGGAAGTATTCCGTTTTTAAATGAAAAGGAAAAAGAAAAGACCAAAGATGCAGTAAAAGTAAATGTGTTAAATATCTTAAAAGAGCAATATAATATAGAGGAAGATGATTTCCTTTCCGCAGAAATTGAAGTAGTACCGGCAGGAAAGGCAAGAGACTATGGATTTGACCGCAGTATGATTATGGGATATGGTCATGATGACAGAGTATGCGCATACCCATCCTTTGTGGCTGCCGTAGAAGCAGGGACTTGTGAAAAGACAAGCGTGTGCCTTCTGGTAGACAAGGAAGAAATCGGAAGCGTAGGAGCAACCGGTATGCAGTCTAAGTTCTTTTCTTATGCAGTGGCAGAGATTTTAGAAGCAATGGGCGGATATCACCAGATTGCATTTAACCGTGCCATGGAAAATTCCAAGGTGCTTTCTTCTGACGTAAGTGCGGCATATGACCCGTTGTATGCTTCCGTTATGGAGAAAAAGAATGCGGCTTATTTCGGAAAAGGACTGGTGTTCAACAAATATACAGGTTCCAGAGGAAAAGGCGGCTCGAATGATGCCAATCCGGAATATATGGCAGAGTTGCGCAAAATCATGGATGACAATGACGTAGCATTCCAGACGTCCGAACTTGGAAAGGTAGACCAGGGCGGCGGCGGAACCATTGCCTATATCCTGGCAAACTACAATATGTCTGTGATTGACAGCGGAGTAGCAGTATTGAACATGCATGCTCCGTGGGAAATTATCAGTAAAGTAGATTTATATGAAGCAAAACGCGGTTACGCGGCATTTTTGAAAGAGGCATAAATGAATCCAACATTTTTAGAAGCATTACAGAAGATATTGGAAAAAGAACAATATAAAGTCAATGAACCAATGAGCAGTCACATTACCTTCCGGGTGGGAGGTAATGCTGATTGCTATGTAAATCCATCGGTAGCACAGTTGCCTCAGGTCATTGCGCTGTGCCGGCAGTTTGAGATTCCCTGGATGATTATTGGAAATGGAAGTAATCTTCTGGTAAGTGATAAGGGAATTCGCGGCGTTGTGATTGAAATGGGCAAATATGCGGCAAAAGTGGATGTGACAGGAGACAAGGTAACTGCAGAAGCCGGAGCTATGTTAGCGGCAGTGGCAAAGCAGGCAGCAAGAGCAGGACTGTCCGGAATGGAATTTGCCTCCGGAATACCGGGAACCATAGGTGGAGCAGTTGTTATGAATGCAGGCGCTTATGGGGGAGAAATGAAGGATATCATAACGGCGGTAACAGTGCTTACCAAGGCAGGAGAACAAAAAAAGCTCTCCTTAGAGGAGCTGGAGCTGTCTTATCGTCATAGCTGTATTCCGAAGAATGAGTATATTGTGTTACAGGCGGAACTAAAGCTTTTCCCGGAGGAAAAAGAAAAAATAGAAGCGCGGATGGAAGAACTTAAAATTCAGCGTGTGACCAAGCAGCCTCTGGAATATCCAAGTGCAGGAAGTACTTTTAAACGTCCGGAAGGTTATTTTGCAGGAAAACTGATACAGGACGCAGAACTTCGCGGATTCCAGGTAGGCGGAGCCCAGGTGTCAGAAAAACATTGCGGCTTTGTCATCAATAAAGACCATGCAACCGCTTCGGATATTGACAATTTGATAAAAGAAGTGCAGCATAGGGTGGAAGATAAGTTCGGTGTAAGACTGGAGACAGAAGTAAAGTACATCGGAGAGTTTTAGAGGAGGAAATGCAGTGAAGTTTGTAATTTTGACAGGGATGTCCGGGGCTGGCAAAAGTACCGCATTAAAGATGATGGAAGATATGGGATATTTTTGTGTAGACAACCTTCCCATTGCATTGATTGAAAAGTTTGCGGAGCTGGCAGCAATGCCAAGCTCCAAATTACAGAGAGTGGCAGTTGGAATTGATATCAGAAGCGGACAGCGGTTAGAAGGACTGCAGGACGTTTTAGATAATCTTAGAAAAAATGGAAAAGAATTCGAGATTCTCTATATGGATTCTACCGATGAAGTGCTGGTAAAACGATATAAAGAGACCAGAAGAACGCATCCCCTGTCCGGCGGAGAAAGAGTGGACAAGGGAATTGCCTTAGAACGCACTCAGATGGAATTCTTAAAAAAACAGGCAGATTATATTTTAGATACCAGTAATATGCTGACCAGAGAATTAAAAGCAGAGCTGGAAAAGATTTTCGTGCAGAATCAGGATTATAAAAATCTCTTTATAACCATTGTTTCCTTCGGATTCAAATACGGAATTCCGACGGATTCTGATTTGGTATTTGATGTGCGTTTTCTGCCAAACCCCTATTATGTAGAGGGGCTTCGGACCAAAACAGGAAACGATAAGGAAATACAGGACTTTGTAATGCAGTATGAGGAAGCGGCGACGTTTTTAAATAAGCTGGAGGACATGCTCAAATTTCTGATACCCAATTATATTGATGAAGGAAAAACACAGTTAGTCATCAGTATTGGCTGTACCGGTGGAAAGCATCGGTCTGTAACGCTGGCAAACGAATTGTATCACAGACTGGAAAATGAAAAAGAATTCGGAATTAAGATTGAGCATAGAGATATCGAAAAGGATGCAATGAGGAGGAATTGACAATGTCTTTTTCCGGTGAAGTAAAAGAGGAATTGTCCCGCCAGTTTCAAAAGAGCAGACATTGCCAAATCGCAGAAATAGCAGCTATTTTAGGCTTTGCGGGAAAGCTGGAAGAAGAATCTGTGCTGCGGGTATATACAGAGAATCTGTCATTGGCGAGAAAATATTTCATGTTGATGAAGAAAACCTTTCATGCAGAAGTGAAAATTACAGTAAGGCAAGGCGGCTATCTTCAAAAAAGCCGTATTTTTGTGATTTCGTTGACACAGCCCGAAGAAGTAAAGAAAGTTCTTCAGGCAGTGAAGTGGCAGGAAGGAACCGGAAAGGATATTCGGGGAGAGGAGCTTGTAAACGGCTTGCTGGTGCAGAATGCCTGTTGTAAAAGAGCATTTATCCGGGGGGCATTTTTAAGCGCAGGTTCCATGAGTGACCCGGAAAAATCCTATCATTTTGAAATTGTATGTACTTCGGAAGAAAAAGCGATGCAGCTGATGGAAATCATTAATAGCTTTGATATAGATGCGAAAATCGTACAGAGAAAAAAGAATTATGTGGTATATGTAAAAGAAGGGGCGCAGATTGTGGATATGCTGGGCATTATGGAAGCACATGTGGCATTGATGAATCTGGAGAATGTACGCATTTTAAAGGAGATGCGCAATTCTGTAAACCGTCAGGTGAATTGTGAGACAGCAAATATCAATAAAACGGTAAATGCAGCAGTAAAGCAGATAGAAGATATTAATTATATTGAAGAAACGGTAGGATTGAGCAGCCTTCCGGAAAATCTTCAGGAGATTGCAGAGGTAAGGCTTAAGTATCCGGAAGCGGCATTGAAGGAACTTGGAACTTTTCTGGAACCCGCAGTGGGGAAGTCGGGAGTAAATCACCGGCTGCGTAAATTATGCGAGATTGCAGAAGAGATAAGAGAAAAAGCAAAGGGATAAAGGAGTTTAAGGGTAGGGATGAAAAAGAAGAAGCTTTTATTTGTGTTAAATCCTTTTTCGGGAAAAGGACAGATTAAGAATAAGCTGCTGGATATTATAGACATTTTTGTAAAAAATGGGTATCAAGTTACGGTTCATACCACACAATGTCCGCAGGATGCCATGAATCTGGTAGAAGAAAAAGCGGGAAAATATGATTTGATTGTGTGCAGTGGTGGCGATGGAACTTTGGATGAGACCGTAACCGGAATGATGCGTAGAGAGAACAGAGTACCCATTGGATATATTCCGGCGGGAAGCACCAATGATTTTGCCGGCTCCCTTAAGATACCAAAGAAGATGGAAAAGGCGGCAGAAATAGTGGTAGAGGGTGTGCCCTTTGCCTGTGATATCGGAAGCTTTAATGGAGATTATTTTGTATACATAGCAGCCTTTGGATTATTTACGGATGTATCCTATGGGACAAGCCAGGAACTGAAAAACCGTATTGGACATGCGGCATATATTCTGGAAGGATTAAAACGTCTTCCTGCAATACAGTCTTTTCATATGAAAGTAGAATACGAAGATCAGATGATAGAAGATGACTTTGTTTATGGAATGGTAAGTAACTCCACTTCTGCCGGAGGATTTAAGAATATTACCGGAAAAGATGTGAAGTTGGACGATGGTATGTTTGAGGTGACCTTGATTCGTATGCCTAAAAATCCTTTGGAATTAAATGAAATTATTGCAACTCTTACCAATATGAGAGGAAGTACCGAATATATTTATTCCTTTAAGGCGGATAAGATTAAATGTATTTCAGAAGAAGAGATTCCCTGGACATTGGATGGGGAATATGGCGGAAGTCACAAAGAAGTTGTAATTCAGAATGAAAAACAGGCAGTCCAGCTTATGGTAAAAGCAGATGCCAAATTCCTTCCAAAACAGTCATAGGAAGCGCATATTGGACAAATTGTCTAAAATTTAACAAACTTAAGGATTAGATTTTGTAGTGTCTCCTCTTTCTTTTTTGAGAAAAATAGAGTACACTATAAGATAGAGCGGGTTTTCCGCAGAGTGGTTTTAATAATAAAGTAAATGGAGGAACAATTATGTTAGTATCAGCAGCAGAAATGTTAAAGAAAGCAAAAGCTGGCCATTATGCAGTAGGTCAGTTCAACATCAACAACCTGGAGTGGACAAAGTCTATTTTACTTACCGCACAGGAATTAAAATCCCCGGTTATCTTAGGTGTATCTGAAGGTGCTGGAAAATACATGACAGGATACAAGACTGTTGTAGGTATGGTAAACGGAATGATGGAAGAATTAAACATCACTGTACCGGTTGCACTTCACTTAGACCACGGCAGCTACGAAGGATGTTTAAAATGTGTAGAAGCAGGATTTTCTTCTATCATGTTTGATGGTTCCCATTACCCAATCGACGAAAACGTTGCAAAGACAACAGAATTAGTTAAGATTGCACATGACAAGGGAATGTCCATCGAAGCAGAAGTAGGTTCCATCGGTGGTGAAGAAGATGGTGTTGTAGGTGCCGGTGAATGTGCTGACCCGAACGAGTGTAAAGCAATCGCTGACCTTGGTGTAGATATGTTAGCAGCAGGTATCGGTAATATCCACGGAAAATATCCGGAAAACTGGGCAGGATTAAGCTTTGAGACATTAGATGCAGTTCAGCAGAAGACTGGAGATATGCCATTAGTACTTCATGGTGGTACAGGTATCCCGGAAGATATGATTAAGAAAGCAATCTCCTTAGGTGTTGCTAAGATTAACGTTAATACAGAGTGCCAGTTATCTTTTGCAGATGCTACCAGAAAATACATCGAAGCTGGAAAAGACTTAGAAGGAAAAGGATTTGACCCACGTAAGTTATTAGCTCCAGGTGCAGAAGCAATCAAAGCAACTGTAAAAGAAAAGATGGAATTATTCGGTTCCGTAGGAAAAGCAGAATAATTGCTACTTTTTAGGTATAAAAAATAATACTTTGGTACTTTTGACGAAAAAAAGAGAAAAAATTAAGTATTTTTGGTTTGAAGTGAAAAAAATAAATTTTTTCTAAAAATACTATTGATTTTTTCTAAAAAGTAGAGTATCTTAATACCAGACATAAAACAAACGTGTAGAACAAGGGTGTTCCAATAGGATTGGAATGCCCTTTTTTAATAAGTTTACATAACACGAAAGAATTACTTATTATGACTTAGGGGATTGCGTTTGTATGTTGAAGAATGAGAAAGAGAAAGGATGTAGAGAAATGAGTGAATTTTTAAATGTGGCAGAGATTTTCGGCGAAAACGTATTCAATGACACAGTTATGCAGGAGCGTTTGCCAAAAAAGACTTACAAAAAGTTGAAAGAAGTAATTGAAGAGGGAAAAGAATTAGACCTTGAGACAGCAGATGTAGTTGCACACGAGATGAAAGAATGGGCAATCGAAAAAGGTGCTACTCATTATACACACTGGTTCCAGCCATTAACTGGTGTAACGGCTGAAAAGCATGATTCCTTTATTACAGCTCCAATGTCAAACGGAAAAGTATTGATGAGCTTCTCCGGAAAAGAGTTAATCAAAGGAGAACCGGATGCATCTTCTTTCCCATCCGGAGGATTAAGAGCAACATTTGAAGCAAGAGGATATACAGCATGGGATTGTACTTCCCCGGCATTTGTAAGACAGGATGCTGCAGGAGCAACACTTTGTATTCCAACCGCTTTCTGTTCTTACACAGGAGAAGCGCTTGACCAGAAGACTCCACTGCTTCGTTCTATGGAAGCAATCAACGAACAGTCTTTACGTCTGTTAAAATTATTTGGAAATACAACTTCTAAGAAAGTTACTCCATCTGTTGGACCGGAGCAGGAATATTTCCTGGTAGACAGAGAGAAATATTTAAAGAGAAAAGACTTAATCTTTACCGGCCGTACTCTTTTCGGAGCAATGCCTCCAAAAGGACAGGAAATGGAAGACCATTACTTTGGTGCCATCCGTGAACGTATCGCAGCATACATGAAGGATGTAAACAAAGAATTATGGAAACTGGGTGTAAGCGCTAAGACACAGCATAACGAAGTTGCTCCGGCACAGCACGAATTAGCTCCGATTTATGCAGAAGCAAATATTGCAGTAGACCACAACCAGTTAGTAATGGAAACATTAAAGAAAGTAGCAGGACGTCATGGAATGACCTGTCTGCTTCATGAAAAACCATTCGCAGGTGTAAATGGTTCCGGTAAGCATAACAACTGGTCTATCACAACAGATGATGGTATCAATCTGTTAGACCCAGGTAAGACACCTCATGAAAATATTCAATTCTTACTGGTACTGACCTGTATCTTAAAAGCAGTAGATAAACATGCAGACTTACTTCGTGAATCCGCAGCAGACGTTGGAAACGACCACAGATTAGGAGCAAATGAAGCACCGCCAGCAATTATTTCTGTTTTCCTTGGAGAGCAGTTACAGGATGTATTATCCCAGTTAATCAGCACTGGTGAAGCAACCAGAAGCTTAAAGGGTGAAGTACTTCAGACTGGTGTTAAGACATTACCAGACTTCATGAAGGATGCAACAGACCGTAACCGTACCTCACCATTTGCTTTCACTGGAAACAAATTCGAGTTCCGTATGGTAGGTTCTAACGACTCTATTGCAGCACCAAACGTTGTATTAAATACTATCGTTGCAGAAGCATTTGCAGAAGCATGCGATGTTTTGGAAAAAGCAGATGACTTTGATATGGCAGTACATGATTTGATTAAAGAGCAGGCTACAGAGCATCAGAGAATCGTATTTAACGGAAACGGCTATTCTGATGAATGGGTTGCGGAAGCAGAGAGACGTGGTCTTCCAAATATCAAGTCTATGGTAGATGCAATTCCTGCATTAACTACGGATAAAGCAGTAAATGTATTTGAGAAGTTCGGCGTATTTACCAAGGCAGAATTAGAGTCCAGAGTAGAGATTCAGTACGAGAACTATGCAAAGGCAATTAATATTGAAGCACGTACTATGATTGATATGGCAGGAAAACAGATTATTCCGGCAGTTATCAAATACACAACCAGTCTCGCAAACTCCATCAATGCAGTAAAAGCAGCATGTGATGCAGATGTAAGCGTTCAGACAGAACTGTTGACAGAAACATCTGACTTATTATCAGACGCTAAGACAGCACTTGCTAAATTGATAGAAGCTACTGATAAGGCTGCTGCAATGGAAGAAGGCAGAGAGCAGGCAGTATGCTACAGAGACGACGTTAAGGCTGCAATGGATGCATTAAGAGCACCTGTTGATAAGCTTGAAATGATTGTAGATAAAGAAATGTGGCCAATGCCATCTTACGGAGATTTAATCTTTGAAGTGTAGGATTGCATAAATGGCAGGTATCCTCCCATAAAAGGGAGGATGCCAGGTAACCGAAGTCACCTGGCATTATTATGAAAAAGTTTATTCGATATAGTAATTTTAATTACTAGAAATTATCATTTGTTATGATTTTATTATATGGAGAATAAATGAAGTTTTCGTGTTCACAAGATGAAACTTTTTTGAATGTATCATGAATAAATTGTGAACACAACAATTACCATCAAAAAATACGATACTTTTTTCGAGCCACAAAGCTGTGGAGTACGGGAAAAGTGTCGTTTTTTTTATGAACACAATAATATCTAACGATTATTAAGGTATGACGGTGAAACAAACGAGGAGGGATTCGTTATGACAGCACAAGAAATTTTTGATTTAGTAACAGGACAGACATTTGGTATCTGGTTCTTAATTGGAGCAGCATTGGTATTCTGGATGCAGGCAGGTTTTGCAATGGTAGAGGCAGGTTTTACCAGAGCAAAAAATACTGGTAACATTTTAATGAAGAACCTGATGGATTTTTGTATTGGTACTGTAGTATTTATTTTAATTGGTTTTTCTCTTCTGTTAGGAGAAGATTTCGTAGGATTTATCGGAAAACCAGGATTTGATATTTTTACATCTTATGCGGATTTTGATTTTTCTAATTTTGTATTTAACTTAGTATTCTGTGCAACCACAGCTACGATTGTATCAGGTGCTATGGCTGAAAGAACAAAGTTTTTATCCTATTGTATTTATTCCGGAGTAATCTCCGCATTGATTTATCCGATTGAAGCACACTGGATTTGGGGTGGCGGCTGGTTGTCCCAGTTAGGCTTCCATGATTTCGCAGGTTCCTGTGCAATCCATATGGTAGGCGGTATTTCAGCATTAATTGGTGCAAAGATTCTTGGACCTCGTATTGGTAAATTTAATACAGACAAAAATGGTAAAGTAACAAAAGTAAACGCATTCCCGGGACATAATCTTCCACTTGGATGTTTAGGATGCTTTATTCTGTGGTTTGGATGGTATGGATTTAATGGTGCAGCTTGTACCAGCATCGAGCAGTTAGGTTCCGTATTCCTTACCACCACCATTGCCCCGGCAGTTGCAACCGTAGTATGTATGATTTTCACATGGGTAAGATATGGAAAACCGGATGTTTCTATGTGTCTGAACGCATCCTTAGCCGGTCTGGTAGCAATTACAGCCCCATGTGATGTTACAGATGCACTTGGAGCAACAATTATTGGTGCCGTAGCCGGAGTATTAGTAGTGTTTGGTGTATGGCTGTTAGATTACAAGTTACATGTGGATGACCCGGTAGGTGCCGTAGCAGTACATATGATGAACGGTATCTGGGGAACGATTGCAGTTGGATTATTTGCAACAACATCAGCACCGGGCAATGATAGCGTAGAAGGTTTGTTCTATGGTGGTGGTTTCCATCAGTTAGGACTTCAGTTATTAGGCTTTGTAACAGTAGCAGCGTGGACCGCAGTTACAATTACGATTGCGTTCTTAATCATTAAAGCAACCATTGGACTTCGTGTTACAGAGGAAGAAGAAATTGTCGGACTGGATGCAATGGAGCATGGTCTTGCATCTGCATACTCCGGATTTAGCATTATGGACGTTTCTAACACTATGACTATGGATGTAAATGAAAATACCAATCTTGGTACTCCGGAATACGCAGAAGCTTCACAGGTACAGAAGGATGCGGCAGTCAAGGTGGTTTCTACCGTACCAAAAGATGCTACCGGAATGTACAAAGTTGTTATTATTGCAAAATTATCACGTTATGACAAGCTGAGAAAAGCTATGAATGAGTTAGGTGTAACCGGTATGACTGTTACACAGGTTATGGGTTGTGGTATCCAGAGAGGTGCTGGCGAGAAATATCGTGGTGTTGAAATGGATGCGACCCTGTTACCAAAAGTGAAGCTTGAAATTATTGTAGGTAATATTCCTGTAGAAAATGTAATTGAAACTGCCAAGAAAGCGCTTTATACCGGTCACATCGGCGATGGTAAGATTTTCGTATACGATGTAGCTAAAGTTGTTAAAGTTCGTACTGGTGAGGAAGACATGGCAGCATTATTGGATGTGGAATAGGTATTATCTAATCCCCTTAGTTAGTATATACATCAACAGAAAAAGAATCCGGAAATTTTTCCGGGTTCTTTTTCTAACTTCATAAAAGATACCATGTTGCAATTTAAGAAAAAACATTATATGATAAAAGAAAGAAGAAATCATATGTGGGAGGTGGTTTCATGAAAGACAGCGTATTGTTCGTCAATCGCGATCAGACAGAAATAAAAGAATTCTTAAGTGCTATGCAGGATTATACTTTTGTAATTGATACCGCGGACAGTGGTTTGGAAGCCGCAGTCTTACTTCGGAAGAACAAGTATAAAGTGGTAATTACCGGAATGAATCTTTCTACTTATGATGGAACGAAATTGATTGCATATCTGAATGGACATTGCCCTTATACCGCATGTATCGTTTATACTACAAGAGTGGATTTAGCACAGCTCCGTTTGTTGGTGAATAAGCGGGATGTGTTTCGAATCTTTTTAAAACCGGTAAATTATCGTGGAGATTTTTATCATGCCATTAAGGATGGATTTGCCTACTATGATATGCAGGAAGCCGCGGCAGAAGAGCAGAAAATCAAAGAACAGAAGCAAAAGTCCATGGAGCATGCCGGGATAGGGGTGAGCGAGAGCATATCATCGGGAAAAGTAGAATGGAGACAGCTGAAGCGTTTCTCATATCCATTATTTCGCTGGAGTGTAAAGGTCTTTGATTTGCCGCTGTCAGAGGAAGAGCGGAAAGCTTTGGTTACATATGAACAAAAGATAATGGATTATTATTTAAGAGAAGATTACAAGCCATGTGATAGCCTGGAAGCAATACAAAAGAGTATCTCACAGACGTTTCTTTTTGAGGAACGGAAACAGAAGATTGTAATGGAAATAAAGCAAAAGCCGGTGAATCCCAAGCCGGGATTTTATGAGCAGCTGCATTTTATCATGTGGCTTATGATAAAGCAGATATCAGAGATTTCTTCTTCCTATGAGATTAAAATCCAACTGGATTTTCAGATTCCGTTTCGACCGGTGCTTCAGATACAGGGAAAAGTAGGAAAAGAGAATCTGGAAAAATACAGGCAGGGAGAGCTGGAGCAGAAGTGCGCGGCTATCGTGTTAAGTATTATAGAAGCAATGACGGAACAATGCAGGCTGGATTGGAAAGAAGATATAGTAGTATATCAGGTGCAGTTGAGAACAGAAAAGCGGAAAAAGGAAAATGAGAATTAGAAACAGCAGGGAATGATAGTATAACTATCATTCCCTGCTGTTTTTCGATAATCGTCAATTACCACCGGTATCAATGGTACTATTATCTAAAGAGTTATTATTATTGTTGTTGTTATTGTTATTGTTATTATTATTATTGTTGTTATTGTTGTCCGATGGAATCCGGTTCTGGTCTCCATTTGAATCATCTCCTGTCCCGTTCGGCTTAGTGTTCTGAGTCGGGTCTATGGCAGGAATCTGTGGAATGACAGAAGCAGCAGTGTGTACGTTACACTGGTTCTGCGTGTCGGTCAACAGATATGGACCATCTTCGGTATCAGGAGAGCCACCGATAATATATACACTGGTCTGTCGATTTTCTATTGGACAGAATTCATTAGCAAGCAGACCCGAAGCGGTACAGATGGTGGCGCTGATATGGTGGTCGCACACCTCCGTGGGCTCTGTGCCGGCGGCAAAATATTCGGTGTATACCATACTTCCTCTTGGGTCGCAGTCGCAAAGTCCCTCTACGGCAAGCTTGCCGGATTTCTTACATACGGTGGCTGTTACAATGCCATCCGGCTGGGTGAAGTCTTTGTATTCCAGATTTTCATGAATACGCTCCATCACATTTTTCCAAAGCTTTCTTGGGGTACTTGTCTGTCCGGACTTATTCTGTGGACTGTTGTCATCATAGCCACACCATACCACGCAGGTATAATATGGAGTAAAGCCTGCAAACAAAGCATCTCTGTTCTTGGTGGTAGTACCGGTTTTTCCGGCAATCGCCATATTTCCAAAGTTAGCGCTGGCACCGGTACCCACAGTAACAACGTCTTCCATGGCATTTGTCAGCAGGAAAGCAGTTGTCTCCTTTAATACGGTATGGGTTTCGGCTGTGTTGTCAATCAGTACATTTCCGTCATGGTCTAAAATGCGGGTGTAAAATCTTGGCTTTGTATAAGTACCGCCATTTGCAATGGTAGCATAAGCAGCGGTCAATTCCAGATTAGTCACACCGTTATAAATACCTCCCAGTGCTAATGACTGGTTAATATCATTTTTAGAATCCAAAGTGGTAAAACCGAAGTTTTCCAGATAATCATATCCTACCTGCGGTGAAATATCGGTAAGGGTCTTGACGGTTACCACGTTGATGGATTTTGTGATAGCAAAACGTAAAGTAGTGAAGCCCCGATAGGTACCGTCATAGTTACGAAGAGAAGTACCGTTAGAATAGGTAAATGGGGCATCATCCTGTACCGTGGCAAGGGTCATTCCGGCAGTATCTAATGCAGGAGCATAAGCAGCCAGTACCTTGAAAGTAGAACCGGGCTGTCTTGTAGTATCAGTAGCACGATTCAGTGTACGGCTTCCTGTCTTGTCACCGCGCCCTCCTACAATCGCCTTTACTTCGCCGGTAGACTGGTCGATGATAGTCATGGCAGCCTGTGGCTGAAGGGTAAAGAGCACAGATTCACCGCCTTCCGGAATGGTATCGCCGTCACTCATGATTTCGGCTTTATAGGCATCAATAGCCGCCTGTGCTTCTTCTTGTGAAGAGAAGTTTATACCATAGTTAGGATTGGCATTTTGATAATATGAGAGCATAGTCTGCTCGCTGTAGTTTTCCGTGGTGCCATCGGCTTTGTTTACCGTTAAGCGGTAGGAAAAGGAATATTCGGCATCACCGGCATAGTTATCCGGATTATTTGACTCTTCATCGCAAATCGCCTGCATTTCCATGTTCTGCGTAGACTCAATGGTAAGACCGCCGTTGTAAATGGCTTTGTAAGCCTGGGTATCGGTGTACCCTTTCTTTTCTACTAAATCCTGAACGACCTGGTCAATAAGTGCATCTACAAAATACGAATTAGGATTCGTCTCAGCATACTCTACATTTACCTGCTGTATCCGGGAATAAACGTCATCTGCAAGTGCATCTTCGTATTCTTTATCTGTAATATAGCCCTGTTCCTTCATGTTCTTAAGAACCAGCTTCCGGCGTTCTGCATTCTTCTCCGGATTGCTGACCGGATTATAAGCGGAAGGGTTCTTGGTAATTCCGGCAATTACGGCTGATTCCGAAAGGGTAAGTTCAGAAACATCTTTTCCGAAATAACGGCGGGATGCAGCCTGTACGCCCAGCGTATTTTGTCCGAGGTTAATGGAATTCAGGTAATTTTCCAGGACCCATTCCTTGGATTTTACTTTTGTTAGCTGTACAGCAAGATACTGTTCCTGAATTTTACGTTCCACTTTTTCAGACCAGGATTCGTCAGTCCAGCCTTCAAACACGTTATTTTTCAAAAGCTGCTGTGTAATGGTACTTGCTCCCTGGGAGAAATGTCCGGTGGTGATTCCGGTAAAAGCGGCACGGATAATTCCCTTGATATCGATACCATTGTGTTCATAGAAACGCTCATCTTCAATAGCAACGAAGGCATGCTGCATGTCTACCGGAATTTCATCTAAAGTGACATAAACACGGTTAGAGCCAGATGCCACAAGGGTTGCAGTCTCATTTCCTGCATCGTCTAGTACTACGGAAAGATATCCGGTTGGGGTTGGGTCAATATCATCAATGTTCGGTGCCGCGTCAATAATTCCTTTGAGGACTCCTACGCCGGCGCAACCGCCAATAACCAGCAATGCTAAGAAACAAACAAGTAACGCTTTACAGAATATTACCGTAAATTTTTTACGAATTAAGGTTCCGGTGGATGTGATATGCTTGTCCTTCCGGGAAGCACCTTTTTTTCCATAATTCATAGTAAGCCTCCTTTATATATCTTTACCATTATAGCAAAAAAAGCCTACGAAATAAAGCAAAAAATCCTTAAGATTCTGGGAAGAGAATTGCGTCAAAATAGATAATATGGTACACTAAAAGGCAAATAAAAGAAGAAATACGGAGAAATATAGATGGAAAACAAACCGTACAAGACGCTATATGAAGGCGGTGTAGGAGAAATTGTCGAAAAGAAATCCCGTTTTATCGCAACGGTGGAGAAAATAGATACAGAAGAAGAGGCGTTGGCATTTATCGCAAGAATGAAAAAACAGTATTGGGATGCAAGGCATAACTGTTATGCCTTTGTAGCAGGAAAGAATCACGAGCTGCAAAGATGCAGTGATGATGGGGAACCCAACGGAACAGCAGGAAGACCGATGCTGGAGGTGCTGCTGCGGGAGGATATCCATAATATTGCAGTAGTTGTTACCAGATATTTTGGAGGAACGTTATTAGGAACCGGCGGTCTGGTTCGGGCATACCAGAAGTCCGTACAGGAAGGGCTTTGCAATAGTATTATTATAGAAAGAATGCAGGGACAGCTTTTAGACATTCATACAGATTATAACGGAATTGGAAAGATACAGTATATTGCAGCGCAACGTGAAATTTCTGTTCTGGATACGGAATATACGGATAAGGTAATGGTAAAACTAATTGTACCGGTAGAGAAAATGAAGGAATTGCAGGAGGCGGTGACAGAAGGAACCAACGGAACGGCTGTTTATCAGCTGGGAGAAGAAGTGGAATTTGCGCTAATTGAAGGAAAAATAAAAATTTTTTGAAAAATTTGAAAAAAGGACTTGCATTTCGTTTCTATCTCATGTATAATACAACATGTTGAAAAACAGTGGCCCATCGCCAAACGGTAAGGCAACGGACTCTGACTCCGTCATTTCAAGGTTCGAATCCTTGTGGGCCAGTTTGGAACCATCACAGCATGTGATGGTTTTTTTTATGACAGGAAGTTACATTGCGGACTTGTTCGCTTTGTTTTTCAATAGGAAAGAGGAATCATATGTATAGCTTTGACAGCAGGATACGTTATAGTGAAGTGGATAAAGACGGAAGAATTACGCTAAACGCCATTTTGGATTATTTTCAGGATGCCAGCTTCTTTCATTCGGAGGATTTGGGGGTAGGTCTGCAATTTCTGACCGAACAGCAATTAGCATGGGTATTGTCTTCCTGGCAGATTGAAATAAAACGATACCCATTTTATGGGGAACATGTTAAAATAAGTACGTGGCCATATGATTTCAAGGGATTTTTGGGATTTCGTAATTTTACTATGGAAGCGTCTGGTGGTGAAGTTCTGGCATTTGCCAATTCTATCTGGACGCTGCTTGATTTGAAGAAAGGGCGGCCAGCCAGAATTATTCCGGAAATGGCAGAGGCATATCAGTTGTCGCCTCAGTTTCCCATGAATTGTGAATCAAGAAAAATTGAATTGCCAAAGGAGTTACAGCCAAGGAAATCCTTTCCGGTACATAAATATCATATTGATACCAATCAGCATGTAAATAATGGACGCTATGTGGGAATGGCACAGGAATACCTGCCGGAAGATAAGACTGTATGGAAGATGCGTGCGGAATATCGCAAGGCGGCCGTATACGGAGATATTATTTATCCCTATACCACAGAGCAGGAAGAAAAGACAATCGTGAATCTGGCAGATAAAGAGGGAAATCCTTATGCCATTATAGAATTGGAGGGAAATAAATGATTCGATTAGGTGAAAAACAGGAATTAACAGTAGTAAAAAAAGTAGAGTTTGGTGTATATCTTGCAGAAGCAGCCGGAGCAGAAGAAAGAGTATTGCTTCCGGGAAAACGGGTACCGGAAGGAATCAAAGAAGGAGATAACATAGAAGTATTTATTTATAAAGATTCCAAAGACCGGACGATTGCAACAACAGCGGAACCTAAATTAAAAATGGGAGAATATGCAGTTCTTCGAGTGGTATCGGTGCAAAAAATCGGAGCCTTTTTAGACTGGGGCTTGGAAAAAGACCTGTTTCTTCCATATAAAGAGCAAAGCGTAAAGGTAAGAGAAGGGGACGAGATTCTGGTTCGCCTTTATATTGATAAAAGCAAACGACTTTGTGCAAGCATGCGTGGACTTTATGAGATGCTTTCCACAGATTCTCCTTATCAGGGGGGCGAGACGATTCAGGGAAGAGTATACGAGTTCAGTAATAATTTTGGAGCCTTTATTGCCGTAGATGACAAGTATTCTGCGTTATTGCCAAGGCATGAGGACCACAGTTATCTTAGAATCGGAGAAGTGGTAGAAGCAAAAATCGTGGAAGTAAAGCCGGATGGAAAGCTGACCTTGACGATGCGGGAGAAGGCATATGAACAGATTGAAGAGGATGCCAGACAGGTATTGGAGATATTAGACCAATATGCAGGGGTTCTGCCATTTACCGATAAAGCGTCTCCGGAAATTATCATGCGGGAAACCAGAATGAGTAAAAACGCCTTTAAACGGGCGGTAGGACGTTTGTATCGAGAACATAAGATAGAGATTGTAAATCATTGTATCAGAAAAAAAATAGGAGGAGATTATGTCAGATAGTAAGGGAGTAAACAGACTGTATTTGTTGCTTGTGGTACTATTTGTAGCGCTTGGTTTCATTTTAGGAAGAGTGCTTCCGATGGAAATACCTGTGTATGCTTCAGCACTGTTAGGACAGCTGGTGATACTGATACCTGCGCTTCTCTATTGTTGGAAAAGAAAGATTGCCATCAGAGAATTGATACCCTATCGAAAGATTTGTTTTTCCACCGGAGTATTAGTGGTAGTTACTACTTGCCTGATGTATCCGTTATTGGTGGTATTAAATGCCATAACGCTTTTATTTACAAATTCTGCAACCATAGAAATGCAGACAGAAATGGCAAATCTGAATATCATTATTTCCATACTGATTATTGCGGTAACGCCGGCGTGTGTGGAAGAATTTGTATTCCGGGGAGTGCTGTTTCAGACCTATCGGAAGAAGAGAGTATTTTCTGCCATACTATTGAGTGCATTTTTATTTGGCTGTATGCACATGAATCTGAATCAGTTCGTGTATACTTTTGTGATGGGAATTTATATGGCATTTCTGGTAGAAGGAACCGGAAGTATTATTAGTTCTATGCTTGCACATTTTACATTGAATTTTATAGGAGTAGCGTTAAGTGCGGTGACAAGAGTGATGTCACAAGCGCAGGGAACTTCTCCGAACATAGGACAGACCGGAAATTTCCTGCAGAATGAAGATACTTATGTATTACTGTTACTCATTTCGATTCTGATATGGTTTGTCATTGCAGTAGGAACTACCACCGGAGCCATAGCAATTTATATTCAGGTTTGTAAAATGAACGGCAGATGGGGGCATGTAAAGGGTATATTCCAAAGAAAAAGTGAGGAACAGATGCTTACTATTCCATTGAGCCTTGCGATAGTAATCGTCGCGGGGATGATGTGGTTATCCTTTTAAAAAAAGGTACTTTTGTAAATCTTACAAAAGTACCTTTCCGCTAGATAGAAATATCAATATTCGCACCGAGATGTGGGGTGACGGACTGCTCCATCATTTTAATCATGGAGTCTCCCATAACCTCTACGGTATCCAGTTGCTTGCCCAGCATAAGAACACCGATATCATTATTGAACTGTGTCATGCTAAGGGCTGTTGATAAAGAAGCAATATCCATATGATTCGCCGCCTTTCTCTTTATCAGATTCTTTATGTATAGTATGCCACGAAAGGGACTCAAAAGCAATAGAAAATAGAAATCAAAATAGAAATCAAAAAATATAGCAGGAGGAAACTTATATGATATATGATGTTATTATTTTAGGAAGTGGTCCGGCAGGCTTAAGTGCTGCCATTTACGCTCAGCGGGCAAAGTTAAATACGCTGGTGGTAGAGGCAAAGCCCTTAAGCGGAGGACAGATACTGGATACTTATGAAGTGGATAATTATCCGGGAATGAAGGGCATCAGTGGATTTGAACTGGGAATGAAGTTCCGTGAGCACGCAGATGCACTGGGCGTAACGTTTTATACCGCACAGGTACAGGAAGTGCGAAATGTAGAAGGATGGAAAGAGGTCGTAACAGACCAGGATACCTTACAGGCAAAAACCATCATTCTTGCCATGGGAGCTAATCACAGAAAGCTGGGAGTGCCGGGAGAAGAGGAGTTAACCGGTATGGGAGTATCTTATTGTGCCACTTGTGACGGAGCATTTTTTAAGGGGAAAACAGTCGCTGTTGTTGGCGGAGGAGATGTCGCCCTGGAGGATGCGCTGTTTTTAGCACGGGGCTGCGAAAAGGTATACCTGATTCATCGAAGAGATGAACTGCGGGGAGCGAAGATTTTACAGGAACAGGTGCAGCAGACCGAAAATATTCAGATAATCTGGAATAGTGTGGTCAAGGAGATTCAGGGAGAAGGTAAAGTAGAAAAAATAACCGTGCATAATAATATAGAAGAAACAGATTCACAACTGGAAGTACAGGGAATATTCATCGCAGTCGGAATTCAGCCAAATAGTGAATGGGTAAAAGATATTGTTGCACTGGATGAACAGGGATACGTGAAAGCGTTAGAAGATACTGTAACCAGCCAGCCGGGAATTTTTGCGGCGGGAGATATCCGGACCAAACAGCTTCGTCAGGTGGTTACTGCGGCAGCAGATGGAGCAAATGCAGTTACCTCAGTAGAAAGGTATTTATTACAGGTATTACGTTAAGTGGTAAAAAATGGATGGGAGTTTGTAACAAGTTTGTAAAAAATAAGGTTGACATGAATAGTACCCTTTGTTATAATGAATTCTGTAATAAATTTGTAATAAATGTGTTGGAAGGCACATGGCATAAAATGTATTATTATGGAGGGTAACATGAATCGAAACAGAATCAGAGCAGCAGCTTGTTGTTTGACAGCCACAGTGATATTATCAGGTAGTTCTTTTGTATCTAATGCAGCACCGACCGCAGGTGCAGGAAATTTCGTTTCTACAGCATTAACTGCAGAAGCAACAGATAATAACAGTACGGGAAATTCTGCCAACGCAGGCGTTTCTCAGACGTTTTCACAGTATTTATCTCAGAAACCGGCAACTACAACAACAGTTGATACCGCAATTCAGGTAGTTCAGAATGAAACCCCTGTTGTAAAATCTGAATATGATGATATTGCAATTGCACAGGTTGATAATTATGTTAATGTTCGTTCTACTCCAAGCGAAGAAGGCGAGGTAGTAGGTAAATTATATAACAATTCAGCAGCAACAGTCCTTGGAACCGAAGGTGACTGGTACCAGATTCATTCCGGTAATGTAGAAGGTTACATTAAGGCAGAATTCCTTGTAGTAGGAGATGCTGAACTGGCGAAATCCGTAGGAACAAGAGTAGCAAAGGTAAATACTCAGACCTTGAATGTTCGTAAGGAAGCCAGCACAGATTCAAGTATTTTAGGACAGGTACCGGATGGGGAAGAGCTTACTGTCGTAGAAGAGATAGATGGATGGACAAAAGTTTCTATCGAAGAAGGAGACGGATGGGTATCCAATGAATTTGTAGAGACAAGCACTCATTATATCACCGCAGAGTCTAAGGAAGAAGAGGAAGCAAGACTGAAGAAAGAAGAAGAAGAGAGAAAGGCAGCAGAGGAAGCAGCAAGAAGAGCAACAGAAAAATCTAACAAAGGTTCTTCTAGTTCCAACAGCAGCAGCTCTTCAGGAAACAACCGTAGCTATAATCCACCAAGCGGTGGAAGTGGACAGGCTGTTGCAGACTATGCATGCCAGTTCATCGGTAATCCTTATGTATATGGTGGTACAAGCTTAACAAATGGAGCAGACTGTTCTGGATTCGTAATGAGTGTATATGCAGCTTTTGGAATCAGCTTACCACATTCTTCCAGCGGAATGAGAAGTGTTGGATATGAAGTAAGTCAGGATGCTATGCAGCCGGGTGATATTGTATGTTACAGTGGACATGTAGGTATTTATGTTGGTAATGGTACAATCGTTAATGCAAGTACAGAAGCGACTGGTATCAAGTATACGAATGCGTTTTATAGAAGTATCATTACCGTTAGAAGAATTTTCTAATAGAGTCATATATCAAAACCATGGAGCAAACACTCCATGGTTTTTTCTGTGTATAGAAAAATATGTTGATACATTATTAGGATAATTTATCAGAATTGTTACACAGTTCAAACATCTGATTGAAAAAGTCTTTTATTTAAAATGAAGAAAAAATCAAAAAAAATTTGTCGCAAGCAAAATGCACAAAATGTGACTGTGAGTTAAAAAAATGTCAAAAAATGTAAGAAAAAGTTATCCACATTAAAAAGTGTGGAAATATCGAAAAAAGTGAGTTATACACCAAGTTATACACATTATCCACATAAAAAAAACGAAAAAATGAGGTTTACATAGTAAAAAAAAGGAACATTTGTTTTGTGAAGTTATCATAAAGTTGATAAAAATGTAAAAAAAGGGGAAAAAGCATTGACATTTTAAATGACAAAAAAATGAATTTTGTGTCGGAAAATGTCAGTCTATTATATTAAATTGTCTGCATAATACATAGTTGAAAAATCTTCTGCTATTTGGTATACTTCTTAAGTAAATTTGCATACGGACAATAAAACTAGGAAAAGACAGGTGTTATATGATAAAAAAGATTGAGATTCTTGGCATGAACCTGGATAACTATACCGTACGGGAAGCCATGCTTCAGGTAGAAGTATATCTGACGAATGCTACAATGAATACAATTGAAAATATTTCTATGGAAATGCTGGTAAAAGCACAGAACGACGAGGTGTTGAAGGAATGTATTGAACAGCTGGATCTTGCCATCATTAGTGAAAAGGAAATATTAAAGGCAGCAGGCGTGATTTCGGCACAGCGTATGCGGGAAACAGGAGAGAATGAATTTGCACGGGAATTCATGAAACGTATTGTGCGAAATAAAAAAACCGTATATCTGTTAGGGGATACCAACGCACAAATCCAAGCGCTGCAGGAATTTTTAAGGTCAAAATATCCAACACTAAAGATAAGCGGCTTGTATGCGTTGGAGGATTGTACCGGAGACTTTGACAATATTATCAATGAAATAAATATTGCAGAGCCAGATGTGATTTTTTCTGTTCTGCCGACACCTCAGCAGGAATATTTCCTAAAGGACAATGTTGGAAAATTCAATGCTAAAGTATGGTATGGGCTGGGACCGAATTACGCCCAAAAGAAAGGAGTATCAGAAGTAGCAGAGTTTGCGAAAAAGCTGGTTCATAAAGGAATGCTTCACAGCATGCTGTCGCACTATAATAAAGATGAATGAGGATAGAAGATGGACGGTGTTGGAAATAATAAGAAAAATGTTGTAGAAGCGTATATTAAAATTGTGATAGGAACCGGAATTATGGGACTTGCCATTAAGTGTATTTATGATCCCATCAGTCTTGTAACAGGAGGCTTTACCGGTGTTGCAATTTTAGTCAAGAAATTAACGGAAGCCTTCGTGGCAGGAGGATTTCCCCTTTGGCTGACAAACCTTGCATTTAATATTCCGGTTTTTATTGTTGCCTGGGGCGTAAAAGGAAAGAAATTCATTGGAAGAACAGCCGTTGCTACCGTTTTGCTTTCCGCATGGCTGTATGTCATACCGGAAATTGATTTGGTAAATGGTGATTATATTCTGGCTTCTATTTTTGGTGGTGTACTTACCGGTATAGGTCTTGGTATGATTTTCTGGGCAAATGCCACCACTGGTGGAACGGATATGGTATCGGCGCTGATACAGATTAAGTTAAAGCATTATTCCATTGCCCAGATATTACAGGTGCTGGATGGAATCATTGTCTTGATTGGTCTTTATGTATTTGGTCTGAAACCGACCCTATATGCAATAGTAGCAATTTTTATTGTATCTAAGGTAACGGATACCATGCTGGAAGGTATGAAGTTTTCTAAGGCAGCTTTCATTATTACAGAAAAATATGAGGAAGTGGCACAAGCCATTATGACGGAACTGGACCGCGGTGTAACCGGACTGGAAGCCAGAGGTATGTATTCCGGTGATGAGAAGTGCATGTTGTATTGCGTGGTTTCTAAGAAGGAAATTGTTTCTCTAAAGGAACTGGTTACCAGAATTGACCGAAATGCTTTTGTAATTGTAGGCGATGTAAGGGAAGTTTTGGGAGAGGGATTTATGGAATATAAAGGAAATTAATCCTTTTTGTGAACTATGCATAGGACAAAAAAACGGGTTTTTTAAAAAAAAGTTGAGGAAATGCCTAAAAAATGTGTATTTCCTCTTTCTTTTTTTGTGCTTTTGCATTAAAATACAGATTAGAGTATTTTGTTTTTCCAGAGAACCGAAGGGAAAATTGTGAAAGTTGCATATGAAAATATGCACAATGCGGTAAGAAAGAGGAAGGCAGAAGAAGTGTAAGGAAAAGAAAAGGAGTGAAGCAAATGATTTCAAGTCAGATACTTCAGAATACCATTGACGGATTAAAGGGAATCACTCGAATGGATTTATGCATTATTGATACGGAAGGAAAGGTGTTGGCGACCACATTCCCGGATGGGGAGAACTATGTGACAGCAGCCATGGCGTTTGTGGAATCACCGGCAGACAGTCAGGTGGTTCAGGGATGTCAGTTTTTTAAGGTATTTGATGAGCATCAGTTGGAGTATGTATTGCTTGCCAATGGTGATAGCGAAGATGTATATATGGTGGGCAAGATTGCCAGTTTTCAGATACAGAACCTTCTGGTAGCGTATAAGGAGCGTTTTGACAAGGACAACTTTGTGAAGAATCTGTTGTTGGATAATCTGCTTCTGGTAGATATTTACAACCGTGCCAAAAAGCTTCATATTGACACTGAGGCAAGAAGAGTGGTATTTATAGTAGAGACAAACCGCGAAAAAGATGGAAATGAACTGGAAAAGGTGAGAAGTCTTTTTGGTGGAAAGTCGAAAGATTTTATTACTGCTGTTGATGAGAAGAATATTATTGTGGTAAAGGAAGTTTTGGAAAACGAAGGATATAACGAGTTGAACAAGACCGCAGAGGTGATTCTCAATCTCTTCCGTACCAATGAAGAAGCAGATGTTCATATCGCTTATGGTACGATTGTAAACGAGATTAAAGAAGTTTCCCGTTCCTACAAGGAAGCCCGGATGGCATTAGACGTAGGAAAGATTTTCTTTGAAGAGCGTCATGTGGTTGCATATTCTACATTAGGAATCGGTCGTTTGATTTATCAGCTTCCAATTCCGCTATGTAAGATGTTTATCAAAGAGATTTTTGACGGAAAATCTCCGGATGAATTTGACGAAGAGACACTGACTACGATTAATAAATTCTTTGAAAACAGTTTGAACGTTTCAGAGACTTCCAGACAACTGTATATCCATCGTAATACACTGGTATATCGACTGGATAAGCTGCAGAAAAGTACGGGATTGGATCTTCGGGTGTTTGAGGATGCCATTACCTTTAAGATTGCACTTATGGTAGTAAAATACATGAAGTATATGGAATCTTTGGATTACTAGTATTTTAGGAGGCTTACATGATAACACTGGAAAATGTCAGTAAGGCGTACGCAGCAGGTATTCCTGCATTAAACGACGTCAGTCTGCATATAGAACAGGGTGAGTTTGTCTTTGTGGTAGGAGACAGTGGCTCAGGAAAATCAACATTAATTAAATTATTATTAAAGGAACTAGAGCCTACGGATGGCAAAATTGTTATTAACAACCAGGAGCTTGGAAGAATCCGTCATAGAGAGATTCCGAAGTTTCGAAGAAATATCGGGGTTGTGTTCCAGGACTTCCGTCTGCTGAAGGACAGAAATGTATATGAAAATGTAGCGTTTGCTCAAAGAGTAATCGGAACTCCGTCCAAGGTAATGAAGCGTAAGGTACCGGCAGTGTTATCTATGGTGGGACTTGCTGCGAAGTATAAGTCATTTCCAAAGCAGATTTCAGGTGGAGAGCAGCAGCGTGTGGCGATTGCCAGAGCATTGGTCAATGAACCGAAGATTCTTTTGGCAGATGAGCCTACGGGTAATTTGGATGCCCGTAATGCATGGGACATTATGAAGCTCTTAGAAGAAATTAACCAGAGGGGAACGACTGTTTTAGTAGTCACACATAATCTGGAAATTGTAAAGGCTATGAAGAAGCGGGTAATTACAATGAAGAAAGGCGTCGTCGTCAGCGATGAGCGTATGGGTGACGGGGATGAGAATTAGTACATTTGCATATACCGTAAAACAGGGTATTAAGAATATCTGGAGAAATAAAATGTTTTCTCTGGCATCCATAGCAACTATGTCGGCATGTATTTTCCTGTTTGGATTATTTTTCTCCATTGTGGTGAACTTTCAGAGTATTGTAAAGGAAGCAGAGTCAGGAGTTGCAGTTACGGTATTCTTTGATGAAGGCTTAGAGCAGGACAAGATTGACAGTATTGGAGCAGAGATAGACAAGCGTGTAGAGGTATCCGAGAAAAAGTTTGTATCAGCAGAAGAAGCATGGGAAGGTTTTCAGAAGGATTACTTTAAGGGAAATGAAGATATGGCAGCAGGATTCGTAAATGATAATCCGCTGGCAAATTCTGCGCACTATGAGATTTATATGAATGACATTTCCATGCAGCAGTCGTTAGTTACTTATCTGCAATCCTTAGATGGCGTAAGAGAGGTAAAAAGTTCGGATGTAGCAGCAAATACCCTTTCAGACTTCAATCGTTTGCTGGGATATATTTCAGCGGGTATCATTTTGATTCTTCTTTGCGTTGCCGTGTTCCTGATTAGTAACACGGTTACAGTAGGTATTGCAGTGCGTCGGGAAGAGATTGCAATTATGAAGCTCATTGGTGCAACAGACTATTTTGTGCGGGCGCCATTCATTGTAGAAGGAATTTTGATTGGACTTATCGGTTCTGCACTGCCCCTTGGCGTTTTGTATGTGATGTATCGAAATATTATTGGATATATCGGGGAAAAGTTCCAGTGGCTCAGCGGAATCATGAATTTCCTTCCGGTGGATACGGTATTTTCTACCCTGGTACCGGTTGGACTGCTTTTAGGCGTAGGTATCGGATTCTTAGGAAGCCGTTTTACCATAAGAAAACATCTGAAGGTATAAAAAGAGAAAGACTCGGCGGTGGGTAACTGCCGAGTTATTTTGAATTTAATTTCGAATGAGGAGCGTTATATGAAAAGAAAAGAGAAAAGATGGACACATGCCACTGTGCTTGCTATGGGAATGGCGGTTTTACTTGCTTTTGCCGGAATCGGAAATGCAGCAGCCAAAGGGTTATCGGAGGCGCAGGAAGAAAAAGAAAGCTTAGAGCAGGAGTTAAAAGAGGCGCAGGAAATGATTGACAGCCTCAATGACTCCAAGGAAGATTTAGAAGAGGTGGTGAAGGAATTAGACACCAAGCTTCAGACGATTTCCAGACAGATTTCTGATTTGGAAAATCAGCTGAAAGAAAAACAGGATTCTGTGGACCTGACGGAAGAAGAACTTGCGGCAGCAGAAGAAGACCGTCAGAAACAGTATGAGGACATGAAACTGCGCATACAGTTTATGTATGAGAATCAAAGCTCTGCAACCTTAACCAAGCTGTTGTCGGCAGGAAGCATTGCAGAATTTTTAAATAGTGCGGAATATATTTCACAGATTTCACAATATGATCGCAAAATGCTGTTAAAATATGAAGAGACCGTGGAAAATATTGCTAAAATGGAAGAAACACTGAAAACAGAAATCAGTGAACTAGAAGCCATGAAACAGCAGGTGGAGGAAGAACAAAAGGCAGTAGCTGCACTGGTACAGCAAAAGGAAGCAAAGCTTGCCCAGACCGAAGGAGAGATTGTAGACGCACAGCAGCTTGCAGCGGCATATGAAGCGGAAATCCAGGCCCAGAATGAGATTATTGCCCAGATTCAGGCTGCCGAGGAGGAGCGTATCAGACAAGAGCAGGAAGCCCAGAACACAGCTCAGAATAATCAGGAAAATAACGAGAATGAAAATGGCAATAATAATTCTGACAATAATTCTGGAAATAACAATGGTGACAGTAATGAGGGCGGCACTACAACCAAGCCTACGGTATCAGCATTTACCTGGCCCTGCCCCTCTTCTACAAGAATAACCAGTGACTATGGTCCAAGAGAGTCTCCGACAGCAGGGGCATCAAGCAATCACAAGGGAATTGATATCGGTGCGGCTTATGGAGCAGATATTGTTGCTGCAGCAGACGGAACGGTGGTGTTTGCAGGATACTCCAGTTCTGCTGGAAATTATGTGACCATAGACCATGGCGGTGGATTATACACCGTATATATGCATTGCTCTTCCTTAGTAGTATCTAAGGGACAGTCTGTTTCCAGAGGACAGGTAATTGCAAAGGTAGGAAGTACCGGAATCTCTACCGGAAATCATCTCCATTTTGGTGTAAGTTTGAATGGAAGCTATGTTAATCCATGGAACTATTTATAAGCGAAATGCTGCCAGATTGGTAAAGTAAAAGGAAAAGAGGAGAAGTATGGAAACACAGAATTTTCAACCGGAACAGGAAAATATCAAACAGAAATCAGATAAATCTGAATTTCGAAGAGGAATAGCGGCAGGAATGTTTGGAATGCTCCTGATAGTAGTGATTGCTGCGACAATAATCGGAGTATTCTGGAAAAAGGATGTACTGCAGGAAAAAATCAGCGAAGCAGGCAGTGAGGAAAGCACGCAGGAGAGTACCAAGGATACCATTTCCAGCAGCGAGGTGGAAAAAAAGGCAGGAACGATTGCTGATATATTAGACCAGTATTATTATGAGGATATTGATGAAGATGCGTTAGTAGACGGTATGTATGCCGGAATGGTAGACGGTGTGGGTGACCCTTATACCTGTTATTATTCGGCGGAGGAATACAGCTCCCTGATGGAGACGACCAGCGGAACTTACTATGGAATCGGCGCAGTTCTGACACAGGATGCCGAGACCAATGTGGTTACGATTCTTCATGTTTATTCAGGAACTCCGGCAGAAGAAGCAGGCGTAAAAGATGGTGATATCATTGTAAAAGTGGATGATGTGGAAGGAAACAGCATGGAGCTGTCCGAACTGGTAAAACACATCAAAGGAGAGGAAGGAACTACGGTACATCTGCAGCTGTTGCGGGAAGGGGAAGAGGATTATCTGGACTTTGATGTGGAGCGCCGTCAGGTTGAAATTCCAACGGTAGAGTATCAGATGCTGGAAGGAAAGATAGGATTGATTCAGATTTCTGAATTTTCCGATAACACACCGGAGCAGTTTGATGCGGCAATCAAGGATTTGCAAGGGCAGGGAATGGAAGCTATGATTGTGGACCTGCGTAATAATCCAGGTGGTGTGCTTCAGGCAGTATGCTCCATGTTAGACGAGATTTTGCCGGAGGGAACCATTGTATACACGGAAGATAAATATGGAAACCGTTCAGATTATGATTCTGACGAAGCTTGTCTGGACATTCCGATGGCAGTTCTGATTAATGAGAACAGCGCCAGTGCTTCGGAGATTTTTGCAGGAGCAATCAAGGACTATAAGTATGGAACCTTAATTGGAACGACTTCCTTTGGAAAAGGAATTGTGCAGAGTATCATTCCTTTGGAGGATGGAAGTGCAGTAAAGGTTACTATGGCAAAATATTTTACTCCCAACGGAAATTATATTCATGAAAAGGGAATCGAACCGGATATTACGTTGGAATATGAATACCTGGGAGATAAAGATGCAGATTATGAGCCGATGCAGGATAATCAGGTATTAAAGGCGATTGAGGTATTAGGCAATTCAACAAATGAATAAAAAACATCAATATTAAATTAAAAAATATCAATTGACTTTTTGGAAACGCAGTGATATATTTTTTCTCAAACAGAAAGTCAAATGCGATGAACAGGCATACGAACCATAAGAAATTTCTTTCAGAGAGCTGTCGGAAGGTGTGAGACAGTAGAAAGCTTTTGGCGACATCCCCTGCAAGCAGTACACTGAAACAGTAGATGACAGATAAGAAATAAGAGGCAGAAGTTGAGATACTGGATTAAGTTTCACCGGAGTCCCACCGTTACAGGGGAGCTTATTTATCTGACTGTGGTTGTTGGAAGATAAGGCAGAGTGGTCATGTCGGCATGGCAAGCAAAGTGGTAACGCGGAAGAATTAATAGAGCTTTCGTCTTTGGTAATGATACTAGAGACGGAAGCTTTTTTATTTTTTATATGAGGAAATTGCATTGCAATTTTCTATCATATAAAAAACGTTCTGCTAAGTTGCAAAAGATTTTCTGTAAAATAAAAGGAGTGGATATTATGAATGGTTTAGTAATTGTTTTGATTGCAATCGTAGTTCTGGGAGCCGCTTATCTGTTGTATGGAAGATGGCTTGCGAAAAAGTGGGGAATTGACCCTAATGCAGAAACACCTGCCGTAAAGTATGAAGATGGACAGGATTTTGTACCATCCTCTAAGTTTACAGTGTTTTCCCATCAGTTTTCTTCGATTGCCGGAGCGGCGCCTGTAGTTGGTCCGATTACGGCATGTGTGTTTGGATGGGTGCCGGCATTTCTGTGGATTTTGGTGGGAGGTATTTTCTTCGGTGCGGTACAGGATTTTGGAGCCCTTTATGCATCCGTAAAAAATGAAGGAAAATCCATGGGAATGATTATCGAAAAGTATATCGGAAAAATGGGAAGAAAGCTTTTCATGCTGTTCTGTTGGTTATTTACCCTGTTAGTAATCGCAGCCTTTGCCGATATGGTAGCAGGTACCTTTGATGCATTTCCGGTAGACGCGGCTGGGAAAGCGGCAGCAGAGCCTGTATTTGCAAACGGTGCAGCAGCTTCTGTATCCATGCTGTTTATTTTGGTAGCGGTAATCATGGGACTGATACTGAAAAAGATACCTAATATGAATGAAATCGTAAAGGGAATCCTTGCAGTTGTATTTATTGTAGTCATGTTTGCAGTGGGAATGAAGCTTCCGATTTACGCAGATAAAAATACATGGATTTATATTACAATGGCTTATCTGTTTCTGGCATCTGTGCTTCCTATGTGGTTATTGATGCAACCTAGAGACTACATGACAACCTTTATGCTTCTGGGTATGCTTATTGGAGCGGTTGTAGGTGTGCTTGTGGCTCATCCGGATATGAATCTGAATGCGTTTAATGGCTTTACACTGGTAGCAGCGGATGGAAGTAAGTCTTATCTGTTTCCGACCTTGTTTGTTACCATTGCCTGCGGTGCGGTATCCGGTTTCCACAGCTTGGTTTCCTCCGGAACCTCCTCTAAAACAATCCGTAATGAGAAGGATATGCCTGCAGTCGGATATGGCGCTATGGTAGTAGAATCTTTACTGGCTGTTATTGCACTGGTAGTAGTTGGTGCAGTTGCAGTAAATGGAACAAAACCGGAAGGAACACCTTTCGCACTCTTTTCTGCCGGCGTGGCAGGATTTTTGGAACGCCTTGGTGTGCCTGTTGTAGTAGCCACCGTGTTTATGACGATGTGTGTATCTGCACTGGCATTGACTTCTCTGGATTCTGTAGCAAGAATCGGAAGAATGTCTTTCCAGGAATTGTTTTACGAAGATACCACCGATCCTTCCAAAATGGGACCGGTACGCAGAATTTTAACAAATAAATACTTTGCAACAGTAGTTACACTGTTCTTTGGATGGTTGTTATGCCTTGGTGGATATAGTAATGTATGGCCGCTGTTTGGAGCAACAAACCAGTTGCTTGCCGCACTGGTACTGATTACGGTTGCCGTATTTTTAAAGACAACAGGTCGTACCGGCTGGACCTTATACGCGCCAATGTTTGTTATGCTGGCTGTTACCTTTACCGCATTGGTACAGAAGGTGATTGCTGTTATCAGAAATGTGGCAAATGGAAGCGCAACCTTCCTGGTGGATGGTTTACAGTTAATTGTAGCGGTACTTTTGATGATACTTGGTGTGCTGGTTGCTGCAAGCTGCCTTAAGAAGCTGTTTGGAAAGAACGAGCCGCAGAAAGCATAAATTACATAGCAGGAAAAGCATTTTCACATTAATGTGAAGATGCTTTTTTTAATTTCTTCTATTTTACTAGGTTTTTATATGAAATAATAAAAGTATGTGATATAATAAAGAAGGTAACGAACAAAAGATGGCATTCAGAAAAGAAAGAATAGGGAAAAATCATGGAAAAACAAATGAAAACAACAAGAAAGGTAAGGCAATTTGGCAGCAAGGCTGCGCAGACGCAGAAAGTAAACAATTTTTTGACAATAGGAATGACCGTTTTCTATTTGATTGTATTGTTGAATGTTTATATGGCATATCAATCAGGAATACGTTCTGCGGGCTATACTAGCATGATATTTGTTTTAGTAGCGATTATTGTGTTAATAAACTGGATTGGATATATCAGAAAGCCTTCTGGCGACAACCTTAAGATAGTGGCGTTAGCGGGACTTTGTGTAGTAGACTTTTTTATCACGTTTGCATTTGACAGTCAGTATCTGAAGTACATGGTACTGATTCCGTTTATTGGTGTGATATTGTATTATCGGGAAAAGGTTGTAATAGGATTTTCTATTATTATGTGTATTATTAATACAATTAGTACGGTGAATTATATTATTCAGGCACAGCTTACCGGTGCAGACATAATGGAAAGCGTTATGTGCTTGATAACAATTATAGTTCTTCTTGGTATTGCTTCCTATTCAACCTATATTGGACATCGGTTCAATCATGATACGCTCTATAACCTCCAGGATGAAAGAGCGGCTCAGAATGAGATGATGGAAAATGTTCTGAATACTGCAAGCAGAGTAAGAACGGAAGCCTTAAAGGCAAGTGAAGTAGTGGATAGCCTTGATAGTTCCACAGATGTGGTAAATACAGCGGTTTCAGAGATTTCACAGAGTACCTTAAGTACCGCGGAAAATATTCAGGAACAGACGATTATGACACAGGCAATTCAGAATGCGATTGATAAGACAATCGAGTGTTCTAATCATATGGTCGAGGTTGCAGCAGCTTCAAGTAAAGCAGTTGCGGACAATCTTGAGGTGATGAATAATATAAGACAACAGTCTAAGTCGATTGCAGATACCAATAAGGATGTAGCGGAAACAATGGGAAGACTACAGGAAAAGACCGAGCAGGTGAGAAATATTGCAGATGTTATTTTCAATATTTCTAGTCAGACCAATTTACTGGCATTAAATGCCTCCATTGAAAGTGCAAGAGCAGGTGAGGCAGGAAAAGGATTTGCTGTAGTTGCGGATCAGATTCGAAACCTTGCAGAAGAAACCAGAAAAGAAACAGAGAATATTGCAAAGATTTTAGAAGAGTTAAATATCAATGCATCTGAGGCAAAGCAGGCAGTGGATAATTCTGCCACAGCTACGGATTATCAGGATAAGCTGATTGAGAGTGCATCTGCCGGTTTTGAGAATATTAACGATAATGCAAATAAGCTGACGGAAGATATCAAAGAGGTAGAGCGAATGTTAGCAGACTTATCTACATCGAATGGTAATATTGTAAACAGTGTGACCCAGTTGTCAGCGGCAACAGAAGAAGTGACCGCAAGTTCACAGCAGGCGCAGGAAATCAGCGAGCAGAATAAGGAAGAGGCAGACAGAGCAAAGAATGCGCTGGATAATGTAATAGAGATTTCTCATGAGCTTGACCGATATATGGAAAAGTAAGCATGAGAGAAGAGAAAGGGAATGTTGGTGATGACTGACATTCTCTTTTGATTTATGGAAAACTGTTCCGGGAGATTTTGGGCTTGTATAATTGAGCAGGAAATGCGATAAGCTATGAGGGAGAGTTCAAAAAATGGGAACAGCAGAGAGAAAGGGCGGAAGAATTGAACGAAGAAAAGAAATGCAGTTGCCGTTATCGAAATTGTAAGAGGCATGGAAAGTGTGAGGAATGTATCACACATCATAAAAAACATCCGAAACACCCATTGCCAGCCTGTCAGAGAAGAAAGAACAGAGGACAGTCAGCATCAAATTTTTGGGGAAGAGATTGACAAACATGATAAAATGAGATACCATGAACAAAGAAATAAAATCACATAAAACGCAGAGGGACCGAAATGGTTGAGAAGGTTAAAACCTGACTCTTGGAACCTGTCAGTTAATACTGTCGTAGGGAGCGGAAGAAGAATGGAATGTCATAGACTTTACCGTATACTACTGCGGTAAAGTCTTTTTATGTAAGAGAAAAGGAGAATATGATGAGTACATACGCAACACAGATGGAAGCAGCCCGCAAAGGGATTGTAACAGAGGAATTAAAGAAGGTAGCCGAAAAGGAACTTATGACGGTGGAGGAATTGATGCCATTGGTAGCAGCAGGAAAGGTAGCAATCTGCGCCAACAAGAATCATAAGTGCATTGACCCGGAAGGGGTAGGTTCCATGCTGAAAACCAAAATCAATGTAAACCTTGGAATTTCCAAAGACTGCAAGGATTATGATATTGAAATGGAAAAGGTAATGGCAGCGGTAAATATGGGAGCACATGCTATCATGGATTTATCCTCTCACGGAAACACCAGTCCGTTTCGTAGAAAGCTGACTTCCGAATGTCCAGCGATGATTGGAACGGTTCCGGTGTATGATTCTGTGATTCATTATCAGAGAGACCTTGCAACCTTGACCGCAAAGGACTTCGTTGATGTAGTACGTCTTCATGCAGAAGATGGCGTTGACTTTGTCACACTGCATTGCGGAATCACCAGAAAAACCATAGAGCAGATTAAAAAGCATAAGCGTAAAATGAATATCGTATCCCGCGGCGGTTCTCTGGTATTTGCATGGATGTGCATGACGGGAGAAGAGAATCCGTTTTATGAATATTATGATGAAATTTTAGAGATATGCAGGGAGCATGACGTTACTATCTCATTGGGCGATGCCTGTCGTCCGGGCTGTCTGGCAGATGCATCGGATGTATGTCAGATTGAAGAGCTGGTACGTTTGGGCGAACTGACAAAACGTGCATGGGAAAGAGATGTTCAGGTTATGGTAGAAGGACCGGGACATATGCCGATGGACCAGATTGCAGCAAATATGAAGATTCAGCAGACCATCTGTATGGGAGCGCCTTTCTATGTATTGGGACCTTTGGTTACGGATATTGCACCGGGATATGACCATATTACCTCTGCAATCGGAGGAGCCATTGCAGCACAGAACGGAGCGGCTTTCCTTTGTTATGTGACTCCGGCAGAGCATCTGGCACTTCCGAATGTAGAAGATGTAAAGCAGGGAATCATTGCTTCTAAAATTGCAGCTCATGCAGCAGACATTGCAAAAGGAGTTCGTGGAGCAAGAGAAATCGATGATAAAATGGCAGATGCCCGTCGTGTTTTGGACTGGGAAGCGCAATGGGAATGTGCCATTGACCCGGAAACCGCCAAAAAGATTCGGGATGACAGAAAACCGGAGCATGAAGATACCTGTTCTATGTGCGGTAAGTTCTGTGCAGTTCGTAGTATGAATAAGGCATTGGCGGGAGAATACATAGATATTTTGTAGGAGAAAGAGACAAATGAAACGTTGGCTATATCTGATTGCAGATTTTTCTTATGGAGAAGAAAAAATCGAAACAGCCTTAAAGGCAGGAGTGGATTATATCCAGCTTCGGGAAAAAAACATTTCCTCTGCGGAATATTTAAAACGTGCGCGGTTGCTGCGGGAAATGACAGATAAATATCATACAAAATTTATTGTAAATGACCGTTTGGATATTGCAATGATAAGCGAAGCAGATGGAGTACATCTGGGGCAGTCTGATATTCCGGTGGCAGATGCCAGAAAGATATTAGGCAGAGATAAGATGATTGGGGCTACGGCAAAGACGGTAGAGCAGGCAGTAAAGGCGGAAAAGGAAGGCGCGGATTATTTAGGAAGCGGCGCATGGTTTTTTACCTCTACCAAGAAAGACGCTGTACCTATTACAGAAGAGACCTATCGTGATATCTTAAATGCCGTTACGATTCCAAATGTAGCAGTAGGCGGAATCACTGCAGAAAACGGCAGAAAGCCTTTGGAATGCGGAGCCAGCGGGCTTGCCATATCTGCAGGGATTTTAGCGGCAGAAGATGTGGCAGCAGAAGTAAGAAAGTTACGTGATATGCTAGAGCAGGCATAGGAGGTCAGAACATGAAAACAGTGCTTACCATAGCAGGAAGTGATTGCAGTGGAGGAGCCGGAATTCAGGCGGATTTAAAAACAATTACAGTGCACGGACTATACGGGGAAAGTGTCATTACGGCACTGACCGCACAAAATACCATGGGGGTAGCGGATGTAATGCCGGTACCCCCGGAATTTTTAGAAGAACAGTTAGCGTGCATATTTTCAGATATAGTACCGGATGCAGTAAAAATCGGAATGATACCGGGCATAGAGCAGATGCAGGTGATTTGTGCCTGTTTTCAGAAGTATCAGCCAAAACATGTGGTCATAGACACAGTAATGGTTTCTACCAGTGGAAGAAATCTGATGGAGCCGGAGGCAGTGGAGTATTATAAGAAGTATCTGCTGCCAATGGCAGACCTTTATACGCCCAATATACCGGAAACAGAGCTGTTGACTGCAAGAAGCATAAAAACAAAGGAAGAACGGCTCGAAGCGGCAAGGGAACTTTCAAGGCAATACCCGGGAGCGGTGCTTATAAAAGGCGGTCATGCAGAGAAACAGGCAGACGATTTGCTGTTTATTCAGGGCAGAGCAATATGGTTTCCACAAAAGCATATCGAAAACAGCAATACCCATGGCACAGGATGTACCCTGTCATCCGCCATTGCCTGTGGGCTTGCAGAAGGACTTGGCATAGAAGAGAGCGTGAAACATGCCAAGGAGTACATTACCGGGGCGATTGCGGATGGCATGAATCTGGGAAGAGGAAACGGACCGTTAAATCATATGTATCAGATGCGAAAATCATAAAATAAGGGTTGCGCAGGTCAGGGCGTTTGCGTTACAATAGGCGAAAGGACACAGAGAGCAGTTTTGTCAAAAAAGTAGTTTAATAACGAAAAAGGGGATTTCAGAATGAAGCAGAAAATGATAGCTCTTTTTTTGGGAATTTGTTTGCTTTGTACTGCCTGCGCAGGGCAAGATAAGGAAAAGACAGAGCTAAAGACACCAGAGAAGCAAGAAGAAAACATAATAGAGGGGAAAGCACCGGAAGTTACATATGCTGATTATTCCAAGACTTTGACAGACGAAGAAAGTGGAACATTATTATTACAGGTAGAAGAGAATTATCCGCAGGTCACACTGGAAGGAAATGAAGCGGCAGAAGAAATGATAAATCGGGTGTTTGAGCAGCAGCATGCCAAGAATGAAATAAAAATAGATAGTGATTTAGGAACGGCAGAAGATGACTTTTCCGGCTTAGGGGAAGAAGAACTGGGGCAATGGAGCGGTTATCGTTATAGCTATCTCTATGAAGATATGTATATTTCATCTAAAATTCTTAGTATGAAAGCCTCACAACTGGAAGAACTGGGAACAGAGCAGCCTTTTTTGGATGTGGTAGCATATACTTTTTATGTACCGGAAGGAAAACTACTGACCATAGCAGATGTTTTTTCTGATGAAAAGGCGGCAAGAACCATTGTGGAACAGTATATACAGGAAAAAGTCACCAGCGAAGAATATGAAAAATATTTGCTGGATGATTATGAAAGTTATATTTCAGATATATTGACCGAGGATGATTTTTACCTAAACGAGCAGGGGCTGGTGGTTATCTGTAATGCCAATCTGCTCACAGAGTACGAAGCGGGTGTCATCGAAATTACGGTTCCTTATGAAGCGCTAAAAGATACCATGAATGAACAATTTTTACCATAAAACGGAGAAGGGCAATGGAAAAATCACCATTAACAACGTTATGTTACATTGAAAAGGATGACTGCTACCTCATGCTTCATCGAGTGAAAAAGAAGGTAGACGTAAATAAGGACAAGTGGATTGGAATTGGAGGTCACTTTGAAGCCGGGGAAAGTCCGGAAGAATGTCTTTTGCGGGAGGCAAAGGAGGAAACAGGGCTTACTCTTACCAGTTGGCGGTTTCGAGGAATCGTGACCTTTCAGGCGGAAGGCTGGAATACGGAATATATGTGTCTGTATACCGCGGACAGATTTGAAGGAGAGCTAATGAACTGCGAGGAAGGAACGCTGGAATGGGTAAAAAAGGACAAGCTTACTTCTTTAAATCTCTGGGAGGGCGATAAGATTTTTTTGAAGCTCTTAGCAGAAGAAGTGCCATTCTTTTCCCTGAAATTATCCTATTCGAAAGACAGGCTGATGGAGGCGGTCTTAGACGGAAAGCCGATGGAGCTGTTGGATATACGAAGAGAAGACGGAAGCCTTACCGGTGAGGTACGGGAGAGAACCATTGCCCACGAGAACGGAGACCTTCATGGAACCTCTCATGTATGGATAATACGAAAGGCGGCGTCAGGAGCATGGGAAGTGTTGTTGCAGAAACGCAGTCAGAATAAAGACTCCTTTCCGGGGTGCTATGACGTTTCTTCGGCAGGACATATTCCTTCCGGCAGTGATTATCAGGAGTCTGCCTTGCGGGAAATGGAAGAAGAACTGGGGATTCATGCGTCAGCGGCGGACTTGCAAAAGGCATTTATGCACCTTGGATATGCGGAAACTGATTTTTATGGAAAACCCTTTAAGAATGCAGAAATCAGTATGGTCTATGTGTATGAGAAGGAAGTTGATATTACAAAATTAAAGCTTCAGCAGGAGGAAGTGGAATCTGTCTGCTGGATGGAATACGAAACTGCATTAGAAGAAATCCGCGAAGAAACCCAAAGAGGCAGCTGTGAGAAATACTGTATCTTTCTGGATGAGTTTGAGCAGCTTGGACAGTGGTTAAAGGAGCACAATTAATCCGGAAAGGGATTGGCTTGGGATTGGGTATCACTTTTTCAGAAAAGGGGCAAGGGATTGGTTCCAATAGCCGGTAAGCTTTTCTAAGGACCAGGCGGCGTTGGCAGGACTGGTAGAGGGCAGCTTGTGAATGGGACAACCGGTGTTGGCAAGGGTGTATTTCTCATAAAGCTCACATGCCTTTGCGCCATTTCCAAAGATGGCAGTAATATTTGAGTTTTGCAATAAAAGGTTAATGTCAGCAGGAACCACATTGCGAATACTGCTGTCAGAGGAACCGATAATGTCACAGCTTTTGATAACGTCCCAGATGGCAATATGATGGGTAAGGAGCAGTTCTTTTTTTTCAGAAATGGAAGAAGGAACTGCTTCTTTTGTAATAGCTGCAAGAACTTTCCAGAAGCGGTTCTGGGGATGTCCATAATAAAAATGCTGTTCCCGGGACTTCACAGAGGGCAGGGTGCCTAAAATGAGAATTTTAGATTCATTGTTGAAAACCGGGTCAAATTCATGGGTAATTCGTTGATAATCGGTCATGGTGTGTTTCCTTTCCGGGTTAGGTTCTTTAACATAAATCCGCAGTGTACCACTCAAGAGCTTGGGCTCTTTCGTTCACGGGCATTTGCCCTATCAAAACTGCTCATTGTAGTATGTATATTATACCAAAACATAGGAAAATTTCTACAAAATCAGTGGAGTATTTTAGAAAAACAGTGTAGAATAGCATCATACAGGATGATATGAAAGGATATCTTTAGAAAAGAGAGGAAAAACAATGGAAGAATTTTTAATAAAAAATACTACGAGACAGCAGAGGGAACAGATTGTAAAAGAATCTTTAGGTTACAGTGACATAGGCTGTGATGAGGGTGGCGGCGCCTATGGTTATGATATGTATCAGCCATATATTGATGGGGAAAAGGAACTGTCAGAAATCACCCGGGAATTCCGTGCTTCTTATGTAAAAGATATGGAGCGGGAAGAACGGGGCGGCTGTGGATTTGGAAGATTTTAAGATTTGGCTTTAGGAATCCTCTTTCAAAGTCGTTATACTACATGACGATATCCTATGTAGAAATGAAATATTGTATGAGATTGTAATATGAAAAATATGGAAAGCAGGAAACGTGTGAAAGTATAGGAATCAGAGGGAGGAAGGTTCATGAGTATTCAGGGAGCGCCAATATTAAAAAATCTTTTGGGAAAAGAAAATAACAAAAAGACAATTTTTGATAAATTGTCCCAGTCGGTAAAAATAACAGGAAAAACAACAGGAAACAGCGTAGATGCAGCAGGAAGTCAGAAGCAGAAGCTGGATGTATTTAGTATTCAGTCAGAACTGATGGAATATTTAGACCCAACAGCCGGGCTGAGCGAGGAAGAGAAAAAGGAGTATGAAGAGAAGATTATACAGAAACTCCGAAGCGGGAAAAAGCTGACGGCAGAAGAGATGAATTATCTGCGCGCCAAAAATCCGCAGCTTTATGTACAGGCTGCAAGAGTTCAGGCAATGCGGGAAAATCTGAAAAACCAGTTGGAAAACTGTAAATCAAAGGAAGAAGTAGAGAAGGTATACGGAAACTTTACTTCTATGATAAGTAAGGATGACCCAATGAAAGAGGCGCTTATGGCGGCTTATGATGATGAGCTGAAGGAATTTAAAAAGACAGATAAGTATCAGGCACTGCCGGAAAAGGAAGAAGATGCTAAAAAGGAAAATGGTGCAGATTCCGGTGATTCGTACCAGTATTCCTACCAGAAAGAAGCAACTGATTTAAAAGAGGCAGCTGCAGGAGACAGTGTATGAAAGTAAGGGAAACGTGCACCTGTCCCTTAGAGTTGGTACATGATATGATAAAGGGAAAGTGGAAAAGTATTATTTTATGGCGATTACGTCTGGGTCCTACTTCTCTTATAAAATTAGAAAAAGACATTGAGGGAATTACGCAAAAAATGCTGTTAGAGCAATTAAAGGAATTGATAGAATACGGATTTGTCAAAAAGGAGACCTTTGAAGGCTATCCCCTTCATGTGGAATATTCCCTGACAGAGGGCATGGGAATGGAAATCATAGAAGCATTACGGATTATGCAGCATATTGGCATTGATTATTTCAAGTCTCACGGTATGGAACACATACTGATTGAAAAAGGGGTAGTGCCGGACTGATACCCACAAAAAAGTGGGTAATTTACCTCTGGAATTCTTTTTACTATAATTGGATTTGGTTGAAAAACGCTGAAAACAATTCCGGGAAAAGTACAAACGCGTTTGATATTCAGACCATATTTACAGTGAAAAATAGGAAAAAGAGTCGGAGGAAATGAAGATGAGAGTAACAAGTACAGGAATAAAAAACGGAATATTTGATGACAGGTATGGGAAGCGGGGAACGCAGTTTAACGAAAACGGCATTCCTACCTGTTCTATCCCTTTTCGGGTGGAGGATGCGCCGGAGCATACCTTATCGCTTGCCGTTGTTTTGGAGGATAAAGACGCTTATGCGGTGACAGGCGGTTTTGCGTGGATACACTGGCTTGCTGCCAATATTACAAGATTTGATATAAAGGAAAACGAAAGCCAGACTGCCACGGACTTTTTGCAGGGAATCAATAGCTGGACAAGTGTGCAGGGCGGACAGCAGTCCAAGGAGCTTTCCTGCTATTACGGCGGAATGACACCGCCTGATAAGGCGCATGTCTATGAACTTCATGTTTTCGCATTGGACAGTATGCTGAACCTGGAACAGGGATTTTTGCTGAACGAGCTGTTTCGGGAAATGGAAGGGCACATTTTGGAGCAGGTGACCTTAAAAGGGATTTATGAAAAGTAAAAGGGACCATGTGTTTCCAGGCAAATGCAAATATGAAGGTTCCGAAAAGAGTGTACCTGCTAGCGGACAGTCTTTATGATGCTATGCTTTCCAGAGATTGCGGAAAATACAAATACCCATTAGGCGGAAAACAACAGATGGCGCATGTAACGATACAGCCGTTGCCAGACTATATGGATTTGAGCTTCTGTGGGAAAGTAAACTGGGAGGAAAAGAAAATGTACGATTGTGGATTTACAAAAGAAAACAACTGGTTTCGGTATCGGGCGGCTGCAATTATTATAGAGGATGGCTGTGCGCTCTTTGCCAGCAATCAGAGAGATGATTATTATTACTCCATCGGCGGCGGAGTACATATGGGAGAAACCGCAGAAGAGGCTGTTCTTCGGGAAGTGTATGAGGAAACAGGCGTTCATTATGAGATTGATTATCTTGCAGTAATCCATGAGAATTTTTTTAATAATAATACAGGAACGCTGAATGCAATGGAGTGCCACGAGTTGAGTTTTTATTACATGATGAAGCCAAGGGGAACAAAGGAATTAAACAGCAACAGCATAAGTGCTTTTGGCGATAAGGAGCTCATGCATTGGGTGTCACTGGAGGAATTAGATAAGGTCAGGGCGTTCCCCACATTTTTAAAAGATTACTTAAGCAGGGAGCATGCAGGAGTTGAGCACATCGTAACAGATGAGAGAGTGGAACGGTAGGCTCCTGACGATTGGGAGAGACTCTATACTGCGGCTAAAAATGCTATTAGTAGGGAAAAGTAAAAAAAGCATACCAGAATGAAATATGTGGTATATTATCGAAAAACCTCTTTTGTTAGAATTTATTGTGAGAAAATGAATTCTGATAAAAGGGGGTTTTTTATGAAACCAATGATAAAGATGGTAGATATTAACAAGGAATTTAAGATATTAAAGCGGCGGGAAGGGATAAAAGGAAGTATTCAGGACCTTTTTTCCAGAGATTATCAGACCTTAAAGGCGGTAAATGATGTAACGGCGGAGATTATGCCGGGAGAAATGGTAGGATATTTAGGGCCAAATGGCGCAGGAAAATCAACGACCATCAAGATGATGACAGGAGTGTTAGAACCAACAAGTGGTGAAATTCTTGTAAATGGCAGGATTCCCTATGAAAACCGTACCAGAAATGCACAGGATATAGGTGTTGTGTTTGGTCAGCGAAGCCAGCTTTGGTGGGCGCTACCGGTAATTGAGTCCTTTCGTATCTTAAAGGAAATTTACCGAATCAGTGACAAGGATTTTAAAGATAATCTGGAGTATTATGATGCTTTGGTGGGAGCAAGTGAACTCTATCAGAAACCGGTGCGTCAGATGTCTTTAGGACAGCGTACGTTGTGTGATATTCTTGCGGCTTTTTTGCATAATCCGGGCGTTGTATTTATGGATGAACCTACTATCGGACTGGATGTGTCTATGAAAAGTAAGATTCGGGAATTGGTCGGTACGCTGAATAAAGAAAGAGGGACAACCATCATACTGACGACACACGACATGGGAGATGTAGATGCATTGTGTAAGCGGATTATTATTATTGATAAGGGTAAGATGATTTATGATAATGATATTGAACATCTGAGGAGTTTTTTTGGTGCATATCGTACCATTCGAATACAGTTTGACCGCCATGCGGAGAATTTGGAGAAAGATGTGCTAAAACAACAGGTATTAGAAGTAGAAGCATGGGTAAAGGGGAAATTTCCGCAGGCGAAATCTATCTCTGTGTCCGTAGAGGAGAACTGGATACAGATTTTGATTAATGAGGAAGAAGTACATATGATGGAAGTGGTAAATTGTATTCAGGATAACCGTCCGATTGCAGACATGAATCTTCAGGAAATCTCTACGGAAAGTGTTATCCGTAAAATCTATGAGGGAGGGGTTGTATGAGTAACGAAAGTAAAAATGGAACCTCTGTCAAAAGGTATCTGGCAGTTCTGCGGGGAAGTATTATGGAAGCATTATCTTTTCGTGCCAGTACGATGCTTCGGATTTTAGGAAATCTGGTGTATCTGCTAATTATTTATTTTTTATGGAAGGCGATTTTTGATTCCAGTCCGACAGATACGGTAAATGGAATGACCTTTTATGATACGATGATTTACCTTGTTCTGGCGGCAGCTATGTTTAACTTTATGGACACTTTTGTGGTGTGGCATGTGGGGGATGATTATCAGACCGGGCAGATTGTACTGTATCTGACAAAACCCATAGGATACCAGCCGTTTTTGTTTTTTTCCAGAGTTGGTAACTGCCTCATATCTTTTTTTGTTACGTTTCTTCCTACCTTTATCATTGTGTATTTTGTAACGGAGGGCAGTATTGCGTTTGGAATCAATCTGTTGTTTTTTGTGATTAGTATTTTACTGGCAATGGGGGTAAACTTCTGTATTGACTTTTTTGTGGGAACGATCTGTTTTTATACCCAGTCTATATGGGGCGTGAATATCATGAAGGAAGTGGTGGTATCTCTGTTGTCAGGAGCTACGATTCCGTTGGCATTTTTCCCGGAAACGTTTCGAAAAATCGTGGACTTTCTTCCCTTTCAGGCAATTTACCATATGCCGCTGCATATTCTGACAGATAAAACCATGCAGTTATCGGATTATGTGACGAGCCTAGGCATACAGCTGTTTTGGATGGTAGTAATGCTGGGAATCAGTAAGCTGTTCTGGAAGATTTCGGTAAGACAACTGACGGTGAATGGAGGGTGAGAAGATGAAAAAGGACAAACGGGGATTGGGCTATTATGCTCATATTTATAAGATGATTTTGTTTCAGGACTTAAAGAGCAAGATGAGCTATCGGGCAGATTTCATTATTTCCACGATTGGTATGCTGTTTACCAATGTGGCAGGATTTATCTCTTTTTGGATTTTGTTTCAGAACTTTCCGGAAATTAAGGGATGGAATTATTATGAAATACTGCTTTTGTATGGTTTCTCGTTGCTGGCAATGACACCGGTACAGTGCTTTTTTGATAATAACTGGAATCTGATGGAGGCATTGTATACAGGGAACTTTATCAAATACTGCTTTCGACCGATTAATTTGTTTTTCTATTTTATTTCGGAAGTGTTTGATATCAAGGGAGTAGGTCAGTTTATTTTTGGAATCATCACTGTTATTTACTCCTGGAATAAACTGGGGATTTTGCTGACCTTTAGAAATATTGCAGGCTTTTTTATTGGTGTCGTTTCGGCTTCATTGTTTATGATTGCGATTATGAACTTTGCGGCTGCTGCAAGCTTTTGGATGTCAGGCGGTACATCACAGCTTATGATTTTGATGTTCAAATTTAAGGATTATGCAAGATACCCGATTAAGATTTTTAATAAGGTATTTCAAATCATATTTACCTTTATTATACCTATCGGATTTATGGCATATTATCCAAGTCTGTATGTGATTCGACCAAAAGAGGTGTCGATACTTGGTTACCTTACGCCGGTGTATGGAATTATCTTTGTATATTTGAGTTATCGGGTCTGGATGAAGGGAGCAAGGCAGTATTCCGGTACCGGGTCGTGAGAATGTGAAGCGAAGATAAAAATGAGACAGCGGGAGAAGATAGGGCATGGCGGTTGTTATGCCATAAATGATGCGATTAAAGTATATAAAGTTTGATAATATTTGATTTTGAGGACATGCTATATCAAGGAAGATGGTCAAGGAAGCTCCGTTTCAAATGTACAGAACATGAGCGGGGCAGACAGAAAGGAAATAGCATGGACAAAAAAGAGCAGGAATATCAAAACGAAAAACAAAACAAGGACAGATTTAATACCGTAACCCAGAGCGCGAAGCCGGAAAATCAGAACCAGACCCACAATGTAAGAAAAGAAGGCATTGCGCCTATCAATCAAAAACGGTAAAAAGCAGAAAGAAAATAATGGAAGAACAAAGAATTAGGGCATATCAGTATGATATGCCCTAAAAATGTGTGGTAAAGGAGCAGGAGAAATGATATAATCAAAGCGATAAATCGGAATTTACGGAGGGGATACAATGCTTGAAAATATACCGTCTCAATCAACTATGACTGAATTGCTCGGTCAATCTTTATTTGAAGTTTGGCAAGAGTTATGTTCGGCTATTGATGAAAAATACGAAATGGAACGATTATGGAATACTGGTGGTAAGAATTGGACTTACGAATATAAATATCGTAGAGGCGGTAAAACATTATGTTGCCTATACGCGAAAAGTAATTGCGTTGGTTTCATGATTATCTTTGGAAAAGATGAAAGAACAAAATTTGAAGATATAAGAGGTACTCTTTCTAATGCCGTTTGTAGGCAATATGATGAAGCAAAAACCTATCATGATGGAAAATGGGTAATGTTTGAACCGACTGATACTGCTGAATTTGATGATTATATTAAATTGTTGGCTATTAAAAGAAAACCGAATCGGAAATAACAATTCAAATTTTTAGAACTGAACAAATCAGTATTTATGAAAAGAAGTTAAAGAAAAATAAATTTGAATTTGTAAGGGTGGATAAAATGATAGTAAATAAACTGGCAGTACAAGATTTATATACTTTGACTAAATTATTTGATTATGATAATGTTCAAGAAATGATATCCGAATGCACTCATGATATGCAAAATGGTATTATTGATATTTTTGTTTTATATGATAAATCTGTTTTGATAGGAGAACTTCATGTAATGTATCAGAGTGACGATGAAAATTTTGCAGTACGAGGCAGACGAGCATATTTGTTTGCATTCAGAGTTCATAAAGATTTTCAGGGAAAGGGTTATGGGCAATATCTAATAAAAAAGGTTATATCTATATTAAAAGAAAACGGATATCAAGAGTTTACTGTCGGAGTGGAAGACGATAATTTGAGAGCAATACATATCTATCAATCGCTGGGCTTTAATGAAATATTGCTTAGAAAACAAGAGGAATACCAGGGCGATAAATATGAATATAATTTGTACTTAATGAGATAGACAAATTCCCATTTATCGGTCTAATAATCGAGGCTAGGGAGGAAATATAAGTGGAAAGGAACCATTAGAAATTATGGCAGTTGTAAGAAACAAGGGAAGAAGACGGAACGAATACGTGAATGATTATATTGTATTTGATTTAGAGACGACGGGATTTCGCCCAGGATTAGACGAAATTATAGAAATATCAGCGGTAAAAGTGGAAAATAGTGAGATTATTGATACCTATTCCACACTGGTAAAACCATCGATTCGTATTCCAGCATCTGCAACACGAGTCAACAACATTACCAACGATATGGTAAGTGATGCGCCCGGAATAGAAGAAGCCCTGGAAGGTTTTGTAGATTTTGTGGAAACCGGAATTCTGGTGGGACACAACATTCACAGCTTTGATACGAACTTCATTTATGATGCTGCTATGGAGGTGTTTGGAGAGGGCATCTATAATGATTACATAGATACGCTATATATGGCGAAAAACTGCCTGCCGCAGTTGAAGCACCATAAGCTGGGTGATATTTCGGAGTATTTTGGAATCAGTACCGAGGGTGCGCACCGGGCGTTGAACGACTGCATCATGAATCAGAAGTGCTACGAGAAGATGGGACCATTGCTGGTGGCACAAATGCAGGAGCAGGGAAAAACGCGGGCGCAAAAGACAGCAGTAAAAGGAAAGCAGGTACAGAAAAATTTGGTGATGCCAATTCCAGAGCGTGTTAAAGGGCAGGAACAGGAAATGTCAGCAGAACAGTTATGGGCAGTATTGGAAAGTTCTTGCCCGGAGTGTGGTGGTATGCTGGTGAAGAGAAAAGGCAGATATGGAGAGTTCTGGGGATGTGGGAACTATCCGGAGTGCCGTTATACGAGAAAAGGGTAAAAGAAAAGGATAAAGGAAAATAGATATGGGATGTTTAGGAAATTTGTTATGGTTCCTGTTTGGCGGCGCAATCAGTGGATTAAGCTGGTGTCTTGCGGGATGTCTGTGGTGTATTACAATTATTGGAATTCCGGTTGGTGTGCAGTGCTTTAAAATTGCAGGCTTAACGTTTTTTCCATTTGGAAAAGAAGTGCGGTACGGTGGAGGAGCTGGTTCTTTTATATTAAATATTATCTGGCTGCTTGTATCAGGATTACTATTAGCACTGGAACATTTGGCGTTTGGTGTGGTGCTCTGCATTACTATTGTGGGAATTCCATTTGGCTTGCAGCAGTTCAAGCTGGCGAAGCTGGCACTGATGCCCTTTGGGACAGAGGTGCGGTAAAACGGAAACCAGACATGCTCCCAAAAGAAACCATAGATAGAATCATAGAAGCAGGGACCTACGCTGCAACAGGAATGGGGGCTCTGATGCTGGCAGCGAAAAGCCATTACTTTTTCTCTTTCTCCCACTCCTCCACCGCAGGATCCTTCATATCCACCACTCGGGACCATTCCTTTGTTTCCTCGTTTTTCACTGTTTCACTTCGGTTCTGATACAGGAAGCGGGTAAGCTCATAGCAGCTGACCCAGATTTCGTTGTTGCCCTCTTTTTGGGATTCATCAAAAATAATCTGAAGTCCGAAATGCAGATGCGGAGTATCAATATTATTTACGTTCTCTGTGGTACTGTAACCGGTATGTCCCAGATAACCGATAACATCACCGGCGGTCACAACGCTTCCTTCTTCTAATTCCTTGTTATAAGGGAAGTTCTGGCGCAGATGGGCGTAATAATAATACCGTTTTCCGTCAAAGCTGCGGATGCCAAGGCGCCAGCCGCCGTACTGATTCCAGCCAATGGCTTCTACATAACCGGATTCCACAGCAATCACGGGGGTTCCGATTTGCCCCATCATGTCATGACCGAGATGCTGTCTTTTATAGCCGTAGGTGCGGGAAACACCAAAATCATCATAATCGGAATAGGGGAAATCCTTTGCCAGAGGAAGAAATCCCTTTAATCCATATCTTTTTTCAAAAGTTGTAGAGGTAGAGCTCGTTTCAGAGTCAGAGGCTTCCTTAGAAGATTCCTTTTCCACAGCGTCAGTCGAGGAATTTGAATCTGAAGAAACCTCAATTTCATATTCCCCCACCAATCCCCCAAGAACTGCATCATAAGCTTCATAATAATAATCATAATAGTTCATATCCTTTGTGAGGGCTTCTAAGGTCGTTTCCTTTCCAATCAACTTTTCAGCCGTTTCGGATATATCCCCTGTTTTGTAGTGACTGAAATCTCCACCATTTTTACATGCCTCATAGGCAAGGAGAGAAATCCAGTCCAGATGAATCTCCTGACCGTAAGTCTTTACATCATAATCATAGGCGTCCTGCATTGCCTCCTTGGTGACATTAAAGTCCACCCATTTGATAAAATCCTTTTCCGTAGCGTCAGATGATTCTGAAGGTTCAGAAGTTGAATCCATTTCGCCAGAATCATTCGAATCAGAGGAGGAATCCGTTTCTTCGGAAACCAGACGATAGACCTCATGGGAGGAGGTGGATAAAATATCAGACTGGGAATCGGAATTTCTTTCTATATATGCTTCCAGAAGAAGCACTAAAATAAATATTTCAATAACAATAAGCTGTTGTATTTTGGATAATTTCATGAGATAGCTCCGTGGGTTATATCATCATATCTTATGAGGACAGAGGAAAAAGAAGAACAAAAAAGATAAGCATATCCCACCGTATAAAATTATGATATAATAGGAGCACTTAGTGTGAAAGGATACAGAGTGTGTGCTTTCACACGTCCTAAGGCTGCAACAGTAAAAAGAAAGAGGAAACAACATGAAATCGTTAGTAATCGCAGAAAAGCCCAGTGTAGGGCGTGATATAGCAAGAGTCCTTGGATGTAAACAAGGTGGAAATGGATTTTTAGAGGGAAAGGATTATGTAGTCACCTGGGCATTGGGACATCTGATTGAACTGGCAGACCCGGAAAGCTACGGAGACCAGTGGAAAGAATGGAAGCTAGAGACACTGCCAATGCTTCCGGAAAAACTGGAAATCCAGATTATTAAGAAAACAGGTCGTCAGTATCAGACCGTAAAGACCCAGATGTACCGCAAAGATATTGGCAAAATCATCATAGCGACAGATGCAGGGCGGGAGGGTGAGTTGGTTGCCCGCTGGATTATTCAAAAGGCGGGCGTGAAAAAGCCCATGAAACGGTTGTGGATTTCTTCCGTCACAGACAAAGCAATCCGTGAGGGCTTCGCGCACCTGAAAGATGCCAGAGACTACCAAAAGCTATACGAAGCCGCAGTGGCAAGAGCAGAAGCGGACTGGCTGGTGGGCTTAAACGCTACAAGAGCCTTGACGGTCAAACATAATGCGCAGTTGTCCTGCGGAAGAGTTCAGACGCCAACCCTTGCTATGATTGCAAAGCGGGAAAGCCAGATAAAAGCGTTTCAGTCAAAAGAGTATTATGGACTGAAAGTACAGGGCGGCAAGGTTACCTGGAACTGGAAATCCAAAAAGAACAACAGCACCAGTACCTTTTCAAAAGAGGAAATCGAAGGGGGATTAGAAAAGACCCGAGATGAAAAAGCAACGATAGAAGAAGTGAAAAAGAAGCAGCAAAAGTCCTATGCCCCGCAGCTTTACGATTTGACCGCTTTGCAGCAGGATGCAAACCGTATGTATGGATTTTCCGCAAAGCAGACGCTTGACTATATGCAGCGGCTTTACGAGCATTATAAAGTAGTAACTTATCCAAGAACGGATTCCAGATATCTGACAGCAGATATTGTAGATACCCTAAAGGAACGCATAAAGGCATGTCAGGGCGGAGCATATACTCAGGTGTGCCGTCAGCTGTTGAAGGCTCCGTTGACCGGAAACAAATCCTTTGTCAATGACAGTAAAGTATCAGACCATCACGCAATTATTCCTACCGAACAGGGAATCAATATGAGTGAACTGGAATATGGAGAACGAAAAATATATGAGCTTGTGGTATCACGTTTCCTTTCCGTGCTGCTTCCGCCCTGCATCTATCAGCAGACCGAAGTAACCGCAGTTTGTGCAGGAGAGCATTTTACGGTAAAAGGGAAAATCATGGAGCAGCCGGGCTGGCAGGAAGTTAAGATGACAGGGAATAGTTCCGGAGCGATGGAAGAAAACGAAGAAGAACGCTTTACTGAAAATATGCCGGAATTCACAGTAGGTCAGCAGATTCTTTTCACAGATGGAAAAATAACCACTGGAAAAACGAAGCCACCAGTACCTTTTACAGAAGCAACGTTGCTTGCGGCAATGGAAAATCCTGTTGCATATATGGAAAGCAATGATAAGGAACTAAAAAAGACATTAGGGGAAACCGGAGGACTTGGAACCGTTGCCACCCGGGCGGATATTATCGAGAAGCTTTTTAACAGCTTTATGATAGAAAAGCGGGAACAGTATATTCATCTGACGTCCAAAGGAAAACAGGTGTTAGAGCTGGCGCCGGAAGGATTGACCTCTCCCGAGCTTACTGCCAGATGGGAGCAGGAGCTTTCTGACATTGCAAAGGGAAAAGCGAAGAAAAAGGATTTTGAGGCAGAAATCAGAAACTATACGGTGGACATTGTAAAGGATATTACCGCCTCCTCTAAGACTTATCGTCACGATAACCTGACCAACAAGAAGTGCCCGGAATGTGGCAAGCTCATGTTGGAGGTCAATCACAAAAATGGCCGTATGCTGGTGTGTCAGGACAGGGAATGCGGTTACCGCAAGACCTTGTCCAGAGTAACCAACGCCCGCTGTCCTCAGTGCCATAAAAAGCTGGAGCTTGTGGGCGAAGGAGAAAATAAGCGTTTTACCTGCATGTGCGGCTACCGGGAAAAGCTCTCTGCCTTTGAAAAAAGGAAGCAGGAAAGCGGTGGCGGAGTATCCAAAAAGGACGTTAATAAATATATGAATAAGATGAAGAAGGAAGCAAAAGAGCCGGTAAATAACGCATTTGCAGAGGCGTTTGCCAAGATAAAGCTGTAAATAGCAAACTACATGGTGGGTAGGAGTTATCTATGGAAAAATAATATGCCCTATTTGTCCGTATTTGCAGGAAGCGAAAACGTGATTGTAGTACCAGACGGACTACTGTCTGTAACCTGTACCCTGCCGCCATGCTGTTGTGAGATAGCCTTGACAAGAGCAAGTCCGAGACCGGAACCGCCCATGGCACGGCTTCGGGATTTATCCACACGGAAAAAGGGGTCAAAGATTTTTTCGAAGTTTTCAGGAGGAATACCGATACCGGTGTCAGAGACCATAAGGATAGCGGTGTCCTGTTCCTTGCGGATTTGTACCGTCACAGAACCGGAAGGATGGTTATATTTAATGGCATTCTCAACCAGGTTGTAGACAGCGCGGTAAAGCAAAATGTAGCTGCCGGTGATAATACAATCTCCGTCCTGTTGGATAAGCTGCACTTGCTTTTGCGCGGCAATCTGGTCCAAATCGCAGAAAACTTCTTCTGTCAGTTCAAAAAGCGAGACGGTATCAGTCCTTTGCACGGTCTGAAGATTGGTCATATCTAAAAGTATTTCCACCAAATGGGAAAGACGATTGGTCTGTTCCTGAATCATGGAGAACGTTTTCTTGTACGCATCTATTTCGTATGTGTCTTTTTTTTCAAAAACGTCAAGCTGGGTCTGGATGACCGCAAGGGGAGTGCGAAGCTCGTGGGCGGCATTGGCAGAAAACTGCCGCTGAACAGTAAAGGATTCATCCAGACGTGCAAGCATCTCATTAAAAGAACAGGTAAGCAGGGAAATTTCATCATTAGCCTTTGGAATCTCCAGGGGAACGGACAGATTTTGAGCCTGCACTTTTTTTATCTGGGCGCTGAGTTTCTTTAAAGGGGATAAGGTACGCCCTGCAAGAAAATAAGTAATAAAGCTGCTTATAAGTATAATAACGATAGTAGAAACAGCACTTTGTACGTAAAAAAGTGTTTTGGTTTTTTGAATTTGCGCAGTCAATTCCGGAAGGAACTGATTGGGATCGATACGAACACTTAAGAGTTCATCCGTCGGCGGATTAAGCTGAATGGTATAATCCTCTAAGGTATCAATGCCGGTGACAGCGGAGTGGCTGATGAGGAGATTCAGTAAAATACAGGTGACAGTCACAAGAGCAGCGATGGCAAGTGTCAACCTCCATTGTATGGATAATTTTTTCATTTCAATTCCTCCTTAAGTATATATCCCTGTCCAATCTGATTGTGTATCGGGTCGTATCCAAGGGCAGCACGCAGTTTCTTCCTGAGGGAAGAAATATGCACCCGGATAGAGTTGCTGAAGCTGTTTACACTGCCGTCCCAGATGTGTTCTATCATTTCTTCCTGACTAATGACCCGGTCTGGATGAAGAAGAAAATATTCCAAAAGACTGCTTTCCTTTCGAGTCAGTGTCAAAGGGCAGTTGTTTACAAAGGCGGTTCTGGATTTTGTATCAAAAGAAATTGCCCCACAGGTCAGGCAGACTTCTCTTTGGATAAAACTGCGGCGGGTCAGACTGCGGATGCGTGCTTCCAGTTCTTCAAAATGAAAGGGTTTGGTAAGATAATCGTTTGCGCCAAGGTCCAGCCCTTCTACCTTATCCTGAATCTGTCCTCTGGCAGATAAAATCAAGACCGGTGTAGAAGTATTCATAGTTCGAAACTGTTTTAGGATTTCGAAACCGTCTATTCCGGGCAGATTCAAATCTAAAAGAATCAAGTCATAAACCTCTGTCATACATAATTCCAGCGCCAGAGTTCCATCGAAACACATATCTGTTTCATATCCGTCCATGCGCAGACCATCTGCGATTGAGTTGCAAAGCTCCGTTTCATCTTCTATTATCAAAATGTGCATACAAAATCCTCCTTATTTTTATAGTATATTGTGATTTTATCACAATCCCATTCGCCGTTCATCAATCGTGCAGACACGTTGACTCTCTTGGGCTCATTATATCATATCATCCGTGGTATAAAATCTTTGTAAAATAAAATTTTATTTTTTTTATTTTTCTTAACAGGGATTTTATAGTGTCAATGTTAGAATGAGCAGGAGCAATAAGAAAGGAGTCGAATTCGACATGAAAATCAGAAATCAAAAATGGATAGCAATTATGACAGCAGGAATACTGGGGATTTCCGTATTGGGAGGGTGCGCCGCACAAAAAAGCGCCAGCAAGAGCAATGGGACACAAACCGAATCAGGAGAAACACAAAAAGAGGAAGATGCAACCCAAAGCAAGGCTCCATCTTCGGATACAGCACAATCCAAACAGGAATCGGTAGGAGCATTTGAAACGAAGGATGTTGAGGGAAATGCTTACACAGAAAAAATATTTGAAGACGCTGAATTGACAATGGTCAATGTATTTACAACGTGGTGTACGCCTTGTGTAGAAGAACTGCCTGAACTGCAAAAGCTTTCGGAAGAAATGGCTGACAAGGGTGTGAAGGTGGTAGGAATCGTTATGGATACGGTAGACGAAGATGGAAGTATATATGAAGAAGCATTGGAAAAAGCAAAGATGTTGAAAGACAGTGCCAATATTACCTATCCACTGCTCATACCGGATTCCGGATATCTGAACGGACGTATAGAACAACTTGATAGTTTCCCGGAGACTTTTTTTGTAGATAAAAACGGAACGATTGTTGGAGAGACCTATGTAGGCAGCCGTGGTCTGGATGACTGGAGAAGCGTTGTGGAAGAAGAACTTGCAAATTTGAAAGGGGAAAATTAATGGCAAAATTGATACATTCCCGGTGGAGCGGCTCTATTGCCGCCGGGATTGGAATTCTTATGATGTGCTATGGTATTTTCAGAGGCGAAGTGGGAGTTGTACTTACAAAAGCAATTAACATATGTTTGGAGTGTATCGGAATTGGATAAACAGAAGATAAAAATAAATGAATGGCCCAGACATGGAATCCAGGCGCTCTGGGCACTGTTGACCAATAGTCATCTTGCAGGTTTTTTTAGTGGGAAAATTTATAGAGGTAATCTTAAAAAGGTCTGTGTTCCCGGGTTAAACTGTTATTCCTGTCCGGGGGCAGTGGGAGCCTGTCCCATTGGAGCGATTCAGGCAGTTGTGGGAAGCTGGAATTTTAAATTTGCCTATTATGTAATTGGATTTTTAATTTTTATCGGTGCAATCATCGGAAGAGTCGTATGCGGGTTTTTATGTCCCTTTGGTCTGATACAGGATTTGCTGCATAAAATTCCTTTTCCGAAAAAAATCCGTACTTTTTATGGCGACAAGCTACTAAGAAAACTGAAATATGTCATTTTTCTTGTATTTGTCATTCTTCTTCCCCTGGTGGTGGTAGATATCATGGGACAGGGAGCGCCATATTTCTGTAAACTGATTTGTCCGGCAGGCACTCTGGAAGGCGGAATCCCATTGGTTTTATTGAATAAGACCTTGCGTAGCACAGTCGGATGGCTGTATGTCTGGAAAAATGTAATCCTTATCATTACGATTCTGCTTTCCATTTTGATTTACCGCCCATTCTGTAAATATATTTGTCCTCTGGGTGCATTTTATTCTGTCTTTAATCCGGTGTCTATCTTCCGGTATCAGGTGGATAAAGAAAAATGCGTACATTGCGGAAAATGTGCAGCAGCCTGTCAGATGCAGGTAAATCCGGTGGAAAATGCAAATGATTTGGAATGTATCCGATGCGGCAGATGTAAAAAGGCATGTCCCACAGGTGCAATAAGCTGTGGGGCTAAGGGTAGAATTCAGTCATAACCCTTCCGGCTCCCTCATACATTATAAAAAAACAATGTATGAGGGATTCTTTTGAAAGGATACATAGAAGAGCGAGCTATCAATATCGCTAATTATATAATTGAGGAAAATGCAACAGTACGCCAGACAGCAAAGAAGTTTGGAATCAGTAAAAGTACAGTTCACAAAGACGTAACAGAGCGTCTTGTTCAGATTAATCCAACCCTTGCAAAAGAAGCGCGGAAGGTACTAGACGTCAATAAACAGGAGCGTCATATTCGTGGAGGACTTGCTACAAGAGAGAAATATCTGCATTCGAATGGAAGAATTTAGCAAGGTGCGAAATGAATTCGTAAATTGACAATGCTTGTAAAATATGATAATATACATCAAGAAAACTGATTAAAATTATCACTATACAGTACGAAAGATGTATGTTATCATAAAACCCATGAAAAGCGAAGAAAAGGAATAGTAGCTGTAGCGGAACTTACAGAGAGCTGTCGGTGGTGGAAGATGGCAGGGACAATACAGTGAACTGGCCTTGGAGCCTCCGGCTGAAGGATATAGTAGGCTGAGACGGGTTCTCCCGTTACAGAGATAAGCATGAAAGTGCTGATGAGTGCATGTAGAACATGAAGTAGAGTGGTACCGCGCAGGATTTTAACATCTTTCGTCTCTATTGTCCGTTTGGGATAGTAGGAACGGAAGATTTTTTTATGGATGGAAAATTTCAACTTGGAGGATTTAAAATGAAAAATTACGAAAAATACGAAAGACAATATTTTATGCCGCCGGAAGTAACCTATGACTGGGTGAAAAAAGAATACATTACAGAAGCGCCAATCTGGTGCAGCGTGGATTTACGTGACGGAAACCAGGCATTGATTGAACCAATGAGCTTAGAGGAAAAACTGGAGTTCTTCCAGCTTCTGGTAGACGTTGGATTTAAGGAAATTGAAGTAGGATTTCCGGCAGCATCCGACACAGAGTATAACTTCATGCGTGCGTTGATTGAGCGAAACATGATTCCGGATGACGTTACCGTACAGGTGCTGACGCAGGCAAGAGAGCACATTATCCGTAAGACCTTTGAAGCCGTTGAGGGCGCTCCTCATGCAGTGGTTCATCTTTATAACTCCACTTCCTTAGCACAGCGGGAGCAGGTGTTTAAAAAGAGCAAGGAAGAAATTAAGAAAATTGCCGTTGATGGTGCCGTTCTTTTGAAAAAATTAGCAGACGAAACAGAAGGAAACTTTACCTTTGAATACAGCCCGGAAAGCTTTTCCGGAACCGAAGTGGACTATGCTTTGGAGGTCTGCAATGCAGTGCTTGATGTATGGCAGCCCACACCGGAGAAAAAGGCGATTATTAATCTTCCGACTACCGTAGAAAACGCGATGCCGCATGTTTTTGCAGGTCAGGTAGAATATATGAGTAAGAACATGAAGTATCGTGAAAATGTAGTGCTTTCTCTTCATCCACACAACGACCGTGGCGTGGGAATCTGTGATGCGGAATTTGGTATTCTGGCAGGTGCAGACCGTATTGAGGGAACTTTATTTGGTAATGGAGAGCGTACCGGAAACGTGGACATTGTAACACTTGCCATGAATATGTTTTCCCACGGAGTAGACCCAAAGCTTGACTTTAGTGATATGTCAAAAATCGTGGAAGTGTATGAAAGATGTACCAGAATGCAGGTTTCTCCCCGTCAGCCATATGCAGGAGAGCTGGTCTTTACTGCATTTTCCGGTTCCCATCAGGATGCGATTGCAAAGGGAATGGCGTGCAGAGAGAAGAATCCTGACGGCAAATGGACGGTACCGTATCTTCCAATCGACCCGAAGGATGTAGGGCGTACCTATGACTCCGATGTCATCCGCATCAACAGCCAGTCCGGAAAGGGCGGTGTGGCTTACATACTGAAACAGAATTATGGAATGACGATTCCGGATAAAATGCGTGAAGAAGTGGGCTATACCGTAAAAGGTGTTTCTGACAGGCGTCATATGGAATTGTCTCCGCAGTTGGTTTACCAGATTTTCGAGGAGCATTATGTAAGTGATATGCCCCATTTTCAGATTGCAGAGTGCCACTTCAAGCAGATTGACGGAATCATGGCGGAAGCTACTATTTCTCATGGCGGACAGGTGCGTACCGTAGCAGGAAACGGAAATGGACGTCTGGATGCAGTAAGTAATGCGTTAAAGCAGTATTTTAATGTAAGCTACGAACTGTCCGTGTACGAAGAACACTCCATGTCTACCGGTTCTTCTGCAAAGGCAGTGACCTATGTGGGAATCTGCTGCAATGGAACGATGCACTGGGGCGTTGGTATTGATGAGGATATTATCAAATCTTCGATTGCAGCTCTTTGTGTGGCTGTGAATAAGCTGGATTCAGTAAAGCAGTTAGACCAGTGCCGGGATGAGCGTTTGAATGAAATTATGAATTATATTCAGGAAAATTATCTGACCGTGACCTTAGAAGAACTGACAGAGCAGATGCATTTGTCAAAACCGTATCTGTCTAAATACATTAAAGAAAAGTCCGGCAAGACCTTTGGAGAAATTGTAAAGTCCGTGCGTATGAAAAAAGCGCGTACCCTTTTGAAAAATACCAGCATGACGGTGGAAAACATTGCCGATAGCGTAGGATATCAGAATGTGGAGCATTTTAACCGTCTGTTTAAGAAAAAATATGGGATGACTCCGGTGCAGTATCGGAATAGTAAGCAGGATGTGAAGTAGGCTTGTTTTTAGGGGAATGAGAAATGAAAAAAGTGTTTCTTGACAGGAAATGAATTCAGGGTTATTATATACATACCGTTAGTATGTATACGTGAGGTGAGCCAATGGCAAGAAATAAGTATCCGGAAGAAACCGTAAATCTGATACTGGATGTTTCTGCAAAGCTCTTTATCGAAAAGGGCTATGATGAAACATCCATTCAGGATATTATAGACCATCTGGGAGGGCTCAGTAAGGGAGCCATTTACCATCATTTCAAGTCAAAAGAGAGTATTCTGGTGGCAATCTTTGACAGGATTGGAGAAGTGACCGAGTATCAGATGTCAGCCATACGGGAAGATAAGAGCTTAACAGGTTTGGAAAAACTGAAGAAAATGTTCGCATCGTCCCTTATGGATTCGGATAGCTTAGAGATGTTTGCAGCAGCTCCGAACCTGATTCAAAACCCAAGGCTGCTTGCCATGCAGATGGTCAGCATGATGGAGGACGTTGTTCCAAACTATATAGAACCTGTGATATGCCAGGGCATAAAGGATGGTTCCATTCAGACTGATTATCCCAAGGAGCTTGGTGAAATGCTGATTTTGATGAGTAATATCTGGATGAATCCGCTGGTGTACTCCATGACAAGAGAAGAGATTATGTCAAAGATAGCATTTTTTAAGCACTTTACAGAAGCGATAGGCGTTCCGGTTATGGACAAGGAACTAGAACAGCGGTTAGAGCGGTTCTGTGAGCTGGTGAAGAAACCAGGTGAATAAATGAGGGAAGCGAAATACATGATAAGATAGCTTTATATTGCCTGTAATATAAAAAATAATTCTACCTTTTGTGGGTAGTATTATTTTTAAGAATATACATACCGACGGTTGGTATTATAAAATATACATAAAAGCAAATGAAAAGGAGAGAGATGTATGAATTCAAAGAACATGTTTTCCAAAGATTTTATTATGGTAGTAATCGGTCAGATTATTTCCTTATTTGGCAATGCAATCCTGCGTTTTGCCCTGCCATTGTATCTGCTAAACGAAACCAAATCCTCAGCATTGTTTGGCGTGGTATCTGCCTGCTCCTTTCTGCCCATGATTTTATTGTCACCTATCGGTGGAATTCTGGCGGATAGAATTAACAAACGCAATATTATGGTGATTCTGGATTATTTTACGGCAGTTCTGATTTTTGTATTAACCATTTTACTTGGAAAAGTAAACCTGGTTGCGTTGTTATTAGTCGTATTGATTTTGCTGTATGGAATTCAGGGAACCTATCAGCCGGCAGTGCAGGCAAGTATTCCAGCATTGATTGCAGAAGAAAATCTGATGCCGGCAAATGCGGTGATTAACCTGGTGAGTTCCCTGGCTGGTCTGATTGGTCCTGTCATTGGAGGAGCTGTATTTGCATTTGCAGGAATTAAGCCGATTCTTGTGATTGGTATTGTGTGCTTTGTATGCTCTGCTACCATGGAAATTTTTATTCATATTCCCTTTGAAAAACAAAAGGCAGAAGCATCCATATTTGCCATTGCTGTGCAGGATATGAAAGAGAGCCTTTTATTTGTAAAAACAGAAAAGCCCATTATCGGAAAAGCGGCACTTTTAATTGCAGGGATTAACTTATTTCTTTCGTCCTTAATCATTATTGGGCTTCCTACTGTGGTAACTCAGATGCTTGGATTTAGTGAAATGACAGGAAATCGTTTCTATGGGTATGCTGAGGGAGCTCTGGCGGCAGGAGGTCTGGCAGGAGGAATGCTGGCAGGGATGCTTGGAAAGAAAATGACAATCAGAAATGCCCATTGGCTGTTAGTAATTTGTTCCCTTGCACTATTGCCAATGGGAGCAGTATTATGGCTTTCCGTACCGGCTATGGCAGCATATGCCGTAATCGTTATCAGTTGTTTTTTCATGATGGTGGCATCTTCTATGTTTTCCATTCAAATGATGGCGTATGTACAAATGGTAACGCCATCCCATCTGGTAGGAAAAATCATGTCTCTTGCCATGTGTATCTGTATGATAGCGCAGCCGCTGGGGCAGGCGATGTATGGCATTTTGTTTGAAGAACTGGGGTCATATGTGGCGTGGTTGTTTTGGGGAGCAATGGTGATTTGCGGCATAATCGCAGCTTATTCCAGAAAATTGTTTCGCATATTGGAGTAATATTTTCGGGTTGACAAAACAGAATGATGTGTTAATATATACATAACATTTAGGCAAAAGCATTGACGAGGAGGAGTACTTACTTTTCGGATGGCAGAGAGAGAATGGCTGGTGAAAATTCTCGTGAAGGAAGTAAGGAAGGTAGCCTTTGAGCTTTGGACCGAACAGACAATCTTAGTAGGCTCCAACGGACTTTCCCACCGTTATCAGGGAAACGATATCGGATAAATATATGGATTATCCCGTATCGTATGAGAGCAGAAATGATATTTCTGAATTTAGGTGGTACCACGGACAATTGTTCGCCCTAGGCTTTAATCAGCTTAGGGCGTTTTCTTTTGTCTGGATGTGAAATTTATTATTTTTAATGGAGGACACAGGTATGGAAAAAAATGAAAGCTTCAAAGAAAAGGAAAAAAGGGCAGGAAGGAACAGGCTCAGACTGAGACCATACAAAAATTGTGATGCAAAAAACGTTGTTACCTGGTGCAAGGATGAGGTCAGTTTTCGAAAATGGAGTGCTGACAGATGGGAGTCCTTTCCGATTACAGATGCTGATATGAACAAGAAGTATATGGACTGTAATGGAGATTGTATAGATATGGATAATTTTTATCCAATGACAGCATTTGATGACAGTGGAGTGGTTGGACATCTTATTATGAGATTTACAGATGAAAAGAAGGAAGTTCTGCGCTTTGGATTTGTAATTGTAGATGATTCCAAAAGAGGTATGGGATATGGAAAAGAAATGCTGGAACTGGCGCTGAAATATGCCTTTGAAATCCTGAAGGCTGAAAAGGTTACACTGGGCGTTTTTGATAATAATATGCCAGCATACTACTGTTACAAGACGGTGGGCTTCCGAGAGATAGAGATGGAGGAAGAAGAGAAATGTAATATTTGCGGTGAGACATGGAATGTCTTGGAATTACAGATAGGGAGAAAAGATTATGAAGAACGTAAGACCAGATTGTAACGGTGGCATAGCTAACCTGCTTGTAGTTGTTTGTGAAAAAATTAGAATCTGAATTTGGAGGATAATCGTTTATGAGTAAAATTATAGTCCTGGTGGGCAGTATGAGAAAAGGCGGAAATACTGATTTGCTTGCACAGGCATTTGTAAAAGGTGCAAGTAAGAAAAACAGCGTTGAAGTAATTTCTGTTGCTGATTATAACATAAATCCCTGTATTGGCTGTAATTCCTGTTTTACAAGAGAAGGTAACACATGTTTTCAAAAGGATGACATGGATGTGATATATCATAAGTTAAAAACAGCTGATATTGTAGTCATAGCGTCCCCGGTATATTTTTATGGTATCAGTGCAGAACTAAAAGCAATCATTGATAGGTTACATACTCCGATGAGAAATGAATTTCAAATAAAGAAGCTTGCTTTGCTGTTAGTAGGTGCTGCTACACTGCCGAATTTATTTGATGCAATAAAAATGCAATATCAGCTTGTACTTGATTTTTTCCATTTAGAAAATATAGGGATGGTGCTTGTAAGAGGGGTTAAGGATAAAGGCGATATTGAGGGAAACATTGCGCTAAAGGAAGCATATGATTTAGGGTTATTAATCGAATAACTTTAAGTTTAGCTTGGAGTTAAGAAAAATGAAAAATTCGAATTTGCGAGATTGCCCCTTGTAAATGAGAGATTCCTCCTATATAATAGGTAAAAGATATAAAGCTTATGAAATAGTCAGGAGGACAAAACCTTGAATAAAGAAACGGTAATCGTTCTTGACTTCGGCGGACAGTACAATCAGTTGATTGCGCGCCGTGTGCGGGAATGCAACGTATATTGTGAAGTAAAACCTTATACGATGAGTCTGGATGAAATCAAAGCAATGAATCCGAAGGGAATTATTTTCACCGGCGGACCAAACAGTGTTTATGATGAAACATCCCCTCATTATCAGAAGGAAATTTTTGAACTGGGGATTCCGATTTTTGGAATCTGCTACGGTTCTCAGTTGATGGCACATACTCTGGGAGGAACAGTGGAGACAGCTCCCGTCAGCGAGTATGGTCATACGGAAGTGGAGATAGATAACAGCGACGTGATTTTTGAAGGCGTATCTGAAAAAACGGTCTGCTGGATGAGCCATACGGATTATATCGCGAAGGCACCGGAAGGATTCAAGGTGACAGCTCATACGCCAGTCTGCCCAGTGGCAAGCATGGCATGTCCGGAGAAAAAATTATATGCGACTCAGTTCCATCCGGAAGTAATGCATACTGCAGAAGGAATGAAAATGCTCAGCAATTTCGTTTACAAGGTGTGTGGATGTACCGGTGACTGGAAGATGGATTCCTTTGTGGAAACGACCATTGCAAGCCTTCGGGAGAAAATCGGAAACGGTAAGGTGCTTTGTGCCCTGTCCGGTGGTGTGGATTCTTCCGTTGCGGCAGTTCTGCTTTCCAAGGCGATTGGAAAACAGTTGACCTGTGTGTTTGTAGACCATGGTCTGCTTCGTAAAAACGAAGGAGATGAGGTCGAGGCAGTATTTGGACCAAATGGACCTTATGAGCTTAATTTTATCCGTGTCAATGCACAGCAGCGTTATTATGAAAAGCTGAAAGGTGTAACAGAGCCGGAGGAAAAACGTAAGATTATTGGTGCGGAGTTTATCCGTGTGTTTGAAGAGGAAGCGAAGAAAATAGGGGCTGTGGATTATCTGGTGCAGGGAACGATTTATCCGGATGTGATTGAGTCCGGGCTTGGAAAATCTGCAGTGATTAAGTCTCACCATAATGTTGGAGGACTTCCGGACGTAGTTGATTTCAAGGAAATCATCGAACCGCTTCGTATGCTTTTCAAGGATGAGGTAAGAAAGGCAGGACTGGAGCTTGGTATTCCGGAGTATTTGGTATTCCGTCAGCCGTTCCCGGGACCGGGACTTGGAATCCGTATTATTGGAGAAGTGACGGAAGAAAAGGTAAGAATTGTGCAGGATGCGGATGCGATTTACCGGGAGGAAATTGCAAAGGCCGGGCTGGACAAGCAGCTGGGACAGTATTTTGCGGCGCTTACGAATATGCGCTCTGTTGGAGTAATGGGGGATTTTAGAACCTATGACTATGCGGTGGCACTTCGGGCGGTAAATACTTCTGACTTCATGACGGCTGAGGCGGCACAGATTCCTTGGGAAGTGCTGAGTAAGGTAACGAACCGGATTGTGAATGAGGTGAAGGGGGTTAATCGCGTATTTTATGATTGTACGGGGAAACCACCTGGAACGATTGAGTTTGAATAATTTTCAAAAGCTCGCAAAAGCCTATAAAATGGGCATTTGCGAGCTTGTTTTTTGCCGTTTGGTACTATAATGGTACTAAAGTGAGCTGTGCATGAATAATAGTATTTACGCATGCGGCCATGTGATTTTCCACTCAAAGTATTCATTTGGAGAAATCTCTCCATTATTTAATTTAGTTTTCATTTCACACCAGTCTGACAAAAAGTCATTTACCAATCCATATTCAAAAGTTAATGCAATGGGTGCACCTGCGCAGTCATAATCATCTTCGTTATAAGTTGGGTTTGCTGTTTCAGAAGGCTTTGAAGGTGTCATTGCAGTTAAGTGAATCAGATTACCTGGTGCAGTGTACTCAGGAAATCTTGTCCCTTTCCCTCGTGCAGGAAGAGAAGAGGCGCTTTCCTCGAGCCAGAAGAGTGTTTCGATAATATCTTCCGCAGCACCTAAACTGTAGTCAGAGATTGCTTTGTAATTACAGTGCAATGCGTCGGCAAGCTTTTGAATCATATCATCACCGGGAATGCGGGCACCGGTTTCGTATTGAGAGATACGGACAGACATATTTTTTCCCTCAAAACCGAGAGCACCACCCAGGTCATCCATTGTCATTTTGCGGAATACCCGTATTTTCTTTATTCTTTCACCTATTGTCATAGTGTAGTTCCCTCCATTTAGATGTGTTATGGACTTTTAAGGAGAGTATAACACGAAAAAAATGAAAAGGGAAGTTTTTCTATACAAAAACATTAGAAAAACTTCTTGACAATTCAATACGATATGGTATAGAATAATCACAATCTATTTATCTATACCATACAGTATTGAAAAAGAATGAGCGATATCGGAATACTAACAGACATTTGCCAAGACCTTTCAAGAAGCGAGCGAATGAAGACACTCCCCTAAGTGGACTGAATACCTCGAGCAGGAGCGGGCGGTATTATCTGAAGTAATCTTTCAGGTAATGAGGCAGGTTGGAACACCGGCAGAACCGATATGAGAACGCCAGCATTTTTGAATGCTAAGGAATGTGAACAGTTGGACGGAAAAATCTGATTACAATTCCTGCAAAGAAATACATAATACAGAATTTATGCAGCAGTTATTGTGACAGCATCATAAATCTCTGTATTTAAACACAAGAAGAAGGGAGGTGCAGTGCATGAACGAGAAGTTTTTAAAAGTAGATGATGTGATGCAGATACTGGGAATTTCAAAATCGGCTGCTTATAACATTATGCGACAGTTGAATAACGAACTGAAAGAAAAAGGCTATGCAGTTATTCGTGGCAAGATTAGTCGTAAGTATTTTGAAGAGCGATTTTATGGAATGACAGAAGCTGTGTAACAACAAAAAGTATTAGAGTACAAAGCCGGTGGGACTTAAGATGTCCTATCGGCAATAGGAAAAGGAGATGATGAGTATGCCAGCATATAAGGATAGTAAGACTGGTACCTGGTTCGTCAAATTCTATTGCAAGGACTGGACTGGGGAAAATAAGCAAATAAAGAAAAGAGGATTTGCAACAAAGAGGGAAGCCTTGGATTATGAGCGTAATTATAAGATTCGTCAGGAAAATAATCTGGATATGACATTCGGAGAGTTCTGGAAGTTATATACAGAAGATGTGAAAAATCGGGTTAAGCTCAATACCTGGCTTACCAAGGAACACATTGTGGAGACAAAAATCTTGCCGTACTTCAAAAATCTGAAGATGAATGAGATTACAGCAGGAGATGTGAGAAAGTGGCAGAACGAGATGGTAGGATTTCGATATGAAAATGGTGAGAGTTATTCTCAGACTTACAGAAAAACCATGCATAATACGCTGAGTGCGATTTTTAACCATGCCTGCAGGTTTTATAATCTAAAATCAAACCCGGCGAGACAGGCGGGAAATATGGGAAAAGAGGAAAATAAAGAAATGCTTTTCTGGACTACCGAGGAGTACAAAAAGTTTTCTGATACAATCGTGGATAAGCCTATATCATTTTATGCATTTGAAATGTTGTATTGGACTGGAATGAGACTTGGTGAGCTGCTAGCTCTTACAACGGAGGATTTTGATTTTGATAAGAATACAGTCCGTATCAATAAATCGTATCAGAGGTTGCAGGGGCAGGATTTTATTACAACACCCAAGACTCCAAAAAGCAATCGAACGATAAAACTTCCTAAGTTTTTGTCGGAGGAGATGCAGGATTATTTTGCAATGCTTTATGATCAGGAACCTACAGAAAGAATCTTTCAGGTGACAAAAAGTTTTCTCCACCACGAGATGGAGAGAGGTTCAAAGCTTGCAGGAGTAAAGAAGATTCGAATCCATGATCTTCGTCACAGTCACATTTCACATTTGATCGATCTTGGATTTTCAGCTGTGGCAATCGCTGACAGAGTTGGTCATGAGAGTATAGATATAACGTATCGCTACTCGCATTTGTTTCCGTCAAAGCAGGTGGCTATGGCAGATAAATTGGATGAGGTCAACGCAAGCTATGAAGATGGTGTGCAAGATGAAGTTATGGAAGATGTTGCGGTAAATGAGGTTATTGAAGATAAAGTAACGTCGGAAGAATCAATCGAGAACGATAATAAGATTCTTAATATACAAAAGTATCTTGCAGGATAAAAACAAGGGGATGTGGTGGCATCCCCTGGGTAGGAGATGAATCAAATGAGCGAAAAGAGATTAGACGCAAAAAACAGATGGAGAAATGTAGTGGTGGCGTTTCGTATGTCACCGGAGGAAGCGCAGGAGCTTAATGTGAAAGTTGCGTTAAGTGGTCTTTCCAAGCAGGATTATATTATACAGTGCTTATTAAAGCATGAAGTGAGGGTGGTTGCGGGGAAGAAGGTTGCAAGAAAAATGCAAATGTATCTTGAAGCGATGCTGGAAGAATTGCAGTTTTTGCAGGATGAAAATATGAGCGACATTGATTTTGATGAGATGCTCATGCCATTGAAGCATATTTTATCTATTTTAAAAGAAAGGGATTAGAAAGGATTGGAGGAAGCGTGATATGAGAGAGCTTAGAATTGACGGAACTTTGATTTTGGCTGTGGATCATGGTTATGGAAATATAAAAACAGCTAATACAGTATTCAGTAATGGATTTGTGGAGAGAGATACAGAGCCGGTAATGAGTACTGATTATTTGTATTATGGTGGCAAATATTATGTCCTGGATCAGGGTCATAAAAATTATACGAAAGACAAAGTGATGGATAATGATTTTTACATCCTCACTGTTGCGGCAATTGCAAAGGAACTGTACCTGAGGAATGTTAGATGTGAGAAAATTCATCTGGCAGTGGGAGTGCCGCTTAAATGGATGGATTCACAAAAGGAGTCCTTTCAGGCATATATGCTTCAAAATACTGAAATTAGATTTGTATATAAAGGCAGAATATTTGAAGTGGAAATTGCAGGTTGTAGTGTTATGCCACAATGTTATGCTGCGGTTGCAGAGATTTTGCCAGAATTTAAAGGTTTGAACATGATTGTAGACATTGGGAATGGAACGATGAATGCAATGTTCTTACAAGATGGCAGACCAGTAGAGAATAAAATGTGGACGGAATTGTTTGGAGTACGTCAGTGTGCTTTAAAAATCCATCAGACGTTATTAGATAAGTTTCAGGAAGATGTGCCGGATTCAATCATCAACACATTTCTAATGAATCGTATGGCAGATATTGATCCCGAATATGAATATTGGATGGAGGCAACAGCGAAGGAATATGTGAGGGAGTTGACTGCGAAAATATTTGATTTCGGATACAACGAAAAGACAATGAAAATGTATGTCTTGGGCGGAGGCGTAAAGCTTTTGGAACATTTCAGCACATTTGACAGAAGCAGAATCACATTCAACTTTGACATCAATGCAAATGCAAAGGGCTATGAGTATTTCTGTTATGTAGCATTGAAAAAGAAGAAGCTTGGAATTGCCGGATAACTGAGAAGTGAGGGCAGGTGAGACAATGAAGAAGAAAGAACAGAAAATCGTCAGATTTTATTCTGATAATCCTGAGCATCGAAAGGCGTTTGACATTCTCCAGAAAATTAATGCTGAAAAACATTCTTCCATACAGGATTTCATAATTTCAGCAATAATTTTTCTTGGAGATATGGAACTAAATGAAGAATGTCCGGAAGAGGACAGGAAAGATTGGGAACAACCGCTCATTGAAAGAATAGCTGGAACGGTTGAAACAATTATTGATGAAAAGCTTCCTCAGATTATTGCATCGTACCTTCTTGGAATTCAAACAGGTCAAACTTCAAATCCTTTGCCTGCTTCACATGCTTCGGATTTACCAACAACAAATGTAATATTTGCGGCTGAAAGAGTAACGAAAGAAGCCTGTGAGAATGAAAATGGCATGGAAAAAGATGTTGAAGCAAATGACATGCTGGATTTGGACAGCTTTTTCTCGTGATAGCATGACTGCTATCACAATCAGATGAAATGATATCAAAACAGGCACTTATGATAGCAAATAAAACTGAAATGGTGTAGTGCTATCAAAAAGTGCCGGAAAGATATCTATATCATAATACCTGCTATCAAGTGTGATAGCAGTAAATTATATTGAGTGCAGGTGCTCCTGCCAAGACGAAAAATGATGTAAACGCTGATGACGTTTATATATTTTTCGGGAAAAGGTCCGACCTTTTCCGCATCTTGCAAAACCTATAAGCAAAACTTTTTGAAAGGATGAAAGAGCAATGGGACAGATAAAAAGAGATTGGATGAAGACAATATTTTTAAGACACGAAAGGGGATTTGATTATGGCAGATGGAAAGAGAAGATACAAGTCTGATAGGAAAGACTATAAGATTTCGGTGAAAATGTCGGAGAAGGATATGGATATTCTGGATGCAGCAGTTGGAAAAAGTGGAAAAACTGTAAGCGAATATGTGAGGGAATTGATTCGTTTAGGTGGCAATGTTGACTTTCGATACCCAGAGGACAGGGCAAGAGTTATAAGGATTTTTTCTGGTATTGCAAATAATATCAATCAGGCGGTTAGACTTGGAAATACACAAGGAGAACTGTACTTCAGCGATATCGATAAGTTGCAGAGAAGCCTTGATGAAATCAAAAGCTTATTCGGGGAGGTGCTGGAAACATGGCGATTACAAAGATCCTGAATATTAAGGAATCAAAAGGCAGAAATCCGGCATCGCATTTGGAAAATGCTTTGCAATATATCCAAAATCCAGACAAGACAGAAGAATGTGTTTTGGTGGGCAGTATCAACTGCCTGCCGGATACAGCATTTGAGCAAATGGTAGAAACAAAGAATATATTTCACAAGACAGGTAACAGACAAGGCTATCATGTGATTATTTCGTTTTCTCCGGAGGAGAAAGTTACGGCAGAACAGGCAATGTATGTATTGGAACATTTTGCGAAGGATGTACTTGGGGATGATTATGAAGCTGTATTTGCGGTTCATACAGACAGGGAACACATGCATGGTCATTTGATATGGAACAGTGTGAGTATAACAACCGGGAGGAAGTATAATTCGCCTAAAGGAAACTGGAAGAATCATTTGCAACCGATTACCAATAAGTATTGTAATGAGCTTGGGCTAGGTATTACTCCAGCAGAATATAGTAAGAATCCAAAGAACATCAGCAGGGATAAATGGGAAAAAGAAATGTCAATGAAAGAAATTATCCTGCGTGACGCACAGATGTGTGCTTATGCCGCCGGAGATGTGGAACACTTCAAATATCTGATGAGAAGATTGGGCTATATTTTTAAGTCAGGAGTGTGGATGGAGGTGCAGGCTCCGGGGTACAGATATTATCACAGCCTTGCAAAAATGGATGAAATGTTTTCAGAGAATAAGATTAGATATTACGTGGATATGCCTTGGATGGTGCATCCGCATTTTTATTCTAAGAATATTCGGTATTTGAAACGCACAAATTTATCAGAATTTCAGAAGAAATACTATGCTAAGATGTACCGACTTCGTATCGTGGAGCAGAACAGGTTTAAAGTCAATGCAGTAAAGTACGCAGAGGATTTGAAAAAGTTTCATCAGTTGCAGGATGAGTATTTGATGCTGGTGGATAACAATATCAGAGACTTTTCTGATTTGCTGGATTATAGAAGTGAACAGGAAAAGAAAATGAAGGAGATTGATGACAGGCAGCATGAGATTTACAGGCTTAGTTCCAGTAAAAAGCGAGCAATTAAGACTGACGAACAGTATCGGAATTATCAGTTATGGCATGTGGATATGCAGAAAGAGCTGGATTTGCTGAAGCAGCAGAAGAAAGAGGCTAAAAAGCAGATTGGTCTGGTGGATATGGCGATAAAGGAAAATCTGTATACTGCGTATCACGATGTGCCGGAGATGGGAGAAATTATTGATGAGGAAGAAATTGTGATACCTCAGAGGGATGAGGCGGTGGCTTGTAAGGGACTAACAGATGAGGTTGATACGGTGGAAGTGGAAAGAGCGGATGTAGGTGTTTCTGTTGTAGATACAATACATCGGGAGAAAAAACAGGAAAAGGATGCTTCGGAAGATGTGTGTGTTGATGTCTTAGAGTATGTCGAAAAGGCGAGGGATGGTGAAACTACTATTGATGTGCCTGTACAGAAATATTGTGGAGCTGATTTGAAAGAATCATACGAAAATAATACAGAGGATATGTATCGCAGTAAATCGGAGCCTGCAATGGACATGGAAGAGGCAGTGGCTGACACGAATGTAAAAGATAAATCATTTTATTCGTATGCAGATTATCATGTCAGTACTGATGAGGAGAAGGTACGAATGGCAGGCGTTAATGGAAACGATGATATACTAGCAGTATATGAGAAACTTAATAGCTTCTTTAAGCAAATTGGTCACGAAGCTGATTTTGACAGGCTGTATGAGGAATCAAAGCGTTTAGTAGATGTTGTTAAAAAGAATGTTGTGGCAGATAAGGCAGAAAAGGTAGCAAGAGAACTTTTGGCTTGTGGTCCATATAAGTACCTTAAAACTTCTGTGAAAGCAAATGCTTTTATGTTCGATGTAAGTGATGCTAGTGGTAATTTGAAACTATTTATGAGTGTACTGGATAAATTGGGGGTGAAACTTGATGGGAATCAACTGTATGAGGAATATCAGAAAATATATGATGAGACAGTAAGCAGGAATGAGATGCATGAGATGGAACAGGAGAAGCAGTGGAATAAGGGCAGAGGGAGATAGTTCCTCTGTCTATTTCATGAACTATTATGGTAGTTTTGGATTACATTGTTGAAGAGAAAGAGATAAAAATAAAGCATATTTTGAGTTTCGAGAACTCAAAAGTTCTAATTGTAAATATGAAAGATAGATGATATAATTATTTTTGAGAAAAAAGGACTATTTGGCGTGATAAATCGGAGGAAAGAACATGTCAGAAAATCAGGTGAAAATATCTTATAAGCCCTTATGGAAACTATTGATTGATAGGGATATGACGAAAACTGAATTAAGAAAAAGAACGCAAATTGCACCAAGCACATTTACGAAGATGAATAATGATCAGCAGGTGTCGTTGGATATACTGGCGAGGATATGTGTTGAATTAAAATGTGGATTTGATGATATTGTGCAGATTGAGTCCGGTAAATAATGTAATTGTGGTAATAGATTGTTTGGAGGAAACACAATAATGGATAACAGAAGTATCAAAAAATTAGAAGCAGATTTGTGGGAGTCTGCTGATTTGCTTAGAGCAGGATCAAAACTGACATCGAATCAGTATTGTATGCCTGTGCTAGGTTTGTTGTTTTTAAGATATGCATATAGCAGATTTAAGCTTGTTGAAAAAGAAATATTAAAGGATAGACCGGTGAGGAATGGTCGTCGGATGCCTGTAGAACCAAGTGATTTTACTGCAAAGAGTGCATTGTATCTGCCGAAAATGGCTCAGTATAGCTGGCTTGTAAATCTGCCGGAAAATGTTGCTTCTATGAATCTGACAAATGTGTCAGGTCAAACAATGGCAAGTCTAGGCGAGGTAGTAAATAATGCTATGGAACTTGTAGAGCAGCAGAGCGAACAGCTCACAGGAGTTCTTCCAAAGAGTTATACGGACTTTTCAGATGAGTTGCTTGGTGAGCTTCTCAGAATATTTAATAATAATGCACTTGATGAAGTCGGTGGAGATGTAATTGGTCGTATCTATGAATATTTTTTAAATAAATTTGCAAAGAACATTGCTTCTGATGATGGCGTGTTTTTTACACCGAAGTCACTGGTAAAAATGATTGTAAATATTCTTGAACCCGATGGTGGTGTTCTCTTAGATCCAGCGTGTGGTTCGGGTGGAATGTTTGTTCAGACGGGTGATTTTGTAAATGAAGCAGGCTTGCAGGCAAATAACAGTATGACATTTTATGGACAGGAAAAGGTGGAATACAATGCCAAACTTTGTCTTATGAATATGGCGGTACACGGTTTGACAGGTGTTATTAAGTCAGGGGATGAGGCAAATACATTTTATCATGATGCACATAATCTGGAAGGAAAATGTAATTATGTGATGGCAAATCCACCATTCAATGTTGATAAAGTAAAAGCAGAGTCAACTGCTAGTGCAGGAAGACTTCCATTTGGTGTGCCAAAAGAAAACAAAAATAAAGAAATCGGGAATGCAAATTATCTATGGATTTGTTACTTCTATGCCTATCTAAATGAAACAGGAAGAGCAGGATTTGTCATGGCTTCCTCTGCTACAGACAGTCAGGGAAGCGACAAAGATATCAGAGAGAAATTGATAAAAACAGGTCATGTAGATGTCATGATCAGTGTTGCAAATAATTTCTTTTATACCAAGAGCCTGCCGTGTTCCCTGTGGTTTTTTGATAAGGGAAAGCCAGATGAATTAAGGGATAAAGTCTTATTTATTGATGCAAGAAATTATTATACCGTAGTTGATCGTACTCTGAATCAGTGGAATGAGTGGCAACTTAAGAATATGAACGCGATTGTCTGGCTTTACAGAGGCGAAACAGATAAATATAAGGCATTGCTTGAAGAATACAAGACTGCTCTAAAGGAAATGATTTCAGAAACAGACGATGATAATGATAAGCTAAATACTATATTAGATGATGTGTTTGTAAACGGATTGGAGAATACAAAGCAATATGTGAAAGCACTTAGAGAGTCGGCTAAGGAAGCGGTTGAAGAGTGTGATAAGAAAGAAAAGAAAAAAATACAGGCTTCATGGGATGAGAAAATATCATATGCAGAAGAAATTACAGAAGTCGTAAAAGAAGCTCATTGGCTTTATTGCAAGTTTGGAGACGGCACGTATGAGGATATTCCAGGTCTTTGCAAGATTGCTGATCTAAAAACAATCGAAGAAAAAGGCTGGTCATTAACCCCAGGAGCTTATGTGGGTGTATCACCACAAGAGGATGATGGGGTGGATTTTAAGGAACGGATGACGGAGATACATAGAGAATTACTATCACTGCAGGATGAAAGTAATGAGTTGATGGATACTATCTCGAAGAATTTTAAGGAGATGGGACTATGAGTTGGAAAGAAGTAACACTATCAGATGTTTCTATGAATATTCAAACGGGCCCATTTGGGTCTCAGTTGCATCAATCGGATTATTCAGTCAAAGGAACGCCTGTTGTAATGCCAAAAGATTTGATAGATGGTAAGATCTCGGAAGAATCCATAGCAAGAGTAGAAGAAACACATGTTAATAGACTTTGCCGTCATAAAGTTGAAGTGGGTGATATTATATATGCTCGCAGAGGTGATGTTGGCAAATGTGCATTTACAACAGAACGAGAAGAAGGTTGGTTATGTGGTACAGGATGTTTAAGGGTAACTGTTAATCCGGAGATTGCAAATCCAAGATTTGTTTTCTATCAGCTACAAAAACCAGATACAGTGGGATGGGTTGAAAAGCATGCGATAGGCGCAACTATGCTTAATTTAAATACATCTATTTTAAGCGCTGTTCCTATTGAAATTCCTACATTAGAGGTTCAGAAAAATATTGTAGAAGAAATAAAAGTATATGATGATTTGATTGAAAACAATCAAAAGCAAATAAAATTATTAGAAGAGGCGGCACAGCGTCTTTACAAGGAATGGTTTGTGTATTTGAGGTTTCCAAATTATGAGAAGTGCAAAATTGTTGATGGAGTGCCGGAGGGATGGAAGAAAGTTGGAATAGATAAAGCATTTGATATAAAATATGGAAAAACATTGCCAACCAGTAAGATATCATCTCGGGGAAAATATCCAGTTTATGGAGCTAATGGTGTTATTGGATATTATGAACAGAAAAATTGTAATGAGTGCGTAACGTTAATTACCAGCAGAGGTAACGGTAGTGGAGATGTGTTAAGAACTCATGATACAGAATCTTTTGTAACAAATAATTCTTTTATTGTAAATGGTAAAGAAGATTATTTATGTATGCCATTTTCGTATGAAATGATATTTCATACAAATTTTAAAAATGTTTGCACTGGTTCGGCTCAGCCTCAACTTACCAATAATTCAATAAGCACTTTAAATGTAATTATTCCTGAGAAAAAATTGGTTAGAAAATATAATGAAATAGCGGCTAATTGGTTCGATAAGGAAGAAATATTATTACATCAAAATAAGAAACTAATAGAAGCTAGAGAACGGTTATTACCCAAACTTATGAGTGGAGAAATCGAGGTGTAAATAGTGATGAATGATTTTGAACATAAGGATTATTTTAATGCGCAACTATGTTTTGCAGGTGATGAGATTAAGTTAGCATCTGTACTGGATTCGTATGTTCAAAATCAGACTGATTTAAATGATATTAATAAGATTTTAGAATTGTATAATACGAAAGTGTTTTTTGAGAAAGTTACTGAGATTTCATCGTGGCCTGAAGAAAAATATAATTCATATAAAGTATTATCAGATAACGCGTCTAAAGAAGTGAAAAAATTCTTTGACACTATTTCAGAGGATAACTTTGTTGATATATATGAGAATTGTTATGTGTTATTTTGGAATGATTTTTGGATGTTGCTATGTAAGTTCAGAGTATATGAATGTATTAGAAAAGTGAATTTTATTTCTGCTATCAAGCGAATGAGAGTAAATCCTTATAAACTTTTAGAATATAAAAATTTTGTTGAATATTTTGATTGTGAGTTGGCAGATTTATTAAAAGAACCGGAATACGGAGCTGAATTGCTTGTTGATTATTATTTAGTAAAGCATAATAAACCGTTAGAAATATATCTGCCGAAGAGTTTAACGCCTGAAAGTAAATATCAGATTATTTCCGCCTATATTAATGACGAATCTGTTAATGCCAATATGCTGGATTTGATTATTAATGGAAAAAGGACAAAAGAATTTCCAATCGATGATAAACTGCGTTATAAAGCTAAAAAAAGATACGAAAATATATTGGGAGATTCTAATATGAATATAGTTTCATATCAGAAGGAAATAAGGGTATCATTTGGACCTGACTTACCATATAAGTTTGTTAATTATGAAGGTGGAAACATTATAACTGAATACAATGTAAATTGGATTAGGGAAAACACAGATTATCCTACATTGCTAAATAACTTCATCTATTTATTTGAATATACGGATTTACATATGCGATGTAATCTTACTTCAATAAAATCACAGCGAGGTGCTTTAGAAGATACTTTAATTGTAGATGGAAAAACCATGTATAAGTATGGACATTCATTTACTATGCTTAATGATTTAGCAAATGCTCAGATGGGTTGTTACAAAGATGTCTTGGAAAAAGACAATATATATATTGAAGATATCATCAAATGGTTTTTTGAAATATATTTAAAAGAAGAGTTTTTCGCCGAGGGATTTGTATGTGTTACTCCAAAACATAGTGATAGCTTGCTCAGTAAATATGAAAGACTTGCTTCGGTTATGGATGGAGTTACAAAACAATTTAAATTGTTTTGTGAAGAAGGAGAGATAGATAGGGGATTATACGAAATGTCATCTGGATCAGTAAGGTTCAATGATATTCCAAGCTTTGTTAAAAATAAATATTGCTATAGTAATAGTCCTGAATTAAACAAAGAGATGTATGTTATTTTTTCAGACCAAAGTACTTTATCATATACTGATATAACGAAGGGACAATATAATACTTTTTATGAGCTTATTAGAAAAGAAGATATAACTTTGGACGATATGGAACCATATAATAAGAAGGATATAGAATGGCTGATGTCAAGAGGAATAATCGTGTTAGAAGAAGGAATAATACGATTTAATCTTGAAAGATTGTTGATACTTCATGAGTTTTATTATAAAGAAGTAGTTTGTTTACAATATATTAAGAGTGATGTTTTAAAGCAACTTATAATGAATGGTGAGGTTGTGGTTGAAAGTTCCTTATTATCAAGATTGGAAAGTCAATATTTTGATTACAATCTTAATAAATCAGAGTTTACAAATGGACTTGATTTAAGAAATAAATATATTCATGATACTGGATCACTTGATGAAAAAATTCAGTATCAGGATTATATGGCACTATTAAAGCTTATGATTATTCTTATTATAAAGATGAACGAGGAATTTTGTCTTAGAGACAGATTGAAAGAAGGAGAGGGTGATTTCTATGAGTTATGATTACTCAGAAAATATATTAGTCCAAGAAAGTGTTGGTCACCTTCTTGAAGATGAACTTGGTTGGAGAGTCGAACTTGCTTATAATACAGAAGTCCTTGGAGAAAATGGCACCTTTGGGCGTAAATCCTACAAGGACATTCTTTTGGTGCGTTATTTTAAAGAGGCATTGCAAAGGCTAAATCCATGGATGACACCTGCACTCGTAGAGGATGCACTGAAGACATTTACGAGGCATCTTTCTACATCTTCTTTAATGCAGATTAATGAGGAAAAATACGGTTATATTCGTGACGGGATTCCGGTAAAGGTAAAGAAACAGAACGGACAGATAGAAGAAAAGAGAGCGATGGTGATTGATTTTGAACATCCAAATGATGAAGAACGAAATCAATTTCTTGCCATAAAAGAACTTAAAATTCATGGGGATTTGTATCGCAGGCGTACGGATATTGTAGGATTTGTGAACGGGATTCCACTTCTATTTATTGAATTGAAAAAGAATTCTGTGGATGTGCAGAATGCATATACAGATAACTATACAGATTATCTTGACACAATACCGCATCTTTTCTACTATAATGCATTTTTGATGCTTTCGAATGGAACAGAGGCAAAGGTAGGAACGTTGGGGAGTAAATATGAATTTTTTCATGAGTGGAAACGTCTTTCTGAGCAGGAAGAGGGAAGCGTAGCACTGGAAACAATGCTTCGAGGTATTTGTAAGAAAGAGAATTTCCTTGATTTATTGGAGAATTTTATTCTGTATGATCATTCTGATGGAAAGACAGTTAAAATCCTTGCAAGAAATCACCAGTATCTTGGTGTGAATGAGGCGATAAAGGCGTATGAAGCCCGTAAACTTAACAATGGTAAACTCGGTGTATTCTGGCATACACAGGGCTCTGGAAAAAGCTACTCTATGGTATTTCTTTCTCAAAAAATCCGTAGAAAGTTTGTAGGTTCTCCTACAATCGTTGTACTTACGGACAGAGAAGAATTGAATACACAGATATCGGATACTTTTGAAAACTGTGGTTTGCTTGGTAAGACAAAGGCATCAAAATTTGTTGCGACAAGTGGAGATGATTTGATAAAAAAATTAAAAGGTAATCCAAGTTTTATATTTACTCTTATCCAGAAATTTAATAAGAAGACAGAAGAACCGATTATTCCAGATTATGATATCATTATCATGTCGGATGAAGCACACAGAAGTCAATATGGAGTATTTGCGGATAATATGGTAGCGCTTTTGCCAACGGCTTCCCGTATTGGTTTTACAGGTACTCCTCTTTTATCAAACGATAATATCACAGAGCGTACCTTTGGTGGGTATATATCAATTTATGATTTTAAACGCGCGGTGGAAGATAAGGCTACAGTTCCTCTTTACTACGAGAACAGAGGCGAGAAAATATTAGATATCAAAAATCCGGATATTACAGACAAAATCCTTGATGCAATTGAGGCTGCTGATTTGGATGAAGAACAGGAAGAAAAACTGGAGCATGAATTTGAAAAAGAAATCCATTTGCTGACAGCAGAGCCAAGACTGCGTTCGGTGGCGAAGGATTTTGTATCGCATTATTCGGATTTGTGGACAAGTGGGAAAGCGATGTTTGTATGCTTGAATAAGGTTACGTGCGTTCGTATGTATAATTATGTACAAGAGTACTGGCAGGAGGAAATCAAGAAACTGGAAAAGGAACGCAAGATGGCCTCACAACAGGACAACTTGGAAATTGACCGAAAAATCAGGTGGATGAAGGAAACGGAGATGGCAGTTGTTATCTCTCAGGAACAGAATGAGATTCAGACATTTAAAAAGTGGAATCTGGATATAAAACTGCATCGTGAGAAAATGGAGAAGAGAGAGCTTGATAAAGAATTCAAAGACAAAGATAATCCATTAAGAGTAGTCTTTGTGTGTGCGATGTGGCTTACCGGATTCGATGTAAAATGTTTGTCTTGTCTTTACTTGGACAAGCCTTTGAAGGCGCATACTTTGATGCAGACCATTGCAAGGGCAAATCGTGTGGATGAAGGAAAAAGTAATGGCCTAATCATTGACTATATCGGAATTGTAAAAGCACTCCGAAAGGCTTTGGCAGATTATACAGCAAATGTAGGAGGGAGAAGCACAGATCCAACCATTGATAAAGGAGAATTAATTGAGCATATATTGGAGGTCATAGCTACGGCAGAGGAATTCTTGCGGTGCAAAAATTTTAAACTGAAAGAGCTTGTAGAAGCAAAGGATTTTGCAAAGTTGGCATTATTACAAACTGCAGCTAATGCGGTATCAGAAAGCAGAGAAACGAAAAAACAGTTCATGACATATGGGAATGAGATGAATCGGATGATGAAGTATCTTGATAGACACGACATTTCAGACGAAGACAGAAAAAAGAAAGATGCAATCATTGCCATTTGTGATGAATTAAGAAAAAAGAAGAAACATGTTGATAACGTTGATTTGATGGTGCAGATTAATGGTATTTTGGGTGATTATATAATAATAGAGCAAACACCTGAAGATAGAAGTTTTGCAAAGCGTTTTGATATTAGCAAGATTGATTTTGATTTATTGCGTAAAGAGTTTGCCAAAGTGAAAAGGAAAAATCTTATGATGATGGATTTGGATGAACTTATTCGTGTGCGTTTGGATGGTATGTTGAAAGAAAATCCAAAGCGTGTAGATTATTATGAACGTTACCAGAAGATTATTGAAGAATATAATAGCGAGCAGGATAGAGCCAATATCGAAAAAACATTTATGGAGCTTATGGATTTGGCTAATTCCATGAATCAAGAAGAACAGAGATATGTCAGAGAAGGGTTTTCCAGTGATGAAGAATTATCCCTCTATGATTTGCTTTTTGACGAAAATCTTTCAAAGGAAGATATTAAGAAAATCAAGAAAGTTGCTGTAGATTTACTTGCCAAGATTAAGGCAAAGATATCTGAACTTGATCATTGGACAGATAAACAGGAAACTAAGGCAGAAGTTGATACTTTGATAGGCAAGATCCTTTGGGAAGAACTGCCGGAGAGTTATTCGGATAGTGCGATATTTACATATAGACAAAAAATTTATGAGTATGTGTATATGAGGTATAAGGAAGTGGCATAAAAGAGTGGAGGATTACGATGAGTATATGGTTATTTAGAGCCGGTAAAAATGGTGAATATGAAGAGAAATTCTTAACTGATAATAGGATTTATCTCACTTGGCAAGATCTTAAGATAAATCTTAAGGAGTATAAGGATAGAGCGGTACACTTGCAGAAGCTTCAAGAATTATATCCATCTGAGAAACTTAATACGTTAAAAAACTGGGAATCACAAATATATCCGATTGCTCATCGAATGCAGAAAGGGGATTGGATAGTTCTGCCGAGTAAGAGAACCAGTACTATACATATAGGTAAGGTGGTTGGGGATTATACATACGATGTTAATAATGGTAATCCATATTACCACTATAGGGATATCGACTGGTTTGCAAAAGATATACCGAGAAATAATTTTGATCAGGATCTTTTATATTCATTTGGAGCATTCATGACTGTATGCAAAATCACAAGAAACGACGCTGAAAAGCGAATCAGAACCATGGCTGATAACAATTGGAAGATCCCAGGAATGTCAAATACTGTTTTTTCAGAAGCCGATGATACACATGCAGATTCTTCAACGGATTTAGAAGAAGCAATTTATGACACAATTGCAAAGCATATTTATCATAAGTTTAAGGGTTATAAAATGGAGACATTAATAGAAGAGATTCTTAAGGCGAAAGGCTTTACCGTATATCATAGTAAGCAAGGAACTGATGGAGGTAAAGACTTATTAGCATCTGGCGGAGAAATGGGATTTGGTTCACCTAAAATATGTGTACAAGTTAAAACACAGGATACACCGGTAGATAGACCAATATTGGATCAGTTGGGTGGTGTGATGAATAATGTACAAGCCGAATATGGGCTGCTTGTATCGTGGAATGGATTTAAAGATAGCGTTGCAAGGGAAGAAGGCAATCAATTCTTTAAGATACGTTTGTGGGATTCTACTGATGTAATAAGTGAATTGTTCAATAATTATGAGAAGATTAGTCCGGTTATTAAAGCAGAAATACCACTTAAACAGATTTGGATGTTAAGTGAGGAAGAATAGAGAAAGTGAAGAGATAGTTATGAACAAGAAGTGCCAGGTATTTACGCCTGAAAATTATGTAAGAGAATTACTAGATAGTGTGGGGTATACACACAATTTATACGGAAAAAAAATACTAGAGAATTCCTGCGGCGATGGCAATATCCTGGTTGTGGTAGTTCAAAGGTATATTGATGATTGTAGGGCAAATGGTCTGTCTAGAACAAGAATAAAGAATGGACTTGAAAAGGATATTTATGGATTTGAAATTGATGGAAGACAACATAAAAAGTGCATTCGTAATCTAGATGAAGTTTTGGAGCGTAATAATATTAAAAAAGTTAATTGGAAAATATATAAAAAAGATTATTTGCGTTGGAATGAGAATGTAGAGTTTCAATATATTGTTGGTAATCCGCCATACATAACATATAGCGAATTAAAGAAAAAAGAACAATTATATGTAAAAAACAACTTCCAAACTTGCGTTAAAGGTAAGTTTGATTACTGCTATGCGTTTATTGAAAAGAGTATTAACTCTTTAGCGACTGATGGTAAAATGTCATATCTTATCCCAAGTAGTATTTTTAAAACAGTATTTGGGTACAATTTAAGAGTTTATATGAGCCCATATATTTGTGAGATAAAAGATTATACGCAAGTGAAAATATTTGATAAAGCATTAGTTAAATCATCAATAATGGTATTGGATAAGCAACGACAACGAAATGTTTTGAGTTATAAAGATATGACCTTGGGAACACAAGTAGATATTCCTATTGGACATTTAGAAGAAAAATGGTTTTTTGCTGAAGAAAACGAAGTAGGACAACGACGTTTTGGAGATTATTTTAAAGTGTCTCATGTTGTGGCAACATTATTGAATAAAGCATATGTACTGCCGGATGGGGTGTATACTGAAGTAGATAATGGCTATGTTTGTGGAAACCATACCATTGAAAGGGAAGTAGTAAGAAGTACTGAAACACCTCGCACACTAAGATATAATAAGCATGAAAAAATTATTTTTCCATACACATATGACGAAAATGGGCTAGTACGCTTTGCTGATGGTGAGTTTGAACGATTATATCCTGAGGCGGCGGCATACCTGAATGAGTTTCGTGACGATTTAGATAAAAGACAAAGCGATAATAGTGCTAGATGGTATGAGTATGGACGTTCACAAGCATTGAGTGGTATGAATAGTCAGAAACTTCTAATCTCAACAGTTGTGACAAATGATGTAGATGTATATGAATTAGAACAAGAATGTATACCATATGCTGGAATGTATATTGTGGAAAAGGAAGATAATAATGAATATACATTGACGGATGCAATAAGAATACTTAGAAGTGACGAATTTAAAGAGTATGTTTTTAAAGTAGGTATACCTATAAGTGGTAAATCAGTGAGAATAACGTCGAAGGATATTGAAAATTATATGTTTTAGGAGGTGACTTGATTGGAAGAATTGAAGTATGTTATAGAGGATAGCACAATAGCAGAATTATTAGGCGTACAGAACTTTTCTACAGATGAGGCTGCAATTCTTGAATTGGTTAAAAATGCATATGATGCTAATGCTCTGAGCTTACAAATTACATTTCAAGATGATGAGCTTCGATTTAAAGATAACGGAATTGGAATGAATGCAGATGATATAAAAGAGCATTGGATGCATATAGGCAAAAGTAGTAAAGATTATGAAATAGTAGATGAAAATAATAAAAAGAGAATACAAGCAGGTTCTAAAGGCGTTGGTAGATTTGCATTGTCAAGACTCGGACATAATGTGTGTATGAAATCGAAAAGAATAGATTCTGCTGGTGTAATATGGAAAACGGATTGGAATACATCAGTTTTGGATGAAAATACTGATATTTGTGATAAAGGAACAGATATTACGATAATCGGACTAAGGGAAAAATGGAATAAAAAACGTATAGACAATTTACGCAAATACTTAGAAAGAACTTATCATGATACTTCTATGGAGATAAGAATTATTTCTGATGGCTATGATAAAATAGTGTCTGATCATTTTCCTGAGGCTAAAGTAGGTATTAATTGTCGTAGTAATATTATTTTAAAGTATAGCCAGGGAATTCTGACAACAACAGTGAATTCTGACGAATTTGAAAATGACGCTGTAAAATATTGTTCGGGAATAGATATAAAAAAATACGTAAAAAAAACAGATATAGTTAAGGAACTAAAAGGATATCAGATTACAGAACTTTTAGATGAGGATATGAAGTCAGTGATTAATAAAATTGGTGAATTCTCAGCAAATTTTTATTTTAACATTACTTCAACAAATGATGAAAAAGATAGATTTATGTATAAGTATTTAAATACGCAGGAGAGTATAGAGAGTGGAATAATACTATATAGAAATGCTTTTAGTATATCGTCTTATGAGGGAAAGAAAGATTGGCTGGGGTTAGGCAAGAGATCAAGAAAATCTCCAGCGGCAGCTTCACATCCAACGGGTGCTTGGCGTGTGAGGGAAAACCAGATGGCAGGTTATGTTTTGATAGATAAAAAGAAAAATGCAGTGCTTCAAGATATGGCTAATCGTCAAGGATTGGATGAAAATATTTATTATCAGTTGTTTGTTGAAATTATATTGATAGGCATAAAAGAATTTGAAAGATATAGACAAAGTATTGTAAGAAAAATAAATGTAAAAAACCAGACAGAAGAACAAAGAGCTACACCTATATCGGATCGTGTTATTAGTAAACCAACATCTGTAAGCGGTCTTACGAAGGAAGAAGCAAAGCAATTAGCAACAGAAATTAAAGGTTATAAAAAAGAAGGGAAACAGTATCAAAAGGATAAAGAAGCAGTAGAGGCTAGATATAAATATGATGTTAGAATTCTAAACGTATTGGCTACAACAGGACTAAAAGCTTCGTCCATAGCCCATGAAATGAAAAATGATAGAAATGCTATATACGATAACTACAATAATATAGTAGATGCGTTAAAAGAATATGGTATGTGGGAAGAACTTAATTCTGTTGAAAATACTCGTAAGTCTTATAAGAATGTTCCTTATTTGTTAAAAAGTAATGATGTAGTTGGAAAAAAACTGATAACGTTTATGGATACAATGTTGGAAGAAATTGAAAAAAAACAATTTGAACCTAGATATCAAAGCATCGCCGATATTTTGTTTGCTATAAAAAATGTATGGGAAAGAGATTATGCATGGCTTAATATTCAAATAATAATGGAGGAGGATATTGTTTATCAGATTTCGGAAGATATATTGCAGGTTGTCTTTGATAATCTGATTTTAAATAGCGTACAGCAAAATGAAAATACGCAAAAATTAATTGTGACAATAGTGGCAACGGAAACAAATGGCTTTCTAAAAATTAAATATAGTGATAGTGGAAAGGGTCTTGATGATAAGTATAAATCAGATCCAATGAAAATTCTGGAGGTACATGAAACAACAAGGACAAATGGACATGGACTTGGTATGTGGATTGTAAATAATACTTGTACTATGTCAGGAGGAGAAATACAAAAAATAGGTGGAGAAGAAGGGTTTAATATTGAATTTACTATAGGAGGAAAGATGTAATGACCACTTTAAAAATATTATATATAGATGATCATCCAGAGGCGGCTTTATCTAAATATTTGGATAACTACAAGAACTCAAACTGTGAAATTGAATATTCAGATATTGAATTTAATCCGGATGAAGGATATGAGAGCTTAATTAATGATCCAGATGTTAAATCTGCGAATATAATTTTTATAGATTCAAAACTGTTTGAAAACAGAAATGCAATAGCTGGAAAGTTTACAGGAGAAGAATTTAAAATCATTTTAAGAAAATATTTCCCGTTTATAGAGGTGATTGTAATAACACAAAATGAAATTGCACAAGAATATGAGACAATTTCTAAATATGATCCTAAATGTGGAAAAAAGCCAGAGGAATATTATGACGAAGAACTGCCAAATTTATTGGAACAATGTATTAGGAATATTTTTGAAGTGCGCAAAATAGCTTCAGAACTGGAAAAAAATACTAGCTGGGAGAAGGTGATGGTTGAAAAAATAGTAAATTCTGTAAATGGGCAAGGAAAATTTGATGAATTAACTAAAAATGATATCGATGATGTGATAAAAATGTTTCGGCAGTTGCAAGAAAAAATAGAAAGGTAGAAATATGGATTACAGAAGAACAAAGTATTGCCCTGAATTAATTGATGTTCAACAAAAAAAGAAAAAAGTAGAAGATTTAATAAAAAAAGAGCATCCTTATGCAAAAGATATGCATAGTTATATAAGCAATAATTCTCAAAAATTTAAGATAGAATTTATTAAAGCATATAATGGAAAATGTGCATATTGCGGAGCTTCAATCGATTTGATAAAAAAGAGTGAATTTGAAATAGATCATTTTTTATATGAAAAAGCTCCTGTATTTGCAACAAAAAAAGATGCGGGATATATAGATAATCTGATTTTAGCGTGTCATGATTGTAATCACAATAAAAATGCGTTTTGGGTTGATGAAGAAGGGTTCGATGAGTTGTATCCTGATGGAGAGAAGGTAAAAAAGGTATTTATTAGAGATGAGTTGTATTATATTCGTATAAATGACGAATATAAAGAGAAAGCAATTGTTAATGAATTTTACGACAAGCTCCGTTTAGGTTCTGAATTACATAGGTTAGATTATTTGTTAATGAACATAAGCGGTTTGCAACGAGTTTGTGAAGACAATAGTGAGTTGTATGCTGGGCTTGGAAAAATTTTTGATGTTATAAGACAAAAGAGAAATATTATGTAATGTGTATTAAATAATCCGTTATATTGAGGAGGCTTCTGTTTGAAAGATATATTTGACATATCAAAATTTGATTCATACAAAGAAGATAACCGCCGGGAGGTTAAGAAAGCGAATGGTGGTTTGCCTGTTTCACTATGGGACACTTATTCTGCATTTGCTAATTGCTACGGTGGAGTTATTATTCTTGGAGTTGCAGAGAATAATGATGGCTCATGGCGAACTACTGGATTGGATGTGCATGATAAAGGAAAGTTGATAAAGCAATTATGGGATACCATAAATAATAGGAAGAAAGTAAATATAAATATTTTAAGAGACGATGATGTGGAAACATATGATGTCCAAGGAGACCTTATTATTGTTATATATGTTCCTATGGCAAAACGTGAGGAAAAGCCGGTATATATAAATGATGATTTGTTCGGTGGAACATATCGTAGAAATCATGAGGGTGATTATAAATGCACACGACTGCAAGTTAAGACAATGCTTAGGGATCAGGCAGAAGAAACAACTGATATGACAGTGCTGGATGATGCGTTAATTTCAGATTTGAATCAGGATTCTGTTCGAGGTTATCGCAATAGCCACAAATCTTTAAAGCCTGGACACCCTTTTGAAAGATTAGATGATGAGCAATATTTGAGAGCGATTGGTGCTGCTGGGATATCCAGAGAAGATAAAAAGCTTCATCCAACGGCGGCAGGAATGTTAATGTTTGGTAATGAGTATGATATTATAAAATATTTTCCAGAGTATTTCTTAGACTACAGAGAGAATCCGGATCCGGTTATTCGTTGGACAGATAGAATTCAATCATCATCAGGCGAATGGTCAGGAAATGTATTTGATTTTTATTTTCGTGTATATAATAAGCTTATACAAGACGTTAAGGTTCCATTTAAGATGGAGAATGGTAGACGAGTGGATGACACACCGGTACACAGGGCATTGAGAGAGGCACTTGCAAATTGCATAATTAATTCAGATTTTTATGGTAAATATGGCATTTTAATAAAGAAAGAGAACAAGAAAATAACAATAGCAAATCCGGGCTATATACGTCTTGGAAAGGAACAAATGCGTAGAGGTGGTTTATCTGATCCAAGAAATAAATTGCTTATGAAGATGTTCAATATGATAGATATAGGTGAACATGCGGGAAGCGGGGTCCCTAATATTTATAATACATGGGAAGATGAAGGCTGGGAAGAACCTGTAATTTTAGAAGAATTTGATCCAGATAGAACTACTCTGATTTTATCATTTGAAAAAAAGAATTCAGATATGGATGATGCGGAGATTTTGGCTGATGATATAGCTAAAAGTAATGCGATTCTTGAATATTGTAAAACGGAGAGAACTAGAAAGGAAATTGCAGAGCATATCGGATATAAGACAGTAAAGAGTGCTAAGAAGTATATTGATGCACTTGTGGAAAATGGCTTGCTAGGAATGACTGTGCCAGATAAGCCGAGTAGTCCTCTTCAAAAATATTATTCAAAATAAAAGCTTAGGTAATCAGCTTGGGTAAAAGCTTAGGTAAATTACCTAGGCTACTTAGGTAAATACCTAAGCTGTGAATAATTGAAAGAGGAAATGTGCTGATATATTTAAAGAAATCAAGAGAAGAATAATAGCATCGGGGAAGGAAAAATAATCATGGAGATATCTAAAAGCGATTGGAAGATATTTCGAGAAAAACTGCCGGAATGGCAGGAAAGGTATATGGAAGGTCTTGTAAAAGACTATGTGGATTTCTTAAATGACAAAAGTAAGCATGCTTCAGAAAAATTTTGGGAGTTGGAGAAACGAATAAAAGAAGATAAGAGACATCTAGGTGTCATGATAGAGATGAGAAAGTCTGAAGCTATATGGGACATTGTGTACCTTATAAGATTCAAAGTTATTACATATGATGACTTGGCAAATTTCAGTGATGAATTGAAACAGGAAGTGCAAAGAATACAGGAAATGCATAGAGGATAATAGTGGTACCACCCAATTAGAATAATTCGTCGCTAAAAAGGCGACGAAAAAAGCGACGAAAATTTTGGCTTGTCAAATATCTCACTTTGGATTATTATTTTTTTGGTGAACTTGCAAGCCAGCAGACGATTATTCTTTGAATAGTCAAATGACCTGCAAGCCACCGGAACTACACACAATAATGAAAAAAATAGCTGGTACTGGATTGGTACTAAAAAATTGTGAAACGAAAAATAATGTGTGGAAAAACTATTGTTTTCAAAATTATATGGTATAGAAAACAAACTATAACGAATCAAAATCACATCAAACTTTGCGAGTTTGAATAGTAGCCGCAAGTCTTGGAAACCGCTAAATAAGCGGCTTCCGAGGCTTTTCTTTTTGCTCTGCTACTATTTTGCTACTAACCGCAACTACTCTATTTCACACCGTTTTGGTGGTAAATTCAATTAATGATGATTTTGCAGATACTGTCTGCAAAATGCTAGATAACTTTTCTTTGAGGCATCGAGATTACTTTCTCGGATGTCGTTTCTTTTGGCATAGGACCATATGGAAGTCCTGCATTGGCATATGCTGTATCCGGAGTAACTGAATCACTTGCCATGTTACCATCATAGGAGATTCCCATGGTTTCAAGCAGTGGATTTCCCATTGGAGGCGCTGGTGTCGGTGTAACACCAACTGTAGCTGCAAGCTGTTCCAGATTGCTGACAAGCTCCTGCTGTTTGTGTGGAAACAGATGTGAGTAAGTATTCAGTGTTGTGGATACTTTTTCATGTCCAAGCCTGTCAGCGAGGATAAGTGCATCGCAACCCTGATTGATAAGGAGGCTTGCATGGGAGTGGCGGATATCATGGATACGGATTCGCTTTACGCCGGTTGCCTTACAGCCTCTTTCCATCTCATGTGAGAGATAGGATTTTGTAATAGGGAATAGTCTCTTGTTCGGAGCAAGCATATAGCGGGAGGTGATATACTCCTGCAATTCCTGACACAGAAAATCTGGAATTGGAACTTTCCGTTTGCTTTTTCTTGTCTTTGGAGTGGTGATGATATCCTCTCCGTGAAGACGCTGATAGGTTTTGTTAATATCAATCTGTTTTGCATCGAGGTCGATATCGGCAGCAGTAAGTGCTAAAAGTTCTCCTTTACGCATCCCGGTCCAGTACAGTACCTGAAAGCAGATATAGGATAGAGGCTTGTCCTTAATGCCCTCACGAAAAGCAATATACTCATCGTAAGTCCAGTAATCCATTTCCTCTGCCTTTGCCTGTCCGATACTTCCAGCTTGACCGCATGGATTTGTGTTTAAATCGTAAAAACGTTTAGCATAGTTGATCATGCAGGTAAGCTGATTGTTGATGGTTTTTAGATACGTTTTTGAATATCCTTTTGGGGAATTCATCAACTGATTCTGCCATCTTCTCACATCAGAAGCCTTGATTTCGTTGATTGGCTTCTTACCAAAGAAAGGCAGGATGTGAGTTTCACAAATATGCTTCTTGGTCAGGATGGTTGACTGCTTCAGGCGGGCGGTCATATCCTCCATATAAAGTTCGTAGAGATTTTGGAAAGTCATATCCGGGTTAGCGGACTGTTTTTCAAGAAAATCCCTTTCATAAGCCAAAGCTTCCTTTTTGGTGGCTAAGCCTCTTTTCCACTTTTGTCGGTTGTTGCCCTGCCAGTCCGTATAATAGAACTTGCAGAACCATTTACCAGTCTTTTTATCTTTGTAAGCTGGCATAAACATCATCTCCTTTATCAAAATGTTTGACCATATAAATATGGTATGTGGCACCCATCACTGTGTAAAACTCAGATTTTTGGTGCATTTATCCAAAGGCTATGATATAATCTACTTGTCTAGGGTGATTATAATAGCCATTTAGGTTAGATCACTTACATATGCTCCGGCAGTTGTTCTTCTGCAAAAGAATGGTGCCGGGGTGTTTTTATGCTTTAAATTATCTCTATGGTAGAAATTTTCTTTTTGTTCTTTTGGCATTTTTCAGAGTCATTGCCATTCTCATCAGGGGTGACATCTGAGAAATAGCTTTCTGAATAATATTCCAGTGTTTCATTCTGCCAAGCTTCAAACTGTTCTTCACTAATTGTTCCATTTTGCAGTGCGGCAAGCCTATTCATCCAGTTTTCCATAAACAAACAGAAGTCTGCGTTATAAGAACCATTACCCTTGCCATCAACCATAAGAGAAGAAGTCCAGTAGGGACTTTCCGGCGGCTTGCTGCAGGCAAGCTGGAATGTAATATCCTTTATCTTTGTTATGGTAAATAATGCTTTGATTACATCTGACAATGTGCGGAAACTGTAATCAGGAGAATTATCTTCCATGGTGTCCTTAAGCTCAGTCTTTGCCTCTAACAGTTCCTGCCATGGTATATCCAGTTCGTCTGCTATCTGCTTAATAATTCCTGTCTTTATGATAATCTCACCGGATTCGTATTTTTGAATAGTACGTTCAGATTTATCAAGTCTTTTAGCAAATTCCTTCTGTGTGATTTTTAATTCCCTGCGTCTCTTCTTTATTGCTCTACCGATTTCCTGCGGCGTATACATGGCAAGACGCTGGTCATCTGATAAACTCATATGTTCACCTTCCTTATATGTGATAAGTACGGATTCGTGAAATGATAGTCATAATCCGTATTTTCAACAGCTGATTTACTACTGTGTGAATACTATATCATGAAGTGATACGAATTGCAAGTGCGTATTTTGAAAAAGTTTATTGACAAATTGTGCGGATGGTATTATAATTAAACACGAATTAAAAATACGGATTAAATTTCGATAAAGTTATCTGTTGAAACAAATCCGTACTGATAATGAAGTTTATAGGAAAGGAGTGGTTGTATGATAAGGACAAAGGATGCATTTATTGATGCAAAAGAAGTCAGTGAACTTCTCGGTATCGGTATGACAAAGGCATATGCGGTTATTAAGGCATACAATGCCGAACTGGCTGCCCAGAATTATTTTACAATGAGGGGAAAATGTTCCAGAAAATATTTTGAGCAGAAGATATACGGATATGAAGACTGTTATTCCAAGTCGAATAATCCTACATGGAAAGCAGACAGGATAGCGGAAGAAAGCAGCTATCAGGCAGAAGAAAAAAGTCCCGACCAATCAGGTCAGGACTGATTACAGAGCCGAAGCCCTGCATATGTATCTCGCAAGTACAGTATAGCAGAGGCTTCCGGCTGTTGCAACGAAAACAGAATATTAAGTCGTAACGAAAGGAGGACAAAGTATGTATTTTAAAGAAGAAAAAATATTACTCGCAGCGATAGACCATGGATTTTCCAGCATAAAAACACCACATTTCATATTTGATAATGGAGTAAGAAAGCTGGGAAGTGCCACAACACTTCAGGAAAACACGCTGGAGTATGGTAATGAATGTTACAAAACAGGAGAGGGAAGGCTGCCTCTTAAGGATGATAAGACGGCAGATAAGGATTTTCTTCTTCTGACATTTGCAGCTATAGCAAAGGAAGCACAGTATTACGGACTGACGGATGGCAGGGAGCTGGATGTGGTAATTGCAGCAGGACTTCCATTTACCAGATTCGGTAATGAAAAGAATCCCTTTTATGATTATCTGCATCGGGGAAGGGAGACTTTCCGCTACGAAGGGCAGATATACCGCATTAACATCGTGGAAGTGTTTTTATTTCCACAGTGTTATGCGGCAGTGGCAAATATCTTGGGAAAGCTGTCGCCAAACCAGTTGATTGTTGATATAGGTTCCAAGACCATAGATATCATTCAGACCAAGAATTATGTTCCAGTGGAGAGAAGCTGTACTACCATACCGGAGGCACTGATACACTGCATGGCAGAAATCAACAATGCAGTATACCGCAGGTGTAATAAGCGGATTTCGGAGGCAGATATCCAGCAGATGATGATGACAGGAAAATCTCTTCTTCCTGACAGCATTACAACAGTTATCAGGGATGAACTTAAGGGTTTTGCAGAAAATGTGGAAGCACAGCTGAAAGAAAACGGATATGATCCGGAACTGACACTGACAGTCTATGTGGGTGGTGGAGCATCGGTTATGAGGCTTTTTGGAAATATTCGTGGTGTTCACATTTGTTATCAGGAAGATGTCAGGGCAAATGCCATAGGCTATGAATATCTGGCGCTCCAGAAGAAAGACAGGCGGCTCCATGAATAATAGGAAAATGTTCCAGACACTGACATTCCGGCTGAACTTAAATCATAAGGAAGATGCAGAGGTTTGGAAGATGATAAGGAATACGGAAGAAAACAGTACAGTATTTGAAAATAGAAGTGATTTTATCCGCTTTATATTGCTGACTGCAGCAGAAAATTTCAATGAAATTAATAATGCAAAAGAAGATATTCGTACACTGAAAGATGCCTTTGTGCAGGAAATCAATGAATACTGGATGGAAACAGTAAGAAAATTGATTAATGATAATTTGGAGAAACTCGGAGTAATAGTGGAACTTGCGGTGAATAAAGCCATGGTATCGGCATTATCAGGATTGATTGCTGGAGAAACTGTAACAGGAGACGTTACAGCAAATAGAATAATGACGGAGAAAGAAAATCATGAAAATGAGCAGACGATGGAGAAAACAGAGTCTGCTATGGGAGTTCTTCCGGAAACTGATAAGAATGAGGGACTTCCCGATGGAGCACTTGAATTTTTAGACAGCCTGTAAAAGCTTGAGGGGGAGTAATACAGATTGTAATTAATTTTCCTATGCTTATTACAGTATGTGATATTTGAAATATTACTGGTATCACAGAATGTAATAAAAGCCAAGTTAATTATTACATTTTGTATGATACAAATATGGATATGGTAGCAGGGGTATTAGGGGAGTTTTGGCTCCCCTAACCAGATTTTGTAAAACGCATGGCGTTTTACGTATCTGGCAAATTCTCTCCCCACAAGTTTGGAAAATAGGACAGGTGGAAGGCAAATTATAATGACGGATAAAGAAAAAGAAACGTAATAGGACAGTTTCAAAGGCTGAACTGTTGCAAAGAAACGAAGGAAGGGATTGCTTATAGGACGAAGAAGACAATTGATAGAACCGAGGAGAAATTTTACCATTCGATTGTCGGATGAGGAACGGGAGCAGGCAGAGTATGATGCCAAAGCCAACAACATGAAATTATCGGATTATGTAAGGTATCTGATTACTCATGGTGGAAGAGTAGATACAACGCTTGCTTACGACAGACGGAATATGATTAGTCAGATTTCCGGTCTTTGTAACAATTACAACCAGATGACAAGAACTGCTAACGGATGTGGCTATGTCTTTGACAGCACCATGCGGACGGGAAATCATCTGCTTGAACAGATAAAGGATTTATTACAGGAGGTGGTGAACAGGTGGCAATAACCAAGATGATGCATATGAAGGCAAGCAGCAAGGCCCGAATAGACATTCATCTGGAGCATTCCATCAACTATATTTTACAACCGAAAAAGCTTGGGGAAGCAAATCTGGCAGGCGGTATCAACTGCCTGCCGGAGATGGCTTACCGACAGATGAAGGCGACAAAGCAGATGTTTGGAAAAACCGGCGGAAGGCAGGGATATCATTTTGTCATATCCTTAAAACCCGGTGAAGGCACACCGGAGATTATGTATGATATTTCAATGCGGTTTGCCGAGGAGGCACTTGCAGGGGAATATGAGGCGGTGGTGGCTGTCCATACAGACAGGGAACATCTTCATGCCCACATCATAATAAACAGTGTAAATATGGTAACCGGATACAAGTTTCAGTGTCGGGATGGTGATTGGAAATATAAATTCCAGCCCATTACCAATAAACTCTGTGAAGAATACGGACTGCATATTACTCCGGCTGAATATAGTAAGGAACCGAAGAATATGGCAAGACCACAGTGGGAGCGTGAGCAGGTATTTTCCGAATGGATAAAACAGGATGCTTTTGTTTGTGCCATCAGTGCAGAAAATATGGAGCATTTTATTTTCCTTCTGGAGAAAATGGGATTTGAAGTAAAACAGGGGAAGCATATCGCTGTAAAGGTTCCGGGAATGAAGCGGTTTAAAAGACTGGATACCATTTCGGAGGATTTAAGCAGGGAGAGTTTGGAAGCTATGTTTAAGTATGGGGATGCAAGTCTTGCAGCTTCTGTAAATCGAACTGTATCATTACTGCCAGTAAGAAAAGCTGTTCTTACACCATATCAAAAGAAGTGCTATGCAAGGATGTATCGTTTGCGGCTGGCTGAGAAAAAGAGGTTTACTTATAAATCTGCTTAGCTGTATGAGCAGATACGGAAAATGCATGAGCTACAGGAAGAGTATTTGGTGGCGGTTAAGTATGAGGTGAAGTCATATGGAGATTTGTTTCGCTTGAAGGTGCGATTACAGCGGGTGGATGAGGAACTGCGCAAGGCGCAGCAGGCAATGTACCGGAACAGGACTTTACAGAAAAGGTCATGCAAGACTGCGGAAGATATGGAATTGTATGAAGCTTCGGAGGCTGATTATCGGGAACGACTGGAGCAGATAAATCTTCAAAAGAAGGATAATCGAAAGAAGTTGAAAGCGGTGGAGCGGTGCCTTGAGAGGGATGGAAGTCTGGCAGAGGCTGAGCTGGAAATGCGGATATCGGTTGGAGATATGGAGGATATGGCAGAAGTTGTAGAAGATAATGTGCCGGTAAATCCATATCGGGTGCAGGAGGTTGTGGATGTATCAGAAGCGCTTTCAGATGAGGTCACTGATGAGATTGTACCAGATGTTGGAGAGATTGCGGAGTCAACTGTTTCAGGTGTTGCAACTGTTGGAAAGACTGTTATTACAGATATTGAATGTGCTGTAGAAGCAGATGTTGATGCGATGTCTGAGAATGTTGAACTTAGCTTGCAGAATGATGATATTCGGGAGTGTGGCAAAACAGTGAGATTACCAACAGATAAGGCTGATTATATGAGAATGAGTGTAGCTGAAAAAGTCCGTTGTTATTCGTTTGATGACAAGGGAACAGATACAGCATTTGAGATGGTTCAGACTTATTTTAAAAAGATTGGTATGGACACATGTTTTGATTCTGTTTATGAGGAGGCTAAGCTTCTGACAGATTATTATGAGAAACAAAAATCGGAAGAATTTATCCGAGAGAGAACCGAGCAGATAATTGGAGCAATGAAAGTAATGGGACTGGATGTGGGTAATCTTGTAGCTTATTCAGCAGATGTATTATCTGAAGTGTTCGAATTCGGTGATATGGAGTATTTTGCTGGGATTAAACTGTTTAATAATGTAATCGATAGACTGGGAGTCGATATGGGTCAGCAGAAGCGGTATGAAGTGTTTGACCGCATTTACGAGGAAGGGATGCGAGAGAAGCAGGTCGAGCGAAATAGGAATAACCGATAGGTTTAATGATTTGGGTGTTATGGCAAGGCTGTAGCACCTGAATTATTCTGTGGAATAGTTTAAAAATTCACTTTACGTGTGGAATAGTTATTTTTTGGTGCTGTTGATTAAGAAATAATCGCAAGAAATTGCGAGAGTTTATTGAAAAAGAACGTGTGTTGTGGTATGCTAGAAGAGGTAGAGTTTATTGATGAATTGATATAATGAACGAAGAACATTTGGCACTGTGGAGGTAATTATGGTACTTGGAACAATGTATATTTTTGTGAGTGATATGGAAAAGTCTATGAGATTCTATAGAGAATTACTACAGGAAGAACCTCTATATGCCAATGACGACCGCTGGGTGCAGTTTAGTAATAAAATTGCTTTGTATAATAAGTCTTATGATACCAAGGTAATTGGGAAAGAACCAAGTATCAGATTTAATCAGGCATATATAGATGATTTCTATAGAGATACAGGTAATCCGAAGAATAATATTGTTGTTTTTAATTTTGAGGTTGAGGATTTAAAGGAAGAATATGAACGTTTAAAGGCAATTAACATCGGAGAAGTTTCAGAACTAATGTATGTCAATGTGCATATGCCTTATTGGTATTTTAATATCGTTGATCCGGACGGAAATGTATTGGAAATAACAGGTGAATATGAATAGTGTAAATGATATGAAATGTTAGTGGAAAAGTGATTGGAGGGAAGCGATGGGACAACATTATGAATGATGCAAATCATCATCTTATTATTGCTGAAGAGAATCATTGCTACAAGATGATGTTGCTTACAGGTTCAAAGGAAGAAAATACATTGAATTTCTATCGAAATGCCGGTTATAACAGTTCAGATAAGAATGCATTTATACAGTGGATTGATATGTAATAATATACATATTTTTATTTCGTTAAGACAGAAAGTGAGAGTGTGGGTTATGACAGGCAAGTTAAGAAATATGACGACAATTTATTTATTAAAGAGTGATAAAATATTGCTCTTATATAGACAGGGCGGAAAAGTTGTAAGTGATGTATGGACAGGCTCTGCCGGAGGCCATTTTGAAGAATTTGAACTAAATGATGCAAAGGCTTGTGTATTAAGAGAGATGAATGAGGAACTGGGACTTCGTGAAGATGATGTCCGAAATCTTTCTCTTAGATATGTTACCTTACGAAGAACGAAAGGGGAGATAAGACAAAATTACTATTTTTTCGCAATACTTAATGATGATGTTAGTGATAATTTGGTTTCGAACGAAGGAGAATTGAAATGGTTTTCTCTAAATAAATTGGATGAATTGGAAATGCCATACACAGCAAAGTATGTTATGGACCACTACTGTTTGGTCGGGCAGTATTCAGACAAAATATATACAGGTGTAGCAAATGAGAATGAGGTTATTTTTTTGGAATTGCCGGAATTTTGATGTAGTGACAGAGGTGTAGAATGGTACAAAAATTTGAATATAAAAAAGCAGCATTGGAAGATATAGACGAACTGGTAAGAACAAGGATTATAGTCCTTCGTGCAGCAAATAAGTTGTCAGATGATGAGGATATGTCTGTTGTGGAGAAGAAATCATATGCATATTATAGGCGTGCGTTGGAAACTGGTGAGCATATTGCATATTTGGTGTGTGATAACGGAAAGTTTATCGGAGCAGGCGGAGTGAGTTTTTATCAGGTTATGCCTACCTACCACAATTCAACTGGTAAAAAGGCTTACATTATGAATATGTATACGGCACCGGAATATCGCAGACAGGGAATTGCATTACATACATTGGATTTACTGGTAAAAAATGCGGAGGAACAGGGCGTGTTACAGATTGCGTTGGAAGCGACGGATATGGGACGACCTTTGTATGAGAGATACGGATTTGTGAAAATGGAAGATGAAATGGAGCTGGTACGGTGAGTAAAAAAATGGCAGATTTACAACCTTGGGAATGTCTCATGAAGCGAATTGTCTGGAAACAATTAGGAGACATTCGTGATAAGAAGATACTTGATTTTGGCAGTTGTATCGGAGTAACTGCAAATTATTTGGCAGAGCATAACGATGTAACAGCCATTGAACCGGATGAAGATAGTATAAAAGAACGATGGGCAGACAACCAGTATACACAAATTACCGGAAGTACCGATGAATTGCATAAATTTGCTGATGAAACCTTTGATATGATTATTTGTCATAATGTCTTAGAGTATGCTGAGGATAGAGTGGACATTGTAAAGGAGTTTGCAAGGGTACTTAAATCGGATGGTAAGATTTCGGTTGTGAAACATAACCGTGCAGGAAGAGTTATGCAGATGGTTGTACTTTTAAATGATTTTGATCATGCACATAGCTTGCTTGATGGTAATGATGGGACGACTTCCAAGTATGGAGCGATTCATTATTATGCAGATTCCGATATTGAAAAATGGTGTCCGGAACTTGTGATTTCGAAAACACTTGGTATGAGAACCTTCTGGGACATGCAACAAAATCAGGAGATTCATAAGGACACTGACTGGCAGGACAAAATGGTGGAGATAGAGATGCGGGTATCTGATATGGATGGATATAAGGATATTGCATTTTTTCATCACTTGATGATTGAGAAAAAGTAACAGAAAATAATTGGATAAAGCGAGGATGTGAATGAAATGAAGAAACCCAAGATGATTTTATTTGATTATGGACAAACTTTGGTAAATGAACAGTTATTTGATGGTGTAAAAGGGACAGAGGCGGTTCTAGGATATGCCACAAAAAATAAATACAATAAATCTGCCGAGGAAGTGCAGGCTTATGCAAATAAACTGAATCAGGAGTTAGGACGATTTGATCCGGAAAAGAGACACTTGTTTCAAGTGGAAGTTCCAAACTATATGTTTAAAAAATATTTATATGAGTCGCAAGGAATTGAAATTCCATTGAGTTCGGAAGAAATTGACAGTGTGTTTTGGGATGCAGCGGCACCGGGAAAACCGACCAAGGGAATCAGAGAGTTTCTTACATTTCTTAAAGAGAACCAGATTCGTACCGGTGTAATCAGTAATATTTCATACTGTGGAAATGCTGTTGTTAAAAGGATTAATGATTGTATTCCAGACAATAACTTTGAGTTTATTATTGCAACCAGCGAGTATATGTATCGTAAACCCAATAAGCATATATTTGAATTGGCATTAGAGAAGGCCGAACTTCAATCGGAAGAAGTATGGTATATAGGGGATCAGTATCAGTGTGATATTGTCGGAGCTAGCGCGGCAGGATTATTTCCGGTGTGGTATATCGGGGCAATTGATTTGAAATATGAGCCAAAGGAAGATATACTTACAATAGAAAATTGGAAAGAGTTAATAGATTTGATAAAAAGGTTAGATTAGAAACAGGAGAAATTATCATGGCTGTATCATATAAACGATTATGGAAGTTATTAGTAGATAAAGAAATGAGCAAATCTGATTTGCGTAAAAAGGCAGAAATTGCTCCTAACACAATGACAAAGCTTCGCCGTGATGAAGAGGTGAGCCTTACAATTCTTAGCAAAATCTGCAAAACCTTAAATGCAGACTTTGGGGATATTGTGGAGTATGTGCCGGATGCAGAAATATGGGATTTGTATAATGAGAACAGAGAACTTCTGGGAAAAGATTATGTAAGGGGAGAGCAGCTACCGATAGATGGATACCATCTGGTGGTGCATGTGTGGATTCGTAATTCTAAGGGGCAGTACCTTATCTCGCAGCGTTCTGCAAATAGACCGACATACCCTTTGATGTGGGAATGTGTAGGCGGTTCGGTTGTAAAAGGTGAGGATAGTTTATTAGGAGCAATTCGAGAGGCAAAGGAAGGAGTTGGCGTTGATTTGATGCCGGAAAATGGACAAGTGCTTTTTACAAAGACACGAAAAATTATTGAGGGAAAAATCTTTAATGATATTATGGATGTTTGGCTGTTTGAATATGATGGAGAAGTTGATTTAGGCAATGCAACAACGGATGAAGTGGCACAGGTTGCTTGGATGAATCGGGAACAAATAAAAGAATTGTTTGATGCAAATATGTTTGTGAATACATTGGAGTACTTCTTTACGGAAGTGGATAAGAAATAAAGAAATACATATAGGAGGAATAATATGTCAGATACTGTGATTTTGCATATTAGTGATTTGCATTTTTCATCAAATGAAAAGAAAAAAAGGGAAAAAGAGAATATTATGAATTCCCTTATAGATGTATTGAAACAGTTGGAAACAGAGTGGAAACCTAATGTTATATGTGTTTCAGGTGATATAGTGGATAGATATGATGTATCAGCATATCCCTTGGCAAGAGTATGGTTTGAGAAACTTGCGCAAGCATTGAATATTTCAAAGGATAGTTTTATCTTAACACCAGGTAATCATGATTGTAGCCGGGACATTAAAAAGTATCCCAGATTAGATTCGAATGATGAAAGTCTTGTAAATGAGGTTTTGAATTACGAAATACCTGATTATTTAAGTGCGCGTTTTGAGGCATATGAAAGTTTTTGTAAAGATCTCCAAGTCGCTCCGTATATATGGAGTGGTGGCGATAATTATTTGGTTGGGTATAGAGTAATTAAGGATGTTATATATTTAGGATGTAACACAGAATGGTTTGCATATAGCGATGAAACAAAATTAAGACTAGGCAGGAAAATTATAGAAGAACTACAGCGGATGTGTAGTAAGTTAGGAGATTTTAAGAAAGTTGCAATAATGCATCATGGGAGTGAGGTGGGATTTCACGAGAACGAAGTTCAATATCATAACGATATCTGTCCAGCGTTACATTATTTGTGGAGAATGTGCGATATGACATTATATGGGCATAGCCATGAGCAAGTTGGGGGAGAGCCAAACAAAATGGAAAACCATTGTTATACCATTAAGGCAGGTGCCACTAGTATGAATAGTGAACATCCTAACAATGTAAACGTAATAAGAATAAAGGAGAGTTCAATAGAACTAAAGCATATTAGATATAATCAGCAAAGTTTGGAACAACTGTGGAAAATATCTGAGGACTTTTCAACATATGATTGGGAGAATATGACGGATGAAAAGGTTATATCCTCTACTGCGACATGTGACATTGAGGATTTGCGAAAAAAGGAAAGACTATATGCTAAGGAGATATTAGATGGTAAGTTGCGTCAGGTTAAAACTGGTGGAAATTTGCCAGAGACTATTTTAAGGGATGTAGTAGTAGAAAACAATCAAAATAAACATGAAAATGAGAGAAATAATGAAAATAACAGAAAAGTACGCTTGATAGATGTAATAATGGCAGAAAGAAGAGTTGTGGTATATGGGGAACTAGGGGCAGGTAAAAGTACAATTTTATCGCAATTAGTTTTAAATATGTTGGATAATAATATGAATTACTTTCCTGTACTGATTTCTGCGAAAGAATTGGCAGAAGGAAATGATGGGAAGGTAGGTTCTGTGTTACAACAGATTTGTACTTTTATGCAACAACACCTGTTGGCTAACATTTCTTCAATGAGTGAGATATTGGAATGTGTAGAACATTGCTATTTATTTGTAGATGGTTTAGATGAAGTAGATAAGAAAAAACAAGAAACTATAATGCGCGTATTGGAACAGATTCCTTTGATGGAAAACAGGATGTCAATTATTCTTTCAACTAGATCAACAGAAACAATAGAGTACCATAGAGACAATTGGACTCAATGTAGTTTGGGCAGACTGGATCAGCAAGAAATATTAAGAATTCTAGAAAATGAGGCTAAGACAGAAGAAAATATTGAAGATGCCGTTAATTGTGCAAAACAATATTTTGATAAAATCAACAAGAACCCTATGGTGCAGTTGGTGGCGACTACACCATTAGCAGTAAGATTGTTATATCATATTATGAGAAAAAATATTGAAATTGATGAATATACGATTGGAGACTTGCTGAATATTCTATTTGAAGAAAGAATTGCACATTGGGATGCAAAGAATACTAGCGAGGCTGTGAGTGAAGAATATGAAAGAAATTTTCCTACAGTAGATGCAAAGAAAAATTATATCGGCTATTTAGCATATTGTGTTGAAAATGAAAAGATTACAAGAAAAAAACTTGAATTAATGCTTGAGCAAGATATGAACATTCAAAATGGTTCGGGATTGGTGGTTGAGCAGACAATTTCAAGGCTGCAAAGAAATGGGATGGCAACAGAGGTAGATGGGGGAATAGTGTTTTCATATCGTCCATTAGCACAACTTGCAATGGGAATATTTTTTGCCAACAAAATAATTAAGGAAAAAATACAGGCAAATCAATGTTCTTTTGAGTTATGGAGGGAAATTTCATTTGCAGCGGGAGAACTTCGAAGAGCAGATCTAATTGAAAAATATAGACCTTGGTTTGTATCATATATAGGTGGTTTGAAAAATGAAACGGCGGGATTGATAAAGGCATGTTACATCTGTTATGAAGCTAAAGATATTGAGTTAGCAATAAATATGATAGATAACTTTAAAGAAAGAGATACACGTCCATTATGGTATTATGAGTCGGAAAGAAATGTGTCAGTAAGTATTGTAGCTCAAGTAATTGCGTTAGCAGGGGAGTACGGAGTGGATTGGTTTATTGATTCATATTTAACGTTAACTTATCCAGTTATAAATGCAGGTAGTGCTTTCTTTTCGGAGTTATATATGGTACTGCCTCCATTAATTAAGGATGTGTTAACGAGTACTCATATAGAGAAGTTGCAGAGATGTATAGAACCTTTGGAATATATTTGTCCAATAGCCTATATTAGACTTCCGGAAGTTTTGTGTTATCTTATGCCAGATAAATACTCGTTAGAAAGACGATTGCAACTCATAACAAAAATTTCGTCTTATGATATGTATAAAGGATGGGCAACAAAAGAGTATACAGCATTATGCAAAGAACATAAAGAACTCTGTCAAAATGTTTTGATAAATGAAAAGACATTTGAAGCAGCATTTCTTTGGATGAAAATATTTGATGATGCACCAGATATTAATTTGATGGCTAAAATCATAGAGCGCGGAGATGATGAATTAATAGAAATATGTCGTAAACGTTTAGGAGATGATGCTTATATTCGATATCTTAGATGGTTAGTGGCAAATTCCAGTCATAGTATTGCGGCTGCATCAGCTTTACAATTATGTAGTTGTGGGCAGGATGAGTTGGCGGAAGTAAGGTTGGCGTTAGTTGGTGGAATGATTAATGCACATAAACATAATCGCTATGAGAAAAAGATAATGGAGTTAATTATAGCTGATGGAGGGTTAAGCAAACAATGGATAAAAATTCTCTTCGCTCGTGAGCATCATGTTTATGGAGCTAGTGAAGGAAGTTGGAGAATTTTTTTAAGACTCCTTTTAGAATCAAAAGACGACTTGGCGCAGGACTTTATAAAGAATATTAAATATATGGGACCGTTTTTGTTGGCGAGGTGTGAAGAGACGAGATTGTTATTACAGCGTTTACTAACAAGACAAGAGTATAAGATTTCGCTTATGAATGCTATGAATTCTCTAAATCCTGAAATAAGGCATGTTGCGAATAGAATAGGTTTAATTGCATGTCAGGATTTAGAGGAGGAGTGCTTGTATGCGGTAATTAGTGAATGTGCAGGTTCGGAGACGGATAATATTGAATGGAAGAACTATATCGCCGAAAGGAAGTATCAAGAAAAGAGTATAAGAAAATTGTCTGAGAAAATGCCAGTTATGTTTCCTAAAATGAAGGCATTAGCGGAGCTAATAATAAAGTTTAATGTTACACAAGCGATAGAAAAATCAATTCAAATGACAAAAGAAGAGATGATAGATAAGGAGATTGAGAATGTTGCTAAATACGGAACATTATATTTACGTAGATATATTAATATGTTAAATAGTGAAGTGGATTATGAATACTATTTGCAAATGAGAGAAGAATATAAGCATGAATCACACGCAGAGATATTATATTGCTTTAATTATGAAAATCACCAGTATGTGGTGGATTGGTATAGGCTCTTGTGGTTTGTTTTTATTGGTCATAATGGTGGATGTCATGATGCGGATATTATTGTGCTTGAATTAATTGAGTACGGAAAAAGCCGACCGGATGTTGCAAAAGGCATATTGGATGCAGTGAAAAAAATCTGCTTAGATGAACGATTGGAAAAAAATAGATGGATTTCTAACTATCACTGGTTGTTACTGCTTATTTATTCATTTGAAGGCATAGAAGATTCAATAATTAGGGATGCATTTATGCAGAGAGAGGAGTATATATGGGAATCTAGTTTGGCTTTATTGGCAATATACTCAGGTGATTTGCATGAACTCAATATTAAAAGGAAAAATGATAAGCCACAAGAAGTTGTTACTCACATTGATTGCGAAGATAAATTGCTCGAACTTGCAAAAGAATCTGAAATAATATCAAAACAGTTAGATAATACAATGCAAATTTTGGTTCAAGAGAAATACAATATAAGTACAGAGTACATAGAAAAATTAATTGGATTAGGTGAAAATGGTGCATTGATTGCAGGTGTCTTATGTTACTGTTATGGATTGCCTATTCATGCGGGGAGTGGTATGGTTGCGCATCAAACATATTTCCTTAGAAGTAAGATAGATTCTAAGATGTTTCTAAAACTATTACGCCTTACGAGAACTGCATTTAATACACAATTGGATGATGATTCAAAATTAGAGGAATACAAAGCATATCTTGCAGATTTAGAAGCTCACTTGGATGAAGTACATATGAATAAATGTTTTTATATAAGTGAGTATCTATTTTATATGAAAGATAAAATAACTGAAGAAAAAATTTTGAAGTACATTAATATAGTTATGGATGAAATGCATTATTCAAAATATACATCTTTAGTGTGGGACATGTTAGCCGAATATATTAATGCGAGTGAAGAGATAGAACAAGCTAAACTCATAGACGCATTGGAAATTGTACTTCATAGAATTATTGGAGCATGTGAAGAACATAGGTCATTTTTATATAATGAAGCATATGGACAGATTGCGATTGCATGTATGTTTTGGAAAATAAATAATATGTATATCGATTTAGCGCAGCCCGTTTTTGAAAGAGGTATAGTGCAATTGATTCGCACAAAGTATGAGAAGAGCATATGGGAGGAAGAATCACATATAGACTTTAAAAAGTTAAATAGGTATTTGTGTATGGTTCCTAAACATATTATGTGTCAAGTTATCGAATGTATGAAAAATAGCTGGTTAGATGAAGCTGTGTTATTGAGCGGTATGATAGATGTATTGAGCAGAAAATGAAAAAAATGTTGTAAGTACAATAGATTGGAGATGAAAAACAGTTAAATCTGTGAATGTTTGGGTAAGAACCAGCACGGTGGTTAATGAAATGATAAGAGAATTGACATAGGTTAAAATAAAATTTAGAAGGTGAAATTATGAGCGAACTAATGCGGCTTGATGAGGAATATAGAAGTTGGATTCAGGAACTTGGAGATAGATATAGAACAAGTCAGATTAAAGCTTCTATTCGTGTGAATAACGAGATGTTAATGTATTATTGGTCGATAGGAAAGGATATTACTGAGAGACGTGCCGACAGTAAGTGGGGAAATAAATTTTTTCAAAATATGAGTATGGATATGTCTGATATGATTCCTAACGCAAAGGGATTTTCTCCAACGAATTTGCGTTACATGATGCGTTTTTATGAACTTTTTAAAGATGTTGAAATTGTTCCTCAAGTTGGGGGAAAATTCATGGAAAATAATGGTAATCAAATTGCTCCCCAAGTTGAGGAACAATTTGAAATGGCATCGAATAAAGTTTTTATGATTCCGTGGGGACACATAAAACTATTGATAGATAAGTGTCATGATAATCCGGAAAAGTTTAATTTTTACGTTGATAAAGTTATTGAAAATAACTGGTCAAGGGCAGTTTTGTTGAATTTTTTGGGAACAGATTTATATGAGCGTCAGGGACAAGCAATTACCAATTTCCAATATACATTGCCAAACGGAACTGGTGAATTGGCGCAGGAAATAACAAAGGACCCATACAATTTTGACTTTGTAGCAATTCGTCAAGGATATAATGAAAAAGAGTTGAAAGATGCATTGATGGATAATGTACAGAATTTTTTGATGGAACTCGGAACCGGATTTGCTTTTGTAGGAAGAGAATACCGGTTGCAGGTAGGTGATACAGAGCAGTATATTGATATGTTGTTTTACAATATAAAGCGTCATTGTTATGTGGTTGTTGAAGTAAAGGTTGTGGAATTTGAACCAGGATTCATTTCGCAGACTGCTACATATGTTTCAGCGGTAAACCATACTCTTAAGGAAGAAGGTGATACACAGACAATAGGACTTCTTATCTGTAAGACCAAGGATAATATATTGGCAAAATATGCGGTTGAGACTTCTACAGAGCCGATAGGTATATCTGAATATGAATTAAATGCGTTGATTCCGAAAGATTTCAAGGGTACATTGCCTACAATAGAGGAATTGGAACAAGGATTGAGCGAAGATACTATAAACTAAAAAGGATGATGAATATGGAGACTGTTATTGTTACAGAAGAGGCTGATTCTGTATTGCGTAAAGAAAATAAACTCCAAGCAGTTTGGATGTGCGCAGCACTTGAAGTGATGCGTTTATATAATTTAGAACAGTTGTCTTTGGCATGGGCGTTCAATTTTAGAGATTGCGATATTAGAAATGTTTTTGTTGAATATATTTTAGAATCGCATGATAGGATTATTCTTGAATTTCAAAGAAGGTATTTAACGTTTGGATTTGAGGTGAGATATACAGGAAGTGCGATTGATAAAGCTGATTTAGAGAAATTTAAAGATGCATTAAGTAATAGATATGAATTAGATTCTTTGAAAGTCGATCTAATTATTTCGTATATGGAAATCGATGTTTTGAAAAAACAAAAATCTAAACTAGAGGTAAAAAAGAAGAAAGAAGACCAAAGTGAATGGATTGATAATTTTTGTGATTATGGATTTTCGAATATTTCAATTACTAAATTAGCAGGTATGAAAATCGAAGATGATCCGGTAGGGGTATACATTTTACGTGATATAGATAATGGAAAAAGATATGTTGGTCAAGGAAAAAAAGTAATCTCACGTGCATTAGAACATTTTGTGGATGCAGCAGATGATAGTGTGTCAGAAGCATACAAAGCAGGGCATAGATTTGTTGTTGAGCGAATAATTACAGGTTATAAAGATGGATCAGACTTTTGTTTAAATCGAGTAGAAGCGGAATTGATAGAATATTATGATTCTGTAAATTGCGGTTACAATCGAACAAAGGGAAATACAAGAGCGACAAGGTATGATGGTGTAAAACTTGCGATGAAAAATGGTGATGTTAATTAAAAAGTGGGATTATGTTGACTAAATTAGCTTTACGCTGAGGAATAAGGAGGATGATTATGAAAATAGTTAATATGTCTGTTAGCAATTACAGACAGTTTAAATATGCAGAATTAAATTTCAATGATGGAATTACAGTTTTGGCGGGTGCAAATAATAGTGGAAAAACATCATTAATTACATTAATAAAGAATATTTTTACCAAAGAAAAAGCTGAATATAGTGAATCAGATATTCCGGCCGTTAATATGCAGAACTGGATAAAGACGGTGTATCCTATGTTTAAAAAATTCTTTGACGATAAAAAAGCAGTTGAAAGTATTGAGAAGGATTTAGTGGAGAATATTATTCCTGAGGATGAGAATCAACCCAGAATAGTGATTAGTACAACAGAACTAAAAATACATGTTAGTTATAATCCTGCGGTAGATGATATCAAGATGTTTGCAGACTATATTATGGATCTTGATGAAATGCAGCATGCCTTTTATTTTTTGTATACATATGAGGTCAGTAGGCAAAAATTTGTTAAAGGTGTTATTGACGAATACTATAAGATAAAGCATAGATTTGAGGAAATAGGAGAAGATATAAAAAAATTGTCTGAAGAATCTATGGAACAAGAGAAGTACAATGTTGAATTAAAAGAAAGATATCTTAAGCAGATGATAGTAGGGATTTATGTAAAATCGCTTGTTCCGGTTTGCTATTTCTGTGACAAGACATTTAATAATAGGTGTAAATTCGAGGATGTTAATGATTTTAGGAATTTGTTCCATTTCTGCTTTATCAAGGCAAGTAGGCCATTAGATGATGAAGAATCGGACCGTTCACATCTGCTTAGTAAACAAATGATTAAGATGTTAAAAGCGGATGAAAAATGGATGAGTTTAATAGAAAGATTACCAGATGAGTTGCTGAAGCCAATTCAAGAAAAGGAAATTGACAAAACAGTAAGAGAGACTTCGCTAAATTCATTAAAAGATACAATTGAAGCCTTAGAACAGACGAATGGCGGTCAGTCTGGTGAGTTAATGTTAGATATGCAAGTTACTGAAGAAGATATTAGTGAGTTGCTTCAGCGAATTACTACGGCAACCTACAATGTTGGAGGCTATTATCTAGGAGAATCTTCACAAGGATTGGGATATAGCAATTTGATATACATACATTTACAACTTAAAGAGTATCAAAAAGATATTAACAAGTTGAAAATAAACATGTTTTTTGTAGAAGAACCAGAATCGCATATGCATCCACAAATGCAGCAAGTGTTTATTAAGTACTTATTAGCTTATAAAGAAGGATTGCAGGGATTAATTACTACACATTCAAATGAGATGGTAAGGGTTGCGGGCATCGAGCATTTGCGAGTTATTAGACGCACTGGGAATTTTAATAGTGAGTTATATGATCTCTCCGCTATTATGACAGAATTAAAGAAATCTGAAGAATTAGAGGATAAAGAATTAGCAAGATTTTTCGATTGGTTCTTTGAAATTGGTTATTCAGAGTTGATTTTTGCAGATAAAGCCATTTTTTACGAAGGGGATACGGAGAGGCTGTATATCAGGAAACTATTAACCTTGGAGAAGTACAAAAAACTAAAGCAACAGTATATTGCTTATGTTCAGGTAGGTGGGGCATATGCAAAGAATTATGAAAAGCTTATTAAATTGTTAAAAATAAAATCATTAATTATTACGGATATTGATTATGGCAAGGATGAAGTTACGATTGTGGAAATTTTAAAATCAGAGACAACAAATGCAACAATTAAAAAATTTTATAGAGATAAATACATAACAAATCCAGGTACGGTTGAAAATCTATATGCTTGGAAGGATGCAAACGAGAATATTTATGATGATTTGATTAATATATGTTTCCAGACAAAGGAAGATGGATATGCAAGAACTTTAGAAGAAGCAATGTTAAGTAAATATTTTTCAATTGATGTTTCACATGAAGAAACAGTTAAAGAATGGAAAAAGAAAAGAATTGATTCAAATCTGGATTTTTCAATTCCTATGAAAGTAGATGGCGCGAAATTATCTGAAGAGGATAAAATAACACTAAGAGATATATTGAAAGCTTCTTCCGGTGGTAAAACGAATTTTATGTATTCAGTCATTATGAATGATTGTGTTGCAGCTATGGAGCCGGAGTATATACGTGGAGGGTTAGAATGGCTAATGAGTTAGAGAATAATATTTATCTTGTTAATGCACCTGCGGGAAGTGGAAAAACTACATGGATTAGAAAGAAAGTTGAAAATCATTTAATCCAATTTCCGGATGATAATATATTATGTATTACATATACAAATCGGGCAGCAGAAGAGTTGGCACGCGATTTAGATTCAAGTAGAGTGTTTTTTGGAACAATACATAAATTTATTAATGATTTTATTAGTAGTTTTTTTGCGCACAAAGATATTATAGATTTGTATTGGGAAATATACAGGGAAGATATTGCCGAGCGCATAGAAAACCAAGAACAAAAAGAGAACATAGCTGAAAGTAATGCACGGTACATAGAAAAGTATGGTAGTCTTGATGTGGATACGGTTTATAGAAACATAGACAAAATATCATACAATGAAGCACCATTTAACTCTTTATACAGGGGTGCATTAGGACATGATGACTTAGTGAGCTTTACAAGAATTGCCGTAGAAAAATTCCCTGTTATAAAGAAAAAGATAGCGGAAAAGTATCAATTGATATTTATAGATGAGTATCAGGATACAGCGGCAGATGTTTTAGAGATTTTTTTCTCAGCTATGATTGGAAAAAGAGGAAAAATGTATTTGTTGGGAGATAAAATGCAGCAAATATACAAGAATTATGATGGTAGCTTTGAGAATGAATTTAAAAGAATGAATAGAACTATAGATTTGGATACCAATTACCGAACGACACCTACTATTGTTGCAATTTTGAATGCCATTTATAATGACAATGATTTTATCCAAAAACCTTATGAGAAGAATTCGGACTCTGATATGAAGTTCCATCCGAGAATTGTATTTACGGATGATATAGAGAAAACGCTTTCGAGTTTTGTGTCAGAAAATGAAGATGCGTTAGTGCTGTTTCTTTCGAATAAGGAACGGTTCTATGGAATAGGAGCTGGAAAACTCTTTGATGCGGTTAATGCTATGGATAAGTATAATTTTGGAAAGAAATATACAGTAGTAGATGTGTTAACTAAGGAAGAAGTAAGAAACGAAGATATTTTATTCAAAATGATATTCCTTTTGTGTGATATATTCCAAAATTATGAAAGCAAGAAATATGGGGAAGTGTTTAGGTATGTTAGAAATAATACGAAAATATTTAATGCGGGTAAGTATTTAGTAAAACAGCATTCGCAAAAAGGGAAAATAAAGAAGAACTTAGACAGATTAGAATGTTCATATAACAATCCTGATATTACGATAGGTGGATTGATTGAGGAATGCAATGGCTTAGAATTTCTGGTAAAAGAGTATTATGAAGAAATTGTAGGAGATGCTGATTACCAGACTGTGTTAGATGTGAAAATGGATGAAGTAAGAAAATTGGTAGATTATCTAAAAAATCCGAGAATTTCAACGCAACATGGAGTAAAAGGAGAGAGTCATAATACAGTAGTTTTTGTGGCTGAGAATAGCACAACGACTCCAATAGTGCATATGAATAAGTTTTTTGAAATATGGAGTTCAATGAATATTAGGCTAGCGGATTTTGATGCTTTTTATTATGGATACCTTAAAATGATACAAAATGTCCAGGCTATTTGCGGAGTTAAGCAATCAGCATTGAATAAAGAAATCTATGGAAAAAGTGAAAATCAGATCATTGAAATAATTAAAGAGTATGCTGAAATAAATAAAGAGAATGAATACTATTTATACTTAGTGAAAACACATATTGACAAGTATCTAGGAAAGCCAAATATGACTAATTTGAAGGCGTGTATCAGAGAAAGCACAGTGTATGGAGCATTAAGTGCATATCGTCTGTTTTATGTTGGATGTTCAAGAGCAAGAAGAAACTTGGAAATAATAATAAAAAATGAGGATGTGTTAGCATTTAAAGATTTATTATCGTCTAAATTGATAAAATGCGGTTTTGAAGTACTTCAAGAGTAGAGTAATGCAGTACAATTAATATATAACTTGATAGAAATTTGGAAGTAAGATTCTTGAATTATGAGTTATTTTTGTAGATGTCGTATGAAGATTCACCAGCTTCAAAACATAGTTGAAGCCGGTGAAATTGAAAAATAAATCTAATTAAATTCATCCATCGCATCCGCATAATCCTGTAATCCGTTTTCTTTCAATGCCAGTTTGGCATATAGCAGAGGCGATTCCTCTGCCAGCCAGTAAAGATATACGATGTCATTCGGGTCATCAAAGATAACAGAGGAATTACATTCCTTGCAACAGATAACAAGAATTGCGTTCTCGCCGGTATTGATGATAATGGAGTCTGTGGCGGGTTCGTACATGCCGAATTGAAAATTAAGATTGTTGTTCATGGCGATCTCCCTCCCACAGATATTTTGCACCATCCAGCAGGTCAATAATAGCTGTTAGCATATTGGTGTATTCAGTTTGTAATTCTCGTATGTCTTCCGAAGAAGGAAGTGTATCTGGAATGTCACCAGTTGTGGTAAATGCCTTTTGCATTTCAAGTAATTGCAGATACAATGCATTCACAGTTTGCACCAGGGGATATATGGTTTCTTTTTTGCCAACAACGCAGATACGATTGTAGATGCAAGAACGGACAAAATAATCTTTCTTCATCATTCCACTGGCAAGAATACGGGCTTCGATTTGTTTTCGTTCAGCGTCAGTAATTCTGAAGCTGATGGTTGGATTTTTATGTTGATTGCTCATGGTAATGCTCCTTTCGTTTTGGTTGTGGCAGCAGGCGTAATAGATAACCTGACAGCCACAGGAATTTATTCATTGTGAGTAATAAAAAAAGTAGATTATATCAAGCCGATGGAAAATTATCGGTTCAGATACTGCAACTAATTTGCTACTAAAAATTTTGAAAACGATGCGAAAAGAGCGATATTTTGCGAAATAGAAGTGATAGAAATACAGTGAATATCAGCATTAATGAGTTGCCGATAAAAACCTCGGGAAGAGTTTGAATAGTTGGAGCTAAGTCGCAAATCCTGTAAAATCAAGGGATTTGTGGCTTTTTTTCTTTTTCATTGTATTATGATTGCATTTTTTGAAAACGTATAATCAGTTTCGCAAATTCAATTTCATAAAAATAAACATGGTCTATAGTCGTTTGGTAGAATAAAGTTACCACACAAAATTCACTATAGGAGGTATAGAACTATGTCTGATAACATTATACAACTCAATGAAGATTTAATAAAGCACGATTTAAAAGATCTTGTCCGCAGCAGCGACGAAGAAATGCTGAAGGCTCTGCTTGATAAAAAGACCGACGAACTCGTAAATACCAAGAAATATGAGCGTTCCGCTGAACGTCAGGTGTATCGTTCCGAACATTACAAGCGAAATTTCCAGACCACTGCTGGAGATGTGCAATTAAAAGCTCCAAAGCTGAAAGGAGTTCCTTTTGAAATTGTTATTATTGAACGTTATCGTAGCAGAAAGTCTTCTGTGGAAGAAGCCCTGATTGAAATGTATCTGGCAGGTGTTTCCGTACGACGTGTTGAGGATATCACCGAAGCCTTATGGGGAACAAAAGTATCCTCAGGCACTATCAGCAACATCAATAAAAAGGCATATGAGCATATCGAATCCTGGCGAACACGCCCACTGGTCGACAGCTATCCGCATCTCTATGTGGATGGCGTTTATCTGAAACGCAACTGGGGTGGTGAAATCCAAAACGTTTCTATCCTTGTGGCTATTAGTGTCAGTAATGATGGTTGCCGCGAAATCATCGGTGCAGCTGAAGGTATGAAAGAGGATAAAGAAAGTTGGCGTTCCTTCTTTGTATAACTCAAGGAACGTGGTCTTAAAGGAGTTCGCTTAATCATCGGGGACAGAAATCTCGGAATGCTTGAAATCATATCAGAAGTATTTTTAGATGCCCATTATCAACGCTGTACCGTTCATTTTTATCGGAACATTTTTCTGTTACTCCACGTAACAAGATGAAAGCTGTAGCCATGATGTTAAAGGTCATCTATGCCCAGAAGAGCAAGGAAGCAGCACGTGAGAAGCACGGCAGGCTGCTGAAAAGCTAAAGGAAATGAAACTTAGCTCTGCTGCTAAAAAGCTGCAGGATAGCAGGTGCTTTTCCAGATGGTCAAAGTGCCCTAATGCTTGTATGTGCCAGACTACGTCATGTAGCCGGAAACCAAGTGATATTTATATTATTTGTGGATACACTGATATGCATAAGTCTAAAGACGGATTATATTCAATGAACCAAGAACAATTAAATTTTGTTTCGGAACGCACTACAGCACTCTACCTCTTCTGTAGTAGAGGTAATGGCTGGATAAAAGCATTACTCCATAAGAAAGATGGATTTGTCTTTTTGAAAATAAATATATTACTTCAAATAATTAAAATAATTAAAATAATTATTATATCACATAACATGTGAGTTGAACATGATACGTGGTGAAAATTCTGAAAAATAGGAAAAAACTGAAAATAATATTGAAAATTATATAGAAGATGATAATATAGAAAGAAAAAACTGAAAAAATAATAAAATTAAAAGGATTTTATAGTGAGTCGTAAATCAATATCGTTTGAGTGTAGGAAGTCAGACATTGTATATTGATTTTTTCAGAGGGTAGAGAAGTTTGAATAATAGAGCTGAAAACAGAAGGGCTAAAGAAGAGTATACATTGTCTAACGAAATGTACTTGTTAGGGTAGTAGCATATCGATTGGGTAATTCATTGCTGGGAAACATGAAAAAGGTGCTATCGGAGACAAAGGAGATTGTAAAAAGGGATAGAATATTTGAGGAGGAATGAAAATGACATTTGATCCATCAGAATATATGAAGGGAATACAACAGTTGTTGATTTCGGATAAAAAGCGTATCGCTTTTTTATGTGGTGCTGGAACCTCTTTGGCAAAAAAGAATCAGTATACGAAAAATGTTCCGGCAGTTAATACCATGACAGCACATGTAGTTGAAGCATTAAGAGAAAATCCTGCTTTTTCAACGGCAATTGATGAAATTAAAAAAGAAATCACACCATCAGAATTTAATATAGAATCATTTTTATCAAATGTAGAGGAAAAGAAAAATATTATTGGTGGGGGAAAACTTAATGGACTTGATAGGGGAGGATTTGAAGAACTTGCACAGGAAATTCAAGAACTAATACATAAAGAAGTTAGTATCCATGAGACGATAACAAAAAATGACTATTGTAATATGGTTCATAATGATTTTGCTAAATGGATTATAAAAGCAGACAGACAATATCCAGTCGAGATTTTTACTACAAATTATGATTATTTGTTTGAAATGGGGTTAGAAAATAATGATGTACCATATTTTGATGGTTTTACAGGTGGCTACAGACCTTTCTTTTTAGCAGAATTAGTAGAAAATTTTGTTTATTTACCGAGGCAGACTAAAATATGGAAAGTACATGGTTCTTTGGGATGGAAACTTGATGATAATACCAGGGTGGTGCGAACCAATCCAGGTGATAATGATATATTAATATATCCCTCGATATCTAAGTATGCAAATTCAAAAAAACTGCCATATACAGCTTTGATGGATAGACTTTGTAATTATTTAAAACAACCAGATTCGGTTTTGTTTGTGTGTGGATACTCATTTAGTGATGAACATATTAATGAGAGGATTTTATCTGGATTAAGAGCAGAAAGTACTTCTCATGTATATGTATTGTATTATGATATTTCTGGAAAAGGGAGGGAGAAAAAATATTTGTTTACTGAGGAGCACAAATTGGCTCAAATGGCACTTGCCAATAGTAGAATTTCTGTCTTGGCATGTAAGAATGCAGTCATTGGAGGGCAGTATGGAGAATGGCAGTTAAAGCGAGAGCCGGATAAAGAAGATACTATAAATATTAATCTTTACTTTGATGAAGATGCACCGGAAAATAAGGATATCCCACTTGAAAAGGAACAAAAGGGAAATGAGATATGGAACGGAAAAGGAGAATTTATTTTACCTGATTTTACAAAGTTTGTAGCATTTTTGCAATCCATGATTTACTAGTGAGGAGAAAGAAAAATGAGTTCGAAACAAACAGTGATTGGAGAGATTGTAAGTGTTAATGGTAATATTATAAGTGTTCATTTACTTAATACTGTAAAGTCTAATATGTTGATAATTGATGGAATCGTTTATAGAATTGGACAAATAGGTTCTTTTTTAAAAATACCATTAGGATATGCTAATTTATTTGGAATTGTAACTCAGACAGGTGCAGCGGCAATTCCGGAAAGTTATCGTGAAATGTTTGAAAATGATCCAAATGCAATTCAGAACCAACAGTGGCTTAGTATGGTTTTGGTTGGTGAACAGCAAGGGAATAAGTTCTCAAGAGGAGTATCACAGTCACCTACGACAGGAGATTTTGCACATTTAGTAACAATAAAGGATTTAGATATAATCTATGGTAAATATAATGAATATAGTTCTATAGATGTGGGAAATATAAGTATTTCTGAAAGCTTAAGAGCGAAGATAGATTTAAATAAATTAGTTACCCGACATTCTTGTGTGCTGGGGTCAACTGGAAGCGGAAAATCTAATGCAGTTGGGGTATTGCTGGGTGCAATTGAAAAGAAGCAGTTTTCTGGTTCAAGAATACTATTAATTGATCCTCATGGAGAATATAATAGCGTGTTTAAAAATAATTCAACTGTGTTCAAGATTCATGCTAATGAGCTAATGGGAGAGAAAGAATTATATATACCCTTTTGGGCGTTACCATATAATGAATTGTTATCAATATTTGGTGGTACATTAAATGATACTAATAGAGAATACATACGAAGTAAAATTGTAGAGGCAAAAATTTCCAGCGCAAATAAAATGAATTTAAATATTGAAAAAGAATTTATATCTGTAGACTCGCCAATTCCATTTAATATTAAGCAATTGTGGTTTGAGTTAGATGATTTTGAAAGGCAGACGTTTCGTGAAAGAGCAAAGCCAGAAACAAAAACTAATCTAAAGGTTGAAGGAAATGCAGAAGAACTTATTTCAAATGAATATGAACCGGCAAGTGCAGGTGGAGGAGCTCCTTTTTTGAATAATCAAGCAAAATACATATTAGGTTTTTTAGATAATATGCGTTTGAAAATGAAAGATTCCAGATATAGTTTTTTGTTTAGTCCAGGTGAATATACTCCAAATAAGGAAGGAGTTGTAGAGAAGTCTTTAGAAGAATTGTTATTACAATGGTTAGGAAATGCAGGAAAAATCACGATATTAGATTTTTCAGATATACCAAGTGAAATTATGGTATCGACAGCAGGAACTTTACTTAATATTATCTATGAAGCACTGTTTTGGGGACAAAATCTTAGTATTGGAGGTAAAGAGCAACCTGTACTTATTGTTCTGGAGGAGGCACATAATTATTTAAAGGCAGGGGAAAATTCTATTGCGTCTCGTACAGTTCAAAAAGTAGCTAAGGAGGGAAGAAAATATGGAGTGGGATTGATGTTGGTCACACAGAGACCATCAGAATTGGACGAAACGGTTATGAGTCAATGTGGAACAATAATTGCATTGCGGATGAATAATAATAAGGACAGAAGTCATGTTCGAGGAGCAATACAAGATGAATTGCAAACGATGATAGATTTATTGCCTAGTTTACGCACTGGTGAGGCGATTATTTCCGGAGAAGCGGTTAAAATCCCATCGAGAGTGCAATTTTACAAGTTAGGAAATGCACCTAAAGGTTCCGACCCAGATGTAACAGAATGTTGGAAAAAAGAACCAGATATGAGTGTTTCGGCGTATCAAAAGTTAGTTACCTTATGGCAAAATCAAAGATTTAAGGAGGATTAGATTATGAGTGAGTACGGTGTGGATATGATTCCGGTGAGTTCATCTAATGTCGAAAGTGTAGGGTATGATGAACAACAGCAGATATTATATGTTCGTTTTTTGAGTGGAGGATTATATATATACAAGGGAGTGAGTATGTATGAATTTGAAGGGTTGCGTGATGCACCATCAGTTGGTTCTTATTTGCATCGAAACATAAAGAATGTTTATCCGTATGAACGGATAGAATAAATACTTGATATATAAAATATTTTTGAATGGCTTATTGTTTGAAGAAGCGATTTATAGTTAAGGAGGTGTTTATAAGTGGCAAAAGCATCTAATCAGAAATTAAAGATTATATATCTTATGAAAATCCTGTTAGAAAAGACAGATGAGAATCATGGTATTACTATGGCGGAAATTATTAGAGCGCTTGAGAATTGTGGAATATCAGCAGGTCGAAAAAGCCTGTATAACGATATAGAAAATCTACGAAAATATGGAGTGGATATTATTGGTGTACAGGAGAATAGAAATTATTATTACTATGTAGGAAAAAGACAGTTTGAGTTAGCTGAATTAAAGCTTTTGGTAGATTCCGTACAGTCTGCAAGGTTTATTACGATAAAGAAATCCAACGAATTAATAAAAAAATTAGAGACTTTTGCCAGTAAATATGAAGCATCGCAACTTCAACGTCAGGTATATGTGGCAGAAAGAGTTAAGACAATGAATGAAAGTATCTATTATAATGTAGATAGAATACATACAGCCATTAGTAAGAATTCAAAAATAACTTTCCAATACTTTCAATGGAATGTAAGAAAAGAAATGGAATTGCGAAACGAGGGCGCTTTGTATGAAGTTAGTCCTTGGGCATTGTCTTGTAATAATGAAAATTATTATTTGATTGCATATGATGGAATAAAAAAGGAAATCAGGCATTTCCGTGTAGATAAGATGCGTCATATAGAGATAATTAATGCAAAACGAGAAGGCAGAGCGGCTTTTCGGGAAGCTGATATGGCAATTTATGAGAAAAAAATATTCGGTATGTTTGGTGGAAAAGAAGAAAATGTTAAAATTGAGCGTATCGATTCTCTTGCGGGAGTTATTATAGATCGTTTTGGAAAGGAAGTATCATTAATTAAGTCTGATAATGAACATTTTACAGTGAATGTGAAAGTAGCTGTAAGTAGACAGTTTCTTGCGTGGATAATAGCTTTAGGAGAGGGAGTAAGAATTGTATCCCCGGAATCTGTAGTACATCAAATAAATGAAGAAATTGAACGATTAATTCGGCAATATAGAGCTTAGGGGGAGAGTACGGGTAAGAGTTAGGGACATGCTCTTGTAAATATGCAATAAGGGGTAATGTTTAGTATTTAAAGTATAAGAGACAGTGTAAATGGAATACATCCATTTACGCTGTTTTTTAATGTTTGGAATTAAGTTCTGCAAACAGGAACTTAATTCCAAACATTAACTAAGAAAATAAAATATCATTAAAACAAACGTATGTTTTCGTTGCGAGGGCTGTTTATGGGACAATTAGAGGATTATAATAAAAATAGTTCAAGTTTAGGGAATAGAGTTTTTTATTTGTATACTGGAAGTAGAGGAGGAATTTATTGAAAGATGGTGGCGTTATATATGTTTTTTATTATGGTTGAAAGTATATGCATATATGTTTTTTATAAGAAAGTAATTTGCAAAGATATTATATGTAATCATAGTGTGCTACATGAAGTAAAGATGTTTTGTATAAATTTTTTGAGATGTATTAGAAATTTTTTAAGAATAGACTGGAAAAAGGAAAGATGGGAAGAAGGACAAGAAGAAATTTTTGAAAACATATTTAAAGTTATTATGGATATGGTGATAGCATTAGCATTTTTTTTGATATTTCCATTTATTCTTTCGATGGTGTGGAATTCTCTTAAAAAAGAAAATATATTCTTTCTGGGAGTGTTATTTGTTGCTGGAATAAAAGTAATAAGTGAGGAGTTAATAAAACATAAAGATGAAATTGTAGAAACAATAATTTTTATTATGGATATGAATTGTTTCTTTATAGAACAAGGAAACAGAATGTTTGACCTGAGAAGGAAAATAAAATGGAGGTATGTTTTAGGAATAGGAATAATGGCATTTTTATCTATATTTGTAGCGAAAGGAATAGTGAGACTGGAAAATGTAATTGTTCAGAATGAAAAAATAGCAAAAATAAGTGTAGGTGTAGCTCTTATATGGCTTTGTATAGAATGGTTTACTCAAAAGAAAAGAAAGAAAAAAGAATATGAATCTCAAAAAAAAGAAATTATTATCAGCGGAGAAAGATTGCAAAAGTGTAGAAGGGATATTTTGCTTATGTGTCAAGAAACGGGAATTATAGATATTGAAATAAGGGAAGAAAAGGGCATCGGAGGGGCGGCACAGGCTTTTTATCAGAAAAACGAAAAGAGCCAGATTATAATTGATACAGATATGCTAGATATTGTAGAGGAGAAAAATGGAACACAAAAGGCACTAATATATTTAAAAGTGTTAGTAGCTCATGAATTAATACATATTATGTATGGAGACGCCCCTAATGCTATAAAAAATATACGGAAAACATGTATAGTTGATATATGTATGTGGGGATTGGGGCTAATGTGTGTGTTTATAGCAAATCACCCTATTGTGCGTCTATTAAGTGTTTGTATTCTAATTGTAGCATGGGTTCTGTTTCACATATGTGGTGATAAACGGTATTGGTTACAATTACAGGAAATTAGAGCAGATAATATGGGGATGACCTTGAGTAATGTGGCAAAAGAGGAAATTGAAGAAATATATCAGATATTATCAAAAGAAAGAATGTTAGAAGAGGAAAATATAATGTATCAACTATATTTAAAATATGCTCCAGAACAAATACATGTAAATATAAATAGGCGTATAAAGGCTCTTGAATTGAGGCGGACTTGGGGAAGTTATTATTATATTTGGTTAGCATTTGAAATTATTAGTGGATTATTAAGAAAAGAGGGATGGTATGGAAAAGAGTAATGTTATTGAATTAGAAGGAAGTATGGAAAAAATTGTATTGCAATTAGGACAAGCAGAAGGGATTACAGAAGAGGATGGAAAAAAGATAATAAATTTTCTGGAAAAAAATTTACAGATACTATCTGATGATGAAACATTTAGAAAGGTAAAGCAGAGAAATTTAGGATTAGGGTATGCATTGCCTGGGTATGAGTATTATGTAAACATTAAGATTACAACATTGGCTATATTAATATTTATATTAGATTGTAACGTCACAGGTGGGATTCTTTCAAAAATCAGTAGTTTAGTTGGAATAACAGAAAACGGAATTTTTAGAATGAAAGAAGAAAGTGGAGAGCGGTGTATTTTAAAAGAGTTAGCGTTGCAAAAGAAAAAACAAGGAGATAAAAGTCTTTTAAGAAAATTTAAAGGTGAATGTTGTAATAATGATTTAAAGTGTTGTTATCGTAGTGATGAAAAATGTTATTGCAGAGAAGAAGATGTAGAAAAGATATTATTCTCTTTTGAAAAAAGAAATATTGTAAAAAAGAAAGGGACAAAATATCAAATTCAATTTTGAATAAGGATATTAAAGAAAATATAGTTTTAAGTATATTAAGAACAAAGGAGAAATAAAAGATGAATTACCAGGATATTGATTTTTCAACAATGAAACATTTAACAATGCCTTCAAAACAAAGCACAGAAATGGCTGTCTCTGTAACTAAAAGTGGGGAGATTTGTCTCAATGGTAGATTATTGCAGGAAATGAAAAAAGTAATCTCTGATGAAAAGGTATATGTTGACTATACGGAAGATGGCAGAGCCATAATGATAAGAAATGCAGGAAAAGCTAATGATTTTAGGTTTGGGAAAAATGGGAGAGTGAGACATAAGGAATTTGCAGGAGAATTGGAAAAAATGGGGTATGGAATTCCTGCAAGGTATGTTGTTATATGGGAACCGGAGAAAGAGGCGTGGATTGGAATTTTGCAGGAAGTGAAAAATGCGCCGACGTATGGAAAAATTTCAACAAATAAGAAAAGGACAAGAAAGAAGGTTGAGTAACATTGAAGAGATTATCCATACATGAAATCACACAAGCAAATAATTTTATATATGGGATGTATGTTAAGTTTGGAAGTGGAATAAGAGAAGATGAATTTAGAAGCAATGCATGGATGGCATATATGGAAGCAAGAAAAAAGTATAGTTATGAATTGACATCTGCACAATATTGGGTAGATGTTGAAAAAATAATGTGGGATAAGATTGATGAACAGAAAAAATATATTAATAATATGTATCGCATAAATGCAAACTTATCATTAGACCAAATTTGGGGAGAATACAAAGAGAGTATTGGTTCATTGTTTTTTCCGGCGAAAGGAAATTTTGTAAATGGAATTGTATTTTGGGATTATGTGAATCGGTTAGGTGATAAAAAAGTAAGGGTCATTCGTTTGATAACAGAACGAGAAGATGATTTTGATATTATGGAACAGTTACATATGTCACTTGACGAATATTATGAATTAAAGTTGGAAATAAAAGAAGATATGCGTGAGTATTACGAATTTTGAGAAAACAAGGAGGAAATATGATATGGACGTATCAACAATAAATATTTTAACTGAAATGGGAGTTAGTCTTGCAAAGTTAGCGTTGAAAGGAACTGTGACAAGTGTACATAATAAAATAGAAATTATAAAAAATGAAAAAAATATGGAAACACTTAGAAATACATATAACGAAATTGTAAATCAACTTCTGATGGAGCGGGAAGAGGCAATACGAATAGCGCAGGCATATAAGGAAGAATTGGAGAAAGTCGAAATCAGTGATGAAGATATCCGGCATCTGCATAATACAGTATCAACTATATTGGAAATTGTTAAAAGTATGTCACCTAATTCCAATACACAGCAATTAGAGTCATTTGAGCAATTAAAAGAATTGATAAATGTAGACACATTAAAAGCATTGCAATTGTTAGGATTTAATTATAAGGCAGCAATTGGAGAACCATTAACACAGGTATGTGCAGGAACAGTGTCAAGTCTGGGGCGAAAGAAAAGATGAGAAGAGTAAAATGTAATAAAGTGTTTCATAGTCTCGGAAAAATCCATTTTGTTGTAGTAATAATTGGTAGGGGGTGTTTTTGCACCAAATGAAGTTACATTCTGGAGAGACCATGAATTATAAAGACTTTAATTTGAAAAAAACTTACGGTATGTGCGGTGTTGGTTATTTCACAGAGCACTTGTATGCAATACAATTTTTGATCGGCACCGTATCTGCACCGGAATTTCATTGTATTATAAAAGAAGAATTTGACACATTTGATGATTGGAAGGATACATCAAAAATTAGAACCATCGGTAACAGAACAAGCTTAGGATTACCTTTACATGTCAGAATTCTATGAAATAGATGTTTTAGGAGCATATTATCAATACAACTTAGAATGACATTTGGTAGCATGGGTCTGGAATGAAAAAGATATAAAACGAGCTGAAAGTGAACTAGTTGCTATGGGGATTTCATTTAGAAGAAATAATATTTTAAATTATGCATCAGGAAAAACAGCATTTCGTATTTTGGAATTCGGAAGAGATGTTCTTAAATTAGAGGAGTTTAAGAGAAAACATTTTATGCTGTAATGAGGACAACAGATATGGATTTTATAAAGCTTATGAATTCAAACGAATATAATTTTTTAAGAACTAACCCAAGACTTTATTTTTTTAAAACGAGCAACGAAATGCAATTCTTTTTGGTGGGCGAACTCTCCCATTGTTTATAAGACAATACCAGATATGAAAAATTGACAAAGACTATGGAGGATAATAGAAATCTTTTGAAAAGCTATTCGTTTTAGAGTTAAACTATTGACATCTCCCCACATAAATGATAAAATGCAAGCAATTACTTGCATGGAGGGATTACATTGGACGATACAAGTCAAAAAATAGTGGATGCAGCCATGTCCTTAATTAGAGATAAGGGATATGTAGCAACAACAACAAAGGAAATCGCAAAAAAAGCAGGTGTAAATGAATGTACACTGTTCCGCAAATTTCAGAGTAAAAAAGACATTGTTCTACAAGGTGTAAATCAGGCAGAATGGAGAGCTAACGTAACACCAGAGATTTTTTCAGACGTTAAATGGATCTTGCAAGAAGATTTAGAAATGTTTATGAGAGCGTATATGGAAAGAATGACGCCGGATTTTGTGAATCTGTCCATAGGATTAAGAGCGCCACAGATATACGAAGAAACGGCGCCCCTTATTATGAAAGTGCCTCAGGCGTTTCTATCGTTACTGATAGATTATTTTCAAAAAATGTATGAGCAGGGGAAGATACCGCAACACAATTTTGAAACCCTGGCAATGACAATATTTTCATCTACATTTGGATATACATTTTTAGCAGCATCCTTTGATAAAGATTTGATGGATATTGATAAAGAGACATATATAAAAAATAGTGTAGAACTATTTATAAAAGGACTTATGTAAAAAAACGGTACTGTCCATTTTGGCAGTACCGAAAAAAATAAACAGGATGCAAGCAAGCACATGCAATCAACGATTATACGGAGGTTTTTTATGCAGATTACAGGAGCAGAGTTATTTGTAAAAGCGTTACAGGAGGAAAAGGTGGATACGTTATTTGCATATCCAGGAGGTCAGGTAATAGACTTGTTTGATGCGCTTTATGATGTGCAGGGAATGGAAATTATTATGCCAAGACATGAACAGGGATTAGTTCATGCTGCAGATGGTTACGCGCGTTCCACAGGGAAAGTTGGGGTATGTTTAGTAACCAGTGGACCGGGAGCAACGAATCTTGTGACAGGAATTGCAACAGCAAATTATGATAGTGTTCCGTTGGTATGTTTTACAGGGCAGGTACCAACTCCTCTTATAGGGAAGGATGCTTTTCAGGAAGTTGATATAGTAAAAATCACAAAAAGTATTTGCAAATATGCAGTAACGGTGAGAAAAAGAGAAGAACTGGCAGCAATTATAAAGAAAGCTTTTTACATTGCAAAAACGGGAAAGCCTGGTGTTGTAGTAGTTGATTTGCCGAAAGATATCCAGCGTGCATATGGTAGTGACGAATATCCCACAAAAGCTGATATAAGAGAAGCTACATCTGATACTATAATCCCTTCAGAACAGATTAAAAAAGCATTGGAGGTTCTACATAATTCACAGAAACCAGTTTTTCTTATTGGCGGCGGTGTTCATATCTCAAATGCAAGTAAGGAAATGAAACAGTTGGCAGAAGTAATGGGAGTTCCGGTTGTCACAACAATTATGGGAAAAGGAGCAATTCCCACGAGTCATGAATTATATATTGGAAATCTTGGAATTCATGGTAGTTATGCTGCCAACATAGCAATTAGTAATTGTGATGTACTATTTTCCATAGGAACAAGATTTAATGATCGAATAACAGGAAATATAGAAGAATTTGCGCCTAACGCAACGGTGATTCATATTGATATTGATTCTGCTGCCATATCAAGAAATATTGCAGCTCATGTGCCGGTTGTGGCGGATGCGAAAATGGCAATCTCTGAACTACTAAAAGGAGCCACCCCCTTACACCTAGATGAATGGAGAGACCAGATTGAACAGTGGAAAAGGAAATATCCAATCAGGATGAAAGAGGAAGGGGTAACACCGCAAAAGATTATAGAAAGTATTAACACTATTTTTGATGATGTAATTGTTACCACAGATGTAGGACAAAACCAACTGTGGACGACACAGTTTCTTGAAATAACGGAACATAAGAAGCTAATAACCTCAGGAGGTCTTGGTACAATGGGCTTCGGACTTCCTTCAGCAATCGGTGCGAAAGTCGGAAATCCAAAGAGAACGGTGATTGCTATTTCAGGAGATGGCGGGATGCAAATGAATATTCAGGAATTGGCAACTGCAATAGTATATGAATTGCCGATTATCATCTGCATTTTGAATAATGGATACTTGGGAAATGTCCGGCAGTGGCAGGAAATGTTCTTTGCAAAAAGATATTCCGGTACATGCATGCGCTACCGAAAAAGCTGTGACAAGAATTGTAATATGCTAGGTGAAAAATGTCCGGAATATACACCGGATTTTATCAGACTGGCAGAGAACTATGGCGCAAAAGCTGTTCGGGTAACAAAGGAAGAGGAAATAGAAGCAGCGTTTGCTTTTGCGAAGAAGAATCAAAAGGCGCCTATAGTCATTGAATTTATAATTGACCGGGAAGCCAATGTTATGCCTATTGTTCCACCGGAAAATGCTTTAAAGGATATGATAATGGAAAGGAAAAAGAGAAAATGAGTTGTTTGATTTTGTGGTAGAAGGATTACAACAAAAAATGTGAATTAGCAGTGGTTTTAATAGATTGAAAACAGAAAAATGAAAAGGTAAAAATTTGTTGAAAAAATATGGATTTGAGAGCTATTTCGTATATAAGGATTAAAGTAAATAATAAAGTTGATTTTGTAGGGAGTATATGGATATTTAAAAGTAATAAGAAATAGTTGCTTATAAAGAAACTTTGTTATAAGATATAGGTAAAAAATTATAGACGAAAGGATAAAGGTAATGTGTGATATAATAGAACTTCAAAATAAGATAAAATGTTTCTGTGAAGAAAGAGAATGGGATCTGTTTCACAATCCAAAAGACCTTGCAATAGGAATTTCAACAGAAGCAAATGAATTGTTGGATTTATTCCGATTTAAAGATGAAACACAGATGGTTAAAATGCTACAGAACGCAGAAAATAGGCAGATGATATCGGAAGAACTGGCAGATGTTCTTTTTTTTGTTTTGCGTTTTGCACAGAAATATAAATTTGATTTAAAGCAATGCTTAGAAGAAAAATTGGATAAGAATGAAAGAAAATATCCATCAGAAAAGGTAAAAGGAAGAAATTTAAAATATACAGAATATTAGGGATGATATTAATATGTTTACGATAAAGGACGAGAAATTTAAGAAAGAGAACTATGGTGAAGAAGAATGGATGGAAAATTGGCCAATAATATATATGTTGGAAAATGATAAGAAAATATATATTGGTCAGACAAATTCAGCAAATCGGAGAATGAATCAGCATAAAAAAAGTGAAGAAAAGAAAATTTTTTCTAAAGTCCATTTCATTTATTCTGAAGAGATGAATTTATCAGTAACATTAGAATATGAGTCGCAGTTAATTCAATTAATTGCAGCAGATGAAAAATATAGTGTAACAAATAGAAATGCTGGAAGTTATGGGAATGATTATTTTCAACGTAACCAATACGAGGAAAAATTTTCAGAATTATGGCATCAACTTAAAGAAAAAGGAATTGTGGAACATGAGATTGTAGAAATAAAAAATTCTGACTTGTTTAAGTATTCCCCGTATAAGAAATTAAATGAGAGTCAACATTTATCAGTTTCAGAAATTTGGAATTATCTTAAATTGAATGAAAAGCAGACAATTATTGTGAAGGGAATGCCAGGAAGCGGAAAGACAATAGTTGCAGTGTTTCTTATGAGGATGCTTAAAACTAATAGTCTTTTTGGTGGAAAGAAAATTAAATTGGTAATACCACAAACTTCTCTTAGAAAGACATTAAAAAGGGTATTTCGTAATATAGATGGATTACGGCCAGGAGATATCATAGGACCAACAGAAGTTGTAAAGGATGAATATGATATTTTGTTGGTTGATGAGGCACATAGACTCCATAAAAAGAAAAATATTGTAAATAATAAGTCACATAATGATGTAAATAAGATGCTGGGATTGCCTAAAGGTGCAGATCAGTTAGATTGGATATTAAAAAAGTCTAAAAGTGCAGTATTGTTTTATGATAAGAAGCAAGTGATAGGTCCTTCAGGAATAGAAGAAGAACTTCTTGTATTAAAAAATGAAGTCAATGCAAAATTTTACAATCGATTGTTACGTTATTATGAACTTTCTACTCAAATGAGGGTTCTTGGAGGAAATGGCTACATAGAATATGTGGATAGCCTTTTAAATGGAAAGATACAGAAAAAAGAGAGTTTTAAAGATTACGACTTTAAAATTGTAAATACATATAAGGAATTTGTTTCATTATATGGAGAATTTTCTAAAAAATATGAATTGTGCAGAATGGTTGCAGGATTTGCGTGGCCATGGAAAAGTAAAAAAGATAAATCAATAAAAGACATAAAAATAGATGGTATTGCTAGAATGTGGAATAATCGTACGGAGGACTGGATTGGGAGTAAAACGTCTATTGATGAAATTGGGTGTATACATTCAGTACAAGGCTACGATTTAAATTATGCTTTTGTTATTATAGGTAATGACTTGAGATATGATAAAGTAAATCATAAAATATATTGTGATAGAGATTCTTTTTATGATGTGTATGGAAAGAAGTCAACTTCAAATGAGGAAGTGCTTGAATATATAAAGAACGCTTATTATGTTCTTATGACTAGAGGAATATGTGGAACGTATTTATATGTATGTGATAAGGATTTACGAGAATATATGCAACAATATATTGATAGTATTTAATTTTAGAATACAATTATCGGGGAAGGGATTAGTAAAGCTAGGTATATGATGTGTAATTAATTATCGTACTAAATAAAAAAATATTATAACAGACTGTTTTTATATACTTTTTGTTGATAGAATTGAGTCATAAAAAGGAAAGGAGACTAGTAATATGAAAAATGAGATACAATCACTATTTGATGCTGCAACTGAGATTGAAACTATTGGAGGTGTTGAGTTAGAAAAAATAAAAACAGTACTTGAACAAATAGTAAATTTGTGTGATGAATATGGAAAATATAGACCAGAGTTTTTTCAATATTCAGATGGTAATTATATTCGTATTATGACGAATATAGCATTTGATTATGTGTGTGACTTAATGGAGAATATGGAGGATATATCTCAATTTTTATATGGCACTTGTTGGAGCAAAGAAAACAATAAGCACTTAGAGAATAATATTTTAAAAGAAGTTGCCTGATATACGGATAAGTTTATGGATTTTGTTTGCTGGAGTTTTTGTATATTTTTTGGACGATACAAAAATAAATATTAATCTATAATATAGGATATGTATCAATAGTTTATTTGAATAATATTATTATTTAATTTTTGAGTTAAAGGAGTAGTAAGGCATTTCAAATTTTCTTAATTTAGTTCGATAGTGATGGTGAATCGAAATGATTAACATTACTTTGAATAAGTCATAAAAAGGGTAAAGTAACAACCTTGAGTGGAAGTAAATTCTTTTTCTCAAGGTTGCTTTTTATAAGCGATATATTAAAAAAATATGAAAATCCCCTCAATTTTAAGCATTAGAAACAATAACGATACAAGCAATTTGTAAAATGCATAAAACGTATAATAAAAATTCTTAAAGTATGCGGATATTCTTTTCTTCTTTATTTTTGTAATATTAAGAACAAAGAAGTAATAGAATATGGATTACCAAGATATTGATTTTTCAACAATGGGACATGAAGTTTGCCTCAATGGTAAATTTTTGCAGGAAATAAAAAAAGTAATCAATGATGCAATGGTATGTGTGGATTATATGGAAGATGGTCGAGTAATAACAAGAAGAAATAGAATAACTTGAGTATGGGATATCAGCAAGATATATTGTTGAGTAAAATTTGGAAAAGATGCGTGGTTAGGAATTTTACGGGAAGCACAAAGTGTATCCATGCCTAGAAATATTTCACAAAGTGAAAAACGAGTAAGAAAAAAATTGAGTAATCATTGCGGGGGTTATCCATACATGAAATCACACAGGTAAATAGGTTTATTTATAATATGTATGTCAAGTTTGGACAAGGCATGAATGAAGAGGAATTTAGTGGAAATTCATGGGTGGCATATATGGAGGCTAGAAAGAAGTATAGTTATGAACTGGCATCTACACAATATTGGTGCGATATTGAAAAAATAATGTGGGAGAAAATTAATGAATACAAGCAATATAGGAATCGAATATATTGTTTAAATGCAAATTTATCATTAGACCAGACCTGGGGAGAAGCTAAAGAGAGCATAGGTTCTTTATTTTTTCCAGCTCAAGGAAACTTTGTAAATGGAGTTGTATTTTGGGATTATGTAAATCGTTTAGAAAATAAAAAAGCAAGGATTATTCGCCTGATAACCCAACGGGAAGATGATGGTGATATTATGGAACAGTTACATATGCCGTTTGATGAGTATCATCAATTAAAGTTGGAAATACGGGAAGATATGCAAGGGTATTTTGAATTTTGAAAACCCACATTTCGCCCCTCTAAGTGACAAATCTGTACACTCGCAGTGGTAGCCACCTCCCACTAAATTGTTTATAATATATCCAGAGGTGGTCAATATGAAATTAGAAGAAAAATTACAATTACTACGCAAACAAAAAGGCTATTCCCAAGAACAGTTAGCAGATAAATTAGGAATCGCCCGACAGACAATCAGCAAATGGGAAAATGGTCAGGCAATTCCCGAACTACCGGGACTAATCTGTCTAAGTGAATTGTATGGAGTAACCATTGACAGAATCGTAAAAGAAGATGACGAATGTAATATCTCTTTGAGCCAAAAAGCAGACATAGATATAACAGCAGTCATTCCCTTCTTAATAAGTGCGAAAAAACATACATATGCCGGAAATGGCAGCAACGCAAAGGCATCCAGAGTTGCTTCCCATGATTTCTCTTATCAGGAAAAGGATTTCTTATATTATGACACTTATCTGGGCGGAGAAAAGTTCTCAGGTGAGGAAGCGGTGTGGTTTCATGAAAAACCCATCTGGACAATGAATTATTGCGGTCGGGTGACAGGAGCCAATTTTAATGCAGATTTTTTGAAAGAAGCATTATTCCATGTTCCAAAGGATATGCCCTATCGTGGTCCTGCAATTTATACAAAGGGAGATTACCATTATCATTGCAAGGTGGATGGTGAGTTTGTCTGGTATCAGGGATATGAGGAAATATTCTATTCAGGCGAAAAAATATATGAGTGCTTTTTTCATGGTGGAGAGATAAGATAGATGAAGGTTATTGAAAAAATGAATAACTGGCAAGTTAAAAATATGAACAATAGTTAATTTTCTTGAATAATATTTAACGGACCTTCAGTTGTTGGATTAGTATTTGTTTGTTATGATTGTATTAGCAAAGGCCGATGCAAAAATAGCACAAGGAGATGTTTCTATGTCATTAGGAAAAGTAATTCGAAAATACAGAAAAATCAAAAATCTGACACAGGAAGAAATGGCAGTCCGGCTTGGAGTAACTGCTCCGGCAGTGAATAAATGGGAAAATGAAAATTCTTATCCGGATATTACGCTTTTAGCCCCCATTGCCAGATTGTTGGATATTTCATTAGACACGCTATTGTCATTCCGTGAAGATTTGACAGAGGAGGAGATAAACGAAATTATTTGTGAAGCCGATTTAAAATTAAAAGAAAACTCATATGCTGAGGCTTTTGCGTGGGCAAAGAAAAAGCTGGAACAATATCCAAATTGCGAGCAGTTAATTTTGAATATTGCGGTTATTTTCGACGCTCAGCGTATGGTGCAGGAAATTTCAAATGAAGCGGAATATGATGAATATTTATGTTCTTTATATATCCGTGCATTAGACAGTGACGAGGAAGCAATACGTATTCGGGCAGCCGATTCACTGGTTGGATTTTATATGAGGAAAAAACAGTACGAGAAAGCGGAAAAATACCTGGAATATTTCTCTATACAAAATCCGGAGCGAAAAAGAAAACAGGCTCAAATTTATGCTGAAACCGGACGGGTACAAGAAGCGTATAAGGCATATGAAGAACTTTTGTTTTCAGATTATCAAAGAGTAAGTATGGAACTTCATGGAGTGTATGTGCTTGCGTTGCAGGAAAATAACAGGGAAAAAGCCCACAGTCTTGTCGCTAAGCAAGAGGAAATGGCAAGATGTTTTGAAATGGGGAAATATTACGAGGTTTCCAGCAGGCTTGAACTTGCCACAATGGAAAAAGATGCGGATACGGTGCTTGCCACAATGAAAGAAATGCTTTCTGGTATAGGGCAAATTGGAGATTTCAGAAATGCACCGCTTTATGAGCATATGGAGTTTAAAGAGATGAAAGAAGAATTTTTAGCAGAAATAAGAGAAAATCTTCTGAAATGTTTTCGCGATGAGGAAAGCTTTGGTTTTTTGAAAGATAATAAGAGGTGGGCGGAACTGGTAAACGGAGAATAACGGTCTTATGAAATTTAAAAAGAAAACAGAAAGTGTGGGGCAAGTAATTGCCCCTTTTTTGTGTAAGACACATGTTTTGAACAGTGCGTTTTTAAGAGATTTTCTTGATATATATCAGATAATGTAATATACTGTTGTAAGCTAATAAAAAAGAATTAACACGAAAAATGAGATGGCAGGTGGTCTATAAGATTATCTGCTGTGCTTTTATTATTTATATGAATTTAACATAAGGAGGTGTGTTATGTATATTTTGAATAAACATCAGCCGACCAAAATGGAAGAAACTACATTTGCCGCGCTCGGAATGAAAGAAAGTGATATAGAAGAAATTTTACGTACTAATGTGGATATGCTTTGTGATGATGAGGAATCCATGTTGATTGTCGGACAGCAGGTAAAGAATGAACTCAACGCCAGAAGCGACCTTACTGCTATTGATAATGACGGCGATGTGGTTCTTATTGAGATAAAAAGGGACAGGAAAGACATAGAAGGTCGCAGAGAAGCTTTCGAGTTTCAAGCAATTCGATATGCAGCAAGCTGTGCCACTATAAAATCAACAGATGAATTGATTCAGAATATATTTGTACCGTATGTGGAGAAGTATAAGGCTGAGTTTGCACAATTACCAGGATTGACTTCCACAGAGATTGCAAAGCGTTTGCTTTCTGATTTTCTTGAAAAAAATGATGTTGCATCGTTTAATGAGCATCAGCGAATTATTCTTGTTGCTTCAGAGTTTGACGAACAAACTTTGTCTGCTGTTGCATGGCTAAACAGTAATCAGGTAGATATCAGCTGTTATCAGATATGCCCATATACATTAGGAGATACTGTTCTGGTCGACATGAAAAAGATTCTTCCTATTGTAGAGTATGAAGATTTCTATGTACAGGTTTCTAAGAAAGATGCGCTTCATAAGAATAGGAAAAAGGACATTACTCGAAGAAGTCTTCCTAAAATAGATGCTATGCTCGAGTGGGGGATTGTATCTGCAGGGGATGTTATTGTGGCAAAGGGAACAGATAAAGAGGCGGAGCTCCTTGTAAATGGACAGGTAAAAACTATGCATGGAACCGAGTCTATGCAGCAATGGCTCAAGAGCGTTTTTGGGTGGTCTTCTGTACAAACATATGCCTTTGCAGTACAGAAGTCATCTGGCAAGACGCTGATGGAACTAAGGGAAGAGTATATGAAGCAGAATGAACCAGAGTAATGAGAAAAGATGGAATCTGGCGGCAGCTATGCCTATGGAACCAATAGTGAGAATAGTGACATTGATTTTAGAAGAATCAGAATACCAATATACCATGGGAGGAATGAAAGATGAACTTTTTAGAGGAACGGATACAGAAGGATGGCATTGTAAAGGAAGGAAATGTTCTGAAAGTGGACAGCTTTTTGAATCATCAGATGGATATTGAGCTGTTCAAACAAATGGGGGCAGAATGGAAAAAACGTTTTTCCGATGTCCATATCAATAAAATACTGACCATAGAAGCATCTGGTATCGGAATTGCATGTATCGCGTCGGAATATTTTAATGCTCCGGTTGTCTTTGCGAAAAAATCAAAGAGTATTAACATCGAGGGGGACATGTACATGGCTGAGGTAGAGTCCTTTACCCACAAATGTAAGAATCAGGTCATTGTTTCCCAAAAATTTCTTGGTCCGGAAGACCATGTTTTAATTATTGATGATTTTCTGGCAAACGGCTGTGCGCTGCAGGGCTTAATTTCCATCGTATCCCAGGCAGGCGCCACGCTGGAAGGCATTGGTATTGCTGTGGAAAAAGGCTTTCAGTCAGGCGGGCGTGTGATACGGAATCTGGGATACCGTCTGGAATCTCTTGCGATTATAGAGAGCATGAATGCCGAAACAGGAAAAATTATTTTCAGGGAGGCAGAGTAATGAAAAATAATACAAGCATTGAAAACATCTATCAACTGGATGGAAAAGTTCCTATTGGCAAGGCAATTCCCTTCGGTCTGCAGCACATACTGGCAATGTTTGTGGCTAATATTGCACCGATTATTATTATAGCGGGAGCCAGTGGACTGGATTCCAAGCAGAGCACCATGCTGATACAGAGTGCCATGATTATAGCAGGAATCGGAACCCTGATTCAGCTATTTCCGCTGTGGAGGATTGGTTCGGGACTTCCCATTGTTATGGGAATCAGTTTTACCTTTGTTTCCGTTTTTTGCTATATCGGACCAAACTATGGTTACAATGCGATTGTGGGCGCTGTTTTAGTGGGTGGTATCGTAGAAGGTATTTTGGGATTGTTTGCAAAATACTGGATGAAGATTATTACGCCAATCGTATCGGCAAGTGTTGTAACGGCAATCGGATTTTCCCTTTTATCGGTGGGCGCTGCATCCTTTGGCGGTGGCAGTGGAAGTGAAGATTTTGGTTCCGCGACGAACTGGATTCTTGGAACCATAACCTTGCTCTGTTGTATTCTTTTTAATATTTTTGCAAAATCATATTGGAAACAATTATCGGTTCTGTTCGGACTTATTGTAGGATATATTGTGGCTGCCTGCATGGGCGTGGTAGATTTCTCCGGACTGGCGGGAACTTCTATTGTGGCATTGCCATCCATCATGCCATTTCAACCGGAATTTAATGCAAATGCTATTTTGTCGGTAGTGCTTATTTTTCTTGTATCTGCAACGGAAACCATAGGGGATACCTCTGCTCTGGCAAACTCCGGTCTGAACCGGGATGCGACCGCAAAGGAGCTTACCGGTTCCTTAGCGTGTGACGGTTTCATCAGCGCGCTGTCCTCATGTTTCGGCTGCCTGCCAATTACCTCTTTTAGCCAGAATGTGGGACTTGTCGCAATGACAAAGGTGGTAAACCGTTTTGCTATTGCGTCAGGAGCAGTCATTATGATTCTTGCCGGAATATTTCCGATTTTTGGCGCATTGCTGTCAACTTTACCGGATGCGGTATTGGGCGGCTGTACCATTATGATGTTCGGAACCATTGTAGTAAGTGGCGTGCAGATGCTTGGTAAATGTGGTTACTCCCAGAGAAATATCACCATCGCTGCATTGTCCTTAAGTACGGGTATCGGCTTTACCCAGGTTCCGGAAATATTTGATATTTTTCCACAGATTATTCGAAATATTTTTGCGGAAAACTGCGTGGCGGTGGTGTTTCTTGTAGCAGTGATTCTGAATCTGGTGCTGCCCAAGGATATGGAAGCCAAGAATATGGAAGCGGAGAATATGGAAGCGGAGAAGAGGTAATGAACAAAAAAATAAAACTTCTGATTATAGAAGATGACGAGGAAATTTGCCGGGAACTTCAAAGCTGTTTGACAAGCTCCGGCTACGAGGCGATATCTATCCGGGAGTTTTCAAACGTAGCAGCAGATGCCTTAGCAGAAGAGCCTGATTTGATTTTGCTTGACGTGAATCTGCCCGGGGTCAGTGGATTAAATATCTGTGAACAGATACGGACCACATCCCAGGTGCCGATTATTTTCGTGACCGGAAACAATACATCAATGGATGAGTTAAACTGTATTCTGCGTGGCGGTGATGATTATGTGTCCAAGCCGTATCAGCTTCCGGTCTTAATGGCGCGGATTGCGGCAGTATTAAAACGAACGCTGGGAAAAACGAAAGAGGAATCCGTAAAGCTGGAGTATAAGGGTGTCGTGCTTCATACTGCGTCCGCACAGATTTCCAGAGGGCAGGAAAAAAGTGAACTGACGAAAAATGAGTTAAAAATACTCTACTGTCTGTATCAGCATCCGGGAGAAATTGTTTCCCGGGAAGATATCATTGATTACCTGTGGGATAACGAGGCTTTTATTGACGATAATGCCCTGAGCGTCAATATTACCAGGCTTCGAAATAAGTTAAAGGAAATCGGTGCGCCGGATTTTATAGAAACAAAGCGGGGACTGGGGTATCGTATTTAGGAAGGAAACAGAATGGGTTTTTGGGATTATTGTAAGGATAAAGCTCCGGTGCTGCTTCTCAATGCAGCGGCACTGATGACTTTATCTGTATTTTTATTATTGTTAAAAAATACGCAAACAGCAGTATTTCTGATAGCTGCTGTCTGGATTTTCGTGCTGGGAGTCTATCTTTTGCTGGAATATTATTTTCGCAGAAAATATTTTCAGGAATTGACAGAAGTGCTAGAGGAGCTGGAGCAGAAGTACCTGATTGCAGAGGTGATGAAGCCTGCCCACAGGCTGGAGGATAAGCTGTACTGGGAAATCTTAAGAAAATCAAACAAATCTGTTATCGAAAAAATACATGAACTGGAAGACAGCCAGAAAGAGTATAAAGAATATCTGGAAAGTTGGATTCACGAGATAAAAACTCCCATTACGGCAGCCCATTTGATTTGCGAAAATCACAAAGACGAGCATACGAAACGCATTCTGCTGGAACTGGATGAGATTGAAAATGATGTGGAGAAAATACTGTATTTTGTCAGGATGGAACAGGTATACCGGGATTATCTGATACACCCGGTCAATCTGCGGGAGGTAGTGCTGTCCGCAATCCGCGCCCAAAAGAGGCGCTTCATTCAATGTGGATTGCAGATTGATTTGGATATGGAAGAAACACTGGTGTCTACAGATGAAAAATGGGTGGAATTTATTCTGAAGCAGATTTTTTCCAACAGTATGAAATACAGGAAGCCTGAAAACGCCAGCCTTAGAATTTACACGGAAAAAGGGGAAAAACAGAAATCCCTGATTTTAGAAGACAACGGATGTGGAATTTCAGAGGAAGACATAGAAAGAATTTTCGAAAAAGGATTTACCGGAAAAAACGGAAGAATGGAAAACAGCCATGCCACCGGAATGGGCTTATATTTCTGCAAAAAACTTTGTGAGAAGTTAGGAATCGGCATTTTCTGTGAGTCAGAGCCGGGAATTTATACCAAAATGATTCTGATATTTCCAGATTCCGATTACAACCGGATATCCTGAAATGATTTGGTGGATATTTCAGAAAGTTACAAAAATGAAAGGTTACTGTAATGGAAACAGATACCGCAAAATGCAATTCCCTGCTAAGCTATTCCTATAGAACAAAGCAGGAAAGGATGAGGATTTATGAGTAACCGGACAGACGAAAAACAGACCATTAGAGTTTGTGATGTAGAAAAATACTATGGAACCAAAAACAATATTACAAAGGCGGTGAACCGTGTCAGCTTTACGGTGGAAAAAGGCGAATTTGTAGGAATTATGGGAGCTTCCGGTTCCGGTAAGACTACATTGCTGAATATGATGTCCACCATAGACCGGGTAACAGCAGGGCATATTTATTACGGAGATACGGATATCACCGAATTAAATGAAGATGCCCTTTCCGATTTCCGAAAGGAAAATCTCGGATTTGTATTTCAGGACTTTAATCTGTTAGACACCTTAACAGTCGAGGAAAATATTATTCTGGCGATGACCCTTCACGGAAAAAAGAAACAGGAAATTGACCAGAAAACAGCAGAAATCTGCAAAATCCTCGGCATAGAGGAAATCAGAAATAAATTTCCAAATCAGGTGTCCGGCGGACAAAAACAGCGATGCGCCTGTGCCAGAGCGCTGGTGAATGAGCCGAAGCTGATTCTTGCGGATGAGCCTACCGGAGCGCTGGATTCCAAATCGGCGCAAATGCTTCTTGGCACCTTTAAAAAAATGAATGAGGAAATGAATGCCACCATACTGATGGTAACTCATGATGCATTTTCTGCCAGCTATTGCAAAAGAATTTTATTTCTAAAGGATGGAGAAATTTTTAATGAGCTAATCCGCGGAGGAAAGAGCAGAAGGGAATTTTTAAATGAAATTCTGGACGTTCTGGCGTTGACGGGAGGTGACAGTGATTATGCTAAATAAACTGGCGTTCCGTAATGCAAAACGTTCCATGAAGGATTATCTGATTTATTTGATTACCATGGTGGCGGTGTCGGCAATGATGTTTGCCTTTAATTCACTGATTTTTTCAAAGGACATTCAAAGCATGTGCTCAGAAGCAATGGTGCTTGGGGCAATGCTGGGGATGATTACGTTTTTTATTGTACTAATCGTGGCATGGCTGATTAATTATATGGCGCGGTTCATGCTGGAAAAGCGAAGCCGGGAATTTGCAACTTATCTCTTAATAGGTTTGAAAAAGAAGGAATTATCCCGCTTGTATATGAAGGAAAACCTGCTGATTGGTACGGCAGCCCTTTTGCTGGGAATAGGCGTAGGAACCTTTTTGCAGCAGATTATCATGACGGTGTTTTACTCTGTATTCAGTGAGGATTATCAGCTGCATATACAGATGAACGGCTGGTGTCTGCTTATGACGGTATCCTGTTATTTCGCCTGCTATCTGTTCGCATTGAGACGTAACAGGCGTACCTTCCGAAACATGACCATAGCAGAGCTTCTGCAAATGGAAAAGAAAAATGATGAGCTGAAAATAGAGCATGAGAAAAGACGTCAGTGGCTTTTCTTTCTGTCGGCAGCTTATATTCTGTTTGTCTATGGCATGATGGTGCGTGGCTGCTCCATTGGAATTGCATTGCTTTTGATAGCAGGCTTTATTGTGGCGGTCTATGCAATGTTTTCGGGACTGTCCGCTTTTGTTATCTGCCGGGTGGAGAAAAAGGGCGCGGGGATGTATCAGAAACAACGCATGTTTCTATATCGTCAGCTTGCGTCAAAGGTGCGTACTATGCGTTTTACAATGGGAACACTGACCATTCTGCTGGTGTGCTCCCTGCTTGGCGGCTCCTTTTCCATGATGTTTGCAAAATATCAAAATCAGGCAATCGATTATTCCGTACCCTTTGATGTCATTGTGCACAGTCCGACACCAGGAGATGACTTTGCAGAGGAAATCTCTGTGCTTGGCTCCTTCAATAAAATTCACAGCCAAAGGATTTATCAGATTTATCAAGACGGTAGTCAGGTCATGAACCGATACTTTGGTACCCATGTTACGACCACACTGGAAAAGTATGTGGACAAAGAAGGAAATTTTATTCCGGGCAGAGAATATTATACCTATGATACTTACATGAAACTGAGCGATTACAATGCGCTCAGAACAATGCTCGGAAAAGAAACGATTACACTAAAGGACAATGAGTATGCACTTCAGACCAAGTCCAGGATTGCAAGAGATTTTGGGGATGATATTTATCGGCAGCAGATAGAAGCAGGAAACCGTACGCTTTCGTTGGCAGAGGTTTATACAGAGGCATTTTGCCAGAACGGAATCAACGGGGCGGATTATCTGATGATTGTACCGGATGAGGTCTGCGAAGGGATGGACGGCTATTATTCCGTATATGCTGCGGATATTGAGGGGGAAGGAACAGAAGCACTTCGGAGTGCGCTGGATGAGGTGCATCGGCACAAGCATGGAGTTATGACCTATGATGAATATGAGGCGGCGTGGGAGGCAGAAGAAGTGGGGGAGGATGACTGGCAGGAGGACTTGCTGGAAGCCAGTGGTACAGATGAAATGGTCGTGATGGTTGCAGATATTTTTGTACGTGATATTGATGCATCCGATATGAGATTTGTCATTACTTCCGTAACCTTTCCCCTGGAATATATTGCGCTGATTTTTGTTTTTGTAGCTCTTACCATCCTTGCGGTGCAGCAACTTTCGGATTCCGGGAAATACAAGTTTCGCTATGAGGTGCTTTGGAAGCTTGGAATGAAGAAGAAAGACGTAGAAAAGATTGTTTTCCGCCAGCTGGCGCTTTATTATCTTGTGCCTGCAATCGCTGCCATAGCTATCAGCGCGGTGATAGCCATTTATGCCGGGAATCAGTTTGTACGTTATACGGGAGCAGCAGGGAGCGGGGTTTACTATTTTGGAATCTCTTTGTTGATTTCAGCCGGAATTTATGTGGTGTATTTTGCGGCAACGTATCTTGGATTTAAGAGGAATATATTTTAGGGTATTAGAACGGAGCATCACCAAATCAAACTAAATCATATTCAACGATTGGTTGTATTAGATTCGCCAAATCATGTATAGATAAAAATGCGGAAACCTGTATAATAATTATATAGGCAAGGCACAAAGCGTCATCACCTTCACGAGGAGATGTACCGTTTATTTAAGCCGGATATAATGTTTCGCGGAAGGGGCGTTGATATGGAACTGATAGGTAAAAAAATTCGTACCTTACGAAAAAACAAGAAAATGACACAGGAGCAGTTGGCGGAAGTGCTGGCACTTTCTCCGCAATCCGTCAGTAAATGGGAAACCGGACTTTCAGCTCCGGACGTTGAATTGTTGCCAATCATAGCAAGATACTTTGGAATCACAATGGATGAGCTTTTCAGTTATCGTTTGGATGCGTTGAATTATAAGGAACGCTTTATTCAATTTATGGTGGATAACGGAGTATTAAGATTCGGTGAATTTAAACTAAAGAGCGGTCGAATTTCTCCTTATTTTATTAATACCGGAAATTATAAGTCGGGAGCACAAATTTCAAAGCTTGGAGAATTTTACGCAGAATGTATCCACGAACATAATGTGGAAACCAATCTGCTGCTGGGAAATACAGAAAAAGAGATTCCCCTTGTTATTGCTGCCAGCATGATTTTGTATAACAGATACGGCGAGGATATTAATTACTGTATTGATAATCAAATGGGAAAAACTCTGGATGCAGGTGATAACATAACGTTACTAAAGGATACACTGACATCCGGTAACACCTTAAAAGAAACTTTGCAAAAAATAAGAGGTTCTGCGGGGAAAAATGTACCAAATGTGATTGTGTCAGTGGACAGAATGGAAAAAGGGAAGCATTCCTCCAAGTCTGCGTTGCAGGAATTAGAAAAAGAGTTCGGCATAAAAATATACGCTATCGTTACAATAGAAGACATCATATGTGCGCTGGAAAAAGGAGTCATTGCAGGTGCAGAATATTTAGCCCCATTGAAAAAGTATAAAGAAGAGTACGGAGGCTGCTAAGATGGTAATAGATAAACTTGTGGAAAAGATAAAGGAAAAGAAGAATCCCTGTATTGTAGGAATTGACCCGGAATGGAACAAAATACCGGATTGTTATAAAAAAGCGGATTCACCGGAGCCGGAAGTCATTTTTAGATGGGCAAAAGACATTATTGACTGTGCAGCAGATATTGTGGCTGCCATAAAGCCGCAGATAGCTTTTTTCGAAGTATATGGCGCTGAGGGAATGAAAGTATTTCAAAAGATTGTCGCGTATGCACACGAAAAAGGATTAGTTGTGATTGAAGACAGTAAGAGAAATGACATAGGAAATACTGCAAAAGCATACGCAAATGCACATCTGTCGAAGGAAGGCGTAATAAATGCAGATTTTATGACCGTTTCTCCATTTCTGGGAACGGACAGCATCCAGCCCTTTCTGGATGTGGCAGAAAAAAACGAAAAAGGCGTGTTTGTACTGGTGAAAACATCTAATCCCAGCTCTGTTGAGATTTCCGAGGCAAAGAATGAAAATGGAGAAAAAATAAGTGACTGGCTGGCAGGATATATAAGTTCCGTCGGGCAGAACTATCTCGGGAAAAGTGGTTATTCTGCCGTAGGAGCAGTGGTTGGCGCAACGTTTCCAGAAGAAGCAAAACGATTAAGAAAAATAATGCACAATCATTATTTTCTTGTCCCCGGTTTTGGTGCGCAGGGAGGGAGCGCAAAAGATATTATTTCCTGCTTCAATGATGACGGATTAGGTGCGGTGGTAAGCTCATCCCGGGGAATCCTATATAAATATTTGGAAATTGAAAATTATGATAATAGTAAAAATATGTACTTAGATATTGTAAGAAAACAGATGTTGGAAATGCAGCAGGAGGTATATGGGGAACTGAAGAAAAACTGTAGGAGGATGGCGTATTGAATGGAGGTGAATCATATATGAAACGATATGTTATGTTTGCATAGCACTGGCTATTGCAATCAAACGTAAATTGTTATAGCCAATGCTATTCCTAACGAAAGAAAAATAAGTTTAGGAGGCAAACATGGGCTATATAAAAGCAGAGGAAATTCTTCCTGTTGAAATAATTGAAATAATACAGCAGTATGTGGACGGAACAAGTATATATATTCCAAGAAAGCAGGAAAACAGACAAAAATGGGGAAGTAAAACCTCATACAGATGTGAACTGCAAAACAGGAATCATTTAATCTATGAAGAATATCTGTCAGGAGCAGCAATCTGTAATCTGGCAGAAACATACTATTTATCCGAAAAAAGCATACAGCGGATTATTCGAAGTATGAAGGAATAACTTTTTGAGTCGGTGCGTTATGTGCCGGCTCATTCTTTTTTAGAAAAATCTATGAGGTGGAAAATATGTAATAACAGATGGTAACATAACAGATGGAAACATTGGCAGATGGAAACATTGGCAGATGGAAACATTAGCAAATGATAACACAACAACAGAACCTAAAAGGAGGAAAAATTTTATGACAGAACCTGTTTACCTTGCATAGCGCGGCTATTGCAAGTCAAATAGAATAAGGAATAGCCGACGCATCGAAATGTAATCAAAGTGCAAATGCAAAAAAGAGCAAATGCAGATGAGAAAATGCAAAGGAGATGCAAATGAGCTATTTAAAGAAAATAGAATATGAGATGGTTCCGACGGAATCCTTTTTGGTGCTGCGCAACTGTTCCGGCTGTGGCGCAAAAGCACATTACAAAAATACAAAGAAATTTCGCATTAATGCCAACGGCAATAATCTGGATGTCTGGCTGATTTATCAGTGCGAGAAATGCAAGCATACCTTCAACCTTACTGTTTATGAAAGACAGAAGGTAAAGGCAGTGCCCCAGGAAGAATACAGGCGATTTTTGAGCAACGACGAGGAGCTGGCAGAGGAGTACGGCAGGAACCTTGCGTTTTTTAAGAAAAACAAGGCAGAGGTTGATTTTGAAAATGCAGGCTATCAGTTCGTAAAGCTGCAGGAGACGGAAACTGAAAATGATGGCGGACAGCAGGTCTTACTTGTTATACATAATCCTTATGGATTAAAAATCCGCCCGGAGAAGCAGATCGCAGAAGTTCTCGAAGTCTCCAGAAGTCAGGTAAAAAAACTCATGGAGCAGGAGGAAATCAGGGTAGAAAATATGTCGTCACAATCCATTTCTATTTATCTTAACAATTTTATTATGTAATTATTGAAAAGGGCTGGTGCATTAAGAAAACCAGCCCATAGTTTTTTTGAACCTATTGATATGCGCGACTCCGTAGTGGACATAAAGAAAACCATAATTTGACGTCAACTGAGTTTTCTGCTATAATAAAGACCTAAAACCTGTGTGAATTTTTCTGAACCGCAAGGCTTATTTTTCGTCACACCTAATTTTTGTTAGGTGTGGCGTTTTTTTGTTGAAATAAAATGCACAGGGTAGATTATATAAAACGGAGGTTTTTTATGAATCAATCCTTTATGAAGGAGAAGCCTGTGCTTCCCCTTGTTTTGTCTATGTCAATGCCGATGGTATTGTCAATGCTGGTAACATCTTTATACAATATTGTGGACAGCTATTTTGTTGCCAGAATCAGTGAAGAGGCGATGACTGCACTGTCCCTGGTTTATCCACTGCAGATATTGGAAAATTCCATTGCAGTAGGTTTTGGTATTGGTGTTAATGCTGCCGCAGCTTACTATCTCGGTGCAGAACGGTCAGAGACAGCCAATGATACGGTTTCTGCAGGAGTTTTCTTAAGTGCAGTACATGGATTGGTGATGACGCTCTTTTTTGTTGTGACGGCATCCCCTTTTCTGAAGATTTTTACAGGGGACATAACAATATTAGAATATGGGAAAACATATTCATATATCGTATTTACTTTTACAATCCCTTATTTCATTGGCATTACCTTTGAGAAAATCTTCCAGGCAGAAGGGCAAATGGTGGTGTCTATGGTCAGCATGATAATCGGCTGTGTTGTGAATATCATACTTGATCCGTTGATGATTTTCGGAGTAGGTCCTTTTCCGAGGATGGGCGTAGTAGGCGCAGCTCTGGCGACAGGAATCGGACAGGTGATTTCCCTGCTGGTCTATATTATCATCTATTTTAGAAAACCTCTGCCGTTAAAGCTGCGTTTCCGAAGAGAAATGCTAAATAAAAATCTCTGCAAACGTATTTATTCCGTAGGAATTCCCGCATCCATCAACATGGCGTTGCCGTCTTTGCTGATTACAGCATTAAATGGAATTCTTGCAGTGTTTTCGGCAGCCTATGTGCTGGTTCTTGGGATTTATTTTAAACTGCAAACCTTTATTTACCTGACTGCAAACGGCATTGTGCAGGGAATACGACCGATTGTCGGTTATAATTATGGGGCAAAAGAATACAGGCGGGTAGATATGGTTTTCAAAACTGCGCTTCGTCTGGCGCTTGCTGTTATGTTGGCAGGAACGATGATCTGCCTTGCGGCTTCCAGTGCATTAATTGGCATATTTACAGACAATGCAGACACCATTCGTATCGGACAGACGGCACTTCGCATTATCTGTCTTGGATTCACAGTCTCTGCGATTTCGGTGACCGTCAGCGGCGTATTAGAAGGATTGGGGCAGGGAAAACTTTCCCTAGTAATTTCACTAATGCGCTATATTATCATAATAATACCGGCAGCATTTTTGCTGAGCAGGCTATTTGGAGCGGTAGGAGTGTGGCACGCATTTTGGATTTCTGAATTGATAACGGCACTGGCATCCTGGTTTTTATATCAGAGAAAGATTAAGAGAACCTTTAAAACATGACATATACATGTCATGTTTTTTGTGTTATCCTAGTAACAAAAACAAAGGAGACAAAAATATGGAATTGATAAAGCTCACCCCGGAAAACCTCGAAAAAGAGCACATCTGCTGTGCCATTTCCAATAACAAGGACTGCCAGGTATCCTCCAAAAAGGCATGGCTTTCCCAGCGGATGCAGGAAGGGCTGGTATTCCTAAAGGCAAATGTCCGTGGAAAATGTTTTATCGAATATCTGCCCGCCGAATATGCATGGGCACCGGTGGAAGCCCCCAATTATATGTACATAGACTGCCTTTGGGTTTCCGGGAAGTTTAAGGGACAAGGCATTTCCAATCAACTGTTAGAAGCATGTATGCAGGATAGCAGACAAAAGGGAAAAAGCGGACTCGCAATCTTATCCTCAGAGACAAAACGTTCTTTTCTATCAGACAAAAAGTTTCTGTTACACAAGGGATTTCAAGTAGCAGATAAAGCAGAGCCATATTTTGAACTTATGTACCTGCCTTTGGAAGAAAATGCATCGGTGCCCAAGATTAAGGAAAATGCCAGAAAAGCACAAATCAGCCAGAAAGGCTTCGTCCTTTATTATACCAGCCAATGTCCTTTTACAGCCAAAAATGCGCCATTAATCGAGCAGAGCGCAAAAGAGAAAAATCTGCCCTTTACAAGTATTCACATAGAAGACTGTAGCCAGGCACAGAGTATGCCGATATTATTTACCACATATGCCCTTTTCTATAATGGAGAATTTATAACCCATGAAATTTTATCTGTAAAGAAATTTGAGAATCTGGCAGAAGAGTTAATTGGATGTAAGACAGAAAAGTTATAAGGAGTACCAGCATGAAAATTGACCGTCTAATCGGAATTCTATCCATCCTGTTGCAGCAGGAGCAGGTAACCGCTCCGTACTTAGCAGAACGCTTCGAAGTATCCAGGCGAACCATCAACAGAGATATCGAAGACCTGTGCAAAGCAGGCATTCCCATAATGACCCGCCAGGGCATCAAGGGAGGTATTTCCATTATGGAAGGCTATAAAATTGACCGAACGCTTTTAACCTCCTCTGATTTACAGGCAATTTTTGCAGGACTGAGGAGTCTGGATAGTGTCAGCGGAACCAACCGCTATGGTCAGCTCATGGAAAAATTATCCGTTGGGGCATCGGGTGTGATAGCAGGAGACCAGCATATTTTAATCGACCTGTCCTCCTGGTACAAAGGCGCTCTGGCGCCTAAAATTGAGATGATTCACGGAGGAATAGAACAGCAGGAGCTGCTTGGATTTACCTATTTTTCCCCAAGGGGTGAGAGCAGGAGAGAAATTGAGCCCTATCATCTGGTGTTCCAGTGGTCAAGCTGGTATGTTTGGGGCTGGTGCCGAAAACGCCGCGACTTTCGCTTATTTAAGCTGAATCGAATGACCGATTTGCACTGCACAGGAGAAAAATTCGAGAAAAGAGAAGTACCACTGCCGAATTTGGCAACAGAAAAGATTTTTCCCCATAAGCTTCAGGTGAAGGCAGTATTTGCACCGGAATGTAAATGGCGCTTAATTGAGGAATTTGGAAAAGACTGTTACCTGGAACAGCCGGATGGAAGCCTGTTGTTTCAATTCGGACATACGGACCGGGAGAATCTGCTTAGCTGGATACTTTCCTTTGGTGATAAAGCAGAACTGCTGGAGCCGGCTGACTTGCGGGAAGAACTTTTGCGAATCGGAGAGGAAATCCGGCAGAAATACAGTTTGTAATGGAATTTGATTGCCAGTAAAATATGAAAATGATAAAATAAAAAGCAGTAAAGGGAGAAAAGTTCACAGCAGAAAAATACAAAATAAGGAGATACACACATGATTGAAGTAAAACACATTTCTAAGGACTTTGTATCTGCGAAAAAGTACCCGGGACTGAAAGGGGCAATAAAGGGCTTATTCTCCAATGAAAAAATAGTAAAAAGGGCAGTAGAAGACATCTCTTTTAACATTGCCGACGGAGAAATCGTGGGGTACATCGGAAGCAATGGAGCAGGAAAGTCAACTACCATTAAAATGATGACAGGGATTTTAAATCCTACCAGTGGGGAATGTCTGGTAAACGGAGTGAATCCCAGCAAGAACCGAAAACAGAATGCACAGAATATCGGAGTTGTATTCGGACAGAGAACCCAGCTATGGTGGGATTTGCCCTTAAGTGAATCCTTTACGATTTTAAAAGAGATTTATAAAGTATCGGATGAAGAATATCAGGAACGGATGGAATTTCTAAACCGTGTACTGGAACTGGAAAAGTTTTTCACTTCTCCGGTACGGACCTTGTCGCTGGGACAGCGTATGCGTGCTGATTTAGGAGCGGCATTGTTACATAATCCAAAAGTCCTTTACTTAGACGAGCCAACCATCGGGTTAGACCTTGTAGTAAAGGATAACATTCGGGAAGCGATTCGTGAAATTAATCAGAAGTATAACACAACGGTGATTCTTACCACCCATGATATTGGAGATATTGAAGAACTGTGCAGCAGAATTATTATTATTGATGAAGGAAAGAAGATTTATGACGGTTCCCTTGCTGCATTGAAAGAAGAATATGGAACGGTACGAACTGTTACTATGGAGGTCAAATCCATAGAAAAGCTACAGGAAGTCAATCTGGCGAAGGAGTTTGACGTTGCGCCAAAACAGTGCCGGGTAGAACTTGACAGAGAGAAGAATACCTGTCAGGTGGTATTTGATAAGCATAAGGTACAGGTTCCACAGATATTATCCCGTATCATGGAGGTTACAGAGGTCAAAGATGTGCAGATTCAGGAGACGGAACTGGCAGAGATTGTAAAAGCGATTTACCGTCATGAAAACGGGGAGGCGGTTTTATGAGAAAAATGCTAAAAATCTATGCGCCCTTTTCCATTAATGAAATCAAGCGTCAATTAGCGTATAAGGGAGCGTTTTATCTCTGGATTCTGGTTAATATCTTTGGTTCTTTTATCAGCTATTATCTGTGGATGGCGGTATATGGAAGCGCTGAAACAGGAGTACTGGGAGGGATGACCAGAAATGAAATGGTGGTCTATGTCTTTATGGCATATGTAACCGGAAGCATGGTCAATATTTCCATCTCCAAAACAGTCAGTGACGATATTGTAAAGGGAACGGTGTCGATGAATCTTATAAAGCCCATTGATTACAGAATGAGTCTTATTGCAAGGGCTGTGGGGGATATGGTTTATCAGTTCCTGCTGCCGGGGATTTTTATCTGGATTGGACTGGAAATCTACCGTGTGCAGGTATTAGGGGAACAGATAGTAAGCATTACAACCATTCTTTGGTATCTTATCAGCGTTGTTATGAGCTTTCTGATTTATGTATTATTTGATTTTTGTTTTGGAATGATTGCGTTTTTTACTACCTACATATTTGGCATGACCATGGCGAAAAATGCCATTTTAAGCTTTTTGACGGGACAGTTGATTCCGTTGTCCTTTTTCCCGGAGGGAGTACAGAAGGTATTTGATTTTCTTCCGTTTTCTTCCATGATATATACCCCGGTGATGATTTATCTTGGAAAATATACCGGGAGCGAGTTGGTATTTGTTTTATTGCGGCAGGCAGTATGGGTGCTGATATTATATGCAGCGGGCAGTCTGATTTGGCGTAAGGTTACCACAAGACTGGTAGTATTGGGAGGGTAGAGATGAGTACGATAAAAAGATATATGCGATTATACCGTGTATTGATAGCACAGTTTTTCAAGTCAATTTTGCAGTCTAAGGTAGATTTTTTCATGGGACTTTTGGGATTCTTCTGTACGCAGATTTTCGGAATTGTATTTCTTTTTTTGGTGTTTCAGCAGATTCCGGATTTAAATGGATGGACATTGGAACAGTTAATATTTATTTATGGTTTTGCCCAGATTCCTCGTGGAATTGACCATCTGCTTACAGATAACATCTGGATGGTAGCATGGTGGTATGTAGTAAACGGAGAATTTGACCGTTATATGCTGCGCCCTATGAATGTGCTGTTTCAGGTCATCAGCGAGAAGCTGCAGCCTGATGCGGTAGGAGAACTGTTGGTAGGAACGATTCTGACGGTTTATTCCATATCCAGAGGAGTGGTCGTAGTAGATGGAACACACGTGATTTTGTTTATGATTTCTGTACTGGCAGGAGCCTTAATCTATACATCTGTTAAGTTGTTCTTTGCCTCCATTGCCTTCTGGGTAAAAATAAGCGGACCTTTCTTGCAGACAGCCTATCAGATGTCGGACTTTGCAAAATATCCGACAGAAATATATGCAAAAGGAATCCGTTTTATCATTACCTGGGTCATTCCATTTGCCTTTGTAGCATATCTGCCGGCAAGATATTTCCTTATCAGTGGAAGTAGTGCGTCAGTGATTGGAGTGGAATGTATCATTGCGGTAGGATTCTGGTGTATTGCATACGCCCTGTTTCAAAAGGGAATCAGTATTTATGAAAGCGCCGGAAATTAAAGGATAACTGGACAAATCCTGTCAATTAGTTTAAAAGAGCTTCAGTAAGATAGAGAAACATGACATACAGTTGTCCTGATTTATGTGCTAGGGTATTGTTGAAGAAAAGATGCCCTTAGACGGCTTTGGAATTTTTGTAAAAGATATGGAAAACGTGATAGGAGGCAAAAAAATGAAATACGAATGGATAGACGAGTTTCTTTTGGCAAAAAAAGGAGTCTCCAAAGATTTCAAAGAAGAATGGAACTGGATACGGTATCTAATAGGAGACAAAATGTTTGTGGCAATTTGCTTAGGCGAACAAAATAAGCCCTATTACATTACGTTGAAACTAGACCCGGCAGAAGGAGATTTTTTAAGACAACAATACGAAGATATTATACCGGGATATTACATGAATAAGGTTCACTGGAACTCCGTCAACCCGGATGGAACTGTACCTGATGAGCTGTTAAAAGACATGCTGGATAAGTCCTATCAACTGGTTTTAAAGGGCTTCAGCAAGAAAAAGCAGCAGGAGATATTGGGGGAATCATAATATGTCATTTGATTACAAAAAAGAATACAAAGAATACTATATGCCACCGAAAAAACCTACCATTGTAACCGTGCCGAGGATGAATTATATCGCAGTTCGCGGACAGGGAAATCCCAACGAAGAGGGTGGCGAATACAAGCAGGCGATAGGTCTTTTATATGGGATTGCATTTACCATCAAAATGAGTTACAGGGGAAGCCATAAAATTGACGGCTATTTTTCCTATGTCGTGCCGCCTTTAGAGGGGCTTTGGTGGCAGGAGGGCGTAGCGGGAATTGACGATTCCCACAAGGAAACGTTTCAGTGGATTTCCATGATACGGCTGCCGGACTTTGTGAAAAAAGAAGATTTTGACTGGGCAGTTGCAGAAGCCACACAGAAAAAACAGACAGATTACTCCAAGGTAGAATTTTTTGCCTATGAAGAGGGTCTGTGCGTACAATGTATGCATATCGGTTCCTATGACAACGAGCCTGCAACTATTGAGGCAATGGAGCAGATGGCGCAGGAGAACGGATACGAAATAGATATTTCCGGAAAACGTTTTCATCATGAAATTTACTTAAGCGACCCGAGGCGTGCAGCAGAAGAAAAGTTAAAGACAGTAATACGTCATCCGATAAGGCAGGCGTGAAAAGCTAAGGATAGCGGTCTGTCACTTATAAGAAACGAAAGAAGGTATTTTTATGCAGAATTTAAGTTGTTGTGGAACAGATTGCGGTAGTTGTGGCTTTTATGGGGATTTATGCTCAGGCTGTAATGAATGTAAAGGAAAGGTGTTTCATGCACCGGAGGACAGAGCATGTCCAATTTATGAATGTGCTGTTGAAAAAAATAACTTTGAGAACTGCGGACAGTGCAAAGCGCTTCCCTGTTCCATCTGGCAGAGTACAAGAGACCCGGCATTTTCAGATGAAGAATTTGCCGAGAGTATCGCCAGTCGCGTAAAAGCATTAAAGGGGTAGGGAAAAAGAGAAAGGCGTATGTCTGCAACGGGATATATTGGGGAAATAGTAAATTTTTCTTGTTATTTCCCCAAAAAAGTGTATAATTACAAACAGAAAATGTAAAAATCTACGAATGAAAAACCTATCAGGAATTCACTGGACTCCTCGCGGAGTATCATATCATTAAGAATTCTTATCATTCCACTTCAGGAACAAAATCCAATATATTTTAATTTAGAGGTAATAACAGAAAAACAAGGGAGGAAATGAATGGGAGAAAAAGACAATAAGACGCTGGAGTATTTTAAGGATAGCCGACGTTTTGCGGACTTGATTAATGCTAGATTTTTTCAAGGAAAAAGGGTAGTAAAGCCAGAAAATTTGCAGGATGCAGACAAGGAATTGATTTATCCATGGACACAAAATGGAGAAAAAGTTTTGCGTGATAATGTAATGAAATGGATGGGAAATACCTTGCTTGCCATATTCGTGGTGGAGCATCAGAGTAAGGTAGATTACCATATGGTCTTTCGGATTATGTTAGGAGAAAGTCTGGCATATCAGCGTCAATGGATTCAGAAGAAGAAAGAACACCGCAAACAAGGAGACTTAAAGACAGGAGTCGAGTTGTTATCAGGAATGAAGAAAGAAGAAAAGTTTTGTCCGGTGCTTTCTCTGGTAGTTTATTATGGAAAAGAACCTTATGACGGAGTTACCAATTTACGTGAAATGTTGGAATGGACAGAAGAGACAAGTGTGCTTGCGAAATATATATCAGATTATCAGATTAATGTGTTCGATTATCACAATCAGAAAAGCTTCGGGGAATTTCACACAGAACTTCAGTTATTATTTGAATTTTTGCGGTATGCATCAGACAAAGATACATTGAAGAAAGTGCTTGCAGACCGGGAAAAAGATTATTATAATGTAGACAATGAAACATATCAGATGATAGCAATGCTGACAAATTCAAAGGAACTTTTAGAATATAGTGAAGAGCATGAAAGCGAGGAGGGACAGGATTTGTGTCAGGCAATTAGAGAAATGATTGAAGAAGGAAGAGCAGAGGGAATAGCAGAAGATAAAATAAATGTTGCAAAAAATCTGCTTGATATTCTTTCTGATGAAGTAATAGCCGAAAGGGTTGGACTGGATATCGAGGTAGTACGTGAACTGAGAAAACAATGGAATAAAATGAATGAGACCTAAGCATTATCGAAGAAAAATATGGAATCGTATTTTAGAAAATACGGTCTGGAGATGGAGCATATGATTATGTGCGATTATACAAAGGTCATGGTGTTAAGAAAAATAAGGTAGCTAAGAAATTGTACTAAGGTTGGGAAGCTTTAGTTCTTTTTAAGTCGATTTAGATAATCGGTACCCCAGTCACACATAGCATTTATAATAGGAATAATACTTTTTCCGAAATCGGTGAGCTGATACTCCACCTTTGGCGGCACAACGGGATAGACAGTTCTGGAAATCAGACTGTCTTTTTCTAATTCCCGAAGCTGCTGTGTCAGCATCTTTGGGGTAGCCTGCGGAATCAGCTTTTGCAGTTCATTAAAACGGAGTGTACTGTCAATTAAATGAAAAAGAATCAATGCCTTATATTTTCCGCCCATCAATTCCAGGGTTGCCTCTACCGGGCAGTGATAGGTACTTGGACATCTCATGAAAATCACCTCTTTTGTATTTTTACTGCTATTTTATCCATACTATCTTTTTGGGTACTATATAACTTTAAAGTGCGTACTTGTGATATGGAAATCAAGTGATATAATTATAGCTGAAGTGGAGAAAAACATCAACACTTTTACACATGTGTAATAGGCTATAGCTTATAAGATAAAATAAAAGAAAAAGGAGAGATGATAAAATGAGTTTTCTCGAAATTGCAAAAAAGAGATGTTCCATTCGCTCTTATAAAACACAAAAAGTAGAAAAGGAAAAGGTAGCGCAGATATTAGAAGCGGCGCATGTAGCCCCAACTGCAGCAAATCTCCAGCCGGTACATTTATTAGTGATTCAGGAGGAAGAAGGACTGGCAAAGGTAAATAAGGCGGCAAATACCTATGGTGCCCCTCTGGTAATCATAGCATGTGCTGACCATAAAAAAGCATGGACCAGACCCTTTGACCATAAACAGGTGGGAGATATTGACGCCTCTATCCTGACAGACCACATGATGCTTCAGGCAACGGAGCTGGGACTTGGAAGCGTGTGGATTTGTTACTTTAAGCCGGATGTTCTGGCGAATGAATTTCAGTTACCAGGCAATTTGGAGCCGGTAAATATTTTAGCAATCGGTTATCCGGATGAGGAGGCACAGAACATGGAACGGCACGAGAAAGAGCGTATTCCGGTGAGTGAACTGGTTTCCTATGAAACACTGTAGTGAGGGCAGTAGAAAAAACACAGAGAGCAGATAAATGCTTTCTGTGTTTTGGTATACTGTCATATTAATCATCCAGATAAGAATCCAGAAATTCCGGAAACCACATGGAAATTTCTCTCTTTGCATGTTCTACAGAGTCAGAACCATGCACCGTATTGTCAGTTTTTCCGTGACCATATTTATAACGAATGGTTCCCTCTACCGCTTCGGAAGGGTCTGTAGCGCCATTTACTCCTCTTACAGTATTTACAGCGTTTTCTCCCTCCAAAATCATGGCAACCAGAGGACTTCTGGAAATGAAATCAACCAATTCCTGATAAAAGGGCTTATCCTTTAAATCGATATAATGCTGACGAGCAAATTCCTTATTTACTTTAATCATTTTAAGTGCAACAATTTTTAACCCCGCTTTTTCGTACATGTCTAGGATTTCACCTACATGATTTGCTTCCACTCCATCTGGTTTTACAAGTGCCAGTGTTTTTTCTACCATAAAAAATGCCTCCTGTTTAATATATATAACTACTATAACATAAACCCGGGCATTTGTAACTAAAAAAGAAATTAAAAAAGGAGTTTTTTCGTAAAGTGTTATGATAGAAAAGTTCAACCCTCAAATTCCCCATCCTGCAACAGCCAATTTGCCCGAAACAGGCGCATAATCTGCCAGTAGCTCATTCCTCTTAATCCGTATTCCCGCATCAGTCCGAACTTTCCGTGAATACTGCGGACATCCTCGAACCAGACCTCGTGAGTCAGTCCATTCTGAACATAAGTAAAAAAGGGAGACTGAGAAACCGCATCGAATTGAATCGGGGCGCCTTGTGCAATGGCAATCTGTACCGCTTCTATGTTACCAATATTTTGCGCCTGGGAAGTACCGCGAACAAAGGGCAGAGTCCAGTCATAGCCATAGTTTGGAATACCAAGATTAATTTTTTCAGCAGGAATTTTTGTTAATGCATATTCCACTACTTCGCGTACTTTATTAAGGGGAGCAACAGCCATAGGTGGCCCGAAGGTGTAACCCCATTCATAAGTCATCAGCAGTACATAATCTGCGGCTTCGCCCAATAAAGCATAGTCCTTTCCTTCGTAGAGAAGTCCGGTTTGGGTATCAGAAGTTTTCGGAGCCAGCGCGACCGAAACAGGATAGCCCAGTGCATTGATGGCAGTACGCACCTCCGATACAAATTCTGCAAAAGGAATCCGGTCTTCTGCCAAAATATATTCAAAGTCAATATCCACGCCCTCAAAGCCCCGTTCGGTTATTTGAGTTACCAGCTCCTCTATCAGCTGTGCCTTTGCAGCTTCGTCATTTACGATGCTTGTAATCAAATAATTGCTGAACATCCCATCCGGTCCAAAAGGGGTCAGAGTCAAAACAGGAGCCACCCCATAGTTTTTCGCAAGTGTAATCATAAAGGTATCATCCAGTGCAGGTGGAATCAGTGTACCTTCTACCGTAAATCCGTAAGAAAAAATGAAAAGGTCGGTCAGATAGGGCAAGGTCTGTTCTAACACCCAGCGACTGATAAATGGATAGGCATATCCGCCGGAATAAGCCGGGCGTCCGGAAGCAGATACCAGAATATCCTCGGAAGTCAGAGTGTAAGAAGCCTGGGTCAGTAACAGGGATGCACCGACAGCCAGAGCATAAGGAAAAGGAATCTGATTGTCATATGCGATATCATCAGCAGAAATGTCATAGCGGGAAGCAATGTTGTCAATGGTATCTCCGGTGCGGACAGTATAAATAACCATGGTGTCTCCTTTTCCATATCATATAATCATAATAATATATTCTATGAAGAAGAAAAAAATATGTGAAAAAGACCAGACATGTTTCAGTCATAATTCGCTGCCTGTCCTCATATTCTGTGATAGTAAAAACAAGGACATCTGTGAAGACAATGGAGGAAATTATGGCAGAATCAACAAAAAAGTATGGGGAGAATATACGGGGAAGAAATGTGTTGGAGGACGAACAGCATAAGTCGGTATTTGCCTGTTTTTTAGAACAGTTAAATGACCCCCTTATATTTATATTATTTATAGCAGCGGCGATTTCCATGCTGTTAAAAGAATTCAGTGACATGATGATTATTTTGGCAGTGATTCTGGTGAATGCTATCATCGGTGTGATTCAGGAGGGGAAAGCCCAAAAAGCGCTGGAAGCCTTAAAGGAAATGACAAGTCCAAGGGCTGTGGTAAAAAGGTCAGGGCATATCCAGGAGATTCCCGCCGCGGATTTAATTCCCGGAGATATCGTATGCTTAGAAGCAGGGCGGCAGGTACCCGCAGATTTACAGCTGACTTCTGCGGTAAATTTAAAAATAGAAGAAGCAGCCCTCACCGGAGAATCCCTTCCGGTTATTAAGGATTTGAAAAAAAATAACCGGGCATACATGTCGACCAACGTTACATATGGCAGGGGAGAAGGTGTCGTTACCGCTATCGGCATGGATACGGAAATCGGCAAAATTGCCCGGATGATTCAAAATGCTCCTGTAGAAACCACACCTTTGCAGAAACGTCTTGCCGACCTTGGAAAACTGTTAAGCGGTGTTTCCGTCTTCTTATGTGTACTGCTGTTTTTGATTGCAGTATTGCAGAAACGTGACATTATGGAAATGCTGATTACTGCAATTTCCCTTGCAGTGGCGGCAGTGCCGGAAGGACTTCCCGCTATTGTTACCATGGTGCTTGCGCTTAGTGTCTCCCGCATGGTAAAGGTAAATACCATTGTAAAGCGGCTTCCCAGCGTGGAGACGCTTGGCTGTGTCAGCGTAGTGTGCTCCGATAAAACAGGAACCCTTACTCAGAACCGAATGACGGTGACCAGATGCTATACCGATGGCAGAGTATGTGAAACAAATGCATTACATTCGGTCAATGACAGAGATTTCCTATATGGATTTACTCTGTGTAACGATGCGTCTTTGCTGGAAGGAAACCGGATTGGAGACCCCACAGAGCTGGCATTGCTGGATATGGGAGCGGCGTTTGGCATCGCACGTGAAGAATTAGAGCAGAAGCTGCCAAGAAAAAATGAAATATCCTTTGATTCAGAACGTAAGATGATGTCAACGCTTCATCAGGAGGGAGGCAGATATCTGTCTTATACCAAAGGCTCTCCGGACGAAATTTTAGAGCGCTGCAGTTATATCAGAGTGGGAGGAAAAGACCTTCCCATGAGCCGGGCACATCGGGAAAAAATACAAAAGACCTTAAAGGAATTTACCGGAGATGCATTGCGTGTATTGGCGCTTGGAATGCGCACCGGAGTAAGCAATTTAAAAGAAGAAGAGCTGATATTCATAGGGTTAGCAGGCATGGCAGACCCGGTACGGCCGGAAGCTGGTATGGCAGTAGAAGAATTCCGACATGCCGGTGTAAAGACCATTATGATTACCGGAGACCGCAGTGATACTGCCTTCGCCATTGCAAAAGAATTAGGAATTGCCCAAAAGCCGGAGCAGTGTATGACAGGAGAAGAGCTTCAGAAGATGGATAGGGATACGCTTCAAAAAAGACTTCCGGATGTGCGTGTATTTGCCCATGTATCACCGGAACATAAGGTTCGCATTGTCTCTGCTTTTAAAGAATTAGGAGAGATTGTTGCCATGACGGGAGATGGAGTAAACGATGCTCCTTCCTTAAAATCAGCAGATGTTGGAATTGCCATGGGAATGGCAGGAACAGATGTGGCAAAAAATGCGGCAGACATTGTGTTGACGGATGATAACTTTGCAACCATTACAAAAGCCATTGCACAGGGAAGAAGTATTTATGAAAACATAAAAAAATCCGTATTGTTCTTACTGTCATCTAATTTTGGGGAGATTATCACCATGCTGGCAGCCGTTGCCATGGGATTGGCAGCCCCCTTAAAGCCAAGCCATATCCTGTGGATTAATCTGATTACGGATTCCCTTCCGGCATTGGCATTAGGTGTGGATGAGGAGGACAGCAGGAATGATATGAACCGCCCGCCCCGGGCAAAGTCGGAAAGTCTGTTTGCAGGCGGGGGCTTAAGCTGTACCATTTTTTATGGCGCATTGATTGCGGCAATCAGTACCATTGCATTTCTCCATCTGCCGGTTCAGATTATGATTTCACAGAACATGGGAATCAGCCTTGAGAACCTGCGCCTTCTATTCTTAAATCAGGAATTATTAGGCAGATGCCAGACCTATGCGTTTACCGTGCTTGGCATGTCTCAGCTATTCCACGCCATTGGAATGAGGGATGTTGAGCGGTCTGTTTTTGCAATGAATCATCTGAAGAACAAGCTGATGATTGCCGCATTTGCCATTGGAATCGGATTGCAGTTAATGGTAACAGAGATTCCGTACTTTGTATCAGCCTTTGGGACCTGTGCACTGTCAGGAACAGAGTGGATAAAGCTTTTGATATTAGCGGCAATGCCTCTTTTGGCTCATGAGCTTTTGATTCTCTTTTCTAAGGCTGGTTCAAAAAAGCTTCAGGAAAGCCAGGAATATTAAAAGTACCCCGCTGACCCAGCAGAGATTTTTCTGCACATGACAGGAAATTTTTTTCCCAAGGAAACTGCCGCCTAAGATAGCAAGAATTCCCATAAAGAAAGAAGCAACGATAGCAGCCGGAATATGAGAGGGAGGCAGCAAAGCTCCGATTCCGGCTGCTAAGCTGTCGATAGAGAGCGCAAAACCAAGGGAAACCGCTTCTACCGGAGAGAGGAATTTATCCTGGTCTTTGTCCGCTTTGTCTGCCTGGTCGCAGCAGGAACGGTCAAAGAGCTTTGTAATGCCCAGCAAAAGCAGTATGAGGAAGCTGATGTGACAGGTTTGCCGAGTGGTGAGCAGACCTGTCAGCAGATTACCTGCCAACAGCGAAACGGCAAGGATGAGGCTGGAGATAGAGGTAAGAATACAGAGGGAGGAAAAGGGAATCCGGGTGCGGCTGACACCGTAGGCGAATCCGGCAGCAAATGCATCTATAGATAAGGCTGTTACCAGCAAAAAAATTTCAAAAATAAATTCTAACATATCATTACACCGAATATATTGTTTCTTTATGGTATTCTGACCGGAATGTCTAAGTTCCACAGAAATAGAAAGAAAATTCACAAAGATATTGAAAAATTCTGCCAGTAATTTATAATATATAATATACGTGATGCATTTATATAGGAGGAACAACATGTTTGGAAAGAAGAAAACGGAAGAGAAAGAAGAACTGAAATACGAATCACCGGTAAAACAACAAGAGAAGGTAAAGGAATATTTAGCTTCCATGTCACAAATAAGTAAATCTGTGATTGAGAAAAAAGAAATATTGGTGGAAGAAGAAGCAAGAGCGGTAGTTGAAGTGGATAAGGTAAGAGATTCCTATCAGGAAGTGATAGAGAATAACGCAAAAGTCAGTGAATCCATCGATGCTTTTGAAACAGAGTTTGCAAGAATCGGAGAAATATCAGAAGAATTCAACGGTGTGATTCAGAACGTTACGAAGGTATCTAATGGAGCGCTGAAGGATATTAAAGATTTGAAGGAAAGTTCTACCAAGGTAGAAGGACAGTTCGAAAAGATTGCCAAAATATACGATGAATTCCAGAAGGGATTTGACGAAATCAAGACGACCATGATGAATATTGTAGGAGTTGCCAATCAGACCAATCTGCTGGCGCTGAATGCATCTATTGAGGCCGCAAGAGCAGGAGAACACGGAAAAGGATTTGCGGTGGTTGCAGATGAGGTCACCAAGCTTTCCATTGGCATTAAGGAACTGGTCGGGGATGTCAATAAGAGTATGGAAGGGCTGCAGACAAGCTCAGAAAATCTTACCCAATCCTTAGAGGGTGCAAGAGAAGCTCTGAATATGTCAAGAGAGCAGATGGATAATACAGAAAATGTATTTGGTGAGATTAATAAATCGGTATCTGATGTAGAAGATATTCATAAAGGAATTAATGAAATAGTAGAACATTGTTCCAGTCAGGTAGTAGATATTCAGCGTGATATAGAAACCTATGAGAATCATTACGGACAGGTTATGGAAAATATTGACGGACTAAAGAACTTTATGGCAGATAAAGGAGTTCTTTACGAGGATATTTCTAATATAATGGAGCAGGCGGAACCATTGATTCAAAAAATAACCGCAGAAGTGGAATAATATGCAGATTACATACCCACATTATTATAAGGAATTTTCCTGTACGGCAGATAAGTGTAAGGATACCTGCTGTGCAGGATGGGGTATTGTCATTGATGACAATACATTAAAGAAATATGGTCAGGTAAAAGGCGCATTTGGAAGACGTTTGAGACAGGAGATTGATTGGAAAGAAAAATCGTTTTGTCAAAAAGCGGGAAGATGTGCCTTTTTAAATCAAAAGAATCTCTGTGATATTTATACCGAGTTGGGCGAACAGGCATTTTGTGATACCTGCAGACGTTATCCGAGGCATATTGAGGAATTCGAGAATCTGCGGGAGATTTCCCTGTCTCTTTCCTGTCCGGAAGCGGCAGAAATTATATTGAGCCGTCAGGAAAAGGTACGCTTTATTACAAAAGAAAAGCAGACGCAGGAAGAGAACTACGAGGAGTTTGATTTTTTTCTGTTCGATAAATTGATGGATGCAAGAACGCTTCTTCTGGAGATATTGCAGAACCGGAATTATCCTATAGAACACCGGATGGGAGCAGTTCTTGGATTTTCGCATGATATGCAAAGAAGAATCCGCAATCAGGAAATCTTTCAGATAGACGAATTAATTGAAAAATATCAGGCAGAGAATGCCATGGAGCGCATTGGAAGAAGACTGGAGAACTATCATGAGAGCAGCAGAGAAAAGATGCTTATCTTAGATGAGATGATGGAGATGCTGAACCGGCTGGAGGTATTAAATCCGAAGTTTCCGGAATGGGTATGGGAAGCAAGAACCATTTTATATGAACGGGGAAATATCTGGTATCAGTCCAAGCGCCGGGTTTTTCGCGAAAAAGGATTTGCCTATCGAACGGTATTAGAGCAGTTGATGGTGTATTTCATATTCACATATTTTTGTGGGGCAGTGTATGATGGAAATGCGTATGCCAAGACCAAAATGGCAGTTGTAAGTACACTTTTGATTCGGGAATGGATGCTGGCAGCCTGGATAAAAGAAGCGAAGCTGCCGGATATTTCTAAAATTGTGGAGCTTAGCTATTGCTATTCCAGAGAATTGGAGCATTCGGATTATAATCTAAATACCATGGATGAAATGCTTCGGAAAGAGTCAATATTTTCCATGAAAAATCTTTTGACCGTTCTTATGAACTAAAATCATATCTAACGTTTTTTCTGCTTTCGATGCAGCCCGAGGCTTATCTGAAATGTTGCCCGGGAGTCCTTAGAAAACAGCAGATGCTTGGCAATGACAGTAGCGCTGATAAGAAAGCCGCCCAAAAGAAGTGTGCGTGGAGCATGGTGCATTGCAGCTAACAGCAGAAAGCACCCGAAGGAAACAATGACTCGGGAGGAATGGGGATTGATGCAAAGCACAACGGAGAAAAACAGAAAAGGAAGTACCAGTGCGAATACCAGGAAACTCTTCGGCATAAGTCCGATCAGGCATCCGAAGGATACGGCAATCGCTTTTCCACTGGTATGCTTCATCCACTGAAATCTGCGTGGAGCAATGGCCTTTGGCAGACAGAATGGAGCCGCGTGTCCCAGTACAGGGGCAGCCAGCACCAATGCAAAAAGAGGATGCTCCATATCACAAAAAGAAAGGCTCCAAAGAATAGGAAGGGTGCCTTTAAAAATATCAAAAACAAGACAAAGAATCCCCATAGGAATTCCTGCATGTCGAAACGCATTGCTGCATCCCGGATTCTCATCATCAGAAAGCAGGCTGATATCCTTTCCTGCTAAAATATATGGAAATATCTCACTGTACATAATGCTGCCGGAACAAAAGCCCAGCAGTATAAAAATCAGGTAGCTCATAACTCTCTCCTATCGTATTTACAAATCAACTGATAAATGTCCTCCGCCGCATTGGGAAAGGAATTTTCCTGTTGAGCCTGCAGCATAGCGGCTCTGGCAGATTCATTTTTAAAAAGTAAAGTGCCGTAAGACACCTGCTCCTTCACCGATTTAGAAGCATAGCTCATGCCGTGGCTTGCAAAGAAGCGGGCATTTTTGGTTTCACAACCGGGAATCGGGGCGGTGTGAATAAAGGGAATATTTTTAACCAGTGCTTCTGTGCTGGTAAGTCCACCGGGCTTGGTATAGAGAAGGTCTGCACTGTCCATGTAGAGACTGACCTGGTCGGTGAAGTCCAGAACTCGTACCTGAGGTTTGGCTGCAAACTTTTCCCGCAGGGAGCTTTTTAGTTCTTCGTTATTTCCTCCCATTACCACGATAGTGGCTTTTTCCTCTGTTTGTTTCAAAAAAGAACGAATCAGCGGAGCCAAGTGTCCAAATCCCATACTGCCGGACATAATTAATACCACAAAGGAATCCAGAGGCAGTCCGGTAAGCTTTCGGGCTTCGGACTTTGGAACTTTTGTAAGAAAGCTGCCGGAAACCGGAATCCCAAGGGGCAGCAGTTTTTTCTCCGGAATTCCTTTTTTGCGAAACTCCGGAATCAAATCAGGATGTCCAATGACATAGTAATCCAGGTTCGTTTCTTCCCAAAACGGAATAGACGTATAATCTGTCGCAATGGCAACGGTCAGAATATCCAGTTTATATTTCTTCTTTATGTAAGTAAGAGTCTGTGCCGGAAACAGATGGGAAGTGATGACGATATCATAGTGATTTTCTGTAATATAATGATACATCTGTTTCGCATATCGGCAGTTGGCAAAGTACACCGGGGATTTTGTTTTGGTGTTGCTGATAAAGCCACCGGCGCGATAGGCAAGTCCGAAAATGTGCGGAGTCTTGCTTGCTACGTTGATGTAGGTCTTACTTACTGCATGAGAGGTACGCTTTCCTGCAAAAAGCAGTGCGTCCATAAATTCACATGTTACATTATGAGAACAAAGATTTTCATAAACTGCAAGAGCGGCGGAGTTGTGCCCCTGTCCGGTATTGCAGGATAAGATTAATACTTTCATAAAATTTACTCCTTTCATAATAGTATACCGCAAAAAAGGAGCTGCGTCAAAGCAGCCCCCGTTTATAAGAAGGAAGTAAATATGAAACCTGTGTTTAACCCATAACAGCTACTACATGAACGGATTTTTCGGTCATGCTGCTATTGTAAGGAATGATATTTCCGGAAATTTCCATTCCGTCTACGGTGAGTTTGGTAATGCCTTTTTCTACCTGTTTTGGATTTAATACTTCAATGTGATAGTCAATACCGCGGAACGTCCGTGTTATCTCAAAGCCTTTTAAGTGCTTTGGAATACATGGGTCAATCATCAGTCCGTCATAATCCGGTCGGATACCCAGAATGTACTGGGAAACATTTAAGAATGTCCATGCCGCGGTTCCGGTCAGCCAGCTGTTTTTCGCCTCTCCAAAGTTTGGCGCATCTTTTCCGGCTATCATCTGGGAGTATACATAGGGCTCGGTTCTGTGAACCTCGCTGATTTCCTCTAAGTAAGCGGGACAGGTTCTGGTGTATACCTGCCATGCCCGGTCTCCGCGTCCAATCACTGTTTCCGCAATGGAAATCCATGGATTATTGTGGCAGAAAATACCTGCATTTTCTTTGTAGCCGCCCGGATAGGAGGTGATTTCTCCAAGCTCCACATGATACTTAGTGTAGCATGGCTGCAACAGTACAATACCGTATTTCGTATCCAGATATTTTTCAACGGATTCCATAGACTTCTGGCACAGTCCCTGGTCTTTTCCGATTTCAGCCATAACACAGAACCCCTGTGGCTCAATAAAGATTTTTCCTTCCTCACAGTCCTTAGAGCCTACTTTATTGCCATAAGCATCATAAGCACGCATGAACCATTCGCCGTCCCAGCCAGCATGGATAACAGCCTGCTCCATGTCTGCGATTGCCTCTTCGGCTTCGTCGGCATCTGCATCAAGTCCCTGATGGCGGCAAATCTGCACGTAATCCTTACCATAGCGGACAAACATACCTGCGATAAAAACAGATTCTGCCACAGGCCCTTCGGATGGACCAAAGGTCTGGAAGGATTCGCCCGGTTCTTCGGAAAAGCAGTTTAAGTTCAGACAGTCATTCCAGTCTGCGCGCCCAATTAATGGGAGCTTGTGCGGTCCAAGATGTGTCATAGTGTAGCGGAAGGAACGACGTAAATGTTCCATAAAATCGGTTGCTTTGGAGGCGTCGCTGTCATAAGGAGTGATTTCCTCTAAAATAGAGTAGTCTCCGGTTTCTTTGAGATAAGCAGCCGCAGCGGCAATGAGCCACAACGGGTCATCGTTAAAACCGCTTCCGATATCAGCATTTCCTTTTTTGGTCAAAGGCTGATACTGATGATAAGCGCTTCCGTCTTCAAACTGGGTAGCGGCAATATCTAAAATACGTTCTCTTGCACGGTCCGGAATCAGATGTACGAAGCCCAGTAAGTCCTGACAGGAATCACGGAATCCCATGCCTCTTCCGATACCGGATTCAAAGTAGGAAGCGGAACGCGACATATTAAAGGTCACCATACACTGATACTGATGCCAGATATTTACCATACGGTCTAACTTCTTTTCCTCGGAAGATACGCTAAAGTGTGACAGCAGGTTCTCCCAATAGGAGGCAAGCTCCGTTAATGCAGCGTCAGCCTTTTCGGCAGTGTTGAACTTATCCAGCAGAGCCAGAGCGGGGGCGCGGTTTATCTGGTTTAATCCCACCCATTTTTCTTCCGGCTTGTTTTCGATGTATCCCAAAACGAAAACAAGGGTTCTGGATTCACCTGGCGCAAGCGTGATTTTCAGATGGTGAGAGCCAACAGGAGCCCATCCGCTTGCAATGGAATTACCGGATGTTCCGGCAGCTACAACAGCGGGAGCAGAGTTCTCTCCGTAAGCCCCAAGGAAAGTGTCGCGGTCCGTATCGAAGCCTTCAACGGGTGCATTTACTGCGAAAACAGCATAGTGGTTCCGGCGTTCCCGGTATTCTGTTTTATGGTAGATTTCAGAGCCATGTACCTCTACTTCTCCAGTGTTGAAATTACGCTGGAAATTAGTCATATCATCCATGGCATTCCAGAGACAGAATTCTACATAAGAGAATAAGTCAATTTCTTTTAAGGTTTTCGAAGTGTTGGTTAAGGTCAGTTTGTTTACCTCGCAGGAAGCGCCAACCGGAACGAAATTAGTTAAAACAGCAGAAAGACCGTTTTTACTGCCTTCAAAAACAGAGTAGCCAAGCCCATGGCGGCAGCAATAAGTATCAAGCTCTGTCTTGCATGGCATCCAGCCGGGATTCCAGACAGTATCGCCGTCTTTGATGTAATAATAATGTCCATTGCTGTCATAGGGTACATTATTGTAACGATATCTGGTCAGACGCAGAAGCTTTGCATCCTTGTAAAAGCTGTATCCGCCGCAGGTATTAGAAACCAGAGAAAAGAAACTTTCGCTTCCAAGGTAATTAATCCACGGCAGCGGCGTTTTCGGTGAAGTGATGACATATTCTTTTCTTGTATCATCGAAATATCCAAATTTCATAAATAAGTCCTCCTGAAAAATATAATTGATAAAAGAATATCAAAAGTCGTAATTGTTGCAAAAATTCCAACTATTACGAAAACGATTAAGTGAATTAAATTTATGAATAGAGTATAGAGCAAAAAAAACGGAAAATCAATAAAAAAGCCTTTAAAATAAGCAAAATCAGCGGTTTAAACAAAAAAAGCAAAAAGAATATGGGCAATATGCTGGGAAAGAAGAAAGGGGTGAAAATAAGAGCATTTATATTTAATAAGGAAAATTTGTTTTGGATAATATGAAAAATGCACAAAAAACACATGCAAAAAATGGCAATAATGTTAGAAAAACAAAAAATAGGTTGATTTTTTCCACCAAAGGGAATATAGTAAAAGTACGAAAACGATTAAGTAACACAAACGCAGTTACAGAAAAAGGGAGAGTGAAACATGGTTTCGTTAAAAGATATAGCACAGAAATGCGGAGTATCGGCTGCTACTGTGAGTAAGGCACTAAATAATCAAAAAGATATTGGAGAAGAGACCAGGGAGAAGATTAAGAAGACAGCAGAGGAAATGGGGTATCTTCCCAACTCTGCAGCCAGAGCCTTGAAGACAAAACGTTCTTACAATATCGGCGTACTGTTTCAGGATGCTGCCCGCAGTGGTCTGACGCATGAATATTTCTCCGGTGTGCTGGACGGAATCATGGTAGAGGCAGAAAGGCGTGGGTATGACATCACTTTTATCAACACACATTCCGAGAAACGGCAGATGTCTTATCTGGAACATTGCCGTTACCGTAACTTTGACGGAGTCGTTATTGTATGCGTGGATGATTTTAATAATCCAACAGTACAGCAGTTGATGAATAACAGCAAGATACCGGTGGTCACTATCGACTATCTTCATCAGAACTGCACGGCAGTAAGTTCTAATAATGTCAAAGGAATAGAAGAACTGGTGCATTATATTTATGAAAAGGGACATAGAAGGATTGCTTATATCCATGGACAGGATTTTTCCTTTGTTACCCGAGAACGTCTGACAAGTTTTTACCGGGTGGTAGAGGAGCTTGGATTGGAGATTCCGGATGAATATATCCGGGAAGCCAATTACCTTGAGACAAAGGACACTGCCAGACAGACCAGAGAGCTGCTTAAATTAAAGAACAGACCTACCTGTATTCTTTATCCGGATGATACATCCTTAATCGGTGGAATGAATGTCATTAACGAGGCGGGATTGAGGATACCAGAGGATATTTCTGTGGCGGGATATGATGGAACGAAGATATCACAGCAGCTTTGCCCGAAGCTGACTACCATTCGCCAGAATACGGCAATGATTGGAAAAACAGCGGCGGACCATCTTATATTCCAGATTGAAAAACCGAAAACGGCTCTTATTGAAAGAGTTGTTATAGATGGGGAACTTCTTACAGGAAATTCTGTAGGAAATGCACCTGAGCAATAATATAACTTTATAAATGTTAAGGAGGATTTTACCATGAAAAAGAAATTAGTAAGCGTATTGTTATGTCTCAGTATGGCTTCCGCTATGTTGGCAGGATGTGGTTCTGGTAATGGAACAACAAACACAGACGCGCAGAAAGAAGAGGGGAATGGAGAAACATCAGATGGTGGAGAAGCATCTGACAGTGAGGAAGGAAAGGTATTAAACATTTACTGCTGGAATGAAGAATTTAAGTCCCGCATTACCGACCATTATCCAAGCTATGAGGTAGTAGATGCAACAACAGGTAAGATTGGTGATGTAACGGTAAAATGGAACATTACTCCAAATGATGACAATGCATATCAGAACAATCTGGATGCTACCCTGTTAAAACAGGCAGATGCAGCAGCAGACGATAAGATTGATATCTTCTTAGTAGAAGCTGACTATGCATTAAAGTATGTAGATACAGATTATACAATGCCGGTAGAAGATTTGGGAATTACCGAAGCTGATTTAGCAAATCAGTATCCGTATACCAAGGATATCGTAACGGATTCTAACGGGGTATTAAAAGGAGTTTCCTGGCAGGGATGCCCTGGTGCATTGTTCTATAACCGCGAAGCTGCAAAGGAAGTGTTAGGAACAGATGACCCAGCAGCAGTACAGGAATATGTAAAAGACTGGGATACCTTTAGAGAAACTGCAAAAACCATGAAGGAGGGCGGATATTCCATTATGTCTTCCGTAAATGACAGTTATCGTGTATATTCCAACAATGTATCTTCCAAATGGGTAGAAGATGGAAAAATCAACATTGATGATAATATTATGAAATGGGTAGATGATTCGAAAGAGCTGGTAGATGCAGGCGAAACAGGAACCCATGAACTGTGGAGCGACGACTGGAGCAAAGGATTCTATCCGGAAGGAAAGGTATTCTGCTACTTTGGACCTGCATGGCTTATCAACTTCAGTATGGCTGCTGACACCGAAGGAAGTATCGGATATGAAGGCGGCTGGGGTGCAACGGAAGGACCACAGGGCTTCTTCTGGGGCGGAACATGGATTTGTGCAGCAACCGGTACCGATAACCCAAGCATCGTAAAAGATATTATGTATCAGATGACATGCAAAGAAGACATTATGACAGAAATTGTAAAAGATGATGATGATTTTGTAAATAATAAACCTGCAATGGATAACATGGCAGCAGACACCAGCTATTCCAGTAAGATACTGGGTGGACAGAATCCGCTGAGCATTTACTGTGCCGGCGTAGAAGACCTTGATTTGGGCAATCTTTCTGCATATGACCAGGGATGTAACGAAGAATTCCAGAATGCAATGAAAAACTACTTCGAGGGTAACGCCACAAAGGAAGAGGCATTAGACCAGTTCTATAAAGCAGTAGTAGAAAAATATCCGGAATTAACATATTAAGAAATACTGACATTTGGAAGCGTGAGCTTTCAGAAAGACCGTGCCTGTCAGGCAAGAAGAGGGGCAGGCATGGTTTTTCTATCTTAGCAGTGGGTACAGTGCTGACAGCAGCTCTGCCGTGGATGGTAGGAAGATATGCTGTGAACACTGTACCAAGAGTAGAAGGAAAAGGAGGTTTAAGGTATGAAAAAGAATGCAAAAGCAGTCAGATATAATAAATGGGGCTATATCTTTCTGATACCATTTATTGTGGTTTTTGTAGTATTTCAGTTAATACCGCTGGTTACGACCATTTATAACAGCTTTTTTGAAAATTATATGTCAGGACTGACTCAGGTAGGTCCGAATTTTGTGGGAATGGAAAATTATAAAAAGCTGTTCACAGGAGGAGATGTCTGGATATATGCCAAAAATACCATGGTGATGTGGATTTTATGTTTTATCCCGCAGATTCTGTTATCCCTGCTGCTGGGCGCATGGTTTTCCGATGTGCAGTTAAAATTGAAAGGCTCCAGATTTTTTAAGACCGTTATCTATTTGCCAAATCTGATTATGGCATCTGCATTTGCAATGTTATTCTTTACCCTGTTCTCTGATGGGGGACCTATCAATTCTATGTTGATGCAGATTGGATTTATTGACACACCTTATAAATTCCTTTCCAATACAGGAAGCGCCAGAGGGTTGATTGCATTCATGAACTGTCTGATGTGGTTTGGAAATACCACAATACTTCTGATGGCAGGAATGATGGGAATTGACACGTCTCTGTTTGAGGCAGCAGAAGTGGATGGAGCAACCTCCACCCAGGTATTTTTTAAGATTACCTTACCGCTGCTTCGTCCAATCCTGGTATATGTAATGATTACATCATTACTTGGCGGCTTGCAATTATTTGATGTTCCGCAGATTTTAACCAATGGAACCGGTGACCCGATGCGTACCACCATGACCCTGATTATGTTCCTGAACAAACATCTGTACAGTAAGAACTATGGTATGGCAGGTGCATTATCTGTAATCCTGTTTATTATCAGTGCAATTTTAAGCTTTATTGTGTTTAAGGTAACTGGTAATGATAAGAGAAAGGGGTAATTACTATGGAAAATCAGAAAAAGCAAAAGGGCATGAGCATACATGCAAGACGAAGCGTCGCCTATATTGTACTTGTAATGATTTCATTTTTCTGTCTGTTTTGGTTTTATGTCCTGTTTATCAATGCAACCAGATCAAACGGAGAATTGCAGAAAGGATTTACATTAATTCCAAGTACCAATCTTCTTACAAACTGGAAGAATCTGGTGAGCGGTACACTTCCAATCTGGTCAGGAATGTTGAACAGTTTAATCGTATCAGCTTGTAGTGCGGTATTATGCGTATACTTTTCTACCATGACCGCATACGCAATCCATGCTTATGAATTTAAACTGAAAAAATTTATCTATCCGTTTATTCTGATGATTATGATGATTCCGACGCAGGTAACGGCGCTTGGATTTGTTAAGCTGGTATCTAATATGGGACTTGAGGATTCCCTGATTCCATTGATTGTGCCATCTGTTGCATCACCGGTTGTTTTCTTCTATATTAAACAATATATGGAAAGTTCCCTGCCGTTGTCTCTGATAGAAGCCGCCCGTATTGACGGTTCCGGAGAGTTTAAAACCTTTAATGCGATTGTGCTGCCGTTGATGAAGCCGGCGATTGCAGTACAGGCAATCTTCACTTTTGTAAGCAGCTGGAACAATTATTTTACACCTGCATTGATTCTGCATAATGATAAAAAGAAGACCCTGCCAATTCTCATTGCACAGCTTCGTTCGGCAGACTGGCTGAAGTTTGACATGGGGCAGGTATATGTCATGATTGCATTTTCCATTTTTCCGGTTATCATTGTATATCTGATACTGTCCAAACACATTGTCCAGGGTGTTGCCTTAGGAAGTGTAAAAGGATAAAGCGTAGAGAGCGTGAAAAAGGCTGACGTATGTTCGTCAGCTTTTTTTTCGTCTATCACAGAAGGAAAAATAAGGAAACAGTTTCGTAAGAAATTCACAAAAATTATCTCTTTTTCAATATAACCACCCAAAATATATGAAAAATGCATAAAATACAACTAAAATACTGGCTGATTTATAGTAAAAATAAGGGAAAACGGTTACGCAAATTCAAATTGACCGTTTCTTAACACATGCCATATAATCATCTTATCAAAAGCAAAAGCGCGCGTTTGCCGGTGATGTCAGAATTAAGATAGGAGGAAGGATTTATGAGGAAAATGTTTAAGAAGCTGTCATTTTTACTGGCGGCGGTAATGATGATGATAACGGTATTTCAAATACCGGTGATGGCGGCACCAGCAGAGGATATGACAATTATTTATGCACAGGTTCCACAGGATTGGGAGGCTCCCTGTATCTGGGCGTGGGACGAGGATGGAAATAACGCTTTTGCAGCATGGCCTGGCGGAAGCATGGAGGCAGATGCTGATAATGAAGGTTGGTATTATGCATGGATTCCAAGCTGGGCAAATCATGTAATCATCAATGGAAATGAAGGAGATGTACAGACCGGGGAACAGGTGCTGGAAGGGAAAAATGCATGGATTACGGTTGCATCCCCAGAAGAAGTTACCATTTCCTATGAACAGCAGACTACTGGTGAGATACCGGAATATGTAGAAACTTTTACGGTACATGCAAAGGTAGCGGATAGCTGGAGCGAACCGAATCTGTGGGCGTGGTCCGTACCGGATGGAACCAATGTGTATGAAGCATGGCCGGGAGAACCGATGACAATGGGAGAAGACGGATGGTATACCATGGAAGTTCCGACCTGGGTCAATTCGTTGATTGTTAATGCCAATGGAGGTGAGGTTCAGACCGAGGACCTTTCTGTAGATGCAGCAGAAGTATGGATTACCGTTGCAGAAGATGGAAGCTTTGAGTTTACCTATGATGACCCGGAACAGAAAGAAATCGGCACAATCATGGTAAGAGTAATAGCGCCTTCTGACTGGGAGGCTCCGAATCTGTGGGCATGGTCCGCACCGGACGGAACAAATGTATTTACTACCTGGCCGGGAGAACCCTTAGAGGAGGGACTGGATGGCTGGCTCAAGAAAGAGGTTCCGGGCTGGGTAAACTCCCTGATTGTAAATGGAAACGAGGGAAGTGTTCAGACTACGGACATTTCTGTTGAGGCTGGAAAAGATGTGTGGCTTGTGGTAAAAGGTCCGGAAGAGGCAGAAGTATATTATGAAGAGCCGCAGATAGAACAGGAAACAGAGGAAGCAAAGTCCGAAAAAGCTGAAACAGAAAAACCGGCAGAAGAAAAAAGCGATATGACAATGGTCTGGGTTATCATTGTAATTGTAGTTGCAGCAGCGGTGATAGCCGGAGTGGTAGTTATCAAAAAGAAGAAAAAATAGCAAAGGCAAATTGGTTACAAGTTGCGAGGAGGAACAGATATGAAGAAAATACTTGCAGTATTGCTGTGTATGGGATTGACGGCTGGGATGCTTAGCGGATGTGGAAAAAGCGGGCAACAGGACAGTAAGACCGATGCGGCAACCATTACCATCTGGCATGACAAAGAGGATGAGGTGGCACAGGTTCTTCAAGAAGAACTAGAAAAACTAGAACCGGAGGTACATGTGGTTCTGGAGAAGAAAAGTGACTTGACAGAAGCGTTGAAGGTAGTTGGAAATGACCCCAATGCTGCGCCTGATATGTACTTTTTCGCTCATGATAAGATTGGTGTTTATGCGGAAATGGGAATCCTCGCACCAATTACAGATATTATTCCGGAGGAAGAGCTGAACCGGTATATGGATATGACATTAGAGGCAGCAACCTATAAGGGTGAGATTTATCAGTTGCCTATCTATTATGAAACCCTGCTGTTTTTGTACAACCGTCTTTATATGAGTGAGGAAGATGTGCCAAAGACAACAGAGGAATTATATGCTTACATGCAGGAAAAAACCAAAGGTGGACATTATGGCTTTGTGGAGCAGCACAGCACGCCATATTATGCGGCCGGATGGATTCATGGTTTTGGCGGTTATCTCATTAATGAGGATGGAGAACCGGGACTAAACAGCCCGGAGACAATACAGGCATTAGAATATCATAAGAAGTTTGTAGACCTGATGCCGGGAGAAACGGAATATGCCACGGTCAATACTTTATTTAATGAAGGGAAAGCCCATGCAACCATTGCAGGCCCATGGCTGATTCCGACCGTTAAGGCAAGTGGTATGGACGTAGGAGTAGCATCCATGCCGGTAATTGATGAAACGGGCGCGCCTGTCTCACCTTATACCGGTGTTCAGGGAATTCAGGTATTAAAATATGCTGCAGAAAATAAAAGTGAAGCAGTGGAAAAGATACTGCGCCAGCTGATGGAGCCGGATATTGGTGTAAAGCTTGCACAGGCAAGTGGCTGTGCTCCGGCAAATGAAGCTTGCTATGAGATGGAAGCGGTTACCGGTGATGAAGTGGTAATGGCGATGAAGGAAACAGCAGAAAATGCGGTACCGATGCCAAATATACCGGAAATGGATGTGATGTGGACGGTAGCCGGAAATCTTTTGACGGATGTAAATATGAGCGGTAAGGATGTTACGGAAAGTGCCAATGAGGCACAGAAAGAAGCAGAGCAGCTCATTGAAAGTATGAAATAGGATGGAAGGTGACAGAAGTTGGATAACAAGAAAAAGAAATGGACAGAGGTAGTATTTTCCTACCTCTGGTCCGCACCATCCCTGATATTGATTCTGTTGATTGTTATTTTTCCCATTCTCTATACAGGATATATTTCTTTGACCAATATGAATGTATATCACTGGAATAATTACAGAATCATTGGATTGGAAAATTATAAGAATGCATTGCTGGTATTGGATAATGGGTTTCTGACAGCATTGCTGCTTACGGTTCTATGGACCATTGTAAATATGGTATTGCAGTTAGTCATTGCATTTCTTCTGGCAAGTGTGCTGAATTTAAAAGGTTTAAGACTTCGTAATATTTACCGGACTCTTTTAATTTTTCCATGGGCAATGCCCGGATATGTGTCTATTTTACTGTGGAAAACAGGAATGTTCAATTCCCAGTTTGGTCTGCTGAATCAGTGGATGGCAAAATTGGGATTAGAGCCCGTAAGATGGCTGGGCGGAGATGTTTCCGCATTCTTAAGCTGTACCGTGGTGAATCTCTGGCTGGCACTGCCTTTTATGATTACCATCATAGATGGCGCTTTGCAAAGTGTAGATAAAAGCTACTATGAAAGTGCACTGTTAGATGGAGCCGGATGGATAAAGCGAAATTTCTACATTACCATTCCGCTGATTAAGCCAATTATTGCGCCTTCTGTGATAATCACCACATTTACCACATTTAAGCAGTTTGATGTGATTTACCTTTTGACACAGCAGGTAGGAGCAAAAACGGGAGCGAATATCCATACCATTCTGACTTATGCCTATGAAAAGGCATTTATTACGAATAATTACGGATACAGCTCTGCCATTTCAATTATTATTTTTATCATATTGATTGCTTTTTCTGCGGTAACGAATATGAAACCAAAGGAGGAACGGTAATGAGTGGGTCATCCAGAAGAAAGAGAAAAGAGAGAGCAGGACTTTTGGCAGCAAATGTGTTTTTGATATTGCTTTGTTTTGTGGTACTGATTCCTGTTTTATATGCGGTTTCTGTTTCTCTAAATGCGGAAAATAGTCTGTTAAGCTCAAATTTTTCCTTTATTCCAAAGAAGTTTACCTGGAATAATTACCGGGCAGTGTTTTTAGAGGAGCCGGTGCTTCGCTGGTTGAAAAACAGTCTGATTCTTGCAGTAGCCACAGTATTCATTTCCCTTGGAACCGGAATCCCGGCAGCTTATGTGTTTTCGAGAAAGAATTTTCCGGGAAGAAAGGTCATATTACAACTGTTGATTTTATTGTATGCCTTTCCTTCTCTGCTGTCTATGACAGCGTTGTATCGTCTGTTGACGCCAATGGGATTGCTGAATACAAGAACAGGATTGATTATTGTGTATACCGGAACGATGGCAGTATTTGCTCTTTGGAATATGAAGGGATATTTTGATACCATTCCCGTGGAAATCGAAGAGGCTGCCCGGATGGATGGAGCATCTAATATACAGCTGGTGACAAGAATCGTATTGCCGCTGGCAAAGCCTACCATTGCGGTAACTGCTATGATGGTATTGATTTATGTATGGAATGAATATATTTTTGCAATTAACTTTATGACGGGAAGTGACACCTATACGCTGGCAGCAGGACTTTATTCCCTGCAGGCAACAGAAATGAGCGGAAGCTGGCCTATCTTTGCAGCTGCCTCTATGGTAGTATCAATCCCTATATTGCTGGTATTTTTTGCACTGCAGAAGAATATGCAGACAGGTCTCACATCAGGCGGTGTGAAGGGCTAAAAAATAAGAATAAGGATGTGAGAAAATGAATAAAAGTGCAGTATTACATATCCCCATGTCTCAGGATGCCTTTGGAACAGATGAAGAGCATGTGACCATTCGTCTGCGGACAGGAAGAGATGATTGTAAGAGCTGTGTGTTGTATTATGGTGACAGGGCATGCAGACTGACACCGGTCATTTTTACGGAGGCAGTCATGAATGTTGTAGCACAAAGCGAACTGTTTGATTATTATGAAGTACAGCTGGAAAGAACTTATAAGCGGTTGTGTTATTACTTCAAATTAGAGGATGGAGCAGAATCCGTACTCTATTATGGAGATGAATTCCATTCGGGTCCGGTAGATGACCGTTCGGAATATTACCAGCTGCCTTTCCATCACCGGGCTGACATTGTAAGACCACCGGAATGGGCAAAGGATACCATTATCTATAATATCTTTCCGGACAGCTTTGCCACTTCGAAAGGGTATATCAGCAAGTGTGGTATGGAAAAAGAGTTCGAAGGAAAGAAAGTGCGTGGAAAGCTTGGCGGAACCATTCGGGGAATTATGGAAAATGTGGAATACTTAGAAGAACTCGGCGTCAATGCTGTTTATATTAACCCGATTTTTGCAGCAGGCGAGTATCATAAGTATGATTTGCTGGATTATTTTCATATCGACCCATGTTTTGGAACCAACGAAGAATTTAAAAATATGGTAAACTTATTTCATGCACATGGAATCCGTGTTATCATAGATGGTGTGTTCAATCACTGTGGATGGCAGTTTCATGCCTTTGAAGATGTTGTGGAAAAAGGAGAAAAATCAGAGTATAAGGACTGGTTCTATCGGTTGGAATATCCGGTGGTGCGTCCTGAAGACCCGGAGACGTATCCCGATTACGAATGTTTTGGTTATGAGCGAATGATGCCGAAATTAAATACACAAAATCCGGAGGTAGAAGAATATTTTTGTAAAGTGTGCCGGTACTGGCTGGAGGAGTTTGATATTGATGGCTGGCGTCTGGATGTGGCAAGTGAGGTAAACGACCATTTCTGGAGAAAATTTGCAGAAACAGCAAAGTCCGTAAAAAAAGACGCGATTTTGATTGGGGAGGTCTGGGAAACGGCGTCCCACTGGTTAGACGGAACCATATTTGATTCCACGATGAACTATGATTTTCGCAAGCATTGTAGAAGATTCTTTGGAGATGCCTCCATTGATGCGGCAGAGTTTGACGGAAGGATTACCAATATGCGAATGCGTTACCGGAGCCAGACCGTGTATGCCCAGCTGAACCTGCTGGACAGTCACGATGTAAGTCGTTTTCTATCTCTCTGTAGTGGAGACCGGGAGCGCTATCAGCTGGCAGTGCTTTTTCAGATGACCTTTCCGGGAATGCCATCCGTATTTTATGGAGATGAGCAGGGAATTGAGGGAATCTTGGAGGAGGAATACCGCCATCCGATGATATGGAATCAAGAGGACGATTTGTTTGCTTTTTTTAAAAAAGCAATTTCATTGCGAAAGAATGAGAAGATTTTACGCCAGGGAACGTATCGAACCATTTTAGCAGAAAAGAAAAGCAGGCTTTATGTGTATGAGCGGGAACTGGATGGAGAGAAAATCAGAATTTTCCTGAATATGGATGAAAAGGAGCAGAATATTTCTGGCTTATGTGACGGAACGGAGATACTCTGGCAAGAAGGAAAAAGCGGGGACAGGCTTATGCCAAAGGGATTTTTGGTAGAGCGTGTCACGGAAAAAATCTGATAACAGGGAGGCAGGAAAATATGGCAGCGACAATAAAGGATGTGGCAAAGCTTGCAGGGACCTCTGCCGCTACCGTATCAAAGGTAATGAATGGGTCTTATTCCATTTCCAGAGAAACGGTAGAGCGCGTGGAGCAGGCAATGAAGGAACTGAATTACCATCCTAATATGCGGGCACGGAATTTTGCAAGGCAGTCTGGAAGAAATGTGATATTTGTGACTTCTTTAGGAAAGGATGCCGGATTTTTAAATCCCCATATGTTTGAAATCATGTCGGGGCTGGAAGCGGCCCTTTCGGAAAAGGAATATGCTTTGGGAATCAAGAGCCTGTCTGCCAAAGAAGCCTGCACCTATGTAAAGCATGTGATAGATACGAAGCTGGCAGATGGTCTGGTGATTCATGCCTCTGTAATATCCAGAGAACTGGATGAAATGGTGGAGGAATATAAGATTCCCCATATTGTGATAGGAATGCCGGATTTTCCGAATCATTTTTGCTGGATTGATATTGATAACTGTTTGGCTGGTGAAATGGCAGCAAAATACTTGTTGGAATGTGGGTATCAATCGCTTGCTTTTATTGGAGGAAGGGAAGAGGATAAGATTTCTATGCATCGTTTGAATGGCGTGCTGTCTGTGCTGAATGAGCATGATGTATTGATTCCGAAGGCATATGTGCAGCAGGGGGATTCTGTCTGTGACAGTGGATATGCCATGATGAAGGAGGTACTCCTGCAAAAGGAGCAGCCGGATGCCATTATCTGTGCCAATAATTATATAGCGTATGGATGTGTGAATGCGCTTCATGATAATAATATCGAGATTCCAAAGCAGATGGGAGTCATCACTTTTGATGAGTATCCTTTTTCCCGAATTTTAAAACCCATGTTATCGGTAGTCAACATTGACGTGTACGATATGGGATTCCAGACCGGAAAATATATTCTGATGAAGATAAAAAAGCCGAATCTGCATGTACAGTCTTATATAACATTACCTTCGCTGATTGTGAGGGATTCTACCAAGAGAAAGGAAGAACCGCCGTTGTATCTGTATTAGGTACAGCGGCAGTTGTATTTTGGAGAGATGGAGCGTGTGAATGATACAATACGAACAAAAATGGCGTTGTTTTTCTTATGTGGAATTGCTATAATTACAATGTATTTGAACGGTTATCATGATTTACAGGAAAGAGGATAGCAGATGAAGGAAAAACTATATACCATCCCCATTCAGGATGCATTTTCAAAGGATTGTGAGTGTCCGGTCTGTGAGATGTATCGAAAGTTAGAAGAAAATGCCATAAATTATACCGTCGGACCAGGCGCAAGCTACATGGAAGAGGATATCAGAGAACAGAGTGACAGAGAGGGCTTTTGTCAGAAGCATCTGAAACAACTTTATGCATATCCAAATAAGCTTGGAATTGCCATGATGCTGAAAACCCATATGGACAAGACGATTAAGGATTTAGAAAAGGTGTCTAAGGTATCTCTGCCGCAGCCGAATTCTATGTTCAAAAAGAAGGAAGTGCAATCGCATCCCATTACGGATTACATTGCGCAATCCCAGGAGAAGTGTTTTGTATGTGGATATATCAATCAGACCTTTCAAAGCTATATGATGACAATATTTTATCTATACGAGCGGGAAGAGGAGTTCCGTCAGCAGTTTGCTTCTTCCAAGGGATTTTGTGTCAATCACTATAAGATTTTATTTGAGCAGGCGCCAAGATATCTGAACAAGAAGTATTTAGAGACATTTCTGACTACGTTAAATCAGATTTTTATGGAGAACTTTAAACGGGTGCGGGATGACCTGGAATGGTTCATTCGCAAAAATGATTACCGATATAAGGAAGAGCCATGGAAGAATGGAAGAGATGCGCTGCCAAGAGCCCTGACTAAAGTCGGCAGTATCTGGAACGGAGAAGAAGGAGGATTACAATGATTAATCAAATGTATAAAGATATGTTAAATGGAAAATCCATTATCCGACAGCAGTCGGAATTTGCAACAGAGCTTGGGAAAACAATCGGATATGAAAATGTTTTTGACTATAGTCTTGGAAATCCAAGTGTCCCGGTGCATGAATCCTATACAGCAGTCATGCAAGATTTACTGAATGATTTAGACCCGGCTAAGCTGCATGGCTACAGTCCGTCTCTGGGAAATACGGAAGTCCGCACCAAGGTGGCTGCAAGCTTAAAGCAGCGTTTTGGTCTGGATTACGAGACAAAGCATATTTTTATGACCAGTGGAGCAGCGGGCGCGCTCGCTCACGCACTGCGCTGTGTGACTCAGCCGGGGGATGAGGTCATTACCTTTGCACCGTTTTTTCCGGAGTATCATGAGTATGTAGGAAAGACGGGAGCAATTTTAAAGGTGGTTCCGGCGAATACAAAGGATTTTCAGATTAACTTTGATGCATTTGAAGAACTCCTGACAGAAAAGGTTCAGGCAGTTTTAATCAATACACCAAATAATCCATCGGGAATTGCCTATTCGGAAGAAACCATTATCAAAATGGCGGAGCTTATGAAGCGGAAGCAGGAGGAATACGGACACGATATTTTCCTGATTAGTGACGAGCCTTATCGGGAAATCGTATTTGATGGAAAAGAGACGGTCTATCCCAGCAGATATTATGATAATTCTCTTTCCTGCTATTCCTTTTCTAAGAGCCTAAGCCTTCCGGGAGAGCGAATTGGTTATATTGCGGTAAATCCAAAGGCAACAGATGCAGATATCATTGCGGTGATGTGCGGGCAAATCAGCCGCGGTATCGGACATAACTGTCCTTCTTCCAGCGTTCAGCTTGCAGTAGCAGAGGTGCTGGATAAGACCAGTGACCTATCTGTTTACGAGAAAAATATGAATCTGATTTATGATGAACTGATAAAACTGGGCTTTGAGGTAGTAAGACCGGGCGGAACCTTTTATATTTTCCCGAAGGCATTAGAAGAGGATGCAACGGCATTCTGCCTGAAGGCAAGAAAATATAATCTGATTCTGGTGCCAAGTGACAGCTTCGGTGTGCCGGGATATTTCAGAATGGCATATTGTATTGATACCGAAAAGGTATTACGAAGTTTTTCCGCATTGGAGCAGTTTGTAAAGGAAGAATATGGAGTAAAATAGAAAATGTAATTTTTCATACTGCGTTAAATAGAAAATATTTAGCGCAGTATTTTTTTGCTCTATAGGAAACACCGTGTTGCGTTAAAGCGTAAAATTGTGATTCCTATAGAGCAAAAAGCACTCCGTACAGGATGCGCACTCGCACAAGTGGAATTATGTCGCAAGCGACTGTGCTCGGCGCGGCAAAGTGTGTTCCGCTTGATAGGTAATGTATATTCGCGAGAGTCGGAAAAGGGAAGAGAAACAGATGGAAGATACACAATTACTAAAAGGTATTTTAGAAGGCTGCGTTCTTGGAATCATAAGAAGAGGAGAAACCTATGGGTATGAAATACTTTCTGTTTTAGGCGAATGTGGATTTGATAATGTAAGTGAGGGAACGTTGTATCCGGTACTTACCAGATTGGATAAGAAAGGATATATTACCTGCCGAAAGGAGCGTTCTCCGTTGGGACCTGTTCGGAAGTATTATCGTATTACGGCAGCAGGGGAAGCGCAATTTTATAGTTTTCAGAAGAATTATAAAAGGATTACGGAGTGCGCAAATATGATTTTGGCGGGAGGAGAAGAGTAATATGGCAAGCTATATAATGGAAAAGGATAAACTTACGGGAGAATACAAAGAGATTTTTGTCAGGGCAGAGACTTATGCTATGCTTCTGGGGATAGAGAATCAGGTTCAGGAGGATATGCTGATGAATCTGGTGGATATCCTATGCACGGCACAGGAGAAGAAAAAGCCGGCGGCTCAGATTATTGGAAATGATGTGGAACAGTTCTGCAAGGATTATTTCCAGGAACAAAGAGGAATTCTGGGAGCTATCCGGGGAATTCCAGGATGGTTATACCGGGTGAGCGCTGTAGTTCTGATTTTTGGAATTTTGGAAATTATTTTTTGTGCCGGGGACCCGGCGGTTCAGATTTGGACTGTGACTATGGACATCAGCGGGTTTTTAGTGGGGCTTTTGGTTGGTGGTATCACCAGCTGTATTGCGCTTTGGGTGCTAAGACCTCTTCTGTTTCGGTTGAAAAAAGTGAATGCTACGGTAATTGCATTTCTGGTGTTAATAATTAATTTTTTGTTAATTGCAGTTGGCATAATAAAATTCGGGGAACAGACGCTTGCGGTTCCGATTCTTCCGGTGTTAATAGGAAGTGCCATGTTTGTGATTGCTTATAAGGGCTATCAGATATATCAGAGATATCAAAAGAACGGAAGCATAAAGAAGCCCCAAAAGGATGGCATTTTTCGTGAAATTTATCACAATACCGTAAAAACAGAGACACCGAAGCAGTTGAAAAAACGATTTGAGAAAATAAATAAACGGCGTAGGAAGAGAGGAAAAACGGAAATAACCAGTGAAGAATTTACCAGAAAAATGCAGATGGAATATAAAATGGCAAAGATAGCGATTTTGGTAATGTATGCAGCAATATGGGCGGGAAGCACGTTTTCCGACATTATGCGGGGGCAGTGGTGGCCGGATACGGTGATTCTTGCCGGAATTCTTCTGGTATGCTATAGATTGTTTTCACCGAAATATATGTTGAAACTGCTAAAACAATGTGAAAAACAGAAAGCAGATGTGATTGAAATGGCAGAGCGGATGGCAGAAGAGAGGCGTTAGGAGAGAGATTAAATAGCCAAATAAAAGATTTGGAATAACGCAAAAAGAAGCAGAGAAGATGTTAAAATGCTTGAAAGAAGATGAAAATAAAAAAAGACGTGAATCAGATATTTGTGATTCGCGTCTTTTTCTATAGCGTTTAGTCCTCAACCAATGCAGCAGTAATAATTGCCATAGAGTAAACCTCTTCCGCATTGCATCCACGGGACAGGTCATTGATTGGGGCATTTAATCCTAACAGGATTGGTCCGTATGCATCAAAGTTACCCATACGCTGTGCAATCTTGTATCCGATATTACCGGCGTTGATATCAGGGAAAATAAATACGTTTGCGTGACCTGCAACCTCGTTACCAGGGCATTTTGTTTTTGCCACACGAGGAGACACGGCAGCGTCAAACTGTAATTCTCCGGCGATTGGAAGGTCCGGTCTTAATACCTTTGCCTTTGCAGCCGCATTACGCATTTTATCTACATCTTCGCCCTTTCCGGAACCAAGGGTGGAATAGCTTAAGAATGCGACTTTTGGATCAATACCGAAAATCTTACCGCAGTCAGCAGCTTCTGAAGCAATTTCAGCAAGTTCATCTTCATTTGGCTTAATGTTGATGGCACAGTCTGCCATTGCCAATACTTCATTTTCACCGGTAGCGGAAGGGCGTACCAGGATGAAGCAGGAAGATACAATGTTGTGTCCCGGCTTTGTTTTGATTAACTGCAGTGCAGGACGCACGGTGTCAGCAGTAGAGTAAGTTGCGCCACCAAGCAATGAATCTGCAATTCCCATTTTTACCAGCATGGTTCCGAAATAATTTCCCTGTTTTAAGATTTTACGTGCTTCTTCCGGCTGCATGTTTTTGCTTTTACGAAGTTCGCAAAGGGCGTCTACCATTTCGTCCATTTTCTCATAATTTTCCGGGTCAACGATTTCTGCACCACGGATATTGTAACCATATTCCTCGCTGGCAGCTACTACCTTTTCCGGATTTCCGACCAGAATTGGTGTTAAGAAGTTAGATGCCAGAAGACGGGAAGATGCTTCTAAGATTCGTGGGTCAGTTCCTTCTGTAAAAACAATTTTTTTCGGGCTCTTCTTTAGCTTATCAATCATCATGCCAAAGCCTTGCATATTCATAGTAAAATTCCTCCTAATCCTTAATAGTCTTTTTTGCTCTAACTATAATTTACCACGTTTCAAATTTTTTTCAACGGATAGAGTGTACAAAAACAGAAACAGAAAGGGGTTTTTTTGTTTTTTTTGAAGAACAGTGACCGTTATTGAAAAAAATATACTATTTACGTTAGCGCTCCGGATTCCGGAAGGACCACATTTTTCAATTTATAAAAATTTTATACTTTTACTCTTGTTTTTCCAAAATCCAATGACTATAATGAGACCAGAACCGACTGGTCGGTCGGAAAATGGTTTAGAAAAAACGGAGGATGAAAGAGTAATGTCAAGATTTAGCGTGAAGAAGCCTTATACCGTAATTGTGGGGATTGTGCTGGTAATTATTCTTGGCTTCGTATCATTGAGTAAGATGAGTACGGATTTGCTGCCAAGTATGAATATGCCGTATGCCCTGGTAATTACAAGCTATGCCGGAGCAAGTCCGGAGCAGGTGGAGAGCGTGGTAACAGAGCCTGTGGAGAGTGCGATGGCAAGTACCTCTAATATCAAAAATATCAGTTCCCGTTCCTCGAATAACCTGTCCATGGTTATTTTGGAATTCGAACAGACAGCAAATATGGACTCTGTTACCATCGAAATGCGGGAGAGTTTAGACCAGATTAAGAGCTACTGGCCGGATGCAGTAGGAAACCCGATTATCATGAAAATCAATCCGGACATGATGCCGATTATGATAGCCGCAGTAGATGTAGAGGGAATGGATACACTAGAAATCAGTGACTATACCAATAATGAACTGATAGCGGAGTTAGAGAGTGTAGAAGGTGTTGCTTCTGTATCTGCTACAGGTGTAATAGAAGAGTCCATCCAGGTCGTTTTAAATCAGGAAAAAATTGATGCCATCAATGAGAAAATCATGGCGTCTTTGGATGAAAAGTTTTCTGATGCAGAAAGCCAGATAAATTCTGCCAAGAGTGAGATAGCGAGTGGAAAAGATAAGCTGGAAAGCGGACAGGATGAGATGGCAGGCCAGATTGGTGATGCTCAGAATCAGTTGAATGATAAAAAAATAGAACTGTTTCAGACGGAGGCTGACTTAAATACCAAGCTGGCAGAGTTACAGGAAGCAAAGAGCACCACAGAAGCAGGAATTGCAAGTCTGCAGGAAGTGCAAAGTCAGGTACAGAGCCTGATTGAAAGTAAGGGTCAGTTGACTGCCGCCATTACAGGAATGCAGCAGGCAGGACAGGATACCACAGAAATGGAAGCAAATCTTGCACAGATAGAAGCAGGGCTTTCCATGGTAAAGGCACAGTTGGCAGCACAGGAAGGAAGTACAGTATCAGAGGCATCCTCGGACGAAGAACTGACGGCTTATATTACAGCCACCCTTACGCAGGCACAGCAGGGACTGGTGCAGATTAATGGAGGCATTGCAACCATCCAGACTGCCCTTGATAATATTGCAGCAGGAAAAGCGACCATAAATGAAACCCTTGCCACCCTGAACGAAAGCCAGATTGCGGGAGTCATTGAAATGGGAAGTGCTTCTGCCCAGCTGGCAAGCGGAGAAGAAAAGCTGGAGGAATCCCAGAAAGAGTTCGAGGACACGAAAGAGCAGGCATATGATTCCGCAGACTTAAATCATATTCTTACTATGGATACCTTGAGCGGAATTCTTACCGCCCAGAATTTCTCCATGCCGGCAGGTTATATTACGGAGGATGGTATTCAGTACATGGTTCGTGTAGGAGATGCCGTTGATAACGTAGATGCATTGGAGGATATGGTACTGATGGACCTTGGTATGGAGGGAGTAGACGTCATTCATCTTTCTGATGTAGCGGACATTACGGTGGTAGATGATTCCGAGGATACGTACGCAAAGGTAAATGGGAATCCGGGAATTATGCTTTCGATTGAAAAACAGACGGGATATTCCACCGGAGATGTGACGGACCGTGTATATGAGAAATTTGAGTCCATGCAGAAGAATAACGAAGACCTTCATGTTTCCGTTTTAATGGACCAAGGAATTTACATAGATATGATAGTGGATTCCGTTTTAAATAATATGATTTACGGAGCTGTATTGGCAGTAATTATTCTGGTGTTGTTTTTAAAGGATATTAAGCCGACACTGGTAATTGCCGTATCGATTCCGATTTCTGTTATTTTTGCCATTGTGCTGATGTATTTCAGCGGAGTTACCCTGAATATGATTTCACTGTCAGGACTGGCACTGGGAATCGGTATGCTGGTGGATAACTCTATCGTAGTCATTGAGAATATATATCGTATGCGAAGTGAAGGTGTGCCTGCAAGAAAGGCAGCCGTGGAAGGAGCAAAACAGGTAAGCGGTGCTATTGCAGCTTCCACACTGACAACGGTATGTGTATTTGCTCCGATTGTATTTACCGAAGGAATTACCAGACAGCTGTTCGTGGATATGGGACTGACGATTACTTATGCATTGCTGGCGAGTCTGATTGTAGCGTTGACCTTTGTGCCGATGATGGGCTCTAAGATGCTAAAGAAAACAAAGGAAATCAAGCATCCATGGTTTGACAAATTCCAGAATGTGTACGGGGCAGTTCTGGAAAAACTATTGCATGTAAAACCATTGGTATTACTGGTAATGGTAGTACTTCTGGTAGTCAGTGCTTATGCTTCTGTCTCCAAGGGAACGGCATTCTTCCCGGATATGGAAAGCACTCAGATGACAGTGACTATCACACCGCCGGAGGACTATGAATTTGAAGAAACATGCGAACTGGCAGATAAAGTGACAGAGAAGATTCAGGAAATTGAGGATGTAGAATCCATAGGAGCCATGGCAGGCGGCGGGACCATGATGTCAATGGGCAGTGGTGATGACCAGGTGACCTTGTACCTTATCCTGAAAGAAGACAAGGAACACAGCAATGAAGAGATTGCAGCCATGGTTGCGGATATGACAAAGGATATGGAGGGGGAAATTACTGCCAATGCTTCCTCTATGGATATGACGTCCTTAATGGGAGAAGGACTTTCCATTCAGATAAAGGGAAGAGATTTAGATACCCTGCAGGAAATCGCAAAAGAGGTGTCAGAAATTGTAAAAGGCGTAGAGGGAACGACAGAGATATCGGATGGTGTAGAAGAAACGACACCGGAATTTAGAATTACCGTAGATAAGGAAAAAGCGGCAAAATATGGAATGACAGTAGCTCAGATTTATCAGCTTGTGTATGCACAGATGGAAAATACCACAGCAGATGCCACGATTTCTACCGATATAAAGGATTACGATGTATATCTGGAGTCTGTAGAGCAGAGCACGGCAAGTATTGACAGCATTAAGAATATTACCTTTTCTTATACAGATAAAGAGACCGGAGAGGAATCAGAAATACCGTTAAGTGAAGTTGCCACTTTTGAAGAGACCGAAGGATTAAGTTCTATTAACCGTGATGGACAGGAGCGTTATATCAACGTTACGGCAGCTATTGCAGATGGTTATAATGTAGGTCTGGTTGGAAATGATGTAGAAAAAGCAATGTCAGAATACGAGTGCCCGGAAGGATATTCCATAGAAATGGAAGGAGAAGATGAGATGATTAATGAGGCGATGGAACAGCTCTTATTGATGCTGTTGCTTGCCATTGCATTCATCTATCTTATCATGGTAGCACAGTTCCAGTCTCTAAAGGCGCCGTTTATTATCCTGTTTACCATTCCGCTGGCTTTGACGGGAGGATTTTTGGCATTGTTCTTTACCAATAGTGAAATCAGTATCATTGCCATGATTGGATTTGTTATGCTGGTAGGTGTCATTGTAAATAATGGTATCGTAATGGTAGATTATATCAACCAGCTTCGCCGCGAAGGAATGGAGAAAAAAGAAGCCATTGTGACAGCTGGGAAAACACGTCTTCGTCCGATACTGATGACAGCCATGACAACGATTTTAGCTATGTCTACCACAGCTTTTGGGCATGATATGGGTTCCGATATGTCAAGACCTATGGCGATTGTAACCATTGGCGGTATGATTTATGGTACGTTAATGACCTTGGTTGTAGTACCGTGTATTTATGATTTATTCTATAGTAATAAGAGTATGGTAGAGGAAGAAATATAATGGGAAGTTTGGGAAAAAGTGATGAAAAGAAGCCTTGGGCGGAGGAGTATCCGCCTAAGGTAAAGGCAATGTATGAGGCGGTGCTGGCGCTGTTCGCTTCCGGCAGGGAGCTTGGAAGCCTGAAGGTAGAAGAAATTACCAAAAAGGCAGGAATTGGAAAGGGCACCGCCTACGAATATTTTTCTACAAAGGAAGAGATTGTAATCGGAGCTTTAAATTATGAAGCGAAGCGCTACATGGAGATGCTGTTTCAGATTGTGGAACAGAAAAAAAGTTTTCGTGAAGTCGTGATGCAGGCATTGCTGCTTATGGAGCAGGCAAGCGATACCTATCATGGACTTATGCTGATGCAGCGGATTGTTTCAGACCGGGAACTCACCGGGAAAGGAATTCTGGATGAATTAAAGAAGCATAAGGATAGCTGCCAGTGTGCAATCAAGCTGCGGGATTGTTTTGTAAAACTGGCATTAGAAGAGGAAGGTATTACACAGACCAATCACTATAAGATTGAAAGTGCAATTCTTTCCCAGTTTACAGCGTATGGTTTTTATCTGACACACAAGAATCTTTTCTCTGAGATTGAGCAGGCAAAGGCAAGAGAGTTTGCCTATGAGAGTATTGTCAAAATTCTAAATTAGGACTTGACATTTCGGGAAACTGCTTTTAATATGGATTTATATTTTGATAAAGGTAGTGAGAAAGAGGAGTACGCAAAGACTCTTATCAGAGAGAGCAGTCCATCGGCTGAAAGGCTGCTTGAAGAAAGATTTGCGGAAGGTAGCTTTTGAACCGGAGGGCTGAACCGACAGTAGGCTTTCACGACTCATCCCCGTTACAGGATAAGAGATATGCATGATATTGATATTACTTGCAATTATCATGCATGAATAAAGGTGGTACCGCGGATATTCGCCCTTTACTGAGAAATCAGTAAAGGGCGCTTTCTATTTATAATAGAAAGCGAATGAACTGCGTTAATAGAAGAAAAGGAGAGAATAACATGAGCAAAGAGCTTGCAAAGACCTATGACCCGAAGGACATAGAAGACCGTCTTTACCAGAAATGGGAAGAGAATAAATACTTCCACGCAGAAGTGGACAGAAGTAAGAAACCGTTTACCATTGTGATGCCTCCGCCCAATATTACGGGACAGCTTCACATGGGACATGCATTAGACAACACCATGCAGGACATTTTAATCCGTTATAAAAGAATGCAGGGCTATAACGCACTGTGGCAGCCGGGCACGGACCACGCGTCTATTGCAACCGAAGTAAAAGTTATAGAGTCCTTGAAAAAACAGGGAATCGATAAGGCAGACTTAGGAAGAGAAGGCTTTTTAGAGAAAGCCTGGGAATGGAAAGAAGAGTACGGCGGACGTATCGTAAAGCAGTTACGCAAGCTGGGCTCCTCCGCAGACTGGGACAGAGAGCGCTTTACCATGGACGAGGGCTGTTCTAAGGCAGTACAGGAAGTATTTATTAAATTATATGAAAAAGGTTATATTTACAAGGGCTCCCGTATTGTCAACTGGTGTCCGGTATGTAAGACTTCTATCTCCGACGCAGAGGTGGAGCACGAGGAACAGGATGGATTCTTCTGGCACATTAACTATCCGGTAAAGGGAGAAGAGGGAAGATTTGTAGAAATCGCCACCACCAGACCGGAAACGCTGTTAGGAGATACCGCTGTAGCAGTAAATCCTGAGGATGAAAGATATAAGGACATTGTAGGAAAAACATTGATTCTGCCGCTGGTTGGAAGAGAGATTCCGGTTGTTGCAGACTCCTATGTAGATAAAGAATTCGGAACCGGATGTGTAAAAATTACACCAGCCCATGACCCGAATGACTTCGAGGTTGGAAAGCGTCACAATCTGCCGGAAATCAATGTGTTAAACGATGACGCTACCATCAATAAAAACGGTGGAAAATACGAAGGCATGGACCGTTACGAAGCCAGAAAGCTCATGGTAAAAGAGTTAGAAGAGCAGGGCTTATTAGTGAAGGTAGTACCACATTCTCATAATGTAGGAACCCATGACCGCTGTAAAACAACCGTGGAACCAATGGTAAAACAGCAGTGGTTCGTAAAAATGGATGAGTTAATCAAGCCGGCAGTAGAGGCAGTAAAAAATGGAGACATCAAATTACTTCCGGAGCGTATGGACAAGACCTATTTCAACTGGACAGATAACATTCGTGACTGGTGTATTTCCAGACAGCTCTGGTGGGGACATCGGATTCCTGCGTACTACTGTGACGAATGTGGAGAATTCGTAGTTGCAAGAGAGAATCCGCATAAGTGTCCGAAATGTGGCTGCACTCATATGACACAGGACCCGGATACCTTAGATACCTGGTTTTCTTCCGCGCTGTGGCCTTTTTCCACACTGGGCTGGCCCGATAAGACCGAGGATTTGGATTACTTCTATCCGAATGATGTGCTGGTAACCGGATATGATATTATTTTCTTCTGGGTAATCCGTATGATTTTTTCCGGATATGAGCAGATGGGAGAAGCGCCATTTAAGACCGTATTGTTCCATGGTCTGGTACGTGACTCCGAAGGACGTAAGATGAGTAAATCCCTCGGAAACGGAATTGACCCATTAGAGGTAATTGATAAATACGGCGCAGATGCATTAAGACTTACATTGATTACCGGAAATGCGCCGGGAAATGATATGCGTTTCTACTGGGAGAGAGTAGAGGCTTCCCGTAACTTTGCCAACAAAGTATGGAACGCATCCCGTTTCATCATGATGAACATTGGTGATGAGAAATTAACAGCGCCTTCCATGGATGCACTTGCACCGGAAGATAAGTGGATTCTATCCCGTGTCAATACTCTGGCAAAAGATGTAACAGAAAACATGGATAAGTTTGAACTGGGAATTGCTGTTCAAAAAGTATATGACTTTATCTGGGATGAATTCTGTGACTGGTACATTGAAATCGCAAAGACCAGAACCTTTAAAAAGGAAGAAGACCCGGAATCTGCTAAGGTTGCAATGTGGACCTTAAAGACCGTATTGATTCAGGCGTTGAAGCTGCTTCATCCATATATGCCATTTATTACAGAAGAAATTTTCTGTACTCTGCAGGAGGAAGAAAAGACCATTATGTTATCCCAGTGGCCGGAATATACCCAGGAGTGGAGCTTCCCGGCAGAGGAAGAGGCAGTAGAGCATGTCAAAGACTTAGTAAAAGGAATCCGTAATACCAGAACTGCTATGGAGGTTCCGCCAAGCAGAAAGGCAAAGGTATTTATCGTAACAGAAGATACAAAATTACAGGAAACCTTTGAGTCTATGAAGAGCGCATATGCCCTGCTTGCAAGTGCCAGTGAGATTCAGGTACAGGCAGACAAGACAGGAATCGGTGAGGACGCTGTTTCCGTTGTGATTCCGGGAGCAGTAGTATATCTGCCATTAGAGGATTTGGTAGACTTTGAAAAGGAAAAGGAGCGTCTGCTGAAAGAAAAAGAAAAGCTTACCAAGGAACTGGCACGTTCTAAGGGAATGCTTTCCAATGAGAAGTTCTTAAGCAAAGCACCGGAAGCAAAGGTGCGGGAAGAAAAAGAGAAGCTTGCGAAGTATGAACAGATGATGGAGCAGGTAGAAGAACGTTTGGCACAGATGAAATAATATTAGATGAAATAAAATTATTAGCATGAAGAGAAAAGAGACTGATATGTGAGAAATCATATACAGTCTCTTTTTTGGGGAAATTTTAGAGTGTAATTGTTATTGGATAAAATTGCGTTTTTTTCTGGTTGGTGGATAAGGAACAAAAACATTAGTGCGCCCGATTAAGTAATCTACACTTGTGTGGTGGAAATCTGCAAGTTGGGACAAGGTTTCAATCGGAATAGCACGTTCGTCATTTTCATATCTTGAGTATGCTCTTTGAGAAATATTCAGATGTTTTGCAATGTCTGTTTGGGTCAAGTCTTTATCTTCTCTTAGATTTCTAATTCGTTCATATTTCATTTTTTCACCTCGTGAAAATAGTATATGCTAGACCGAATTGGTCTATTGACTTCTAGACCAAATTGGTCTATATTGAGAGTGATAAGAAATTATTTTTCAAAAGAAAGGAAGGGAGGACAGGAAAATGTTTTGTAAATTTTGTGGTAATGTGTTACAGAAGGAAGATGTATTCTGCGGGGAATGTGGAAAACGGGTGCTAAGTATGCCTGAGAACAATGTACCCGTGAATAATCTGAATCATCAAAATGTCAGGGGCGATATATCGAGTCTCAATCCAAATGAGCCAAGATTAATTCTATGTGATATCTGTAAACAGCATATTAGCAGTCAGGCGGAAATCTGTCCCCATTGTGGACATAAGACAAAATATGGTGAAAGCGTTGAAAGAACAAAAGAGAAAAATCATGCAGAGAATAATATGCAGTGGATTGTAGTAATTAATGCAATTTTAGGAATAGTAGGGATAGTAATGCTGTTTATTTCCCTGAGTGCAGTTACAGGTGACTTGAGAGTACATAGATACACATATGCACCGCCACTTACCGATCATGAACTGCATAATTTATATATGCTTGGTTTTGCAGTTGTTATGATTGGAGCAAGCATAGGAATCGATATTGGAGTAATGATAAGAAGGAAAAAACAAAATAGATAATACACATACAGGAGAGGAAAAACAGATGGCTTTTTTTGAAGATTTTGGAAAGAAAATTACACATACAGGACAGGAAGCAATGCAGAAAACAAGGGATTTCACAGAAACAACAAGATTGAACGGACAAAAGACGGAGTTACAGAAAAAGATAGAATTTTATTATTCAGAAATTGGAAAGCGGTATTATGAACTGCACAATACAGAACCAGAAGAAGCATTGGCAGAATGGGTGGCAGCAGTCCACGATACACAGGAACATATAGATCAGCTTGAGGAACAATTGCAGCAGTTAAAGGGCACAATCCATTGCCTGAATTGTGGTGCAGAATTACAGAAAGGAACCATGTTTTGTTCTGTCTGTGGAATAAAGGTGGTGGAAAATACGCCACAGAAAGTGGAAATTGCCGGAAATATATGCCCGAATTGCGGTGAAAGGATATCAAAAGATGCAGCATTTTGCCATAACTGTGGGGCAAAGATAATTCTTCAGAAAGTGCCGGAACAGAAAAAAACGATATGTTCCCATTGCGGCAGTATTGTTCCGGATGATGCACTGTTCTGTGCTAATTGTGGAACGAAAATATAGCAAAGAGATTAGAGAATTCATTCGAAAGAGAAAGTATTTTTTTGATTTTATACCAGGAGGAGAAAGACAGATGTTTTGTAGTAAATGTGGCGCGCAGATAAAGGATGGAGCAGCATTTTGCCAAAAGTGTGGAGTAGGATTATCAGGAGAAAACAAGAAGAATACAACAGCGACAAATCAACAGGTATACTCATCAATGCCAAACAAAAATCAGCAGACAGGAAATCACCGATTAATTGGAATGATAGGAACAGCAGTGATTGCATTAGTGGCAATCATAGTGATTGTTAAGGTTGTTGGTATATTTAATGGTGGATATGAAAAGGTAATAGAAAAATATCTTAAAGCAATACAGGAAGAAGATGGAGAACTGCTGTGTTCCATTTATCCACCGGAGTATATTGACTATTTAGTAGGACCCGGTTCTTTCTATTCAGATGAGGAAGATTTGGCAGAAGATTTTACAGAAGAGTGTAAAGACAGGCATGAAGACCTTTCGGGTGGAATTGAAAAGCATCCGGATATTGAATACGACATAGTAAGTGAGGAAAAACTGGAGAAAGAAGATTTGGAATCATTAAACAGGAGTTTAAAAAATGATTACGATTTTGAAAGTACTGTAAGCGAAGCATATTATGTTACGTTCAAAGTATACATACCGGGAGGGAAAAAGGCATATACAGTTGAGCAATATTTACTTAAGATTCATGGAAAATGGTATATGGGTCGCGGAATATAAAAGTGAAAGTACGGAGGAAGAGAAATGTTTTGTGAAAATTGTGGAGCGTCTTTAGCGGGAAATGAACAGTTTTGTCCGAAATGCGGGAATCGAATGATAAATCCTGCAAGCATGGAGGCAAACCCACCTATTGTAGAACAGCCTAAAAAACATAAAAAAGAAAAGAAGAAAAAATCTAAAGCGAAAAAAGTTTTTATTACGATATTATGTGTGCTGGTGCTGGTTGGAATTGCAGGCGGTGTCTTGGCATATATGTGGTATACCAGTCCGGAACAGAATATTCTTAGAGCTCTGGAGTCTGGTGATTATGATGAGGCAATATCCTTGTATACAGACGATTATGAAGGAAGTAGCAAATCCATAGAGAGTGTACTACAGGACAGATTAGAGAAGATAAAAGATGACTATATCAACGGAGAAATGGAGCGCCATTAAAAAAATGGGAGTCAATGAAATAGAACAAGAGCTTAATGATACGAGAACCTATATCAATTCTTTAAATCAGTCCCGGACAGCATTTGAGACCGCAGAAAAGATGTTTGCAGAAGGCGATTATGAAGGGGCTATTGAGCAATATCAATTAGTATCAGAGGATGATAGTAATTATGATACTGCCAAGGACAAGCTGGTAGACGCCATTGATAAATACCGGGAACAGGTGTTGTCGGAGGCAGAAACGCTTGCGGGAGAAGGCTCCTACCAAGAAGCAATGAAAAAAATAAAAACGGCATTGGAAGTTATTCCAAATGATACCAAATTACAGCCGGAATATGAGAAATATAGTGCCGATTATGTCAATAGTATTTTAACAGAAGTGGATGGACTTGTAGCAGATGGCGATTATAATAGTGCTATTTCCAAAATAAATGAAGCGTTAAAGGTCGTCGGAACGAATGAAGAATTAGAAGCAAAATTAGAAGATGTACAAGGTAGTAAGCCGGTAGCGTTATCCAGCCTGACACCGATTAATGGAGGATGGACATGGAACGAGGGAACACCTACTGATTCCTTCGGGATAACCTATAGTAATGCGTCTGATTTTGTGGTTTTGAATAACCTGTCTGGTGAAGCGAAATATACAGGTGAAGAGGTACATGTAGATGGGTATTATGGAATATATGAGACATATGCAGAGTATCGTTTGTATGGTGAATATGCACAACTTACCTTTAATGTGGTACCGCACAGCTCTATTGAAGAAGAATTATATGGAACAGTAAAGGTATATGCAGATGATGTGTTAGTATTTTCTTCACCTCAGATTACGAGAAAGACAGATTTACAGAACTATCAGGTTGATGTAAGCAATGCCGAATATATTAAAATTGTTGTAGATACCGTAGGAGATAAAGATAGTGTTCTTTTGATGAATTGTATGTTGAGTAAATAGACTGACATAGTAGTTTACAAAATAAACAGGAGGAAGAAAAAATGTATATTAAAGGAAAAAACAAAGAGTTACATGTAGCAAAAATGAATCCACAGAGAGAAAAAGCACTTTTAGTAACAGGCATAATCATGATTATATTGGGTATTATTTTGGGAAGCGTAGGAATAGTAGCTTTGGATAAAATAAGATATTCGTCTGATAAACAGACTTTTTTGATTGGGATAGTTGTTATATTTTTGATTTGTGTAGAAATGGGAGGAGGTAGTCTGGTTAATTCCTTTGTTTTAAAGGCGGTTTCATTAACAATATATGATGAGGGAATATGTGGAACCTCGGCTAAAATCAATCCAGTATGTGGCATGCTGTCAAAGACAAACGCATTTGATATAAAATACAGCGAGATTACGACGGTGCGTTTAGAAAATGGCATTTTGCTAATTAAAAAGAATGATGAAGAACATAATTTTCAGTTTAGTACAGCCGAGAGTCAAATGTGTTATCAATTGATTCTGGAGCGTTGTAAATAAAATGATGGAGATAAGGTTATTGAAAGGGCAAATTTCATTGAACAAATTTCTTATAGAAACTAGATTGATGTTAATCAGAAAGAACTAAAACTTAAAAATAGGTGAACAGGAAAAAAACATTATGAAAAAAATTAAAAAAAATTTGATGATAATATGCATTGGAATGGTAATCATTCTAAATGGATGTTCGAGTGGGAATACCGATTCAAAGGTATATACCTATACTGATTTAGATAAAACGCAACAGCAAGTTGTCGATGGTGTATATGCAATGTATTCAGACTGGGAATTTGTATATGATTCGGGAGAAAATTTTCCATGTACAAATGTTTCTTTTTTCTATGAAGATGATAAGTTAATATTTGCAACATATTATACGTGTAGTGATCCAAATGATGGTTTTGGAATTACAAAAGTTTTCGAAGTAAATCAAGAAAGTGGTGAGTTGAGTACGCATAGTTATAATTATCTTTTTGATGAAAGCGAAAATATAAAGCGGAAAGCAGCAACGGTTAAAGCAGCAAATGGAGGAGCTTTTCCGTCAGATGGAGAGAAAAATTCACAGAAGGATGCTTTAGCGAATGCTTTTTCTAAGGCAATTTCTAAAAAATAACGTTAGCGAAAAATTTTTATTAGTATTAAATTTTAATGATGAGCTTATAACAGGGTGCAATTTAACGGTAAGTACTTAGTTTGTATGCTTTATCTATGAATAGGAGTAGGAGACGAAGGAGAAACAGGAATGTTTGGCACGTCAAATGAACCAGTAAAAAGAAAAAATAATTTAAAATGGCTACGATTCTTTTTGATAACCAGTCTGGGCTGTATATGGCTGACTGCCTGTGGAGCAGATAAAGAGATAAAAGAAGAAGCTGGAAAGATTGTTGATGCGGTTGAAAGCAATGATATAGAAACGTTGGAGCAACTGTTTTTTGGAACAGATGATATAGCAGTGGATGAAGAATTGGCAGATTTTTTTACATCTTCGGCTATGAATGAAAATGATGGTATCATCGCAAGAATTATCGTACAGGATTCTATAAAAGTCAAAAAGATTACAGATGAGACCATTGTATATGAAATTACAGCTCCAGACCTTAGCAATCTGCTTCAGGATGCCATGCAGGAAGAGAATTTGACAGCAGATAGTTTTGAGAATTATGTATACAGTTATATTAAAAAGGCAGATAAAACAAAGCTGGAAGTAGAAGTACCATATACATACCAAAATGATGTATTTACAGCAGATTATACCACAGAGGAATTTGTGAATGGAATAACAGGAAATATGATGACCAGCTATCAGAAGCTTGTGGAAGAAGTGATTTCGGAAAAGGAGACTGCGGAATGAAGAGATTATTAAGTTTGATTTTATGTGTGGCAGTCTTGGTTTCTACAACAGTCACTGCACAAGCCAAAGAGGGTGAAGATGAAGCGTATCATACAATTAATGTTGAATTTTCAGATAGTGATGGAGCCATAGAAACGTTACAGGTCATGGTTAAAAATGATAATGTATATGCCAATGCGGAAGAATTGGGAAAAAGATTAGGTTATCAGGTCAACATTTCAAAGGAATACGTTTCTATCTCTAATAAAGATGAAAGTGAAAATGTTCCGTATGGTCTGACCGTATTTTATTTTAATAGTACACAGATCAGCCACATGCTTTTCAACAAGATGGTGGATTATGAAGCGCCATTTGAAATTGTAAAGAATGAGGAAGGTGCATGGATACCTTTAGAGCAGTCGTTGCTTTTGTTAAATAGCAGTATGCTAATTGTTGATAATGTGCTTATAATTGATATGCCGGAGAAAAATATTATAGACATATATATGGATATTTTAAAGAATAATAGTACTCTGTTATTTGATTGGAACTCGGACTTCGGATATACAGACTGGGATTGGAAGGTTATTGGAAGTGCCAGTCATGTGGTGAATATGTTCAATGGATTGTTGAAAAAAGATGGAGATACATGGGTTCAGTTTGTTCAGATGTTTGCCATGAATACTTCGTCATATGATTCTAAGTATGGTGAAGCTATAGCAGAATTATTTTGTACATATTCAGACGAAGAATTAAGTCAAGAAGTTCAGAAAATGAAAAAAGTAATGGGATATTTTGATACGAGTGGAACGGTGGGAAAGACTTTAAAGACTTTGGAAAAAAGTGTCCCATCTGATGCAGATATTAAAACATTGCAGGAAACATGTAATCAATTAAGAGAGAAAATAGATGGAAGTTCAACCAGTATAGCTGCTTATAATAGGGCATATCAGGCACTGGAAAATGCAACGGATGAGGCTACTCTATTCGCAGATAGCCTGGCGGGTAGCATATTGGAGGTAGAAAAAAATGTATCCAGTGCAACAGGTTTTATGGATAAGGTTTTTAAAATTGCAGAGGTAGTTGGATATGCAAAAGAGTTTCAGAATCAGGATAAGTTTGCGGTGGAGGCATTAGATGAATATATTTCTAATTCAGATTCTCAAAGTTTAATGTCAAAGGCAATGAAATCAGGAATATCAGATTATATAACCATATTAAAAACAGATATAGTATCATATTCTGCTTTGAAATATTTGAATGAAAACTATGATAGTCTGATTACGGAAGCAACTGACTTGAGTTCTGCATTAGGTACACAAGCCAATCTGGAATTGATTGCATGGGATTTGATTCAATCAGCAAATATTTTGAATATAGGAGATAAGATAAAGGCTGCTGATGAGTTTGAGTTAGCCTTGTATAGTTCTGTATTTCAGGGCGATGCGTTTGTGTCATATCAGAGCATAAGGGATTCCGTTTTTAGTGATGTTTCTAATGTTACACCAGAAAAATTATATTCTGTTAGCCAGTATTGTTATACATATTTAAAATCCTGTTATATTACCCGTAATGCAGCAGTGGCATCATTAAAAGGAAAAACAAAAGATGTGCAGGAACAAATACAACCGCTAATTGATTATGAGAATGGGATTAATGAAACAATTGCCAAATATCTTGTTTGTTTAAAGGATGCGGATAGAACAAATGAAAAATTGTGTTATGGATTTTTGCCAGAGGATAACAAGGAGTATCTGAAAAATTATAATAATAGTAAATTATGTGAAATGTGCAAAAATATGGATAGTGTTTTTGATGTGATGGATTATTGTAGTGATTGGCGCGAGATTGTTACAATTTTAGATATGGAACAAGAGCCAAAAGAAAATGGTGTTGATGAGAATTATGTAATTAGAGATTTTAGTATTAATTTTATTTGGGGAGAAAGTGTGGAATTAAGAAATGACGGATATCAGGATATAAGTATTAGTGGAGTTATTTTAGGAGAGGAGAAAAAAGATGCCAAAACAAAATTAGCAAATGATTTATGGATGTGTAACTATTCAGGAGAAGATTGTGACTGCTTTTTGACTAAGCGTAATGAGAAGTATTACTATCTATGGTTATATTCGCAAGGAAATGTTGTTAATTCTTGGTATTTAGCTAACTGGAATGATGGGGAATTTGTAAGCGAAATATGTGTAGGATATGACGCATTTGTAAGTATTTCTGAAGAATGGAAGAAAGCATATATACAATTTATAGTAGAAAATGGAATGATTTATGATGGAATGAGAGATTCTTTCAAAGAGTGGTATAAACTTGTGGATATTAATGGTGATGATATTCCGGAACTTTATATTAATTTTAATAGCACTGCTGATGGAGATGTGCTTTGCAGTTATTATGATGATATGGTAGTTTACCAATGGATGTGGAATTATGGTTTTTCCTATATAGAAGGGCAGAATTTATTCATGGATTCGGGAGGAAATATGGATGAATATTATAACAAAGTCTACAGTATAGATGATGGAGAGTTTGTTCTACGCTATGATGGTGAAGCGGGTGCATCAGATAATGCAAATGTGCAAGTAGATTCCGAAGGATATCCAGTATATAATTATTATTGGAATGGCACGCAAGTATTATCCGAAGAAGAATACCAAAAATTACTTAATGATGTGTACGATGTAAATCAGGCAAGTGATTTTTATAATGGAGATAAGTATAATTATCGCGAGATACTTGAAGCAATTATTAATTATTGAATTACAGGTTGGAGCAAGTATTTCGAATGGCAGTTGGAAATGGATAATTGGAGAAAAAGTTAGCTATCAAAATTGGGATTGTGGGGGTGAATCATAATAAAGAAGGAAGAGTAGCAGATAGAAGAATATAACTGTGGTTTTATTTTTATAAAAAACCTTTGTGGTTTCTGTTAGGAATGAAATCAAAAACCGCCATGTTAAATGCAGAGCTTGACATGGCGGTCCTTTTCATATAATCAAATCATTTTTCTTTGTTACTTATACGAAAATCAGGTTGAGATAATCAAGTCCATGGTTTATAATTTAGAGGAAATATAACAGGTGCGCAAATCATATTTAAGATAGGAAAAACAATGAACCAGACAGGAATCAAACCGGAAGTAATAGAAGAAATCAGGAATATAGCCCAAAAATATAATGTGGAAAAAGTCATTTTATTCGGCTCGAGAGCAAGAGGTGATTACAGCAGAGCCAGTGATATTGATTTAGCAATTCATGGGGGAGATATTACCCGCTTTTCCATTGAGGTAGACGAAGAGACTTCCACATTGCTGATGTACGATTTTGTTAATCTGGACACAGATGTGCAGAAAGAATTACTGGAATCTATCAATAGGGAAGGGGTTGTGCTTTATGAAAAAGTTTGAAAATTATGTTCGTAATCTTGAGGTGCTTTCCAGGGCGAAGGATGAAGATTTAGAAAATGAATTTATTATCAGCGGTATCATTGATAAATTTTTTGTCCAATTTGAGCTTGGATGGAAAGTGTTAAAAGAGCTGTTAAAATATGAGGGAAGAAGTGTTGCAAATACAGGCTCTCCAAGAGAAATTGTCAAGGCAGCTTATACAGTATATGAATTTATCGAGGAAGAAGTATGGATTTCCATGCTGAAAGATAGAAATGATATGACCCATATTTATGATGGAAAGGCTGCTCAAAGACTGGCTTACCGGATTTTGGATAGTTATATTCCTGTATTTATTCGTATGCGTGAAGGAATTGAAACTTATTATCAGGGAGAATTAAGCAAAATATAAGAGCATGCTATATTTGAGATAATGTAAAAAAATCGTGTAATATTTCATAAAAATTCGGCAAAATATCACAAAAAGATTGAAAAAAATAAAGAAAATTGTTAATATAAAATATATAGCTTTATTATACAGTGAGTGTGATTGGAGGGAAACAGATGGCAGCATCAAAAGAGCCGAGAATAAGAATTAGCGATGATGACATGAAGGCATTTCTCTATATAGCAGATGACATAAAGGAAAAGTATGATAGTGAGGGAGCTGTCCGTCAGTTTTTAAAGGAAAAGGGAGTTACCTATGGAATCATAGAAGAAAATCTAAAAGAACTGTTAGAGAAGCAATTATATAATCGTGAAGTCCTTATTGCAGAAGGAATTCCGCCACAAAACGGTGTGGATGGATATTATGAATATAAGTTTAATCTTGACTTTAGCAAGAAACCAAAGATACGTCCGGATGGAACGGTAGATTACTGGAGTATCAAGATGGTAGAGACCGTAGAGGAAGGTCAGGTAATTGCAATCTATCATAAAGCATATCAGGGTACAGATGGTATGAATGTAAAAGAAAAAATAGTCCTTGCAAAGCGTGGAAGAGATCAGGTTCCGTTACGAGGAAAGGGATTTGAGCGTTCCCAGGATGGAAATATCTATACCGCATTGATTAACGGAAAAATCGAAATGATGAATGGAAGGATTACTATTCTTCCGGTTTATGAGATAAATGGCGATGTGGACTTATCTGTTGGCAATATTGATTTCAGAGGAGATGTCATTATTCATGGTGGAGTCTGCACGGGAGTCAGCATTAAAGCCACCGGAACAGTTACCATTGACGGCATTGTAGAAGGCGCTCAGATTGAGGCAGGAAAGGATGTCGTATTAAGAAGCGGTGTGATGGGAGCGTCCAGAGCTAGTATTACAAGCCGGGGAAATATTACAGCGAAGTTTTTTGAGTATACCAGAGTACATGCCAACGGTTCTATTCAGGCGGATGTGTTCTTGAACTGTAAAGTTTCCTGTGGAGAAAGTATTACTCTGGATGGTAAGAAAGCCAGCATTGTAGGCGGAGATGTATGGGCGATTGAAAGTATTTCTGTACATACCCTTGGAAGTGACGGTGAGGTCAAGACCAAAGTAAAAATCGGAAATGATGCAGCAGTTGTGCGGCGCATTTCCATCCTGCGCAATAAGATAGAAGTAGAACAGGAAAATTTACGGAAGATAGAAGAAGGACTGAAGCTTTTGCAGGATGTGAAAAATGACCCTCGCCGGACCGAATTACTGCGTGTAAAGATTCGTGACAGCGCTTTGCTTGCAGACGATACCGCTGAACTCGAAAAGCTTGAAAATCAGGTGGAACGTGCAAAGGGAGGAAATATTGCAGTAAAAGGAAAGGTATATCCGGGAGTGTGCGTGGAAATGGATGACCTGCGGGTTCAGGTGAAAGAAGAACAGGAAAATCTGGAATTTATAAAGAATCAGGATAAAATTATTATGTGTCAGTTAGAAATATAAGAAACTGTCGAAAAAACAATACAAAATATGCTTGCATAAAATCACCACTTTATTATAATAAAGAGTGGTGATTTTTCATTCACCAAAAAGCCTGTGAATGAAAAAGCCCTACCGGGCGGGAGGCGCACTCGTGCAAGCGGAAGAGGTCACTTTGTGACTGCACTCGGCGCATAAGCGCAGCAAGTCCTTTCAGGGTGAAGGAAGTAAGGAGGCGAAGCGGACTTGTCCGCTTTATTCATGAGAACATACGAAGAAATAATAGAAGAAATAGCAGAGATACCAAAGTTTACGACGAAGCATCCGTTAGCACATACAAAGGATTTTTTGGCAAGACTGGGAAATCCGCAGGAGCAGTTTAAAGTGATACATGTAGCAGGCAGCAATGGCAAAGGAAGCGTTTGTGCCTGCATTGCCAGTGTTTTACAAGAAAACGGGAAGTGTACAGGATTATTTACATCCCCACATCTGGTGGATATTGAAGAACGGTTCGTTATAGATGGAAAACAGTGTACAAAGGAAGCATTTGTTCAGGCAGTGGAAACAGTGCACTCTGTAGTAGAACAGATGGAACAGGAAGGGATACCACATCCTTCCTATTTTGAATATCTTTTTGCAGTGGGCATGGTAATTTTCCGGGAAAAGAAAGTGGAATATGCTGTGTTGGAAACCGGACTGGGGGGCAGGCTGGATGCTACCAATGTGGTGGAGCATCCATTGCTTACAGTAATTACCTCTATCAGTCTGGAACATACAGAGATTTTAGGAGATACCATAGAAAAGATTGCAGGAGAAAAGGCAGGAATTATAAAGCCGCAGGTTCCGGTGGTATATGATGCATCAGATAAAACGGCAGCCGATGTGATTCGGAAGCGTGCAGAGCAGTTAAAGTGCAAAATGTTTCCGGTTTATCCGGAGAAAATTAAAATTTTATTAAACACTGGGAAAAAGATTGATTTTTCTTATGAATCTAGGTATGATGTTACTAAAGTTCAAATTCCATTTGGAGCGTCCTATCAGGCGCAGAATGCAGCCATTGCATTAATGGCAGTAAACTGTATTCAGGAAAAGGAAGCTATATCCAGTGAAGCAATTCTGGAAGGAATGCGTAAGGTGCATTGGAAAGGAAGAATGCAGGAAGCATTAGAGGATGTTTATTTTGACGGAGCTCATAATGCGGATGGGATTCGGTGCTTTTTACAGGCGGTGCGGGAGATATCCGGGGAACCGTCGGTATTACTTTTTTCCATGGTGCAGGAAAAGGACTATACAAATGCGATTCGGGAATTGTTACAGGAGGGAAGCTGGGAACAGATTTTTGTAACAACCATTTCCGATGCTCGTGGAATTGCATGTGGAACGTTGAAGCAGGTGTTTGAAAAGGAAGCGCTTGCAATGAATCAGAATATACAGATTACGCAGATAGATAATGTTGAGAAAGCCTTTGCAGAGGCAGTAAAAGCCAAAAGAAAAGGGCAGAAGCTGTTTTGTGCAGGGTCCTTGTATCTCGTTGGAGAATTAGAGCGAATAACAGGAGGTATGAAAAATGCTTAATTTTGAAGAAGAATTAAAGAAGTTTAAACCAAGTCTTGAAGTAGAAGAGGCGGAAGATGCTATATATGACAGAGACCTTACCGATATGACTGACATCATGCAGGAAATTATCAAAGAAGCAAGAGAACAGAGATAAACGGTGAGGAAGGGAAAATATGGATTCTTATAATAAAATTATTCGGTTGTCCAACACCTTATATAATGTTGGCTTAGAAAAGGCAAAGGTACGGGATTTGTCCGGAGCAGCAGACAGCCTTCGGAAAAGTCTTAGGTTTAATAAAGCAAATATACAGGCAAGAAATTTATTAGGATTAGTTTATTTTGAGATGGGAGAGACGGTTGATGCGTTAAGCGAATGGGTCATCAGCCGAAGCCTTCAGCCGGAGGATAATGTGGCGGAAGGGTATTTGAATTCCATCCAGTCTAACAGAGCGAAGCTGAATACCATCAATCAGACCATTAAAAAGTATAATCAGGCATTATTGTATTGCCAGCAGGGCAGTCAGGATTTGGCGATTATTCAGTTAAAAAAGGTGCTTTCCTTAAATCCAAATCTGGTTAAGGGACACCAGTTGTTAGCGTTACTTTACATGCAGGAGGGCAGATTCGACCAGGCAAAGAAAGAATTACGGGCAGCAGGGAGGATTGATGCCAACAATACCCTTACTTTGCGTTACTTAAAGGAAGCAAATGTACAGCTGCATGGAGAACAGCCGTCTCAAAAGAATAGCCGCAAGGAGAAGGAAGAACAGATTGCTTATCAAAGTGGAAATGAAACCATTATCCAGCCGGCACACTTTAAAGACAATTCAGGCATCATGACCATCATTAATATTGTGATTGGAATTGCGATTGGTGTGGCAATTGCTTTTTTCCTGATTATGCCAAGTATTCGTCAGAGTGCTACCTCGGACGCTAAGAAAGCAGAAGTCGAGGCAAATAACAATTTGACTACGAAGAATCAGGAGATTAAGAAGTTAGAGGAACAGATAGAGAATTTGAATAGCCAGATAGATGCGCTGAATCAGCAGCAGGAGGGGGCGCAGCAGGTAACGGACACCTATGACAAGCTGATGGAAGGATATCATGCATTTGCCCAGGAAAATATTGAAGAGGCAGGAAATGTATTGGCAGAAGTAAATCCGGACTTATTATCAGACAGTGCGCGGGCTATTTACGATGAAATTAATGGAAAAGTAAATGAACAGTATATCGCCAGTGTATTTGAAAAAGGTGAGAAAGCTTACAACAGCCAGAATTTTGAAGAGGCAGTTACCGAGTTAGAAAAGGTGGTACAGATAGAAGAGGACTATGATGATGGTAATGCAATCTATTATCTGGCACAGTCTTACCGCAGATTGGAAGATATGGAGAATGCTAAGAAGTATTATCAGAGAATGGTAGAGCTTCATCCGGGAACGGAGAGAGCCAGAACATCACAGAATTATCTGGATGAAATGGCACAGGACGGCACAAGTGAATAGGGAACAGATAGGAAACAGCGAGGCTTTAGAGCACATACAAAAGACGTCATGAGATTGATTCATGGCGTCTTTTTATACATATTTACACATTGGTTATAGGAAAGGAAGGAAAATATGGAACATAAGTATGAAAAGGATTATGGGTGCCTGATACTGAAAATGCCCGAGGAACTGGATCATCATCAGGCAGAAGTGTTAAAGGAGGAGGCGGACGGATTGATTATGAAGTATCCGGTACGCAGTCTGGTGTTTGACTTTTCAAATACGCAGTTTATGGACAGCTCCGGAATTGGAGTGATTATAGGAAGATGTAAGAATGTGCGTTTTTCCGGCGGATATGTAAAGGCGGTTCACTTAAATGAGCAGATACAACGAATTTTTAAATTATCCGGCTTAATGAAAATCATAGAAATCGACAAATAGAGGGATGGTAAGGAGGACTATATGGAATATTTAAAGAATGAGATGAAGATGGAATTTCAGGCAATATCTTCCAACGAAGGATTTGCCAGAGTGGCAGTGGGGGCTTTTATAGCGGAATTGAATCCTACAGTGGACGAGCTTGCGGATATTAAGACAGCAGTCAGTGAAGCAGTAACGAATTGTATTATTCACGGATATGAACAAAAGGAAGGCAGTATCTGGATTCAATGTGTCATAGAAGGCAGCCGGGTGGAAATATCTGTCACAGATACCGGAAGAGGGATTCGCGATATTGAGCAGGCAAAGGAGCCCTTGTTTACTACCAAGCCGGAATTAGAGCGTTCCGGTATGGGCTTTGCATTTATGGAGGCATTTATGGATGAACTGGAGGTTCTTTCTAAGCCGGGGGAGGGAACCTGTGTCATTATGCGAAAAACCATAGGACAGGGGTGACAGAGTGGAGCTGCTGACAGAGAAGCCAGAACAGGAAAAGTCCAAGGATGAACAGGTGAGAGAACTGCTGGAACTGGCACACAGCGGAGATAAAACAGCACGAGATACTATGGTAAAAGAAAATATGGGATTAGTCTGGAGCATTGTACGAAGATTTGGGAACAGAGGGTACGAGTTAGAAGATTTATTTCAGATTGGAAGTATTGGACTTATGAAAGCCATTGATAAATTTGATATGTCTTTTGAAGTAAAATTCTCTACGTATGCCGTACCTATGATAACAGGAGAGATTAAGCGTTTTCTTAGGGATGATGGTTTAATCAAGGTAAGCAGAAGCCTCAAGGAAAATGGCGCCCGGATAAAGCAGGCAAGAGAACGGCTGCAGGCAAAATACGGACGGGATGTGACCTTGCAGGAGCTTACAGAAGAAACCGGAATAGAACGGGAAGAAATCGTGATGGCATTAGAAGCCAATGGTGAAGTAGAGTCTATCGATAAGACTTATGCACCGGAAAATGGAAAAGAAACCAGTCTTGCAGACCGTCTGCCCCAGGAAAGGGACAGCCATGAGACACTCATCAACCATATGCTGTTAGAACAGCTGTTAGAAGAACTGGAGGCGGGAGAACGTCAGTTAATTAAAATGCGATATTTTGAAGAATGTACCCAGATGCAGGTGGCACAAGCAATGGGAATCAGTCAGGTGCAGGTAAGCCGGATGGAAAAAAAGATTCTGCTTTCCATGCGCAGAAAAATATAAAAATCGGCGCATAAAATATAAAAATTACAACATACTAACTTTCAAAGACATAAAAAGGAAGTGAGTATATGAGCCATACGAAAATCTACAGATTATGCCTTCTATCAGTGGTGATACTTACCATTATAGGAGGTATTTTCTATTATGTAAATTATGTAGAAAATGAAGCATCCATAAAGGAAGGAACACTGGTAAAAAGCGTAGAATTCCAGCAGGAAGCGGTATAGGAGGCAGAAGGTGGCAGCTAATTCAGATACATTATATATAAAAATTGAACAGAATATTCTGGTAAAAGAGCCTTCTGTCGTATTAAAGGATATTGCAAAGCTTACCTCCACCAACCGGGAACTGGTAAATAAGCTAAAAACGTTGAAGATATATCAGTTTCATACACCAGCCAATCAGAATAAAAAGAAGAAGCAGTGTGAAGTATTTTCCGTATTAAAAATTATTGAATTGATTGGAAAGGAATATCCCAATGTTGATATTCAGAACATAGGAGAAAAAGACTTTATTATAGAATATGAGCCGGTGCAGGAAGCAAAGTGGAAACAATATCTTAAGGTTGCCATATTGTGTGTATTTACGTTCTTTGGTTCGGCATTTACGATTATGACCTTCAATAATGACGTCGGAGTAGGAGAGGTTTTTGTAACCTTTTATAAACAGGTAATGGGAAAAGCATCTAACGGTTTTACCATATTAGAAGTAAGTTATTCCATAGGATTGTCTCTTGGAATTCTTATATTTTTTAACCATATAGGAAGAAAGAAGATTACCCACGACCCGACTCCCATTCAGGTGGAGATGCGTACCTATGAAAAGGATATTGATACCACTTTTATCGAAAACTGCGGAAGAAAAGGAACGAGTAACGATGTGGATTAGAGAATTGTTTTTGGGATTGGTAGGTCTGGCATCCGGATTTGCCGTATCGGCAGGTGTATTTGCCTTTATTATATCGGTTGGCGTGATACCAAGAATGATTGGTAAGACCCAGACGGCAAGTGATGTATTAATTTATGAAACGGTAATTTTGTTAGGAGGAACCTTTGGAAATCTGTTTTCTTTATTTGAGTGGAAGCTGTTGTGGGGCACACCGCTGCTGATTCTATTCGGAGTATCGGCAGGCGTATTTACAGGATGTCTTGCCATTGCATTAGCAGAAATCCTGAATTCATTTCCCATTATGTTTCGAAGACTGCGAATCAAGGAAGGATTGGGATGGATGCTGTTTTTTATGGCAATGGGCAAGACATTTGGTTCTTTATATTTTTATGCAAATCATATGCAGAAGTTTTAGCAAAGAAAGCGAGGAATAAAAAGTGGCACAGGAAACCATGGAACAAAAAGAAAAGAAAAATCAGGAATACAACGAGTATGTAAAACAGGTAACGCCGACTCATTCTCTGCCTGCGAATATGGCAAAAGCATTTGTACTTGGAGGTATTATTTGCCTTATCGGACAATTTATCTTAAATGTAGCAGTCAACAATTTTGGATTGGATAAAGAGACCGCAGGAAGCTGGTGCAGTATGATTCTGATATTGACCAGTGTGTTACTGACAGGATTTAATATTTATCCCTCTCTTGCCAACTGGGGCGGTGCAGGTGCATTGGTTCCAATTACCGGTTTTGCCAACTCGGTAGCAGCACCAGCCATTGAATTTCAAAAGGAAGGTCAGGTATTTGGAATTGGCTGTAAGATTTTTACCATTGCAGGTCCGGTCATTTTGTATGGAATCTTTACCAGCTGGGTGCTGGGATTGATTTACTGGATACTGAAAATGTTTGGAATCTGTTAAGTGTAAAAAGAATATGGGTGTTTCGGAAGGACATTTTAGGAAAAAACTCTTAGAATGTTCTTTTTTTAAAAATTTTTTATTTCCCTGCAACATTTTGGTGAAACGCAAAGTGTTATAAGTGAAAGAGATAAGTAAGAGAATGGCGCCAGTCCTTACTATAAGACTCAATAAGTGATATAAATAAGTTAAAATAGTAGGAGACGATAAAGTATGAAGAAAAAAATAATTATGATGATGCTAGCATTAACTGTAGTAACTAATGTAACTGCTTGCGGCACAAAGGAAGAAGCTTCAAATAAACAGGCAACTGCTGCAGAGGAACGTGCAGAGAGTGATAAAAAGGAAGAGAAAAGTGCAAAGAAACTGAAAACGGTAGATAGCAGAGTAGCACAGACACAGGTAGAACAGGATGAAGAGGAGCTTCAAGAGTATACAAAGAGACTGGACCAGGTGAAGGTAACCTATAGTGAGGGCGGAAGTATTACATTGAATGTGCCGGAGGGATATAACTGGAATATTGGAAGTGAAGAAAATGAAAATGGCTGCTTTTTTGACCGGGAAGATGGAAAGGAAACTGTTTTTGTCGGATTCTGGGACAGATTAGTGGATATAGATGAAGCATATTGTAATGAAGACCTTCGTATTCCATATTATGCGACAGGAACAGAATCAGAAGTTATGACAGAAGAAATTAACGGAAGAACCGTTTATTATAAACATATCCAATATGAATATGAAGAATATAATGGAACGGTATGCTATGAAACCGTAAAAGCCATGTGTGAAGTGGGAGACAATCGGATGTTGGTGGTAGAAACCTCAGGATTAAGTGGAGAAGAAGCTGACTTTGATGAAATTCGTGGGTTTTTCGAGTTTGCAGAGGAATAAAAATTCTACTGCAACATTTTTAAGGCGAGGGAAGTGTTTTAGATAGAAGTAAAAAACAAAAGGAAAGAGGAAGAGTAGATGAAAAATGTTATGAAACGACTGGCTGTGTGCGGTCTTTGTGTGAGTATGCTGGCGGGATGCGGTAAAACGACAAATACCGCTAAAATGACAGATACCAAAAAAAATATTGATGTAGAAAGTTCCGCAGCAGGAAATCATGCAGGAGAGGCATCTAATCTGGATTCCATTTTAGAACTCCAGTTAAAATATGCAGACCAGGAACCATATGAATATGCCGAGCCAATGTATAATCTTGAAAGTAATCATATCTTTACCTATGACATTGGGGAAAACTTTTATGAGATAAGTGAATATGATGCATTCAAGGTGTATAGTGACAGTGCCTTTGAAAACTCCGTAGATATTACGATAGAAGAAGATAGAGATACCAATACGCTGACAATTTCACCTAATCTGGTATTCAGTTATGAAAAGAAAGAAGAGATTGGCTCTGATGGAACCTGGGGGAGCAGAAGCAAATTCTGGCTGGTACAGTATATGGATACTGAAACCGGAAAAGAGCTGGAAAAACCACTTGTAACTGTATTTTCCATTGCTCAGGAAATGAATACACCAACTTTAAAACAGTCTGTTGGAGGAGATGGATATTATAAATTGTCATGGTCATCCGTAGAGGGAGCGGATTATTACGAAGTATATGAATATGATCCGGGATTTGACTATGCAGAACTTGTTGTGACGACAGAGAATCTGGAATGTTCCAATAATGATTTCTCTGATGTACAGGATTATAGAGAAAGATTTCAGGAAAAATATAAGGACACAGAGATTGATGTTGATACCCAGCGTATCATGAATCATTTTCTGGATGATGGTTACACCTTTTTTGTAGTTGCAAAATCAAATGATGGAAAACATTCCGGTATGAGTAATGAATGTAATCCGGAGGACATTATGAATCAGATTCCGGTATCCCAAAACTGGGATTTTCAGACGGAGTATACAGGAAATGATATTCTGGCATTGCCGGCTTATGTAGATATAGACATGATGGACGGTTCCGTCGGAAAATATCTAATTGAGTATCATGGCGCAACTGTTAATCTTTTGGAAGACGGAACAATTATGGTTCAGCCAAGCATTAAAAATCTTCCGATTGCCATGTGGCCAGTGAAACTTACCGGCATGGATTATGATACCTTTATGGCGCAGGCAGATAAACTGACCCGGAGAGGTGATGATTTAGAGGCAAAGACCGGAACTGCTTCACAGGATATGGATATTCCGTTCGTACCGGATAGTCAGGAGACTTCAGATGACATAGAAGACGATATTGAGGATGACATAGAAGATGATATCAAGGATGATATCGAGGACAACAAAGAAGAAAACGACAAAACAGTTACGACAGCAGGGATCGAACTGCCTGCAAATGTAGCAGAAACCGTATATGCTAATAGTTCCTTAAGCGAATGGATTGCATGGAATCTGTTAGCGCATAACGAAACAATTTCATTAGAAGGATTTAACGAAGCATCCGATACGGATAGACTGGAAGATGCACTTTTAGAAGCCTATAAACAAAATCCGTTATGCGGAACACTAAGTACCGTTGCATATGATTATGAATCTAACAGCATCGTAGTGACGTATGTACAATCAAAGGAAGAACAGCAGTCCATGCAGCAGGCTTCTCTGAAAAAGGCAGCAGAAATTGCAGACGAAATTATTACAGAAAATATGAGTGACTATGAAAAAGAAGTTGCAATCAACCAGTATTTGTGTGACAATGCCGAGTATAATACTCAGATTATGGATTACATTAACGAGGATGGTACTATCTCACAGGAGGCGGTAGAAGAATTCGCCAATTCCTTTACTCCATATGGTGTGCTGGTTGAGAACTTAGGTGTATGCGAATCCTATGCCGAGGCTTTTCAACTGGTTGCAAGGGAAGCAGGCTTGGAATCCATCATTGTGACAGGAACTTTGGATGGTATCAATCATGAATGGAACCGAGTTCTGTTGGATGACAAATGGTATACGCTGGATGTTACAAATAATGATAACGAATTTGTAAGCAATGCACTGTGTAACTTATCCGATGAGGTGGCATCTGAAATACTTAAGCAGGATGATGTTACTCTTATCAATGATTACATTCATCTCTATACGGCAGATGATATGAAGAACGAATATTATACGGTAAATGGACTGTATACGGAAGACGCTCAAAAAGCAAAGGAAATGTTGGCAGAGGCGTTAAAAGAAAATGGGAAAGCAGTAGTTCGTATGGACAGCAGCTTTGGGAATACTTCTGTAGAAGAAATTGTACAGGAAGCAGTAAATGACGCGCAGGTAAGCAGTGTAATGTATTATTCTTTTGCCAATGTGCTTGCGATTGTAGAACAGTAGCAGAGGTAAAAGCTTGTCAGATTTTCAAAATAATATTGCAAATACCACGAATTTCCATTATTCTTAATAGGTAATGTCTGAAATAAGGAAGAGCTAAGTTTGACAGGTGGGAGAAGTTTGTGGAAATAATATGTGGAAATAGGAGATACCAGGCAGAAGAAGTCATCGAGCAGTACAGTGAGATGCTTTTTCGCCTGGCAATGGCTCGGATGCAGCATAAGGAGAATGCAGAAGAGGTAGTGCAGGATACATTTCTGCGATTAATAACATATGTAAAAAAAGGAAACATGTTTAACGATGATGAGCATTTAAAGGCATGGCTTCTGACCGTAGCGGTGAACCGGGGAAAATCCATACTGACGATGGCATGGAACAAGCGGACAGAGGGCATGGACAATGTGGGGGAAGTGGCAGCACCAGAGGCGGAAACGGGATACGCGTATGAATATGTCAGCCGTTTACCGGAAAAGTACAGAGTAGCGATAGATTTGTTTTATTACGAAGAACTTTCGACCGAGCAGATTGCGCAGATTATGAAAACAAAACCGGCAACGGTGCGTTCTTATCTACATCGCGGACGTGAGAAGTTAAAAGAAATGATGGAGGCAGATGCATAATGTGGGATGAAAAGAAATTTTTTGAAGATTATGTAGAAGAGTCTGAGAAAATCAAGCCGGATGATCGCTTCGTGGAGCAGTTAAAGAATATGGCTGCCCAGGAAGAACGCAAGAAAAAGCCAATCCCAATGATGAAATATGCAGCCATTGCGGCATCTTTTGTATTATGTATCGGTCTTGGCGGTGTTGTATGGCATAATCAGAGTAAAACAGCAGAGGATAAGAATGCCGAAATTTCCATGGGGATTCAGGCAGGGAACTCTTCATTAGAGGAGGAGGGGCAGTTTTCAGACGGGGAACAAGCCTCAGATGAGAAATCAGCTTCGGACGAGGAACAAACTTCAGAGGAACAGCAGTTCTCAGAGAAGTCGGGGGAAAGAGAACCTCTTACAGATGCGCTGAACAGCATGAAGCAGGGCGTAACAGTAAGGGATGAAGCAGGGAATGAAGTTTCCCAGAGTGAGCAGGAAGAATTATGGAACCTTTTAAAGAATGCAGAAGAGACGGAACAGCCAGAGGATGTAGTAAAGGAAGCCTCTTATTTTCTGGAGGGAGAGCAGACCATAGAGGTGACAGTATACGTAGACGGCTTTGTTCAGATTGATGGAAACTGGTATCGATAAAAGAAGAATACTATTTTTGATGAATTCGCAAAAAGCGTACTTTCCATATTGACATCTCCAAAACCAATTTTTTATAATAAACATAAGAGAGTTTGGTGGATAAAGGAGGACGAGGTATGGGTGAGAATGAACATGCAGCAAATTGGGAGAAATACTGTCGTTTTATTGAAGTTTTGAATCCATGTATGGATGATTATTTGTATATTTATGATATGCAGAAAGACTTTTATCAAATATCACCGGGGGCATTGAAACGTTTTAAGATTCAGACGAATCCGTTTCACAATGTGGTAGATGGAATGCACAGATTTGTTTACCCGGAAGATATGGATATGTTGGCAGAAGACATAGAGAAGTTGATTTCCGGTGAGAAAGAATTTCATAATCTTCAGTACCGTTGGCTGGATCATGAGGGAAAACCCATTTGGATTAACTGTCGTGGACGTGCCCTGAAGGATGAACAGGGAAGACCGGAATTTTTAATCGGGTGTATCAATGAGATTGGTGAAAAACAGAAGGCAGATAATACCAGCGGACTTTTGGGAGAATCCAGCCTTATGACATATATGCAGGAGTTTGCACCGAAGCTTCCGGATGGCTATATACTCCGAATGGGAATCGATAATTTCAAAGAGATTAATGAAAACAGAGGAATTGAATACGGAGATATGATTCTGCGAAAAACTGCTGAATGTATTGAGTCGGTAATTCTTCCGGGACAAAAGCTCTATCGAATGGTAGCAGATGAGTTTATTGTTGTAGATTTCCTTGGGGGCAGTACACGCAAGGCTTATAAATTATATAAAAAAATACAGCAGAAAATAGGCGAATTCATTGAGGATAATCAGTATGAAGCGGTATATACTATTTCCGGTGGAATCTTAAGCTGCAGTCAGATGGAGGATCATTCTTTTTCTACCATTATGAAGCTGTCAGAGTTTTCCTTGAATGAGGCAAAGCGCAAGGGAAAGAATAGGTCATATGTATTTGACGAAAAGGTTTATCAGGACTTTTTGGGAAAAAAGAGACTTGTTAGTGTTATGCGGCAGGCAATATACAATAATTTCGAGGGATTTGAGGTATATTTCCAACCGATTGTAGATGCAGAAACCGGAAAGCTCAAAAGTGCGGAAACATTGCTGCGCTTTCAGTCAGAAGAAACAGGAACCATTCCACCGGTGGTATTTATTCCTCTTTTAGAGGAGACAGGATTGATTATTCCGGTTGGAAAGTGGGTACTAAAACAAGCATGTTTCAGATGTCAGGAGATTCAAAAGAATATTCCTGATTTTCGTGTTAGCGTGAATTTGTCCTATGTACAGGTGAAGAAGAGTAATGTTTTAAAAGAGATTATCTCGAATGTAGAAAAGTATGAATTAGAGCCTGGAAGTCTTATGATTGAATTGACAGAAAGTGGATTTTTGGAATCGGATTCTAATTTTATCAAGCTTTGTGACGGATTAAAAGAGAACGGAATCGTATTGGCGCTGGATGATTTTGGAACCGGATATTCCAATTTCCATTATCTGTATGATTTAAGCCCAAATGTGATAAAGATAGACCGTTCCTTTACGGTAAAAGCATTGCAGAATACCTATGAGCATGCATTGCTGGAACATATCATTCAGATGATTCACAGTATCAAGCTTAGAATATGTATTGAAGGCATCGAGACGGACGAAGAATTAGCGAAAATTAATGTTTTGGGACCGGACTTTATTCAGGGATATTTCTTTGGAAAGCCCTGTCCTTATGATGTATTTTATGAAAATCATGTCAGAACAGCCGGATTGGAATAAATGCAAAACCACATTGGTATTTTTACTGATGTGGTTCTTTTTTTTTGAAATGTGGAAAATTATCTTGACATTAAAAAAAAGATTTCATATAGTGGCAAAGGGTAGAAAAGAAATTATAAAAAACAGAGAGAGGATAAGGCTTTATGGCAAAGAGTGCAACAAAAGATATGACGGTGGGTTCACCAATGAAATTGATTTTGCAGTTTTGTGTACCATTATTTTTTGGAATGTTGTTTCAGCAGTTCTACAATATGATGGATACCATGATTGTGGGAAAGTTTTTAGGGGTACATGCGCTGGCAGCGGTTGGAGCAACAGGCTCCATTAACTTTATGATTATCGGATTTTGTATGGGAGTCTGTAATGGGTTTGCAATTCCGGTGGCACAGCGGTTTGGTGCAGGAGATTATCATTCACTGCGGAAGTTCGTAGCGAACAGTGTATGGCTTGCGATTGCGTTTGCGGCAGTGATGACGGTGACAGTCTGCCTGCTTTGTCGCCAGATTCTTCAGTGGATGAATACGCCCGGAGATATTATGGATGGAGCATATTCCTATATCTTTATTATTTTTATGGGGATTCCGGTTATTTATCTTTACAATCTGACTTCCGGAATCATACGTTCTCTGGGAGACAGCAGAAGTCCGCTGGTATTTTTGATTATTTCTTCCATATTGAATATTATACTGGATCTCGTAATGATACTGGTATTTCGTATGGGGGTGGCTGGTGCCGCATGGGCAACGGTGATTTCTCAGGGGGTTTCCGGCGTTGCCTGTTTGATTTATATGATGAAACGATTCGAGATTTTAAAAATTAAAAAAGAGGAGTGGAAGGCTGACAGCCGTTGCATTGGAACTTTGTGTAATATGGGAATTCCTATGGGATTGCAGTATTCCATTACTGCAATCGGAAGTGTAATATTGCAGACCGCGGTAAATACGCTTGGTTCTATGTTTGTAGCAGCAGTTACGGCAGGAAGCAAGGTAAGTATGTTTTTCTGCTGTCCTTTTGATGCAATGGGCTCTACCATGGCAACCTATGCAGGGCAGAATGTGGGGGCTGGGAAGCTGGAACGTGTTTCTAAGGGAATGAAGTCCTGCTGCCTGCTGGGACTGATTTATTCGGTGATTGCATGTATTGTGCTGGTGCTGTTTGGAAGCACCATTTCGCTGTTGTTCTTGGATGCGGGAGAAACCGTTATCGTAAAGGATGCAGGATTTTTCCTTATGCTAAACAGCTTGTTTTATTTTCCGCTTGCTCTGGTAAATATTGTACGGTTTACCATTCAGGGACTTGGATTTAGCCGTCTTGCCATTCTGGCAGGAGTAGCGGAAATGGTGGCAAGAAGCATAGTAGCGCTGGGATTTGTACCGGTATTTGGTTACGCAGCGGCCTGCTTTGCCAACCCAATGGCATGGATATTCGCAGACTTGTTTTTGATTCCTGCTTATTGTTATGTTATGCGCAGACTATATCGAACCATTGGAAGGAAAGCGGCGGAAAATATTACCTGAGTTCTTAAAAAAAATTAAGAAAGTATTCGTCAAACTTTGATTGCTTTTCCCTCTTGTGCATAATATAATATGGGTTGAATTTAGTGTATATGGTATGAGAATAGAGAGAATAGAATAGTATAAGTTAAGATAGAGGGAGAAGGGAATATGAATGAGAAAAAGCAAGTACATAAGAAGCGAAGAAAACGGAAACAACAAAAGAGAGAACAATACATAAAAATAGGAATCGGACTGCTGATTCTTTCTGTAATGATTGGGTTGGTGGTATTGGTAAAAAGCTGTAATAAGGAAAAGAAGGATTCTGATAAGGATACGATAGAAACTACTGCCCAGCCGGATGAAACTGCGGAAAAGGAAAGAGAAAAAAGGCAGCAGCTTTTAACGGAGTCAGATAGAATTGCAGCAGGATATGATTATGATGGAGCAATATCACTGATACAGTCTTATCAGGATTATGAAGCATATCCGGAACTGACAGAAGCCATTTCCGGATATGAGACCAAAAAGGCAGAATGTGTTCCGGTGAATATAGAAGAAGTAACACATATTTTTTATCATTCCCTGGTGGTAGACCCGGAGCGGGCATTTGCCAATCAGGAAAATGACCGTCAGGCAAAGGGTAACAATCAGTGGATGGCGACCATAGATGAGTTCAATAAGATTACGCAGTCTATGTATGATAAGGGTTATGTGCTGGTGAATCTTCACGATATAGCGAAACAGACAGTGGATGAGAATGGAACGGTACATTTTTCCGAAGGAACCATTTTACTTCCTCCCGGGAAAAAAGCCTATGTATTATCCGTGGACGATTTGTCTTATTACCATTGCTACGAGAATTACGGATTTGCCTCTAAGATGGTGTTAGATGAAAACGGAAAGCCAAAGTGTGAATATGTGCAGGCAGATGGAACCACGGTGGTTGGAGATTATGATATTGTGCCTTTATTAGATAAGTTCATGGAGGAGCACCCGGATGGAGCATACCGGGGAGCAAGAGGTACCATAGCATTGACCGGATATAATGGAATTCTTGGATATCGAACCGATATCAGCTATGAGACACGTCCTGCGGATATTTATAAGGATAAATTGCGATGGCTGGAGAAACATCCGGAGTTTAATTTAGAAGAAGAACGAGCGAAGGCGAAGCAGGTAGCAGATGCACTGAAGGCAGACGGATGGTCCTTTGCCAGCCATACCTGGGGGCATTTAAAGGTTGCTTCCATCTCCTTAGAACAGTTACAGGCAGATACGGTGCGTTGGAAGGAAAATATAGAGCCTATTGTGGGAAGCACCGATACCATTATTTTTGCCCATGGAGAGGATTTAGGAGACTGGAAGGATTATGACCAAAATGGTGCAAAGTTTCAATATTTGAAATCACAAGGCTATAATTTCTTCTGCAATGTAGATTCCCGTCAATACGGAGTACAGATTAGAGACAATTATGTACGCCAGACCAGAAGAAACATAGATGGTTATCGGATTTATCAAAATGTTATTGGAAATGAAAATAACTTATCAGATTTGTTTGATGCGGCAGAAGTGCTGGATCCGAAGCGGCCACCGGTAATGCCGCTTGGATAAAAAGGAATTATCTGGATAAAGTAGATCATACAGAAATGTATGGTCTATTTTTTATTTGTGCTTTTATCATAAAATTCTAATTTTTGTAAAAGCTATAAAAAGAATATGGAAATCAGGAGGAAATATTATGTCGCAGATGATTGGAACACAAAGCATCCAGTTTGACCAGGCACCCTATATTCAAAGCAGCGCCAGCATTGTTGGTTCCAAAGAAGGAGAAGGCCCTCTGGGAAAACTGTTTGATGTAATAGGGGAAGATGATAAGTTTGGAGAGGATAATTGGGAAGATGCAGAGAGTACTCTGCAAAAAGAAGCAGCAACCTTAGCAATAGGAAAAGCTGATTTAAAAAAAGAAGATATCCGTTATATTTTCGGAGGAGATTTACTGGGGCAGAATATTGCCACTACCTTTGGAATCATGGAACTGAATATTCCCTTGTTCGGATTATATGGGGCGTGCTCCACAGCGGGAGAATCCCTGTCTCTGGCATCCATGGCAGTGGCAGCCGGATATGGGGAGAATGTACTGGCAGTTACTTCAAGTCATTTTGCCAGCGCAGAGAAACAGTTTCGTTTTCCCTTGGAGTATGCCAATCAAAGACCCTTATCAGCTACCTGGACGGTTACAGGAAGTGGTGCCTTTGTACTTGGGACAAAGCGAAGCCATGTGCGGATTACCGGAATTACCACAGGAAAAGTCGTAGACTATGGGGTAAAGGATTCTATGAATATGGGAGCAGCCATGGCACCGGCAGCCTGTGATACGATTTATCAGAATTTTTTGGATTTTAACAGAAGACCGGAGGATTATGATAAGATTATTACCGGTGACCTTGGAACAGTGGGACAGGAAATTCTGATTGATTTATTAGAGAAAAAGGGATTTGACATTTCCAAGGTGCATATGGATTGTGGCATTGAAATTTTTGATAGTGAGGCACAGAATACCAATGCGGGTGGAAGTGGCTGTGGCTGTTCTGCTGTAACCTTAAGCGCATTGATTTTGCCCAAGCTTCAAAAAGGAACCTATAAGCGTGTTTTGTTCGTGCCTACGGGAGCGCTGTTGTCTACGGTAAGCTTCAATGAAGGACAGAGTGTACCGGGAATTGCTCATGGAGTAGTTCTGGAGTATGCAGGATAGGAGGAAGAAGATGGATTATGTAAATGCATTCTGGGTTGGTGGACTTATCTGTGCCCTGGTTCAGATTTTAATGGAAAAAACGAAATTGCTTCCGGGCAGAATCATGGTGCTTCTGGTATGCACCGGAGCAGTCTTAGGAGCCATTCAGATTTATGAGCCGTTTCAAAAATTTGCAGGAGCAGGAGCAAGTGTTCCCCTTCTTGGCTTTGGAAATGTGCTTTGGAAAGGTATCCAAAAGGCAGTAGATTCTGACGGATTTATTGGTATTTTTAAGGGTGGTTTTACAGCCAGTGCCGTAGGAATTTCGGCGGCGTTAGTTTTTGCGTATCTGGCAAGTATTATATTCCAGCCTAAAATGAAAAAGTAAAAGAAAAAAATTTTGAAGAATGTATAAATACAAAGGAAAGAGTTCATATTAATAGGGACAAAATTATAAATAAAGAAGGAGATTTGATTATGAAACAGTTAAAAAAGATTCTGGTATTATCCATGCTGGTATTAACATTATCTGCTATCACAGCCTGTGGAAATAATACAACAGATGACAACAATACTACAGAAGATGGTACCAATGGAACCGTGAATGATGCAAATGACAACGGAACAACCACTAACGGAACAACCACTAACGGAACAACTACCAATGGAACTACAAATAACGATACTACAGATAATCGTAACGATAAGGGCGATGGTGTGGTAGATGATATTGGCGATGGCATTATTGACGGTGTAGAGGACATTGGAAATGGTGTAGAAAACGGTGTCGATGATTTGACAAACGATAATGGAACCACCAACAACAATAACAATGATGTAACCAATGGAACTGATACGAACGGAACTACTACAAATAACAACAACAAAGCAAATCCATAAGGTGAAAAAGAAAAGGAACATAGGCGTGTGCTTATGTTCCTTTTTACAGTTTAATTTGCGATACAAAGATTATTCATCAATACTGTAGTTTGGAGCCTCTTTGGTGATATGAATATCATGAGGATGGCTTTCCTTTAAGGAAGCAGCGGAAATTTTAACGAACTGTCCGTTTTCCTTTAATGCTTCAATGGTAGCAGTACCGCAGTATCCCATACCGGAACGCAGACCACCGATTAACTGGAATACAGTGTCTTCTACGGTTCCCTTATAGGCAACTCGTCCTTCTACACCTTCCGGAACCAGTTTCTTGGCATCCTGCTGGAAGTAACGGTCTTTCGAACCGTTTTCCATAGCGGCAAGAGAGCCCATACCACGGTAAACTTTATATTTTCTTCCCTGATATAATTCAAAGGTTCCCGGGCTTTCGTCACATCCTGCAAAGATGCTTCCCATCATACATATGTTAGCGCCGGCAGCGATTGCCTTTGTCATATCTCCGGAATATTTGATACCACCGTCAGCAATTACCGGAATACCGTATTCCTTTGCTACGGAGTAGCAGTCCATAATAGCGGAAATCTGAGGAACACCGATACCTGCAACCACACGTGTGGTACAGATAGAACCAGGTCCGATACCAACCTTAACAGCATCTGCACCAGCTTCAATCAAAGCCTTGGTAGCAGCACCGGTAGCAATATTTCCGGCAATGACCTGTAATTCAGGATAGGCTGCTTTGATTTTCTTTACCGCTTCCAAAATATTTTTGGAATGACCATGTGCAGAGTCTACTACGATGACATCGACCTTTGCCTTAACCAGTGCATCTACACGTTCCATCATATTGGCAGTAATACCAACACCTGCACCGCAGAGAAGTCTTCCCTGTTCGTCTTTGGCGGACTGTGGATATTTAATCTGTTTTTCAATATCTTTGATGGTAATTAACCCTTTCAGATTAAAATTGTCATCTACGATTGGTAATTTTTCTACTCTTGCTTTTGCAAGGATTTTCTTTGCTTCTTCTAAAGTGATGCCTTCCTTTGCAGTTACCAGTCCCTCTGAAGTCATGCATTCTTTGATTTTTTTAGAAAAATCTTCTTCGAACTTCAGGTCACGGTTGGTAATGATGCCGACTAATTTTCCATTTTCGGTAACTGGAACACCGGAAATGCGGAATTTTGCCATTAAATTGTCAGCATCCTGTAATGTATGTTCCGGGGAAAGGGAAAATGGATCCGTGATAACGCCATTTTCAGAACGCTTTACCTTATCAACTTCCTCAGCCTGTGCCTCAATGGACATATTTTTATGAATAATTCCAATACCACCCTGACGTGCCATAGCGATTGCCATTCTGTGTTCCGTAACTGTGTCCATGCTGGCACTCATCATAGGAATATTTAACTTGATTTTCTTTGTTAAATTGGTAGAAAGGTCTACCATATTCGGTGTAACTTCTGAGTATGCAGGAACTAATAAGACGTCGTCAAATGTAATTCCTTCGCCGATAATTTTACCCATTTTTTTTCCTCACTTTCTTTTTGATTACTTTTGTTGTTATTCCCTCGATTTTAACAAAAAGGAAAGGAACTGTCAATGACTGGCGGACACTTCCGAGGGAAAAAATTTATCATTTTTACTACTAAATAAGTAAAGAAATACTTATGACTGCAAAAATATACAGCCAGATAGAGATTTTATGTTTTCATTTTTTTTTAAATGTGGTATTTTAATAAGGAAACAACAGGATAACAGAGTAAGGAGTTACAGATGGAATTTCGACCATGCATAGATATTCATAATGGAAAGGTGAAGCAGATTGTAGGAGGAAGCCTAAAGGATGAGGGAAATCAGGCGCAGGAGAACTTTGTTGCCACTCAGGATGCAGCTTTTTTTGCAAAATTATATCAGAAATATGGGATAAAGGGAGGGCATATTATACTTCTGAATCCCATAGGAAGTGAATATTATAATGATACAAAGGCTCAGGCAGTAAGTGCTTTGAAGTCCTATCCCGGAGGAATGCAAATCGGCGGGGGAATCACGGCAGAAAATGCAGCAGAGTTTTTAAGCGCAGGAGCAAGCCACGTCATTGTTACTTCCTATGTGTTTAAAAATGGTCAGATTCATTATGAGAATCTGGAACGTCTGGTGAAAGAGACCGGAAGAGAACATCTGGTGCTGGACTTAAGCTGTCGGAAGCGGGAAGACGGATATTATATTGTTACAGACCGATGGCAGAAGTTTACAGAGGAGAAGGTCACAGAAGCATTGTTAGAAAAGCTGTCAGCGTATGCAGACGAGTTTTTGGTTCATGCAGTAGATGTGGAAGGCAAGGCGGCTGGAATTGAAAAAGAGCTGGCAGTTCTTTTGGGAAAATGGAGAAAGATACCAATTACTTATGCAGGCGGGGTCGGAAGCATGGAAGATCTCCTGGAATTAAAAGAATTGGGAAAAGACAGACTAAATGTAACGGTTGGAAGTGCATTGGATTTGTTTGGGGGAGCCATGGAGTTTGAGAAAGTATTATCATTTTGTGGAATTGACAAATGATAGAACCGTTGTTATTATCAGAAACAGAAGAATGAAAAGGAGTGTTACGTCATGAGCAAGTATACGAAACAGGACATCATACAGATGGTAGAAGACGAAGATGTGGAATTTATCCGGCTGCAGTTTACGGATATGTTTGGAACACTGAAGAATGTGGCTATCACCAAAAGCCAGTTAGAGAAGGCATTGAACAATCAGTGTATGTTCGATGGTTCATCCATAGAAGGATTTGTAAGAATTGAAGAATCGGATATGTATCTGTATCCGGATTTGGATACCTTTGTGATTTTTCCATGGCGTCCACAGCAGGGAAAGGTTGCAAGAATTATCTGTGACATTTACCGTCCGGATGGAAAGCCTTTTGAAGGAGACCCAAGATACATTTTAAAAAGAACCATTTCAGAAGCAGCAGAGCTGGGGTATCAGTTCAATGTAGGTCCGGAATGTGAATTTTTCCTGTTTCATACGGATGAAGACGGAAGACCCACAACGATTTCCCATGAGCGAGCAGGATATTTTGATTTAGGTCCGGTAGACCTGGGAGAAAATGCCAGACGTGATATGGTGTTGACACTGGAGGATATGGGATTTGAAATTGAAGCTTCCCATCATGAAGCAGCTCCGGCGCAGCATGAGATAGATTTTAAATATGATGAAGCATTGCGCACCGCAGATAATGTTATGACCTTTAAGCTGGCAGTAAAGACCATTGCAAAACGTTTCGGACTGTTTGCAAGCTTTATGCCAAAGCCAAAGCATGGAATTAATGGTTCCGGAATGCATATTAACATTTCTGTTTCTAAGGATGGAAAAAATATCTTTGATGACCCGTCAAATGAATTGGGATTAAGCCAGGAAGCGTATTATTTCATTGGTGGAGTGATGAAGCATATGAAGGGAATGACAGCGATTACCAATCCGCTGATTAATTCCTATAAGCGCCTGATTCCGGGATATGAGGCACCTGTTTACGTGGCATGGTCCGGAACCAACAGAAGTCCATTAATTCGTATTCCGGCAGCTCGTGGCGAAGGAACCCGTGTAGAATTGCGTAGTCCGGATTCCGCAGCAAATCCATACCTTGCTCTGGCAGTATGCCTGGCAGCGGGATTAGATGGAATTAAGAATAAGATTACACCGCCGAAGGCCGTAGATGGCAACATTTTTGATATGTCAGCAGAAGAGATGGCGGCATTGGATATTCAGGCGCTGCCTGCAGATTTAAATGAAGCAATAGAAGAAATGGAAAAAGACAGTTTTATTCAGGAGGTATTAGGAAGTCACGTTTCCCGGAAGTATGCAGAAGCAAAACGGGAGGAATGGGCAGCATATCGCCAGCAGATTACTGACTGGGAAATTAATGAATATCTTTATAAAATATAATTCCATGGAGGAATTGTTTTGATTAACGTAATAGTAGCGTTTCCTAAAATTGAAAATGGGAAAAGCATAAAAAACATTCTGATAAAGAGCGGATTTCAGGTTGGTTCAGTTTGTGTAACAGGTGCTCAGGTTTTGCAGAATACCGATATGCTGGGAGATGGCATCGTTGTATGTGGGTATCGTTTGCAGGACATGATATATACGGAATTACATGAATATCTGCCGCGGCATTTTCAAATGCTGATGGTAGCATCCCCAAATCTGTGTGAGGAGAGGGAGGTAGAGGACATTGTGTGCCTTTCCATGCCGCTTAAGGTGCATGAATTGGTCAGCACAATGGAAATGATGACCTATGCCATGGAGCGGCAGAGAAAGAAGCGTAAATCTGCTCCAAGGGAACGTAGTGAAGAAGAAAAACAGATGATTCAGCAGGCAAAGGAACTGTTGATGGTAAGAAATAACATGACAGAAGAAGAAGCCCATCGGTATATGCAAAAGACCAGCATGGACAGCGGAACGGGATTAGCAGAGACAGCGCAGATGATTATGAGCATGCTCAGTTGAAGAGCAGAGCGTGGAATGGAGGTGACAGCGTGAAATTTACAAAAATGCATGGAATCGGAAATGATTATGTATATGTAAACTGTTTTCAGGAAGAAGTAAAGAACCCATTGGAAGTATCAAAGTATGTCAGTGACCGGCACTTCGGAGTTGGCTCTGACGGATTAATTTTGATAAAGCCATCTGATGTGGCAGATTTTAAGATGGATATGTATAATGCAGATGGTTCTCAGGGTGAAATGTGTGGCAACGGAATTCGTTGTGTGGCAAAATATGTTTATGACTATGGATTGACCGATAAGGAAAATATCAGTGTAGAGACATTGGCAGGCATTAAGTATCTGGAACTGACCATAGAAAATGGCAAGGTAGCTCTTGTAAAGGTAAATATGGGTTCTCCGGAACTTATTCCGGAAAAGATACCGGTTGTGGCAGAAGGGACTCGTGCGATAGATGTGCCTTTGGAGGTAAAAGGAAAGCAATATCAGATGAATTGTGTATCTATGGGAAACCCCCACTGTGTCATTTTTATGGAAGAAGATGTGCGAGGTCTCAATCTGGAAGCAATGGGACCTGATTTTGAGCATCATGAGCGTTTTCCAAAGCGAATCAATACAGAGTTTGTGAACGTATTGGACAATCATACACTGCGTATGCGGGTATGGGAACGTGGAAGTGGAGAGACGCTTGCATGTGGAACCGGAGCCTGTGCTACCGCAGTAGCAGCCATGTTAAATGGACATGTAGAAAAGGAAGTTACCGTACACTTGTTGGGCGGTGATTTGACGATACAGTGGGATGGTGGTGACGCACCGGTCTATATGACTGGTCCTGCGACTACAGTATTTGACGGCATTGTTGAATTGCCGGATGGAATAGATTAGATGATAGAATAAACAGCCGAGAGGCAGAAAAGAGGAGCAAAATGTATAAAATTAATGACAACTATCAAAAATTACCAGGCAGCTATTTATTTAGTACGATAGCAAAAAAAGTAAATGCATTTACAGCAGCAAATCCGGATAAGAGCATTATTCGACTTGGTATTGGAGATGTAACTCAGCCCATAGCACCGGCTATTATTGAGGCTATGCATAAGGCAGTTGACGAGATGGGACAAGCTGAAACATTTCGCGGATATGCACCGGACTTAGGATATGATTTTTTAAGAAATGCCATTGTTGAAAATGATTATAAGTCCAGAGGATGTGACATTTCCGCAGATGAAATTTTTGTTTCAGATGGAGCAAAGAGTGATTCTGCCAATATTCAGGAAATCTTTTCTGTAGATAACAAAATTGCAGTTTGCGACCCTGTTTATCCGGTATATGTGGACTCTAACGTAATGGCAGGAAGAACCGGCGTCTATGATACCGAGAAAGAGACCTGGAGCAATGTAATCTATATGCCATGTACCAAGGAAAATGGCTTTGTACCGGAGTTCCCGAAGGAAACACCGGATATGATTTATCTCTGTCTTCCGAATAACCCAACAGGAACCACTATTACAAAAGCGCAGTTACAGGAATGGGTAGATTATGCTAACAAGGTAGGCGCAGTTATTTTATATGATGCTGCATACGAAGCATATATTTCTGAAAGCGATGTAGCACACTCTATTTATGAATGTGAAGGTGCAAGAACCTGTGCCATCGAGTTAAAGAGCTATTCTAAGAATGCAGGATTTACCGGAGTTCGTCTTGGATATACGGTAGTTCCAAAGGATTTAAAATGCGGCGATGTTTCCTTAAATGCAATGTGGGCAAGACGCCACGGAACCAAGTTCAACGGAGCTCCATATATTGTACAGAGAGCCGGAGAAGCAACCTATTCTCCAGAAGGAAAAGCGCAGTTAAAAGAGCAGGTAGCTTATTACATGAAGAATGCAGCGACTATTAAGGCAGGACTTCAGGATGCAGGCTATACCGTATTTGGTGGAGTAAATGCACCGTACATCTGGTTAAAGACACCGGAGAACATGACTTCATGGGAATTCTTTGATTACTTATTAGAAAACGCAAATGTGGTAGGAACCCCTGGTTCCGGATTTGGACCAAGCGGAGAAGGATATTTCAGACTGACTGCATTTGGTACTTATGAGAATACGGTGGCAGCGATTGAGAGAATTAAGAAGCTGTAATGCTAAATAGAATTTAATTAGGATATAGAAAAGCAGAAAGTACGAGATGAGTTCTTGAACTTTCTGCTTTTTTAGCCGTAATTCTGCCATTGCCGGGAGGTTAGGGAAAAGCTTTTGATATGTTTTTATTGACAATATATGACAAAACAATTATACTTAAAATCAGTTTGAGAGGGATAGGAAAAATAAGAGGGATTAGGGGGATTTATCATCATAGGTTATCATTCGATAACCACTAATTCAGTAAAATATCCGAAAAAAG
>CASFBK010000003.1 GCA_949292785.1 uncultured Eubacteriales bacterium
TATATATAAAATAAGGACTGGAAGCTCATCCGAGAGCCTTCAGCCCAGTCATTATCATAGAAGATCTGTATTTACAGACTTTTATTCACACACTCCTATATTATTTACTTTGAGCCTAATATTGCAGTTTTAGAGTTACATTACATCTAAAAAAAATAATCTATAAGGCACACTATTTTCTAATATGCTTTATAGATTATTTTTTTAGCAGAATCCCGAACATCTGGAACACGTTCAGTTTTCTCCTTTCTTTTTTCTTTCAGGTAACACCAAGTAACACAAACATACATTCAATCAATATTTCAAAAACTATTGATTTTTCAATAAAGAGTCGATGCGACAGGATTTGAACCTGCGACCTCTGCGTCCCGAACGCAGCGCTCTACCAAGCTGAGCCACGCATCGTTATTATTCTTATCATTCCTATACTTCTAAAACATGCTCAATTATATTATCACAATTTTTCCTTTTTGTCCAGTCGTTTTTTCAATTACATTTTGATACTTCTATCTAAATCATTCTCCTTTTTCGTTCTTTTTTCTTTTCACTCCATTACAAACTGTATAAAATACACAAAAAATAAGATTTCTATAGTAAATTTACTTACAATTTGCTATAATAGGTACAAAAATACGTTAGCAGACACATTTCCAAAGGGGACATATACTATGGATATGATAGAGAAAAAACGTTACACCATCGGCGTTATGCTGGGAGATATTCAATCTGATTATTCAGAAAGCCTGTTGAGCGGTTTCTATACCTGCGCGAAAGAAGAAGATGTAAACCTTATTTTCTTAATGGGTCCGCAGGCTCCATTATACTGCTCCGATATTCTTTCTAGTAATAATAACGGTCATTACCGTTACCAGTTTGATACCATTTTCGATTATGTACGATATGCAAAGGTAGACGCACTGATAATCGCTTATGGTTCTCTTTCTATGTCCACCAGAAGCGAAGATATGGAGGCATTTTTGAACACCTTTCATGATATTCCATATCTTCTATTAGAAGATATTCCCGAACACCCAAATGCGCCTTATCTCATTGCTGACAATTACAGTGGGATTCATTGCTGCATGGAGCACCTGATTGAGTTTCATCATTACCGAAAAATTGCCTTTGTTTGCGGTCCTCGCAGCAACAAGGACTCCAACGAACGCCTTGCTGCCTACCTGGACACCATGGCAGAACATAACCTTACGGTTACAGACGATATGATTGTTTACGGCGATTATTCCGAAAATATTGACACCGAGGTGGAATATCTGTTAGAGAAGAATCCTGATTTGGAGGCAATCGCTTTTGCCAATGACAACATGGCAAAGGCAGGATACCGGGTATGTACCAATCACAATCTTTTAATCGGCAAGGATATTGCAATTACAGGCTTTGATAACGTAGATTTCGCCCAGTTCATGACTCCTCCCCTGACAAGCATATCCCATTGCAGCTTCCAGTTCAGTTATACTGCCCTGAAGAATACCCTTTTATTATGCCAGGGAAAAACACCTGTCTCCAAACGCATGCCCGTAACGCTCCATAAACGTTGCTCCTGTGGATGCGCTCCGGCAGTTTCTTTTGATTATAAGAAAATTGAATCCGAGCAATTAAAAGACTTTATGATAAATTCTGCGAATCTGATTGCAAAGGATGTGCTTTCCGCTATCCCGGACAAGAGCAGCTACGCTTACTATACTTCACTGATTTGCAACTTTTTTTCTTATATATACCGCCATGCTTTTATTACACAAAAGCTAGAACCTCACGATGATTATTTAGTTGACATTCTGAACCATCTTTTAAATCATCCACACATTTCCAGCGAACTGATTCTGGAACACTTTACGGGACTTTTGCGCACTTTGCTTACAAATGCAGAAAATCCACGTACTCAGGAGATTTTATCGGCTACCATCTCCACACTGCACCAATACATACATTCCAAGGACATTACTTCCTATGAACAAATGATAAAAGATTCCACCCGTAAATCATGGTTTGTTCCCACCTTTACCATGGATTTAATTACGGATGACATTAGTTTTAAGGAGGTCATGAATAGCATCATGGAGCGTTTCCGCCTCATGCATATTCGTGGCGCTTACTTTTATCTTTTTGAAAAACCGATTCACTTTCATACAGACAGTTCCCTGGTTTTTACAGAAAACCTATTTTTAACTGCTTTTTATAATCCATATGAATGTCACTACTACGAAAAAGAAGAACGACCTCTTTTGCAAAACGGCACCGGCTTTTCTTCTTTTCTCCTTGGCAATCACCAGCAATGTCTGACTGCCTTTGTTCTTTTTTCCGGTGATGAGCAGTACGGCATTGCCCTGTGCGATTTGGCGCAAACGGATATTGCTTTTGTGCAGACATGCAGTCTGCAGATAGGTTCTTTACTTCGTTTCTTTCACTTAAACAGCAAAGAAAAACAGATTCAGACGGATTTACAGCATTCATTGAAAATCATTCAGGAGCAGAACAATATCTTAAGCTTTATTTCCGAGTATGATGAGCTCACCGGGCTTTTAAACCGCCGGGGCTTTATGGAGCGCGCCATCTCTCTTTGCAAAGACAGTACGGGAAAACACGCATATCTTCTGTTCGGTGACCTGGACCATCTCAAGGAGATTAATGACTGCTTCGGTCATGCTTGTGGAGACTATGCTATCCGCACGGCTGCCGGCTATTTAACCGATAATCTTCCTGACGATTCTTTAATTGCCCGTATCGGAGGCGACGAGTATCTTGCCTTGATTTTAACCGAAGAATTAGATTTTCCGGATATATTTTGCAAAAAATTAAAGGCTGCGGAAGATAACTGCAACATCTCTTCCACACAGCCTTTCTATGTAGAGCTTTCCATTGGTATTGAAAGCTTTATCTGCCATCCGCAGATTGATTTAAATGAAATTATCAAAAAATCCGATGAAATTCTGTATCAGGCAAAACAGCGCCGACGCAAAACCATCAAAAAGTAATCTATTCTCCCAGAATTAACTTTACGCAGCCGTACATACCTGCATCATTTCCAAGAGATGCCAGTGCAAATCTGGTATCCTTGCAGGACGGAAACGCTGCTTCTACATAATATTTCTTCACCGCATCAATCAGGACGTCACCTGCCTTAGACACTCCGCCACCGATTACAAATATCTCCGGGTCTACGACACAAGCGATATTGCTTAAGGCTTTTCCGAGGATTCCTGCAAACTTTTCTACGATTTCAGCTGCTATTTTATCCCCTTCCTTGTATGCATCAAACACTGCCTTTGCACTGATTTCTTCTGCAGTATCCAAAGAAGAAGTCTCATGCTCTTTTGCAAGACGCTCTTTTGCAAGACGGGTAATTCCTGTTGCAGATGCATACTGCTCCAGACAGCCCTTTCTTCCACAGTTACATGCAATGGTATCGTGTGGATTTACGGTAAGATGACCGATTTCTCCTCCGGCACCATTACTTCCAGCCACAATTTTTTCACCAACAATAATTCCGCCACCTACTCCGGTTCCAAGGGTAACCATAACTACATTTTCATAGCCTTTTCCGCCACCCTGCCACATTTCACCGAGAGCTGCCACATTGGCATCATTTCCTGCCCGTACCATGATACCATCCATCATTTCTTCCAGTTCCTTTGGAACATGTACATTTTTCCAGCCGAGGTTGACACATACGGACACACTTCCGCCCCCACGTACCGGTCCCGGAATTCCTACACCGATTCCCTCTACTTCGTCCTTCTTAATTCCTTCTTCTGTCATTTTTGCCTTGAGGGATGCCGCTACATCAGAGAGAATATTTTTTCCTTCCTCTGCTGTATTGGTTGGAATCTCCCATTTATCAATAATCTGACCTGTGGTCTCAAATAATCCAATCTTGCAGGTAGTCCCTCCAATGTCTACTCCGAATCCATATTTTTTCATCTTGCAAAACGCTCCTTTATCTCTGATTTTTAAAATTCTCCATAGATTAAATGGTACCATATTCTGCCGAGATTCTCAACTAGAAAAATGCGCGTTTTTTCATAAATTTGTCTAATTTTGCGCCTGTACCTGCGCCGTCACATTTTTTCTCCCGGGCAGACAAAGCTGTAATATCACCGCAATCGTTGCTCCTACTGCAGTACCGGATGACATAAAGTAATTTAAGAACTGTGGCATTGCGTTTAGCACTTCCTGCGGAATTACGATTGTTGCCACAGCTGCAACCACTGAAATACCTACAATCAGGGAGGAACGCTCATCCAACGGCTCATTCTGAATGATTTTGATTCCATTTGAAATGAGCAGAATACATACCACCGCAAACACTCCGTTTACAACAGGTGCCGGAATACAGGAAATCACCGTCATAAGCTTCGGGCAAACTCCTAACAGCATTAATATAATTCCACCTGCAATAATCGCCATACGGCTTCCCACCTTTGTAATTGCCAGAACTCCTGCATTAGAGGAATATCCTGTCATAGGAGTTCCGCCGAACAGAGAACCTACCAGACAGCCGACGCCTTCTCCGACGGTTGCCCGGTCAATTCGTTTATCATCCAAATCTTCTCCGGTAATGGCACTGATAGTAACCCATGTTCCGGTGGTGTCCAGCAATACAATCAGATAGATAAACGCCATTAAAATACAAGATTTCAATTCAAATTTCGGTAGTCCAAAGTGAAAGAACTCCGGTAATTTAAACCAAGCTGCATCTCCAACTGTACTAAAATCTGCTGCTCCCATCAAACATGCTGCCACGGTTCCTGCTGTCAATGCTAAAATAACAGACACCATATGAAGTATTCTGCTGCTTTTTAGCTTATACTGAAGCACCATGCAGATAATCAAAACGCCTGCGGCAGTCAGACCGGAAATTACATTTGCGCTCAAGCTGCCATCTGTGCTGGCAATGCCCGTTGCGGCAGTAGGCGTCAGAGAAATTCCTACGATTAAAATAATAATACCGCCGATAAAAGGAGGAATCGCCCTTTTCACAAACTTAGAAAATCCCTTGCAAAGTCCCAACAAGATAATCATTACCGCGCCGGGTATAAGACTTCCTATCATAACACTTACGCCCATGGTAGCTCCTATGGTGCATAAGGCTCCCAGTGGTACATAAGAGGGTCCCTGAATAATGGGATATTTCATAAAAACTCCTGCCTGCAGAATCGTTGCTATTCCACATGCGAAGAAGCTCATTTGCAGGAAAAAGGACAAATCGCCTCCGGCAAGCCCAATGGCTGCGCCCAATATCAGGGGCATAATATACAAGTCCATAGACAACACATGCTGTAAGCCTAAAAACACCGCTTTTCCAAAGCTGATTTTCTCATTTACACCAACAATTAATTCACCTTTTCTTTCTTCCATGGCTCTTTCCTCCTATATCTGTTTTTTCAATGTAACCAGTTCACGGTTAATTTCCTCTATCAGTGTTTCTTCTTCGATACCACAGCTGAATTTTCCTTTGTGGTATACCACTTTTCCATTTACTACGGTAGTGTCAATATTTTCTTCGGAAGAAGCATATACTACCGTTGCCTTTGCGTCATGCATTGGCGCTGACTTTAAATGTCTTGGGTTGAATACGATAAGGTCAGCCTTTTTTCCAACCTTTAGTGTTCCGATTTTATCTTCCATGCCAACGGCTTTTGCACCGCCTGCGGTTGCCATACGGATAATCTCATCTGCGGTAATCACTGCCGCATCCCGGTGAATTCCCTTTTGTATCAATGCTGCCAGCTTCAAGCTCTCTAACATATCCGTACTGTTGTTGCTGGCTGCTCCGTCGGTTCCCACGGATACATTGACGCCCGCCTTTAAGCTCTCCGGAATTGGCGGAATACCGGAACCAAGATACAGGTTTGGCGCCGGATTGTGACTGATAGATACACCATATTTTGCAAAGCGCTCGATATCATGAGGCGTCAGGTTGACACAGTGTACGGCTAAGAACTTATCTGTCAGAAATCCGATTTCTTCTAGCATATCCACAATATCCTTGCCATAATATTTCATGCACATCTGGTTATCTACTTCTGTCTCTTTAATATGCATAGAGTATCTCACGTTTTCACTGAGACAGTATTCCAGCATCTCTTGGTAACCTTCCTTGGTGGTAGACCAGGTAACATCCGGTCCTGTCCAGATAGAGAGCATATCGTTTTCCTGATACTTCTTTTTCAGAGCTTCTACCTCTTTCATTGCTTTACCGGCAGGCTCTAAAAAGCACTTTGGCATACCGTATTCTTCACCGGTATCCTGAAAGGTCCGGATAAATACACTACGGATTCCGGTAGAAACCATTCCGTCAATACAGGAGTGTGCCAGCTCTACGTCCTGATTGGTGTAAAAGAATTCGCTCATGGTGGTACAGCCGCTTTTTAAGGCTTCCATACATGCAAGCTGGGCAGCCAGCTTATGCTGATGTGGCGTCATGTATTGTCCATAGGGAAGAGCTGACAGGTTGAGCCATTCGATTAAGCGGTGGTCAGCTCCCAGACCTTTTAAAAAGGACTGGAAAATATGAATGTGGGTATCTACAAATCCGGGAAATACCACGCTGCCTGCCGCGTCGATTACTTCCGCTGCCGCATACTCTTTTTCCTTATCCATTTCTTCCATCAAAGTAATATTTTCTCCCTCAACCCCTATGACACCATGAGAAATCACCGTATTCTTCTCATCCATGGTGTAAATATCAGCATTTTTTATCAGTAAATCATATGTTTTCATTTTTCTTTCCTCCTTTGTTATACGGGACAAAGAGTCTGCTCGTCAGACTCTTTCGCGCCCGAGCGGTGTCATTTATGACTAATTTCATCTCCGCGAGGTGCGCATCCTTAGCGGAGCATTTTTATATGATAGGTAATTGCAACGCAATCTCCTATCATATAAAAAAAAGCCCATCCCTCCCGGGACAGACTTCTTTGTCTACATAGTAACTATATTTTATTTTCCGCGGTATAAATAAAAAAGAACCAAACAGCATCATCTGTTTTGGTCTTAAGGAAAACAGATAAAACTTTTGGTTCTTGTTGAGTCAAATATTAGCACAGTATTTTTTTATTGTCAAGAATAAAATTTTGCTTTTCTTGAAAATTTTTTAGTGTAATGCTAGAATGACAATAACATATAAAACGATTTTGCTGATGGAGATTTTGCTATGACACACATTTTACTGGTGGAGGACGATAAGAGTATCGTTACAAACTTAACAGCCTTTTTAAAACAGGAAGGCTTTGGCGTTACTGCTGTTGACGGACAATCAAAGGCTTTAGAGCTGTTAGAAACAAATGGCGCAGGCTTCGACTTATTGCTTCTGGATATTTCACTGGCAGAGGGAAATGGATTTGCCGTCTGTGGCGCAGCCAAGTCCATGCTGGATATTCCGGTAATTTTTCTTACCGCCTCAGGAGACGAATTCAGTGTTGTCACGGGACTTGACCTGGGGGCAGATGACTATATTGCCAAACCTTTCCGTCCAAGAGAATTAATTTCCCGCATTCACAGTGTCATGCGCAGATACGGAAACACTTCTCCCCGTCTGGAATTTCAGGGACTTTCTGCCGATACCGCCAAAGGCACGGTTTCTAAAAATGGTTCTGAGATTGTGCTTTCGGCTCTGGAATACCGTCTTTTACTGTTGTTTTTAAACAATCAGGGGATTATGCTGACCCGTACCCGGCTTTTGGAAGAATTATGGGATATTGCCGGAGAATTCGTAAATGATAACACCCTGACCGTATATATCAAACGTCTGCGGGAAAAGATTGAAGATGACCCGCAACATCCGATATACATCAAAACCATACGTGGAATGGGCTATAAAATGGGGACATAATTATGATACATTTTTTTCGCAATCCTGAAATAAAAAGATTCTTACTGATTGGCATGATAGCTTTGACTGCATTTTCGGTTCTCGGTTTTTCCGTTGGCATAACCAGCGGTCTTTTGGTTCTCGGATGCGGTCTGTTCTTTTTATGCGCTTCTCTTTTTCTGACATTTCGCCGATACTGCAAATTGTCCAGGTTAAGTCAGGAGCTGGATGATATGCTTCATCATCAGACCCCTATTCATTTTGAAAATTATGCCGAAGGAGAGCTTTCCATCTTACAAAACGAGCTTTCCAAGATGACCTTGCGGCTAACGGAAGCAGCGGACGCACTGACCCGGGATAAAAAGTATCTTTCTGATGCCATGGCTGATATCTCCCACCAGCTGCGTTCTCCTCTTACTTCCATTCATTTGATTCTGTCCCTGCTAAAAGAGCCGGACATATCTCCCCACCGCCGCATGGAACTGCTGCATGAATTAACTCAGCTTCTTTCACGCATCGACTGGCTGGTAGAATCTCTGCTTAAAATGTCTAAGATGGATGCAGGAACCGCATACTTAAAGCATGTTCCGGTTTCTGTCTCCCAGCTTCTGGAAGCTGCAAGCGAACCTCTTTTGATTCCGTTTGAACTCCGGGAACAGACTTTTACCATACACCAGGAAACCGGGCGGGAACAGTTTACCGGAGATTTGTCCTGGTCTACCGAGGCTGTCCTGAACATTTTGAAAAACTGTATGGAGCATACTCCGGCGGGCGGACACATCTGGGTATCCTGCCGGGAAAATACGATTTTTACGGAAATTATGATTGAAGATAACGGTCCCGGATTTTCTCAAAGTGACCTTCCTCATCTCTTTGAACGTTTTTATAAAGGGGAAAATTCCAGTGACCAGAGCGTAGGCATCGGTCTTGCCCTGGCGCGCATGATTGTTTCCCAGCAAAACGGTACGCTCAAGGCAGAAAATCGTTTCGAGGGAGGCGCACGGTTTGTTTTAAAATTTTATAAATAATCTCTATGTTTGCACCGTACCTCCTCCATCATGCGTAATCTCGCCCGCTTCGCGTGCTTTCCCGCTCTTCGAGAGCTAAGATTACTTATTATGGAGAAGGTTACGCTGTTTCACAGCTTATCAAGAGAAATAAAAACGCACTTACATGCAAGCATGACTTGTGCTTTTATTTCTCTTGATACGGTGCAAACCGTAACACTAAGTGACAATATTGTCACTTTACAGTCACCGGAGTGTCATTCCCACCGGATATACTGACTTTATCATATAAAAAGGAGAATTCTGTTATGGAAATTTTAAAAGTCGAAGACCTTACGAAAGTCTATGGTACCGGTGAAAACCAGGTCACTGCCCTGGACCATGTATCTTTTTCTGTGGAAAAGGGAGAATTTCTTGCCATCATCGGACCTTCCGGTTCCGGCAAATCTACCCTTCTTCACATTCTGGGCGGTGTCGATACTCCTACCTCCGGTAAAGTATTCATGGAGGGGGCAGATGTCTATGCCCAGAACGAAAAACAGCTTGCCATCTTCCGCCGCCGTCAGGTGGGATTAATCTATCAGTTCTACAATCTGATTCCGGTCCTTACTGTTACGGAAAATATGACACTTCCGGTTCTTATGGACGGAAGAAAGGTGAATGAAGAGCGCTTAAAGGAGCTTTTGCACATCCTTTCCCTGGAGGGCAGAGAAGGACATCTGCCGAACCAGCTCTCCGGCGGACAGCAGCAGCGTGTCTCCATCGGGCGTGCATTGATGAATGCACCTTCTGTAGTCCTTGCGGATGAGCCTACCGGAAATCTGGACTCGAAAAACAGTCAGGAAATCGTGGAGCTTTTGAAATATTCCAATGAAAAATACAAACAGACCCTCATTATGATTACTCATGATGAGAACATTGCGTTGCAGGCAAACCGTATCATTGCCATTGAAGACGGTAAAATCACCAGAGATGAGGTGATTCGTCCATGAATATTTTCCAGAAGGTCACATTAAAAACGTTAAAGGAAAACCGCACCCGTACACTGGTTACGATTATAGGTATTATTTTATCTGCCGCCATGTTTACCGCAGTAACTGTCAGCATTTCTTCTCTGCGCCACTATTTGGTTTCCTATACGATTTATAATCAAGGAAGCTGGTACGGTGCTGCATACGATTTAACGCAGGAAGAGGCAGATACCATTTCCACCGATAGCGAGGTTTCCACCGCTATTCGTATGAACCGAATTGGATATGCCGCTCTTTTAGACAGTCTGAATGAAAGCAAGCCCTATCTCTGTGTCTACGGAATTACAGAAGATTTTACAGAATTGATGCCAGTACATCTTACGGAAGGCCGTATGCCCCAAAACAGCAGTGAAATCTTGCTTCCGAACCATCTGTCTACCAATGGCGGAATCACATATCAGCTTGATGATACCATTTCTCTGGAGCTTGGAACCAGAGTCGATTCAAACGGATATATCTTAAATAATCATACCGGATATGATTTAGACGAAACAAGTGAACAGATTATTGATACCCAGCCCTACACCTATACTGTGGTGGGATTTTATGAACGTCCCTCTTTTGAGGATTACACTGCTCCTGGCTATACTGCCCTGACCATTTCAGATGCCCCTGCTGATAGTCTGTGTGATATTTATTTTTGTACCAAAAATGGAGCCAATATTTCTCAGTACATGAATACACATATGAATACCATAAAAGAAGGCGCTTCCTGGACTATGAATTATGCCCTGCTGCGTCTTTATGGATATTCCGGTGAAAGCTCTTATAACGCTGTCCTGACCAATCTTGGGATTATTTTAGTAATTATCATTGCCTTTGGTTCTATTTCGCTGATTTACAATGCTTTTTCCATCTCCGTCAGCGAACGTACCAGACAGTTTGGTCTGCTTTCCTCCATTGGCGCTACCAAACATCAGCTTACAGGAAGTGTTTTATTTGAGGCATTCTTTTTAAGCGTGATTGGAATTCCTCTGGGAATTCTCTCCGGTACCATTGGGATTGGCATCACTTTTTATTTTACAGGTGACATGATTGCAGGCTTTCTCTATTCTGACAGTGACGTAACGCTGTCCCTGCATGCCTCTATTCCTGCACTTTTGATTGCTGTTTTGGTATCCTTAATAACGATTCTGATTTCTGCCTACCTACCGGCAAGACGCGCTTTGAAAGGCTCTGCCATTGAAGCGATACGCCAAAGCAGGGATATTACAATTCGTCCAGGAAAGGTAAAAACTACAAAACTGACCTTCCGGCTCTTTGGTTTTGAAGGAATGTTGGCTGCCAAAAATTATAAGAGAAATGGAAAGAAATACCGTGCTACGGTTATCTCTCTGTTCTTAAGCGTTGTACTTTTTATTTCTGCCAGCAGCTTTTGCGCCTACCTGATGAAATCCACAGACCGCGTTTTCGAGAATCAGGGATATGATATTTCCTATGCACTTTCTCCGGAGGAAGATTATTCCCCGGATGCCCTTCTCGAAGAACTTTCGGGGGTAGCCGGTGTTACCTCCAGTTCCTACTCCAGCTCTTTTTGGATGGAAGGTTCTATAAGCACCTCTTCGTTAAGTAAGGAATACATTGATTTTCAAAAGGAGATGCAGGCTAACCAAACCGGAGATAACGGCGATTCGTCTTTTTTTCAGGGGGAAAATATCCTTACTAATTTTTATGTTATTTTTGTAAAAGATGATGCATTCCGTGATTATCTAAGGGAGAATGGACTTTCTGAATCTGATTACTTTGATTTGGAGCACCCCACCGCGGTGCTGTTGGATAACATGCGGGTCTATAACGGATATGACCATAAATATCATACCTTTTCCATGCTGTCTTCTTTTGAAGATTGCAACCCGGTTTTATATCTTTCTAAAGAGATAGAAGGCTATATGAATTATGGATGCTATACCGATGAAGACGGAAATATTTTGGTCACCTATGCTTCTGAGTCGACGGAAAATGATACCGGAACAAATGCAGAACCGGAAGAACTCAATTTGCCCCCGGAGGAAAGCTGCCTCATACTTCCGCTTAATATCGGAGCTTCCCTTTCCGTCGCTCCCGACAATGCAGTCAGCAGCTCTGAGATACTCACACTGTATTATCCTTACAGTATGATAGATGCCGTATTTTCTGATTTGGAGGATGGCGTGAATTATCGTAATCTCTCAAGAGAAGAAAATCAACCGGTCAGTGAACATTTACGTGTCAACCTTATGTTCCGTTGCAAAGACCATACAAAGGCTGCTGCAGATATGACAAAAATTTTGTCCGACCATAATCTGCCTACCGAACCGCTTTATGACTATGCTGCCAGCGCAGACCAGGAACGTGCCATGGTTACTGTTATTAATATCTTTTCTTATGGCTTTATTATATTGATATCCCTGATTGCGGCAGCAAATGTATTTAATACCATTTCCACCAATATCATTCTGCGCAAACGGGAATTTGCCATGTTAAAATCCATCGGACTTACGCCTGACGGCTTCCGGAAAATGATGAACTTTGAATGTCTGCTCTATGGATTTAAGGGATTAATCTACGGTCTTCCTGTTTCCATACTGATTACCTGGTTCATCTACCGTGCTATCTCCGGTGGGCTGGAAATGAACTTTTTCATTCCATGGTACAGTCTTGTCATTGCAATAGGAAGTGTATTTGTGGTGGTATTTGCCACCATGCTGTATTCCATGCGAAGGATAAAGAAGGAGAATATTATGGATACGCTGAAGGATGAAAATATTTAATATGATAATGAGGCGTCTCATCATGAACCCTACATTCATGGCGAGACGCCTTTCATCTTCCTTAATTCTTATGGATTTTCTCCCTGCTCCTGCTGCACACTATCCAGATATTCCTCATTATCCAGTGTTTCTTTATTTTCACTAATATAAGGGGTAAAATTCACCGGAGTCAGTCCCTGATGTATCTGTTCCATGAAGGTCTTCCAGATACTTCCGGGATAGCTTGCTCCGGACAATCCCGGCAATTCCTTTGGCATATCATAGCCTACCCATACACAGGTAGTATAATAACTGGTGTATCCTGCAAACCATCCATCTTTATTATCATTGGTGGTTCCTGTCTTTCCGGCACATGGCATATTTTCCAGTGCAAGACCATATCCGGTTCCCTGCGGCTCCTGCATTACGCTTACCAGCATATCTGTCATCATACGGGCAGCATTGTTCTTATATACCTGCTTTTCCTCCATCTGGGTTTCATAAAGTATCACACCGTCTGCATCAGTAATCTTTACAATACAGGTAGGTTCTCTATACTTTCCTTCGTTTTCCAGTGCTGCGTAAGCCGCCGTCATCTCTATGGTCGAAACTCCATTGGTAAATCCGCCTAACGCACTGGTAAGTCTTTCATCCTGTGCATCCAGCTTGGAAAAATTCATTTCTTCCAAATAAGAAAGTCCGACCTGCGGTGTCAGCTCTGCCAGCAAATTCCAGGCTACGGTATTTTTAGATTTTTCCACGGCATACCGCAGGGTAATGTCACCTTCATAATAATCCCCTGCATTGGAAGGTCCGTCTTCTATTTTTTCATCCGATACAATCGAATCCGGTGTATACTGTCGTTCCAGTGCAGGTGTATACACAATCAACGGCTTAATGGCACTTCCCGGCTGACGAAAGCTTTGATATGCCCGGTTCAGGGTATAGCCCGGCAGATTCTGATTTCTGCCGCCAACAATAGCTTTCACATATCCCGTATGATTGTCAATACAAACAGCGGCTCCCTGCAGAGTATAGATTCCTTCTTCATTCTGCTCCGTAAATTCTGCCAGATTAGAATCTACCGCATCCTGAAGCTGCTGCTGCATATTCAGGTCAATGGACGTATAGATTCGGTATCCTTTCGTATACAAACTCTTCTGACAATCATCATAAGCTATCTTATAATTTGTCTCATAGGTCTGCTTTTCCTCTTCGGAGGCAAACTCTGTCTTAAATTCAAAGCCCTGCTGTGCCATAATTGCACGCACCGCACAGTTGTAGGTATAGGTTTCTACATAATCATTTTTCGTTTTCTCGGGACGATTCAGGGTAATGGTCTCTGCTATGGCTTCCTCATAGGTCTGCTGTCCTATTTTCCCATCCTCTAACATATTATAGAGAATCCGGTCTCTCCGCTTAATGGTATTGTCCGGATGTTCTATCGGGTCATACAGTGTCGGATTATTGGGAATCGCGCATAAAAATGCTATCTGGGAAAGGGACAGGTTCTTTACTTCTGTGTTAAAGTATCCTTTGCTTGCTGCCTGAATTCCGTAATATCCATTTCCAAAATAGATATTATTCATATAAAATTCCAGAATTTTATCCTTACTATATATCTTTTCTAGTTCTACTGCGATGAACATCTCCTCAACCTTACGTTCCCACTTTACGTCTTGATTCAGGAACACATTTCTGGCAAGCTGCTGGGTAATGGTACTCCCTCCCTGCGTCACCTCACCATTTTCAATCATCGCCTTTGCCGCACGCAAAATTGCTTTTATATCAATGCCGTTATGCCGATAGAACTTTTTATCCTCGATGCTTACCATGGCAGCGGTTGCATAGGCGGGAATCTCATCAAATTCCAGATAGTAAACGTCTTTCTCTCCCTTTAAGGTAGAAATCAACTGCCCGTTGGCATCATACACAAGACTGGTCTCTACCGAACGAAAAGTGCTCTCGTCCGACTGGCTTACCAACCGCTTGGCATCTGCCTGCAGTTCACTTACCTTCTGGGCATATCCTCCAAAATAATATACGCCCAATGCCCCTGCCACTATCAGCAGCAATAATAACTGAACTTTTGCAAAAAACCAGAATACACGGTATTTCTTTTTCTGTTTCTTTTTTCGTTTACTCATGTTTTGCCTCATTCCTATGTGTTTTGTAACAGAATCTTTCCATATGGTATTCCACTACACGCTAAAATCTCCAGCTCACGCTTCTGACAGGTAAAGAGAAATATCTGCTCCGGCTGCGCCGCCAGCCACTTTAATGTACTCTTCAGTCGTTTTTCATCAAAGGAAGCGAATGCTTCATCTAACAGAATCGGCAGCGGTTCTTCCTGTGTAAAAAATCTCCCTGCTCCTAAGCGCAGCGCCAGATACATCTGCTCCATGGTTCCGCGGCTCAACTGCCATGGATAAAGATTTCTTCCATCCTGATATACCACCAGATTCATATCATCATCCAGCGTAATACGTTCATACTTTCCATCCGTAAGCGAGTAGAGAATTTTAGAAATCTCCCCCTCCAGATGCTCTCTCGTATCTTCATATACATTTTCGGATATTTTTCCCAGCATATTAAGTGCCAATTCGCAAGCTGCTACCTGTCGCTCTAACTCCTGCTCCCTTTCACTTTTCTTTCCGGTCTCGGCTATCTCTTCCTCCAGATTGGCAAGAAGAGAGCATTTTTCCATTTTCTGCATCTTTAGCATATGCACAACTGCCTGCTTTTTCGCTCTTTCCTGTCCGGTATTATCTGTCTGCTGTTCCCGAAGGTTCCTGCTTTCTTCTCTGGCGCGGCTTTCACTGCGTACCTCATTCTCTTTCTTTCGGAAATAAAAAATACCGGCAATTCCTGCAATTACCAACAACATTTCTACGGTAAAAAGAGGTGACATTCCTGCCGAAAGTCCCTTTCCTGCTAACCGGCTTCCTGCCGCCACGGCTGCAATCAACGTCACAACTGCGGCAATGCTTTTTCGCCTGCGAAACTTTATTTCCTTACGCTCTCCCTGCTCCTGCTGCAACAGCTCTGCCATCTGATTTGCTTCATTTTCCATCGGTATCTCTTCTTCCGGCTGCCACAGTTCTTCTGACTGATAGCCTTCTGCTTTCAGTTGTTCTAACTGCTGCTCTAGCTGCTGCAAATCCTTTTTTGCAATATCCTGGGCAAGCTGCAGCTTCTCACAGGCGCTCCTTCGCTCTTCCCATGCCTTACGGTAGCTGCGCTCCATTTCCTTCTGCTTTGCTTTTAATTTTTCTCTGGCTCCGGTAAGATTGATATCCCCATCCCCCGTATGGCTTGCATTTACAAAATAATTCTGCAAAATTCCGGAAAACTCTTTTCCTGTTTCCACTGCTGCCTGACGGATGCAGTATGTATTTTCATAGGTGCTTTTTTTCATTCCACCTAACAGCATCTCCATATCTCCATGACTGACAGAAAGCTCTTCTCCGTCCCCTTCATTTCGTAATGCAGCTGTTTTTTCCTTATGGTAGAAATTACGCTCTATTAAAAAATCCTTTCCATCTACTTCAAACCGCATGGAGCCGGTATAATAGGAACTGCTGTTCCAAGGTTCGTACTGCTGATAACTGTCATTCTTTCCTGACTTTCCCCGCTGCTTCTCCATCCCAAACATCATCCCGGTAATAAACTGATGGAGGGTAGATTTCCCACTTTCATTGTCTCCATACACAATATTCAATCCGGGCTGTGGCTGTATTTTTTTCTGATGGAGCTTTCCAAAATTATTTATCTGAAGTTCCGTAATTTTCATAAAATAGTCCTCTCTCCTGTTCCCCTTATTTTTCCAATAATGCTTCCACTCCGTAATACAATGCCAGCTTTGTCACTTCATCCTGGGGAAGCTGTTCCATAGCACCAATGTATTTTCCGATTAACTGCTGTGCATACTGCTGCTTCAACCGTTCAAAATCATAGTCTGGCTGACACTGATTCACTACCTGAATCACTTGTTCCAGCTTCTCCAAGCGTTCGGTTTCCAACGGCGCACTTCCGTCGAAAAATCCCGTCAATATCACCTTGAAAATCATATACTCCGGCGCCTGTGACAGCTTTTGTTTCACGAAATCCTCCAATGCTCCGGTGGTAATATCACTGGTCACCTTCAAATTCATGGTCGTATATTCACAGTAAGTAAGGGGCTGAAATTCCACATGACACCTTTCCTTACTTAACTCACCCATAAAAAAACCATGGGTTCCGGTATCATTACAATCTACCGGTTGTAAGGCTCCTGCCATTACCACGCGGTTTTCTATAAGTTGTACCGGTTTATGAATATGTCCACATGCCACATAGTCAAATCCCATCTTCTGAAAGCTTTCTGCCCGAAAAGGGATATGCTTCTCATCTCCGCCATGTGCCAGCAGAATATTAAAAAAGCTGCCTTCTTCTACCCGGATATTCTCATACAATGGTTTCGGCAGTTCTTTATGCCAATAGCTTAATCCATATACCCTTGTTCGGAGCATGGGAAGTTCCACGTATTCTATCGTTTCTTTTTTCAAAAAATGTACATTCTCTTCCCATTGGAAGGTTCGATAGTACGAATCCGGACTGATAAAATCATGATTTCCCGCTATCAATACTACCTGTGTATGTGACAGTCTGGAAAACTGATAATTTACCTCCTTCAATTCCCGCTGCAAGGGCTGTCGGTGAAATAAATCCCCTGCAATCAAAAGTAAATCCGCCTGCTCCTCTTCCGCTGTGGCGATTACCTGTGTAAACGCCTGCCATCCATGATTTTTCCGTTCCTCTGCCCAGGGCTTGTCCTTATCCGGCTTTGCGCCCAAGTGTACATCTGCTATATGAATAAATTTCATTTCTTTCTCCTGTTTTTGTCTTCCTGTTTTTCTGCTTTTACTATTTTACACTGTCTGACCGGATTATACAAGAAGCCCTTGCAAAACTCATTGGCATTGGCTATACTAAAAACTGATTATTCGCTTATCTATAAAGGAGATATTTATGAAAAAAATACCAGTAATTTTATTACCACACTTGCTTGTAAGCCTGCTGATTCTGGGGGGACTTTTCTTTTTTATATATGTTCAAAAAGAAGCTGATGTAAAAACAGAAAACCAAACACTAAATTCCGATATTTCTACCTTGAAACAACAGTTACAGGAAAAGGAAGATTTTATTTCCGGACAGACTGAGTATATTAACGAATTAACGACACAGCTTGCTGACTGTCAGAATACGGCAGGCACCAATGAAAACGACGAAGATAATGAGGACGACGAGGATGAGAACGATTCTAAGAGTTCTTCCGACTATCGCAAGAAATATCCTGACCTTTACGCCGGAGCTACCTACTCCGATGATGCTACCTCTGACTTAAAGGTATACCTTACCTTTGACGATGGTCCTTCTGACCTGACGCCACAGGTCTTAGACCTCCTGGACAAATATGATGCTAAGGCGACCTTTTTTGTAGTCTATACCGACAACAAAACATACACTTCCTATCTAAAGGACATTGTAGACCGGGGACATACCCTTGCCCTCCACTCCTACAGCCATGATTATGATAAAATTTATAAGTCTGTAGATGCCTTTTTGGAGGACTTTGAAAAAGTTTATACCTGGGTCTATGAGGAAACCGGTGTTCGCCCTACTCTTTTCCGTTTCCCCGGGGGCAGCACCAACGGAAAGACCTCTGTGGTAAATGACATTATCACTGAGATGGAACGCCGCGGCTTTATCTACTATGACTGGAATGTAAGCTCCGGAGATGGCAGCAACCTGACTACCACTGAAAATATTCTGGAAAATGTCTGCACCAATGTGGGCAGTTTCGACCAGCCGGTAGTGCTGATGCACGATGGCGCCGGAAAAAATGCTACTTTAGAGGCACTACCAACACTTCTAAAGACGCTGGCAGATGACGGATATGAGTTCTGCTCTCTGGACGAAACACTACAGCCAATACAATACAAACGAAAATAAGTTTTGAAAGGAGAACTATCATGGGAATGAATCCAACTCAAATATTTCAGATTATGAATGCATGGAAGAAATTTACTTCCAATCATCCAAAATTTCCAAGATTCCTTCAGGCAGTTGCCAGCGAAGGCATAAAGGAAAATACGATTATCGAAATTAACGTAACCACTCCGGAAGGAAAAAATTACTGTTCTAATATGAAAATTACACAATCAGATTTAGAACTGTTTCAGCAGATAAAAAATATGCAGTAGAATTCTACTGCATATTTTTTATCCTGCGTTATGCTTCCCCTTCCTGATATTGCTTTAACAGTTCCCACAAAAACTGCTTATATTCCTGCTGCACAACCTTTGGCGTTACAATCTTTGCTCCGGTTCCAAGCCCGGACAGCCAGCCGAAAAACTGAGGACTTACCACAACCTTCACGCGAACAGCAAAATGCGTCTCATCCTTTTTTCGTATGGCGGCATCCTTGCCAAAGCGGTCAATGACCACGCCTACAAAACGGTTTTCAAATTCCAGGCGAAGCTCCTGCTCTTCTCCTCCGAACATTCCAAAGGTCTTCTTAGCAAAGTTCGCCGTATTGAAATCAGCAAAATGCTCTTTTCCTACCCTCTTTTCCTCTGTCAGCTCGATAGAAAGCATCTTGTCTACCCGATAATGTTTTACCATGTCCGCTTCTTCATCATAACCAATCAGATAATAATTTTCCTCTGCCCAGGTGAGCGCCCACGGACTGATACAATACTCCTGTCCGCTTTTTTTCAAATGCATCTGCTTTTCCACAGTCCACTCAAAATACTGAAAGCTTATCTTTACATCTGCAAGAATTGCGCCATGAATCTTGTCTACATTATAATAGATACTTTCATTCATGGTCTTAATGCGATTCGCCACAAATACCTGTCGCTGCAGCTGCTGTGCCTCATAGTGGCTGGTAAGTCCCTCTAACTTCTGAATCAGCTCTGCCGACTTTCGTTCCGTAATGAATTTAGAGGACTGTACCACATCTACCAAAAGCTTCAGTTCCGGCAGCTCAAAATTACGACTTGCCAAGTAATAACCGGATGGTGCTTCCTTCCGGTATATAATATCCAACCCATATACCCGCAATGCTTCTATGTCGTCATAAATGGTCTTCCGTTCTGCATGAATCCCGTGTCCATTCAAAAGCGCAAGAATTTCCTGCATGGAAAGCACATGGGCTTCGTCTGTCCGTTCCAGAAAAGCCTGCATGAGATATAAAATTTTCATTTTCTGATTGTAGGACTTTGCCATGAGATGCCTCCTTTAGCTGCCATTATCTATGACGGAATGAAGTTGTTTTTAAAGTCTTATTGGCTTTTCAACTGTACTCGCTGCACAATATCCCTGATGATTCCAGAGTCTTCAATTTTATTTATACCGAAACATTTTTTCCCGGCATCCTTCAAAGATGCTCCGATATGATATGCTTTCGTATTGTCCAAAATGAGAAATCTGTCATGAAATGCTTTTGTATATTTCACTTCCAGTTTTGGGTATTGGGCATTAAAGTTAGTAATATCCTGTGCTGATAATTTTGTGTTGGAAAGTGTGTATATGCATACGTCTGTCTTGTCCTGCTTTTTAGATAATATATTGAGCGTTCCAATGTCCACATATCCATCAATTAATATAATCGATTTGTTTGCCTGACCGACAATATCTGCAAGCAGACTAAATGCATCAAATATCTGCCCGTCAAAAAAGATTTTCTGATTACTTTTCTGATGTTTCGCTATGTAGTCAAATACTTCTTTGAAACGCTTATCTGTTTTTTGTTCAAATGCTTTATGTTCTATATCGGATTCTATAAAATGTCTTTCCAGGTCATTTACTTTCTTGTAAAGCAGTTCATTGCTTGCTATATATCTACGCATTTCAACAAAGGTTTCCATAATTTGAATACTTACTTGTATAGCAACGTCACTTCTCAACACCGCTGAAAGCATTGCGATTCCCTGTTCTGTATAAACATATGGTAAATATCTGCGACCACCTCTTTCCTTTGAGGTTCCATTTCGGAACCTCATATCCTCATACTCCTCATCTGTCAGTTGAAAACAGAATTCTTTTGGAAATCGCTTTTCATTTCGCTTCATTGCCTTATTCAAATTTTTGGTCTCTACCTGATAAAGCCTCGCCAAATCACTATCTAACATAATCTGCTTCCCTCTCACCATGTAGATTAACCCTTGTATTTTCCCGGAAGATATATTTATGTCAGCCTTTTCCTCTATTATTATATCGTTATCTCCCACTTATTAACACCACCTCAGTTCTTTGGTCTATAGATTTGAATTTAAAATTTATTTTCAGGATTTCATTACTGAATCAGCGGTCCATCGAATGATGAATTATGACTGTTTTCCTTTGCCATTTTATTCTGGCTTTTCTAATGACTTTAGACCATTGTATCTATTTTATTTATTGGTGTCAACTGCTTTTTTCTATTGAATTTTTCACATTTTATCATTTAAAGCGCTGCCTCGAATATACGAATCCGTATAAAAGGTAAACACGAGCTGGGCGCACATCAGGCACCAGATAATCGGTTCACAGATAATAACCCCAAAGTAACCGAGAATTGGAATAAGAAAGATAACAAATACAATCTTTCCTATCAGTTCTATCACGCTGGATATCAAAGGGACTATTTTTTTCCCAATTCCCTGCAGGGAATTACGCATCGTCGAAAGAATCCCAAGCACCGAATAAAACGGAGCATTGATACGCAGATACATCGCTCCATTTTCAATCACCACTTTCTCCGAGGAACCGGAGAGCAGCTTCACCAGTACAGGCGCAGCAAAAATCAGTATTATCGTAATAACTGCCGCCCAAAGCACAGATATCCAGTTGCTGTACCTCACTGCTTTGATGATGCGTTCCCGCTGGTTAGCTCCTCTGTTTTGAGATACAAAGGTCGAAGTTGCCAATGTCATGGTCATAAGGGGCATGGCGCAAAAGCTGTTTAATTTTCTTGCGGCAGTATGCCCGGCAATAATTAAATATCCCAGCTCATTAATGGCAAACTGCAAAATGACTGTTCCGGCAGACACGATGGCAACCATAACGCCCATAGATAAGCCCTGTCCTGCCAGTTCTTTGTATAATCTGCCTTCTATCTCGAAATGCTCCTTTCGTGGAATCAGTATCTTTGCCTTCCATAAAATATATATCAAACACAACAATGCGGAAAATCCCTGTGCAATCACGGTTGCAACTGCCGCCCCGCGAATTCCCATGGAAAACTGCGTAATAAACAAAATATCCAGTCCAATGTTCACAACAGAGGAAATCACCAGAAAGACCAGAGGCATAACACTGTTTCCGATTGCCCTGAGTAATCCTGCCAGCAAATTGTATGCAAACATAACGCCTACACACATAACCACCACAAAAATATAAGAATAGGATTCTTCTATGATTTCCCGTGGTGTGTGCAGCATTTCCAATAATGGATACAAAAATATGCGTGCCATTATCATAACGATAACAGTCACCCCTGCACCGATAACAAGTGAACCTGCCACTGCACGCTTTAAAAGTGTCTCATCTCCTGCTCCAAAACTCCTTGCCACTACCATACTCATTCCATTTCCTATTCCTAAGGCAAAGCCTATCAGAAGCTCATAGACTGCACTACAGGCTCCGATTGCCGCAAGGGACGTATCTCCCAGAAAATGACCTACAATCATGGTATCTGCCGTATTGTATAACTGCTGGAATAAGTTAGAAATGAATAAAGGTATTGCAAATATTAACAATGATTTTAAAATATTTCCTTTTAACAGATCGGTTTTGGTATTTAACATATGCTTCATCCTTTGTTTTTGTGGAATTCTTTATCATTCATAATATATCAGAATACAGAAAAAAAGTACAGAACAAAGGGAATGTTCATTCTGTACTTTTTATAAAACATCTTTCCCCATCATTTTATATCTGAAAAGTTACATCTGAAAAGCTGTAATCCAAAAACATATTGCAGCCAAAAATGACATAGGGGTCATCGTATACTTTTCCTTTTTGCTATTAGAAAATAAATTCATGAACGTATTCAATGACATGTAAGCAGCAAACACAAAACATATCATCCGGGTTGTTTTTTCAGAAAACCAAAGTGGCATATATCCTCCTGCCTGCAAAGAAATTACAATAGCAAAAATTTGGATGAAAAGCATAAATAGTGCCATAATTCTAAACTTTAATGGCAAGATTTTATCCTGTCCTCCCATCGTAAATTCCCCCAAAGGAAAACCTAAAATCAGCAGAACAGTGAATATGCTTATTATAGAAAATAAGATTGCAGCAATTAGAGCAAACATCACGAAACCTCCATATATTATCATTCCATTCACCGAGGAATCCTGTCAGCAGGAACACCTTCTTGCATAAGAAAAGCATCTGCAGCACGGTTAATCATTATCATCATTTCTTCTTGCGATGCAGTTATAACATTTGTGGCAACAAGGGTAGCGATTCCATGTGCATAAATAATGGTATTCTGCAAGTAGCGTCCTGCCTTTTTCTCCGGTAACCCTAAATAGTCCGCAATTTTCCTAATCAACTCTGCATTATTCCTGCTGGTAATCATCGCTTCAAAGTTATTTGCACTTTTGTATTTATTCTCCTCAAGGTAGAGAAAACGGAAAAGATTTGGCTCATTAACAGCAATTTCAACATATGCTTTTCCTATGTATGCAAAGGTTTCAACCGCATTCTTACCAGTCAGACGCATTTTATTATTTGCGTAAGTCCGCGCATACTCAGCTAACGCGGTACGAAGTCCTTCCATATTATCGAAATGCCATACAATGGGCTGCGTGGAACAACCTATTTCTTTTGCAAGCGTTTTGATATTGATTGAGGAAAAGCCGTCACGAATCAGCATATCTAATGCAGCCTTTAAAATAATATCTTTTGTAATTTGAACTTTTCGTGCCATTATAAACCTCCGAAATTATATAAATATAATTATATAATTTAATTTATATAATATTTTATAACTTCACTTTTGTCAATACCTCCATTAAAAAAGCCCCGTAGCCAGATTCCCCAATCTGCCTGCGGGACTTTCCATTCCCTTTACCTATTTATCTTAACCTTCTCCATAACCCTTCCGGGAAAACCCTCTTCGCTTTCACCTGCTAATTAGCAAACACCCTGAGCCATCATAGCATTTGCAACTTTTTCAAATCCTGCGATATTAGCACCTGCTACATAATCGCCTTCTTTGCCGTAACGTTTTGCAGCATCATCCAGATTGTGGAAGATATTAACCATGATGTTCTGTAACTTACTGTCAACTTCCTCGAATGTCCAGCTTAAACGTTCGGAGTTCTGGCTCATTTCCAGTGCAGATGTAGCAACACCGCCTGCATTTGCAGCCTTTCCAGGAGCAAATAATACCTTATTCTGCTGTAAGTATTCGGTTGCTTCTAAGGTAGTAGGCATGTTTGCACCTTCTGCTACTGCGATACATCCGTTTGCTACCAATGCTTTTGCATCGTCTAATAACAATTCGTTCTGAGTTGCACATGGAAGTGCGATGTCACACTTGATGCTCCATACACCGCGACCTTCGTGATACTCTGCACTTGGTCTTGCTGCTGCATACTCTGTTAAACGAGCACGTTTTACTTCTTTTACTTCCTTTAATAAATCAACATCGATTCCTTCCGGATCATATACCCATCCGGTAGAGTCACTTACGGTTACAACCTTTGCACCTAACTGCTGTGCTTTCTGTGTTGCATAGATAGCAACATTTCCGGAACCGGATACGCATACAGTCTTACCTTTGATATCATGTCCATTGCACTTTAACATTTCTTCGGTTAAATATAATAATCCGTAACCGGTTGCTTCGGTACGTGCTAAAGAGCCACCATAGGAAAGTCCTTTTCCTGTTAAAACGCCTTCATATGTACCACGAATTCTCTTGAACTGTCCGAACATATATCCGATTTCTCTTGCACCTGTTCCGATATCTCCTGCCGGTACGTCAGTATCAGCACCGATATATTTGCAAAGCTCGGTCATAAAGCTCTGGCAGAATGCCATGATTTCACGGTCAGATTTGCCCTTCGGGTCGAAATCAGAACCACCCTTACCACCGCCGATTGGAAGTCCGGTCAGGGAATTCTTGAAAATCTGCTCAAAACCTAAGAACTTGATAATTCCAAGGTTTACAGAAGGATGTAATCTTAATCCTCCCTTGTATGGTCCAATGCTGTTATTGAACTGTACACGGTAACCTGTGTTTACCTGTACCTGTCCCTTATCGTCTACCCAAGGTACACGGAACTTAAACTGTCTGTCCGGCTCGGTAATACGCTCTAACAGCGCTTCCTTACGATATACTTCTTCATTTGCTTCAATTACCGGTCTTAAAGAATTTAAAACCTCTTTTACTGCCTGATGAAATTCAGGTTCTGCTGGATTCTTTGCAATTACGCGTTCCAGCACTTCATCAACATAGCTCATACAATTTCTCCTTTATAATTAGTATATTTATCATCAACATCTTTATTTTATTATGATTTGGGCTATTTTGCAATATTTTTCTTTCATTACATTACAGTTTTATCACGTAAAAGTATTATTTTTTTCATCTCTGCCAAAATTAATGCTATACTATAGCTAATCAAAAAGGAGGACTATTTATGAATAAATTATCTACATTATCAAAAATCCATACAAAACAATTAGTATTTTCTGCGGTTGCTCTGGCATTAGCTTCGGTTGCGTCAGTTATAAAGCCTTTTTCTCTGCCTATGGGCGGGTCTGTTACCTTGTTCAGCATGCTCTTTGTAGTGCTAATCGGGTATTGGTACGGTCCTTATATCGGAATTACTGCTGCCATTGCTTACGGTCTGCTTCAATTTGTAATGGAGCCTTACTTTTACTCCATTCCTCAGTTTTTTACAGACTATCCTCTTGCTTTCGGTGCCCTTGGTATCTCCGGATTTTTCTGGAAAAAGAAAAACGGATTGATAAAAGGTTATATTGCAGGTGTATTGGGACGGTATTTTTTTGCTTTTTTATCGGGCCTTATTTTCTTTGCTTCCTATGCCGAAGGAAGTGGTATGAGCGCTCCTGTTTATTCGCTGGTCTACAACGGTTCTTATCTTTTGACGGAGGCTGTGATTACTCTGATTATCGTCAGCCTGCCACCGGTTGCCAATGCCTTAAATCGAATGAAAGTATTGGCATTGGAAATGAAATAGGAACTTTAGCCCAATAGTCTATTCTTCTGACAGTGGGCTAAAAATAACTATATCACCTATATATCATTCAGTTTGTGAATAAGCAGGTGATATAGTTATTTTTTGAAAAGGGATTTAGGGAGTTAAAAGTCCTAAAGTATAACCCTAATATATTATAGAATTTGTAATTGATATTTTTCTACTTGTCTACTAATATAGTCATCTAACTGACTCAGTAAATAACATCTATTTTCCTCTAAAGAATGGTCTGCCGAAATATATTCCCCATCTATTGGCATATAGGAAATAAACTTTTCCATATCTTCCGGATAATCAAAATTCTTTCAATGCACTACCTATTCTAATGTTATCCAAAAGTTTATGCATCAGGAAAATTCTTCATCCCAATACATTTTTAATATACTACTGCATATAAATTCTCTGCAATATAATCATCAAACACCTGCTCAATTTCTTTTTTTAAAGTCTCATTTTCAAAAAGAAATTTTAAAAAATCAGCTAATCCGTTTGGTTCATCACATGTTGAAAAGCAATTTTTCCTAAGACAGAAAACCTCTTCTGAAATATCTTCTTTTTTTTCCTTTCCAGTTAATTTTAGAATGTACTCTTCAAAATCAATTTCATCAGTACAACAAAACTCATATTGATATAACTCCATTCGCTTATTATCTTGAATATAATACGGAGTAATTAGACACTCCTCCATTTCTATTCTAAAGTCTGTTTTTAGTAAATTATCTAACTCCTGAAGATTAATAAAAATCTCTCCGGCATATTCAATAGACTTAATAACTGTATTAATTTCTGTAATTCTCATTTTCTTCACCTCAATTTGGTATATATGGGTCAACTATACTTAAATCAGGTGCCCATGTCGATGGATTAATGTTATCACTAATCTGAACTATCACTTTTGTAACATCATCTACAATGATATATGAACCTTGCTGAGTATAAAATACTGTTGCAGAATTTCCTGTCGCCTTATTTACACTAGTGCGAATAGTATATGGGTTATCAACTGTATTTCGTATTAAATCTTCTGTCCATCCCCTGCTATTCATCTGATTCATTAATTTTTGTGCTGATTTTGTACTACTTCCAAATACTAAATCAGAACTCTTAATAGTTGATGTACCACTCTTCCCCTTTTTCAGCAAAGCTCCCAAAACTCCACTTACAGCTTCACCACCTATATTAAACAACAGATTCCTTCCTATGTCCAGTCCGGCATTTCGGAATACATTCCCAGGGCTTTCTCCTTCTGCAATATCTCCGATTGCTCCCGGCAGGGTCAGGACTCCCATATCTATCACAGTAGCTCCAATCATATTACTGATATGGTCCTGTCCGATACGATTTAAAATCGGGTAGGCAGACAACCTTCCTGAAATACTGCTGATTCTCTGGGATAATCCGGGTATGCTCCCCGCTGCCCCTGCCGCCAGTTCATAAGTCAGCAGACCTCCGGTAAGATTTCCACCCAAAGTTACAAAAGGGTGCTGGGTGTGACTGTTGATAAATACATTTTCACTCAGACAGAGTTCTTCAAATTCATATCCCCGAAGCCCTGCCTGCGTTTTCATTGTTAAATCAGACAGCGTTCCCCAAAAGGGCACTGCCTCTACGACTCCATTTCCGAAACTGTTCCATGTTCCAATCTTTTTATCCAGCGCTCCCATCAACTGAAACTTCTTCCAATGTATCTCTGTCCATTCCGCATATATACTTTCGTCTACCGGACTATACATATCTTCATAATATACCCTGCCTTCGTCCGTCCCCAAGGCAAAGTATGCTTCCACCATTTCCCTTGCTTCCTTAAGTTCTTTCTGGTCAAGCTGATAACCGGGTGTCAACCATAATTCCAGTTTTACAATTTCGCTGTTGTCTTTTGCTTCGCTGTATCTTTCACTGATTGCCTGGAGTTCTTTCTGATACTGGTCATTGTTCATGGACAGCTTTTCCGGCTGTAACAGCTCCGCTACAGAACGTAATCTCTGGTCATACGCATCCAGCTGTTGATTCAGAGTCTGTAAATAGCCTCCATATGTCTGGTCTACTTCTTTTAGATTAATGACAATCTGCTCCAGCTTTTTTACTGTCATAGCTTCTTTTTCTTTTATCGCGTTAAGATATTGTTCTACCGCCCACAGTTCTGCTGCAGCTTCCAACATCTCACCCTCTTCAATTTTTTCGGCTGCCATATTGCATAATTCTGCCTGATTCCTGTCTGCGATACGCCACAGTTCTTCTATCTGTGCCTGTGAAAAATCCCGTTTCATTCTCTTCCCCCCCTTATTATTTTAATGCTTCCAAAGCATGAGCTACACTTTCATCTGCTCTGGTCATCTCTTCTTCTGTCCGTTTTAGCATCTGAACAGTCTCATAGATGAGATGGTTCAAGCTGTATGCACTCTTATCCAACTTCCCCTCTGCCGCCTGTATCTGCTCCGGCGCCCTTCCTTTTCCACTCCAGGATTTTTCCTCCATGCCGGGAATGATATTCAAAAGTGCCTGTTGGAGCGTCTCCATATCTTTCCTGTTCTGCTCCAGATTTTTTGTATTAATATGTATTTTTCCCATACTTCCTCCTCTAGTACAAGTAGCTGTCTGCTACATCTATTGACATATGGTAACAAACAGACAGTCGGTATATCTGCTCTGCGATTTCCGTCAACTCCCCTTTAAGCTGTGCTACTTCTTCGTAAAAATCCCTCAGATTTTCCGCGGTATTTCCTTCTATTATGGCTTCTTCCTTTACCGCGCTTAACAGCTGGCAATACAGTCCCAGGGCTTCTTCGTAATTGACTGCCCGCGTAACAATACGCTCCAGCTCCGCTTGCAGTTCTTCTTCATCTACTACAAGGTCATATCCTATGGTCTCATGCATTCTTACTCCTCCCATTCCAGATTTCTCAATCTTCGTTGTAACTCCTCAAGCTGTACCTCTCTCATACGGCTTTTCTGCCGCAGTTCCTCTTCTTTGCAAAACAGGCTCTCCATTGCTTTTCTTAAGTTCTGTTCTGCCTGTTCATAACTGTCCATTGCTTTTCTAAACTCCTTCCCCTCCATAAAACCGGCAAGGTCCTCTTGAAATCCTGATACAAAAAACATATTCGGAAGATTCTCACTGGTCTTACGAATCCGTTCCTTACGTTCCCCGAAAAAATTTTCAAAGGTATTGCGCTTGTTCCGTACCCGGAATAACACCTCTTCCCTCTTTTCTATCTCGTGCCCGCAATTTATGATTTGGCTTTGGTATTCCTCAATCTCCGCTGTCAGATTTCTTATTTTGCTGCGTAACTGCTGCGCTGTCATCCCTCTCTCCTTCCTCTTTTCGTATATCATTTTTGCCTACTGAGTATATGCCTATTTTTAATTTATCTTATAAAAATTAGGTACATTTTCATTCTTTGGATTTTTACTGAATCAGTTTTCTGTCGAACGACAGACATTAGAAAAATTTCCCCTCTTAATCTAATGTCATTTATACTCATTGTTTAGTATAATTTTTTGGGAAATTTATGTCAACAAAAAATTTACTTACTCCCTTTAAATAAAGAAGCCTCCAAAGATGTTTATGCACTTAAGATATGTCAAAAACATTCTGGTAAAATTTACAGTCTGCAACGTTCGCACCTGAAAATTACAGCAGGAGCGTGAACCTGCTCCCTTTTCCCTCTTCGCTTTCTACGGTTAGACTACCGCCATGCGCCTGGGCAATGGCTTTTGCAATGGTAAGACCGATTCCTGCACCTCCGCTTTTGCGGCTGCGGGAGTAATCGGTTCGGTAAAAACGCTCAAATATCAGGGGAAGGTCCTCCTTTGGAATTCCAATTCCATTATCTTCTATTACAAGGGCTGCCCCCTCTTCCCTATTTCTTACGAGAATATGAATTCTCCCGCCCACACCTGTGAATTTTACCGCATTCGATAAGAGATTTACTACCACCTGCTGCAAACGCTGTTTATCGCCATCGACCAGCACAGCTTCGCCCTCTACCTGACAGCTCAGATGTTTTTCCCCAAGCTCTGCTTCGAAAAGAGCGCAAACCTCCTGCGCCAGCGAAAATAGATTCACCGGCTCCTTTTTCAGCTCCAGATTCTCGCTTTCTATCTGACGGAGACGCTCTAAGTCAGAGACCAGTCCGGTGATTCTTCCAATCTCATCATAGCAGTTCTGCAAACGCTCTGGTGTGGGCTCCCAGACGCCCTCTATCATCATTTCCAGATGGGTAGACACGTTGGTAAGAGGGGTGCGCAGTTCATGCGCTACATCTGTGGTGAGACGCTTGCGCAGCGTTTCCTGCTCCTCTAAGGCATTTGCCATATGGTTTATGGACTGCGTCAAATCCTGAAGCTCTTTTGTTCTTATATCTGATTCAAAGCGCATGGTATAATTGCCCTCTGATATTTCTCTGGTAAGCTCCATGGTCTTTGTAATGGGCTTTGTAATACGTCTTGCCAAAAACATTCCTGCTGCAACTGCTCCTGCAATGGACAAAATTCCGATAACGAAAAGAATCTGGTTTAAGGATTCTAAAAAATGAAAGTCATCTTCATCCATATAATAAGGACTGTAATAACTGACTTCTGCATATCCAATCCGCTCTCCACTTTGTTCTAAATCATACCGGCAGGTCACAAAGTCTCCCTCCAACTGAGGACGGTTCTCCTCCATGCGCAGACGGATATTTTCCATGACCTGATGACATAAGGTCATATCATGATTTTCCGCATCCCATACCATATTATGATTCTTATCGTACACCTTCAGGATATACCCCTCATTTAAGGCATACATTCCATAACCATGAATATAGTCCAGATTCCACTCATCCGCATCGGCATCGTACTGGCGGCTGAGCCCTTCTGCAATATCCTTTGACCTGTTTTTCTGCTGTGCTTCCATGTATTTTTCAAACTGGTAATTAATGCACAGGTTGGCGGCAAGGCTGATGATAAAAATGGTAGTCAGCACAAGCAGCGCAATCCCGGCAGACAGCTGGGTGCTGAGTCTTCGTTTTTGTTTCATAATGTGTTCCTCCAAACACAAAAAGCTCCTTCCCGCAAATGTTTTCCGGGCAGGAAGCTTTTGTTTTATGACGGTTTACTCCGGAAACGATAGCCCATGCCATGAACGGTATGGATATAGACAGGGTTTTTCGGGTCATCCTCCAGCTTTTTGCGCAGATTTTTTACATGGGTGTCAATAACTCTGTCATAGCCATCAAAGCCCATATCGAATGACAAACTGATAAGCTCGTCTCTGGAAAATATTTTTCCGGGATATTTTGCAAGGGCGGAAAGCACTTTCCACTCAATGGGCGTAAGCGCCTCCGTTTTTCCCCGCTTCTTTACCTCCATGTGTGCAAAATCAATGGTCAAATCCCCCTGATTCCAGGATAAGATTTCTGCCAGGGGCTTTAAGTCATCTGACGCCCGGCGCAAAACGGTTTCTAAACGGGCATGAAGCTCCTTTAGACTGAAGGGCTTCGTCATGTAATCGTCAGCTCCTATATGAAGTCCGTTTAAAATGTCATCCTCCATATTTTTTGCAGTCAGCATGATAATGGGAATCCGGGACTGCCTTCGAATACTTTTGCACACCTCTTCCCCGGATAAGTCTGGAAGCATCAAGTCAAGAATCAGGGCAGAAATATTCCGGGAGCCGAATACCTTAAGGGCTTCCTTTCCGGTTTCTGCCGTAAAAATCCCATAACCCTTGCTTTCCAGATAGGAGGCTACTGCCTCTCTTGTCATTTTTTCGTCATCTACAATTAATACATTTTTCATTACTGTATGGAAACGACTTTATAATCCTTGTCTTCTACTGCTTTTTTCAGAACCTCGTCTGCGACCTCTGATTTTAAGGTTACAACAGCTGTTCCTGCTTCATGGCTTACTGCTGCCTCTTCTACCTCTGTCAAAGCCTCTAATGCTTTTTTTACGGCTGCCTCACAGTGTCCGCACATCATACCTTCGATTTTCATTGTTTTTTCCATTGTTTTGTTCTCCTTTTCGTTTTTATTGTTTTGATTGTTACTGTTTTGATTGTTACTGTTTTGATTGTTACTGTTTTCTATGGTATGTTCCGTTATACCCTTTTCCTCTTCTCTGTTTTTATAGGCTGTTTTCCCTTTTCTGTCTTTTCTGCCGTCATGCACCTTGAAAAAGTTCAGGCGCAGGGCGTTGGTTACTACGCAGAAGCTGGAAAGGCTCATGGCTGCCGCTCCAAACATGGGGTTTAACTGCCAGCCCAGAATCGGAATGAATATACCTGCCGCAAGGGGGATTCCAATGATATTATAAATAAATGCCCAGAACAGATTTTCATGGATATTCCGCAGTGAGGCACGGCTTAAGCGAATTGCGGCAGGAACATCCAGAAGGCGGCTTTTCATCAGAACAACGTCTGCCGCATCAATGGCAACATCTGTTCCGGCGCCAATGGCGATTCCAATATCAGCCCTTGTCAATGCCGGAGCATCGTTAATTCCGTCTCCCACCATGGCAACCTTGCCTTTCTTTTTCAGTTCGCGGATAACGCTTTCCTTCCCCTCCGGCAATACGCCCGCAATAACCTCGTCCACGCCTGCCTGTTTTCCGATGGCTTTGGCGGTGCGCTCATTATCTCCAGTCAGCATCACCACATGGATTCCCATATTCTGCATTTCCTTTACTGCCTGAGGACTGTCCTCTTTGATAACATCCGCTACCGCAATAATACCCATAAGCTGATTATCCTTGCTGAAAAATAGTGGGGTCTTTCCTTCCTCTGCCAGCCTTTCTGACTGCGCTTTTATTTCCTCAGATACCACTGCTCTGGTATGGATGAAGTTATAGTTTCCACCATTTAATGTGGCTTTGTTCCAGACAGCAGTCAGTCCATTTCCGGGAAGCGCCTGGAATTCGGTTACTTCCTCTGCTGTCAAATTCTCCTCTTTGGCATATTGTAAAATCGCCCGCGCCAGAGGGTGTTCACTTTTTTTCTCCAATGCATAAGCCAGACGGAGCAGTTCATCTCTGCCAACTCCTTCTGCCGGTAAAATATCCGTAACCTTTGGCTCTCCTAAGGTAATGGTTCCAGTCTTGTCCAGTGCAACAATCTGCATTTTTCCCGCTTCTTCTAAGGAAACTGCAGTTTTAAACAGAATACCGTTTTTGGCTCCCACTCCGTTTCCTACCATAATAGCAACAGGAGTTGCAAGGCCAAGAGCGCAGGGGCAACTGATAACCAGAACAGAAATACCACGCGCCAGGGCAAAACCGATGGTCTGTCCGGCAAGAAGCCAGCCGATGATTGTCACAATGGCAATCACGATAACCGTCGGAACGAAAACGCCGGATACCTTGTCCGCAATCTTGGCAATGGGCGCCTTGGTTGCCGCAGCGTCACTGACCATCTGGATAATCTGAGACAATGTGGTATCTTCGCCTACTCTTGTAGCTTCACATTTGATGAAGCCGGACTGATTCAAAGTTGCCGCGGAAACCGTATCTCCTGCTGCCTTGTCTACCGGAATGCTTTCTCCGGTCAATGCTGCTTCGTTGACTGCACTGGTTCCTTCGATTACTACGCCGTCTACCGGAATATTTTCACCGGGGCGTACCACGAAAATGTCACCTTTTTTTACCTGTTCAATGGAAACCTCTGTTTCCACACCGTCCCGGATGATCACTGCTGTCTTAGGCGCCAGCTTCATGAGGCTTTTCAGGGCGTCGGTGGTCTTCCCTTTGGAGCGCGCCTCTAACATTTTTCCTACCGTAATCAGGGCAAGAATCATGGCTGCCGACTCAAAATAAAACTCATGCATGTAGGACATCACTGCTTCGACATCGCCCTTTACCTGCGCATCTGTCATGGCAAAAAGGGCAAAGGTACTGTAGCCAAAAGCTGCTGTGGCTCCCAGCGCAACCAGCGTGTCCATGTTTGGCGCCTTATGGATAAGCCCCTTAAAGCCACTGATAAAAAACTTCTGATTGATTACCATGACCGCAATGGTCAAAAGCATCTGCACCAGCCCCATGGCTACGTGGTTCCCGTCAAAAACGGAGGGCAGAGGCCAGCCCCACATCATATGTCCCATGGAAAAATACATGAGGACCACAAGGAAACCGATAGATGCGATTAACCTCTTTTTCAAAGCGGGCGTCTCTCTGTCCTTTAAGGCATCTTCGCCCATGCCAGAAGCCGCTTGAGCATTTCCCACTGCACCGGCTCTTTCACCTGCTGCATTTCCACTTGCCGCTCCCTTTCCCGGGGCGCTCTTTGGAGCTGCGCCGTATCCTGCGTGTTCCACCGCCGCAATAATGTCCCCAGGGGCGGCAGTTCCCTCTACTCCCATGGAGTTCGTCAAAAGACTTACCGAACAGGAAGTAACGCCCGGCACCTTGGAAACCGCTTTTTCTACCCGGCTGCTACACGCCGCGCAGCTCATACCGGTTACTGTATATTGTTCCATTTCGAAAACCTCCTTGCAAATTCAGATATTATTTCATTAATTTCTGTATGGTGGCTACCAGTTCGTCAATGACTTCGTCTTTTCCTTCTCGGATATCCCTTGCCACACAGTTTCGTATATGATTTGCAAGCAAATCTTTATTAAAGGCATTTAAGGCTGCTGTCACTGCCGAGGACTGAACCAGAATATCAGCACAATAGGCATCCCGCTCTACCATTCCCCGGATTCCGCGAATCTGACCCTCGATACGGTTCAGACGATGAATCAGTTTTTTGCGCTCCTCTTGGGAACGTTCTGTCATTTTGCTGCTACAACAGGATGGCGCACTGCTGCTGTCCTCTATAGTGCTGTTGATTTCCGCTGCATGACAACATGTGTTTGAACTTTTATCTTCCATTATGATTTCCTCGCTTTTATTTTTCCCTTTGGATTGTATCAGATACACGTTCTCGTATTAATATTTTGTATCCATCAAGATACCCCTACCAGGTATCTACATGATATACCGGTATGGGGTATCTGTCAAGTAATTTTTCTTTTTAATTACAGATTTAATATTACAGATTTAATCGCAGCAGGAGCCGTAACTGTCTCCAGAAGCCGAAAATACCGACTCAGGGTATATAATGGTTTCAAAGGAATCCACCTCTTCCCGGATTGCCGCTTCCGCTCCATCTACGGCACTGCCTGCTGCTCCGTCGGCAGAAGCATCATCCTCGTCTACCACAAAAATATTTCCCCGTATCATCCCCATCCAGCAGCTATACTGGTATGTTCCAGCTTTCTCCGGTGTGAATTCTATAATATTTTCTCCTGTTTGAAAGGTATGTTCAATGTCAAAATCCTTTGCCAGCATTTTGTAGTTACATCCGGTAATACTGCCCTCCGGCGCATCAATTATCCATCTTACCGGTGTTCCAGCCTTCACTGTAATACTGGGATAACGCCCGGCAGAAAGAGTACTTTCCACCACTTGTACGCCCTCCTCTGTTGTTGCAGCGCTGTCAGCAGAATCCTTATCTGTATTATTTCCTGCTGCCACAGCAAAGCCGGACAGACTGCTTCCCTGAGAGAGCATGGCAAGTCCCAGTACCACCACCAGCACTGCTCCTACGTTCATAACCGTTTTGGTAAATTTTTTTCCTAATGCGGCAACGATAGAACCAAGCCCTAACATCAGCGGTACGGTTCCAAGACTGAAAAACAGCATGGAAAGAGCACCTGCAAAAGGATTACCGGAGGCAAGTGCTACAATCTGCATGGACTGAAGCGGTCCACAGGGCATAAAACCGTTTAAAAGTCCTATGATTAGCGGCTGCTTGCTTTTTATTTTTTTCCTGCCAAGCGTTACTGCCAGAAACTTTGGCATTCGTGGCGTCAGCCTGCGAAGTCCGGGAAAAAGTCCCAGCATATTGATACCCATGATTACCATGATGGCTCCGGCTATGATTTTTAAAATCCCCTGGAACATGGAGGACAGACCGGTTTCTGTCGTTCCTCCTAACACCATGCCAACAAGACCAAGGATAAAGCCGATGAAGGTATAGGAAATCACTCGTCCCAGATTATAAAGAAAGGACGGCAGAAACGGAGAAAATTTGTTTCCGGTAACTGTTGCTTTCTTGGGAATAGACTGGGAAAGGTTAATTCCACCGCACATGGCAATGCAGTGGACCGAGGTAATCAATCCAATCACAAACAGCATACCGTATCCCATACCAGTGTCTGCCAGACGGCCTGGCGCCAGACGGTTCAATATACCAATGTGCTGCAGCAGCCCATAGAGAAAAATAATAAGCACTAGTATACTTATGGTATGGGTTATATCGACTCCCTCCCGGGCGCCATTCGACAGCACAGTATAATCCATTTTTTCAATGATTCTTTTTATATCTTTCAGGGAAATCACAGCAGAATCATAGGTGACCTCTGCTGTTCCTGCTGTGTAGCTGACCGTTACCTTTTTAATTCCGGCTGTATTTTGAAGTTTTTTTTGAATTTTATTCTGACAGCTGATACAGGTCATTCCTCCGATATTCAGCCGTTTTGTGATGATTTCAGATGCCATAATTGCCCTCCTATACTATTTTAATTTAGTATAGAGGGCAATTATGTGATTTTTATGTGGATTTGAGCGCAATTTTAAATATCACGCTTAACTGCTCGAGGAAGAACTTGCTGCCGCTGCACTGGATGCTGCAATCGCCGCACACATAGCTGCCTGCTGTGCCGCAATCAACGAAATGGTTCCGCCAATAGCCGCGGAATTCATTACCAGATTGTCCTCCGACTCCATATAATCGCTGACAACAAGCATTCCTGCATGCATTAATCTTTGTTTTTTTCCGCTTCCGAAAAGACCGTAACCTTTTTCCTTGGACAGATAGTCATCCACTTCCATTACATCACGCATCACCACTTCCGGTTCCTCCGGTAATAACGCAAGAACTCCAAGGGTAGCCAGCTCATAGCCGGTTCCATATTTATAGCCATTTTCCTTTAGTTTCTGATACATTTCAATGGTCTTAGCGCATTTCTCCTTCGGTGTCCCATCTCCCAGAGCCAGAACATGACTTAAGGACTGAACTGCATTCCCTGAGAAAAAGTCTGCCTTAAGCAGCTCATAACAATTCTCCGTTTCCTGTACCACCTGTTCCTCTGTAAGACCGGAAACAGCCAGCAGTGCGGCAAATACACTGTCCTCACTGGAGGTTAAGAAAGGGTGTTCCTTTTTCATCAGGTCATAAATCTTTCTGGTACGGGCTGCAATCTCGTCATATCTGCTTTCCTCTACCAGATTTGCAATAGCTATAGAGGCAACCGGAAGATACTGCGAAGAAAAAAAGTATTCCTTCAGAGCATCATAGACCCGAAGGGACTGCTCCAATTTTCTTTCCGAATTACTGTCCACGGCAAGCATGGAAATCATAGCAAGCTTACTGTTTCCCCGAAAGTTTGAAAAAACTCCGGTCTGTTTTTTCAAAATATCCTTGCAATACTTCATTCGTTCTGCATCTGCATTCTGCCGCTTATCGGTAAAAACAGCTGCGCAGACCGGATAAAGATAGCTGCTTTCCCAGCCAAAAGCGGACTTAATGGTGTCCCTGTTATTAATAAAATTTTTGCATAGCTCATGTAAAGACGCTCTCATTGTGTTTGTCTCCTTCACTTATTCTTTCATTCGTATTTACTTTCTCTCTTATTATAAAAAAAAGATTTTCAAAAGTCATAAACAAACTTTAAAGAAAGTTTAAAGAATGACCTCCGGAAAGAAAATACGAATACGAATTATATCTTCACTATAATATGCTGCGATGGTTCCCCCTATTTCTTCCGTCAGCATTTTCGCAATGGAAAGTCCAAGCCCGGTGGATTTTCTGGCATTATTCACCGTATAAAAACGGTCAAATAATTTTCCCACTTCAACGTCAGTCAGACCGGCAGCATGATTGGAAAACACAATCTCTCCCTCTTCGGACAGTGTAATCCTTAAATCTCCATCGCTATATTTAACAGCATTACTGATGATATTGCCAAAAATACGAACCAGCGCTTCCCGGTTAAGACGGCGCACTACCTTCTTTTCCGGAATGGATATATCCGGCATAATTTCATGTTGCTTTAAAACGGCATAATAGGAGGAAATACTTTCCTCCAAAACACCATTAATAACGATATCTTCTAATTCTAGTTTCTCCGCCTCAGATGCTGCGACCGTATACCGAAAAAGTTCTTCCGTCAACTGCCGCAACGCCACAGTACGGTTCTCGATGATATCAAGATAATTTTTTACTGTTTCAGAGGCTTCCTCGCCCTTTAGCAGCTCTAAATAACCATAAATCGCAGTGAGAGGCGTTCTTAAATCATGGGAAATGTTGGTGATTGCTTCCTTCAGTTCTAAGTCTCCCTGCTGGTAGCGCTGGCGTCTGCCATAAAGTTCTTTCAGTTGTACGTTTATACCGTCAGCCAGTTCACACATATCATGGTCATGGCTGGATATGCTGATTAGCGTGTTGGTATCGTTTTTTATTTTTTCCCAGAATGCCTTTCTGATTTCTCTGGCAGATTTTTTCATAAGATAAATTTTGATAACCAATGCAGCTATTATCATAAAAGCAACGGCTAAAACGCATATCCAGATTTCCATCTAAAAGCTCCTTTACTTAATATCTTTTCTTCGAAAGAAAAATATTCCCAGTCCGGTTGTAATGACTGCTATCCCCGCAGAATAAAGACACATTTCTCCAACATTCTCCGTTTTCCCGGAGGCATATTGAGTTGCCTGGCCTGCTGGCAAAAAATTATATAAAAATTCATACCGTTCACGCTTTGCTCCTTCTAAATAATTCGGATTCAACGTATCGTCATAATAGTATTGGGGCTGTTCCAGCATTCGCTCAACCTCTGTCACCATACCTATCATCAAAAACATTCCTACAATGCAGATAACAGGAGCCACTGCTTTATTTTGAATTAACATGCTTATCATTGTAAATACAGCGCAAAGGGCAGTTACCATAACTACACTTCCTGACAGGAGCAGAATCATTTTTTTCAAATCAAAATCCTTAATCCCAATTAACGGAATCCCCAGTATTATGTTCGATAAAATGTATGACAAACATAAAAGTAGTGTTGCCAAAATATTATTAATCAAATTTGAAAAGTAAATATCTGTTCTTTTATGACCTACCATTATTTTATTGCGCATGGTTCCATCACTATATTCCACTCCCAAAAACAAGGAGCAGAAAATTGCACTGACAACGCCTATTAAAAATGCATACCCCCAGAAAGTTCCGCCTAATGTTACAGGGACTCCATATACCCTCATCTGTTCATACTGCTTTAGAACCAGCGCACTGCCTGCTAAAAACATAAATGCCAAACCAATCCGAAAAATTATATTTTTCCAAAGGCGGACGAAATTTGCATGTAATAAGTTACTCATAACTTCCACCTCCCACTAAATTGATATAATAGCTTTCTAAGGATTCGTTATGCTCATGCATGGATACTACATTGCAGTTATCTCTGGCTAATGCTAATGTCAGTTCTGAAACAGGAATTTCCCCATAAACATTCACCTGACTCTCCGAAATTACATCATATTCCAGACCTATGCGGTCTAATTCGCGCGCCAGAACCGCTGTATCTGTTACGGTTAACTGGGTGCATTTTCTGCATACGGCTTCTAATTCCTTTGCCGTGATTTCCTTTACCATAGACCCTTTATCTATAAAGCCGTAATGAGTGGCGAGCCTGGAAAGCTCGTCTAAAATATGGCTGGAAATCAATACGGTAATCTGCCGCTCACGATTTAATTTCAATATCAGTTCTCTGATTTCAATTATACCCTGCGGGTCAAGTCCGTTGATTGGTTCGTCTAAAACAAGAAAATCCGGACTGCCTGCAAGGGCTATAGCGATTCCCAGTCTCTGGCGCATTCCCAGAGAAAAGTTTCTTGCTTTCTTTTTTCCGGTACCTTCCAGCCCAACTAATTTCAGCAATTCCTGTATTCCGTCAAAAGAGGGAAGCCCAAGGATACGGTATTGCTCTTTTAGATTATCCTCTGCTGTCATATCAAGATAAATGGAAGGAGTTTCCACAACGGCGCCAAGCCTCCGTCGCACCTTTAAAATCTCCTTTTCGGTATTTTTTATACGATATAAGGTATAGCTTCCCGCAGTCGGTTTCTGCAGTCCGCAAAGCAACCGGATTAAAGTGGTTTTTCCTGCTCCATTTTTCCCCACCAGTCCATATATCGCACCTTTGGGAACATGCATGGTGAGGTTGTTTAATGCTTTGAACTTCTTATAGTCTTTTCTCACATTATTTGTTGTTAAAACATATTCCATCCTTTCTGTTCTCCTTTCTTCTATGTCGGCGTGCTTTTAACGCCATACAGGTATACCCGAAGGGTATTTTCCTTTGATACTGTTATCCTAAATCATAACAGTTAAGAAAGCTGTTAAGAAAAGAGTTAAGAAATTGTAAAGATTTATTCACCGGAAGTCTTTGGTTCCTCTGCCATTTTAAAACCGATTCCCCATACTGCCTCTATATAATCCTTGCCGGAGACATTCCGCAGTTTTTTCCTAAGATTACTGATATGTACCCTTAAGGAGCTTTCCATGCAGTCCGGTGTATCTTCGCTGATACGGTCGAGAAGAATTGTTTTCGTAATTACCTGGGTAGGGTTCTCCATTAAAAGTTTTAAAATGGCAAATTCTGTTTTGGTTAATTTTACCTCTGTACCTGCTATGCGAAGTGCATGAATATCCGTATTCATTATGATGTCGTCATATTCCAGTACGGTGTTTGCGCTCGTTCCGGAAGCTTTTCTAAGCTGTACCGTAATTCTTGCCAATAATTCATCTATATCAAAGGGCTTTGTGATATAGTCTGCCGCACCCTTTAAAAGCAGAGAAACTTTGTCTTTTACGTCAACCTTTGCGCTCACGACAATGACAGGAATTCCATTTATTTTAGGTAATACTTCTTCTCCGTTCAAGCCCGGCAACATTAAATCAAGCAGTATTAAATCCGGTTTCCCCGACGCTAGAACAAGCAACGCTTCGGTTCCTGAGTAAGCATGAGATACCCGGTAGCCTTCCTTTGAAAGTACCGTTTCCAGCATATTGTTTATATGAATATCATCATCAACGATTAAAATGTGTTTCATTTTTCTGTGCCTCGCTTAAAACCATTTCTTATAGTCCCTTTCCCAGGTTGCTCAGAATGATATGTATTCCTACTTTAACTGTTTCGGCATCGCTTCATGAAAAATATCTTTCCATGCCCGTCGAAGCTGCTTCCCTTCTACAATATAAGGCTGTACGCCAACATATTTCGGTATGCCGTCACTGACCAATGATTTCGCCACAACCAATGCTGCTGTTTTCCCCTGCTCATACGGACGCTGTGTACTTATCCCCCGCACGATTCCTTCTTCCATGCAATATGCTATATCTTTATCAAGGTCTGTTGTAAACACCGCCACATCACTTCTGCCTAACTCCTTCAATGCCTTAATTGCCAGCAGCGCCGGCCGGTCCCAGCTAATATAGAGGGTTTCAATCTCCGGATGCATTTCCATCACTTCTTTACAGACCTGGTACGTATTTTCAATCTGAACAAAATTCCTTACAGTCGCAATCTCAATATTCTTATAATTATCCTGAATAATTTTCTCTGCCGCCCCATCCCGGGAACGGGTTGCCGAAAAGGCTGCCCCATGATTGATAAAGCCAGCCTTCACCATTTTTCTTTTCTTGAAATACTCTCCCATCAGACGACCTGCATTGGTTCCATTCTCCCACTCATTAACGGATACGCAGGATACATAGTTATTCTTATTCAGCTTCTCCGGAACATTGCTCAAAAACACCAGCTTGGATACCGCCGACAATTCCTGAAACTTCTCAGCTGTCACCTTATCATCTGCCGGAATTGCAATGACTGCATCCGGTCTTTGCAAACGCAGACCTTCCAGTTGTGCATTCTGAAGTTCCGGGTCAAAATGTGCGTCCATGACCGATACAACATCAATTCCATATCGTTCTAATTCATCCCGTATTCCTTTTTCATGAAGTTCTGCCCATGCCGTTCCCGTATAATGAAAAGATATCGCTACTCGAAAATGACCGTTCCGCAGTTGTTTCTTTTCTTCATTGCTTAAAACAATACAATCCGGCGTCGCTGCCCGTTCTCCGTACGGACCGCTGTCAAGCATCTTAGTGGACTTTCGCACAATTATTTCAATATCCGCATAACAATCTTCCGTAATAACTTTTCCTGTATTAATTTTATCAAACAGAATGGCTGTTGCCCTCTGGCACAACCCCTTCACATCCCGCTTCAGAATCGTAAGGGGAGGATAGGTCAATTCACTCCAACTGTCATCTCCAAAGCCGATAATCGACAGTTCCTCCGGACATTCTATGCCCAAATCCTGCACCGTTTTCATCAAATATAAAGTCAAACGATTACCGCTTGCAATAACAGCTGTAGGCATAATCCGATTTAACGCCCGTTGAATGGCGATACGGCTCTTGTCCTCGTTTCTTAAATTGATGTCTTCAATATTCGCATCATTGATATTAATATTATACTGCTGCAATGCCTCTAAAAATCCTCGTGTACGTTCCTCGCGGGTTGTACTCAATGATTGTTCCCGCAACAGCAAAATATTCCGATGCCCGCTCTTCAACAAATAGGTCGTTCCGGCATACATGCCTTCTCTGTCCCTGAACTCCACCGTATCAATTCCCTCGCCCAGCAAATTCCTTTCCATACATACAAATGGCACACCCGACTGAATCAACATCTTATAGTCTGCCGCCGTCTCACTAATTGGCACTTGGAGAATACCCGCCAGTTTCTTCTCCGAAATCAACCCTTCCAGCAGTTGTTTTTCTTCTTCCTTATCATTTCCAGTTACCGCCACATAGAATCGGTATCCCTGTTCCGTAATCAACTGTCTTAAACACTCTACCATATCCCTGTAAATGGTACTGCTGATATTCGGAAAAACTGCAACAATCACAGATGATTTTCCCACTTTCAGCTTCCGTTCTCTATCTATAATTTTTTCCAAATAGCCAGTTTCCCGAATAATGGTCTCAATCCGTTCCACCAGTTCCGGGCTTACATAGCGGGTTCTGTTAATCACATGTGAGACAGTTGCGATTGACACACCTGCCATATCTGCAATCTGCTTAATTGTAACCTTCCCCTTTGCCATTCCTCATCCTTCTTCCAAATTCTTCCTGATTGGTTCTAATTTCTTTCATACTACCAAGTCCAAACATTTCTGTCAACAACCGCAATTTTTTCCGGAATTTAAAAAGGCTGCTCTGTCAAAAAATAATTATAGTACCTGTTCCATCATCTTTAATCGTTTCTCCACTGCTGTCTGTTCCGGTATGCTAGGTATGCCACCACGCTTCTCCACGCATAAACTGGCAGTTGCATTTCCGTATAACGCACAGTCCTGCAGTTGCTCCAACGTCAAGTCTTCCGGCTTTTCTTCAAAAGAAAGATATTTTGAAACAAACCCTCCCCAGAAAGCGTCTCCTGCTCCAGTTGTATCTGTCACACTACTTGAGAAACCAGGAACCACAGCTATGCCCTTCTTACTTCCAACCAAAGCTCCTTCCTTCCCCAAAGTTACGGCAACTATCTTGATTCCCTTGTTCAACAAATATTCTGCCGCTTCCCTTGGTTCTTGAAATGGAGTCAGAAGACCTGTCTCTTCGTCCGAAATCTTCATTATGTCTACATATTGTATCATAGTTCTCATGCGCTCTGTGGCTTCCTCTTCGCTTTTCCAAAGAGGTGCCCGGTAATTCGGATCATAAGAAATCACTGCGCCTGCCGCTTTTGCTGCATGTACAGCCTGAAACGTGGTTGTGCGGGCCGGTTCATCTGTCAAAGACAGCGAACCTATATGAAGTATTTTTGTGTTTTGCAGTATGTTTTCCGGTATTTCCCGGTAACAGATTCTGGTATCTGCTCCCGGCTTTCTCGCAAAAGAAAAGGTGCGTTCTCCCTGTTTTGAAAGTCCTACGAACGCCAGTGTTGTAAATACATCCTCTGACAGAATCAACCCGCTGACATCTATACCGATTTTCTGTGCAGTATCTCTTAAGAAAATACCATGCATATCATTTCCCACCTTTCCGATAAAGGCCGTCTGATATCCATTTTTTGTCACTGCAGTCAACATATTCACCGGTGCACCGCCGGGATTCTGTTCAAACAACCGCATGCCACCCTCTGAGATTCCCGCAGGAGTAAAGTCAATCAGCAATTCTCCAAATGCCACAACATCATATTTTCTTTCCATAGGCGTCACCTTCTATTTCATAATTTCTATATCGTAGAATTCCACTCTGGCATCCTGAGCCATCAATCCACATTCATACTGAGTTTCTGCATAAATGCGATAGGTAAACGCTACCTGTTCACCGATGAAAGCCTCTATGATATCATGGTCTACGATAATTTTAATATCAATCGGAGTTCCATCTGTGATTTGGAATGTTTTCTCGCACACCCGAACGCCATCCGGTCCTGGTTCAGTCGCCTTTGGCACCGCCTGACAGGACGCTTCCCAAAATGGATCTACTCCCATTGGCAGATTCAAAAAAGATACTCGCTGCATTGCCACATCGAATTCCAGAAACAGACAGCCGCTTGCTTCTTTATCTGATTTCAGCAATACGCCGAAGTGGTCATAGCTTTCTCTGGGCAATGCTTTTAATTTCAATATAAATTCTTTCTCTGTATGCTGTAAAAATCCATATGTACAGGCGCTGACCGAATCCATTTCAAGAGTGTTTTTTCCATATTGCTTTGTCTGCCCCATAACCGGCTCGTAACTCCAGTCTACGGAGGTTTGGAATAAATCCTCATATTCCCCTGGCAGCTTCACATTCAATTCACCATTCTCATCTGTTACTACTTCATGAGGAATACAGAATGCACCGCCCCAATACCATTCTCCGGTATCACAGGCGTCTGCCCGGTCATGCGCCCAGGCGAAGTAGAACCGACGTCCTGTATCATCCTGCATGGACTTAGCGGCATAGAATCTCCTGCCACCAATACCATCTTTCTTCGGTTTCTTCCAAGGTCCAAATGGTGACTTTGATACACGGTAAATGGTATTGACAAACTCTGAAAATCTGGAATAAGACAAGTACCAGGTATCTCCTATCTTATACATTTCCGGGCATTCCGGACAGTTCGTATGTCCCGGCGAATACAGCGGTCCGTAATATTCCCAATCAACCAGATTTTCGGAACGATATAATACGATACACCCTCTTCTGGTAACAGGCATATCCAGTCTTCTTGCAGAAATCAGAATCCAGTAACAGTCATCCTCGTCATTATAAAATACATACGGATCTCTCCAATCTAATTTCTCATACAGCTCAATCTTGGGTATAATGACCGGATTTGCCAAATCCTTTGTCCATGTAATTCCGTCTTCACTGGTAGCATGGCAAATGGTCTGCTGATATTCACACTGTAGAGAATATCCGGTATAAAATGCATGATACTTACCTTCTCCATAAATCACAGAACCTGTCCAGACACCGGATGCATCTGGTTCTGTCCCCTCCCCTGGATAAATTGCCGTAGGAAGTTCCTCCCAATGCACCAAATCCTCGGATACACAGTGACTCCAGGTTGTCCGAAGCCTTGCCGGATATACCGTAGTTCCGGGCGGCGGCGTTAATGAAAATATATGATACTTACCCTCGTGATAAAACGGAATGGCATCCCCCGTTGAATCAGCAAAAGACATCTTACGAAAAATATTCATTTCCTTATCCCTGCAGCATTCTGTTAAATGCTTTCCTTTCCTTTGATTTATTCGCTATCCTATCAAGCATTCCTTTTACTTACTTTCTTCTTCAGGTTACCAAGTTTCCCCTTCTGCACATCAAGTAATACCGCACATGCAATTATCAAGCCTTTGATAATTAATTGCCAGTAAGAACTTACACCAATCAGGTTCAGACCATTGGAAATAATACCAATTACAATAGCACCGAATACGGTACCGCTGATTCGTCCCCTGCCACCTGACATTGAGGTGCCGCCAAGAACACAGGCTGCGATAGCATCCAATTCATAACCGCTTCCCACCGAAGGCTGACCGGAATACATTCTGGAGCAAAGTACCAGTCCTGCAAATGCTGATAAAAATCCCGAAAGTGTAAAAACAATAATTTCTACTTTCTTAATCGGCACACCGGAAAGTCTTGCCGCTTCACGGTTACCGCCGATAGCATAAACATATGTACCGAATTTGGTCTTATTTAATACAAATGTAAAAATTGCAATCAATATCGCCATATATACAACCGGGAGCGGAATTACCTTAAATAAATATCCGGTACCGATATTAACGAAAAATTTATTGGTAATACGGGTAGATTGTCCGCCAGAATACACATACGCAATACCATTTGCAATATTCATCATCGCCATGGTAATAATGAATGCCGGCACCTTAAAGGTCGATACAATGAAACCACTGATAAATCCGGTTGCCGTACCAATAAGCAGACCTAATACAATAGCAAACCAAATTGGTAATCCCTGATTCACGATGAAACCTACCGTTAATGTACCGCTCATGGCAACAATAGCGCCTACGGACAAGTCAATGTGTCCGAGGATGATAACCAATGTCATTCCAAGCGCAATAAATGTATTAATAGAAATCTGTCTTAAAACAGAAATGATATTTGTTCCAGTCAAAAACTTATCCGTAGCAAATGATATAATAGTACACATGAGAACCAGCACCACAACAATTCCAATGTTACCACGGAACATATTTATCACCGAATTATTTAACAGCACTGATTTTTTCTTATTTTCACTCATATTATCCGACTCCTCCTGCAGCATATTTCATTATTTTTTCTTGCGTCAATTCATCCTTTTTCAACTTTCCTACCAGTTTGCCGGCTCTTACTACACATACGTTATCGCACATATTGATAATTTCCGGCAGCTCACTGGAAATCATAATAATTGCCATGCCCTGTTTTGCCAGTTCGTTTATAATGGTATAGATTTCAAATTTTGCGTTTACATCTACCCCTCTGGTAGGCTCATCCAGAATCAAAACCCCGGGCTTTGTTGCCAGCCATTTTCCCAGCACTACTTTCTGCTGATTACCACCAGACAAACTACCTGCTTCAATATCAGTAGAAGCTGCTTTCAACCGCAATTTCTGTGAAAATTCATCAATTACAGTCTTTCGTTTCTTTTCACTGATTGCAATTCCGTTCATATAGAACCGAAGGGAAGACAGAGTCATATTAAATGCCACGCTGTTGCCAAGCACCAACCCCTGTTTCTTTCGATCCTCCGGTACTAATGCCACACCGGCTTTGATTGCCTGCATCGGATTCTTAAAGTGAACTTTTTCACCGTTTAAGTATACCTCACCTTTTGAATAAGAACGAGCTCCGAAAATACTTTCCATAATCTCACTTCTTCCAGCGCCAACCAATCCGGAAAATCCGAGAATTTCACCCTTATGAACCTCAAAACTTACATCCTCAAATATTCCATCAGAAGATAAGCCTTTGACGCTCATTGCAACCTCTGCTTTATTCATATCACAGTAATCTCTTGCATAGAAGCTTTCCAGTTCTCTTCCTACCATCATGGCTACTAACTCATTGGGGTCTGTCTTACTGGTTTTTCTGGTTCCTACATATTTGCCATCCCGAATAACCGTTACCCGCTCAGATATACGGAACAGTTCCTCCATTCTATGGGAAATATAAATAATACTAACTCGCTTCTTCTTCAAATTTTCAATGATTTGAAATAATTGCTCTACCTCCTCATTTGATAAAGAAGAAGTCGGTTCATCCATTATAATTATACTCGCATTGAAAGATACCGCTTTCACAATTTCTACCATCTGCTGTTGTGCAATTGTCAATGTTTCCACAATGGCATCTGCCCGTATTCCTACTCCCAGAGAGGCAATCATTTCTTCCGCCCGTCTGTTCTGTTCCCTGAAATCAACGGTACCGATTGGAGTCTTAATTTCCTGTCCGAGAAATAAATTCTGTGCAACGGTCAGATATGGAACCAACACAATTTCCTGATGAATAATTCCAATTCCATTCTCTCTTGCTGCCGGAACACCATTAATTTTGACTTCTTTTCCCTGAATCTTAATTGTACCTTCATCCGGCTGATAGATGCCTCCCAGAACCTTAATTAAAGTAGATTTCCCCGCGCCGTTCTCTCCTAATAATGCATGAACCTCTCCCTGTTCCAGGCTGAAATCAACACCATCAAGGGCATAAATCCCAGAAAAGCTTTTCTTTATTCCTGTCATTTCCAGAACTACTTGTCCCATATTGAACCTCCTTATAGCCCGACAGATGCACGGGCGCCTGCCCGCCGTGCATCTGTACAGTTCTCCTTACTGCCAGCTGTCAATGCTATCTTTTGCTTCGTCTTCCAATACCAAATGAGAATCCAGATAAACCTTTTTCTCTGAAATTTCGGTATCTCCATCCAAATATTTCACTGCTTCATTAAATGCATACTCTGCAATCTGTAACGGTACCTGAGCCGCAACGGCTGTGAATTCACCATCTAATAGCGCCTGTTTTCCATCCGGAGATGCATCAATACTGTATACACCAATCTCACCTGTCTTATTTGCCGCTTTAATTGCTGCTGCCGCCCCTAATGCAGAAGGATCATTAATACAGAAAAAAGCATCAATATCAGAATTTGCAATAATAATATCCTCAGCCAGTTTCATGGATTCATCCAAAGCAGCTTTTCCATCCTGCTGTGCTACAATGTTGAACTTATCTGCATTATCACCAAGTCCATCCATAAATCCATTCACACGGTCCACACAGCTTTCATTAGAAGGAAAATCCAGAATTGCAATGTTACCACCATCCGGATAATCCTTTGCCATCTGCTCTCCCACTAACTGTCCTGCCATATAAGCATTTGTTCCAACGAACATTGTTACAAAATTCTCAAGATCCTCATCAATAACTGCGGTATCTACATTGAAAATCGCTATTCCTGCTTCTTTGATTTCAGAAAGTCCGGATGTAATACCTGCCGAATCAACCGGTATAATAAAGACAGCATCATATCCACTGTTTGCAACATCTGATAACTGACTGAGCTGCTTATTCAAATCATAATTCGGGTCCAAACAAGTATAAGAAATACCATTTTCTTTGCATAATTCGCTTAACTTTGAATCAATGGAGCTCTGGAATGTATTATTCAATGTATTTGTACAAAACGCAAAAGAAAGACCTGTTTCCGTATCCTGTGCTTCTCCTCCGTTATCCGCAGTGCCACCGTTATCAGAATTTCCACAGCCCACCAACATACCAAATATCATGCATAAGCTAATAACAACTGCCATAAATTTCTTATTCATCATTTCCATTTCCTCCTTTATTATAAAAATTATCGTGTGATTTGTATTAACAAAGGCAAACATTACTAAACAATCATCACAACCGGTTTTTACGTAAATTTAATGATATTGTTTCCTTTGCTTAGTTATGACTATATAATACACGTTAAAATATGTCAATATTTCTTCTAAAACCTTGCACATTTTTGTTTATTTATACAATTTTTTTGTTTTCATTTTTGCGCTCTGATTATCTTTCTCCATCTTTTACGTAAATTTTTTATTTAATCTGGGGTTTTACGTAAAAGGATTTTAAAAGCAGGTATAACAGATGGCGGAATTGAAAAAGATATTAAAACCTTCTTCAATTCCGCCATTTTGATTCCAATTTATCCTTGATATTGAAGTGCCCACTAATATTTTGCCTTTCGGATTACTCAGGCTACATCGCAGTAACCTCATCCACAATTCCCATCGTGGACTTCCGATGTGATACCAGCACAATGGTCTTATCCTTCTTTTCCTCCAACAGGCTCTTTAAAATAATTCCCTCATTGAGGCTGTCAATATTGCTGGTAGGCTCGTCTAACAGAATGACTGGCGCCTTATGAAGAAACGCTCTTGCAATGCCGATTCGCTGACGCTCTCCGCCGGAGACGGAATCCCCTAATTCCTTTAACATCGTATCATAGCCCTTTGGCAGGGAGGAAATGAACTCATGGATGGAAGCTTTCTTTGCCGCTTCTATGACTTCCTCCCGGGTGGCGTCTTCCTTTGCTACCTTAATGTTATTCTCAATGGTATCCTGAAACAGGAAGGTCTCCTGGGTCACATAGGAAATATGGTTTCGCAGCCGAGCAGTGTCAATTTCATTTACATTCTGATTTCCATATAAGACCGCACCCTTGTCCGTTTCATAAAATCGCATGAGAAGCTTTAGCAGGGTGGATTTTCCGCAGCCGCTTTTTCCTAAAATTCTGTGAATGGTATTCTTTTTGATGTTCAGGGAGAAATCTTTTAAAATTCCTGCTTCTTTTTCTGCTGTGCAGGCTGCCGCTAAATCCTTCTCCACCGGATAAGCGAAAGAAACCTCTTTTATACACATATCACCTTCCGGTACGTCAACACCGCTGTGGACATCTTCCACGACCGGCTCTTCCGCCAAAAGATTCAACACACGGTTTCCGCTTGCCAGGGTCTGATTCAGGTTGTTGGACAGCGCGGATAATGCAGCAACAGGTCCAAAGGAGCTCATCATTGCAATGGTGCAGACAATGGCTTCTCCCGGGTTAATTGTGCCTCCGGATGCCAGCATTCCACCGGATACCAGCATTAAAATACCTCCCAGCAGAATAACCGTATCGGTGCTAATCTGCTGCACTGCTCCCTGTTTCTTTAAGGTGTGATTTACTTCCTCCATCTGTTCCGTATAGGCTTCCATTTTCTCCTGACGTTCTTTCTGCTTCTGGTATTGGAGAATTTCGTCCAGACCATACAGGTTATCCAATACTGTGGTGTTCAATCTTCCGTAAATGCTTCGGTACTCCTGCCCGTATTTCTGACCTGCCCTGCCATTTACCACCGGAATCACGGCTCCTACCAGAACGTAAAATACTGCCGCCAGAATTCCAAGTCCGATATGAAACTGTCCAATGAACAGCACCATTACAAGGGAGGTAATTACTGCGATAGCAATGGGGGAAATGGTATGTGCATAAAATACCTCCAGCAATTCAATATCACTGGTGATAATGGAAATCAGGTTACCCTTTTCCCTGCCGTCAAGCTTTGCCGGAGCCAGTTTTCTTAACGAAGCAAATACCTGATGACGAATTCTTGCAAGAAGCTTAAATGCAATATAGTGGTTACTTGCCTGCTCTGTGTAACGCAGAACGCCCCGCAATACCGCGCAGATAATAATAATTGTAAAAACAGCCTTAAGGGAAACCCCGGGGAAATATCCCAGCAATGCGCCGATTCCTACGCCGCCAAGTATGGTAATAAAGGTTGCCATGAGATTTCCGATACAGCCCATGATAATTGCAACCGCCATAATTCCAAGAAGCGGCTTTATCATACCGATAAGTCCGAGCATTACTTTCATTCCGCTTCGCTGTTCTTCTATTCCGGCATTTCTACGGCTTTCTCTTTCTTGGCTTTCGACTTTCTGACCACTCTCATTCTTCATTATGATACCGCCTCCTTTCCAAACTGCTCCAAGGCGCTTTGCTGATGGAACAATTTCTGATAATATCCATTTTTTTCACAGAGGGCTTCATGCTGCCCCTGTTCTATGACCTTTCCGTCTTTCAGCACATAAATCTGATTTGCCGAAACCACATTGGCAAGTCTGTGGGAAATCAAAAGAACGGTTTTCGTCTTAGCAAGGTTATGGACCACCGCCATAATATCATTTTCACTTTCCACATCTACGTTAGAAGTGGCTTCGTCAAAAATATAAATGTCGCTGTTATGCAGCAATGCTCTTGCCAATGCCAGTCGCTGCTTCTGCCCTCCGGAAAGATTTGCCGCCTTTTCCAGAAGTACAAAGTCCAGTCCGCCGTTTTTTTGAACGAAGGAAAGCAGATTGACCTGCTCTAAAGCGGAAAACATTTCTTCTTCTGTGGCGTCTTCCTTTCCCATTTGGAGATTCTCTCTTATGGTTCCTGCAAACAGATAACTGTCATGTCGAATACGCGTGATTTTCTTTCTTAACTGTTCCGGCGTTATCTGACTCATGTCTGCATCTCCAATTTTAAGACTTCCGTTCTCCGGTTTCTGTTCTCCCATAATAAGAGCTGTAACCGTGCTCTTTCCACACCCGGATTCTCCCACCAGTGCAGTCAGTCCGGACTTAGCCTCAAGGGTAACATCGGAAAGAACCGGTACCTCCTTCTCATAGGAAAAACAGATATTTTCCAGAGAAATCGTACTTTCTTCCTTTGCAATTTCACTCTCTTTTCCGTCAATTTCTTTTTCTTCCAAATCAATCAGACGGAAAATCTTATCTGCCGCTGCATTTCCGTTCATGGCAATATGGAAAAAGGAGCCTAACAGACGAAGGGGCAGAAAAAATTCTGCGGATATCATAATAATAAAGAAGCACTGCGCCAGACTGATGTTGGATTTCTGATATTCCAGAATACTTAAAATAATGCCGACCGCAGCACCGCCATATGCCACCAAATCCATAATACTGATGGAATTAAGCTGCATAATCAGTACACGCATGGTTACTTTTCGAAATTTTTCTGCTTCTTCATCCATCCTCTTAGCATACCGCTGGTCTGCCTGATAGATTTTCAATGTGGTAAGTCCCTGCAGACACTCCAAAAAGGAATCTCCCAGCTCTGTGTAGGTTCCCCAGTATTTTGCCAGCATTTTCTTGGCAAATTTCTGAACGGCTACAATGGAAACGGGAATCAGCGGAACACAGATTAATAATACAACTGCCACCTTTAAGCTCATGGTGCCTACAATCACAAACAGGGTAACAGGCGCCAGCATACTGTAGAAAAACTGAGGCACATATTTTCCAAAATAAATTTCAAGCTGCTCCACTCCTTCGGTGCTGATCTGCACTACCTCGGAGGTCTGGAACTGTTCCCGGTGCGCGCCGTAAAGACGCATCAGCTTTTCATAAATCATGGTACGAAGCCTGCTTTTTACCTGCTTTGAGGTTTCGAAAGAAAGTTTGTTGTTGAGCCAGGACATGATACTGCGCACCAGTACCGCCGCGAACAAGGTAAGGAGCAAAGCAACCGCCGGTCTTTGCAGCGGCTTTTGCTGTACCATAGCCGAAACGAAGGATGCGGTCTGAAGCATCAGGCAGACATTTGCCAGAAGCATCAGCCACTGGGTTGCCACCATGCCGGCTACGCTTTTTCTGTTATTGTGAAATTCCTGCAATAACCGTTTATGAAACATAGCGTGTCTCCTTTCTCTTTCGGTGCTGCAGCATGTGAATAATACAGAATATTACAAAAAGTACCGCAGAAAGCTTATGTACCATCATCATCGCCATGGAATCTTTCATAATACAAAGCATTACTCCACTGGCAAATGCAATAATCAGTACCACCACCAGTAGTACATTTATCACCTGTCTTTTATTGAATTTCTTCTTTTTCTCAATGGTATTTTGATTCATTTTCTTATTTCCCTTCTTTTTTTAATTTTCTCTTATTCTGTATGGTAACACCCATATGTCTTATGGCCGCTGTCGGATGATAGAATAGCATTCGGGGACCTGCGTATTTCATAACTTCTCTTACCTTCTCCCGCATTTCGGGGGCATAACAATGCACCTTACAGGCACTGCAAAAGGTCTTAGTCTCCATAAAAGGACATTTATCTGTCCGTATCCATGCATATTCCTGCAATTCCTGACACTGGGGACACAGTTCCTTTTTGTTCTTATGTTTTCCCCTGCAATAGACTCGTATCATGAGCCCTAGCATTTCCTTTTCTTTTTCTCTCTTTTGATTGGTATCCATTCCTAAATCATTCCTCACATTCTTCTGCAAACGCAACTTCTTTTACCGTACGAATCCGAAACAGGAAATAGTAATAATGGAAAACTGCCACCAGAATAATAATTACCTTTGCAATCCAGATGGGTGACATAATAAAACCAATCAAAAGCAACAGGCTGATGGTGGTCAATACAGAAGCCTTTGCTTTCGCTGTCATCTCCTTCTTTTTCACCGTTCGTTCAATATACTTTTTATACAGCTTCGTTTCAATAAACCACTGATGAAATCGTTTTGACCCTTTCGCAAAGAGTGCGGCTGCAAGAAGCAGAAATGGTGTAGTTGGCAAAATCGGAAGTACAATTCCTACTGCTCCAATACCAAGGGAAATAAACCCCAATGCAACGCAAATTCCATTGATTATTTTTTTCATAGAATACCTCTCTTTTCTTAGTTAGCACTTTCTAACTCCGTTAGGATACATGAATCTTTTTCCCTGTGCAACAAAAAAGAAGCTAATGAGATTTTTTCTCATTAACTCCTTTCCATTTTCCATAATATTTGTCTTTATTTCCACATATTTCCATCTTTGCGGGCGCATGACGGTCTGTTGCATCCAATACATTTTAACAGATTTTGCATCTGTGCAATCCCTCGTTTTTGTGACGTAATAATTGCCTCTAAGATTGGTCTTAGCTCCGGGCAGATACAAAATTGCAGTGTTGTTTCCGACATCTCTACTGCGCCTCTATGATGAGGTATCATTTCCCACATAAAGTCACAATCAATCCGATTGGCAGCAGGCGCATTGCCCATCTGCGAAAACATAGTTCTCATAATCTGATTTATCCTGCTCTGATATCTGCACAAATCCTGTCTTATGTTCTCATGCGTTCCACAGGAACACAGAATTGCCTGCATATTTTCTATGCTTTTGGTCTGCTCTTCTATAATGTTCAACGCAATGTCCTGCAATTCTATATTTGTGGTATATTGTAAAATATTATGGGACATTTGAATGGCTGCCCGATGATGGGGTATCATTTGTACCATAAAATTATAAGAGATACTGCCTGTTAATTCTGCTCCCGTCATTCCCTGAATCATTTCATTTAAAATACAATGAAAGTCTGTCAAATAATCCTTCGTAACATTACTCAATCTACATTGTCTGTTCATAGCCCCTCCTCTAATCACAGTATATGCTATGGAATGAAATCGGGCACAGAAACATTGATTCTTTTTCTATTTTATAAATTTTTCTATAAATGCAATTCCCTTTTCCACATCCTCCCGGTTGGGATGATTTCTGGCAATTCCTCCAATCCATTTCCACAAGCCATAAGTATCAAACCCCTTGCAGTGATAAACTCCAAGCACTCGGCGGTTTTGTTCTTCCAATAGCCGAATCAGACTGTTGGCATATTTTTTATTGTTACTTCCGCTTGTAAAAATAACGAAACATTTATCCGGCATAGTCGGATTGATTTTTACGAACTCTAAAATAGAATTGTGAAGCTTTCCGTAAAATATGCCGGAAGCAAATCCTATTATTTCATATTCCATTAGATTTATGGATTCCGCTTCTGACACGGAAACCATGTCAAAGGGGCATTTTTCCCCCATTCCTTCTAACAGTTTTTTGGTGTTTTCATGGTGGAGGGATTGATAGATTACGATTGCCTTTTTCATTGAATACTTTTTCCTTTCTCCAATGCATTGTCTACTGCCTTCATTATTACCCTGCTGGAATTAGTCGCCTGTGTTACAGCATCTACTTCTACCTGTTGTTTCTTTATAATAGTATCTAAAATAGACTCTGCACTTTTTCCCCGCTCGTTTCTGTGTTCCAGCAGCGTGATGTCTTCAATTTTTTCATCCTTGACAGTTACCTTTACTTTGGCATAAATATATTGCACATCATATTCACCAGTATAAATCCCATCGGAAATATTTTGGGCATTTATATTATGAATCTCAATTTCTGCAACCTTTTTCTGATATTTCTCCGTGCTGCTAATACCAAAATACACATGAATCATCAGACACAGAAAAATCAACACTGCCAAATTTCTATGAATTGCAATCCATTTTTTCTTTAATTTTCCTCTCAGAAAATAAATTGCGATACAAACCACAGTAAGAACCAGCATCAGCCAGCCCGACAGGTACATTCCTATCGGGCGCTGCTTTATCATTGGTAATGCAAGCATCATGTGGGCGCATATAATAATGAGAAATATCACTCCGGCAATTTTATGTACCTTTTCCATTTTCTTGTCTATGTTACGGTTTGTGCCGCGTTTCGTTATTATTTTACTGCATAAGAATAAGAAGAAAACTGCTGATACAATACCTAATATCATAATGTTTCCTCCTTAGCTGTTTGCCTATGTCCAGTTTCTCTATGTACTGTTTTTTTATGTCCAGCATCTCCATGTACTTCTCTTTTATGTACCTCTTCGCCTTGTGCTTCTTCTCTGTTTTCTATGGCTTTATAAAGGCTGATAAAACTCCGCTCCAAAAATTCTTTTTTTGACAGCTTTATGCGTTTTTTTATGTATTTTTCCTTATTCTCTGCTAACGCAATCACTCCATAAATACTTCCCCACAAGGAAAAGGTCTCCATTCTGATTGCTGCTTCTTCTTTGCCCGGAAACTTTTCCTGAAAAAGTTGATACAACAGGTTATTGAGCCTTTCTCCAACCTCGTAGATTTCTCTTAAACAGGAATCCTTTTCCAGACTTTCTTCTTCTACATCAATTTCTCCGATAAGCAGTTCAAAGCTGGCAGGGTATTTTTCTTTGAACTCCACTAAAAAATAACATACCTTCATAAAGGCGCTTCGAAAATCCTGTTTTCCTACTATGTTCTTGATATTGTTGTAAAGATATTGCATTGCCTCTAAGGAAATGCAGTTCGCAATTTCCTCTTTGCTCTTGAAATAAACGTACATGGTGGATTTGCTCATTTGGGCTGTCCTTGCAATCTCATCCACACTGGTGTTGTCAATTCCTTTTTCATAAAATAATTTCTTTGCCACTTCCAGGATTCTGTTTCGGTTAACATCAATAATGCTTAAATCTTTTTTTCTTGCCATATGTTCTCCTTTTATCGTACTGTCGGTTCTATTAATTGTACCGTTAGTTCGATTAATTGTCAAGAAAAAATTTCAAAACTGCCCCATATAACTCCCATATAACTATTCAATAATATCCATTATTTTGAATGAAATAATTTTTCTTGCATATACTTGAATTTGTCTACTGCATATGTTATAGTATCAATAGGCAAAAATGAAACGAATATTTCAAGACTAAACCAAATCAAAACCCCAGAGAGCGGCTACTCTCTGGGGTTTTATTTTGTGCTTTATGGTTACACGAAACCAGGCTAATTACCGCTTTTCATTGTCATCTAACCATTTGCAGATGAGGTGGCAAACCACACCTGCCATGACGGCAACAAAAAATGAAACTATCATTTCCAAGACTAAACCCCCTTCCTGCTACCAGTATAGGGGCGGTAACGGATTGATTATATCACTCATCCGCCTTCTTGAAAATGACTTTTTTCAACACTATTTTCATACTTTCTAATGATTTCTATATATTTTTCCGATTAAAAACCATCACTGCCAGTCCCATTCCTACCACACACAGCCCAAGTGTCACCAGCGCCGCACCATAGTAGTCCGAAACCTCCGCCGCTTTCGTCAGCAATTCACCAGAGGATAATAACCGTGTGGGCAGATATTTTCCCACCTTTGGAATCATTCCTGCCAGATAGCTTGCTCCAACCACTGCCAGTATTCCGGTCAACACCCCGATATTTCCATTTAAAAAGGAGGAAAATAAAAAAATAAGTACAATCAAAAAGATTCCAAACAAATACGGGCACACTGCGCCCATGGCCAGATGGGATGCTATGGTATTATCCCAAAAATATGCCGTATATCCATAAGTGATTCCATAATGCATCCAGTAGCAGATGCTCCAAAGAACAATGAGAACAACCGCTTTTGCAGCCATGACTTTCCAACGCTTTAATCCCTTTGTCAGCATATTGATTAGCGTTCCCTTTTGATACTCATTGGTCAAAACCGCACTGGACAAAATCACAAAAACAATCAATACAATAGGCATGTTTTTATAAAACTGTGTCCAGGAAGCCATGGCGTCTACTTTCACACTTCCAATCACCATGCCGCTTTCTTTCAGACTTTCGCTTGCCATTTCCATAAGCCATGGCGTCAGCTTTGCAATCACAGGATTCATCATGCCAAACAGTACAAAGAGAATCACCATAAGCAACAATTTTCCGGTACGATATAATTCCAGTATTTCCTTTTGCATAAAAGCGATTAATGGTCTCATCCGCCAATCACCTCCATAAACAGACTTTCCAGCGTAGGCTCCTGCACTTCTATGCGAATCGGTGAAATACCCGACTCCGCCAGTATGCCATAAGCCTTATGCATCTTTTGTTCTGCGCCGCCTGCGTAAGACAGCACGGTTTTCCCTTTGTATTCCCCGCCGGACATTTTTGTCAAAAAAAGCGCGGCTTCCTCCGGTGTCCGAAATTCTATCTCAAAACCATCGCTCTGATGCATCCTTCGGATTTCTTCTATGGTACCACCTACCGCCAGTTTTCCCTGATGTAAAAGTCCTACTTCGTCACAGATACGCTCCACATCGGATAAGATATGTGTAGAAAAAATAACTGTGGTATGCTCTTTGACCTGAGATAAAATATCCAATATTTCCTTTCTTCCCAATGGGTCCAGTGCGGAGGTCGGTTCATCACAAATCAAAACCTTCGGCTCGTTTAACAGCGCCTGCGCAATGCCAAGTCTCTGCTTCATTCCTCTGGAAAATCCATGAATCCGCTTATTTGCCTTGGCGCTTAAGCCTACAAGCTCCAACAAATTTTCCGCCCTTTCCTTCCGCCTGATTTCTTCCATTTCTGTTATTTTTCCGCACAAAAGCAGATATTCCATAGGTGTCAGAAAGGAATAAAATTCCGGCACGTCCGGCAAATAGCCAATGTATTGGTTTGTCTTGTTCTGTCCATAGTTTACCGGTTCGCCATTTACAAGAATTTCGCCGCTATCCATAGCCAGCAATCCCAGAATCATTTTCATGGTAGTAGTCTTTCCTGCTCCATTTTGTCCGATAAAGCCATAAATCGTATGTTCTTTTACCGCAAAACTCAAATCCTCAATAATCCGATTACTGCCAAATTTCTTAGAAACGTGGGAAACTTTCAGCATATCCATTTATGAATCCTCCCTGCCTAACAGAAAATATAAAATCGGTCCCCAAAATTGCATTCCTATAATTGTCACAGCCAGCCACAGCCCACGGTTTCCTCTTTTGTAATTTTCATGTGTCAGAATGTGCCGCAGTGTTACAATCAATAAAATCGCTTCTACAATAATAAGTGGAATTAAAAATGGTAATATCTCCTGAATCATAAGCGTTCTCCTTCCGCAATCAGTTTCTTTTTTAAATTATGAAGTCTTTCCTTGTGCTCCAATCCTTCAAACACCGGATTTTCCAATGCCGAAACTGCACTTTCCATTACAAACTTTCCTGTCCGTACCCCCTGGGCTCCTAAGTCCAGTTCTTCAAACCAGGAATCCAATTTATCAAAAAATGCATCTCCATGGAGAACAATCCCTTCCTGAAGCATCCTGATTATCAGACTGACAAAACATTCCAAACGCTCATATGCCTTATGTTCCTGCCCATGCATGCAATAGGTTACTGCTGCCTGATAGTAATAATTCGCCACGGAATTGGGATGTATTTTTTCCATGTCAAAGGCGGTAATTACAGAATCTATCCTCGCCATGATGTTCTCACATTTTTCCAGATTCTGACCGTGAATCATCATAAGCTGGATTCCATTTCCCACCAGATTCAACAGATTCTTAAACATATCAATCTGGGTAAAACGCTCTGCCTTTTCCATCTCGCCCGACATCATATATGCCTGTACCAGAATCCCTCCTTTTTCCTCCGCCATATGGGTCGGATTCAATATTTCTTCCAGAGACTCGATGACATCCTGCGCCTTGCCGCACTGAATCTCTACCATTGCTTTTATTCCCACTGCATCATTACAGATTCCAATTTCTTTGCACCCGTCTAATATGTGCTCACAGAGACCTGCTATCGCTTCTAAAATCTCCCTCTGCCTTGCCGGTTCCTTTGCCAGCATAAAATGATTTAACCACAGTACACAGATTTGCAGCAAAAAGGGATAGCAGGAATAATATTTTCTGACCAGCGCTTCGCTTTCCTGCATTACCTCTTCAAAGGGTTTCTTTGCAAAATCCTCCGCCAAGCTATGATAACTGCACCGAATCTGTTCCCTGCTAAGCTGAGGTTCATATCCTAACAGCTCATCCACAGTAACGTCAAAATAAGAAGCAAGCCGGGGCAATAACAAAATATCCGGGAAGCTTTGTTTTGTTTCCCACTTAGAAACCGATGCTTTGGTAACACCTAGAAATTCTGCCAGTTCATCCTGTGTAATCTTTTTTTCGTGCCGCAGACGGACAATATTTTCCGAAATTTTTAATACATCCATGATTTCTCTCCTCCCGATTGATAGCTTAAGTATACGTGTTCCATGCTCTTTTATCAATGGAATAACACGATACTTTTCGATACAAAATCAACCAACAGGAAACTTTTTTTCGCATGAGACACTCTTCCTGCATGGGATACTTTTCTTGCATTGACAAATTTCGCTCCAGTATGTATACTATTTATATTACAAATGTAAGATTTAGGAGGAATCTTTATGAAAGCCTTACCACAGATATCGGAAGCGGAATATGAAGTCATGAAAATCGTCTGGAAATACGCTCCTATCAATACAAATGAAGTAACCGAACGATTGACCCAGACCACCAGCTGGAGCCCTAAGACCATACAGACGCTGCTGAAACGTCTGGTAACCAAACAGGCGCTTACCTATGAAAAACAGGGGCGCATCTTTGTTTATACTCCCCTTGTCATGGAAAACGAATATGTACGTCAGGAAAGCAATAGTTTTCTAAAACGTTTTTTCGATGGAGATATCACTGCCATGGTGTCCTCTTATCTGGAAAATGATACGCTTTCGGAGCAGGAACTGGATACGCTCCGTTCACTTCTCTTAGGAAAACCGAAAAAGAAAGAGAAGAAGAAAAACAAAAAAGGAGGAAAATAACTTGTCAGCCTTTATCAGCCGTTTTCTCATCTGCAATGTTTTTATCTGCCTGTTTACCCTTATTCTTTTTATGGTAAAGTGGGGACTTCGCAAATATCTCTCCCCTCGTATGCAGTATAAACTGTGGTTTCTGCTGCTGATATTACTGATTGTTCCGTTTCTTCCACTGCACTTGACCGGATTTACTGACCTTTCCACATGGTTCATTCATTTCTTTTCCATATTCACAATTCAAGGCGATGCCTTGCGTGCGCCCTCTTCCAACACTGTGGTCAGTTCTTCTTTACACTGGATGAATGATTTTGCCATTTCCGTGGATAAGCTTACCCTGGACTTTCCTTCCGTCTTTTTCCATGTGATTGGCGCAATATGGATTCTGGGTATCGCTGCTATCCTGTTTTTCCTAATACGCTCCCGCATAAAATTCCTACGGTTGGAACAGTCCGCACTTCCCTTACAAAATGAAAGGGTAGCCGCTCTTTTTTCTAAATGCTGTCAGGAGCTTTGCCTTTCGCGGGAAATCCCTGTTTATAGTACGGCATTTTTAAAATCACCTGTGACGGTCGGGCTCATTCATCCCCGCATTTATCTTCCGCTCCATCTCATTTCGGATTATAAGGAAACAGATATGCGGTATATGCTTTTGCATGAGCTTTCCCACTACAAGCGTAAGGATGCACTGGGAAATATGCTGATGAATCTTGCAGTTGCCGTATATTGGTTCCATCCTCTTATCTGGTATGCCAGAAAAACGATGTTCAGCGACCGGGAAATTGCCTGTGATTCTGCTGTTTTACAATTACTTTCCAAAGAAGATTATACGAAGTATGGAAATACGCTTCTTTATTATGCAGAAAAAATTTCCCGCTTTTCCTTTCCCTTTGCTTCCGGGATTGGTGGTACCAGGAAGCAGTTGAAACGCCGTATTTTAAATATTGCTTCTTATCATCCGGAAACAACACGGGAACGTCGAAGGAGCAGATGTATTTTCCTATTCCTGGCTGTCCTGCTTGTGGGAATCTCTGCGTTCTTCCCGGTATCTGTTTATGCCGGAAATAACAGTCCAGCAGCCTCCCATACCGAAAATGCGGATACGTTTTCTGAAGATTTGTCTTCCCTTTTTCAGGGATACGATGGGTGCTTTGTACTCTATGACTTAACGTCGGATTCCTGGCAGATTTACAATGAGGCTATGGCTTCAGAGCGCGTCTCTCCTGATTCTACCTACAAGATATACAGCGCTTTGTGTGCATTGGAACATGAGGTCATCACACCTGATTCTAATACCCTTGAATGGAATGGACAGGAATATTCTTTTTCTGAATGGAATCAGAACCAGACGCTTTCCTCTGCCTTACAGAATTCTGTAAACTGGTATTTTCAAGAACTGGATGAATCGGTGGGATTAAAGACATTGGAAGCGTTCTATGAGAACATCGACTACGGAAATCAGAATCTTTCCGGCGGGGTATCTGACTTCTGGATGGAATCTTCCCTTAAGATTTCCTCCATAGAACAAGTAGAATTATTAAAGAAATTATATAACAATGAATTTGATTTTAAGCAACAGAATATGGATGCGGTAAAAGATGCCATGCTGTTATCCTCTTCAACCAAGGGCACTTTGCATGGGAAAACAGGAACGGGAGTGGTCAATGGGGAAATGGTCAACGGATGGTTCGTCGGTTATGTGGAATCTGCTGAAAATACCTGGTTCTTTGCAACAAATATCCGAAGTGCTTCTGATGCGGGAGGTTCGGCTGCAAGTGAAATCACATTAGATATTTTACGGGAACTGGGGATATACTAGCACATGGATGCCTCGCAACATTTGCTTTGTAAGCTTACGGAAGAAACGCTCGCTCATTTGATGTATATGCTGAGTGGTTATTCCATAATTATATTAAGTTTTGGTATTCTCTTCTGCCGTCCATGACAGAATAAATGATAACAATTTTCTTTTTCTCATCAACCTTATAAAAGACAAGATGCCTTTCCACGTTCAATACAAGATACCCCTGTTTTCGCAGGATGGAATATCTTGGTTTCACTCCAGTATATGGAAAATCCGCTAAATTCATAATGTTTTTTTCCAATTTATCCAGATAGCCAAGTGCTACCTCTACACTACCGGAATCCTCTGCTATATAGAAGATGATATCTCTTAACTGTTCCTCTGCTTTATCCGTTCTTATAATGCTGTACTTCATCCTTTCTTCCTCGCCATAAGTGTGGCACGGATATCATCAAATGTTTTCTGCATTGGTGCAACCCGTTCTTCTCTTACATCGTCTTCTGCTTCTGCGAGATTTCTCAAAAGTTCCAGTTCGGATTTCATCTGATAATAATCCTGAAGTCCTAAAACCGCTGTATCACCTCTGCCATTTACTGTAATAATCACAGGAGTTCTTTCTTCCCTGCACTGTTTTGAAATTTCATTATAATGATTTCTTAAATCAGCTGATGGTCTGATAATCGCATCCATACAAAACACCTCCGCTTATATTATAGTCAAATCATATCATAATATGTCTATAATATCAACCTGATTTCAGGAGAATTTTCTTTTCTAATATGATAGCTTCCCTGTATAAATTCGTGATGTTTCTACATAAATTATATAATGAGAACTCAGCACTTCCCAACTTGCTTTCCTCTGAATCTATCACCTGATTATGAAACCCCATCAACGTAGATATAATTTTAAATGTAGAACAGGGCGATACATAATATTGCTTTTCTCATATTGTCCTCTGCTTTTTCCACTTTTATTTCCAGTCATACTCAAATGAATCTCTTCGTCTTCTCCCTGCCAGAATGTAAATCAATTCCATCACAACACCTATTCCAAGGATGATTCCGCCGATGATTCTTAAGTCAGAAAAATCAATATTCATATAACGTCCCAGCAGCCTGTCGGTAATTTCGCCCCCTATTCCGGAAGCAACGTAAGGTATCAGGAGTGTAAGACAGATTCCTGATAACAAAAAGGAAATCCCAACGCCCAACATGGCTTTCACCGGAGACCGCTTTAAGAAACTTATCAGCACAAGCAGTGCAAACACTACAATTCCACAGCCTGCCTGAAATGCAGTAGAAGTAACGGTATGATATGCCTTTAAAATAACTGCTCTTCCTCCACTTATTTCGTACATGATAGACTGGGTTGCTGCACTTAAACTGTTTTGTACATCATCACTTTTCTCTTCCACCTTTTTGCTTAAGGCCTGTCTCTGTTCCTGTGTAAGTTCCTTTCCTAAATTTTCTTCAATAATTGACATGTTTTCTTCAAGCAGCGTATTCATGTCCTCTTTTATCTCCGGAAGCTTTAGTTCTTCCCCTGAAGCCGCTGCTGCTGCAATTTCGTCAATATATTTTGTTGTAATCTCTTCGATTGCAGGACTATCCTTTAATGCTTCCTGCACTTGTAAAAGCTGGTCCGGGGAAGCCTCCGGGAATGCATCCATTACCACATCTATCATTCGCTGTGATTCCACATTTCCTGTTATTTCCTGCGTAATTGTATATGCCACTATTTTGGTCGCACAAATACTCCCTGCAAATAAAATCAATGCTCCAAAAAGAATAACATTCAATAAAATAATGATTGCTTTTTTCATCTAAAAACTCCTTTCTGCCTCATGCTCTCTTTTCTATCCGGTACTAATAGATTTTTTCTAAGCCATTTCCAGCTCTTATATATTACATCTGTAAGATTTAAAAGTCAAGAATAAGGTGAAGACACATGAAGTCCTCACCCCTTTCCCTTCCAACTAGTTCATGTACTTATTAATCAGGTTATCAACCACCGGAACATTTATGGTTCCCTGATTCAATGCTTTCACACCTAAAATCAGGAAGAACACAGTTCTGATAATACTAATTGCTCCTATAATAGAGTCAAAAAAAGAACTTACTTTACCTACTGAAATATAGGTATCAAAGATTGACAGGAAACTGGAAAGCCAATTAAGTACATCCGGAATCAATCCGATAGCAGTATTCAATACTCCCACGGCAATCATCAATGCAACAGCCTTCACAGCCGCCTTCTTCAGCCATTCGTTTTCCTCAAATAACAGAACATATCCTGCAACTAAAAACATTGCAACATATCCTCCGAATGCTGCGCTAAAATATACTGCTGCGCCCAATAACCCTACTGAAACTCCTAATTTCGTTTTTTGCATAACGAACCTCCTCGTTTATGTATAATATTTTTACAAATAATGTAAACAAAACTTACGAAACCTTGGTTCCGCACTCGGAACAAAACAGTGCATCATGTCCAAGCACAGTGCCGCAGTTGGTGCATTTCTTTTCCACAACAGGTTCTGCCTCCTGCGCAGCTGCTTCCTCTTGCACTGCTTCTTCCTGAACAATTTCAGGCATTTTCATCCCACAAGCCGGACAAAAGGCTGCTTCTTTGGAAACCTCTGCACCACACTTTTCACAGCGCACAACGCCCTTTAACACCTGAATCTGTACCTCGTACTCTTTTATCTTACTCCGGGCATCTGTAATTGTCTGTACCATTTCCTTAAATGCCTCTTCGCTGTCTGATGCATGTAACTCCATATACAACTTACCGATTTGAAGATATACATCATTAATCTTCTTCTCTTCATCCGATATCTGCATATTAATCTTGGCTACATCTGCCATATCCCTTGTCTTTTGCAATGTGGACTGACTTGCCTGTGATATTTTCTTTCCAAAATCATCCAAAAATGCCACTTTCTTTTCCTCCGTTCATATATCAGGCTCTCGTAAACTTACATTGAAATCACTATGAAACATTATACAATTATTAGAAGTTTATTGTCAATATATGCCAGCCTTTCCCTTCTTAATTAAAACATCGGTTCTTTAAAACATCGGCACTACAGCCCCATTGTATTCTTCATTAATAAAATCTCTCACCTTGTCCGATAAAATCGCCTTTACCAGCGCCTTGGTCTTTGCGCTATCCTCTTCTCCTTCTCTTACTGCAATGATGTTTGTATAAGTCTCCGCCACCTGAGACTCTGCTGATTCTGTAGCAATGGCTGCATCTAATTTCGCATCCAGCGCATAATTGCCATTGATGCAGGCGATATCAACATCATTGATGGCTCTCGCCACCTGTGCCGCCTCAAGCTCATTAATTTGTAAATTCAATGGATTTTCTTCGATATCAAGCACAGTCGCTTTCAGCCCCGCATTCTTTTTCAACGTAATTAAGCCTTCCTGCTCCAGCAAAAGCAGTGCTCTTGCCTCATTTGTCGTATCGTTTGGTACTGCAACGGTTGCCCCTTCCTGCAGCTCGTCCAGGCTTTTCGTTTTTCCTGCATAAATTCCCAGTGGTTCAAAATGGACATCCGCCACATTGACCAGGTGTGTTCCTTTTTCTGCATTAAAATTATCCAGATAGGGCTGATGCTGGAAATAATTTGCATCCAACTCACCGTCCTCTAAGGCAGTATTTGGAAGAATATAATCATTGTATTCTACAATTTTAAGGTCATATCCTTCCTCTGCAAGCTCCTCTTTTACCACTTCTAAAATTTCCGAATGAGGCGTGATGCCTGCGCCCACCGTAATGGTCTTATCCTGTGCGGTGGAATCTTTTGTGCTTCCACATCCGGTAAGGCTTCCCAATATCACTATTCCAATTAATATTAATGCTGATGCAAGTAATTTCTTTTTCACTCTGCGCGCTCCTTTTCACTTGATTGTTTCACTGATACTCTAAGCTGATTTTTTACTCATTCGCAATTTTATTTCATTCTCTTATCTATTTTGTTTACAAGACGTATTCCTATTTCCTGAAAAATCTGCACAATCACCACTAATAAAATAACCGTAACGAACATGGTTTTTCCATCATACCGATAATATCCATAATTGATGGCAATAGCGCCAAGTCCGCCGCCGCCCACAAAGCCTGCCATAGCGGAATATCCAAGGATGGTAGCTAAGGAAATGGTGCCTCCTACCAGTAACGACGGTTTTGCTTCCGGCAATAATACCTTACAGATAATTTGAAGCGGGGAGGAGCCCATGGCATGAGCAGCCTCTATCACTCCGCTGTCCACTTCCTTGAGAGAGGACTCCACCATTCTTGCCACATAAGGCGCCGCCGCCAAAACCAGTGGTACTATCGTTGCCGTTGAACCAATGGTTGTCCCAACAATCATTCTTGTAAAGGGCAGAATCGCTACAAGCAAGATAAGAAACGGAACAGACCTTACCAGATTAATAGCAAGTCCAACTACGGTATTTACTACACGATTTCTACAGATTCCCTTTCCATCTGTAATAAATATCAGTACACCTAAGGGGATTCCAATCACATAGGCGATTGCGGTGGAAAGAATTGTCATATAAAGTGTCTCAATGATTCCTGTTCCTAATAACTGAAGCATTTCCTGGCTCACCGCGTACTTCCTCCTTCTTCAAAATATATCAGCTTTCTGGCTGTCTCTGATTTTGGATTCGAAAATATCTCTTTCACCGTTCCAAGCTCTGCAATCTTACCCTGGCTCATGACTGCCACTCTGTCGCAAATCTGCTCTGCAACCTTCAATTCGTGGGTAATCACAACGATGGTAACACCGTAGCCTGTATTAATTTTCTTTAACAGCTCCAATATGGACCTGGTGGTAATGGGGTCCAGCGCGCTGGTAGCCTCATCGCAGAGAAGGACCTCGGGATTGGTAGCAAGGGCTCTTGCGATTGCCACCCTCTGTTTCTGCCCACCCGACAACTGCGCCGGATAAGATTTTTCCTTCTCTGTCAGGTCTACCAACGCTAACAGCTCTCTGGCACGTTTTATCCTGTCCTGCTTACTCACGCCTGCAATCTCAAGGGGATAGCAGATATTGTCTATTACATTCCTCTGCTGAAAAAGATTGAACTGCTGAAAAATCATACCCATTTTCTGCCGCTGCCTGCGAAGCTCTTCCTTACTGATTTTCATAAGATTAACATCCTTAAAAAAAACTGCTCCCTCTTCCGGTCTTTCCAGCAAATTGATGCATCTGACAAGGGTAGATTTTCCGGCTCCTGAAAATCCAATAATCCCGAATATCTCCCCCTTTTGAATCTCCAGATTTACATCTGTGATTGCCTGAACCTTCGTACTCTTTGTTTCAAAATGTTTGCTGACGTGTTCAAATCTTATCATGTCACTTTCCGCCCTCCACAACCAGGCTGTCTTCATAGTCAAGACCATAGGTATCTGCCAGGGTTGCTTCATAATCTGCATGGAAGAACTGCTCCTGTGCCAAAGCCTCAATTTCTGCATTAATCCACTCTAAGAGGGTGGTATTTCCTTTCGATACTGCCGGCGCAATTTTATCCTGACTTCCCAGCGTTGGAATTCCTACCGTGAAGTCTTTATTTTGCTGTGCAAATGCAAGAACTTCTGTATTATCATTTGCCCAGGCTGCGCCATTTCCATTTTCCAGCGCATTTTTCGCAGTAGCATAGGAATCATATTTCTGCAATGGAATATCCGGGTAGTTCTTCATAAGATAGGTCTCTGCAGTGGTTCCGGAAATGACAATGACCTGTTTATCACTTCCAAGGTCGTCAAGGCTTTCAATGACATTACTATTAGGAGATACTACCCCAAGGGAAACATTCATGTACGGAAGTGCAAAGTCAACCTCCTGTGCCCGTTCCTCTGTTACGGTGAAGTTTGCCAGAATAATATCTACCTTTCCAGTCTGTAAATATTCAATACGGTTTGCGGCTTCGGTAGAAATGAAATTTATTTTCACCCCTAAATCCTGCGCAAGACGCTTTGCAAAGTAAACATCGTAGCCCTGATATTCCCCGTTTTCGTCTACATAACCAAACGGATTTTTATCAGAAAAAACACCGATATTAATGGTTCCGGATTCCTTTATTTCGTCTAATGTACGGTAAGCCTCTCCGGAACCCTGTACTGCCTTTGTCTCATCTTTTGAACTGCCGCATGCTGTCACCATAAATGCAAACATCAAAACAGCAGTAAGCACCGTTATGTTTCGTGTCCTTATTTTCTTAAAACTTTTCATTTTCAGTCTAATTCTCCTTCCTTTGATTTCACTGCCTGATAGGTAAATGTATTTAAAAACTGTTTTCCCCGCTGGGTCTTTGGTTCTTCAAAGAAATCCTGGGGTGTGGAATCCTCAATAATTTTTCCTTTATCAAGAAATATAATTCGGTCTGCCACCGCCCGGGCGAACTGCATTTCGTGGGTTACGATTATCATTGTCCTGCCCTGTTGGGCAAGCCTTAGCATGACCTCTAATACTTCGCGGACCATCTCCGGGTCAAGGGCTGCTGTTACTTCATCAAACAATAAGATTTCCGGATGCATGCACAAGGCACGGACAATCGCCGCTCTCTGCTTCTGTCCCCCGGATAGCTCCCGCGGAAAGCTGTCTGCCTTTTCTCTTAGTCCGACACGCTCTAACAGCTCCAATGCCTCTTCTGTAATGTCCTCTTTTTTCCTTTTCTGCACCTTCATAGGCGCCAGCACAATATTATTAAGCACGGACAAATGAGGAAATAGCTCATAGCTTTGAAACACCATGCCTATTTTCTGCCGAAGCTCCGGCAGGGATTTGCTCTTTGGGTCAATCACTTCATCCTGCAGCTTTATGGTTCCTCCCTGTATGGGCTCTAACGCATTAATACAGCGCAGAAGCGTGCTTTTACCACAGCCACTGGGTCCAATTACCACAATGACCTCTCCCTTCCTTACGGTCAGGCTCAAATCGTCCAGAACCAGATTATCATAAAATCGTTTTGTAAGATGTTCAATCGTAAGTAATGCTTCTGCCATGTATATCATCTCCATTTCTTTTCCAGATATTTTGCCAACAAACTGATGGGCCAGCAGGCTATAAAATACAGCAGAAATACCACCAGATAAATACCGAATGCCGCATTGGGACTGCTCATTCGGTTTGCCTCTATCATCTGCTGTGCCACCTTTAAGACCTCCACCACTCCAATCATTAGAATCAGGCTGGTTGTTTTTATCATACGGGTAATGAGATTGATGGATAGCGGAATCAGACGGCGCAGCGCCTGAGGTATAATAATGTAAAAATATATCTGCGCCTTTCCCAGTGCCAGTGCCGCACCGCTCTCATATTGATGCTTCGGGATACTGATGAGCGCGCCCCTTACAAGGTCGCTCATCTCTGCCGTACCCCAAAGGGAAAAAACGATAATAGAAGCCGTCTCTCCCGACAAATCCCAGCCAAAGGCTCTTGTGGTACCAAAATATACCAGGAACAAAAGCACCATCTGGGGCATAATCCGAATAAATTCCAGGTAAATCCTGAAAATCACTTTGGTTACGGGATTTTTCCACGTCATAACCACTCCTATCAGGATTCCCAGCGGAAGACTGATGAGCACTGACAGGAGACTGATGCGCAGAGCCACGCCCAGACCGCCCAGCAGACGCACCATATTCTGCCCCTTTAATAAAACATCAAGCCCCAAATCCGGCATAACGCAGCCTCCTTTCCAGAAGACTGCCAAGTATGGATACCGGCAGCAGAATCATCAGATAGAAAACTACCAGCAAAAACAGGCTCTCTGTGGTTTTATAATACACACCAATCAAATCCTTTGCCGTAAACATCAAATCCATCAAGCTGATTGCACTGAATACACTGGTCTCCTTCAACAAAAATATCACATTCGCCATAAATGCCGGAATACTGATGGAGACTGCCTGAGGCAAAATGACATGCCGCATTGCCTGATATTGATTCATTCCAAGGCTTAAAGCACTTTCTAACTGCACCGGCTCAATGGCCTCCAGACCGCTTCGGAAGGCTTCCGCCATGTAGCTTCCTCCCAAAAATGCCAGCCCGGCAATCCCACAATGAGCCGCATCTGTCTGAATCCCGATTTTAGGGAGTCCATAATAAATGAAAAAAAGCTGAATCAGTAACGGCGTATTTCTGCTAAGCTCTATGTATACTGCTACCATACGCCTTAAAACCGGTACCCTGTAATATTGGACTGCTGCACAGAGTAATCCAATTAAAATAGAAATAGCAACACCGACAAATCCGATTTTCACGGTCAGCCATGCGGCTTTTTGATATAACGGTAAAGATTCCATGATAAATTCCCAGTTCATGACGACTCCCTCCTTCCTGCTACCATATATTTATGCTTCATTTCTGTTAATGTCTCTGTTGTGATACCATATTTTTCCATAAAAAAACCCGGGACCTCACGGCTCCCGGGTAACGACTCAACACTTGCTATATTCAAGTATTCACACAGGTGCGAAACAACGCATGCCAACACACCCCGCCGCATCATATGCCCGGGAATCCATTTTTCGACAAAAGCACATATTCTCTTTTGTAATGTTTATGCTATAAAACTTCATGGTATACGCTTCCTTCTTTAAAAACTTATCTTTTGTTCCAGCTTTTATTGGGATATTATCACCAATTTCCTACTTTGTCAATAGGCAAAGTAGTCAAAGCTGTTTTTTCCATATCAGGTATCGCCTTAGTCTGGTACCACGCTCTCCTTAGTCTGATACCACGCTCTCCTTTATCTGGTACCACTCGTCCAAAATCTGACTATCCTTTTCCACTACATAACCGCTTCCCCCTCTTCCCTTTACATCTTCCACCATACTTAAAATCAACAAAGGATTTTCCTCATTTTCATCCGTTGTAAAAATGCCGAACCACCCCAGTTCTGTTCCGGTTTCGTCGTCTTTGCTCTGCTTTATTTCTGCTGTTCCGGTTTTTCCTGCCAGAGAAATGCCCTCACGATATGCTCCATGCCCCGTTCCATGCTCTGACTGCACTACCTGTTCCATAGCATTCTCAATCAGCTGTGCCTGCTCTGGCAAATATGCTGCTTCTAACCATACTTCTCCTTGCGCTTCCTCCTGATACAGAATATATGGTTTCATTACATTCCCTTTGTTTGCAAAGCCTGTATACAACACCGCCAAGTGTATGGGGTTTACCAGTATTTGTCCCTGTCCATATCCGCTGTCTGCCAGTTGAATTTCTGATGCAATCTCATCAGTATTGGCATACTGAGACTGGGCTACGGAAATTTCAAATGGAAGTTTTTCGTTAAATCCCAGTTCCTCTAATCCTGCCTGTAAGTTTTCTTTTCCAATCTTTAATGCGGCTTTGGCAAAATAAATATTATCGGAATAAATGAGCGCATTTTCTAAGGTCACCGGCTCATAGTCATGAAGCGTTGTTACATGGTAATCTCCCCAGCTGCTATCCTTCTGCCAGCGAAGTCCTGCATTTCCATAATCCTTCTGCGGGTCGATGGCTCCTGTTTTCAAACCGATTGCCGCAATAATTGGTTTGAAGGATGAACCCGGACACAGCTTCTGTCGAAATCTGTTATAAAGAGGCTGTCTTTCATCTTCGTTTAAGGAATTCCATAACGCTTCAGACATTCCTAAGATAAAGTCATTATTGTCAAAGGAGGGGGTACTTACCAGGGCTAAAACCTCTCCCGTATATGGATTCATTGCCACAGAGCAGCTCTTGTCCTCGGAAAATGTATCGTATATTTTCTTTTGCAAATCCGCATCTATGGTAAGCTGAATATCCGCTCCATCTTGTTTTATGGTACTTGCCAGTACGCTCTTGGTATTTCCTTCGGAATCGGTCACCACAATCTTATATCCGTTTTGTCCTTTCAATTCCTTTTCATATAGGCTTTCTATTCCGCTTCTGCCAATCATGCTGTTTTCATTGTACCCTTCTCCCTCATGCTCTTCTAAATCCTCTGCTGTCACCTTCTGCATATATCCGATTAAATGTGCGCCTGCCATCCCTAATGGATATTGTCGCACCTCGGTGTCAGAAATCATGACGCCCGGTATTGATAAAAGAGCCGCGTCCCGCTCTACTTTCCGGGTCACATTTTCGTCTGGTTCCTCTGTCATTTGTTCTAACTGGGTCAGCTTTTCCACTGTTTTTATTGGTACAAAGGAATCACTTTTTACCCAGGAAGCTTCCAGCTTTTTCTGTATGCTTTCTTGAGATACTCCCAGAATTTCTGATAGTTTTTCAATGTCTTTGGTACTGTCTTCGTTCATTTTTCCGGGCACAAGTCCAACAGAAGAAGCGGTTCCTTCGCCTGCCAGAACCACACCATTTCTGTCTAGTATCTGTCCACGCTTTGCCTCTTCCGTAGATACCCGCACTTTATCAGTGGCGGTCAGTTCCGGGAAAATCATGCTGTCATTCCACGCTAAAACATATGGATGCGCATCCTGTTCACTGGTTTTAAATACCGTCTGATTGGAAAAGGAAATCTCACCTGCCAGCGTATCCATCTTTACATCATATGTTACAAGCGTTTCCTCTTTGCTGCTTTCCTCCACATTGGTTATTTTTACATTGATGTTCTGCGCTTCTATTCCCTCATAAATCTTTTGATTTCTGGAAATAAAATCCTGGCTGGAAATATTGGCTTTGCTTTCTTCATCCAACATCTGATACATCTTTTCATATTTTCCTTCCTCCAGATAGGAATAGTATTGCTCTAGCAGCTTGTCTGGCTTATCCGCTTCTTTGGGCTTTCCCTGTATTTGTTCCATAACGGGTCCTATTTTGTTGGAAAGGATTAAGAGTGCAAGAGATAACAATAACAGGAGACCAAAGGCTGTACCACCTATGATTATTTTTTTCTGTTGTTTGGCACGTCTTATACTTTTTCTTTTCATGGCTTTTCCTTTCTTTTTCAATTCATGATTATTCTTACTTTGTGCTTATGTAGTTTCTTAATATTACATTTGTAAGATTTTATGGTAAAAAAATATAAATTGCCGATTCTTCGAATGAAATTATTTTATTTTGAGCAGGGTTAAATCGTTTCATCCGAATAATGCTTTTTGATTGGTTGGTTCGTTTTACTGTATACTTGATAAACCAGAAGTTATTGAATTCTCTTTTTATGCCTATGCTTCTTTTCAACACTTTTACGAAGCTTCTCTATCTTCTGTTGCAATTTATAAACACGCAATTCATCTTCACTCAATCTGACAGCTACCTTTTGAAAAGCCTTTTCGTGCGCCTGTGGATCTTCAATATAATGAAAATCAATGTAGCACTGATGACACCAGTAATTACGTATTTCTCGAATCTTATTCAATAACTCATAGTCGTTCTCTTTGATTTTTGAGTAACCTAATTCCTGATCCATTTCATGAAGACTTTTGAGTAGCTTTCCTAAAGGAAAGTTTTCAACATTGGAATAATTATCATAAAACTCTCCATCTTTGAGAATAGAATATATCAACTTCAAGTCCTGCTCTATATATTGAACAGACATAATCAATTCGCTATGTATTAGTTTAAATGTATCGTAGTCCATTTCTTATTTACCTCGGCAAACTGGAATTTTATTGTTTCTTGGCTGTGCTCCTTTTAATGAATATAAATGTACTTATAATGACCATCAAAATAAGAATATGCAAAATCGTGTGATATATATCGGGAATATATTTTCCTTGAACGGTAAGCCATTGCATTGTTCCTGAAAAGTATTCTATTTTTCCTTCTAAAGTCCCCGCAATTCCATCATTAAAAATAGTGTACCATTCGTGACATAAGAACTGTACCATAAACCATAATGAAGTCCAGATAATAACAAGCCATTTTCCAATCTTATCTTTTGTGATAAACAATATTACAGAAACAAAATAGACAAGAAAGAATACTCCGTCATCTTTATATGATTGAGTTACTAAACAATTTTTTCCAAATGAAACTCCTACCATATCAAGAAAAAACCATATTAAAAGTATCATTTGAAATGTAATACAAGTTTTTTTCACCTTAACAAATACCTCCGCAAATTCCAATTTATCTTTCTATTTTATATTTTCATTGTAGCATATAGAAAGGTTTTATTCCATCTATATTTTGATATTACATTTGTCAGTATTACTGCTTTCTGCGGTATTGATATTCCGGTATCTTCTGTAATCCATCGCCTAAGATTTTATTTCCTACATATTGAAAGCTGCCATCCTCGAAAAACCGAATGGTAAGCTCATGGGTAATCACTGCCTGGTTGTATAAAGTCATTTCACATACCGCATCTACCGTTAAGGTAACAGTACCATCCTCATTCTCTTTTATATCCGTGACCTCCGGCACCGAGGTTCCAAAATAGGTGGGCGCGTAGTTGGCACACCCTAATGTCTCCCAGATATAAGCCTGATTCTCTTCGTCAAATGCAGCATACTTTCTTATCTGCTCTGATGTTATAGGAAGATATTCCATGATTAGATTTTCAAACTCCTCCTTTGGAATTCCGTTGGGATAGTTTTCTGACGGAAACTTTTCCTGATATTTCATCTGATATAAATATTCAAACATACCATTATAATCCAAAGCATCCATATTTTCTTTATTCCAGTTAGAACACAAAAGATTGTTTCCCTGATACCCTAATGGCAGTAAGTATTTTTCTGAAATCTCGCGATACTCCGGATTCATCGGTTTTACCCGAAGCATACTGCTTCCATCCACCACCTCAGTAACCTCCGGAAATTCCGGGACGCACAATTCGTAGCAAAACCACCCTTTCTCGGTATACTGCCATGCTTTGATTCTGTTGTAAGAAATATATGTAATTGCCGGTTTGTTCTCTTGATTCCACGAAGCGCTTGCTGTTAAAACATACATATCGGTTCCGTCAAAAATATATTTTTCCCTTCCAATGCCACCATCGGAACGAATTTTATAGATGATAATGGAATCACTTTTGCCGGTTTTGCAGGTCGTTAGGAACGCTTCCACTTTCTCATAATTTTCCATGTTGGAATACGTTTCTATGGCAGTAACCGGGCGCTCGGTTTTCTTAATCACTTCCACCATCTGATGAAGTGCTTCTTTCGAAATGACAACATTTGACGCATTGCCTTTTTCTGCGTGCTCATAGATGTCTGAAATAAGTCCCATCACACTCTTGCAATCTGCTTCTGCCTCTTCTCTTTCCCCCTCATCCACAGGGAGATCATATTCTTTTTCAGATGCTTTTTCAAATGCTTCTTCATTCCTGCTGTTTTTTTTAGTGCTTTCCTCGAATGACTCATTTCTTTCTCCTGAACTATTTTTTCCTTCCATTCCTTGTTGTCTCAAATATACTGCTCCGGCGGTCATCACCAACAGCAGGAGAAAAAGAAGCTTTCCATATTTTTTGAAAAAATATTTTGCAGTCTCCATTACTCTGCTCCTCCGTAAAAGGCCTCCCATTCTTCCTTTGTCAGGCGGTTTATATGCCATGATTCCTGCTGATTATTTTCTGAGGGAATCACCTGATTCGATACATACTGAAAACTTCCGTCTGCCAAGGGGCGGACCACTACCTCATGAGCATATACCTTGGATGTATTATTATCCGGATATACTACATTGACCGTAAGCGTTAGTGTGTTATCGTTGTTTTCTTTATAGCCCACGACCTCCGGATATGGATAACTTGGTGGCTCACAATCATACAGTCCTCTTGGTCTGTACTCATAACTTTCATCTTGTGGAAAATAAGTTGTTTTTGTCTGCAAAGTCTCACTATCAATACGAAAGCGTGACATAATAACCTTTTCAAACTCCTCCCTTGGGATTCGATAAATTGCACCCACGCCACAATTTTCATCTGCAACATAAGGAAGGGGCTGTCCATATACTTCCGGATACAGGACATCAAACAAGTCATAAAAGTTCAAATTTCCAAAATTATTTTCATTCCAGTTTAAAAGAAACATATTATTACATTCATAACCGATTGGAAGCATATATTTCCGGTTCAGTTCCCGGCATGTCTCATCCAAAGGCTGCACCCGAATAGCTGTGTGCCCGGATGGTCCATCAAATCCGGGCATATGATATTGTTCAAAAAACAAATAGCCTTCCTCTGTATACCGCCATGAATATGCCGGATAACTTGTTGTGCTTAAACTCTCCAGAGAACCGTTTTTATATGTGTAATATCCTTCTGTAATATTCACACATCCCTCCTTTGTGGTCAAATCATACTTTTTAAAACCACCATCGTAGGAAATCACTATAATTGTTATATCCGCCGTTTCCTTTGCCTCCACCTGCCTGCAAAATTCCTCCACCTGCTCTGCACCAGCCATATCAATCTGATTTTCGCAATCAACAGCAGCATATCCCTGTTGGCCAAGCCGATTTATGATGTTTTGCATCACCTCGAAATCACCCAATGCCTCATGCTCTACTGCTGCTTTTTGAATATCCTGGCAGGTTTTTGCAATCGCTTGTACATCTTCCATTCCGTTTGGTCTCTGGGGCTGTTCTTTCCTGTTATCTTCTATGTTTTGTGACGATTCTTGTAACTTATTTGTGTTATATAAGTTTTCCTGTGACTTATCGCTGCACCCTGAAACGCTAAGCAGCAGGAAAAGCAAAACTGCTAATCGTTGTTTTCTGAACATTGTAAATCATTCCTCTTTTAACTATTACATTTGTAAGATTTTAGTGTAAAAAAATTTACTTCGCTGTATGTTTCATGCTTTCCTAAATATTACAACAGTAAGAATTAGATGTCAAGTCATTCGTTTGTTTATAAAATCTGCATGATTAATTTTTCAAAAGAAGCGGCAAATCTTTCGTCGTCTTCTTCCGTTCTCTTTTTTGGTCCTTTTAAATGATTCTTGCCGGAAGCTCTTCTTGCTTTCTTGTTCATATGACGCTCCATAAGCATCTGGTCGATATTCTCATTGGTATACCATTTGCCGGATTGATGAATGGCATAGGCTCCTTTGCCAAGCACCATCGCTGCTACTCCGTAATCCTGAGATACCACAATATCTCCCTTGTGGCACATATTGACAAGGGCGTAATCTACCGCATCTGCCCCTGCTCCAATTACCTTTATCTCACTGTAGTCGGAATGTAATACATGATTCGTATCACACAGCAGTGTAACCGGTAAATCATATTTCTTTGCTAACTTTTCTACGATGCTGACTACCGGGCAGGCATCGGCATCTACATATATCTTCACCATATTTCAGCATCCTTGTCCCAATTATTGCTCTTTAAAACCTCCATGATTCTTTCCAAGGCATTTTCCATATCCGGTTTCTTTTCTGTAAAAAAATATGGCTCCTCTGTTGGCTTCCCATATTGCGCTACAAAATCCTGCACGCGTCTGCACAGATATTCTTCTACTTCATTTACCGTACTGCCAATTTCTGTCTGATACTCTTTCTTGGAAATGTTATTAGGGTTCCATTCATTGGTATCAGTTGCCATATACCGATACGACTTAGCAGGATTCATACGGACACTTACCGCCAGCTTTTTTTCTCTGGAAATCCATCCGTTAATAACGAATGAATACGGATTTCCGCTTCTTCCTACCCATACGTTAAAATTATACTCTCTTCCTATTTTGCAGACCCGTGTTATCAGCTCACTAAATTCTCTATCCCGAAATTCCTGCCAGTTACTTTTTTTACTTCTGGCAAAGGTACGCCAGTTGTCCTCCGTAATTGCCTCCAAATCTTTGATTCCAAAAACTTTTACCAGGTCGCTAAGTCCCTGCTTATAATCAACCCGGAAATCCGCATACTTAATTCCTTGCAAAAACAAAGGCATTTCGCACTCACGGTAATAAATCGGCAATACAAAGTTTCCTTTTTGCTCTACCTGCTTCTGCCATGCGGCGGAAATCTCCGTCTTTACCCATTCTGACTTCAACGCTTCTTTCGATATGACAATTCCAAGATATTCTGATTCCCGGATACCCTCGTCGATTTTCCAGAGAATAGATTCTCCTACTTTTATCTCATACTTGTCGTACCAGACATTGATTCCAATGTTTTCTAAATCCTTTGCCAGTTTCTCGACAAATGGCTTATCAATACTTGTGTGGCTTAAAAAAATTGTAGGCATATGTACGTTCTCCTTTTGTCGGATTTTATGTATATTTTATCACATTGGTTTCGTTTTTACTATCAGAAACAATGATTTCTGCTGTTACAGACAACTTTGCAATATAGTAGACGGCAGAAAAACTTCTTTACCGAATCACCTCTATATCTCCATTTTTTGTTTCAACTTTTACGGTTGCAGTGGGATTCTCTATTCGAGACCATTTATTGACAATATTTTACGTACTGGCATATTTTATTTCTCTTTGTCAATTTGCTTCCCCCTGCACAAACCGCTTCTTCGTTTTTCTACATCCTTTTATTTAATGTCTATTTTCCATATTATTCCATTTATTGTTGTACCTTTGACATCAATACTACCGTCTCCACATAAGTACCAAATTGAAACATATCCCCACAAATTTACGGGAATATCAGCAATATTTGTGTAATACCGATACCGTTCGTACAACCCTTTTCCCACAAAATTACGAGCAATATATTTAGACTGCTTGCCAATAAACCAAAAAAGAAAGCACTATGCAACCTGATATTGTTTTAAAAAATCAATTAAACTTTGTGGAGTATCCGCATAATCCTGCAAAATTGATAATATATTAACATTAGGATCAATATGTACAGATGTATATTTTTTTGAGAAATATTCTCCTGTTTTATTTTTCATTTTCAGTGAATCAATAATTTTTTTCAAAAATTCTACTTCAAATTTTCCTCTAAACCACTGCCCCATGTTACCATTTTTAAAATAATTCATTTTTTCTTCAATCTCACTTTCTTCTACATTTCTTGAATCAGGAAACAATTCTTTTAATTTTTCACGATTTATTTCCTCTTTGCAAACAATACTGTCAATCGATAACTCTAAAAATAATTTAGAAATTTTAAAGTCAGATAAAACTATTTTGGGGCTTTCCGCAGTTTCTTCTTGCAATCTCTGACATGCCAACCATGAATTTATATAGATAGTTTTATTATGAAATTCTTGCTGTCTTTTTGAATAGTCAGAGCAACATTTTAAGAAATCTTTTTCTGTTGTATTAATTCCAAACTCTCTATTTAACATCTTAGAAAAAGCTTCCTTACTTGTGTAAAAGTTTTCTATAGAATAGCATGGCGTTTGATATAATAAATCATTATTATATTGTGTCGTATCATAATCACTATCAATAAAAAATGCCTTTTCGACAAAAATTTCATCTCTATTTTTTTCAACAAGATTCAATGCTTTCAATACTCCCTTTTTTCCACCACAATTATAATGAATTATTTTGTTATATTCATAGCCACTATACTTTTCTATTCGTGGGAAATAGTATTTTGCATCTTCTCCCTCAAAAAAACAAAACAAATAGTCTTTGTATTTCTTTTTCTCTTGACAATACCGTGAAAAAGCCACCACGCCCTTGTTTCTTGCATCTTTAACCTTTTGTATATCCATATTTTTTCTCCCTCATTCATTCTCAGATAAACAACTTCCCATATCCTTTGCTAAATCATCAAATTCATTATCAAAAATAAAAGGAGAGTGTGTTACCGCTATTAAAGTTGAGCACTTTCCAGAATTAACGACATCTGGAAGAAACATATTCTGCCACTTTATAGACAACGATAATTCTGGTTCGTCAAACAAGATAATACAATTTTCTATATTTTCAATATATAATTTTGAAAAAACTGATATGATTTGTTTCTCACCTGATGATAAGTTTTGAATACTAATTGGTTTCTTTGTTTTTTCTTTGTAAATTCCTAGTTTTACATTGGTTTCATCGTATATATATTTCTTGCCATTCAAATAATTGTTACATATTGAAGCAAATGTCTTTACGCTTTCATCGTACTTATTTTGCCGTTCATAACTATCTATCAAATTTTTAATCAGGTTTAAAAGATACCTATTTTCACGATTATAGATATCTAAACTATTCACTAATTCAATGATTCTTTGTTTGTCCTGTTCCTCTATTTCGTCTCCTATTCTTGCCAAAGCAATAACCAATTTATTTTGTTCAACTTTATAATTCTCAACATCAGATAATTCACCATTTAAATATTGTTTTAAAAGGACTCCTGTCATTTTTGCAAAACCTGTAATTGCAACCGACTTTATCGTCTGTAAAAGCGCTTCTATGTTTTTCTCTACATCCGTCATTCCAAACTGTATAAGTCTACTTTTCACACGGTCTTTTTCTATATCAATACCTAAATTAGACATATCCTCTTCAATTCTTCTATATGTAGGAAAATATAAAATCTCCTCATCGATTTTTTCACTTACGTTTTTTTTAAATGTAATCACCTTATTAAAGTCCGCTTTTGTAGTCATATTTTTTTGAAATTGTTGCACAATATATCGCTCTAACTCTCGTCGAGCCATAGATGGTGACATGCCAAACACATCACTTACTCTAAAATAATATTTCTTTAATTCCTCCTCATTCGCTCCGTCCCTAAGCAATTTACTTATATTTTCTAATTCTTTTATCGTAAATAAACTTTCAAATTGTACTTTACGCCTTCTATATGGTGGATTACCATACATATAGTCTTCTACATATGATGAAATATCATTATGATCAATACTAAATTTTTCGCCATCAACAAATGTTAATGAAATACTATCAAAAATTATATTATTTAACTTTTCAATATTTCCGCTCAATACATAATACAAGCAATTCAAAATAGTAGTTTTTCCCATACCATTTTCACCTAAAAATATATTTACTTTTTCATCTAATGGTAGACTTACATTGAACTGATTAAAAAGATTGGTTATTTCAAATAACTTCAACTTTGATTCCATAAAACCGTCCTCCACTTCCTTATTTGTATTATTTTACTATATCAAAATATTTCAACGCATCCTTTATAGCTTCTACTTTCTCTGGTGTCGGATGCTTCCTCGGTTGCTTCAATTCTTCTACCGCATTAGGAGCATCGTACATCGGTAGTCCCAACTCCTTCTTCACCTCTGCGATATATGTGGTATGTACCTTGAATCCATACTTCGCTTCTATGTACTCCTGTATCTTCTTGTAGGTTACTCTCGCTTTCGGCTTGTACGCTTCCGCTCTCTTAGCGATATTATCAAGTGGTACTTTACCCTCGCTCTCGCCAAACTCCACTTTTACGTTGATTACGCTGTCGTTTTTTTTGTGGAAAAGCATTACAACCGTCTCCACATGCACATTACGCCCAAACATATCCACCTCTTTTCAATTTCAATATGAAAAATATGTAATGCTATCAAATTTAAAAATTTTATTTATTGTTTAATATAACTCCCATTTAACCGATATTAGTCTGCCCCTCCATATTTTTTCCATAAATCTTCAAAGTACGCTTCCAATGCTGAATATCCTGAACTTGGTTTTATATATCTTTGCATTGGACTTAACTTTCCAGGCGTGTTTGTTGATTGAAATGATAAGTAAAGGCTACTATCAAAAATAATTAATCTAAATCTCAATATCTCATTATGTTTTCTTAATTTAATATTTGGATTTTTATTAATTATCTCCTCAAAATTTCCAATAGAATTTTCTATACCTTTTTTTAGATTATTATTATTTAATTCTATTCCCCGCTGAACAACATAAGGATTATCGGGACTAGAAATTAAATACTTCTGTTTGCCTGGTCCATGAATTAATAAATCACGCAAATCTCCAGAATCACCTGGATAAGAAAATGTATCTCCCTTCATCGCTATGACTCGCATCATATCAGATTTTTTTGCATCTCTTCTGATTGATTTAAGTGCTTTCTTTTGATTTTTAAATTCTTTGTCAAAACTCTTCCTAAACTTTGGCGGAACTATTTTTGAGAAAAACCCAACTAAATATAAAATATATGAAGCAGCTAACGAACTAGCAACACCAACCATAAACGAAATAAAACTACTCATTTTCTTCCCCCATTTCTTTACCTATAATCCTTTTTAGTTGCTCAAATGCAGATTTCGTTGCATGTATAGTTGACATATTGCTTGAATATAAATTCAAAACTGTGTAATCATATGTGAATAAATCCAATGAATATAATTTTTCTTGGTGCTTAATGCTATCAAGCCGTAATCTAAATTCTTCTTCTTTAAGAACAATACTATCTATCAATTCATTCATCTTTTCCATGCATTGAATAAATGTTTCTCCATCATCTTGCAAAACCATTTGTTCAGCTTTTTTGAGCTGTTCTAAAAGCGAAACTTCTATACTCTTTATTGTTGGAAAACCATGACGTTTCATATATATTTGTCTTAATAAGGTTTTATTGATGTCGGAAACAATATAAATTACCACTACTTGTTGCGGGAAAAATTCTTTTAATTTTTTAATAGTCAACTTATCATTTGTAATTAATATTAAATTTCCTTCATTTAATTGAGTACGTAGCTTTTTTGTACTAAATCCATATCTATTGCCATACATTGTATAAATTATATCACAATCCAATTGAGAATCATTTAGATTTTCAACAGTAAATACATCATCCACTGTATTAAACCTTTTTCTTTCAGAATACTTAACCGCCGCATTACAAATTCTTTCTTTAACTAATCTATCCAATAGTGTGGATTTTCCCGCACCAGATGCACCTGATAAAATAAATAATTTATTCATACAATCTCCTTCTGCCTTAACTTAATCCTTGCTATATTTGTAATAACATAAAATAACGTAATACCCTCTATCTATCATCTTCTTTACTATATTTCATATGGCACAAATTCAGTTCCATATTTTACTTCTAAAATGCTTTTCGTAATTATATCTCCACAATCTCTCTATCATCTTTATTTTACCACATCAAATTATTTTTTCCTACACCCGTAAATAACATTACATCACTTTAACATTATCCAAAAACCATCTTTCACTTCTAAACTATGCTAATATACAAAATTACAATAAGCGTACCACTATCTCTAATGATACGCCTATCACATTCAATTTCTAAGAACCTGTTGCCTATATTTTATCAACAAAATGTACACTACATAGACACGTTAATTGCGGAAAACCTTTAATTTCCGTTTGTGTTCCCACACCCGATATCAACAACCGCTGAAACGTCAAAATAGTTTTTGAGGTGTTTATTACGGCTATTTTTACCCTCTGATGAGAACACGAAATGCTTCGCCAAGTGCCTAAAATAAAGGATTTCTACAAGTCTTTCCTTTGTATCAACACAATAGTCTCCACATGCCCGGTATGCGGAAACATATCCACCGGCTGCACCTTCTTCACCTCATACCCCCACTCGCACAAAAATTTCAAATCTCTCGCCAACGTCGCCGAATCACAGCTTACATACACCACCCGCTCCGGCTTCATCTTCACAATCGTCTCTAAACACTTCTCATCACAGCCCTTCCGCGGCGGGTCTACCACAATCACATCCGGATGCAGCATCTCCTCTCGTTTCACTTTATCTCCCTCTTGCTCCCTATCCCCCAATCCTTTTTCCTCAGCCCCCTTATTTCCTCCCTCCGTTCTCCCCTTATCACTCCTCATCCCCTTCTCATAAAATTCCGGCAGCACTTCCTCCGCCTTCCCCACAAAAAACTCCACATTCTCAATCCCATTTATCTTCGCATTATTCCGGGCGTCCTCAATCGCAGGCGCCACAATCTCCACCCCATACACCTGCTTCGCCTTCTGCGCCAAAAACAACGAAATCGTTCCTATTCCGCAATATAAATCCCAAACCGTCTCTTTCCCTGTAAGTCCGGCATACTCCAATGCTGTACCGTAAAGCTTTTCCGTCTGCACCGGATTTACCTGATAAAAAGACAACGGCGAAATCTGATACCGAATTCCTCCAATATAGTCTGTAATATACTCCTGCCCCCACAGCAAAATAATTTCTTCCCCCAGAATCACATTGGTATTCTTCTCGTTCACATTCAGTGTAATACTGGTCATTCCTTCCACTTCGTTCAGACGCGCTACCAGTATTTCCGCATATGGCAGCTTTCTCCCATTCACCACCAGACAGACCATAATTTCTTTCGTAGTAAATCCAAACCGAATCAGCACATGGCGTACCAGTCCTTTTCCTGTCACTTCATCGTATGCCGGAATACCATATTCCTCCATAAAAGAAATCACGATATCCAAAATCTTCTCATTTACTTCCACTCCCAGATAACACTTCCGATTCGGAATAATGTTATGGCTGCGGCTGGCGTAAAACCCTGTTACAATCTTTCCTTCCTTATCCCTTCCAATGGGGAACTGTGCCTTATTCCGATAAAAATAAGGCTTGTCCATACCGATGACTGGATTCACCACAATCTTTCCTTTTCCAACTCCACCCTTTTCAACTTCTCCTTTTTCAATCACTCCCCCTTCAGCAATTCTCTCTCCGGCAACTTTCCTATCTGCCGCCTCATCCACCCAAAAGCCGCCAATCCGTTTCAAATTATTACGCACTTTATTTTCCTTAAATTTTAACTGCTGTGCATAATCCACCGCCTGAATCTGACAGCCTCCACACTGACGATGATACGCACACTTTGGTTCCACACGATAAGGAGATGGCTTTAAAACCTCCAGCAATCTGGCATACCCATAATTCTTCTTCATCTTCATGATTTTTACGCGTACCAAATCACCCAGAACCGCATCCTTCACAAACAAAGCAATGCCCTCTGCCTTACCAATTCCTTCTCCGTCTACCCCCATATCCTCAATGATAAGCTCCAGCTCCATATCCTTTTTTAATCCGACAATACTCTTCTTTTCTGATATCTTCTCCTGTAATCCATTCGCACTTTTTTTCTTTCCTGATATCTTTTTCTGTAATCCATTCGCACTTTTCTTCTTTCCCGACATACGCTCTTCCTTTATGAACAATTCCGTTCTTCCCACTTTAAATTATTTTTCCTATCAATAACCTGATACATCCAAAAAATTTATAAAAAGGAGCCGTTCCACTCGCCGGAAACCGCCCCTTTCCTATTACCTTCGCTAACTATTCTTCACTGGTTTTTCTCAAATTCGATTCAAACAGACGGTTATATCCAAGCCACTCTGTATTACCTTCCGGCACCGATGCAAAAAGCTCCTTTATCGTCTGCATCTTGGCATCCGTATTATCTGCAAAGCTCAGTGCCACTGCCTCTGCAATCGCCGGCTTTTTCGGAGAGCCATACTCCAGTTCTCCATGATGCGACAAAATACAATGCTTCAACTCAATGGCAAGCCGTGGCGGGAAACCCGGAATAGTACGAATACGCTCTCCTACCATTTCAGCGCCAATCATAATATGTCCTAACAGCTGACCTTCATCTGTATAATCATTTGCCGGAAATTCCGACAGTTCTTCCAGCTTTCCAATATCATGAAACATAGCCGCCGCAAGCAGCAAATCCTTATGTAACATAGGATAAGCCTGCGTATAATAATTACACAGCTTTGTAACACTCAAGGTATGCTCCAGCAAACCACCCACAAATCCATGATGCACACTTTTTGCAGCACTATGGAACTTAAAACGCTTTTCAAAATCCTTATCTTCTATAAAAAAAGCAGACAACAGCTGTTTCAAATACGGGTTCTTCATTCCCTGAATAAATCCTACTAACTCTGCATACATCTGGTCAATATCCTTGTCACTGACCGGAAGATAGTCCTTGGGATCATATTCCCCCTCCTGAACCTTACGCACACGCTTCACATTCAACTGCAATGCACCCTGAAAACTGGTAACATCCCCCATGACATCCACATAATCAAGAGCTTCAAATTCATCAATTCCCTGAGAATTTGGGTCCCAGATTTTCGCATCCAATGTCCCCGTTTTATCCTGCAAAATCAAGGATTCATATGCTTTCCCTGCCTTGGTCAGTGCAGTCTGTTTCGACTTGCACAAATAAATCTCTCCAACACGTTCGCCCTCTCGCAGGGTTTCTATATACTTCATAATTTACTCCTTCTAAATGCTAATTCTTCTAAATACTAATTCTCTCATTCTTATTGTAGCACACCTGCTGCTACACTACATTCCAGATTCACATATTCCTCTGAGCCCTGGCGTTTTACTGTGATTTTCACCTCGTCTCCAGGATTTAATCCCATCAAAAGCTGACTATACTGCTCTACGGTAGTAATCTTCTCTCCATTCATTTCTACAATGACATCCGCCTCCTGTATTCCTGCTGCCATTGCCGGAGAATCCATTTCCACACCTTTTACATACACGCCCTCCGGTATGTTATATGTTGTGGAAATATCCTCTGTTACCGTGCTGATACGCAGTCCCAGATAAGGAATATCCTTGTTATTGGACAAGTCTTCTATCACCTGTTTTAACTCAGAAACGGACAGAGCCGTAATGGTATTTCGGTCTCCCTCATTACTGTAATCCTTCAGTACCAGTCCCACAATCTCTCCGGAAAGATTTATCAGCACACCGCCGCCATTTTCACTTCCTACCATATCGGTGGTAAAAATCGTATAATTATTATCAATTGTGGTTACCTTATTCTGAACGGCTGTAATCGTTCCGCACAGAATAGAATAATTCGCTCCCAATGGATTTCCAATGGCAATCACTACGGTTCCCTGTGACAGCACAAAAGAATTACCAAGTGTCGCTACTGTTATTCTATCCATTGTATCCTCTGAAATATCCGCTAATGCCACGCCAATCACGGCAATTCCGGTATTTCCGTCATATTTTTTCAAAGTAGCCGGAACTGTTTCATCATCACTAAAGGTAATACTCATAGACTGGGCATCTGCAATCACCTTTTTCTCTGTTAGAATCAATAGTTCTTGTCCATTATTGGCAATAATAATACCTGCCGCCTGATTCTTACTTTCATAAGGCGTATTGAACCAATCTGTTCCACTGGTCACTCCTGTCACCGTTACGACAGACTTATTTGCCTGTTTTCCAATGGCATACAGCTCCTTTTGCAGGTTCTGATAGCCCTCAACGCCAAGCTCTTCCTGCACATACACCGTATCCGGTTCCTGTGGCTGCTGGCTGGTCTCGTCAGGATTTTCTTCCTCTTCCTGCGGTTCCTCATCCTTTGGAATGGTAATCGTCTGGTTCTTCTTCGGCTGCGTCCACTCTTCGATACGAGGCTTTAGACACACAAAAACAAAACATGCTACTGCGCCAAAAACTATGGCACATAAAATATCATATCCCATATGAATCAGCATCCGCTTTTTGTTAATCGGTTTATCTTTTATCTTTTCCTTAATAAAAGCAAAGTCCTGTTCATCCTGTTTCATAACGAATTCTCCTTAGCAACCCATGTGAAGCTACTTTTGCTCTCCTGATAAGCTCTATTATACGTTTTTCCTTCCATTGTTGCAAGATTTTTATTTTTAGGTTAAAATATACGTAAATATGCGGCATTTTTAGAGGGAATAAGGTACTTATGAAAAGAAAAATTTTTACCTATGCCATATTGGCTTTTTGCGAAATAACTATGGCTGTTTTGTATAAACTGTATTTGGCTCCATCTTGGGCTACTTTTCATTTGGAAAAAGAGATTTCCAGACCTTTTCTTTCGCTCTTAATAAATATATTTCTCCTTGCCGCCGTAGCTGTCTTTTCAGTGAAGAATAATAAAGATATGTTTGTGGTGCCCAAATCTAAATTGAAACATAAAAGGACTAAAAATCATGAATGAAAAAGTATTAAAAACCTTAGAATATAATAAAATCATAGACCTTCTGACCGGGTATGCCACCTCGGAATCCGGTCGTGAGCTGTGTCGCAGACTCAAACCCATGACCGACCTTACGACCATCGAGAATGCCCAGGAGCAGACAAAAGACGCCCTTTCCCGGATTTACAAGAAAGGCAGTCTTTCTTTTTCCGGTCTTCACAATATCGGCGCTTCCTTAAAGCGCCTAGAAATCGGAGGCACTCTTGGAATCGAAGAGCTTTTGCGCATCGCTTCTCTCTTAGAAGTGGCAAAACGTGCCAAAGCCTACTCCCGCAGCGACAGAGAAGACACCAAAGCAGACTCTTTGGATGAACTCTTTGACAAGGTAGAGCCTCTGACACCATTGTTAGACGAAATCCGCAGATGCATTATTTCCGAAGACGAAATCGCTGATGATGCTTCCGCGAACCTAAAAAACATCCGTCGTTCCATGAAAAATATCAACGATAAAATCCGCAGTCAGATGAATACCATGCTGAATAATACTGACACTCGCAATCTCCTGCAGGATGCCGTCATCACCATGCGAAACGGCCGCTACTGTCTGCCGGTAAAGGCAGAAGCCAAAGGACAGGTGCCCGGTATGATTCACGACCAGTCCTCCACCGGCTCTACCCTTTTTATTGAGCCTATGGCAGTAGTGAAACTAAACAATGATCTAAAGGAACTTTTTTTGAAGGAACAGGACGAAATCGAAGTAATTCTTGCGAACTTAAGCACTCAGGTTGCAGAATATATTCCTTTCCTGAATGATAATTATAAAACATTGACAGAACTGGACTTTATCTTTGCAAAAGGCTCCCTTGCCAAAAGCTATAACGGTACGGCACCTCTCTTTAACACGGAGCACCGCATCCGTATCCGCAAGGGACGTCATCCTCTGTTAGATGCCCACAAGGTTGTTCCCATTGATATTCATCTTGGGGACGACTTTGATTTGTTGATTGTAACCGGACCAAACACCGGAGGTAAAACTGTCTCCATCAAAACAGTCGGACTTTTTACCTTGATGGGTCAGGCGGGGCTTCATATTCCTGCCAATGACCGTTCCGAGCTGTCTGTTTTTGAAGAAGTATTTGCAGATATTGGAGACGAGCAAAGCATTGAGCAGAGCCTCAGCACCTTCTCTTCCCATATGACTAATATCATTTCGATTTTAGACCGGGTAAATGAGAATTCACTGGTGCTTTTTGATGAATTGTGTGCAGGAACGGACCCAACAGAAGGAGCCGCCCTTGCCATCTCCATTTTGACAAGACTTCACAATTATGGTATTCGCACCATGGCAACCACCCATTACAGCGAGCTTAAGGTATTTGCCCTTTCTACGCCCGGTGTGGAGAACGCCTGCTGTGAATTTTCCGTCGAGACCTTAAGCCCCACTTATCGGCTTTTAATTGGTATTCCGGGAAAAAGTAATGCTTTTGCCATTTCCGGCAAACTGGGCTTAAGCGACGATATTATTACAGAAGCAAAGAAACATCTGTCCGAACAGGATGAAAGCTTTGAAGACCTGATTTCCGACCTGGAATCCAGCCGCGTTACCATTGAAAAGGAACGGCTGGAAGTAGAACAATATAAACGTGAAATCGAAGACTTGAAGCACAAATTAGAATCAAAACAGGAACGTATCGACAGCCAGCGTGAAAAAATCATTCGTCAGGCAAACGAAGAAGCGCACGCTATCCTGCGGGAGGCTAAGGAAGTTGCCGACCAGACCATCAAAAACTTCCACAAGTACGGCAGCGCCGCTCCATCCATGAAGGACATGGAGCAGGAACGTTCCAAGCTGCGGGATAAAATGAGCAAGCTGGAAAAAGATATGTCCATGAAGCAGAAAAATACCCAGCAGAATCATAAGGTTCCAAAGAAGTTACGCATTGGCGATACGGTGAAGGTCTTAAGCATGAATCTTACCGGCACGGTACACACCCTGCCCAATGAAAAAGGCGACTTATATGTGCAAATGGGAATACTGCGTTCTCTTGTGAATATCAAAGACCTTGTACTGGTAGAGGATACGCCTGTTCTTGGCAGTAAGAAAAAATCCACCGGGGCAGGAAAGATTAAGATGTCCAAATCCGCTTCTGTTTCTACCGAAATCAACCTGATCGGTAAAACAACAGACGAAGCCATTGCCCTGTTAGATAAATACCTGGACGATGCCTATATCGCCCATATGCCCTCTGTACGCATTGTACATGGAAAGGGAACCGGCGCATTACGAAGCGCCGTACACAACCACCTGAAACGCTTAAAATACATCAAATCCTACCGTCTCGGTGAATTTGGTGAAGGAGACGCCGGCGTAACCATTGCCGAGTTCAAATAAGGAGGCAACACCATGGTAGCAAAACAGAAAATTCTTATCGTAGATGATGATGTAAATATTGCAGAACTGATTTCCCTGTATCTGACCAAGGAATGTTATGATACCCGTATGGTAAATGACGGAGAGGAAGCCCTCGCTATATACGAACAGTATCAGCCCAATCTGATTTTATTAGACCTGATGCTTCCGGGCATTGACGGTTATCAGGTATGCCGGGAAATCCGTACCAAGTCCAACGTTCCGATTATCATGCTTTCCGCGAAAGGAGAGATTTTTGATAAGGTTCTGGGATTAGAGTTAGGTGCAGATGATTATATTATGAAGCCTTTTGATTCCAAGGAGCTGGTTGCCCGTGTTAAGGCAGTATTGCGCCGTTATCAGCCAGTGAAACAGGAGGCTCCTGCTTCTGACATTAAGTGTGTGGAATACCCGGACCTTGTCATCAACCAGACCAACTATTCCGTACTTTACTACGGACAGCCGGTAGATATGCCGCCAAAGGAACTGGAATTGCTTTACTTCCTTGCATCTTCTCCCAATCAGGTATTTACCAGAGAGCAGCTCCTTGACCATATCTGGGGCTATGAATACATTGGAGATACCCGTACCGTAGATGTGCACGTAAAGCGTCTTCGTGAAAAAATCAAAGACCACGATGCATGGAGTCTTGCTACGGTTTGGGGCATTGGTTACAAATTTGAGGTGAAATAGTTGAAACGTACACTATATTTTAAGCTTTTGCTGGGATATGTGGCTTTTGGTATTCTTGGATTTTTTACCATAGCCACATTTACTTCCCACCATACCATGAATTACATAGAAACAGAAGCTGCGGAAGACTTATACCGTGAATCCAATTTGATTGCGTCAAATTATGCAGCCAATTACTACCGAAACACCATGACCTTAGAAGATGTGCAATCCCAACTGGCAGCCGTTGCCACTTATCTGAATGCTGATATCTGGGTAGTAGATACCAAGGGAACGATTTTAATCGATTCAGAAACCACATCACCTTCCAAAACACCTATTGAAGGCTTTGATATCACATCATTTGGTGCTAAGTACTATCTGGTGGGCAATTTTTATGATACTTATTCCGAAAATGTATTAACGGTATTTTCTCCCATTACGGTAAATTATAAGGTAAAAGGATATGTGATGATTCACCAGCCGATATCCAACCTTACCTCCTTTCATAATGGCTTTTTGAACATTTCTTATATGACTCTTGCCATTATTTTTCTATGCGCTTTTGTGGTACTTGGGCTTTTTACCTATACCGTATATATTCCCATCCGTAAAATCACAGAAGCAGCCAGAGAATATGCTACCGGAGACTTTACCAAGCAGATAAATATTCATAAAAATGATGAGATTGGCTACCTGGCGGCTTCTTTGAACTTTATGGCAACAGAGCTTTCCACATTAGAGGAGGACCAGCGTAAATTTATTGCCAACGTCTCCCATGACTTTCGCTCTCCATTGACTTCCATCAAGGGCTATATCGAAGCGATTATGGACGGCACCATTCCATACGAGATGCAGGACAAATACCTCAATATCATACTTTTTGAAACGGAACGTCTGAACAAACTGACCCAGAGTATGCTGGAGCTGAATAAATACGGAAAAAAAGGAACTATGCTGGATATTTCCAAATTCGATATTAATCATACCATTAAAATGGTAGTACAGAGCTTTGAAGGAACCTGCAAGGAAAAGAAAATTTCCTTTGAGCTGATTCTGACCGGGCAGACCTTGTTCGTTTCTGCCGATATGAGCAAAATTCAACAGGTGCTTTATAACCTTATTGATAATGCTATCAAATTCAGCCACGCGGACTCTGCCATTACCATTGAAACCACGGAAAAAAACGACAAGGTTTTTGTCTCCGTCAAGGACACCGGAATAGGAATTCCCAAAGACAGCCTGAAAAAAATCTGGGAACGATTTTATAAAACAGACCTTTCCCGAGGAAAGGACAAAAAGGGCACCGGTCTTGGACTTGCTATCGTAAAGGAAATTATTTCTGCCCATAATGAAAATATCAATGTCATCAGTACGGAAGGCGTAGGCACGGAATTTATCTTTACCTTACCCTTAGCCAATGAGAAACATACAAAATAAGGACTGTTGTATCAGACGGTTAATTACCATCCGTACAACAGTCCCCTAAACTAGGCTCCTGGCTTTCCTGCAAGAATGAGGATACTTAGAATAATTCCTATCATGAGAAAGTATATTATTTCTCTGTCTTTTCCTATCAAGCTAATCCTTTTTTTAAAATAAAATTTTTTTAATCCCAGGTATACAATTAGATAGGAAAAGAAAAATGCACTTCCAAAGCCCCCGATTAAATATATCATAATTTTCTCCTTATTGCATAGGCTTTATTTTATTTCATTTTATACTTATCTGGATGTTTACTGAATCAGCTTTTTATCGAATGATAAACTATGAATGACTCCCCCTCGTCTCCCATCACGATTCGCTTATAACTCCGTGTCCTATTATATGTTTTTTGATAAATAAAGTCAATTATAACTTGTATACAATTTCGAAAGCAAATACGCATTTCGCGCATTAATTTTTCACGAATTGCGTATTTCAATTTTACAGAGACTATCCTGGGCTCTCGCCCAGGCACTTAGAGAAGTACACCTTTCCTCTATCCCATGAAGCCTCATTTTATAACTTTTCCTTGCTCTATATTACAACATCTATCGATGCTGTCACAGACGCTGCAGGAGCTGCACTTCCTCCGTTACCTGCCATGGTGGCCACCTCCCCCATTCCAACAGCCATCTGTTGTGCAATCTGCTGCTCTATCTGTGCTTCTGCCAACTGCTGTTCCATCTGAACTTCTGCTAACCGCATTGCTTCCGCACTCAAGTCAACGGCAACTCCTGCCGAAAAACTTCTACTTGCACTGTAGGGCTCTCGCAGACCACGAAGCTGTTGTTTCAAATAATTCATATCCGCCTCATTCAACTTACTTTGTTCCTGACTTCGATGAAACTTCTTCTTCCGCATCAATTCACGTTTTTGACTTTTCTGTTTTTGTACTCTCTGCATATGTTCAATATTGCTTTTCTGCTCTAAATTACGTTCTTTTCTGGCGACTCTGGCTTTTATTTCATTCTTTTCCTGCCGCAGTTCTGCCTTCGCCTCTTTTTCATAACGTTTTTTACTTCTTTCTTCTTGACGCAGGTTCTGCGTCTTCATCTTGGCACATTGAACCATACGTTTTGCATGAGCAATCGCCAGATTTAATTCCCCCTCGTCATATTGTCCGGTTCCTTTGCATTTCTGCAAGTTAATAAGCTTGCTTTTCGCCTGAACTGCTACTCTTCCGGCACTTTGAGACTTATTTGCCCGTAAAATTGCTGAAGAGATTTCCCGGGGATTATAATTCAATTTTTTCTTTTTATTTTGGCTCGATGATTTTTGGGTGATTTTCGTTGTTCCATTCATGCCTTTTACGGACAGAGACATGGATGGCATAGTTCCTGTCGCCAGTCCACTGGCTGTATAAGATGATATTTTCATAACCTCTGTTCCTCCTTGAAGCTCCCTTACCGGTGCATCCGTGCACCTTTTCTTACTGTTATTACATACATCGGCAAATTTTAGGAAAACTTAACCATGCATTTTCTTTCGCAAATGTAATCATACTAATAACAAATCAATGATTACATTTCACAAAATTATTGTAAAGGAGACACATTATGAATACACCATTTGATGACTCGCTGCCTATGGGGTTTGCCATGGGACTTGCTATGGACTTAGATGCCATGAATCGTTTTTCTAATATGACCGAAGCGGAAAAAGAAGAGCTTTTAAATCGTGCCAGAGACGCAAAGACAAAAAATGAAATGCAAAGAATTATCAGCCAACTATCCTCTGACCGGACTTTCTAAGAAGAATCACCACTATTATAAAAAAGCCACCGCAAAAGGTACATTTCAAATACCTTTTGCAGTGGCTTTTTTACATATCTTGGGAAATGTTTTGAATATTTTCTTCTGTCAGGTTTCTATACGGAAGTTCCATTTCTCTTCCATTTCCTACATAAGACTCTATGCTTCCATCATTTGCTACACCGCTTCCCACCTCTTCATAAGTATTTGTATTTTTCTTATATTGATACATGGTATATGGGTATGCCTCCGGGTCGCCGCTCTGATTATGTGAGGCATCTGCTCTGATAAATCCGTTATCATAAAATGTCAATGCCGGAAATTCTATAAATTTCTGATAAAGTACTCCTGTCTCGCTATCATAGCCATATACTGCCTCTATCATCCCAGCCATAGAACTGGATGTGTATTTGATAATCAGTTCGTCTTCCCCATCTCCGTCAACGTCATATACTGCAAATACATTTTCCGACATCTCCCCCATCAACTCCACCTCAGTTCCATCCGGCCAGATGCGGTTTGTATAAAGGTTTTCCAGGGTAAGGATATAAGCCTCTCTTCTTCCCGCCATCATTCCCGCATCTACAATATCGGTCACTCTGTATCCGCCACTCTCCATCTTACGCAATGTTGCAACTTTCTGGGCGGGATTATGTATTTCTTCCCCTGTATCATCCGAAAAACGTACACTATCAAACTCATATTCCACCTTTATTATATCGCCTTTTATCGTTGCCCTTTGAATGGTAACATAATTACTGGTACTTGGTTCTGCTACACTATTATAGAACGTCTCTCCAAACACCTTCGCGTGTTCATAGCGGTTATTGTCCTCTTCTTTAAACTGATAATCCGTAAGTACAGAGATATAATTATTTATTTCTGCCAAACTGTACGGATTCCCTCTTTCTTCAATGGCTCCAATCGGATTAATGCCAAGATTTTCATACCCACCGGTCATGCCTACTCGAAACACCAGTGTTTCCAAAACGTCGATACTTACCTCGCCATTTGCCATACTTTGGGGACCATATGCCAGTGCAAATTCAAACTGCTCTTTGGTAAGTCCTCCTGCCAAAAGTTCCGGATATTGTGCATCCGTAACTTCCATTTCTACTTCTTCCGGTTCTGCTTCTCTGTTTTCCGCTTCTATTTCGTCTTCTTCCATATCAGCGTTTTCCTCTATATCAGTGCTTTCTCCCATATCGTTATCTTCTTCTACTACTGTCTGCTCCGGCGCATCATTCCTCTGGCTGTTTATTACCACGGCTGTTGTTCCGGCAGCTACAATGCAGACTCCAACTCCTGCCACGGTAAGTTTTCCTGCAAGTGTATGGATAAAGCCGCGCTTCACTGCGGCAGATGCTCCTTTTGCTCCTGCTGTTTTTAACAATGATTTCTGCGTAAGTGTCTTGATAATATTCTCTGACATTGCTTTTCCTGCTACCTCAAATGCCCCCTGTGCAGCCAAAGCCTGATTTTCGGACTGAAGCAGATATAAAATAAATGGTAACGGTGCAACAGTGTAAAGCTTGTATCCTTTTTTCTGCAATTCCTCTGCCCTAAATTTGATATTTTTTCTTCCGTAATTCAATCTAGACTTTACGGTATTTTCAGAACAGTCCAGTGCTTTTGCAATTTCACTGATACTCTGCCCCTCGATATGAAACATTAAAATACACAGTCTCTGTTCTTCCGGCAGCGTATCTATCAGCTCCCGCACAAGCTCCTGGGTCTCTTTTTGTGAATATGCAATTTCCGGCTGATTCTGTACATTCTCATCCTCTATCTGATACTCAAATGCTTCCCCATCCGAATCCTTCGCAACATCTGTAAAAAGCATCGAATTCTGTTTCTGCAATGCATTCTTTGCCGTATTTGCCACAATGATTCCCAGCCATGCTGGAAACTTCTCCGGATTTTCCAATGAGTCCAACTTTCCAAATGCCCGGATATAAGCATCCTGTACCACATCCTTTGCTGCTTCCTCATTCTGCATATATTTTAAAGCAAGATAATACTTACTTTTGTAAGTCTCTTCGTACAAAAAATTATATCCGGCTTCCTCCCCACTCTTTGCTAATTCTACTGCTTCTGTGTAATTCATTAATCTTTTCCTCTCTTGTTTTTGCTACATTTACTCTTACCTTTTACTGTCTTGTATACTTCCTGTTTCACCTCTATATCTTCTTCATATTGGGTCATATCCTTTTTTATCACCCGAATAAGCCATTGTATCCAACTGATTTTTTTCATTTTGCCACCTCCATTCTACTACTAAGACAGATGAATGTGGCAAAAAAGTTTTATCGACATATAGATTTTATTATATTTAATGCATTATGTACCGTCAACGTTTTTTTTGCATTGTTATTTTGAGACTTTATTTCCTGCAGCATCAGAGAACAGACAGAAGAATGCATCGGAAACGTTTGCTTTCTCCAGTGCTGATATTTCCGCCTGTAATTTATCTACTTTCTCCTGTAATTCTGCTTTCTTTTTCTCCTATTTCTAAAACATTTCAAATATGTTGCTTATTCCATTTTCATTTTTTTCATTTTCTGTTGAAAAAACAATATCGGGTCTCGTTCTCCCTTTTCTACAAACTCTTCCGCCCAGGAAACCAGAATGCCTGCTGCTTCCTTAAAATCCTGCGGCGGCAGATTTCCTAATGTCTCCATAACACCCCAGCTCTGGGCAAACCACGCCGCGACCTCACAGGTATTGTATTCCTTCCCCTTTTTTTTGTTAAAATACTGATTGCATTCTTTTATCTCCTGCTTCGTCAGTATCGGTTCACCACGCTCCGCAAAGATACAGGCTGTCGGCTTTTGGATTCTCCAGAATTTATGCTTTTTACAGATAATATCAGGGACATATGTTAAAAAGGAATTTACGTCAAAGACCTTAGATGCAGAATATTTTTCCCACCCATCTTCTGTTTTACAGTATTCTACGCATGCTTCACGAATTGCCCGCTTTAAGTCAAAATCTTCTGTTGGTACTTCAAATTGCAATATTTCTGCCAACTTACCGTTATCATTTACTATAACCGTTTTTACCATTAACAGTCCTCCGCTATATGTTCCCTTTTCTTGTTAATGCAATGGATTTTTCTTTTCCTGCACAAATTTTACAATCCCCATAATTGAACCAACAATAATTACCAGATTGCTCAGCATAATAAGAATTGCACCGATTCCCCAGCTTGCACCATATTCAATTACAGGGGAAAGGTCATGATATACTACATATACATTAAACAGTGCGGGAATAAAACTACACATACGCCCTTTTTTAAAATAACCAAGCAGTCCTGCAACTATTGAAATTATAATAATTCCAATTCCTTCTGCCCGCATATCCTGTAAATCACTCATAAACGAAATAGATTCTCCCATAAAAGTTACAGCGGGCATGAACGTTGCAATAATCGAAACAAGTGCACAACCTAAAATCAACCATCTCAAATATTGCGTTCCTGTTTCCTTTCTTTTCACCGAAGAGCCACAGTTCGGGCAAATCACACTGTTTTCCATAACTTCTTTTCCACATTTTGTACAATACATAATCTTTTACCTCTTTTCTTTTGATTTTGATTTTTATTTTTGATTTTTTGCATTCATTACTAAGACAAGATATGTTGAAAAAAAGTTTTATTATTTTTATATTATTTGCAATTATCTTAACCACTTTGGTGTTGATAATTTATCATTGATTTTCTTCAACTCATCCGCGTTTCTGTTCATAGCAGAAGTCTGATTATTTAAAGCTCCAACTGTTGACTGTGTCTGATTATTAATTGCTCCAATATTTGCCACCTGCATTCCAATACTTGCCACAGACAAAAGATTGTTAAGTTTTTGCTGTTTTATTGCCTGTTGCTGATTATCTTCCACTCGTCTCTGATGTAATGCAGTTTCATACAAATTAATTGCCTCTTTTATATTGTCCGCTCTATAGTTCTTAACTGCATTGTAAAAAAATTCTACCGCGTCAACAGAACAATAATTCTCCGGATACCATGTTCCGACCCGCTCGCCATACTCTGCCTGAACTTGTTGCAAATCATTCAAAACAGCCTGTTCCTGTTTCTTTATTTCTTCATTTTCATTGTCAATTTTTTCATTTTGTACTTTGTAAAAATATTTTTTTGCAAAATAGCCGCCAACTCCGCCTAATATCGCTCCAATAGTAGGAATTCCAATACTACCAACCAATACTTCTCCTACCACTGCCATAGCAATAATAAAGAATATTCCTCCTCTTTTCATTCTCTTACTGTTTGGCAAATGTGATTTATATTGGTTTCTTACCCGCGTTAAACGCTGCTGTATATTTCCTAGTTTTCCAATAATCGATACTGCATCCTTTAATCCATTTAATAACTCTTCTCTTGTTTCCATAACTACTCTTTCCTTTCCTTGATAAAATTCTTTGTTCTTTTTGGTGTCTGTGGGATTTTTCTTTTCACTGCCATGACAATATAATTTTTAAAAAAGTTTTATATTTTTGCATTTTTCTTTTTTATTATACTCAGTATATTAAGTATAGTCAACAAATTAAGTATGCTATCTTTTTTATGGAAATAAAAGTGAGGTGCTTATTTTGATTTCATACAAACCTTTCTATGATACTCTTTTTAAGAAAGATATGACAGAATATGAACTGATATTTAAACATGGGATTTCTTCAAATACTCTTTATCGTATGAAAAAAGGAGAGGCTATTACCACCAAGACTCTGGACACTCTTTGTTTTATTCTTGATTGTGCGGTATCTGATATTATTGAATATCAGCCTCCCACGTAAATAACCGCTCCCATTTCTTACACATTGATGCAGCATAGTATTTTCTACAACGCAAAAAGCCACTGCAAAAGGTACATTTCAAATACCTTTTGCAGTGGCTTTTACTGTATTACTTTTCCGATTCTCTTATACTAATTCAAGAAGAACTTCTAAAGCACCGTCACCTTTACGCTGACCAATTTTAACGATTCTGGTGTATCCACCGTTACGATCTGCATATTTTGGAGCGATTTCGTCAAATAATTTGGTTGCGACATCTATTGTCTTGGTGTTCTTTTTCTTTCCTGCGTTTTCAGCTGGCACAGACTTTACAGTGTAAAGCACTTTGTTCATCTGACGTCTAGCATGTAAACGGGAAGGAAGGTCTTTTTTGATCTTCTTTTCAACTTCATCATAAACAGTAACTTTCTTACCATCTACAACTTCTTTTACTCTCTTACCGTCTTTGTCCTTGCGGGCAACTTTAGCGGTTACAGTAACTTCTTCAAAGTTATCTTTTTCCTTTACAGCTAAAGCGATTAATCCTTCTGCTACTTTACGGATTTCTTTTGCCTTTGCTTCTGTGGTAACAATCTTACCATTGTTTAATAATGCTGTTACCTGGTTTCTGATTAAAGCTTTTCTCTGGTCAGAAGTTCTGCCTAATTTTCTATATTTTGCCATTTTAATAATCCTCCATTTGTGGAATATCTGACAATGCCCTTTGGTCTTACTTATCAAATATTATATACTTGTTTGTGTGCCACTCATGAATCCACAGGGCTTCGCCTTTTGGTCTTACAAACCCTGCTCTAAATGAGTTTGGAATTATTCCCCGCCCGGAATAAAGCGGAACCTGCTTGAACATTAGCATTCTAAGCAGTAGCCCTTTCCGAAGAATTCTATTCTTCTCCGGGATTTAGCTGTAAGCCTAATTCCTTTAATTTTGCTAATACTTCTTCTAAAGACTTGCGTCCAAGATTACGAACCTTCATCATGTCTTCCGGTGTTCTGTTTGTCAGCTCCTCTACGGTGTTGATACCTGCTCTCTTTAAGCAGTTATAAGAACGAACGGATAACTCAAGTTCATCAATATTCATCTCAAGAACTTTTTCCTTCGCATTGTCTTCTTTTTCAATCATGACTTCTGCGGTTCTTGCATTCTCAGATAAATCAATGAACAGATTCAAATGCTCACTTAAGACTTTTGCTGCTAAACTTACTGCCTCATCCGGCTCTAATGTTCCGTTAGTATAAACATCTAAGGTAAGTTTATCATAGTCTGTAATCTGTCCCACACGAGTATTTTCAATTGACAGGTTCACACGCTCTACCGGTGTGTAAATAGAGTCAACTGCAATTACTCCGATTGGTACATCATCACTCTTGTTCTTGTCAGCGCTGACATATCCTCTTCCTTTGGTAATGGTTAATTCCATATATAATCTGGAATCAGCGCCACCATTTAAGTGAGCAATTACCAAATCAGGGTTTAAGACCTGGATATCAGGGTCAACCTGGATATCTGCTGCTGTCACTACGCCTTCGCCTTCAAATTCAATGTAAGCAACTTTAGACTCGTTTGTTGAGCTGGTGTTTCTCAATGCCAGATTCTTGATGTTCATGATAATTTCTGTTACGTCTTCCTTCACACCAGGAATAGAACTGAATTCATGCAATACACCATCGATTTTTACCTGGCTGACTGCTGCTCCTGGCAAAGAAGAAAGCATAATTCTTCTTAAAGAGTTACCAAGGGTAGTACCATAACCTCTTTCCAGGGGTTCTACAACAAATCGGCCGTACTTTTTGTCTTCTGAAATCTCAGCAATTTCAATTTTTGGTTTTTCAAAATCGAACACTACAAAGTCCCTCCTTTTCGGGTATCGTTGCTCATTAATTATTATTTAGAATACAACTCGACGATAAGCATTTCATCAACTGGAACGTCGATAACTTCTCTGCTTGGTAATTCCTTTACAGCACCTTTTAAGTTTTCCTGGTCAACATCTAACCATTCCGGTACTAATCTTCCAGCAGTTACCTCTAAAATATCTTTGTATCTCTGGGATCCTTTGCATTTTTCTTTGATTTCGATTGTATCTCCTGCTTTTACCAAATAAGAAGGAATGTTCACCTGTTTTCCGTTTACTAAAACGTGCTTGTGGTCAACAATCTGTCTTGCTTCTTTTCTGGTTCTTGCAAAACCTAATCTGAAGATTACGTTATCTAATCTGCTTTCCAGAATGATCATGAGGTTTTCACCAGTCATTCCCTTCATTCTGTCAGCCTTTAAATAATAGTTGTGGAAAGGTTTTTCCAACACACCATAAATAAATTTTGCTTTCTGCTTTTCTCTTAACTGAAGTCCGTACTCAGATACTTTCTTATTTGCTCTCTTTAACTGTCTGTTGGACTTTTTATCTATTCCCAAATAAATTGGATCTAAACCAAGAGATCTACATCTCTTAAGAACTGGAACTCTGTTTACTGCCATCTTAATCTATACCTCCTAATTAGACTCTTCTACGTTTTGGTGGACGACATCCGTTATGAGGTACTGGAGTAACGTCTTTAATACTTGTTACTTCAAGACCACATGCCTGAAGTGCACGAATTGCTGCTTCTCTTCCTGAACCAGGTCCTTTTACCATTACGTCTACTGTTTTTAAACCATGTACAAGAGCTGCCTTTGTAGCAGTTTCTGCTGCCATCTGTGCAGCATATGGAGTAGATTTCCTTGAACCTCTAAAACCAAGACCGCCTGCACTTGCCCATGATAAAGCATTTCCTTCAGCATCTGTAATAGTTACGATTGTATTGTTAAAAGATGACTGAATGTGCGCCTGTCCGCGTTCAACGTTTTTCTTTACACGACGTTTTGTCACTTTTTTTGCAGTGTTTTTAGCCATATCTAAACTAACCTACTTTCTCATTCTTCTATATTTTCTTGTTACTTTTTTATAAGGAAGTTCTGTTCACTAACGTTTTCGTTGGCTGTGAAACTTCACAAGGAAGTTCTGTTCGCTAACCTCAAGCAGCGCCAAAAGCGGGCTTGCATTCGCTAATCTCACAGAACGGCTTTCTCACTAACCTCAGGCTACGCTTTTCAGCTCGCCTTCGCTAAGTGTTCAATGCCTACTTTTTCTTATTTGCTACTGTTCTCTTCGGACCTTTTCTGGTTCTTGCGTTGGTCTTTGTCTTCTGACCACGAACTGGAAGTCCTTTTCTGTGACGGATTCCACGATAGCATCCGATTTCCTGTAATCTCTTGATGTTCAGTGCGATTTCTCTTCTTAAATCACCTTCTACAGTCTGGGAGTTATCGATTACTTCACTGATTCTCTTTACTTCTTCGTCAGTTAAATCTCTGACACGAGTATCCGGATTAACATTTGCTTCTGCTAAGATACGGGTAGCACTAACTCTACCAATACCGTAAATATAAGTTAATCCAATTTCAACACGTTTTTCTCTTGGTAAATCTACACCTGCGATACGAGCCATGTGTGTTGTACACCTCCATTGATTTCTATTAAATATTAATTGGTATGTTCTCCATACCGGTATCATTGTGGCAAACCTGCAACTCGGTCCGTCAAACACGCGAAAAACAAACATATACAGCTACGGTTGCTCGTCCTGAAATGTGTGTATATCCTTGCTTTGTGTTAAAAATATTCTTTTTATACCTTTATTTTACTTTCCTCGGTATCAAAAAAGTAAAATCCGGCGGTATATTCCGGTTATTATGAATAGTGAGCAACCCTTCCGGGTGTTTCACTACAGCCGCACATAAATTGAATAAGTTCTGTTTGCCTAACGTTTGTTGGCTAAGAACTTTTTAAGGAAGTTTTGTTCGCTAACCTTTTAGTTGGCTGTGAACTTTTACAAGGAAGTTCCGCTCGACTAACACGCTGTCGGCGCCAATATCAGGCTTGCCACCGCTAAGTCTCGGGAACAGGCTTCGCACTAACCTCAAGCTACGCCAAAAATGGGCTTGCTTTCGCTAAGTGCTCTAGCCTTGTCTCTGCTTATGTTTTGGATTCTCACAGATAATTCTGATGCTTCCTTTTCTTTTGATGACTTTGCATTTTTCGCAAATAGGTTTTACTGATGATCTTACCTTCACAGCAATTCCTCCTTTCCCAATTGTAAAAGCCCCTGTTTTACGGCTTTCCCGCGATTTCCAAGGGTCTACTCCAAAAGTGTCCGAATAACATTATATCACCCGGCACCGGAAAAAGCAAGCAATTTCGGGGCTTTTTTCAACTTTATTATTTATCTCTCCAAATGATTCTTCCTTTTGTTAAATCATATGGGGACATTTCAATAGTTACTTTGTCACCAGGTAAGATACGAATGAAATTCATTCTTAATTTTCCACTGATATGTGCCAGAATCTGATGACCATTTTCTAATTCAACCTGGAACATTGCATTTGGTAATTTTTCAACTACAGTTCCTTCTACTTCAATTACATCTGCTTTTGACATTCTTCTATTCCTCCTGATTTGCAATAAAGCTTAATGGCTCTTTTTATTTCTTCATTCCGAAAATTTTCTTTCTGGGTAAACACCTCTGTAACTTCTTTCGGAAGTTTTTTAATAATCTGAATATGTTTTTTATTTTTTTTCTTTGGCTTTTCCAGGGTTTTTAACTTCCCATCCGCCAGATAATACATATTAGCTTCTTCTTTTATTATTACATAAAGGCTGCCCTTATCATGGCCGGATTTGGATATTGCTAAATTGATATTCATCTACGTTCCTTCCTCTTTATATGGAAGTTCTTTTTGCTAAGCTCAAGCTGCGCCTTTCAGGCTTGCTTTCTCTAAGCGTAAAGAACGACCTCGCACTAAGCTCTGTCTTCGCCTTTCGGCTCACCAATCGCTAAGTTGCTTTCGGTCTCTGTAAGCGTCAATATCTCCGGTTCCCCGTCTGTAATTAAGACAGTATTTTCGTAATGAGCGGATAAGGAACCGTCTTCGGTTACTACGGTCCAATCATCATCCAGCCATTCCACATCGTAGCGCCCTGCATTAATCATAGGCTCTATGGCAAGCGTCATACCGGATTTCAAACGAACTCCTCTGCTTTTCTGTGCAAAGTTTGGTATCTGTGGGTCTTCATGAAGATGGGTACCAATTCCATGACCTACCAAATCTCTTACCACTCCATATCCAAAGCTTTCTGCATAGGCTCCGATTGCATTTGAAATCTCATGCAGATGATTTCCGTCTTTCGCGTACTTAATGCCTTCAAAAAAACTCTGCCGCGTTCTTTCTATTAATAATGCAGCTTCTTTGGAAATCTCGCCTACACCGTGGGTCCTTGCCGCATCAGAATGATATCCTTTATAAATCACACCGGCATCCAGGCTTACGATATCCCCTTCCCGAATCAAACGCTTCTTGGTGGGAATCCCATGTACTACCTCATTATTTACGGATACACAGATAGCCGCAGGATAACCATTATAATTCTTAAAGGAAGGAATACAGCCGAAACTACGAATCATTTCCTCTCCCAGCTTATCAATTTCCCAGGTAGACATTCCCGGTTTTAATTCTTTTCCCAGATTCTCATGAACCTTTGCCAGAATTTTCCCTGCAGCTCGCATTAATTCAATTTCTCTGGCAGATTTTATTGATACTGACATATTTTACGCTCCTAAAATTTCCACGATGGCTTTAAATACCTCTTCCATCGGCTGAACACCATTTACAGTTCTTAAAATATCCTGTTTTTTGTAATAATCTATCAATGGCTGTGTCTGCTCATGATATACTTCCAGACGCTTCTTTACTGTTTCCGGTTTATCATCATCTCTTAATACTACCGGATTGCCGCATCTATCACAGATTCCTTCTACCTTAGTCGGAATGGAAACAAGGTGATATGTTGCTCCACAGTTTAAACATGCACGTCTTCCGGACATTCTATTAATAATATTTTCATCCGGAACATCTACATCAATCGCATAGTCCATCTTTTCATTTATGTTCTCAAGTGCTGCATCTAACGCCTCTGCCTGTGGAATGGTTCTTGGGAATCCATCTAATACAAAGCCGTTTTTACAGTCATCCTGTTGTATTCTGTCTGCCACCAGTTCTACTACCAGTTCATCCGGAACCAGTAATCCCTGATCCATATACGTTTTTGCTTTCTTTCCTAACTCGGTACCATTCTTTATGTTTGCTCTGAAAATATCTCCTGTGGAAATATGCGGAATATGATACTTGTCTGCAATCTGTTTTGCCTGTGTTCCTTTTCCCGCTCCCGGTGCTCCCAACATAATAACTTTCATAACAATTCCTCCATAATTCTCTCAAAAACAACTTTAGTGCACCGCAGGAGATGCAGTCTGCACCTCCCTGGTACACATGTATTAGTCATTTAAAAATCCTTTATAATAACGCACTAACATCTGGGATTCAATCTGTTTTAATGTTTCAATGATAACACCTACAATAATAATGATAGATGTTCCACCGAAGGACACGCTTGCGCTGAATACTCCGTTGAAGAAAATCGGAATAACTGCAACAATCATAAGACCTACTGCCCCTACAAATACGATATAATTCAAGATTTTTGTTAAGTAATCGCTGGTTGGTTTTCCTGGTCTGATACCGGGGATAAAACCGCCCTGACGCTTCATATTGTTTGCAATTTCAAGTGGATTAAAGGTAATGGATGTATAGAAATATGCAAAAGCAATTACTAATATAACATATACTAACAAACCAATACTATAAATCGGTTGTTCCGGATTGCACCAGTAAGACTGGGATAATCCATGCAGAATTTTACTTCCTATACCTGTTCCTTCGCCTTTTCCAAGAATTGTAGCAATCAATACCGGCATCTGCATAATGGACTGTGCAAAGATAATCGGAATAACACCTGCTGTATTTACTTTCAGAGGAATGTAACTAGACTGACCGCCTACCTGCTTTCTTCCCTGAATCTTCTTGCTGTACTGAACCGGAATTCTACGCTGTCCATCCTGAAGGAATATAACGAACACAATAGTCACCAGAATAACCGCAAGAATAACAACAGCTGCAATAATTGCTTTACCTACATTGGCAGCATTTGCAATAAATTTTGTATATAACGTCATTAAATCATCCGGTATACGTGACAGGATGTTGACCGTCAATACGATGGAAATACCATTTCCAACACCTTTTTCGGTGATTCTTTCACCAATCCACATAAGAACTGCGGAACCAGCTGTTAATGCGGTAACCATCATGATTACATGCAGTGCATCGAACTTATCCAGATATCCGCTGCGTCCAAAGCCGATTGCCATAGCCACAGACTGAATTACTGCAAGTGCGATTGTCACATAACGTGTAATCTTGGTCATCTTCTTTCTTCCGTCTTCGCCATCTTTCTGCATTTCTTCCAATTTTGGAATAGCAATCGTAAGAAGCTGAATAATAATGGAAGAAGTAATGTACGGTGTAATATTTAATGCAAATACTGACATATTCTCAAGAGAACCACCTGTAATCGCAGAGAAAAAGTTCAATGCATCCGTTCCCTGACTTGCAAACCAGTTGGCAAGCACTTCACCATTGACACCAGGCAGGGGCAGCTGTGACCCCAGTCTGATGACAACTAACATTGCTAATGTATATAAAATACGATTCCTAATGTCTTTTATTTTGAATGCGTTACGGAATGTCTCCAGCATTAGATCACCTCTGCTTTTCCGCCCAGAGCCTCAATCTTTTCTTTTGCACCTGCGCTGAAGGCATTAACCTGTACAGTGAGTTTCTTGGTAAGTTCGCCGTTTCCAAGAATCTTAACACCATCTCTTGGATTCTTAACGATTCCCTGTTCCAGTAAAGTTTCTACTGTTATAACAGCATCGTTATCAAATACCTCTAAAGCAGATACATTAATTCCAACGATAGTCTTGGAATTTCTGTTCTTGAATCCCCTTTTCGGTAATCTTCTGTATAATGGCATCTGACCACCTTCGAAACCAGGTCTTGGTGCTCCGGAACGAGCCTTCTGACCTTTGTGTCCCTTACCTGCAGTCTTACCATTTCCTGAACCGTGTCCACGTCCTCTTCTGAAATTATCGCTGTGTTTTGAACCTTCTGCTGGCTGTAAATTTGATAAGTCCATTCTGACACCTCCTTACTTCATCTTAGATTTCTTCTACTTTTACTAAATGTCTTACCTGCTGAATCATACCTCTGACTGCTGCGTTATCCGGCATTTCTACAGTATGGTTTACTTTTCTTAAACCTAAAGCTTCTACTGTTTTTCTATTCTTTGGAACAGCACCGATTGTAGATTTCACAAGTGTGATTTTTAATTTTTCTGCCATCTTCAATTCCCTCCTTAACCAAGTATCTCTTCAACAGATTTACCGCGAAGCTTAGCTACTTCTTCTGGAGATTTCAACTGACTTAAAGCGTTAATAGTAGCAAGAACTACGTTCTGCTTGTTGTTGGAACCTAAAGATTTTGTACGGATGTTCTTGATTCCTGCTAATTCACATACGCTACGTGCAGGACCACCTGCGATAACACCGGTACCTTCAGGAGCTCTTTTCAGTAATACGGATGCACCGGTATGCTTTCCGGTAATATCATGTGTAATACTGTTGTTATCATCTAATTTTACAGAAATCAGTTTCTTCATTGCATCTTCTTTTCCCTTACGAATTGCTTCCGGGATTTCAGATGCTTTTCCTAAGCCTGCACCTACATGACCATTGCCGTCACCAACAACAACCAAAGCTGTAAAACGGAAGTTACGTCCACCTTTAACAACCTTTGTTACACGCTTAATTGATACCACTTTTTCTGTTAATTCTAATTGACTAGCATCAATAATTGTACGTTTCATGTAATTGTCTCCTCCTATTAAAAGTCTAATCCAGCTTCTCTTGCTGCATCAGCTAAAGCTTTGATTTTTCCCTGATATATAAAGCCGCCTCTATCGAAGACAACAGTGGTAATACCTTTTTCTAATGCTTTCTTTGCAATTACAGTTCCAAGATGTGCTGCAGCATCAACATTGTTTGTTTTTTCTAATTCAGCTTTTACATCTTTCTGAAGTGTAGACGCGGAAACCAGTGTATTTCCAACTGTATCGTCAATAATCTGTGCATACATATGATTATTGCTTCTAAACACAGCTAAACGTGGTCTTTCGGCTGTACCGGAGAAACGATTACGCATTCTGCTATGTTTTTTAATACGAACTTCTGCTCTTGATTTTTTACTAACCATTTTTTGTTCCTCCTATATTATTTCTTACCAGTCTTACCAACTTTACGTCTAATAACTTCATCAGCATATTTGATACCTTTTCCTTTGTAAGGCTCAGGTCTTCTCTTATCTCTGATTTCAGCTGCGTACTGGCCAACTTTTTCTTTATCAATACCGGAAACAATGATTTTGTTACCGTCAACTTTAGATTCTAATCCTTCCGGATCTTCCATCTCTACCGGATGAGAATATCCAAGGTTCAGTGTTAAAACTTTTCCGGACTTAGATGCTCTGTAACCAACACCGTTTACTTCCAGTTCCTTGGTATAACCTTCAGTTACACCTACTACCATGTTGTTAATCAGTGTTCTGGTCAGACCGTGTAAGGACTTCATTTTCTTTAAGTCGTTTGGTCTGGTTACAACTACTTCAGAACCTTCTAATTTGATTTCCATTTCTGCTGGAAGGGTTCTCTCAAGAGTTCCCTTAGGACCTTTTACAGTCACATGATTATTTTCTGCAATATCAACAGTTACGCCTGCTGGTACCGCGATTGGCATTCTTCCTATACGTGACATGCCCGTACCTCCTAGTTTAATTTACTTTTACAGTTACATTAGCTGTATATGTTCCACTCGACTAACACGCTGCTCTCGCCAAGAACAGGCTCGGCACCGCTAAGTCTCAGGAACGGCTATCGCACTAACCTCGCTAAAACCTCGCTAAGTGCTCAATGCCTACCATACGTAAGCGAGAACTTCTCCGCCTACTGCTAATTTTCTTGCTTCTTTATCAGTTACAACACCCTGGTTTGTGGAAAGGATTGCGATTCCAAGTCCACCTAAAACCTTAGGAATTTCGTTCTTACCAGCGTATACACGAAGACCTGGCTTGGAAATTCTCTTCAGTCCTGTAATAATCTTTTCGTTCTTGTCTTTTCCGTATTTTAATTCAATACGAATGGTCTTGAAGTTACCATCTTCTACGATATCATATTTTGCAATGTATCCCTCGTTTAAAAGGATTTCTGCGATTGCAATCTTCATCTTGGAAGCTGGAACGTCTACTGTATCATGTTTAGCAGTATTTGCATTACGGATTCTTGTAAGCATATCTGCGATTGGATCACTCATAGTCATGATGTTTCATTTCCTCCTTTTCCGGCCTACCAAGAAGCCTTTTTAACGCCTGGAATCTGTCCTTTATATGCTAATTCGCGGAAGCAGATTCTGCAAATTCCGTATTTTCTTAAATATGCATGTGGACGTCCACAAATTCTGCAACGATTGTATTCTCTGGTAGAGAATTTCTGTTTGCGCTGCTGTTTAATTTTCATAGATGTTTTTGCCATATTGAAATTCCCTCCTTATTATTTTGCAAATGGCATATTGAACTGTGTCAATAATTCACGAGCTTCTTCATCGGTCTTTGCAGTAGTAACGAAAATAACATCCATACCACGTACTTTATCAACCTTGTCATACTCGATTTCCGGGAAAATTAACTGTTCTTTAATACCAAGAGCGTAGTTTCCTCTTCCGTCAAATGCGTTTGGATTTACACCTCTGAAGTCACGTACACGAGGCAAAGCCAAGTTGATTAAACGATCCAGGAATTCATACATTTTGTCGCCTCTTAAGGTTACTTTACATCCGATTGGCATTCCTTCTCTGATTTTGAAGTTAGCCACAGAATTCTTAGCTCTGGTTGCAACAGCCTTCTGACCGGTAATGGTTTCCAAATCGCTGATTGCTGCGTCTAACAGTTTTGCATTTTCTTTTGCTTCACCAACGCCCATGTTGATAACAATCTTATCAAGCTTTGGTACTTCCATTTTATTTTTATATTCAAATTTTTTCATCAGAGCGTCTACGATTTCGTTCTGATAAGTCTCTTTTAATCTGGTACTCAACTGAATGGACCTCCTTCCTTTTCTTAGTCAATCACATCGCCAGTAGATTTGGCAAAACGTACTTTTTTATCTCCGTCCATCTTGAAACCTACACGAGTAGCTTTTCCTTTATGAACATACATTACGTTAGAAATATCAACTGGTCCTTCCTGATGAACGATACCACCCTGCTGATTAGCCATGCTTGGTTTTGTGTGCTTGGTAACCATGTTGATACCTTCTACCAGAACGGTGTTGTCTTTTTTATTTACAGCAATAACTTTGCCTTCTTTGTCTTTGTCTTTTCCGGCGATAACTTTTACCAAATCGCCTTTTTTAATTTTCATTGATGCCATCTTCGTTCCTCCTATAATACTTCCGGAGCTAAGGAAACAATTTTCATGAACTGTTTTTCACGAAGCTCTCTAGCAACTGGTCCAAAGATACGGGTTCCTTTTGGGGTTTTGTCATCTTTAATGATAACAGCCGCATTCTCATCAAATTTGATATAAGAACCGTCTTTACGACGAGCACCTTTTTTTGTACGAACTACTACAGCTTTTACTACATCGCCTTTTTTAACAACGCCGCCTGGTGTTGCATCTTTAACCGTAGCAGTGATGATATCTCCGATATTCGCATATCTTCTTGTAGAACCGCCCATAACACGGATGCAAAGCAATTCTTTTGCTCCTGTATTATCAGCTACTTTCAGTCTACTTTCCTGTTGAATCATGCCGGTAGCCTCCTTTATTTCGCTCTTTCAATGATTTCTACAAGTCTCCATCTCTTGTCTTTAGATAAAGGTCTTGTTTCCATTACTCTGACAGTATCACCGATTTTGCATTCGTTATTTTCGTCATGAGCTTTTAATTTATAAGTTCTTTTTACGATTTTATTGTATAATGGATGTCTTACGTTGTCTGCAACTGCAACAACAATGGTCTTATCCATCTTATCACTTACAACTTTACCTGTACGTGTTTTTCTAAGATTTCTTTCTTCCACGATTTATATGCTCCTTTCATTAGGATAGATAATTAAGCTTCTTTTGCCTTTTCAGTGATAATCGTCTGAATTCTAGCGATATTCTTACGAACCTCTTTGATTCTTCCGGTATTATCTAACTGATTGGTAGCATTCTGGAATCTTAAATTAAACAGTTCTTTTTTCGCAGCTACTAACTGTTCCTGTAATGCTGCTACGGATTCTTCTCTTAATTCTTTTACATAATTACTAGTTTTCATTTGATTCACCGCCTTCTAAGTCTGCACGTGAAACTACTTTACATTTACAAGGTAATTTGTGTGTAGCAAGACGTAATGCTTCACGAGCTGTTTCTTCCGGAACTCCGGAGATTTCAAATAAAACACGTCCTGGCTTAACAACAGCTACCCAATATTCTAAAGCTCCTTTACCGGAACCCATACGAGTTTCAGCTGGTTTTGCAGTTACTGGTTTGTCAGGGAAAATTTTAATCCAAACTTTACCACCACGCTTGATATAACGTGTCATTGCGATACGGGCTGCTTCAATCTGGTTGGATTTAATCCAGCATGGCTCCATAGCCACGATACCGTATTCACCATTTGTAATTTTATTACCTCTTAACGCCTTACCTGCCATGGAACCACGGAACTGTTTACGACGTTTTACTCTTTTTGGCATTAACATTATTTATCGCTCCCTTCCTTTGTTGCCTTTGTTGGAAGTACCTCGCCTTTGTAGATCCATACCTTAACACCAACTTTTCCATAGGTTGTATCTGCTTCAGCGAATCCATAATCGATATCTGCTCTTAATGTCTGAAGTGGAATAGTTCCTTCAGAGTAAAATTCGGTACGAGCCATATCAGCTCCACCTAAACGACCGGAACAAGATGTTTTGATACCCTGTGCTCCTGCCTTCATACATCTTCCCATACAAGACTTCATTGCTCTACGGAAGGAAACACGGTTCTCTAACTGTAAAGCGATGTTCTCAGCTACTAACTGAGCATCCTTGTCTGGTCTCTTTACTTCTTTGATATCTACAACTAATTTCTTATCTGTAAACTTCTGAAGTTCAGCTTTTACTTTTTCGATTTCAGCTCCGCCTTTTCCGATTACGACACCTGGCTTTGCTGTGTAAAGAATTACTTTTACGCGGTCAGATGCTCTTTCGATTTCAATTTTAGAAACGCCTGCTGCGTATAATTTCTTTTTCAGATATGTTCTAATATTGTAGTCTTCTACTAAGAAGTCTGCAAAATCTGCTTCCGCATACCACTTAGAGTCCCAATCTTTGATTACGCCGACTCTTAAGCCATGAGGATTCACTTTCTGTCCCATGATTGCCCTCCTATCTTTCATCAAGCACGATTGTAATGTGGCTCATTCTCTTTTCGATTCTATAAGCTCTACCCTGTGCTCTTGGTCTAACTCTCTTCATTGTAGGTCCTTTGTTTGCATAACATTCTGCTACATAAAGGTTTTCCGGATTCATTCCGTTGTTGTTTTCTGCATTTGCGATTGCAGATTTTAATAACTTCTCTATTACGCTTGATGCGTATCTTGGATTGTAAGCCAGGATAGCAAGTGCTGTCTGCACGTCTTTTCCACGGATTGCATCTAATACGAAGCAAGCTTTCTGAACTGACACTCTAGCATAAGATACTTTTGCTGAAGGTCTGGTGTCTTTCTGTGCATTTCTTTCTCTCTTAATTTGACTTCTATGTCCTTTTGCCATGGATGGAACCTCCTTTCATTATTTCGTAATTAACGAACTTTTGATTTCTTTTCGTCTTTTCCATGTCCTCTGTAAGTTCTTGTTGCAACGAACTCACCAAGTTTATGTCCAACCATATCTTCGGTTACATATACCGGTACATGTTTTCTTCCGTCATGAACAGCGATTGTGTGTCCAACGAACTGTGGAAAAATAGTAGAACGGCGAGACCAGGTCTTGATAACACTCTTGTCGCCTGCTGCGTTCATAGCGTCTACTTTTTTCAATAAACTTGCATCAGCAAATGGTCCTTTTTTCAGTGAACGAGCCATAATTTACCTCCTATTATTTCAGAGCTCTACCGTCTCTTCTTCTTACGATAAGCTTGTTAGATGCTTTGTTCTTCTTTCTTGTCTTTAATCCAAGAGCAGGTTTACCCCAAGGTGTACATGGGCCTGGACGTCCGATTCCAGTCTTACCTTCTCCACCACCGTGTGGATGGTCATTCGGGTTCATAACAGAACCACGTACTGTTGGGCGGATACCCATATGACGTTTACGTCCTGCCTTACCAATCTTAACAAGGTTATGGTCGGTGTTACCAACAACACCAACGGTTGCTCTACAGATAATCGGCACCATTCTCATTTCACCGGATGGAAGTCTAAGTGTTGCATATTTTCCTTCCTTAGCCATTAACTGTGCGCTGTTTCCTGCGGAACGAACTAACTGTCCGCCTTTTCCAGGATATAACTCAATGTTGTGTACCTGAGTACCAACCGGAATATTTTCTAATGGTAAGCAGTTTCCTACTCTTACTTCTGCTTCTGCTCCACTCATAACAGTCATTCCGTCTGTTAATCCTTCCGGAGCTAAGATGTAAGCCTTTTCACCGTCTGCATAGCAGATTAAAGCGATGTTAGCTGTTCTGTTCGGATCGTATTCGATTCCGATGACAGTTGCCGGGATACCATCTTTCTTATTTCTCTTGAAATCAATAATTCTATATTTTCTTCTAGAACCGCCACCGCGATGTCTAACAGTAATTTTACCCTGATTGTTACGACCAGCATTTTTCTGTAAGGAAACTACCAAGGACTTCTCTGGAGTAGTCTTTGTAATTTCAGAAAAATCAGAACCGGTCATATTTCTTCTGGAAGGTGTATATGGGTTATATGTCTTAATTCCCATGGTGTTTCTCCTTTCAATTCTGATGTTTATTATCGCACTTTTCTGTGCTTATGCGCGCATATGCAGAGTGTTATAGATTGTGCGAAACAGATTTGGCTGCTCGCAGACACAAGCTGTTTCGTGCAAGCATATAAGCGTGTAACGCGACCGAGAAAGCTTTGCTTTCGAGGGGCTCTGCACTGCGAAGTCAACCTTCAATTACAGTCCAGCGAAGATTTCAATATCCTTGCTGTCTTCTGTCAACTGAACGATTGCTTTCTTGGTCTTAGCAGTCTTACCAACTACCATACCTCTTCTTCTCTTCTTGCCGTCGATGTTCATGGTGTTTACGCTTGCTACTTTTGTTCCCTCAAACATTTTTTCAACAGCTTCTTTGATCATAGTCTTATTTGCTTCCGGATGTACCAGAAATGTGTATTTCTTTTCGCCCATAGCGTTCATACTCTTTTCTGTGATAACCGGTTTGAGGATTACGTCATAATACTGTACGTTTGCCATTATGCATACACCTCCTCGATAGTTGCTACGGCATCCTTGGTTACTACTACGGTGTCGTATTTTAAGATATCATATACGTTGATTGTATTGGTCAGTGCAGTTTTTACTGCCGGAATGTTTCTTGCAGATAATACTACGTTCTGATCATTGTCATTTAAAACCACAAGAGCTTTATTTACTTTCAGGTTGTTTAATACTTCCTGGAATTTCTTTGTCTTTACTTCATCCAGCTTTAATTCGTCAACAACGATGAACTTGCTGTCGTTTACCTTGGATGTTAATGCAGATTTAAGAGCTGCTCTCTTTTCCTTCTTATTTAATTTGAAGGAGTAATCTCTTGGTACTGGAGCGAATACAACACCACCGCCAGTCCACTGCGGAGCTCTGATAGATCCCTGTCTTGCATGACCGGTTCCCTTTTGTCTCCATGGTTTTCTTCCACCACCACGAACTTCAGAACGTGTCTTTGCTTTCTGTGTTCCCTGACGGTTATTTGCGAGCTGCTGAACTACTGCCATGTGTACTAAGTGTTCATTGATTTCAACACCGAACACTGCATCGTTGAGCTCAAGGCTTCCTACTTCTTTGCCTTCCATATTATAAATAGCTACGTTAGCCATCGTTTAGTTCCTCCTTTCCTATCAAGCACTATTTTCCTGCTTTTACTGTCTCTTTAATGGTTACTAAAGATTTCTTAGGTCCTGGTACGGCACCTTTTACTAAAAGCAGATTGTTCTCAGCGTCTACTCTGACAACTTCCAGATTCTGAACTGTAACTTTTACAGAACCCATGTGACCTGGCATTCCTTTTCCCTTGAATACTTTACTCGGGCTGGAACATGCACCGTTGGAACCCTGATGACGATGGAACTTAGAACCATGAGCCATAGGTCCTCTGTGCTGACCATGTCTCTTAATAGCACCCTGGAATCCTTTACCCTTGGAAATTGCAGTTGCGTCAATCTTGTCGCCTTCTGCAAAGATGTCTGCTTTGATTTCGTCTGCTAAGTTGTAATCAGCAGCGTTTTCAAATTTGAACTCTCTTACAAATCTCTTGCTGGATACGCCGGCTTTTTCAAAATGTCCTTTTTCAGCCTTTGTAACACCATGTCTGTTTCTGATTTCTTTCTTTCCGTTAGCATCTTTGTTGACAATCTTATCTTTCTTATCAACGAAGCCAACCTGAACTGCACTGTATCCATCGTTTTCAACAGTCTTAACCTGTGTTACAACACATGGACCAGCCTGTAATACAGTAACCGGTACTAAAACACCGTCTGCATTGAAGATCTGGGTCATTCCGACCTTTGTTGCTAAAATCGCTTTCTTCATTTCTTTACCTCCTGTTTTCTCTACAGCGGAACGCTTCATGCCCAACTTGTGGGGTAGCGGAACCGTTCATCCTAGAACAGTTAGATATATAAACCTTACAAATTGTAGTTCTTCTCGTTAAGCTCTGCCTTCGGCTTCGCTAATCTCCAAGAACGACCTCGCACTAAGCTCTGTCTTCGCCTCTCGCTCGCCAATCACTAAGTTGCTTTCGGTCTCTATATAAAACCCTTCAGGATTGTTACCTTAATTATTTGTTTTTCATTTTGATATCGATGTACACACCAGCTGGCATTTCTAATCTGGATAATGCATCAACTGTCTTCTGAGTTGGTGTCATGATATCGATAAGTCTCTTATGAGTTCTCTGCTCGAACTGCTCTCTGGAATCTTTGTACTTGTGAACAGCTCTTAAGATGGTAACTACTTCCTTCTTAGTTGGAAGAGGTACTGGTCCGCTCACCTGTGATCCGTTCTTCTTTACAGTTTCGATGATTTTCTTAGCAGATGCGTCCACTAACTGATGGTCATAAGCCTTCAGTGTGATTCTCATTACTTGACTTGCCATAAAAAAAGTCGCCTCCTTTTCGCACTTTACTTCAGTACGACAAGCGGTGACTGTACACTTCTCCGTGTGTGTCATAAGCTTTACACACGTTGTTTCTACTTCTTGTAGACCTCTTGATTGTGATACAGTGACTTGTCGCCAGTTTCCTAACTTGACATTCGCTCCACGGAAAAACCTGCCCATCGGCAGCAACCTCACGCTTCACAGCTATCAATGCCACAGCACGTATTAGTATATAGCAAAAGTGCCCGCATTGCAAGCACTTTTTTTCAACAACGCCAAAAATATTGTATTTTTTTTCGTACAAGCTACAAGTCCAGCTAAAATCTGGACTTATATCCGTGAAAAATTTATTTTTCTAAGGCTATAAGGCTAGATTTTAATTGGGCGACAGTCCTAAGCTTCTTCCTTCTTTTCTTTCCCAGCCTTTCTATACTGCCACACACCCACTACAAATATCACAGCAGCTATTATCGTTCCATGCAGATTGTCTCGCACATTATACGCGAAGGTTATATTATTTTCATCATCCACATAACAGGTTACTTTTTCCCCCACTTCATAGCCTCTCTTGGTATCTGCCATTACCCTCTCACAATATTGTTGTTCCAACACACCGTTATTTCTAAATTCTATCCATATATCCTGATAGTATGTAGTTACATGGCTTTTCCCTCTATCCCTAACTTCTGCCTCGACTTCTCCCACCTCAATTACCGTCACACTTATCTTATCACAGTTTTCTCTTTCATAATCAGATTGCAGATAGACCATAAGGGTCACAGCCGCATAAATCCCACTTATTAATGTAATCAGAAACCATATTGCCCGTTTTCTCTTATTCATTTTAACTCCTCTTTACCAAAGCTCACATTCTATGTATAATCCACAACTTTCTCTTCAAGGACCTGCTGTGCATTCACATAATACTTACTATAATCATCCGGTTCTACATATACTTCAATGGAACTTCCCGGTTGAAAAACAAGGGAAGGGTCTGTCCAGACATTCTCGCTTTTAAATCGATATGTAATATCTTTATATTCATCCCGATAGGAACAGAAAATTACAAAGGGATGTGCTCCGTTTACAGCAACTCTTGTATTGTACTCGATGCTATCCACCATCGCATGAAGCACATGCCCTTTTGACAGTATTTCTTTTTTTCGATGATTTTTTCTACCAATTACAATGAGAGGAATCCCTCCTATCAGCGTAAATACAATTCCCATTCCCGCTAATATGATTATTACTAAAATACCTGCCGAGCGTTCCATAATGTGCCGGGGATTCTCCGAATCACAAAGCAGTGTAATTTCCTTTCCTTCATACATAGAGCTACTATACGAGTTAATGGAAACCTCTTCATAATCAATTCCATCATAAGTATAGTTTACATACACCCGATGTTTTGTTTCATGATCCGAATCATAATATTCTTCAATCCTTGCAATTTCTCCCGTAACTTCCTCTGCTCCGGCTTTAAAATCAGCATAGTGCCAGCCATACAAAGCAGCGCCAATCAAAAGCCCTATGCCAATTACACCAAAAATGATAAATATCACATAAATAAAACGATTTTTATTCATAACTCTTCTCCTCTTTTATTCCTTTCCCCGATTACCCTTTTTCTGTATCACGTTTTCCAGCCCACACATACATTCCAATTCCAAGTGCCAATATAAATATGGAAATCAACTGTGAAGTAGATAACGGTCCGAATTCTCCACGGTAATCATTTCGGAATATTTCTATTACAAATCTTCCTATACTATATAAAATACAATAGCCTGCTGCAACCCTGCCCTTTGCAGGCTTCTTCTTCGCGTATGCCATCAGCAAAAACGCTATGGCAAAATCGCCCACACTGGAAAAAATCTGGGTGGGAATCAGCTTCACCCCGTTGGGTGCAAAGTCAGACTGCCAGTAAGTAATTCCTAATACAGAATCCGTTTCCCTTCCATAGCAGCAGCCTGCAAAAAAGCATCCGATTCTTCCGCATCCTTGTGCAAATGCAACTGCCGGCAGTACCAGGTCTAAATAACTTACAAAATCCGCTTTCTTAAATTTACAGTACCAAAAGCTTGCAAATACTCCTCCAATGATTCCGCCGTATACAACCCAGCCATTCTGAAAATCCAGTATAATAGAAGGGTCTTTGATGACTTCCTGTATGTTTACAATATAATAAAGAATCTTACTTCCGAGGGCTCCTCCAAATACTGCGCACCAGAAAATTCCATAGAGAATATCCGGATTCAGCCCCTGCTTTTTGGCTCTTTTTTCACTAATTAAAAATGCGCTCATATAGCCGATAGCAATCATAATGCCGTACATGTGCAGTGTAAGTGGTCCAATGTGTATATCATTAAGCATAATTTTTTCCATCCTTTTTTGTAACAATCTTTTCGTGATATTCCTTATTATACGGAAATCCCGGTTCTATTGCAACCTCTTTCAGCAATAATAGTTGACTCCGCATTTTTCCAGCTATATAATAAAAACATTCAGCAAAGTAAAACAGTTACATATTTGCCACTCTTTTGAAGCGCAAAATTGTAATCAGGAAAGGAATCATTATGTGGATTGCAGATAATTGGAAAGAATATGAAGTAATAGACTGCTCCGACGGCGAAAAGCTGGAACGCTGGAGCGATTATATATTAGTGCGCCCGGACCCGCAGGTCATCTGGGACACTCCAAAAACACACAAAGGCTGGCACAGCCCCAACGGACATTATCACCGTAGTAAAAAGGGCGGTGGAGAATGGGAATTTTTTAATTTGCCGGAGCAATGGGATTTACACTATGAATCCTCTGTGGGCACTCTGACCTTTCACCTGAAGCCTTTCAGCTTTAAACACACCGGTCTGTTTCCGGAGCAGGCAGTCAACTGGGACTGGTTCGGAAACAAAATCAAAAACGCTGGTCGGCCTGTTAAGGTGCTGAACCTTTTTGCCTACACAGGAGGCGCTACATTAGCAGCCGCCGCTGCCGGAGCAAGCGTTACCCATGTAGATGCTTCTAAGGGCATGGTGACCTGGGCAAAGGAAAATGCCGCAGCATCCGGTCTGGGAGATGCGCCAATCCGCTGGCTGGTAGATGACTGTGTAAAATTTGTGGAACGTGAAATCCGCCGGGGCAATCACTACGATGCTATTATCATGGACCCTCCTTCTTATGGAAGAGGTCCCAAGGGAGAAATCTGGAAGATTGAAGAGGCCGTTCATCCTCTGATAAAATTATGCGTTCAGTTATTGTCCGATGAACCACTGTTTTTCCTGATTAACTCTTACACCACCGGATTACAGCCGGCAGTGCTTGCTTATATGCTTGGTACGGAATTGAAACAATTTCAGGGCAGAGTTGACGCGCAGGAAATCGGACTGCCTGTTTCCTCTAACGGTCTGGTACTTCCCTGCGGCGCAAGCGGACGCTGGGAGGGAAAGTAATCCGCTTTTATTACCATAAAAACAGTTCGTTCAATGTAACCTGAACGAACTGTTTTTATTCTTAACAAACAACCTTCATATATTATGGCGTGTCCAATTCAATGTCATTAAATGTTGTATATGTATTTTCTGTAATAAGCATATTACCATTCTCATCTTCAATTCCTACATATTCTTTATTTTTTATCACAGACGGAGTAATAATATGGCTAACATGAAAAGAACTCGACAAATTTTCACCATCAGCACTTTGATTAAAATAGAAATATGCAATTATTTTTGCATTATCAAACAGATAAATTGTTTCATTATTATACACATTACCAGTAGAGTCCAATTCACCCTCATAAGATATAGAATATGGAAATTTTACTGCCTCAAAACTACTATAAGCATTATAATCAAACACTACATTTCCATATTTCTCGTATACACTATTTATATCAAAATTATATGTTTGACTTGCATCAACATATGTTTTCTTTACCGCATCTATAATTTCCTCATCCGACATACTGTCAAACTCTTCTAATAGAAAACGTTCTCTGAATGGATTTGGTTTTTCTTCAAAATCATTTTCCGTAAGAAAACATTTAACATTTTTTAAGTTATAATAAATTGATGTAATTTCCTTGTTCTCTGAAACAAATATTGCTTTTACCTTATTGTCGTACGCTAATCCATCTCTGGCATCCCCTGCCTGAATGTAATACCATATCCTGGTATCACCATCAAATAAATCTGTTATTGTAATTGGTGAATCTTCCAATGTTTCTTCAGGTACTTGCTTTCCATCATTCACATTACCACTTACTTGATTAGATTCATTCTCGCTCACATCATCAGCAATACTTTCACTATTATCGTTATTATTTATAATGGCTTCTTCTTTCCCGCAACCTCCCAATGGTGCCATTATTGATAATAAAATGCAAAAAACTATTTTTCTCATTGCTTTCTCCTTAGATTAATACTTTTTATTTTTTCCCTTTTTAGGTACTATTGTTCCAACAATAAGCATTATGCTTCCAGCTGCAAAAAAAAGAATTGCACAAGCAACATTAGCAGTAATATCTCTTCCATGGTAAAAAAGACTTTTTTCATACTCGTTTGTACTTATCCATACGAGCAAACCAACCAATATAAAGAACAATGCACATCCATAAATAATAATATATTTGGTTGCATTCGCTTTTTCTGCTTCTTTCTTTTCTCCTAAATCTGTTTTACATCCACAATTGGGGCATACTGTAGCAGAACTACTAATTTGCTTTCCACATTCTGAACAGGTAATTAATGCCATATCTTTTTCCTCCTTATATCAATGCCACCAAACGGTAGCTTTTTCGTCTTTATTATGCCACCATTTGGTATCATTCGTCAAGTAAGAAAGGAAATATTTATTATGTATTTTAAAAGACTTGAAGATTTACGAATAGATAATGACCTTACGCAACAACAAGTTGCAACTATTTTGCACTGTAAACGCGAAGTATATCGACGATATGAAAAAGGATTACGCGAAATTCCAATTTCGTATGCCATAATTCTATCAAAATACTATAATGTTAGTTTAGACTATCTATGTGGTCTTACCGACAAAAAAATAATTAATTAAAAAATTATTACTTTCATACGTTGATATAACAAAGGCTTTTTATGATATAAAAGAAAAAACCTATGGTGCCAAAGTTCACTGGCTTCCATAAGTTTTTTCTTTCGTCTTCTATTCTTTTATGGTGTAACTTCTTCTTTCTCCGGCTCTTTATAGGAATATGCATTGGCGATTCGGCAGTTTTCCGCTGTCAGCTCCACTTCTTCCCGATAAAATGCAATAACCGGAGTTCCTACCTCTGCATTTTGATAGATGGTCTGTGCCACCTCAAACGGCACATTAATGCAGCCGTGGGAACCGCTGGTCTTGTAGATTTCTCCGCCAAACTTTCCATTTCTCCAAGAAGCATCGTGAACACCTACGTTATAGGCAAACGGCAGGAAATATGTAACATCCGACTCGTAATCCTCGCCCTTTAACACAGCGGGACTCTGCTTATACACAATCTTGAACACTCCATCCGGAGAACCATTTCCCCGGCTGATATTTCCGGAAACAATGTCGCTTTCTACCACTAATGCCCCATCTTTATAGAACCAGAGATGCTGCTTGGTATAATCAATCTCTATATAAGTATTTCCAATGTCATCTTCTCCCTCAACAAATGCTCGCTGCGAATATACCAGTTCTCTGGTGACAGGCTCTCCTGCTTCCAAATCTGCCTTTATCTGCTCTGCTTCTTTGGGTTTGTTCACAATCCATCCGTAATCACCGCCGCCAATTTCCACCGTATCGCCGGATGAGGTATGAAAGGAACGCACATCTGCATAAGTATTATACTTGCTTGCAAGACTCTGTACATATTTCTCTATCTCTTTTTCATTAAATCCTACTGTGTAGTCCTCTCCCAGCTGGATGAACTTCTGAATCTGCTCTGCATCTATCTGTTCTTCTCCGCCCGGCACCTGATATGTAATCGTAGTATTTGCATACCGTTCAATGGTCGCCATGGCTTCTGTGATTATGTCGCTCTCCTTTGTGTACTCCGGATTCTGATAATCCTCATCCGTAAGCGTAATCGATTCTTTACCGTCTGCAACTGCCTCTTTTACCTTTGCTAAAACGTTGTCATAAATCATATGGTTTCCCATTACTTCCGGTTCGATATAATAACCGTCTTCCCCCAAAAGAATCTGTGCATTCTGTGGTTCTATTATATTTTCTTCCTGAAAACAGCTCAGATTCTTTACCACATCTGCAAGTAATTCTTCCTGATACTCCATGGGAAGCGCTGTTTCTTCTTCTTTTAATTTAAAAACGGATATCAGCCAGCCAAATGGATTCTGTTTCTCCAACAATTTTTCTACGGCTCCATCCGGCATATACTTACACGCAATATCCTTTCCATAGATATGGTATTTTTCATCGTCGCGGTCAAACACCGTCAATAGGTAATCCTCTACGTGGTCTCCTATCTTTTCTTCTACTTGCTCCGTAGTCATTCCTCCTACTTTCCATCCATTGATTTCTGTTCGGAAGATAAAATGATTTTTAAAATAGAAAACCATTCCAAAATACAGAGCCAGCAAAAGAATCACTGCTCCGCTTACGCTACCTATGATAATTTTTCTTCTTCTCCTACGTTCTCTTTCTCCCATTTTTTACCTCGTCTTATTTTCCTCGTTTTATTTTCCTCGCCTTTATTGAAACAATTCTGTGGAATAATAGCGGTCTCCACCATCGGTAAAAAGAACCACAATATTTTCCCCTTTATGTTCTGTTTGCTCTGCTAATTCTATTGCTGCCTTTAACGCTGCCCCAGAAGAAATCCCTACCAGAATTCCCTCTGTCCTGCCTATTTCCTTTGCCCATTTTATTGCATCTTCGTCTGTAATCGCAAGTACCTTATCATACACATTCCGGTCTAAAACCTTAGGTACAAAATTAGCACCTATTCCCTGTATCTTATGCGGACCGCTTTCTCCTTTTGACAATAATGGAGACGAAGCTGGTTCCACTGCAATAATTTCTATCTCTTCTCTCTGTCTTTTTAAATATCTTCCAACTCCGGTGACAGTTCCTCCGGTTCCTACACCTGCCACAAATACATCTATCTTTCCATCCGTATCCCTCCATATTTCCGGACCGGTTGTCTTCTCGTGTGCCATAGCATTTGCCGGATTATCAAACTGTGCGGGAATGAAGCTTCCGGGGATTTCTTTTGCAAGGCTCTCTGCTTTCTCAATAGAGCCTGCCATTCCCTTTGCTCCTTCGGTCAATACAATCTCTGCTCCATACGCCCGCAAAATGTTAATTCGTTCTGCGCTCATGGTCTCTGGCATAACAAAAATTGCCCGGTATCCCTTAATGGCTGCAACAGAAGCCAGACCAATCCCGGTATTTCCTGAAGTTGGTTCTATTAAGGTAGCTCCCGGCTTTAGAATCCCCTTTTTTTCCGCATCCTCTATCATTTCTCTGGCAATTCTGTCCTTGGCACTTCCCGCCGGATTAAAAAATTCCAGTTTTGCCAGTATTTTTGCTTGTAAGTTATACTTTTTCTCTATATTATGCAGTTCAACCAACGGTGTGTTTCCAATGGTTTCTAATGCACTCGTATATATCCCTGACATTCTGCTCTCCTTTGCATACACGGTTTACATAACTGTATTGTCATTTTACTACTGTTCTGCTATTTATTCAACCCTCTTCTTGGTCTTCTCGAAACAAAGTCTTTCCTATCATATAAAAAATAGAAAGTCTCACTTTCCGAAAAGGAGTGTGAATAACTTCCTATTTTAGATAAACATTTTATAAAAAAGGAGTGGCTTTATCTTTTATGCATTATCAAAATGTCAGAACCGTAATTTCTCCTTCTTTCAATGTCTTTGGCACATCTATAATCCTCTGATTTGAAGAGCCGCGAAAACGAAGAGAAATATCCTTTTTCTCTAATACGAATTCTCCGTCTACCAGCACATCCAAAAGAGAAAGCATTTCGTCTGTAACTTCACATCTTGCCCTGCTTTCTTTTAACAGCTCTTCATCCAGCAGGTATCCGGTATAACACCAGATGGTTTTCTCCGGATATGCCGCGCGAACTTTTTTTAGAAAAGGAACCAATCGTCTTTGATTATCCGGTTCAAAGGGTTCACCGCCTAACACCGTCAGCCCTGTAATGAATCCCGGCTTCAACGCCTCCATGAGTTCCTCTTCTGTCTGCTCTGTAAATTCTTTTCCAAAATGAAAGTCCCACGTTTCTGCATTAAAACACCCTTTGCAATGATGGGTACAGCCAGAAACGAACAGGGATACACGTACCCCTGTTCCATTTGCAATATCTGTCTTTTTTATTTCTGCGTAGTTCATAGATTCCTCTTTTACAAATGCAATACTCGTTCCTGTATCTCCTGTGTTCTTCCCTGATTCCAGAACTGGGTTCCAATATAACCACAGGTTCTGCGGGCTACATTCATCTTATCCTGGTCATGATTTCCACAATTCGGACATTCCCATATCAGCTTCGCATCTTCGTCTGATACAATTTTTATTTCTCCTTCATAACCGCATACCTGACAGTAATCACTCTTCGTATTTAACTCTGCATACATAATATTCTCATAAATATGCTGCATTACGGTAAGTACCGCTTCAAGATTTCCCTGCATGTTGGGAACTTCCACGTAGCTTACTGCTCCACCCGGAGATAACTTTTGGAACTGTGATTCAAAGGTCAGCTTACTGAATGCATCAATTTCTTCTGTTACATGCACATGGTAGCTGTTGGTAATATAATTCTTATCCGTCACGCCCTCAATAACTCCAAATCGACGCTGAAGGCATTTTGCAAACTTATAGGTCGTAGATTCCAAAGGAGTTCCATAGAGGCTGAAATCGATATTCGTCTCTTCTCTCCACTTCTTACATGCATCATTCATGCTCTGCATTACCTGTAATGCAAATGGCGTTGCCTCCGGGTCTGTATGAGATTTTCCGGTCATATAACGGGTACATTCACATAAACCTGCATATCCAAGGGATATGGTGGAATATCCATTATACAGCAGCTTATCAATGGTTTCTCCCTTTTTCAATCTTGCCAGAGCTCCATACTGCCATAAAATCGGCGCCACGTCAGATGGCGTTCCCTTTAAACGATTGTGACGATACATCAAAGCTTCCCGGCAAAGCACCAGACGCTCGTTAAAAATCTGCCAGAACCTTTCCATATCTCCACCGGAAGAACAGGCAATATCCACCAGATTCAGAGTCACTACGCCCTGATTAAATCTTCCGTAGAACTTGTACTTGTCATTTTCATCTTTATATACGGTAAGGAAAGAACGGCATCCCATACAAGGATAGCAGTTTCCATCCTTATTTTCCTTCATGATTTTCTCGGAAATATAATCCGGTACCATGCGTTTTGCAGTACATTTTGCTGCTAACCTTGTCAATTCCCAGTATTCACTTCCTTCTTTGATATTATCCTCTTCCAGTACATAAATAAGCTTTGGGAATGCCGGTGTAATATAAACGCCCTTTTCGTTCTTTACTCCCTGCATGCGCTGAATCAGCATTTCTTCGATTACCATCGCAAGGTCATCTCTGGTGCGTCCCTCCGGTACTTCATCCAGATACATAAATACCGTTACGAAAGGCGCCTGTCCATTGGTAGTCATCAGTGTAATGACCTGATACTGTATCATCTGCACACCGCGTTTAATCTCTTCCTTCACGCGCATTTCCGCTATTTCATCTATCTTTTCTTCGTTCAGCTCAAGACCTGCTGCTGCAAATTCTTCTCTTACAATTCTTCTTAACTTCTGACGGCTCACATCTACAAATGGCGCCAGATGAGATAGGGTAATGCTCTGTCCGCCATACTGAGAGCTGGCAATCTGGGCAATCGCCTGTGTTGCTACGTTACATGCGGTGGAAAAGCTCTTTGGCTTCTCAATCATGGTTTCGCTGATAACGGTTCCGTTCTGCAGCATGTCCTCTAAATTGACCAGACAACAGTTATGCATATGCTGTGCAAAATAATCCGCATCATGAAAATGAATAATGCCCTCTTCATGCGCCCGCACAATATTATCCGGTAAAAGGAATCGTCTTGTAATGTCCTTGCTGACTTCCCCTGCCATATAATCACGCTGCACACTGTTTACAATCGGATTCTTGTTAGAATTCTCCTGTTTGATTTCTTCGTTATTACATTCAATCAAACTTAAAATCTGTTGGTCTGTGGAATTAGACTTACGCACTAACGCACGCTTATAACGATATGTAATATACTTTCTGGCAACTTCAAATGCCTTGTATTCCATTAATTGATTTTCTACCAGGTCCTGAATCTCTTCTACATTATAGGTTCTGTCCATTGCTTCACAAAAATCTGTAATACGCTCTGTAATCGTCAGAATCTGTTTCTCCGTCAACTGTTCGTTCTCAGACACTTCCTTGTTCGCTTTGCGGATAGCTTCAATAATCTTGGTAACATCAAAGCCTACTTCTTTTCCGCTTCTCTTAATAATTCTCATTTCATTCCCTCCAACCTACTAAATATAGTGTGCCACTCCATTGACCACACTATATATTGCTTTACTATTATATTCTGAAATACTAGAAAAAGCAACATGAATTTTATTAATTTTCTAAGGAATTTTATTTCGATTCTATCAAACGCTCTACAGGCTCTTTTAAGGTATTTCCTACAACACCAAAAATAGCCGCATAAAATGCGGCTGCCCCTGCATATGTATTACTTTTCATTTAAAATTGCTGCAAAATCTTCCATGCCCTTTTGAACACTTTCCATCGCTTTTAATATACTATTGATGCCCTCTCCCTGTTCTACTGTAGAGGAACTGATTTCCGTGGTACTTCCCGCAGCCTGTTTCGACATGGCTTCTAGTTTTTCCATGGATGCTTTTAATTTATCTTTTACCGCAAAAATATTAGACAAATCGTTCTTCAAGCCGTCCGTCACCTGAATGACCGCTTCGGAAGACTGTAAAATGTCCTCAAAAACACTTACTGTGCTATTTAACTGTTCATGGGATTCCTCTACAATCGTCTGATTATTTTCCATGATTTCGCTTGTATGCTCTACGGTTTCGATAATATCCTTTAAAATAACATCTATTTTCTGTGTCGCTTTGGAGGATTCTGCTGACAAATTATTAATCTCGTCCGCTACTACCGCAAACCCTTTTCCTGCATCTCCTGCTCTGGCTGCTTCAATCGCCGCATTCAAAGCAAGTAAATTGGTCTGCTGTGCAATCTGACTGATGCTGTCAATAATTTCTCCAATCTGACTTGATTTCTTAAGCAGAGTCGTAATTTCATCTGAAGCTTCCCTGGTAGCCTGAATATTCAAATCAAACTTTTTAGATAGTTTTTCAATCGAAGCAATTCCCTCGTCATTCTTTTCCTTCAAATGCTTCATATTTTCAACGGTTTCGTTTACACTGTTTTCTGAATGATAAATACCATCATTTAATTCATTAAATATTTCCACACTTCCATTTACTTCTTCAATCTGCAAATCCGCACTTGCAGATATTTCCTGAGTAGAGCTGACGATTTCCTGTGAAAGCTGTTCCACTCCGGAAATAGAGTTAAAAATGCTTCCAGAAGATTCCTGCAGATTATCAAAGGTAACCTTTACGGTATCTAACAGTCTTTCGACTTCTTTTTCTTTTGATGCTATACTGCTGAATAGGTTTCTTGTCCGGCCTGCAATAAACAGACATGCAATCAGAAACAGACAATATACCATGGCAATAAATACCCAGATAGAAGCGGTATGCATCTTCGTAAATGCTTCCGGAAAAATAATCATTAAAATGGCGCTTGGTACAATCGTTACAATGGCGCTTACCTTAATCAGATTCAGGTCATAATACGGCACCGCCAAAACAGTGACAAGGAAAAATGCCTGTGTCATTGCCCCAAACACCCCATCATTGCCTACCACGATTGTTACTGCACCCATTATAGGAATAATGCTTATATAAAAATACTTCGCATATTTTCCAAGCGGCTTTTCAAATATTTTCACCAAAATACTAATCACCGACATACTCAGCGCAATAGCATCAATCCATGACCCACCATTGAATAACATTACGTAAGTAAATGCCACCACAGGAATAATCGCATTAAACAGAAACAAAATACGATTCATTAATTTTTCTTCATTTTTTAATACTTCCAACTCCATAAAAACGCCTCCCATTACTGCTTTCTACTTTTTATTTTACAATGACACCCCTTGTGCAACAATAAGCAGGGCAATTTTTGTATCTTTCGGGGCGAATTTTGTCACATTTTGACAGGAAGGATTAAAATTGCTGAAAAACACTCTTCCTCTACCAGACACTGCAAATAACCACCGTATTTCTGTGCCGTATGTTCTACGCTTTTTATCCCGATTCCATGCAATCCTTTCTCTTTTTTCGATGAAATAAAACCGGATTTCTGAAGATGTGGTGGTTCTTTGAAATAGTTGACTATTTTCACAACACACACTCTTCCTTCTTTTTCCATATAAAGCCGTACTACAATCTTTCTCTTTTCCCCCGTACAGTGTTTTACGGCTTCCAGGGCATTATCGAGCAGATTCCCAAGCATCGCCACCAGCTCACTATCCGCAGCCTCGCCAAATCGCATCCCCGGCTCAACGTAGACATCAAATTCAATTTTATTTTCCGAGGCTTCCCCTGCCTTTTCTGACAAAACGGCATTGACTACTTTATGATTGGTATAAATGATTCTCTCGTTTTGTATTAACTCCGTATTCAGTTCTTCCATCAGGCGGATAATCTGCTGGCAATGCTCTTCTCTCGCCAGTTGTCCGATTGCCATAAAATAATGATTAATGTTATGAATGAATTCGCTGTGCTTTTCTTCCTTCTTCTCTAATTGTTCCAGATAAGAAAGCTCGTCTTCGTACAACTTTATCTGTCTGGTCTGTTCAATCAAATAACGCATTCGCTTTGCAATAATAGCAGCCAGAAGTGTTGCCAGAAGGTACACTGAAAAAATATAAAGCCAAATCGTCAGATTATCCAGCTTTAACATGGCTTCCGGAAAAAGAATAATAGCCCCTGTTGTACTGACTATGGTCACGGTAGAACAAGCCAGTACCACTGATACATCATAATATGCAACGGACAAAATCAGCCACATAAAGTATGCCTGTGTTACAGCAGCAAATTTGCCATCATTGCTGACAACTAATACACAGGTACCCCAGAATGGAATTGTCATATATGCGTATTTTGCATATTGTTTAAACCACTTTATCTTCTTTTCTGAAATTTGTATTAAGAGACATACCGCTGTTATCAAAAGCGCAATGCTATCGCGAGGAGCTCCGCCTAAAAAGCCCACGACAACAATAAACGCGCCTACGGAAGCAAGTGTCCCAAATACAAATGCCATAAAGTTTACTCGTTCTTCCTCTATGTTTAAAATATTTAACCTCATTTTCCCCGTGTACCAATTACCTTTCATACTTCTGTGACAGATGCACTGCAAACGCCTTTTTAAAGTCCTTCACTCTCGCCCTGGATATGGTAAGTCTCTCTCCGTTTACAAATTCTAATTCCTTAGGACCGACTTCTATCACATGCTCCAGATTCACAATATAGCTGTTATGTGCATAGGCAAATCCTGCATTCTTTAACTGTTCATAAAACTCTGCCAGCCTTTTCTGCGAGGTAAAGCTTTCTTTTCTTTCTATACAATGCAATACCGTTCCCCTTTTTGCAATTGAAATATAGGCAATCTGCTTCGTTGACAGCTTTACCAGCTTATTCTCTTTTTTTCCAATAAGGTAAGGCTGCACTTTGCTTTTTTCCATCTTACAAAGTACGCCCTCTATTTCCTGCTTCAGATGTTCTTCTGTATATTCTTTTAACCAATAGCGATAGGGCGTTGCTTCAAAGGATTCTACCGTAGGCATGCATACTCCTGAGCAAAATACCAGAAGCGTATTGGGAAATTGTTCTCTGAATCTTTTTGCTGTCTCATTTCCATCTATCCCGGGCATCTGCACATCCAGCACCAACAGGTCATAGGTTTCCCGGGTCTGCATGTCCTGAATTAATGCCTCGCCAGACAAATATTCGTAAAATTCAATCTCACACTGTTCCTCACGAAATAATCGTTTTATGTATTTTATAAATATTGGATCATCATCACAAATTCCTATGTGATACATTGTCTGCCTCCTGTTTTTTACAGTGATGTATTACTTTATTGAAAACTTCCCAAATAATGGCCATCTGTTATATCCATACTATAGTAATAAACTCCGTCTGTAATCAGTCCACGTGCCACCATTCCATTCCAGTGATAGAATACAATTCTTCCCCATGGATCATAAGAGAATCCATTGGTATTGAGGCTTCCATCCCAGTTTGCAAAACCATAGTCCATACCATTAGCAAACCGGAACCATCCATCATTCTCCATCTTACCATCGGCATTTAGATAGTATACCTTATCTCCCACAAAGGTAATTTTATCTTTATAGATATAGCCCTGAGAGTCGAAGTAACAGGTGTATCCTACACTCGGACAATACTGAAATGCATTAAATACTTCATGTCCATTTTCATCAAAATAGATGATATGCTCTCCATCCGGGTGATAGGTCAGCCTGTCTTTCATTGGAGTTCCATCTGCCTGTAAGTAATAGGTATAACTTCCATCAAAAGCAAATTCGTTTGTCACCATGTTTCCGTCATCATCATAAAGACGCAGTTCTCCATCCGGACCTTTTATCCATCCTTTCCGCTTTTCTGTGTTACTTACATTTCCCGGATTGTCTGTACTTCCAGTATTTCCTGTATTCCCCGCATTTCCTGTGGTGTCTGTGTTTCCTGAATTGTCTGTATCTTTATCATTCACTAATTTTTTCTCACAGACGGTTCCGTTGTCATCATAAGCTAAAACACCATTATCCAGACTTACAATTTTTAAAGCAGTTCCGGAGACTACGGTCTCATATGCCGTACCTTCTATATTATTTTTTACAATAGAACCATTCTCTACATAATACCAATAACCACCGTCATAGAACATATCACCTGCTATATTATGAACATACCAGTCCGAATATTTGGTAGAGGTCGAAAGTGTCCCTTTCGTCAGTTCTCCCTGCCAGACGCCATCCACATAGCCGCCACCGTTCCAGTATTGCCAGTTAAAATGGTCGATACCGATTTCCGCATCATTCAGAAGAAAATATCTGTGGGATACCTTTCCCTGTCCCCTTGTATCATCCCATGTAGGATCAATATGATACCATTCCCCATCCAGCTTCGCCCCCAGCCAGCCATGTCCGGAATTGATAATCTCCGTGCACTCAATCCCTTCTAGTTCAAGCAAAAGTCCCAATGCCCTTTCATATCCGGCACATACACCATAGCCTAATCCCAGAGGTCCTCCTGCTATCTGTGAAAACCCAATGCCGTCATCATCAAGATAATAATAAGTGTGATTCACAAGCCAGTCATGAATATATAAGGTCTTTTCCACATCGCTCATGGCATCATCCAGACCAGACTGTACCTCTGCAATGGATGCAAGCATTCTCTCATATCGCTCCGGGAACCCGGAATCGCTGTTCCCCAACCAAAAAGTTTCGATATATCCTTCCGCATCCTTGGTTGTCTGCGGTCTCTGATTAATATAACAACTGTACGATATTTTACATTCATTTTCTGTCACGTCCCAAAAGATAGCATTATAATCACTAAAGGTCAGATTATAATGCCTTACATTATGCACCGTGCTGTCACCTGTGTTCAACATCTCTATTATTTCCTGCCGAAAGGCTTCCTTGTCCTCTTCCGTTGCAATCTGTGCTGCTGCCTGAACAGGTATGTTTTGAAAATTACACACCAACATGGCACCTGCTATTACTGCCACTCCGATTCTTTTGCAAAACTTTCCAATTTTACTCTCCATCCCCACTGTTCTTCCTTTCCATATATTTCATTCCGTTCATACTCGTAATCGAATTATTTCACACAAATTATATTCTGTCAATGCCTAAAGCGGCATAAAAAGGCTTCCGGCGGAGGTTTGGAGTCTCCAACAATCTTTCTAAAGAAATCATTCCACTTGTGCGACACATATTACACTTGGCGAGGTAATTTTGAGCTTAGTGTAATAGCGTACACCTTAGTTCGCCTCCTGCACGGAGTGCTTTTTTCACTATAGGAATCACCATTCTACGCTTTAACGCAGCATGGTATTTCTTATAGCGAAAAAAGACTCTTCGATTACTCGAAGAGTCCTTCTCCACCCATAAGCCTCGTCATCTCCTCAATACGCTCAAGAGGAAACGGAGGCGACGTCAGCGGCTTCATAGCAATAGACATCAGCTTCATAGGGTTATCATCCGCCGCAACCCGGTTTGAGCTCATAGCGCCGCACTGCCTGCATCGGTGAATAATCGCCCACTCACCATTTTTCCGAACCCATACTGCGATTGCATCCATATAGCCGCCGCAATCACACGCCCTGTCTCCCGGCTCATTGTCAACATGAAGACTGGAGAGGCAGTTGGGGCAATGGTTTCGATGATTGCTTCCTGCTCCTTCCGGAATCACTTCTCTACCGCATACTTTACAGGTAAATGTCTCATTACAGGCATGATTTTTATAGTAACCCTTTTCATATAACTTTCTTTTGTTTTCTCTATTCAATTTTCTACCTCCGAAAGATGATTCTTTTCATTGCAATTATCCTGGGAGGGTTTAAAATTCCGGATGATTCTTTGTACGCTTTTTTCTGTAAGAAAATATTCCTCTGCCAAATCCTTTGCAGATGCCCCATCCTGAAATTTTGCGTATATATTTGTATTCCGAAGCTCCAGGCTCTGTTTTGTGCCGGTACACGCACCCCACCTTCTTTTATGTTCAGGTTTCCTTGGAATGTAGAGCATCTGTCCATCCACATATTCCTGGACAATAGCAAGAACCTCTTCCGGTAGAATCTCTTCTGCCTTGATATAGCTCATAGCGCCCTCCTAATGAAATGTTTTTCTTAGGAATGCAATGGCTATAACGCTTTATTCCATTCGTGATAGCCACTGCTATCGAACAATCGCTATATAATTCTTCATATAACTTACCTCTACGCCTTTCTATCTGCCTTTTTATACAATAATTGATGAACTTCTCATCGTTTCTTTTATTTTATCAAATGTTATTCCTGCTGCCAACCACATAAATGATTTAAATAAAATTTGTTCCAATCCCATCCATATTTCGTGTAATATAGAAAGAAAAAAGAGGCTCTCCAATTACTCGGAAAGCCCCATAAAATCTAATTTTTTAATTATTCTACGATTGTAGCAACACGTCCAGAACCTACGGTACGTCCACCTTCACGAATAGCGAATGTAAGACCCTGCTCCATAGCGATTGGATGAATCAGTTCGATTGACATTTCTACGTTATCTCCAGGCATGCACATTTCTGTACCAGCTGGTAATTCGATAACACCAGTTACGTCAGTTGTTCTGAAGTAGAACTGAGGTCTGTAGTTGTTGAAGAAAGGAGTATGACGTCCACCTTCATCTTTTGTTAAAACGTAAACCTGTGCTGTAAATTTCTTATGGCATGTTACAGTACCTGGTTTTGCAAGAACCTGTCCTCTTTCGATTTCAGTTCTCTGAATACCACGAAGTAATGCACCGATGTTGTCACCAGCCTGTGCTTCGTCTAACAGTTTACGGAACATTTCGATACCAGTTACAACAGTCTTCTTAACTTCTTCTTTGATACCAACGATTTCAACTTCTTCGTTTACATGAAGAACACCACGTTCTACTCTACCAGTAGCAACGGTTCCACGACCTGTAATTGTGAAGATATCTTCGATAGGCATTAAGAATGGCTGATCTGTTGCACGCTGAGGATCTGGGATATGCTCATCAACTGCTGCCATTAATTCCATAATCTTGTCGCCCCATTCTCCGTTAGGATCTTCCAGCGCTTTTAAAGCGGAACCTTTGATGATTGGGCAGTCTGTGAATTCATACTCTTCAAGAATTTCAGTTACTTCCATTTCTACTAATTCGATTAATTCTTCGTCGTCTACCATATCACATTTGTTCAGGAATACAACGATGTAAGGTACACCTACCTGACGGGATAATAAGATGTGCTCTTTTGTCTGAGCCATAACACCGTCAGTAGCAGCTACTACTAAGATAGCTCCGTCCATCTGAGCAGCACCAGTAATCATGTTCTTTACATAGTCAGCATGACCTGGGCAGTCAACGTGTGCGTAGTGTCTGTTTTCTGTTTCATACTCAACGTGAGCTGTAGAGATAGTAATACCTCTTTCTCTTTCTTCTGGAGCTTTGTCGATGTTCTCGAAATCTGTAGCTTCATTTCCTGCAACTCTTTCAGCAAGTACCTTTGTGATAGCTGCTGTTAAAGTTGTTTTACCATGGTCTACGTGACCAATGGTTCCGATATTACAATGTGGTTTGTTTCTTTCAAATTTAGCTTTAGCCATTTTATAACGTCCTCCTTAATTTTATGCCCCTTGGGGCTGTCTTTTTTATGGTTGCAATCACTTGCAGGCTTTGCATACAAGTGATTGGCTTAAAAGTTACTCGGCTATCTCTGATTATATTAAATAATCAAAGGTTTTTCAAGTATTTTCTCTCAATATTACTCTGCTTTTGCAGAAATAACTTTTTCCTGAACAGACTTAGGTACCGGTTCATATTTTTCAAAGAACATAGAGTAGTTACCACGTCCCTGAGTTCTGGAACGTAAATCGGTAGAATATCCGAACATTTCAGCAAGAGGTACAAATGCACGAACAATCTTACCTCCACCGATATCATCCATTCCTTCGATACGTCCACGACGGGAGTTGATATCACCGATAACATCACCCATATACTCTTCCGGCATCGTTACTTCTACTTTCATGATAGGCTCTAATAATACCGGACTTGCTTTCTTCATAGCTTCCTTGAATGCCATAGATCCGGCAATGTGGAATGCCATTTCAGAAGAGTCGACTTCATGGTAAGAACCATCATATACAGTAGCGTGTACACCAACTACAGGGAATCCTGCAAGAATACCAGCCTTGGTAGCTTCTTCGATACCTTCGCCGACTGCCGGGATGTATTCCTTAGGAATCGCACCTCCAACAACTTCGGAATCGAATTTGAATAATTCTTCTCCGTTGGCATCCATTGGCTCGAATCTTACCTTACAGTGTCCGTACTGTCCACGTCCACCAGACTGTTTTGCATATTTGTATTCCTGATCGATTGGCTTTGTAAATGTTTCTTTGTAAGCAACCTGTGGAGCACCAACGTTAGCTTCTACTTTGAATTCACGAAGCAGACGGTCAACAATGATTTCCAAATGGAGCTCACCCATACCAGCGATAATGGTCTGTCCTGTTTCTGTATTGGTATGTGCACGGAATGTAGGATCTTCTTCTGCAAGTTTTGCAAGAGCTTCACCCATCTTGCCCTGTCCAGCCTTTGTCTTAGGCTCGATAGCCAATTCGATAACCGGCTCTGGGAATTCCATGGACTCTAAGATTACAGGATGCTGTTCATCACAGATTGTATCACCTGTTGTTGTAAACTTAAATCCAACAGCTGCTGCAATATCTCCGGAGTAAACTTTATCAAGCTCTTCTCTCTTATTTGCATGCATCTGTAAGATACGTCCTACACGTTCTTTCTTATTCTTTGTTGCATTCAGTACGTAAGAACCGGAGTTCATAGTACCGGAGTACACACGAATAAATGCTAATTTTCCTACGAATGGGTCTGTCATAATCTTAAATGCCAATGCTGCGAAAGGCTCTTCATCAGAAGAATGCTTTTCGATTTCATTTCCATCTAAATCAACACCCTTAATAGCAGGAATATCTAATGGAGATGGCATATATTCTACAACAGCGTCTAATAATTTCTGAACACCCTTGTTACGGTAAGCAGAACCACAGCAAACCGGAACAGCTGCACATTCACAGGTTCCTTTTCTTAAAGCTGCTTTCATAGCATCCACAGATGGTTCTTCACCTTCTAAGTATTCCATCATCAGATCGTCATCTAATTCGCATACTTTTTCTACTAATTCGGTATGATACAGTTCTGCATCATCCTTCATATCATCAGGAATATCTACGATAGAAATGTCATCACCTTTATCATCATTGTAGATGTAAGCCTTCATTTCAAATAAGTCAATGATTCCCTTGAAATCGTCTTCCTTACCGATTGGCAGCTGAAGAACGATTGCATTTTTACCTAAACGTGTTTTAATCTGCTCTACCGCTCCGTAGAAATCAGCTCCTAAAATGTCCATCTTGTTGATGAATGCCATTCTAGGTACGTTGTAGGTATCCGCCTGACGCCATACATTTTCAGACTGAGGCTCTACTCCACCCTTTGCACAGAAGACACCAACGGCGCCGTCAAGTACACGGAGTGAACGCTCAACTTCAACTGTAAAGTCAACGTGTCCCGGAGTGTCAATAATATTGATACGATGCTCTAACGCACCTGGCTTTGCCTTGCAGTTTTCCTGCAATGTCCAGTGACATGTTGTAGCGGCTGAAGTAATGGTAATACCTCTTTCCTGCTCCTGCTCCATCCAGTCCATGGTAGCAGTACCTTCATGAGTATCACCAATCTTATAGTTAACACCGGTATAGTAAAGAATACGCTCTGTTGTGGTAGTCTTACCAGCATCAATATGAGCCATAATACCAATGTTTCTGGTTCTCTCTAATGGATATTCTCTTCCAGCCAAGGTTTTTTCCTCCTAATTTTCTCAAACAAAGATAACACAGTTCCGATTAGAAACGGTAATGTGCGAAAGCCTTGTTTGCTTCTGCCATTTTGTGCATATCTTCTTTTTTCTTTACAGATGCGCCTGTATTGTTAGCTGCATCCATAATCTCGTTTGCCAATCTTTCTTCCATGGTCTTCTCGCCTCTCTTACGGGAGTACATAGTCAACCAACGAAGAGCTAAAGCCTGACGTCTGTCAGCTCTTACTTCGATTGGTACCTGATATGTTGCTCCACCGATACGTCTTGCCTTAACCTCTAATACTGGCATTACGTTGTTCATAGCCTCTTCAAATACTTCGATAGCTGGCTTATCGGTCTTTTCTGCAACTCTGTCAAATGCTCCATATACAATTTTCTGAGCAATACCTTTCTTACCATCTAACATAATGTTGTTGATAAGTTTGGTAACCACTTTGTTATTGTACATTGGATCTGCTAAAACGTCTCTTTTCTGAGTATGTCCTTTACGTGGCACGTCGCTTCCCTCCTTAATCATCTTTTCATTTTTTTCGATTAATTCAACGGTACTCACATGTGTCAGTTACATGTTACATGTAACCGGGATGCACACACCTTCGGTGGCACTGACCACTCCAGCGGTGTCTCCAACTTACTATCTGTGTGTTCGTGCGGAAATTTATCTATTCTACGAAAAAGAATGTTCGCTTTCGCGCTTTCCAACACTAACCTATAGTAGCCAATGCTCATTGAACTGCTAACGTTCAATAAGATTCCACACTTACTGTGATACTATTGGTTCGCTAAAACTTATTTCTTAGCGTCTTTTGGTTTCTTAGCACCATATTTGGAACGAGCCTGGCGTCTGTTTGCAACACCTGCTGTATCCAATGTACCACGGATAATGTGGTATCTGGTACCAGGTAAGTCCTTTACTCTTCCGCCTCTGATCAGAACAACGCTATGTTCCTGTAAGTTATGGCCTTCACCCGGAATGTAGCTTGTTACTTCGATTCCGTTAGAAAGACGTACTCTGGCGATTTTACGAAGAGCAGAGTTAGGTTTCTTAGGAGTTGCAGTCTTAACTGCAGTACAAACACCTCTCTTCTGTGGAGCAGAAGTATCAGTTGGGCGTTTCTTCAAGGAGTTATATCCTTTCTGTAAAGCCGGTGCTGTAGACTTCTTAACAGATGTCTGTCTTCCCTTTCTTACTAACTGGTTAAATGTTGGCATTCTTTTCACCTCCTGTAAAAATTATCAACATGCATTCGTATGCACGCTAAATAATTATATAAGCTTAAAAGTTCGGTGTCAAGTATTTTTTACTAATTTTACCTGTATTTACGTGATATATACACCTTGCACTTACAATTTTTTCCTATATTTTTCTTATTATACCAAAAACGAGATAAGAATACCTGTTTCTGGTAGTCCTATCTCGCTGTTATAAAATCTAATTTTTATTCTTCTACCAGTTCTTCTTCCAGAGCTTCTTCCTCTTCCGGCTGATAGCTGAAATCCATCATATCTTCATCAAAATAGATTTCATCCAGATTCACCATATCGGTAGAAAGTTTAATATCACGGTAACGCTTCATACCGGTTCCGGCAGGAATCAGTTTACCAATAATTACGTTTTCTTTCAGACCAATCAATGGGTCAACCTTTCCTTTGATTGCAGCCTCGGTCAATACCTTGGTTGTCTCCTGGAAGGACGCTGCTGATAAGAAGGAATTGGTTGCCAGAGAAGCTTTGGTAATACCAAGCATTACCTGCTTTCCTTCTGCCGGCTCTTTGCCCTCTGCCAGTAACTGCTCATTTGCGTCTTCGTAATCTAAGATATCTACTAAAGTTCCCGGTAAGAAATCGGAATCTCCATTGTTCTCGACACGAATCTTCTTTAACATCTGGCGCACAATCACTTCGATATGCTTATCGTTGATTTCTACACCTTGCAGACGGTATACACGCTGTACTTCCTGAATCATGTAATCCTGAACAGCACGAACACCTTTAATCTTTAAGATGTCATGTGGATTTACACTACCTTCGGTCAGTTCATCACCAGCCTCTAATTCTGCACCATCCATTACCTTAATTCTGGAACCGTAAGGAATCAGGTAAGCCTTTGTCTCTCCTGTTTCGCTATTGGTTACGATAACTTCACGTTTCTTCTTGGTATCCTTAATGGTTGCAGTACCTGCAAATTCTGTAATAATTGCAAGTCCCTTTGGCTTACGTGCTTCAAATAATTCTTCGACACGAGGAAGACCCTGTGTAATATCGTTTCCGGCAACACCACCGGTATGGAACGTACGCATGGTAAGCTGTGTACCCGGTTCACCGATAGACTGTGCTGCAATAATACCTACAGATTCACCAACCTGTACTGCCTGACCGGTTGCCATGTTAGCACCGTAGCATTTTGCACAGATTCCGTTGTGGGAACGGCAGGTAAGAACTGTACGAATCTTTACCTTGGTTAACGGTTCACCCTTTGCATCTACACCTTTGCTCATCACAAGCGCTGCTCGCTTCGGTGTAATCATATGGTTCGCCTTTACTAACACATTTCCTTCTGCATCACAGATGTTTTCACATGCAAAACGACCTGTAATACGTTCCTGAAGACTTTCGATTTCTTCTTTTCCATCCATGAATGCCTTTACATACATTCCCGGAGCTTCTTTTCCTTCGCAGCAGTCAATGTCACGAATAATCAGTTCCTGAGAAACGTCTACCAGACGTCTGGTCAGGTAACCGGAGTCTGCGGTACGAAGTGCGGTATCGGAAAGACCCTTACGAGCACCATGGGCAGACATGAAGTATTCCAATACGTCCAGACCTTCACGGAAGTTGGACTTAATTGGCAGCTCGATGGTACGACCTGTTGTATCCGCCATCAAACCACGCATTCCGGCAAGCTGTTTAATCTGTTTATCAGAACCACGGGCTCCGGAGTCAGCCATCATATAGATGTTGTTGTACTTATCCAGACCGTCTAACAGCTCTTTGGTAAGAATATCGTCGGTCTCTTTCCATGTTTCTACGACTTCTTTATATCTTTCTTCTTCCGTAATCAGACCACGCTTGTAGTTCTTTGTGATTCTGTCTACGGTATCCTGTGCCTTCTGAATCAGTTCCGGTTTCTTTTCCGGTACGGTCATATCGGAAATAGAAACGGTCATGGCAGCTCTGGTGGAGTATTTGTAACCCATAGACTTAATGTCGTCCAAAACTTCTGCTGTCTTGGTTGCTCCATGAATATTGATAACCTTTTCCAGAATCTGCTTCAAGCCTTTTTTACCAACATGGAAGTCTACTTCCAGTTTCAGCTTGTTTTCCGGATTGCTTCTATCTACAAATCCCAAATCCTGTGGAAGAATCTCATTGAAAATAAATCTTCCCAGTGTGGATTCTACCATTCCGGTTACTACTTCGCCATCCGGCATTGTCTTTGTCACACGTACAGTAATTCTGGAATGTAAGGTCAGAGACTCATTTTCATATGCCAGAATTGCTTCGTTTACGCTCTTAAAGAACTTGCCTTCGCCTAACGCGCCCGGTCTTTCCTGTGTCAGATAATAGATACCAAGTACCATATCCTGAGAAGGAACGGCTACCGGACCACCATCGGATGGCTTTAACAAGTTGTTTGGTGACAACAGTAAGAAACGGCATTCGGACTGTGCTTCTACAGACAATGGAAGATGGACAGCCATCTGGTCACCGTCGAAGTCAGCGTTGAATGCGGTACAAACCAATGGGTGAAGCTTAATTGCCTTACCTTCTACCAGAATTGGCTCAAATGCCTGAATACCAAGTCTGTGAAGTGTAGGAGCACGGTTTAACATAACCGGATGCTCTTTGATTACTTCTTCGAGAACGTCCCAAACCTCTGACTGAAGTCTTTCTACCATTTTCTTTGCGCTCTTAATGTTGTGAGCAGTTCCATTTGCAACCAGCTCTTTCATAACGAATGGCTTGAATAATTCGATTGCCATTTCCTTTGGAAGGCCACACTGATAAATCTTAAGTTCCGGTCCAACAACGATAACGGAACGTCCGGAGTAGTCAACACGTTTTCCAAGCAGGTTCTGACGGAAACGTCCGGACTTACCCTTTAACATATCAGATAAAGACTTCAGCGCTCTGTTACCAGGTCCGGTAACAGGACGTCCTCTTCTTCCGTTGTCAATCAATGCGTCTACTGCTTCCTGTAACATTCTCTTCTCATTTCGAACGATAATGTCAGGTGCACCTAACTCTAACAGTCTTCTCAGACGGTTATTTCTATTGATAATTCTACGATACAGGTCATTTAAGTCGGAGGTCGCAAAACGTCCACCGTCTAACTGTACCATAGGACGTAAATCTGGCGGAATAACAGGAATCACATCCATAATCATCCATTCCGGCTTGTTTCCGGAACCGCGGAATGCTTCTACTACTTCCAGACGCTTGATAATTCTTGCACGCTTCTGTCCGGTAGCATCCTTTAAGCCTGCCTTTAACTCAGCTGCATCCTTTTCCAAATCAATCGCCTGTAATAATTCTTTGATTGCTTCTGCACCCATTCCCACGCGGAAATCGCTGCCAAACTTCTCTCTTGCTTCCTGATACTCTGCTTCGGATAGTACCTGTTTGTACTGTAAATCGGAAGTTCCCTTGTCCAGTACGATATAGGATGCAAAGTACAGTACCTTCTCCAGGGTTCTCGGAGATAAGTCAAGGATTAATCCCATTCTGCTTGGGATTCCCTTGAAGTACCAGATATGGGAAACAGGAGCTGCAAGCTCAATGTGTCCCATACGTTCTCTACGCACGCTTGCCTTGGTAATTTCTACACCACAGCGGTCGCAGACAACACCTTTATAACGGATTTTCTTGTATTTACCACAGTGGCATTCCCAGTCCTTGCTCGGTCCGAAAATCTTCTCACAGAATAATCCGTCTTTCTCGGGTTTTAAGGTTCTATAGTTAATGGTCTCCGGCTTCTTTACTTCGCCTCTGGACCACTCTCTGATTTTTTCAGGTGATGCCAGACCAATCTTGATTGCATCAAATGTAATTGGCTGGTATTTTTCTTTATTCATTGTCTCTGGCATGTATGACACTCCTTTCCCTTTTTATTCTTCGTCAAGAACATCATCAAAGTCGCCGAAATCGTCCTCTTCTTCAACCTCTTCTTCTACGTCTACCAGTTCTTCATCTTCATTGAACTCCTGCTTCTGGAAGCCCATCTCACCGAAGGCTTCGTCTTCCTCAAATGCAAAGTTGCGGTCTCCTGCGATAACGGAATTCAAATCAGTGTTACCATATTCACTGGTTTCCATAAGCTCTACTTCTTCTCTGTTTTCGTCAAGAACTTTTACATCCAGACCTAAAGACTGAAGTTCTTTCAGAAGTACCTTAAAGGATTCCGGAATTCCCGGTTCAGGAATATTGTCACCTTTAATAATTGCTTCATATGTCTTAACACGGCCGATAACATCATCGGATTTCACGGTTAAAATTTCCTGTAAGGTATAGGATGCACCGTATGCTTCCAGTGCCCAAACTTCCATTTCTCCGAAACGCTGTCCACCGAACTGTGCCTTACCACCTAACGGCTGCTGTGTTACCAGTGAGTAAGGACCGGTAGAACGTGCATGGATCTTATCGTCTACCAGGTGGTGCAGTTTCAGGTAATGCATGTGTCCAATGGTTACCGGGCTGTCGAAATACTCTCCGGTTCTACCGTCACGAAGTCTTACCTTACCGTCACGGGAAATCGGAACACCCTTCCACAGCTCTCTGTGGTCTCTGTTTTCAGATAAGTATTCCAGAACCTCCGGCAGAAGTTCTTCGCCATGTTTTGCTTCAAATTCTTCCCAGGACAGGTTTACATAATCGTTTGCCAAATCCAGGGTATCCATAATATCATTTTCATCTGCTCCATCGAATACCGGAGTTGCAATGTTAAATCCTAATGCCTTTGCTGCAAGGCTTAAATGGATTTCCAGCACCTGTCCGATGTTCATACGGGAAGGCACACCCAATGGATTCAGCACGATGTCCAACGGACGTCCGTTTGGCAGGAATGGCATATCTTCTACTGGCAATACGCGGGAAACAACACCCTTGTTACCATGACGACCAGCCATCTTATCACCAACAGAGATTTTTCTCTTCTGGGCAATATAGATACGAACAGCCTGATTTACTCCAGGAGATAATTCGTCACCGTTTTCTCTGGTAAATACCTTGGCATCTACAACGATACCATATTCACCGTGAGGTACTTTTAAGGAAGTATCTCTTACTTCTCTTGCTTTTTCACCGAAAATTGCACGAAGCAGTCTCTCCTCTGCGGTCAGCTCTGTCTCTCCCTTCGGAGTAACCTTACCAACCAGAATATCACCGGCACGCACTTCGGCACCGATACGGATGATACCTCTTTCATCCAAATCCTTTAATGCATCATCACCGACACCAGGAACGTCTCTTGTAATTTCTTCCGGTCCTAACTTCGTGTCTCGTGCTTCTGCTTCATATTCCTCAATGTGTACGGAAGTATAAACATCTTCCTGTACCAGTCTTTCGCTTAACAGAACCGCATCCTCGTAGTTATAACCTTCCCAGGTCATAAATCCGATTAATGGGTTCTTTCCTAATGCCAGCTCTCCGTTTGCGGTAGACGGACCGTCTGCAATGACCTGACCTTCTTCCACACGGTCTCCCTTGAAAACAATCGGTCTCTGATTGTAGCAGTTAGACTGGTTACTTCTGGAGAACTTGGTTAATTTATAAACATCACGGTTACCATCATCTGTCTTAATGGTAATCTCGTTGGAAATAGAACGCTCTACAATACCTGCACGTTTTGCAAGCACACATACACCGGAGTCAACAGCGGTCTTTGGTTCCATACCGGTTCCTACTGCCGGAGCTTCCGTTGTTAAAAGCGGCACTGCCTGACGCTGCATGTTAGAACCCATCAGCGCACGGTTCGCATCGTCGTTTTCCAGGAAAGGAATAAGCGCCGTAGCTACGGAGAACACCATCTTAGGTGATACGTCCATGTAATCGAACATAGCTTTTTCGTATTCCTGTGTCTCTTCTCTGTAACGACCGGATACGGAATTACGAACGAAATGTCCCTCCGCATCCAGTGCCTCGTTCGCCTGTGCTACATGATAGTTATCTTCTTCATCTGCTGTCATGTAAACAACTTCGTCTGTAACCCTAGGATTCTTAGGGTCAGTCTTATCTATTTTACGATATGGCGCTTCGATGAAGCCATACTCGTTAATTCTTGCATAAGTTGCAAGGGAGTTAATCAGACCGATGTTCGGACCTTCCGGGGTCTCAATCGGACACATTCTTCCGTAATGGGAATAGTGAACGTCACGCACCTCGAATCCGGCACGGTCTCTGGACAAACCACCCGGTCCCAATGCAGACAGACGTCTCTTATGGGTCAACTCACCTAACGGGTTGTTCTGGTCCATGAACTGAGACAGCTGGGAGGAACCAAAGAATTCCTTTACCGCTGCTGTTACCGGTTTAATATTAATCAGGCTCTGGGGAGAAATTCCCTGTAAATCCTGTGTGGTCATTCTCTCACGCACTACTCTTTCCATTCTGGAAAGACCGATACGATACTGATTCTGTAACAACTCTCCAACCGCACGGATACGTCTGTTTCCTAAGTGGTCGATATCATCATCCTTACCCAGACCGTATTCCAAATGCATGTTATAGTTGATAGATGCTAAAATATCTTCCTTTGTAATATGCTTTGGAATCAAATCAGAAGCATTTCTGTGGAGCGCCTCCTTGATTTCTTCCAAACTTTCATTTTCTTCTAATATTTTTTCTAAAACAGGGTAATATACTAATTCTGTAATACCAAGTTTTCTTGCCTCTGCCTTATCAATATCCACATAGCTTGCAAGGTCTACCATCATATTAGATAATACCTTGATATTACGTTCTTCGCCCTGAATCCACACAAATGGAACCGCTGCATTCTGAATGGTCTCTGCCAGTTCTCTTGTAACAGTCATTCCTTTTTCTGCAAGGATTTCTCCGGTAGATGCATCCACTACATCTTCGGAAAGGACCTGTCCGCTGATACGGTTCTTCAGCGCCAGCTTCTTATTGAACTTATAACGTCCTACCTTGGCAAGGTCATAACGTCTTGGGTCAAAGAACATAGCATTAATAAGACTCTCCGCACTTTCTACAGTGAGAGGTTCACCTGGACGGATTTTCTTATATAATTCCAACAGACCTTCCTGGTAGTTGGTGGCTGTATCTTTTCCAAAACTTGCAATGATTTTCGGTTCTTCCCCGAATAAATCAATGATTTCCTGATTGGTTCCAATACCTAAGGCACGAATCAAAACGGTAACCGGCACCTTTCTGGTACGGTCCACACGTACATAGAATACGTCATTGGAATCTGTCTCGTATTCCAGCCATGCACCACGGTTCGGAATTACGGTACAGGAATAAAGGGTCTTACCCACTTTGTCGTGTGCAATCCCATAATAAATACCAGGAGAACGAACCAACTGGCTGACGATAACACGTTCCGCACCGTTGATTACGAAAGTTCCTGTTTCTGTCATAAGTGGTAAATCGCCCATGAAGATTTCGTAATCTTTTACTTCTTCAACAGCTTCTTTGTTGTAAAATCTCACTTTTACCTTCAAAGGAGCGGCATAAGTTGCATCTCTTTCCTTACACTCCGCAATTGAATACTTTACATCGTCCTCACACAATGTAAAATCAACGAACTCCAGACTCAACTGTCCGCTGTAATCTGCGATTGGAGAAATATCGGCAAATACTTCTTTTAATCCTTCGTCAAGGAACCATTGATAGGAATCCTTCTGGACCTCGATTAAGTTTGGCATTTCCAATACTTCTTTTTGTCGCGAGTAACTCATACGAACGCTTTTTCCTGCTTTAATCGGACGTATTCTGTTTTTCTCCATTGACGTTTCACCTCTCGTTTTATATTTATTCCATACTTATTGAACTTTTAGTATTCAATAAGATACCTAATTAGCAATATGCAGTTAGAATAGAGTGAGAAATAACTAGATATTGTACTCATTCTTACGTATTTATAAAAAATACGCCAAAGGCTTGATTTTCCTGTATTCTTTAAGAAAATAAGTCTATGTCACCACAATAGTGCACCCTATATGATAGCACAAGCCTATACGAGAAGTCAAGAAATTTTTTCTGTAATCATTATTTTTTAATAATCGATATCTCTTCCCAACCACTTCCATTGGGGATAATATTCAAATTCTGCTTTTCCTACGATTGCGTCCCTGGTTACAAATTTACTCGTCCAATATCTGGAATCCCAGGAATTATTGCGGTTATCGCCCATAACGAAATAACTTTCTTCTGGTACGGTATAAGGTCCAAAATCCATATAGGAGACTTCCTTAATATAACTTTCTTCTAATTCTTTTCCATTAATATAGATTATTCCGTCTTTTCCTTCTACGGTTTCTCCCGGGAGCGCAATAATTCTTTTCAAATAATTTTCTTTCGGATTATCCGGATACCAGAAAGAAATCACATCTCCACGCTGAGGCTCCTGTGTCAGATATGCCAGACGATTAATGATAATACGGCTTCCCGGCATAATGGTATTTTCCATGGAGCCGGTGGGCACCTGCGCATTGGCAATCAGCGTACTGGTTATGACAAAATAAGCTGCTGCCGTAAAAGCAATGGTTTTTACCCAACCGAACACTTCTCTTTTCCAGTTTTTTTCTCCATTTTCTTTCTGTTCCATCTTATTTTCTTCCATTATAATATCTCTTCCTTTACCTTTGGGATTCCGAAGAACTCTTTTTTAACCATACAAAACAAATGCCAAAAAATATAATTCCATAAATAGTTGTAATTGGCGTCGCCAATCCCACCATTGTCAATGAGGCTCCCGGCAATCCTGCCATAAATATGGATACCGGAATACGAATACCAACCGCCGAGGTAATACCCTGTATCATAACCGGTATGCTCTTTCCGCATCCGTTAAAATATCCAATACTGCTAAACATGATACAGGTCAGGATACAGTCTGGTACAAAGCCTTTGAGATAGGCTGCACTTTGGGCAATTACTTCAGCATCACTTGTAAACAAGGAGGAAATCAGACTCCCGCCAAAAAATCCCAGAAAGAAAATACATACGCCAAGGCTGCACCCTGCAATCATTGCAGTTCCAAAGCCTTTTTTGGCACGTTCCCGATTCCCCGCACCAACATTCTGAGCCACAAAGGCAGAAACACTCTGCATCACTGCTGATGGCACCAGCATAACGAAAGACACGAGCTTCTGGGCTACTCCGTACCCCGCCGACTGAATCAGCCCCATATCATTGATGATAGAATTTATTACAAGGAACGAAATCTGTACCGTAGTTTCCTGAATGGCTATGGGAACTCCCACATTTAAAATCTTTTTTAATTCACCGGAATAGATTCTGCATTGTTCTTTCGAAAATTGAATTCCCAGATTCTGTCGTCGAAGTACCATTGCAGAAATGACCACTGATACCCCCTGGGCAAGCACGGTAGCAATCGCCGCTCCTGCCACATCCATTTGAAAAACACCTACCAGTATCAAATCTCCGATAATATTTACCACACAGGCAACTCCTACAAACAGAAATGGTAAATTGGCATTTCCCACCCCACGAAGCACACCGCTGATAACATTGTAGGCAATAATAACCAGAATTCCCCCGGAGCAGATACGGATATAAAGCACCGTCTTATCAAAGGATTCTGCCGGAACCTGAAGGATTCCTGCAATATTTCCCGCAAACAGCTCAAGTATCACCGTAAGCACTAACCCAAGAATTGCAAACAACATAATTGTGGTTCCTACCGCATTCCCTGCTTCTTTGGGCTTCCGTTCTCCTATATGTTGTCCTATAATAACGGTGGAACCCATGGCAAGACTGGTAATAACAAAGGTTATCATCTGCATAAAAGAGCTTCCGGTTCCTACTGCCGAAATGCTGGCGGCATCACCAAACTGTCCCACCACCAAAAGGTCTACTGCACCGTAGGCTGCCTGAAGGATTAATGCCCCTAACACCGGGACAGCAAACCGAATTAGCGACCAGAATACCGAACCTTCTGTAAATGAGATTTCTTTTTTGCTTTCTTTTGTATTCATAAAATATCCTTTCTAACATTACAGTTCACTTTTTTCCTCAAATGTTCTAAAACCCCTGTTAATAACCATAAGTATTTTTTGCCCGGATGTCAATAATTCTTTATCATAATATAGTGCGAAAGTCTGCTGAGAATAAATTCTTGCAGATTATTGATGTATCCTTCAGCGGATTGCCCGTGACAAAAAAATGTCACGGGCACGCGGTGCGCTTTCTCTTTCAATATTGAGACGTGTAAATCAAAAAGAGGTTACTCTGTTGAGAATGAATTCTCACAAATCATTGATGTATCCTTCAGCGGATTGCCCGTGACAAAAAGATGTCACAGGCACGCGCTGCGCTTTCTCTTTCAACATTGAGACGTGTAAATCAAAAAGAGGTTACTCTGTTGAGAATGAATTCTCACAAGTCATTGATGTATCCTTCAGCGGATTGCCCGTGACAAAAAGATGTCACAGGCACGCGCTGCGCTTTCAAATAGAAAAAGAGGAAGTCTCTCACATGCAAACATGCAGAGTCTTCCTCTTTTCCTATTTTCAATCCGCTGAATCGCGATTATTTTAAAGTAACCTTAGCGCCTTCTGCTTCTAACTTAGCTTTGATGTCTTCAGCTTCTGCCTTTTCAGCACCTTCTTTGATCATCTTAGGAGCTCCGTCAACTAATTCTTTTGCTTCTTTTAATCCTAAGCCAGTTGCTTCACGAACAACTTTGATAACCTTAACCTTGTTTGGTCCAACTTCTGTTAATTCTACGTTGAAGTCAGTCTTTTCTTCGCCTGCTGCTGCTCCGTCTCCACCAGCTGCTGCTACTACAACACCTGCTGCTGCGGATACACCAAATTCTTCTTCACATGCTTTTACTAATTCATTTAATTCTAATACGCTTAACTCTTTAATAGCTTCGATAAATTCTGCTGTTGTTAACTTTGCCATTATAGTTTACCTCCATTTTAATCTCAATTATTATTTTCTATATTGTAGTTCTTTTCGCCAAGTTCCATCTACGCATCCGCTTGATTTCACTAATCTCAAAGAACAACCTTGCAACACGTTCTGCCTTCGCCTCTGGCTCGACACTCACTAGTTGCTTTCAGCCTCTGCTGCTGGAGCTTCCTCTGCGGTTGCTTCCTCAGCTGCCGGAGCTTCTTCTGCCGGTGCAGCTACTGCTGCATCTGCTGCGCCACCCTGCTCTGCGATCTGATTAAGAACACGAGCAAAGTTGGTGATAGGAGACTGAATACTTCCAAGGAATTTGGAAAGTAATTCTTCTCTGGATGGAACAGAAGCGATTGCTTTGATTCCTTCTGCATCATAGAAAGTACCTTCTACGACACCTGCTTTTAATTCTAATGCTGTTGCTGTTTTTGCAAACTTAGCAAGAATTCTTGCTGGAGCTGTTGCATCTGTCTTGGAAATTGCGATAGCATTTGGTCCTTCTAATAAAGAAGACATGCTTTCTAAGTCAGTTCCCTTGAATGCAAAATTCATTAATGTGTTCTTATATACTTTATAAGTAACACCAGCTTCTCTTAATTCTTTACGTAACGCTGTAACTTCTTCAACAGTAAGTCCACGGTAGTCTACCAATACAACTGACTGTGCGTCCTTAATCTGTTCAGAAATTTCCTGTACGATAGGCTGTTTCAGTTCTACTTTTGCCACGAATCGTGCACCTCCTTATATTATTTTTATATGTGAGCTTTTAAATCAGACCCCGCAGAGTCCAACTTAAAAGCCCCTTTGTCCGAGACAAAGAGGCTTGAAATAATCATTTCGTATTCACCATTCGGTAAATTCCCTCGGCAGGTCCTATGGTTATGCCTTGCGGCACCTGCTGTCTTCGGCAATATGCTTTGCTATTATAGCATTGTCTATATTAGATGTCAACACCAATTTTAAACAAACTTTGCAGTATTGATTTTTACACCAGGTCCCATAGTAGGAGCTAATGAAACGCTCTTTAAATACTGACCTTTTAAGGTAGCTGGTTTAGCCTTGATGATGGCATCCATAAGAGTCTGGAAGTTGTCCGCTAATTGTTCTTCTGTAAAAGATGCTTTTCCAACTGGCACATGGATAATGTTTGTTTTATCTAATCTGTACTCAATCTTACCAGCTTTGATGTCATTTACAGCCTTGGTAACGTCCATAGTAACAGTTCCTGCTTTTGGGTTTGGCATTAAGCCCTTTGGTCCAAGTACACGACCTAAACGTCCTACAACACCCATCATGTCAGGAGTAGCAACAACAACGTCAAAGTCTAACCATCCATCGTTCTGAATCTTTGGAATCAGTTCTTCTCCTCCAACGTGATCTGCTCCTGCTGCTAATGCTTCGTCTACTTTATCGCCTTTTGCGAATACCAAAACTTTTACAGTTTTACCAGTTCCGTGTGGTAATACTACTGCACCACGAATCTGCTGTTCTGCATGACGTCCGTCACAACCGGTTCTGATATGAGCTTCAATTGTTTCGTCAAATTTAGCAACCGCAACTTTTTTTACTAAGCTGATTGCTTCTGCTGTGTCATACTGCACAGTTCTGTCGATAGCTTTTGCAGCTTCAACGTATTTCTTTCCTCTTTTCATTTAAATAACCTCCTAGTGGTAATATCGGGAGTAGGTCCCTCCCACGATTTCTACGTATCAATACGCTTTAACAAGGTAGTTACGCTCGACTAACACGCTGGCGGCGCCTTTGGCTTGCCACCGCTAAGTCTCGGTAACGGAATTCGCACTAACCTCAGCCTTCGCCCCTGGCTCGGCTTCGCTAAGTGCTCTATTCCTCTACAGTAACACCCATGCTTCGAGCTGTTCCTGCGATCATGCTCATTGCTGCTTCTAAGGAAGCTGCATTCAAATCTTTCATCTTTAATTCTGCAATTTCCTGAACCTTTGCTTTGGAAATAGTTGCTACCTTTGTTTTGTTAGGTACTGCAGAACCAGATTTGATGTTACATGCCTTTTTAATTAATACTGGAGCAGGTGGAGTCTTTGTGATGAAGCTAAAGCTTCTATCTGCATATACGGTAATAACTACCGGAATAATTAAGTCTCCCTGATCAGCGGTCTTTGCGTTGAACTGTTTTGTAAATTCAACGATATTTACACCGTGCTGTCCAAGTGCAGGTCCAACTGGTGGTGCAGGTGTAGCCTTTCCAGCAGGAATCTGTAATTTGATATATCCTTCTACTTTCTTTGCCATTTGGAAATTCCTCCTTTAAATTTTTGCATCTTATAACTTTCTAATATCTGTGAAACTTATTTCTACTGGTGTTTCACGACCAAACAAGTCAACATTGATTGTAACCATCTGTTTGCCATGATTAATGGCCTGGATGACTCCAACGGTATCTTTCCAAACGCCGCCGGTAACTCTTACGGAATCGCCTTCCTCAAAGTCTACAACCACATTGTCAACCTGAATACCCAACGGTCTCATTTCGGCTTCAGTGAGTGGTACCGGCTTGGATCCCGGACCAACGAATCCGGTTACGCCTCTGGTATTTCTAACCACATACCATATATCATCATTCATAACCATGTTAATAAGAACATATCCCGGAAACATTTTCTTCTCAACAGTCTTTTTTACACCGTTTTTCATTTCCACAACGCTCTGCATCGGAACTCTTACTTCCAGAATCTGGTCTTCTAAGTGCCGATTCTCAATCGTTTTTTCAATGTTCTCTTTGACTTTGTTTTCATAACCAGAATAGGTATGAACTACATACCAGTTTGCCTCTGCCATAAATCACCTATGCCTCCTACAAATTTGTCAGGATATTCACGCCATACTTAATAATCGTATCCAGTACCGCGATAATTAGACCTAAGATAATCGAAACAACTGTAACAGCCGTTGTCTGTTTGATAAGTGATTTCTTGTCCGGCCAAATTATTTTTGAAAATTCAGCCTTAAGACCGGTGAACCAGCTCGTCTTTGGAGCTTTTTCAGTTTTGGTTTCTCCCATTTTTTCACTTCCTTTGCTCAATCCTATTACTTCGTTTCTTTGTGTAATGTATGTGTCTTACAGAATCTACAATATTTCTTTGTTTCCATTCTGTCCGGATGAGCTTTCTTATCTTTTGTCATGTTGTAATTACGTTGTTTACATTCTGTACATGCCAATGTAATCTTTGTGCGCACAACTTCCACCTCCACTTAATTTCTAATTTTAGGCATAAAAAAAAGACCTACTTCCATCGCTAGTCTAATATAGCACAATCCATTATTTCCGTCAACTCTTTTTTGCAGAATTGGCTGATTTAGATATTGTATCACTAGATATAGTAGAAATCAAGAATTTTTTTCACTTCCTCTGGTTTTGCTAGTGACAAATCCACTTTCTTCTTATATAATATAAAATTATTATAATTTCTTGCAGATTAAGGTGTAAATTTTTTCAATAATCTGCCGATATATTCCATAAAGGATTACAAGGAGTACGAAAAAGCCCCCATGCTTTGGCATGAATTTCACGGATGAAAGGAGGGGATTGATATGGCTGCAATAGATACTGCTTATGGCTATTACCTGAGCACTTATGCCAATAAATCAGCATCCCGCTATGATACGCATAAAAAGAGCGAATTGCGTAACATCTATAACACAATCGTAAAAATCAATAAGGAATCCCCTTTATATAAGTTCCAGAATATTGGGGATGTTCAAAAATTCGCCATCGATATCAAGGAAGGCGCCCGCAACATCAAAAATGTAGTAGCTTCTCTCTCTGACGATGACGACATCAGTACAGCTTTCCAAAAGAAAATTGCTTTCTCTACGCAGGAAAACATTGTTACTGCTAATTATATAGGAACTTCCAAGCAGGCGGAAAATATGGATAATTTTGAAATTGAAGTACGCCAGCTTGCAAAACCTCAGATTAATCTGGGTAATTTTATGGATAAAAGCCGACTGGACTTAAGACCGGATACCTACGCTTTTGATTTGGAAACTACTTCTGCGGCTTATGAGTTCCAGTTTAATGTAACTTCTTCTGACACTAACTATGACGTGCAAAAGAAACTGGCAGATTTGATTTCTAATGCGGGTATTAATCTGCACGGCTCCGTTATAGAGGACGAGGAAGGAAGAAGCGCTCTTAAAATTGAGTCCGGCAATACCGGCCGTAACCAGGACGAGGAATTTTTGTTTCACATTACACCTCAGGGAAACCGTAATTCCATGACCGCAATTAATGTACTGGGCATTGATCATATTTCTCAGCCATCGCAGAATGCAGAATTTCTGTTAAATGGTCAGGAACGTTCCTCTTTTACCAATACTTTCAGTATTAATAATGCATTTGAGCTAACATTACATGGTATCAGCGAAGAGGGCAATCCTTCCACCATCGGTTTTAAGGCAAATATTGACGCAATCGCAGATAATATCCAGACTCTGGTGGACTCTTATAACGGAGTGATTCAGACTGCAGATAAGTATGCCGAAACCCAGCGAAGCACACGTCTTTTCCGGGATATAAGCAGTGCTGCTTTTGCATTACAAAACCATTTAGAACCACTTGGACTGATGGTAGATTCCCACGGAGAGATTTCTATTGATAAAGCCCTCTTAGAAGAGGCAGTAAATGCAGAAGACCCAAGCGAAAGCTTTTCTGTACTCAATGATTTTAAAAATCTCTTAAATGATAAGGCTACGAATGCTTCTCTTGACCCGATGAAATATGTAGATAAGATTGTTGTGGTTTATAAGAATCCACAGAAAACCTTAGTTACCCCTTATGTCACTTCCATATATTCGGGCATGATGATGGATCGCTATTGTTAAAGAACAAACCAGACGTCCTTCGCGGAACGTTTTTCTATGAAAGGAAAAAGGGTATGTCTCTCGTCACTTGATAAGCTGAGACATACCCTTTTTAATACTTGTTATTTCTTAAGAAATCATTTTAAACAGTCGAATCACTCTTCCGTTCTCGTCTTCCTGCCTTTTCTGCATCATAATCCGATACTGCTCTAACACTTCATTCTTTTTCTGCTCCGAAATTGCCGGACCATAATCCAAATCCTCAAGGCGGCTGCGGGATGCAGTTGTATTATAAGACGCATAGGAATTATAGCTGATAGCATAATCCAGACGGTTAGAAGTCACTCCCATATCTGCTCTTGCAGAAGTCACCTTTTCTAACGCCTCGTCTATATCAGAAATATCAAAACTGCCGGTCACATCATAGTCCGCAATCCCAAGGGCTGCCAATGTGGAATTCGGCATATTAATCTCCATTCCACTGCCATCCGGATTTGATGCCACATGAGATGCTCCCATGGTTCCGTCCAAAATATTCATGGTATTGAACTGCGTCTGTGATGCAATATCTGAAATGGACTGCTTCAGCTGGTCAATCTCCTGCTGCATCATACTACGCTCTGAATCGCCGTATACTGCTGTATTTGCTGCCTGTACGCTCAATTCCCGGATTCTTTGAAGATTATCGTTAATAGAACCTAATGCACCTTCTGCCACCTTGGTCATATCCTGTGAAGTTGCTGCGTTACGCTTTCCTACATCATATCCGTTGGACTGCGTCAGAAGCTTCTGCGCTATGGCAAGTCCTGCTGCATCATCTGCCGCAGAATTGATTCGTTTTCCACTGGATAACTGACTATAATTACGGTATAAATTCTGACTGCTAATGGATGAAATACTCATATGCCCCCTCCTTTCTCTGGGTTCTGCTTATCTTTCCGTAAGTTCCTATTTTTATTATAACAAGAATTGGAATGAAGCTCAAGCACTATCGGTTCATTTATAGACCATCCAACACTTTATTTCATACTTATGAGCCTTTTCTCTGCCGGTTCGTAAGCCCCACATTTCTTATAATATTTTACGGCCTCTTCCTTTTTTCCAAGACATTCATAGATAACGCCTATATTGTAATAAGCGGAATAGGAATTTACGCCTTTGTTCCGGCATTCCTTATGCCGTGTTGCCTTTTGGAATTCCTCAATGGCACGTTCAAAGCGAGCATTGTTCATATAAATAAGTCCCATCAGGAACTGAAAATCTGCACTGTTTCCAAATGCCTCATAAATGTTTTCAAAGGAAAGCGCCATTTCTGCCTGTCCACTGTTTAACAGGGCATAGCCATAGGTCTCTACCATGTCTATGACGTATTCTAATTTCGGATTCAGGTCATAGGAGAGTCCTTTGGAAAAATATTCACATGCTTTCCCATATTCCTCCGCCATATAACAGCTTTTTCCAAGCTGATAGAGAACATATGGAATCTGTTGGTTCTCCTGGCCGTTCTCTTTTTCTTCCTGCTGCGCTTCCTCTTCCAAGCATTCTAATTCCTGCATCAGCAAGGTGAAGTTACGGTTTGCCTTTTCCTTTCGTTCCTCCGGTGTAAGGTCATAACCTGTATGTTCTATGACGACAGGCGCCTGATAGGTTTCATATTCGTTACCGTCCATTGCAGTTATCTGCTCATGGATTCTGCCTTCGTAATGGAATTTGTCTTTGGGAAAAATCCGGTTTATCCATTCCTGATTCTCCTGCTGCTGTCCATTTCGCGTAAAAATATTTCTCCGGCGAATACGCCCTACTCTATCGGGATATTGTTTTATCATCTGAGACAGCTTGTCTACGTCTATTTTCTCTAAGAATTCATCACTGTCAATTACCATCACGTATGGATAGGATGCTTTGGATACTGCAAAATTCTTTGCTGCCGCAAAGTCATTGCACCAGGGAAAATCGTATACATTTTCTGTATACTGCAATGCGATTTCCCGGGTTCCATCTGCGGAACCTGTGTCTGCCACGATAAGTTCAAAACCATAGGGCTTTAGACACCTAAGGCAGCTGGCAATATTCTTTTCTTCATTTTTTGTTATGATACAAACAGATAACATATGATATTCCTTTATTCATTCATGCTTTTCTATATTTATTTTCAGATATTAAATTCTTGAAATAGTTTCTCTCTATACTCCTTATCTTTTGATGCACGTTCTAAATCCTCATACTTGTTTTCCTTCATAAGTAAAAGTGCCAGTTTGCCAAACCTTTTTTCTCCTTTTTCCATTCCTTCACGAGTAGCTTTTTTTGTTATATATTCTTCATATTCAACAGCTTTCATATACCTCACTCCTACTTCATGATTTTGTTTTACCTTTTCCACAATTTGATGAAGACTGCGGGTGACCTCATTTACTGCATTTTCTTCTCTACTGCTCTCAAGGTAATGCAACAGCTGATACAATTCTTCGTCACGTTCTACGGTTCCTCTGCTGTATAAAAATACTCTTTTCGCACCGTCCTTTAATGAAATTTCCGGACTCTCCACACAAAGATTTTCAAACGTATAACACATTCTGTCATAACCAAAAATATCAACGGGAGTGATAAGAATAATCCATACCGGCTTTAATGCCCCAAACACTTCTCCGGAAAGCAGTAATTTTGAATCTATTAATGCCTGATAATATCTGCTTCTTTGTGGAAGCTCTTTCGTATCATCTTTTTGAATTTCAATATCATATATAACATTCAGTTTCTCAGTTTCCTGTGCCTCTTCCTCGATATAGACATCCATACGGATTCCACGCTTCTTAGGGTCTCCCGTTGTTTCAACTCTTTGTGTTATTACCTTTACATTTTCAATTTTTCGTTTCAGGATAGTTCCCAATAATAATTTTGCCACCTGGGGACCATATTGTGGATTCCCCAATGTTTCCTGAAACAAAAAATCATCCATTAAGTCTAAATCTTTCATGCTTTTTGCCATACATTTCCTCCCTTTTCAGAATGGAAATGTCTTGTCTAATAGTATTATAAGCAATCTCGCTCCTTCTTGCAAGACACTTCCCCTCTGCGTTTTATAATTTATTATCTCGTGAATCATTGTGGATTACACTTGGATGATGCACCTATATAGCGCACCAATAGAATTGATATATTTGTCATTATACATTGCTTTACAGACGATAGCAAGCAGATTTTAATATTACTAATACATGTAGATGGTGCACCTTTGAAGCGCACCATCATTAATCCATGATATACTTATAATTGTTCCTTCAGATATCCCCAAAAGGTTAATTCCTGTGTAATGGTTCTTTCCTCCGCCTCCATTCTCCAGTTCAGCTTAAAGAAATTCACTTTCTGAGTCCAGTCCTGATACTTTTTTGCATCAAATTTTCGATTCAGATTTTTCTGCAATTCGAAGACGGAAGCATCACTTACCGGACATTCCTCAATACCCTTTCGCACCTCCGGAAATGTCTCATATTCCAGAGCAATGACATCATCCATCCAAAAATCATTAATCAGGGAATCATTTACTTCCCAATAGACCCAAAGCCCTTCCATTAGAAAACGGGCAAACAGGCTTTTGGGCGGTACCCGCAATGCATTGCAGGACCATCTGCCCTGCGTAATATCCGATTTCCAAATGTAGGTAGGATATTTTAATGTCCAAAAGCGGTCTTTTTCAAAAAGTGAGTCTTTTATGTTTCCACTGACATAATAGGTAGCATCCAACCATAATCCGCCATAACGGTATAACAATTCTGCACGCAGCATATCGGATAAGTGAGTCAGTGTTATCTTGCCTTCCTGAAACTTCTTAATAACGGTATCGGTAAACGTTACATATTCCATACAGTTTTCCAGCGTAATCAACCGTAAAACTGCCTTTTCCTCTGGAATGTTCTTCCGAATACTATTAATACAGGTCTTTACAAGCTCCGGCGCTGTATCTTCTCCCTGCCACCAGCACACCCAGACCGGTATTTTCCCCTCAAAGTCATCCTTCTGATAAAAATCTTCTGCCAGGCTCTTTACCGAATCTATGGAATTGGCATAAGAATCATAAATCTGAAGCAGTGGTTTTAACGTGGTCTTCATGTATTGATATTTTAACTGCATCCCCTTTATGTCATTTAAGAAATCCTTTGTTTCTATCATTTTTACCTGTTCTTCTCTGATAGAATATTCCTGCTTAAGAAGCCAGACACGGAATAAACGCTCTGACAAAAAGCCCATAACACGCCCCTGATAAGCGTCATACTTTGTAAAATCAATTCTTTTTTCTGCTTCAAACAAAATATCAAAAAGCCATGTGCAATATGCGTCAAATATTTCTTTTCTAGTAATCCACATATTTCCCATAGAAATCAGGTTCGATTTCATGGCAACCTGAAATGCTTCTGTATATTCCGGATATTTTTCCTCTATAATCTCACCGCACAAAAGCAAATCCTCAATATCATGCCTTGCCGCATAATGTGTTTCCATGCTGCCCTCTTCGGAGCATCTGCTATCCGGTATTATCATGGAATATTTCTTTAAGACCTCTTCCACATATTCTTTTTCCAGAATCTGTTCGTCCTTTACAAAAAATCTTCTGTAATGGCAGATTCCTACAATATCACAGCTTACATTTTTCCAAAGCCAATACAATCCGGTCAGTTCACAATACCTGTCATTTTTTTCAGAGATAGACGCTCCTGCATCATCTCCCTGATAACCTAAGTCTTCCTTCCCTTTTCTTCCCACATGAAGCGGAATATAAATGTCATTTTCGATTGGCGCTATCTGCTTATGTGTCATGACATAAATCCTTGTGTCCATACGCCGCCTCCTACAATATTATAAAACTATATGACTTATCATCAATGGTGATTGGTGTCTCTGTTTTAAACTTTACTAACCTTTTTACTTCTTCCATATTCCAGTCGGTCAAAAAAAAGGAAACATGCGCAGATAACCACTTCCACATCTGCACACTTTCTTCTCTCTCAACACAATGTTCTAACTGCAACACCATTGCCAGCTCATATGTCTGATTATTTTCCGGCAAGAAAAATTCATCGGGTTGATAAACGGAATCGTATATGGTATTCCAGATAGGACAATCTATCTCGGTAAAAAAATCTATCCCTGTTAATTTCTTTTCCCGTGAAATCTCCTTATCTTTTATCTGACGCGACACAGCACCGATTCTTTTTAAGAACATTCCGACGTCCAAAATACGGTCTACCTCTGTCCGGTCAATTATTTCAAAAAAGGCATACATATCTGTTTCATTCGTAAGTATCATTTTGTCCATCCTGCACTCTCTTCTCCAAACAGCTCTGACACGCTCTTTCTAAAAACATCTTCTGAAAACACCTGCTCATATATCCGTCTTCCAGCCGCCGCAACAGGTGTCAGTTCTCCGTACATATCAATAACGATAAGAATTCGTTTTACCAATTCTTCTACATTTTCTGATGGAAAAACAAAGGCGCTTTTACAATCCTGCAAATATCGGGAAACCCCTGTTCTGTCCGAGCAGATACAAAGCTTAGATAACATCATTCCTTCTACAATGCAGGCATTGGTGGCATCTTCTCTTGACGGCGCAATCAGACAATCCATCTCCCCCATGATTTCTAACATTTCATCATGCTTTACCGGACGTAAATAATGTACATTTCCCCATTGCTGTTCCAATGCTTTGATAATCTTATAGGTAGGAATCATATCTTCTTCCACATGTCCCATAAAGAAAAATTCTGCACGTTCCAGATATTGCTGTGGAAGCTGCATTAATGCCTTTAACAAAATATCCTGTCCCTTAATGGGGTCAAAATAAAATGACGGCAGCAAAAATGAAATCTTATCTTCCCTTGTCATCCTATGCTTTGATATCCCTTCCCCCGCTACGTCTTTTACACCGAAATTCAGTACCTTGGAATGGTAACCATAGGTGTCTAATATATAATCGTGCACCAACTGTCCTGCCGAAAAAACTCTGACATTACTTTTTATATTTTCCCAAAAGCAAGGCGGCATCATCTGCTGATATAATTTAAAATATGCCGACGGTTCATGAATCCACCAGTATACAGGAATATCTTTTCCGCTTAATGTTTCTACCAGCGGAATCATTTGCAAAGTGTTCAAAAAGACCGTATCGTATTGGTTCCGAATATCCTGCAAAAATGCTTCTGACTCCATGGCTGCCTCTATCATGACAGGGATGTCTGCTTCTTCGAGACTTTCACGCATTTCTCCCTCTAGTTTTGAGACCACTGTAATTTCCCAGTCATTTGCTTTTTGTATTACTAAAAGATTTTTTAAAACGCCGATTCCCCCCGCTGCTTCTAAGCAGGGCAGTAATACTAATACTTTTTTCATACTCACCCTCTCACTTCCGCTGAAAATACAAACTTCTCTGCTTCATACAAAACACGTTCTGAGGGGTCTGTCTGCTGCATCATTCTTCTCAATTCTTCCAGCTCCCTTTGATTGCACATCACGGGGCGGTAATTAAATTCCTTTAGTTCCAAACCACATCGGTTAAATAGACCTACAATTTCTTCTAATGTAAATCCATCTCCTGACCGACGAACACACTGACGGTTATACACAGAAACCAGCAATTTTCCATATGGTTTTGCACATCGCGCTGCCTTTATCAACAGCTTCTCAGAGGCATCATTATGTTTCAAGACATCATCCAATATGATATAATCATATGTTTCTTTTATTTCTGTTTCCAAAATATCTCCCATTTGTACCGGAACGACTTGCTTTGCCAGCTTCACCAGCTTTTCCTTCTTCTCTATCCCCTGCACCTTGACCTTTGGATATTTACTTTGAATCCTTGCCAGCGTTGCTCCCAGTTTACAACCAATTTCTAATACGGAAGCTTCGGCTTCTCTCGGCTTTATCATATCCACCAATGCAGACTCTACATAGCTGTATGGAATAAAGTCTATCCCATATTTATCCGCCAGTTTTTTCTGATTTTCCAGCAACAGCTTCGTGTATTTCTCCTGTTTTTTCCCAAAGGAGCTTCCTCCGTAATGGAAAATAAAACTATTTTTGCACAGCAATAATTGATATCCGTTTTGCAGCAAGCGAATACTTAAGTCGTTATCTTCATAATTTCCCGGGAAAAAGCGGTTGTCCAATACTTCCGGTAACGGTTCCTTATCCTTTCCTTCTGCCTGCATTATCTTATCCAGCGCAGTCCGTTTCATCAGCATGGCAAAGCCAACCAGCCAGCCTTTCTTCTCATAAGGATATTCCATGTATACATTATTTTGTTCCGCAAATGCCAGCCACGCTTCTACGGTTTCAAGCTGTTGCGGCACCTGCTGATAGTTTACCACATTGTTAGAAACACTACCTGTCGCACCAACGTTTTCATCCGAATAAAGTCCCATGCGAAGCCAGAACAGGGCATCTCTTGGAACGATTGTGTCGTTATTCAATAAGAAAATGTCCGCGTCTTTTTCTGCTGCTGCAATTCCCTGATTGCAGGCATAAGGAAATCCCTTATTTTCCTCGTTTTTAATTAAAATAATATCCTCCTGCTTTGCTAACCAGGAAACACTCTCATCCGATGACCCGTTGTCCACAACAATGATTTGATAAGTGTCCGCCAAATTATTCTTCCGTATGCTTTCGATACATGCTTTCGTCAATTCCTTATTATTGTAAGAGATTATTACAATCGCAGTTTTTGCAACCGTAACCTCTCCGGTCTGTTTCAGTTTTTCCAATTCTGCCTTGTACTCTGCCGCCTGTCCTTCTGTCCCGGCATGAAAAAACTTGTTTTCCAAATATAAATAGGTCTGATTTTTATTATATTCCATCACTATGCCCCGCCAACCATTTCAAACATTTTCTTCAGTAACACATCATAAGAAAATTCTTCCTGAACCTTCTTCCAGCCGCGATATGCAATTTCCTGCCGTTCTTCGTCATGTTCCAGGTAATAAGCTGCCTTTGTCAGCATATCTTCCTTACTTTCAAACAAAACCACTTCCTGCCCGTCCACAAAGTATTCCGCCAGTTCCGGCTGATAATTGGATAACAGAAAACCGCCTGCTCCCATAATGTCCAGAGCCCGCAGTGGAATTCCGCTGATAATGGAACGAAGCGTAATATTCAGGTTTATTTTTGAACGCCGAAATACCTGCGGCATTTCCACGTCATAAGTAACAATACCGCCAGCCTGTGCACCCGGTATCAGGCTCACATCAGAGCTGGTATACAGGGTAAACCTACTTCTCTCTGCCAACGCCGATATCAGGTTCTTTCTTTCCCGATAAGTGATTTCCGCATTTATCATGTCTGCATATAATTGCTTTGCACCAACCAGATAAGAGGCATCCAGATTCATCTGTACATACTTTTCTATCTCTTCTGTTACCTTATCTGTCAAGGTATCCATTACCAGATTATAACCGTAAATCTTTTGCTGGGCTTCCGCGATTCCGTCTATGTAACCCTTCAAATAATCCGGCAGATAATTTATCTGGCGATACAGATTCTTCTCATAGAGGCTACCTACAAAGCTGATATCCTGCTGATATTCTGCTCCTCCCGAAAACGCGCCTAACAGCTTGTTAAGCCGAACCGTATTCACCGGCAAAGGAAGATGATACAGATGGGATGGCTTGATACATCTTAGCTGTTCATACTGCGCCTTGTCGAAAACAAATACACTTGCGTACTCGCTTTGCACCGCCGGGGAAAACAAGGTGGAATGAGGCATATCATATATCCATGAAATATATCTCTTTTGTAAGCGCTGTGCGGACTTTGCTATAATAGGAAAAAAATCGAAAGATAAAAAGATATCACAGCCCTGCTCTAAAAATATTCGTTCCAAATTAACGGTAAACACCTCATCCTCTTCGTAATTACCCAGAGGAATATGGCACTTTACCACAGTATGGCCTAATCTGGCCAAAGCCTCCATCATGTCATTTTCTGAATTTTCAAACCAGGTATAATAAAAAATTTTCATAAATCTTTCCCTTATCTTTCCAGAGGCAATAACATTATATTATCACTATACCCTGTTATCTCTTCTATCTTATCTTTTTCCATATACCAATACACCGGTATATGCGTACGGTGCCATTTTTCTACTACAGGTTCCATTTCGCTTCCAAATACAATAACCTTATGAAAAGCTTGATAAAGCTTCTCTCTCATATCCCACACCAGATGCATTGGCTGTTGCGCACAAAACGTCTCAATATGTTTTTCGTCTAACTGCTGCAATACCTCTGCATCCCGTGCCATCTCATATTGCTGTACCACCAGGCATATCCCATATTCTGCCCGGAATGTATCACACATTTTCAGTAGAATATCCCTGTCTTTTTCTAAATTTTCTGTCAGAAACAATATCTGTTCCTTTTCGCGTTCTTCTCTCCAACCATCATCCGGTGCAACTAATGTACACATATATAATGCTTCCATATTAACGGGAGCTGTCATCTTTTCCCGAAATTGGAACAGCTTCTCTGCTTCTTCCGCAAAACCATTCTCCCGGTAATATGTAAGTATTCTCTTATAAATCATCTTTCTATTCTGACAATAGCCAATACACACAATACATATCGCATATAAAGAATATTTTTCTTTGATTTCAGCTATACTGTATCCCGCTTCTCCTGCTTTGTACTCAATCCGCTTTAACAAATGCTTCAGTCTTCTTAAATGATATAACGTCTTCTTGGCATTTCCCTGAAAAATCTGTTTTGGGGAGCTTGCAGCCTTCTCTGTTTCATAAACACGGTTAATTACACAATATTCCCTCGCCCAGAGCTGATTTTGAACCTCAGGATTGGTACAAATTTCATGGAATTCTGCCATTCTTCCAGCATCAAGATGCTCTTCTAACAGCTGCGAAAGCAACCGAATCAGTTTTTCCATTTCTCTGTCATTGCTGCTGATATGCCCTGCATACTTAAAATTACCGATATCCTGATATTTTTCTACGAACTTCTTTTGCCATTCTTCATAAGCTGTTAATCTACTATATCTGTTATCATGATAGCACCAGTATTCCTTTTGCTCCGGAACCACAACCTTCCAGCCCTTTCGATGAAATTCATAACACTGGGAAATATCATAATAATCCCAGCCCTGAAATATATCCTCTCTCCAAGGAATGTCATACTGCGTAGCCAGGAGCAGACCATCTACCGCATCTACTTCACAAACTTCCTGTTCATAATAATGACATATGTTCAGATTATGATACACCTTTCCGGTATCCCAACAGCTGACTGCATAACCGTCCGCTGCCATCCTGCGGCATCCCACACATCCCAGCAGTCCGATTTTCCTATCGGCGCGAAAAATATCAAGCAATTCAAATATAAAATTCTGATTAATGATAAAGGTATCCTGATGCATATAGACTTTATATTTTGCATCCGTTCTTTTCATCCCTGTATTATATCCTGATGCCATAGAGGACGCATTATGCACTAACACAATATCCTTCTCATATTCTTCCGGTACCTTAAGATTCGCCAAATAGAAGAGACACTCCTCCGTCTCCTGTTCATCATTACTGCAAATGATAAATGATATCTTTTTTTCGTTTAAATTCATTTTTCTGCTTCCTGCAACTTTATTGAAAATTATTTTTCACCCATTCTACGGCTCGTTCATAATCATTAATGGTGTCAATTTCTCTAGTACGCAGTTCCATAAAAGGTATCGGAAGGTATGGTTCAATCAGTTGGAATACATGTCCCGTACCATTCTGCATTTTCTGGCTCTTCATCTGTGTGACTCCGTTCCACTCATATATTCCGATATTTTTGGAAAATACACTTACAAATTCTTTTCCATTCTCTTCATAGGTCTGGAGCATCCACGGGTCATCGGTTTCCGGGATTCCGCCGCCAACAAATTCATGGTCACACGCCAAAATCTTCTTCATATCCTCTGGATGTACCAACAAATCACCATCCAAAGACAATATAAATTCATTGGCATATTTTGCAGCAAGCGCTACACTGGCTCCTGTACCTGTTTCTCTATAATTATGATTAAATACGAACAAAACATCATCTCTGTATTTACGTACAACCTCGATAACTCTTTCCGCCTGATACCCTACAACTATCCGAATATCCTTTTCCTCCTCTAGCATCTCCAAATGTCTTACAATCAGAGGCTTCCCGTCCACTTCCACCAATGCTTTTGTGGTTCCCAGTCCAAGACGATTTCCCATCCCGGCACAACCTATAATCACTGTTCTCGATACTGCCATGTCTGCCACCTCCTATGTCAATCTTTCTAAAAACTCTACTAATTTTTCTTCATTGTAAACTGCATGACTGGCACAGGTCAGCACTGCAGGCGCAATATTTCGCACTCCACCATAACCAATCCCCACTTCTGCCGCTTCTATCATTTCCGCATCATTATTTCCATCACCTACCGCAACAAATGGAAGTACCATCTGACTGATAACCGCATTCTTATCTACAATACTGAACACATCCTGAATACGGTCCTCTCTTACCAACGCCTTGGAACAAAAAGTATTTCGTTCCATTCCCAGCTTTTTTACCAGCTCTTCAATCCATACATCCAGATTCCCCGTCACAATATGACATCTGTCCTGATTCCTTCTAATAAAATCTGCCAATCGTTCATTTAGCTGAATTCCTCCTATCATCTGACGTACTTCACTTACCGGAATATCCTTTAATAATTCAACTCTCTGCAGAAAGCTCTGCTTAAAGGGTATTTCTCCCCGCATGGTACTCTCTGTCAAAGAGCTCATTCTTTCATACATTCCCAGTTTTTTAGAAATCGTAGGTAATATTTCTTGTCTTGTTACTGTGGAATCTAAGTCAAATAAAAAGATGTATCGGCTCATTTTCTTCCCTCCCTATACCGTTTCTTTGCATACACTATCTCTCCAGAATAAAATAATACTGGGATGTTTCTTTTCTATTATTCAGCGCATCTTCAAACAAAAATCCTTCTTCTCTAATTGAAAAACCTTTTTCCAGAAGAGTTGGACTAAAAAATTTCATTAATTCTTCCCTGGTTCTATAAATGGCATTATAGTTGTCCTTTAATTCTTCGGAAAAGAAATCCTTCAATGTAAGCCTGTCTGTTATTCCAATCGGCTCACGAATACAAATCACCGCATGCTCCTCACAACTTCTTTCTATCTGTTCCAAAGACAATATCATATCGTTATCATTTATGTACATTAAAATTCCCATCATTAGGATTGTATTATATTGTCCCTTACCATTTTTTTTGAGCACTTCTTCAATCTCATTTATTGCTCCTTCATAAAAGAAGAAATGTTCTTTTGTATTCCGTTTGTTGGCAATCTCTATCAGTTCTCCGCTAAAGTCTACACCGCAATATTCCTCTATCTCTTCCGGCAAAGCATCTGCCCATCTACCAATACCACATGCAATATCTAAAACCCTGGAATCCTCTTTTAATCCCAGCATTGGACGTAATTTCTCTGTTTCTTTTTTATTTCTTTCCTCTACCAGCGCCGAATTATCGTCCTGATACATGGTTACAGAATACGGATTATCCTCTCTGAATTTTCCTGCCCGGTTTTTAAAGAACTCCTTTGTTTCATTATAATCAATATCCGTTACTTTTTCTGTTATACGCATAGAATCTTCCCTTTCTCTCTGTTTTAATCACTCTTCAATTCCATCGCTAATTGTGCATATATATTTTCGGCAGCATTCCTTCCACCCATTTTTTTATAATCCAAATTATTCTCAAAAAACCGTTCTCTTTCTTCTCTCTTTTCATCATTTTCCTTAAGAACAACGTTTATTACAAACTCTTCTATTGCACAGCCGTCCGCTCCATCTGCACTATAATGAATCTTCACCAGCTCTTTTCCAAAATCATTAAAAAACTGCCCGGTTCTTCTTAGTAGTAACAACGGTTTATGTACATAAAGATACTCTGCCAAAAATGATACGCTATCCAAAATCATGGCATCCGAATCCTTAAACAGCCTATCATACATTCCCTCATCCATAATTTCTGCATTTTTCAAATTCCGCCATCTTTGTTCATAAGTATTCCACTCATTGACGTCCGAAAAAATTCCCGCCTTTATCGCCTTATATTTTAACTGTGGATGTGGTTTTACCACCCACACCGTCTCATTCTGATATTTTTCCGCAAGTTCTAACATAAGCATATAGTTAGCAGCAAAAGTAGAAAAGTGTACCGGCTCCTGTTCATCTAATGTATGATGCGGTGCCCAAATTATCTTTTTGGCTTTGGGATTTCCTACTTCCTGCAACAGCTTATTCCATATGTATTCTTCCTCGTCCAGCTTTTCATAAAATGCATCCATTTTGGGATACCCGGTATATACCGCATTGCTGTCTCCTACAAATGCATATTTCTTCGCCATATCCACCGCAACCTGGCTTTCTTCAAAATTCATCCATGCCATATTGTGGATATATTGATTGTACTGATGATATACGAAATTTTCATTTTCATTCTCCGCTATCATAAAACCATATGGAATATAGGTATGGAGCGTATCTAACGAATAATTCAACAAATAAAAATGTTCCCGGAACAAATCAATCCACGGCGTCAACCAGATACATACTTCAGGCTTAATCCCCATCTCTTCCCACGTATACTGTTTTCCCGTATTAAGGTCCAGAGTCTGAACCACCCACAGATTCCTTTCCCGAAAAAATTTCAGATTCTGCCGGTATTCTTCTTTTATCAGTTCTTCGCTCTGCCCATTGTGATTAGAAATCAGAAACACATATGGTTCAAATCTTTCTGACTTTTCCAGTAATTGATAAAGACCATCCCCAATCCAGGTAGAAGAATAATTGGCGATAAACCCTACTGTAATTTTATCTTGTTTCCGCAGTCTGTGAAGATTAATGTTCTCCAGATATGACTTGATTTTTAAATAGAATTCCTTTCCATTCTCCATCTGCATAGTCATTTCCATCAGCACAGCCAGATGGCAATACGAAAACTTCCCAATGGTCTCTTCGTTCATGTATCCCAAATCTACAGCATCCAGTAACTGATTTACCATCTGCTCTTTCCACTCCATCTGTTACCCTCCCTATATTTGCAAACCATATTTTCTACCAGCTTAACACCCTAAGCCGCTTACCTGACTTTTCCAATTTTCATACTCTTTCTTCCGCAAGGAAAACCAATAAATATCCTTATATTCTCCCGCCACACATAGATGCTCTGCAAAGCAACCTTCATAGGTAAGGTGATTTTTTTTATAAAAAGCTACCGCTCTTTGGTTATCACTTCGCACATAAAGGTAGACTTTATTTAGATTTTGTTCTTCAAATGCTTTTTTCATGATTTCCCGCAGAGCCGATGCGGAAACCCCTTTTCCCATGGCTTTTGGACATAACGCAATGGCAAACTCTGCATTTTTGTTTTTTCGGTCAATATTTTTCAAACTGACGGTTCCTAAATATTCCTGCTGCCTGTTGGTAATGGCACAATGGAGATTCTCCCGGTCTTCCCAACTGTTCCGTATGAATGTACGACACTTTTCCAGATTCTGCGCTTCCGGGTCATACTGCATATTTTTATATATATCCGGGTCTGTCATCCATTCCAGCATAGGTTCTGCATCTGTCAGTTCCAGCTTCCTTAAAGATATTTCATCTTTTAAAATCGGTTTACACATGATATCACCCATTCTATCTCTTCCTCTGTCATTCCCGGATATAAAGGAATACTTACTTCTTGTGCACAAATTTTCTTCGTTACCGGGTAATTCTCTATCTGTCCTCGGAATTCTTCATACGCTTTCTGTTCTGTAATGGGAATCGGATAATGCACGTTGGTTGCAATTCCCTGTTCTCGCAGATATTCTATGAATTCTGTTCGATTCTCTACCAATACAGGATAGATATGAAATACATGCTCTTTGATATCCTTTGGCATCTTAGGCAATACCACTTTGGCATTATGAATCTCTTTTGCATATATTTCTGCAATTTTTCTACGTTCTTCATTCCATTTATCCAGATACTTTAATTTCACAGATAAAAATGCCGCCTGCAGCTCGTCCAGTCTGGAATTACATCCCTTGTATACATGATTGTACTTTTCATAAGAACCGTAATTGCCCAACGCCCTTACTCTGTCTGCTACTTCTTTATCGTTAGTCACGACTGCTCCTGCATCTCCCAAAGCACCCAGATTTTTCCCCGGATAAAAGCTAAATGCTGCTGCATCTCCAAGACTTCCGGTTCGGACTCCGCTTACGGCAGCGCCATGCGCCTGCGCCGCATCTTCTATCAGCTTGAGAGAATATTTATCCGCCAACCCACGAAACGGTTCTATTTCAACAGCCCGTCCATATAAATGAACAACAATGATTGCCTTGGTTCTATCCGTAATCTTTTCTTCCACCTTTTGGGAATTGATGGTGTAAGTATTCTCATCTGCATCTACAAATACCGGTGTCGCTCCTACATAAGTAATCGCCAGCACTGTAGCAATAAATGTATTTGCAGGAACAATTACTTCATCCCCTGCACCTATTCCATATGCCAGAAGAATAAGGCGTATGGCATCAAGACCATTTCCCGTTCCTACACATTCCTTTGCTCCGCAATAAGACGCGAATTCCTGTTCAAATTGCTCGTCTGCCTTACCACCAATAAACCATTGACGTTCTATTACCTGCCGATATGCTTCGTCCAGCTCTCCCTGTATTTCCTGATGTATTCTTTTTAAGTCCAGATATGGTATCTGCGTCATTCTACTTTCCTTCTTTCACCATTTGTAAAAATGTGTCATAATCCCGTATGTAATCCTCTTCCTTATACACCTCGGAAGCAAGTACCATAAGCACTGCGTCCGGTGAAAAATCATACATTTCTCTCCACATGTTGTTTGGCACATATAAACCTTCATATGGCTTTTCTAAAGATACTATCTTTTTCTCTTTTCCATTATCCAGCAATATTTTACAAGAGCCGTGAATACAAACTAATATCTGCTCCAGACATTTGTGTGCATGAAATCCACGTCTTACTCCTTCTTTGGTATCATACATATAATAAACCCTTTTTATTTCAAATGGTATATCATTAAATTCCTCCAATGCCACCAACATTCCTCTGTCATCACCGTGCTGTTGAAATGCATATTTTATAATCTGCATAAAATCCCTCCCTATATCTACTTCTTTTTCTTCTGTATACTTTGCATCTTCTGATAGTTTTCTATCAAACATTGCTGATACCTTACCGTCTCCATCAAAGCATTATCAAAATACATTGGTTTCGTATTCATCTCGTAAAAATCCTTTAATTCAAACTGATATTTTTCTGCAAAAATATTCCTACATTCTTCATCTTCCAAAAGTTCAATAAACCATTTTTCTGCAAAACAGTTTTCAAGTTTCCAAAGCAAAAACGCCTTCTCACACAATATTTCCTTATCACTTCTGGCATCCGGATTCTTCATATCTTGAGAAAATACCTGAACAAACTTTTCTGTTGAAAGCTTTCCAATATAGGAATCCTGAATCCACTGCATCTCATGTATGTCACGATTTTGTGTCTCCATGCTTATGGTACTCAAATTTCTTCCTGCCTCATTGAACCTTCTGTAATAGGTAAGCTTCTCCTGAAGAACATATACAGGTCCTTCGCTAAGCAGCCTTATCCACAAATCATAATCCTGCAACTGAACTAGGGCGTACCGATAATATCCTGTTTTTTCCAAAAATTCGCGTCTGATACAGGCAGTTGGGGCACAGAAGTAATTCCCCTCCTCTATCAACTTTCTGCTCCATTGATTCCCTTCCAGATTATCCCTGCAAAATCTCTCATATAGTCCACTCCATTTTGCATTATTCAAATCTCCATTTTCATCTATAATATCCGCCCAAGTAAAGCACACACTATAATCTGGATGTTCCTCCAGAAACGAAATCTGTTTTTCCAACTTATCCAGTTTCCATACATCATCATGGCCAGCTATTGCCACATATTTTCCTGTCGCTTGCCGAAATCCAAGATTTCCTGCATAACAGATATTGTGATTTTTTTCCAGAAAAATCGCTTTTATTCTCGAATCCTTATAAGACTCTATAATTTTTCTGCTGTTATCCGTAGATGCATCATCTATCACAATAACCTCTATATTCCGGTAGGTCTGTTGCAAAATGCTTTCCAATGTTTCCCTGATAACACTTTCTCCATTATAAACTGCTACCACAACACTGACCAAAGGCATTTCCCGCTCTTCCTTCAGAAGATATTTATATACGTTAGATGTACTCTTCAAGGTAATACTTGAAATCTTACATATAGCATCTCTGGAAATTTTCCCTGTTTCTACTTTTTCCTTAAGTTCTCTTGCACGTTCGTCTTCTCTTTGATATTGAATTCTTATAAGTACCAGACGAATCCAGTTGTAATATTCATATGTCTTTTCCCAGTTCCGGAAATTCAGCCATTCACTGTGCGTTCCTGTCACACATTCTTTTTCCAATGAATAAATCTCCATCATATTTACAATTTCACGTATTTGGGTATCCAAAGGCCAAATCTCACGAATTTCCCCGGCAATATCTCTTAACTCTTCATACGCTCCAACTTCCATCATCTGAATAAGGTTTTTTCGAATGTTTTCCGTTTCTAATATCTCTTTTTGTTTCTGAGACGCTTCTTCCTCATTTACCCCATCGGTAAATACTTCCGGATATTCCAAAATCATCCTGTGACGATAAAAATCATAGGTCTTTAAGGTGAATATGCCACAATCGTGATAGCACCACGGTGTCTCCTGATATGGTACAACGACTTTATATCCTCGCTTTTGCATTTCAAGAGATTGAGATATATCATAAAAATCCCATCCATCTAAGAAATCCTCTCTCCATGGTATATCATACTGAGTAACCATAATCAACCCCTCTATCGCCTTTACCGGAATATACGATTCTCCCAATATCTGGGAAAAATCCCCCTCTATTGTACATCTTCCGTTGTATGCTACTATTCTCCCTATATTCCAATTCAAATAACAGTTTGCATCGGCGGATAAATTTTGCGCACCAATTACTCCCATCATACCAATGGTTTCATCCTGCTGAAAAATCTTCAATATATCCGCTATAAAGTTCTTATTCAATATAAAAGTATCATGATGAAGATATACTTTATATTTTGCATCGCTCGCCTGCATTCCTGCATTATATCCTTGTGTCATCGAATCTGCTTCCTGTATGCTGATAATATCAGTACTGTACCCTTCCGGCACTTCCAATTCCTGAATGTATCGCACACACTCACTATAATACTGCATATTGTTAGTACAAATAATAAACGCAATCTGCTTGGTATTCATTCCGGTCTCTCCATTTTCCATATTATAGCAAAACAGGGGTTCTCCGTTCGAGCCCCTATTTTTCATTTTTAAATTTCATTCAATTTTTCTAAAAACGGTAACAAATCACCTTCAATTACACCGACTATTTTTTCATCGTTTTTATCATTTACAGCCTCATTTAACTTTATTATCATTTCATTTGTACTGTCTTTGGCAACAACCTCTTTTTCACGATTCAAATATTTCATTGTTCCATTCAACACCTGAATCTCCCAGTTAATTCCCTTAAAGATATGCTGCAGGAATTCGTCCGTATCCTCCCGTTTCTCTCCTTTTAATTCTGGTATAATTTCTTTCAGAGCCTTTACTACCTTAACATTATATTCCTTTAAGGTCTCAAGTGCTTCGATTTCCTCCTTGAATTCGTTCTCCATTGTCTTTCTCCTTCCATGGTTACTTATGTGATGTATATATCGGTTTTTCTCCCTTATTCCTTAATATTTTTCTCTACATTCTTTCAAAATTTCATTCCCGGTTTTTGGCAATTATCCTATCATTCCCGGTTCGCTTCATTCCTGTTTTTCATATTCTCTTTCATTACCTTCTCTAACTCCTCTTATGCTGTCATTGCTGCATATACATGCTTACATAATTCTATCAGTTCTTTCTGGTCATACTCCTTGTTTACCGTATCCAGAATCTTCTTCAAATTCTCAATCTCTTCTCCCTGTAGATAAGCATTATGACACCATTCCGGGAACAATTCCTTCACATTCTTCTGCATATTCTTAAAATACTCTGCATCTAAGACCATATTCCCCTGCCCTGCAAAAAACAGCGTTTCTACATAATAGGTCTTTAAAAAGTAAAATTCAATCTCATCATAATAATCCATCATAAGCTCCCGGTGGGCAATCATATACCTTAGCACCTGCATTTGTACCTCCGGATGATCTATCAGTCTTTCCGACTTCTTTGCTTCACAATGCATGGTACTTTGTTCATTCATTCGGATACGGTAAAATGCCTCTTTCATACAGCAGACTTTTTTTGCAAAGAACATCTGCGGATATACAAACGCTGGCTCCTCGTAGATGCGATGCTCTGGATACTGTACATGGCTTTCCTCCACCATATCGCGCCGATACAGTTTATTCCAGCATCCCGTAGTCATTATCTGAGCCATCAAAAATAATTTTCTGGCGAATTTATCTTCCAGAGGGATGACGCCTTCCAGTTTACAATTATCGCACAGGCTTGCCCCACTCTGGCTATAGTTATAATGATTAAATTGAACAATATCAGAACCCGTTTCCACGGCACGCAGATACACCTGCTCATAGGTTTCCGGTACCGCCTTATCATCGGAATCCAAGAATGCGATAAATTCTCCTGTGGCATACTTTAATCCCTCGTTTCGAGCTCCGCCTTGTCTGCAGTTTTTCGGCAGATTAATTGCAATTACAGATTCCGGATATTTTTTTTCAAATTCCAAAATCATTTCCCATGTATTGTCTGTTGACGCATCATTGACCAGAATAATTTCCAGATTCTCAATGCCTATGGTCTGCTTTTCCATGGATTCCAGACACTCCCCCAGATATTTTTCTGAATTATAGCAGGGAGTAATCACACTTACCTTCTTCATCCTTTGCTCCTTATTTTGCCATGACTGCTTCTAAATACTTCACAATACTTTCCAGCAGATTGAATTCCTTTGCCTTGTCTATGATGCTTCCTACAATAATGTCAAACATCCCATACTCCAGAAGCTCTTTTTTATAGGCTCCCGCCAGGATACATCTGGTGGTAAGAAATCCCTCCAGATTATTGGTTACAGACTGGTAGTTCGCATGCACTTCCAGCAGAACTTCCGGTATAAATTCAATTCGATATTCCCGGGCGATTCGCAGTACCAATTCATAATCCTCCATGCATGGAAAATTCTCATTGAATCCCCCCACCTTATCAAAACATTCCCGCTTTACCAACATGACCGGTGTTCCTATCATATTTCCTGCCAACAACTGCGGGAATATATTTCCCCTCTTTTGTTCCAGCGGAATTTTCTGGTCCGGGCAGATATCCTCCATTCCGTTCAGCCCATTATAATGATACTCACAATATACCAGTCCGGTATCCGGGGAAGCGGTCTCCATCACCTTCATCTGCTTTTCCAGCTTATCCGGGTGCCACTCGTCATCGCTGTCCTGAAAGGCAATATAATCGTACTTCGCCTCTGCAATTCCTACATTTCTTGCCTTAGCAGCACCTCCATTTGTTGCACATGAAATATAGCGGATTCTGGCATCTACAATTCCCTCCACAACCTCTTTGGTATTATCCGTAGAACCATCATCTACAATCAGCAGTTCAAAGTCTTCATAGGTCTGATTTAAGATACTTCGGATGGAGCGCTCAATTAAGTGGGCACGGTTATAAGTTGGTATTATAATGGAAACCTTTTCCTTTTGCTGTTTTCCCCATTCATATTCCCTCAGAAATTTCTTCCTCTCTTCGTAATAATTCTCTAAATTCATAACACCATCGTCATGAATACACCATGGCTTTTCCATTTTCGGAACTATCACTTCATACCCTCTCTTACGAAATTCAAAGCTCTGGGATACATCATAAAAATCCCACTTCTGAAATACATCTTCCCGCCACGGAATATCATATTGAGTTGCCATAAGCAGACCATCTATCGCCTCAACCGATTGATAATCTCCTTGCACTTCTCCCATTATCGCATCTCCCATTAAATAGATATTACTGGTATACAATCTTCCAATCCGTTCACCATACCACATAACTCCATTTTCCGGTAATTCTGGTGATCCCACCATTCCAATCATTCCTACCTTGGGATCCTCAAATATATTCAGCATATATTCCAGAAATTTTACTTCTACTATCATCACATCCTGGTGGAGATATACTTTATACTTTGCATCTGATGACTGCATTGCCTCATTATATCCCGCCGCCATTCCTGATGCTTCTTCTACCGTAAGTATATCAATAGTATATCCCTGCGGAACATGCAAACGCTTAATATAATACATAGCTTCTTGAAGATACTGTTCATCATTCACGCACATAATAAAACATATTTTCTTAGCATCCATATTTTTCTCTAATCCTTTCCGCCATAATTCCGGGATTTTTGATTTTATCCAGATACTCTCCTGCCCGTTTACATTTTCCAACACGTGCACAAAGTTCTGCCAATATACACAAAACCATTTCATTCCCAGGTTCCAAGTCATCAAGATATTCCAGCATCCGAAACGCATACCGAAGCATGTTATGTGCAATAAACAAATCGGACAATTCCACTAAAACTTTTGACTCATCTGCTGTTGACGTATGAACGATACACTGTATCATGTCCGGTGTTGCCTGATTGGTACGAATAAACTCCAGCAGCAATTCTTTTCCCCTAACATCCTTTGCAAACTCAATTTTCCATAAAATAAATTTTAATTCAAAAAGTTTGCTCCTTATTATCTCATAGGAGTCCCCCATATCCAAAATAGTTCTTTTCTCTCCGAACTGAACCTCTCTTTCATAAATCTGCATGATTACAATCAGATATGCCATTTCTGTTTTTGACTTATAGGTCTCTATAAATTCTTCATTTCGAAACATATGTAGCAGCTCTTCTCTTGCCTGCTCTGTTCCTTCTTTCAGCCTCTGCTCTATTTCTTTCATATATATTTTTTCCTGCTGCTTATTCTTTCTATTCCAATTCCGCTCTCCCCACTCTTTTTCCCTTATGTACTCCTCGGTCTGCATATATGCCCGCTCTTTACTATTATCCATTCCTTTGCTCCTTATTATTTTATCTTCTACAAAATATATCTTGTTTCTTTCCCTATTTTTCGCTAAAATGTATCTATGTATTACAAACACGATAAGCAATTGGGAGGCTCACTATGAACTTTTTATTTGTTCCGGCACATAATTCTATTTTCGATATTCCTTGGGCACTTCAGAACATAGACCATAACGTTGATGTTCTTGATTCAAGCCCCTTTGACCCTAATCAATCTGTTGCAGAACAAAACGAATATTTATCCGTATATTTAAGCCGCAAACACTATGATTTTGTGATTTCTTATCTGTTTATTCCTGCTGTTTCTGATATTTGTGCACAATTTGATATTCCTTATATCTCGTGGACTTATGATTCACCACTTATATCCCTCTTTACATCGTCTGTCTTTCATAAAACAAATTATACCTTTATTTTCGACAAAATGCAATGTAAACGGCTCACAGAAGCAGGAGTTCCGCACATTTTTCATATGCCTCTTGCTGTGAATCTGGAACGTACCGGGTGTCTTGATATCACCCCAGAAGATGAGACTTTATATTCCCATGATATTTCCTTCGTAGGCGGACTTTACGAAAACAATACTTATAACGCCCTGATTCAGGCATTTCCGGAAGCACTTCAGTTGAAACTGAAACTATACCTAATGCAGAATATGTGTCATTGGGAAACTCCTCGTCCCTGGGCAGAGCTTCCTGCAGAATGTGTGGATTTTCTTTCTTCACAGACAGACATTTCCAGCTGGAATCAAACCTCTCTTTTAAGCGATGCGGCTTATTTGGGACTGCTCTTCTTTCCGCGGAAACTAACGCAGCTGGAACGGATTACTGTATTAAACACACTGGCTTTGGACTTTGACGTACATCTGTATACCCGCAGTCCTGCAGATTTTCTGCAAAACGTCAATATCCACACAGGCGTGGATTATTATACGGTTATGAATAAAATCTTTTATTTAAGCAAAATCAATCTGAACATTACCCTGCCTTCTATTGAATCCGGTGTTCCTCAGCGTATTCTTGACATTATGGGCTGCGGTGGGTTTGTTCTGACGAACTATCAGAAGGAACTGGAAGACTTATTTATCATTGGAAAAGAAATCGAAGTATTTCGCACAGTGGAGGAATTAAAAGAAAAATGTTCTTATTATCTAACCCATGAAAAGGAACGTGTCACTATTGCTATGAATGGATATAAGAGAATCCGTGATTCCTTCACCTACCAACATCAGCTTCAAAAGATGATTTCCATGGTACAGGAGGACTTGAAATAAATGAAAATCTTATTTTACCGTTATGGCAGCATTTGCGAACCGGATATTATCGAAGGGTTTGAGGAACTGGGGCATACCGTTTCCCAGATAACAGAAGAAATTACCAATAAAAATCTGGTTTTCGGGGATTCTGCCCGCATCGTAAGCAATTATCTTATGGAGCACCCGCAGGATTGTGTATTTACCATAAACTTTTTCCCTATTATTTCAGATGTGTGTAATATCTTTAGGATTCCATACCTGTGCTGGACTGTAGATTCTCCAGTAATGGAGCTTTTTGCCAAGTCTATTCAGAATCCCTGTAACCGCGTCTTTCTTTTTGACCGGGGGCAGTACAATGAGATTGCTCCATTGAATCCGGGACATGTATTTCATTTTCCACTGGCTGTTAATGTGAAGGGAAAACAACAGGCGGTGCAAAATGCTTCTGCCGCTCAGAAATCCCGTTTTGCCTCTGATATTTCCTTTGTGGGTTCTTTGTACAGTGAAAAATGTCCTTACGATAAGCTGACAGCTCCGCCGGAATATCTCCTGGGCTATCTGAATGGGCTCATCGAAGCTCAGCTTAAGGTATATGGCTATTATTTTGTAGAAGACCTGCTTACAGAGGAAATGGTACAGACCTTTAAGGCACATCTGCCCGGCTTTTATACTTACCCGATGGAAACTTTTTTAACAGATAAGATTACCACCGCACAGCTTTATATCGGAAATAAAATTACTGCGGTGGAGCGGTTTCGTACCATGAAAATATTGTCTGAGCATTTTGACCTTGATTTGTATACCGGAAGTGATACCTCACAGCTTCCTAAGGTTCATAACCGCGGGTTTGCCAAGTCCCTGACGGAAATGCCTGTGATTTTTCACGAAAGTAAAATCAACCTAAATACCACCTCAAAGGCAATCCGCTTTGGACTTCCTCAAAGGATTTTTGATATCATGGGGTGTGGCGGGTTTGTTCTGACCAATTATCAGGCGGAGCTTCCTGAGCTCTTTAACATTGGCAGTGAGATTGCTGCCTATGGAAGTCTGGAAGAGATGAAGGATATGGCAGCTTATTATCTGGAACATGAGACGGAACGAAAAGAAATTGCCCATAACGGCTACGAAAAGATGAAGCGCGATTATACCTATCCGGTGCGTTTGGAACAGCTGTTACGGCTTGCTTTTTCTATTTAACATTTATGAATACATAAGGAGACTTTATTATGCGTATTTTATATCTGGACTGGCCTTGTTTTGGCAAGGTAGATGTTCAATTTACATTGGAACAGGCAGGGCATGAATTTGTCCCTTTCTTTCATGAAGGCTATCAGGAGCGCAACAGTTCCGAATTTGATAAAGCATTTCGGGAATTTGTTGGAGATACTCATTACGACTGTTGTTTTTCTTTCAACTATTTTCATATTGTCTCTAATAATTGTAAAGAGCTGGGCATCAAATATATTGCGGCACTTTATGACAGCCCCTGCGTTATGCTATATTCCTATTCTCTTATTAATCCTACGAATTATGTTTTCATGTTCGATAAGCAGGAATATCTGCATTTGAAAAACGGCGGCATCAACACCGTCTATTACAGCCCTCTTCCGGTAAACAGCACGATTATTGACTTTTTGATGGAAAAGCCCTTTGACCGCGACAAGCTTTCCGCAGATGTTTCCTTTGTAGGCTCTCTCTACAATGAGGACCATAATTTTTTCGACCGGTTAGCCACAGCAAACGATTATACCAAGGGCTATCTCGATGCTATTATGGAAGCACAGTTAAAGGTACAGGGCTACAACTTTATCGAGGAGGTATTAACCCCGGATATTTTAGCAGAATTGCAGCGGGTTTCTCCTTATCAACCCACGCCTTCCGGTATTGAGACGCCGGAATATATTTATTCCAATTATTTTATTGACCGTAAGTTGACTTCTATAGAACGCCAACGACTCTTAACTGCAGTTGCAAAGTACTGTAACCTAAAACTTTTTACCCTTAATCCTAATGCAGTAATCTCAAACGCTCTTAATATGGGAATCGTCGACTACTATACGGAAATGCCTTATGTCTTTGCTAACAGCCGGATTAACCTGAACATCACCTTACGAAGCATTCAATCCGGCATCCCCCTCCGCGCCATGGATATTATGGGTGCCGGCGGATTTCTGCTTACGAACTTTCAGGCGGATTTCCTGGATTACTTTATTCCGAATGAAGACTTTGTATATTATGAAAGCGAAGAGGACCTGGTAGATAAGGTGAATTACTATCTCTCCCATGAAAAACAGCGGGCAGAGATTGCCCACAATGGTCACGAAAAAGTCAAGGAAAACCATAGCTTTGAGAAGTTCTTTGCGCATATTTTCCAGATTGTATTTCCATCCTAAGAAAGCGCATACCTCTCAATATAGTTTTCAATCTCTGCCGCTCTATTTTGCCATGTATGTTTTTCAAAAGCTTCCTCATATGCACGCCCTGTCATTTGCAGGGCTTTTTCCGGTTGCTTTAAAATATTGCTTAAAATTTCCGGTAATTGCTGCTGTCGTTTCAAATCATACAGATACAAAAGATTCTTTTTTCCCAGTTCTTCCTCTAAATAAGTAGAAGTATCAGACACTACCACCGCTCCTGCCAGCATTCCGTTAAAAATTCTCTCATGAGAGCCATTTTTAAAGTTGGGCATACTATTTAGCACAATCTTCGCCTTACCCATTATCGTTAGAATCTCTTCCGGTGCAACATTTTTATGATAATCCAGATTTGGATGATTAATCCACTTACAATTCTCCCATCCGGGTCCATACAGTGTAACACGAATTCCACTTTCTACTAATGTCTGAACCGCCCGTTCCCGGTAATAAGATATTGCATACACATCCAGGAACCGAAATAGACGGATATACTGCACCAGCTGTTCCTCTGTTACCACTATCTTATGTTCCCTGAAGTAACATTCTATGGCAGTTTCCAACGTAAGGTTTGTATTGATAATCAGCTCTGTCAACACTTTATCGCACAGTTCTTCACTATCCAATCCGCTGACAGCATCCAGTTCCTTTGGAATATAGCCTGCCGCTACATCTCTCGGAAGTCCTCCGGCATATAAAACATCTATCTCTCTATCCTGCCATGGAACGCTCTCTTTCTCCCATAGTGTGCCGCCATGTGGAACGAAATGAGCCGCCATAATATTAGGAAAGTATCTTTTGATAAAATCTACATGATTTTTATCTACGCAGATTGCAACTGTTTTTCGCGGCGCCATCTGCAGCTCCTGTAAGTAACAGACCGGATGGTCCACCAGAATATTAATACATAAAATTCCAAGCTGTTCCCACAGCTTTTCTCCCGGCGACAGCTCCATATTTAATCCAACATTATTAAAGGTAATAACAGCATCTACCGGCTTTTGAATAAAGTTATAGAGTTGTCCAAAACTTTCCAAAAGCTGATTAGTAGCTAAAACAAAAACTTCTGCTTCGTGTTCTCTAAAATACTGTTCTATTCCTCTTGAAAATGCATCCAACGTATCCCATGTACCCTGAATAAAAATAATTCTTCTTCTTTTCTTCATCATACTTTCTATCGTAAAGCTACTTCTCCTTTATGGGTTAAACAAAGTGTGCTCCGCGCACTTTCGCGAATATACATTACCTATCAAGCGGAACACACTTTGCCGCGCCGAGCACAGTCGCTTGCGACATCATTCCACTTGTGCGAGTGCGCATCCTGCACGCAGTGCTTTTTACTCTATAGAAGTCACATTTTTACACTTTAACGCAATATGATATTTCCTATAGAGTAAAAAAAGGAACCGGAAAACCGGTTCCTTTTCGGTAGTCTTCAAATTACTGAAGTAAGGATAATACACCCTGAGTACTCTGGTTAGCCTGAGCCAGCATAGACTGTCCAGCCTGAGCAAGAATGTTGTTCTTGCTGTATTCAACCATTTCTTCTGCCATATCAACGTCACGGATACGAGATTCAGCAGACTGAGTATTTTCAGAAATGTTGTCCAAGTTAGCAATGGTATGCTCTAATCTGTTCTGTAATGCACCTAAGTAAGAACGCTGTTTAGATACATTATCAATAGCGCTCTGAATCTTTGTCATAGCAGATCCTGCTGCATCAAAGGAAGATACAGATAATGCACTTGCACCATTTCTTACTCCAATTGCAGAAGATTCCATGTTGCTTATGCTAATAACAATGTTCTGTTTCTCAAGAGCACCAATCTGAAGGTTCTTTCCGGAGAAGTTACCATCCAATAAGTTCTGTGTATTGAACTGTGTAGTAGAACGGATTCTGTCAATTTCATCTGTTAAAGCATTGATTTCTTCCTGAATTGCATTTCTATCAATTGTGGTATTGGTATCGTTAGCAGCCTGAGTTGCTAATTCGTTCATTCTCTGTAAGATAGAATGAGTTTCATTTAATGCACCTTCAGCTACCTGAATAGCGGAAATACCATCCTGAGCATTGTCAGAAGCTTTGTTTAATCCTCTGATCTGGCTTCTCATTTTTTCAGAAATAGACAATCCAGCAGCATCATCACCTGCACGGTTGATTCTGTATCCAGAAGATAATTTTTCTGTGGACTTAGCCTGTGCGTTTGTTGTGATGCCTAACATTCTGTTTGCGTTCATTGCCTGCATGTTGTGTTGTACTACCATAATATTATTCCTCCTTGAATATGCTGCAGCTTCCATGCTGCAAAAAATTAGTTTGTGAGTTCCCTTCCGGCCGTACGCTCCATCGGGTACTATCACTGAAGCTTTAGTAATCTTGCTTACTTGTATTTTATATCGGAAAGTTTTTCCGATACTTAACACCTAATTTAAATTTTTTTTATTTTTTTCTATTTATTTTTTCTTATCCACAAATTGTGAATCTACTACATTGGTTCTGGTCATATTTTTATAATACTGGCTCGCCGCCTTGGTAGTGGTACGTGCTTTGCGAATCTCTTTCTTTACGGTAGAAAATTTTTGGACTGCCAGTTCACGATTTCGCTGCTCCTGCGCCTGTATGGTGGCGCTTTTATCCGTAACCTCGCGTATTAATTCCTGCATTTTCTTTATCTCATCCCGATAAGTCTCTTTTTCTTTTCCAAGAACTTCTCTTACCCGGTTGTAAACTTGTTCAAATCCATCATCCAACTGGTTCAGCTGGTCAATCAAATCACCTTTTTCTTTTAGATTTTCTTCTAATCGTTCCGGTGGCTGGCTCTCATCTGTAAAAATGATTCTTTGTTCCTTATTTTTTTCAATAATCAAATCCAATATCTGATTCTTTTTTTCAAGACTCTGCCTTAAAACTGCTATATATTCCTTATCCTGCATGGCAACCTCCCATATACGTCCGTAAATGCAGTAAGGGGCTACTGCTGTTCCTGCAATAGCCCCTACTTTAAGTCTATTGTTTTGCACGAACCATAACTTCTTTCCATGTATCACGCATGGTACGAAGATGCTTCAATACCTCTTCTAGTATATCCTTATCTTTTTTCATATTGGCTTCTACCAAACGATCATAAATGTACACATAAACTTTTTCAAAATCCTCTGCTACCGGATATTTGTGATCTAAGGTAGCACGGAATTCTTCTATGATATTTTCTACTTTTACAATATTGATATGGGCCTTTTGGATATCGTTACGTTCAATTGCTGCAATGGCAATATTACAAAACTTGATTGCTCCTTCATACAACATGAGAGTCAATTCCCCTGGTGAAGCTGTCATAAGTTTACTGTTGTTATAAGCTGCATATCCCTGGTTTGCAATCATCCGTTATTATCCTCCTTGATTCTTTTAGGATGTTCCTAATAAGCCACTTAACGCGCTTGTCTGACTTTGCAGCTTTGATAGCGCTGTTTCCATTGCAGAGAATTTATTATAGTAATACTCCTCCATAGAGGATACTTTTTCTTCCCATTTCTTAATGGTTTTTGTGTATTCATCATACTCACTCTGCATGCTCTTGTCATTGTAAATGGTATAAATACTGTGATTGGTGGTACTTGTTCCCATCTTATCATTCAATGCATCATAGAAATTACTGGTCAACTGCTGGAAGAATTCCTGTACGGAATCCGGGTCTTCCTGAAGCGCCTTCAGCAGTTTATCTGTATTTCCTGAAGTCAGCTCATCATCCGGGTCTCCATCAATATGGAAACAGGAGCCTTCATTTTCCTCTGCTGCAAAATATCCCTGTGTCTTAATACCAAAGCTGGAAAGGCTGTATGTCTTACCATTGCTGAGTGTAAAGCTCTTGGACATTGCAGTGGTCATGAGGTTCATAACAGAAGACAGAGTATCATCTCTTCTGAGAAGAGCGTCCTTAATCTTCTTCTCCCATTTCTCAATCTCTGTATCTGTCATCGCATCCTTCTCATCATCTGTGAGAGGCTCGTATCCCTTAGAAGACTCCGCATTATAAAGCGTATCCATCTCTTTAATCAACTCGTTGTACTGTGTCAGGAAGTCCTTGATAGTATCATACATTCCCTGAACGTTGGCAGAGGTTGTGATGCTGATTTCTTCTCCGTTGGTTTCCTGCAATGCCGTAATCGTCAGACCATTTACCGTAATGCTGTTGCTGGCTGATGTGTATATTGCACCATTTAATTCAATCTCTGCATCCTGAGCTGCTACCTGCACTGCACTACTATAAGCCGCAGGATTGTTAATCTGGTCTACTGCAAAGTTAATCTTATCCCTAAGGGCAGCTACACTTTCTGCTGTAGTGGTATCCTCACTAGCCGGTGCTGCTCCTGTAAGAAGTGCATACTCCTGTATATAGGCATTTTTCTCTGCAATGGCTTCTGTATTGGCTGTAATCTGATTGTTGTTTTCTTCCATCTGAGCTGTCCAACCATCTGTTACATGCTGAATGTCCGCTGCGCCTCCCTGAACATATGCCATACGAACTAAATCTCTATCACTTGCATTATCATCTTCCGCTTCAAATTTCTTTACGGTAGAAGCATAACCTTCTATTTTTTTCCAGGTTTCATCATCTGCGCCAAGCTGTCCCTTTAACTCATCCAGGCGGGTTTTTTCATCATCTGTCAAGTCATCCTGCTTCGTCAACAAATTTGCCAGTTCCTGCTGTTCTGCTGCGGTCAGGTTCTGGTCTACGATTTCATTGCCATCTGCATCCAGAACAGGATTACCGTCTGCATCTACTCTGGTGGTTCCTGCTTTCAACGCCTCTTTTAATTCACGGTAATTATTAGCATAACTGATTTTACTTAACAGGTTGGTATTCTCTGTCTTTCTGTTGGCAGAATCCTGTTGCAGCTCCTTAATACTTCCTGCAGTGGAAGCATCTCCCTGATATGTATTGATGGTCTCCAAAATGTTTGCCAATTCATCATCTGTTGTATTTTCATAAGCTGCCCACGCTGCATAAGCATCTGAATTGGAAGACTTATTTACATAGATACCTAATCCCTGCAATGCTGCAATACCATTTGCATCCGTTGCCGTCAACGCAAAGTCATTTTCAACTCCACTGTCCTTTGCACTTACGAACATTCTCTTATTCGTCGCATCATAGTTAGCAGAGATTCCCGCACTATTTAACTTATTTACCACATCATTGACAGTCATATCAGCTGTCAGTGTAATATTTGTAGTTCCTGACTTAGTAGTAACCGCAATAGACGCATCTCCTGTTACGCCCAGTTCACTTAACTTGGTAGAGCTGCTGACACTACTGTCGAGCTTAGCTCCGGTAATATATCCGGTCTTTGCAACCTTATTAATCTTAAGGCTCTGGGTTCCATTGATTGCACTATTTGATGCCGATACTGTTGCCTTGGTGGTATCAGAACAGGTCGTTGTCTTTTTGTTATAAGAAGTGGACAACCTCAGGTTACCCAGCTTCTTGTAAAGGCTGTTTACCTTCTTGTTCAACTCTTTCCAGGCATCCATCTTCCATTCCAGTGTTGTCTGTGACTTTACATATTTATCTTTTTTGGTACTGTAAGCCGATACCAGTTCCTGTACAAGGGAATCTGTGTCTAATCCCGAAATGAGACCTGATACTCTAATTGCCATATGTATTCCTCCTATCTTTTTTCATCCACCAGAAGTCCCGCCAATTCCCAGACCTTGGCTATCATGTCAAGTGTCTTCTCCGGCGGATACTCTTTTATCACTTCTTTGGAATCCTTATCCACAATCTTAATGGTAACACGATTTGTCTCCTCATGGATTCCAAATACCGCTTCTGAATTAGGTACTCTTTTGTTAATCTCTTCTACAGCCTTCTTCAATGCCTCGGTTGGTAACTGCAGCTTATTCTCTGCTGCATCGTTTCCACCGTCTATATTAAGCTCCACATTCTGCCAATTCACATTACTGTTATTCTTCCATTCACTGGCTCCTGCTCCACTTCCTGCTTCGACATTGGCTGTCTCTGCTACCGATTTCTGGCTACTTCCCTGATATGCCATTCCGGTGCTTTTCACTGCTTCTATTGCCATCTTAACCCACCTCCGTGTGATGTACGAAACAGCCGAATCGGCAATATCCGGCTGTATCCATATGTTTTCCTATTTTAGTTATCGGTATTTTTCTTTAAAAATTAATGATTTTATAATATATTTTTTAATGCCTCCAGGCTCTCTGAAGTAATTGCCGCTTTATTTTCTTCCTCTATCTGCAGATATACTTCTTTCCGGTAAACAGGAACTTCCTTTGGTGCACTGATTCCAATCTTCACCTGGTCGCCACGCATTTCCAGAATACTGATTTCAATGTTATTGTTAATAATAATAGATTCGCCTTTTTTTCTGGTTAATGCCAGCATCCTATTCACCTGCCTTTGTTTTTTTGTTCTGCAAAATATCGTATATCATGTATTTTACAGGAAAACTATCATCTATAATTAACTGCTCTGCTTTTAATTCATCTACATTGATAACGATAGGTGCTTTTAAATTGACACTTAACTTCTTGATATCAGACGGTACCGTGACCGTTACCAGCACATACGTGTTTTCCTCCGTGAGATTTCCGAGACTTTTTAGCATTTCATGCTCCACTTGAGGATTATAGTCTTCTTTTACTAACAACGGGTCCATGACCGGAAGCGCAAAGGAAGGTTCATCCAAAGACTGTAACCAGGAAATGTTTTTCCGCTCTCCATCTTCTGCCTCGTCAAAAATCAATGTAAACTGTTTGCAATCCGGAAAACCAATAATTCCATTTTCAAAACAGATTATCTTATCTTTTTCAATCTCAATTTCCCCAAAAAGTCTTGTATTTACCTTCATCTGTTCTCCTCCAACTTATTATAAGTAATTTAACAAGGTCTGTCCGTTTGCCTTTGCAGAAGCCTGTAAAGATGCCTGATATGCAGTATAGGCTGATGTGAATTCAATAATGATATCTGATAAATCCTTATCTTCATTATTGGATTTCAATTCTTCATAAGTTGCCTGCTGATTGGACATTCTGTTTTTTGTCAGTGCCAGACGGTCTGCACGGCTTCCCAAATCCGTGGTTGCCAATACCACATCACTCAGATAACCGTCAAACTTACCAATGCCCTGTGAATAGAGCTTTTGCATATTGTCATCGGCATAATCGGCTTCCTTCTGTGCAGCTTCTAACCACTGGCTTAAGCCTTCCTGAGATGCTGCATCTGCATACTGGGTCTCTTCCATCATGCTCTTAATCTTATCTACCTTGTCATGCGCCGCAATGGCTGCCTGCACTGCATCGGTCAAATCATCAATATCTCGTCCAATGGAGGAATTGAATACATCAGAGCCCTGTGTATTTACTACCAGTGTCTGGTTAAATGCAATGGTATAGGAGATCTCCTGATTTTCTTTGGTATAGGTTATCACATTCGCCGGGTCGGTAATATTCTGACAGTCAAAATACTGTTCCGGTCTCAGTTCTCCGTTCTTAAATCCTTCTTTTGTATAAGTAGCGGTCAACTGCATCCGATTACTGTTTATCTGATTTGCCACATCTTTTCCAAGAATCAGCTCACCGGTCTCTTTTAAGTAAATCACTTCGTTATCTGCTACCTGATAGCCGCCAGCTGCCCAATCATCGTAGCTCAGGTCGGTGGTTACGTCAACCGTCTGTGTTGCTCCGTTCTCATCGGTATAAGTATAAGTATTTAATGCTGTTTCTGTTCCGTCTGCCGCAATGTATTTCAAATCATCTGCATTCATGTCTCCCAGATTATCATAAGACAAACGAATTCTTTTGTTATTTACCTGCTGTGGCAAATCTGCTACAGCAACTCCGCCCTGAATATCAAGGCTTGACGTAGGTACTGTGACCAAATTGCTGTAATATGACTTTTCTTCAATATTTTCGTAGGATATCGGTTCTTTAATACTGTATTTTATCTCAGAATCATCCTTCAAAAAGGTCATAGTGGAGTTGGTCTTATATCCGGTAAATACAGTTCTTCCTGCATAATCTGCATTACTTTCTGCATAAACCTGTTTCCGCAGGGATTGAAGATTCTTTAAAATCGCATTTCTGTCTTCTGCTGTAAGCGAGTCATTTGCGCCGGCATCACACTGGGTACGCACCGTAGTCAGAATGTCTTTCATATTCTTTAGTGCACTTTCTGTAATCTCCATCCAGGATTCTGCATCGGGAATATTTTTCTCGTAATACTGATTCAACTCGTTCAGATTACTTCTTAAACGCAAAGCACGAATTGCAACCACCGGGTCTTCCGAAGGTCTGGAAATCTTCTTCTGACTGGACATCTGATTATTCAGCGTATTCACCATGAGCTTATTGGTATTCATGTTGCTCATGCTGTTTTTGCTAATCATACTATTAGTAATTCTCATTTAAGTTCCTCCTTATACACCCGTTTCCAGAATCAACCGGTCATACATTTCACTCATGGTCTGTATCATTCTGGATGCCAAATTGTAAGCATTCTGGAATTTCAACATATCAAGCGCCTCTTCATCTTCGTCTACGCCGGAAATGGACATTCTCTTCTGTACAATCGTTTCTGATATATTGCTGTAATTCTTAAGAAAAATCTCTGCTTTTTCTGTATCTACAGAGTTATCACTAATCAAGCAACGTAAAAATTCATTTGCTCCGGCTCCGCGGAACATCTTTACATCCTTATACAGTAATGCCATTTCATTGACCAGAGACGGATTATCTGTACCATTTGCCAGTTCATCTGCAGTAAGAGTCACCAAATCAGAAGGATTTTTTACTACATTATTGGCTACTCCTACGTTGGCACCTGTCAGCAGGTAATAGTAATTACCTGAACTGCTCATGGTGTTGCCCGTTCCATCTGTATAGTCTCCAAAGTTCCACTCTGCTCCGTCTGACGGTCTCTCTGCTACAAAGAAAGCTTCTCCGGCTACTCCGTCTAAGGTAACACCTTTCTTTTGAATCTCATTAAACTGTTTTGCGAATTCTCGCAAAAATGCGTTTGCCTGTGCCTGATAATAAGGAATTCCCATGGCATCAATGTTTTCTCCAATCGCCACTTTCTTTCCTATGATACGGCTTTTTTCTTCCACAGTAATGGACTGGTCTAACTGGAACTTATAAGTCTGCGTTGCCTCGTCATAAGAAAATCCGGTATATTTATATTCCTTATTGTTCATTGTGATAATACCTTCCGAAGGCATTGTCATATAGTTAATATCTGTAATACTTGGATTCTTCAGCGTAACAATATCACCACCGATACCTGATGTGATTTCCTGTATTGTTCCGCTAAAGCCCTCTGCATTATTACCATCCCGGATTTCAAATAATGCTCTCAATCTTCCATCCGACGCCTTACTTGCTGCGTTATACTGAAGATTACTGTCTGACCAATAGATATCATAAAGTCCTTCTACATCAGACTGGTTAATCTTTTCTTCTCTTGCAACACAATTCAGGGTTCTATATTCAAAATTATTTACCAGGGTCTGTCCATTGATTTTTAACACATAATCAGTAGCGCCGGTATACATATCCGGATAATTACTGTTTGCAACCTTGGTCTCTACTACTTCTACCGGAACCAGTTCGGAAAGCTCATCCACCAAAAGTGCACGCTGGTCTCTTAATTCGTTGGCATTGGTTCCCTGCAGCTCGATAACATTTATCTGCTTATTCAGTAATGCTATTTTCTGTGCAATAGAGTTAATGTTCTCTACCTGGGTCGCGATTTCTTTATTACAATCTTCCTGAATCTTGCTAAGTCCGGTACTTAAACTGTTAAAGAAAGTTGCAAAGCTCTGAGCTTTACTGATGAACTGCTGGCGCTTATCTAAATCGTTCGGATTGCTGTTTAAGGTATTCAATGCATTAAACATCTCATCTAATATGGTAGAAAATCCCTTGGCGCTGTCATCGTCAATCAGATAATCCTCAATCTGCTGCATGTAATACAGCTTGGAATCATACAGTCCGACCTTCGCACTGTTTTCCCAATATTTTACATCATAGTAAAAATCGCGAATCTGCTTAATCTCTGTGGTATCAACACCACTTCCTGCCATACCATACTTCTGGTTGACTCTAAGTGCCTCTGCTGCCACACGAATCGCCTGCTGTCTGGTATATCCCTTTGTATTTACATTTGAAATATTATTTGCTACGGTATTGGTCGCTGCCTGAAAAGATGTCAGGGCAGAACTTGAAATTGTTAATCCAAAAAATGTTGATGGCATGTTTTCACCTCTTTTTCTTATCCAAGCTGAGTTATAATGTGTTCTAACATCTCTGAAATCACATTGATATATCGGCTGGCTGCATTGTATGCGTTCTGATATTTAATCATGTTCGTCAGTTCTTCATCTGAAGAAACTCCGATGACCTGCTGTCTCTGGTTTTCGATACTCGCTACAGAACCGGAAAGGCTCTCTGCAACACTTTCGTATACATTTCCTTTTGTTGCAAGTCCATTCATGAATTTCTCGTAGTATCCTTCAAAGGTACAAGGATCGGTATCGTTTGGATTTAAAATCAATCCCTTTTTCTCCCATGCTGCTGCAAGCTCTTCCGCCATTGCCTGCGCAACATCACCATTCTGCATTAAATACGGAAGATTGGATTCTGATTCCAATAAGTCCTGATTGATAGATACTCCATATGTGGTATACATCTTAGAGGTATCCGTGGTATCCTCCTCATTGTATACATAATATACGGTTCCGTCATCTGCTGTTACTTCTGTATAACGCTCCATGCCGCGTCTTACAAACAATTCACGTCCCGGCTTTTGTCCATCATTACCAACACAGCCTTTTTCTTCATCCCAGACCTTTACATTATCGTATACCGTTCCATCTGCTCCGGTAAAGCTTGCAGTAGTCAGCGGACTTAATACGTCATTGATTGCTGTTATAATTCCATGCACCAGCTGGTCAAATTCTGCTTCTGCGGAAAGCATAACAGACATTCCTGCGCCATCGTTATACTGGTCTGCAGTAAGTCCTGCCACATCCGTATAGTTGGCAATGCGGTCTCCTCTTGCCAGTACCAGCGCCTTTAAAGAACCGATATCTGTATTCATTTCTGAACTGATATCTACACTATAGTCGAACACTTCCGTATACTGTCCCTGACTTTCATCTGACAAATGCGGCCAGGTCGGAGTGATAAAACCAGTCAACCGGTCCGTCTTCTGTCCCATTTCAAATACATGAACTTCGTCTACAAATGTAACGCCTTCCACCTTCACCTTTACAATGCCATTTGATGTTTCTTCAAAGGTTATTTCCGCATACTTGGAAAGCTCATCCAATGCATTATCTCTTTCATCCCGCATGGTCATCGCCGTCTCAATATTGCCGGCTTCCACTTTCTGAATCTGCGTGTTCAGCTTCTGAATCGTACGTCCTAATTCATTGATACGGTCAATGGCATCAGAGACTTTCAGATTAATCTGATTCTGATATGCCTTCATATTATCGTAAATTCCCTGAGAACGTTCAATAAATAATGTTGCCTTCTGAATCACCAGATTTTGATTTACTGTATCATCCGGAATCTTTGCAAATTCCTGAAATGCTGTCCAGAAATCATACATTCCATCCTGAAATGCTTCTCCCTCTAATTCCTGAAAGGAAGTAATTACTTCCTGTACCGCTTCATTGGTAGCATCATAAAATGCCTGTCTTCCTGTTTCGGTACGATAATATTTATCCAAAAAATAATCTCTGGTATGTACTACGTCTGCAATATTTACACCAAGTCCTGCCTGCTGTTTACTGATTGCCGCCGTTACATCAAAGGTATTATAATTTCTGTCTGAAAATAGCACCTGCTGTCTGACATATCCGGTTGTTTCCACGTTTGCCAGATTGTTGGCAGTAGTATTTAATGCGTTTTGACTGTTCTGTAATCCGGATGCTCCGATATACAGACTTCCCATTCCGTTTGCCATATCTACCTTTCCTCCTACTGTTTGGCATCAAATCCCCGGCTGCCCAATACCTCTCCGGTGTTATTTGCCCTTTTATCGTAATTTGCTGTGGTGGGCGCCTGACGCATACTTTTAAAAAGCGTCAAATCAAACTCTACCATTTCCATCGCCTGAGTCAGCAAAATTTCATTCTGTGTATTTATATCTGCCATCTTGGTAAGCGTACTTTTCAGTCTTTCTCGAATCGACTGAAGCTTCTGCTGTTCTTCCGGCTGTTTATTTAAAAACGCTATCATATTAGTAATCGTCAACTCTTCAGGATCTTTACTAAGTACGATAGCCATATCTTTCACAACCTGTTCTCTTTTATTTTCCAGATTCTTCAGATTACTGGTTATTTCCTGTTCTCTTCCTGTCATATCCTCAAGAGCGGGAACATCTCCGTCTATGATAATCTGTCTCTTCTGGATAGACAATTCCGTAAGACGTTCATATTCCCCATTCTCTTTTTCAAGGATATCCATGAAATCTTCCATTAAGCTAGCCACGTCTGAACCTCATTTCTACAAATATACATTGTATGCATTGTATTTCTCAATTAATTTTGCTGCAAAATCTCCTGCTTCTACTTTGTAGTTACCAGAGCCAATCTCTGCCTTTAACTGTGCAACTTTATCTTCTCTGATATCGGAGGCTTCCGCTACTGCCTGCTTTGCCACCTGATAATCACGACCAGTCTGGGAAATCTGCACTTCGTCACGTTTTCCGGATGCCTGTGCCCCTTTTAGCTTAGAAGCTTTTGCTGAATTGTAAACCTTGTTAATCTGATTATATGCTTCTATACGCATAACAGCATCTCCTTTCTATTTCTAGTATTATTTATATATTTATCATGATTCTAATCTATTTATCGGTTGTTCCCTAAAAAACTTTAGAAAGAAATAAAAAAAGAATTCCGCAGAGCCTGCGGAATTCCGTTTTTTACATTTTATTTTAGTCCCACCAACTGCTATCATAGCTCACTTCTTCAGATGGTACATAGAGGTTTGCGCCCTTGTTCATGCTGAATACTGTGATACCTGCAAAAATCAAAAATACTAATGCGATTGTCAGTGGAAGCTTATTTCTTATTTTCTCATTGCTAAGCGGCATTGCCAAAAGGATAATAAAGAATCCCCATACTGTTCCTGTTACGAATACCAGAGCGCCGGTCAGTGGATGAATCAGGAACACAATCATTGCAACAACGGTTGCAAGACTGGCTACGCAGCTTCTGATTGCAGCTGCAGCCATCATCTGCTTAAAGTTCAGACTATTTTTGATAATCAGGTTGCCTGCAAGCAGTAATGCTGCCAGTACAAATGACAGAATGATAGAAATCAGTAATGTTCCGAAAATAATCTTTGCATAAGGCATTTTCACGCCGCCATAAGCGCCAAATAAGGAGCTAAGACCGCCCATGAACACGCCGATAAGAGAATACAATTTCTTTGCTACAACCGCCCCGAAAATGGCAGTAATAATTCCCTGCAGCACAATCAGAGTAATTGCAGATGCACAATCTCCTGTGAGAATCATCTCTCTTCCGGCAGTTACCGGATGCTTGATAATATTTAAAAATTGTCCAAAGGTTCTGCCTAAAAATCCAGCCACTGCCTGCTGTGTCTGCTGGAACTGCTGTGTGTTCTGCTGCTGTGTCTGCTGGAACTGCTGTGCGTTCTGCTGCTGTGCTGCTGCCTGTGCAGTTTCCTGCTGTGGTGCTGCTGCCTGTGCGGTTTCCTGCTGTGGCGCTGCTGCCTGTGCGGTTTCCTGCTGTGGCGCTGCTGCCTGTGTACAACTGCAAACTTCTCCTTCTTCTAATGGTTTTCCACATTTTGTACAAAATCTTGCCATCTTTATTCCTCCTAAGAAAAACTAATAATCATTAATAATAAATATATCCTCCGCCAACTTCTGCCAGCATCCATTTTCCATCTTCATATACAAAATCCATGTACATATAACTGTTATCATCATATGTTTCATTGGTAATATCCCCAAACCAGTCTTCTGTATAATCCACGTTATAATCAAACTCAACATATACGGTTACGCAAGTCTCGTCTGTATCAATATAGCCTTCACTTGCAGTAGCCTCCACATTAGAGAATGATATTTTATTAAGGGTCTTATAGCTGCTTCCTGTAAGGTCATATACGATATCTTCATAATCATCTTTTCCCTCGTCCTTACGACCTTCCACATTTGAAAACAGATTTGCTACCGCATCAAACTCTTTTCCCTCTGCCGCTGCTTTATAAATTGCCTCAAAGTTCTTTACACCGGTATCGGCAGCTTCTTTTAACAGCTCTTCATCCATCTGCATGCTATACAGACTATATCCATAATCCCAATCTGTATCCACCAGTTTTCTGACCTCTGCCATACCTTCCTTGGTTACAACAATCTGATGTTCTCCTGCAAACAGTTCCGGAATTACATAATATTGCTGATACTCATCTGATTTTGACTTTTTCAGATAATCTTCTCCCAGCTTCACACCATCTACAGTCACTTCAGCTCCATTCGGAACAGCAACATAAAAGTCTTTTACAATCATAGCATCCGGGCTGACTTCCCACTTATCAAAGAACAACATGTTTTTGCTGTCCTGCTTATTTACAGAAATATCATAACTACGCTTAGAAGAACTACCCTTTGTCTTATAGGCAATCTCTATTTCTCTTTCTTCATCATCCTCTTCGCCACGTGTATCTTTTATCTTGTACTCTGTAACCTTACTTAATTCTACATTACATCTTGCATTCTCAAATGCCTTTTGATTAATAAAGTCATTTTCCTCTACATCTAATACTTTATACGCTTCCTCAAAGTTCTGGTTCGCAACTTCTACGAAGAACTTCTCTGCTACTTTCTCCGGTCCGTATACCGATTTTCCAACATTAAAAAATACAAGAACTAATGCTACCAGAACAACTGCTTCTGCAATAACAGCAATTACTAATTTAGGAACCGGCTTTTTCGGTTTTACCGGCTGCTGAATGGGCTGTGTCTGCTGTACTGGCTGCTGCACAAACTGTTCCTGCTGTACTGGCTGTTCCTGTTGTACCGCCTGTTCCTGTTGTACTGGCTGTTCCTGTGCCGCCTGTTCTTGTTGTACTACCGCATCAACTGGTTTTTCCAGCTTCGCTCCGCAGTTTTCACAGAATATTGACACATCATTATTTTTTGTTCCACAATTTTGACAAAACATTCTTTTTCTCCTCCCTACTGTACATATGTGCTCAGAAAATCAATATTAGTCTTTTCTACTTCACTCATACTTGCCAGAATCGCATCCATATCGTCTGTGCGCTCCGTGATTTCCTGATACCATTCCTTGGAGTCGAAGTAAGCCTGAATCGCCTCATCACCGAACTGGTAACCTCTTCTTGCGTACATTTCATTAATTACCATTTGTATGATATCTTTACCTTCCGGCAATCCCTCTACTGTCAGATTCTGTAATGCTGTCACATCATCTTCTGTCAGTTCTCTCTGGTCGCTTTCTGCGCAAAGATAATCGGTACTTTCTGCCTGTCCTTCTTCCGGTGTATCCTGTCCTTCTTCCGGTGTATCTTCTTCCGCTGTGGTTTCTGTAATCACAATTTCAAAATCTTCTCCGCTGCCGGAATATTCAGCAGTGTCATATGATTCTTCTGTTTCCTCGAAATCACTCTTTTTCGCATTGCTTGACTTCTGGCTCAGCTTTCCTACCGAACCATTGATACCCAACATGATACATCCCGCAATCATTGCTACACAGAGTATGCCCAGTACCACTGCTGCAATAACAATACCTGCCTTATTTTCCTTTTTCATATTTTACATCTCCATAAATTTACTTATTATCCCGTACCTTTTCATAACCCATTTTTTTGGCACCCTCCTTTTTCTTTTGTCGAAAAATGTACGTGATAGTAAGATTTTGTCATTTTTACGGTTGTTTGTCAACTATTTCCACTATAAAAATGGACTAGTGCCAAAAATTTCCCCTTTTTTATGTATACTTATTATACAGATTTTTTATAAATGAAGATTTTTGTTTTTGATTGAAATACAGTTTCCGTTATTGGAAAAAAATTAGGGATAGACCGAAGTCTATCCCTCTTTTTAACCCTGACAAAACACCGCTATCGCTTTTGACATAAATTCTGCGGTACCTTCGCCGTTCTTATCTATGTTTTTGGCAAATCGTTCATCTGCGGCATACATAATCCCCAGACCGGACAGTATCTCTTTGGTGCAGTGATAAAAGTTTCCTGTTATATAATCCTTCCACTTTTCCACCAATTCCTGTACTTCCCCACTTTCCGGTGCAAGATGCCGCTTCTTGGCAAATTCTTTTAAAAGCACATTCATTCCTAACATTTTTTGCTGGTATTCTTCATCAGAAACTGCCTTGTTTTCGTATTCGGCATAGGCTTTTGTAGTGCCCCAGCGCTCCTTTACTTCCTCTGCATATTTTTTCTTATTTTCTTCTATTTCTGTCATATCAAATTCTTTAAAACTCATCTCTCGCTCTCCTTTCAACGTGCCTTCTACAAGTGTAATCAGTTCATCTAATCTGGCTCTTTTTTGCATCAGAAGTTCTTTTTGCTTTTCTAATGCTTCTGTTTTATCATAGAGTGGATTTTGAATCATTTCTTTTATCTCGTTAAGAGAAAAGTCAAGTTCCCGGAAAAATAATATCTGCTGCAAGGTTTCTAAGTCATTCTCGCTATAGATGCGGTATCCTGCTTCTGTAATTTCCTCGGGCTTTAACAGACCAATCTTATCATAATAATGCAGGGCACGCACCGTAACTCCAGTCAACTTTGCAACTTCATTAATTTTCATTCCTCCTTCCTCCTTTCTTATTTTTTATAAGTTGCAACTTCAATGATAACCATACACTATGACGTAAGGTCAGAGTCAAGAGAAAAGAGTAAAATTTTTTACGCTTTGTCGTCTTCATATTTCCCAAGGATACCTTCTAAGTCAAGCCCATAACGCTTTGCAATATCCTTGGCATAGCTTAATCCGTCCGGTGTCGTCCGAATCACTTTGTAGCTTCTGGTTCCTTCTTCTTTGCTTTCCATCATTGCTACAAGGTTATCTATTTTTCCTTTATTCCGGGGATGTGCATTGTAGGTATCTACCTGCTGTGTAAGGTCATGGATATGGGTAACGAACAGTCCGCAGCATCCTATAATACCAATTCCGGTCAATACCTCCGACGCAATATAGCCTGCCTCCAATCCGCTGGTGCTGGAAAAGGATTCATCCATTAAAAGCATGTCCGTATCCGACAGTTTTCCCATAATCTCACTAAGTCTGGCACATTCACTTTCCAATCTGCCCTTTCCATAGTTATTCTCATCCGAGGACGGGAAATGCGTATAAATGCCAGATACAGGACTCATCAGGGCACGCTCCGCCGGAACGAACAGCCCCAGTTGAAAAAGCGCCTGCGCCATCCCTATGGAATAAGCAAAAATAGATTTTCCACCATGGTTTGGTCCTGTTATCAGATAGAAACGCCCCTTTTCATCCAAGGTAAAGGCATTCGATACAATGGTATTTTCCACTGCTTTGATTGCCAGCATAGGATTATATACCTGGGTAAGCTCACACCTTTTTTCTTTCATGGGCGCTATTTGGGGTCTGCACATCACAAAGCCTTTTTCCTTCATAGACAAAATGAACTTTACTCCCGCTGTTAAAAAGCGAATATCATCCAGAAGCGATACAAACATTGTTGTATTCACGTGATAATAATTCTGAACTAATGGTTCAAATTCGCGCAGAGACTTCGCAAAAATAGTTTGCAGGGCAGCATTCAGAGAATAATTCAACGCTTTTAATTCTTCTCCGTGAAGTCCTTTGGTCAGTGGATAAAGCGCAGACATTAGTACCTTGTCATCCGTTTTATCTCTTTTTAACAGCCTATCCATAATATTTCCGGGACGAAAATAATCCGTATTTACCGAAACCAGACCTGCCTCTTTTGGACGAAGATTTCCATCTAAATTAATCCCTACCGTAACACTTTTAATATATCCAAAGTTCATTTCCATTTTTGACAGCTCTGTATTAAGGCTCTGATACTCACTGCTTTCTGTAATGTTTTCTATTTCTTTTTTGAAGTTTTTCATTCCCTCCGAATGAATATCTGCTTTCTCCAATGCATCTGCAAATAGATTTACAATCTCCTGATACATCTCTAAGTATCTTACACAGCGCAACGCGGAATCAACGGTAAACTCGTTATCCATCGCATGACGCATGTCATGGATATTGTAAATAATAGAGACCGCCTTACAGAATGTTTCATACAAGGATGGATTTTCCACCAAATCTTCTACCACTCCAAGGCGATACTCTAACACCCGCTCATCTGTGGAAAAAAATTTCTCCAATGATAAATCTGCAAATCCCCGATAGCTTTCTTTTATCAAAATAATCATAGCGTCCAACTGCAAGGATTCTATAAACTTAAAATCTTTCATGGGGATTTCTGATGTCCTGTCATAATTTGGGGGATATAGTAAATGAAAATCTGTCTGCATTTTTAGTGCTTCCTTTCTTTCTGATTTTCTTGCTTCTTTTAATCTTTTTACCATGTTATATATGCAACACATATTTTTTGATTAATCCTAATATTAACAGACATGATTTGTCAATGAAAAAAGAGTCCACCCCGGGACTCTTTCGCATTTATAAACTCATGAATGTAATATCAGCTTCCTCATAATACATATATTCCTCCAATGTCTCCATCCATTCTTCCATCGTTATGTCTTCGCCGTCAATCTCATAGTAGTCATCTTCATCATAAATTTCATCTCCAACTGTTTCGTTGTCATACCAGGCAAAGCTTATTTCTTCCAGATACTCGTCACCTATTAACACATAAAAAGCATAGTTTTCATGTTCCGGAGCTGTTCCCGGACGATAATATCTTACCATTCCGTTTTCCAACAAATCCGAATATACTCCCTCCTGATAAACATTTACCAATTCGCCATCCCTATACTGGATAATATATAGATACCCCGGTTCTCTTAAAATGAGTTCATCTACATCATCCCCATCTACATCATAAAAACCGTATTCTCCCTGCTCATAATCGCTTAACAGCAGTGGTGCTTCTTCTTCCAGATATTGGTCATAAAGTGCATAAAGGTCAGATTCTTCCTGTTCTTCATATTCTTCTTCCCATTCTTCTGATTCTTCTTCCTGTTCTTCTTTCTTATTTGTCTTTTCTACTTTAGCAGATGTGGTTCTTTTCTGTTCCTGGTCATTGTCCCTTTTTTCACAACCAATCAGGCTCATTACCGCCATCATTGCCATTAACATCATAAGTATTCTTAGTTTCACTTTTTTCATTCTGATACTCTCCTTCTGGTCTTATACTTTATAGTTTCTTGTCTTCTGGTAATAACACTTTTCTTATTTGGAAAATGTTGCAGTCTTAGCATTTACAATTTTTTCTGTCACACTAGACTTAAAACTATCATTATAACTATTATTACTAGCAAAAAACGCCGTCCTCTGCATTTAAGCAATATATCAGCGATTTTATTACTTCCTCCGGTCAGCAACAATTTGTTGACCTCCAGAATACCGAACCGCACCACCGCGTCATTGCATATCTGTCGTCCTTACATCATAAGAGCCCCTATGTATCATTAGCGTATAAATATATTTCTTATAACTAAGAAAAAGACTACCCATTAGGTAGTCCCTTTATCACATTACCACTAATAATCCTTTTTCATTTATACTCTATCACCATAAGGCAATGCTTTGATATAATTCTCCATAAACTTCCAGTCTGGAACATATCCCTCATCAGAATATTTTTTAGTATCATCTATGTACGGTGTTCCATCTAGATTGCGTTGAATAGGAAGCTTAATAATCTCTTTTTCAAGCTTGCTCTTTACCCTAGCTCTACCATATGAATATCGATAATCTTCAAGATTCAATATACTACACAAAAACAGCGCTACATATTTATTCATCAAAGAACATCTCAAAGTATATACTTTATTGCCAGTCGCAAATCTATCTTCTTGATAAAAACTATATATTCCTTCTGCTCCAATAGTAATACAATTTCCTTTAGTTATTTTTTCACAAGAAACATTAACATACCCATCACACCCATTATTTTCAGCAGTTCTGGAAATGAATGGAATATCACCTTCATCCAATTCATCTTTAATAGATAATGCTGTAGTAGAACACTCAAAGACTTTCCCAACTATAAATTCTTCCCACTTATTAACATCCAAATTTGGTACTTGACCAGATTTATTGTGAGTAATTAGTGGTTTATAATGTAAAGATTCAATATAGTTTTCCATCCATTTCCAGTCTGGAACATATCCCTCATCAGAATACTTATTGGAATCATCAATAAGCGGTGTTCCATCATCATTATGCTGTATTGGTAACTTAATGCTAAAATCCCTATTTATATGAGTATTCAATTCTCGTCCAAAGGCATAATATTTCATTTTACTCTCATATCTAACAAGACCAGATATAAATATATTTACTCCAAAAGTCATTTGATCAGAAACTGATTTCAACACTGCAACATTCTGACCAGTATAAAATGGTTCTTCTTGAACAAAGCATGACCCCAAGTAGCTGCCCCCTAAAGCAACTGTGACTAAACCAGCATCAAAAGGATCAACATCCTCCACATAATCAACTTTTGTATCTACTCCATTATTATAACTCACACGAGAGACAAAATTAACAGAAGGATCATCTTCTGTCATTTTATTTTTATCAAATTTATTCCCCATAACTATTTTATACAAGTTCTTGAGGTAAAATTCTTTCCAATCATCTATATTAAGCTTCATAGATTTTACCCTCCTTCATCAAATAAGCAAGGTAATTATTAAGTGTCTGTTGAAAATCTGTTTCAGAAAGTTTACTATAATCAGTCTTCATATACGCTTCACAAAGCCACTCATCATCTCCATCAACGACGGCTACAGATGACATACCGTCAACAACTTTCTTTGCTTCAAACAAACTCAACCATTCTTTTTCAATAGCTTTCCACTTTGAATCACCATTAGAATCAAACTGTTCTACACGACCAAGATTCTTTTTCTTTTTAAATCCATCTTCTTTACAGTAACCAAAGAAACTCGTTCTTGCTGTTCCATCCGTTTTAACATGCGGTTGCCCTAATGTAAATAACATACAACAAGCCGATACAGCAGCTCCAGGATAAAACACCTCTGCTGGCAATGTAAAAACAGCTTCTAAGGTATTATTTTCAAGCATCACCTTCTTCTCTTCAGTTACAAGACCACTTGTTCCAATCGCAGCCGATACTGGAAGAAGAACTGCTAATTTTACAGTTTTACGAGGCTTATTATTCCGTTCTCTTTCATCATTTATCTCTTTGACCACATCTGAAAGATAATGAATAAATACCATGCCTTTTGTAGGATCTTCTTTACCATCAGCCGCCTTACCCCAATTTACTTTGTATGAAGAAGGAATTCCAATAGGTTTTGCATTATATGGAGGATTCATTAAAATAATATCTGGATCTGCATTTTTTATAAAATTCTTACATTCAAAACAACTACCAAACTTAATATTCGAATTTCCATCTCCATGAATTAACATATTAGTGGTTGCAAGACCATATGCTTTTTCTTCAACTTCAATACCAAAAATATGCCGTTCTTTAACCGTCTTCATCAATTCTTCTGCTTCAGCTTCTGTTTTATTCTTACGACAATCAGCAAGTTCCTTAACCATCGCTTGAACCAAAAATGATCCACTACCACATGTCGCATCCAAAACAACCTTTGTTCTATCAACCTCTGTCAACCGACACATAAAATCAGTGATGTGATCCGGAGTAAATGCTTGATTCTTATCAGCCTTACCTGTGTACTTATTAAAAGCAATAAAAAAAAGATTAAGAATGTCCTGACCTTCAGAACTATCAGCATCAATATATCTATAAATATCTAAAATAATTGTATCAAGAATTTTAATCCAATTAGTTTTTGTAAGCTTCTTTACCTTCTGGTCATTAAGAACATTCTTTTGAAGCAATTCAATCTTCTTAGATTTATTATTAGAACCATCGAGCAAACTATTAAGAGTTGCTTCAATTCCTGCCCGAATCTGCTTCTCATCCATCATAGACCAAACGCCATTCAATCTTTCAACAAGAGCTTCATCAATTTTCGATGCTCCATCTCTTTTTATCATATCCTTGATATGTAACAGAGTTGTTCCCACAAACTGGCTACGCAAGTTCTCACTAATATCCAATTTATGAAGAAGTTCATTCAAATCATATGTATTCTTCATAACCTTTTCACGGTCATTCTGCTTATTTGTATTGAACAACTTAACATAGTGTTCCATTTTATCAAGAACTGTCTCATCTTCAAGAACATGCTTATCGTCTATAATAGATTTCCAGACCTTAATCTTATTATTATGAGTATTAGCAAGAATGGCAATGATCTTTCGTCCATAATGTAATGCTTGTTCCTCTTGGAGATATTCATCTAATTGTCGTTCATCTCTCTTTGTAAAGTTTTGTTTTGTTTCAACCAAGACTACAACGTCATCTAATTCAAATCTAATATCAAGTTTATAATGCGAAACAGGACGACCAAGTTTTTTTTCAAGTTCTACTTTTGAACCCGCTTCCAAAACATAACTGTATTCGCCTGCCTCAATATTCGGCGTATGGTATTCAATTCCTATTGTATTAATTATCGCAGTTCTGTTCATTCCTATCTACCACCCTTTTTCTGTTCTGTGTCTTTTTCTCAAATTGCATCTTTTATATATTGCAACTTGCTTTTATGTGCGCTACATACTCCTACACTTCTTAACAGTACCTCCATCTAACGATATATTTATTCGTTTCTTCATAAAGCACCTACTTTCCACAAAACATACACACATTATACATATTTCGGATATATATTTCAACTAAAATCAGAACCATCGACTTAACTGCTGTTTACTCAAGCCTTAAGAACTCATTACAATTTTTAATGTCTAAAAAGCAATATGATATTTACAACTTTTGTATGTAATAAATTATTATCTACACGAAAACCTCTTTTATTCTTAATATGATTAACGAACTAGCATTATTTTAGCATTAGGATTTTTATATTGTAAACTAAAGCAACTTTAACCATCCATATAATATGTGCTTTATTTATTTCTCAAAGTTCTACAACAAGAAACAATCTACACCCTAACACGAAAGGCAGAGCAAACAAAATATTTGCTCTGCCTTTCGCAGCAATTATTCTTTTTTAACAATCCTTTTTCATTAATCGTAACTTCTGACTTACAACCTCTAAAGCCCCGTGTTCTCACTATCTTTATTTATCCAATGACTTCATCGTCGGGAACAACAACACATCCCTAATTGCCGGGCTGTTCGTCATCATCATCACCATTCTGTCAATTCCGAATCCGATTCCTCCTGTGGGCGGCATACCAATGCTCAATGCATTCAGGAAGTCTTCGTCCGTATGGTTCGCCTCATCATTTCCGGCAGCGAACTGCGCCTCCTGCGCCTCAAAACGTTCTCTCTGGTCAATCGGGTCATTCAGCTCAGAATAAGCATTCGCCATTTCCCACCCATTCATGAAGAACTCAAAACGTTCCACATATTCCGGATTCTCCGGTTTCTTCTTCGTCAGCGGAGAAATCTCAATCGGATGGTCCATTACAAAGGTAGGCTGAATCAAGTGCTCTTCTACATATTCCTCAAAGAACAGATTCAGAATATCACCCTTCTGATGTCTTTCCTCGAACTCTACGTGCTTTTCTTTTGCAATCGCTCTTGCTTCTTCTAAGGTATGAATCTCGTTGAAATCTACACCGGCATACTTCTTTACCGCATCTACCATAGTGATACGTTCAAATGGCTTAGATAAGTCTAACTCCTTATCTCCATAGGTCAAAATCTCAGAACCGGTTACTTCCTTTGCCACATAGCGGTACAGGTTCTCGGTCAAATCCATCATGCCATGGTAATCTGTATATGCCTGATATAATTCCATCAGCGTAAATTCCGGATTATGTCTGGTATCAAGTCCTTCATTACGGAAAACTCGTCCAATTTCATAGACTCTTTCCATTCCGCCTACAATCAGTCTCTTTAAGTATAACTCTAAGGAAATTCTTAACTTCAAATCTTCGTCTAAGGCATTAAAATGTGTCTCAAATGGTCTCGCCGCAGCACCACCTGCATTGGATACCAGCATCGGGGTCTCTACTTCCATAAAGCCCTGTCCATCTAAAAATCTACGAATCGTACTCAATACTTTAGAACGCTTGATAAAGGTGTCTTTTACATCTGCGTTCATAATCAGGTCCACATATCTCTGACGATATCTGATATCCGTATCCGTCAGTCCGTGGAACTTCTCAGGCAAAATCTGAAGACTTTTTGACAGCAGAGTTACTTCTGTTGCATGGATAGACTTCTCTCCTGTCTTTGTGGTAAATACTTCACCCTTGATTCCTAAAATATCACCTACATCATATTTCTTAAAGTCCTTGTAGGAATCTTCTCCGATATTATCTCTTGCAACATACGCCTGAATATTGCCCTGTAAATCCTGAACATTACAAAAGGATGCCTTTCCCATAACGCGCTTGAACATCATTCTTCCTGCGATGGAAACTGTTTTTCCTTCTAACTCGTCATAGTTGTCCTTGATTTCCTGGCTGTGATGTGTCACATCATATTTTGTAATCTGGAACGGATCCTTTCCGTTCTCCTGCAAGTCCTGCAGTTTTTCACGACGTACCTTTAATAACTGGTTAATATCCTGCTCTAGTGCATTGTTATTCTGAGCCATTTGTATCCTCCTCTTAATTGGAACGCTGGATTTCCAATACCTTGTATTCTATCTCGCCTGCCTGGGTCTCTACCTTTACCACATCGCCCACTTTCGCTCCGATTAAAGCCTTTCCTACCGGTGATTCATTAGAAATCTTGCCCTGAAGGCTGCTTGCTTCAGTAGAACCTACAATCTTATAATCCAATTCTTCATCAAATTCGCAATCATAGATTTTTACACGACATCCGACGCTGATTTTATCTAAATCGACTTCCTCTTCTACTACTACTTCTGCATTCTTTAAAATCTTCTCGATTTCTTCGATTCGTGCTTCAATATCACGCTGTTCATCCTTTGCAGCATCATATTCTGCATTTTCAGAAAGGTCGCCCTGCTCTCTTGCTTCTTTAATCTTCTGGGAAACTTCCTTTCTTTTTACTACCTTCAAATCCTGTAATTCATTCTCTAATTTCTGTAAGCCTTCATACGTCAATAAATTTTTCTTTTCCATAAAACGCTACACCTTTCCTCTATCTATTATACTTTCTTATTAATCTTTCACATTCTTTTAACAATCACAGTATTATACCCGATAGGTACCAAAATGTCAAGGTTTTGGGCTTGATTCCAAGGTTTTTTATATATAGGAATATAATGAATATTTTCCTGTATGCACTCCCGATGGACGCCTCCCTTTTGCTCCATATCCAGAACCACATTAATTCCTTCTAAAGAAAATGCGCCGTTTTCTTCTAATTGCACCACAAGTCCGTTTTCTTCATACATTTTTTCTATATAACAGGAAAAATATGCAGGACGTTCTGTCGCTATCCGCAGAAAGTTCAAATCGTCGGATATCTGTTCTAACACCAACTCCACGTCATCCTCGGAAAGCATGGATTCCGGCGGTGTATCCCTATCCAATAGCAGTGGGCGAAAGTTCTGATAAGGGATTTTGTATTGCTCTAAAATCTGCTCCATAATGTTTCTAAAATGTGGAAGGAACGGATTTTCTTTGACTGTCTCCTGGGGCTTCATCTCCTGTTCCGGCTTTTTCTTTCCGAAGAATCGTTTCCACCATTTCCTCATAAACAAATACCAGACTACTGTTTTTCTCTAGTATATGACACCACGCTCCGAAATAATGCTTCTAAATCCTCATAAGTCTCCACTTCATTTATTTTTCCACGAAGTTTTGCAGAATTTTTATAACCACTGGTATACCACGCGGCATGTTTACGCATTTCCCGAATTCCAACCACTTCACCCTTAAACGCAATCTGCGCCCTTGCATGGCGCAGCAGCATGTCCGTTACTTCCTCCATGGAGGGCTTAGGAAGTTCTTCTCCGGTCTCCAGAGAATGAAGAATCTGACGGAAAATCCATGGATTTCCCTGTGCTCCTCTGCCAATCATAAATCCATCACAATTCGTCTGTTGCTTCATGGCTAAAGCATCCTGTGCCGTAAGAATATCCCCATTTCCAATAACCGGTATGGAAACTGCCTCTTTGACCTGCCGGATAATATCCCAATCTGCCTTTCCGGAGTAATACTGCTCTCTGGTTCTGCCATGAACCGCAACGGCTGATGCTCCTGCACTTTCTACAATCTTTGCAATCTCTACTGCATTGACATGTTCATCATCAAAGCCCTTGCGGATTTTGACGGTAACAGGTTTTTGAATGGCTTTTACAATCTGAGATACGATTTTCTCCACCAATTTAGGATTTTTCATCAACGCAGAGCCTTCTCCGTTATTTACTACCTTTGGCACAGGACAGCCCATGTTAATATCTAAAATATCAAAGGGGCGTTCTTCTATTTTTTTCGCCATTTCACTCATAATCTGCGGGTCAGAACCAAACAACTGAAGAGAAACAGGCCGTTCCTCTTCAGCGGTAGTCAATAGGATTTCCGTATTTTTATTGTTATAGTAAATGCCTTTGGCGCTCACCATTTCCATGCAGATAAGGCCTGCACCCTGCTCTTTACACAACACACGAAATGGCAGGTCCGTTACTCCTGCCATGGGCGCTAATACCAAATTATTTTCTAATGTTACATTACCTATTTTCAGTTTTTCCATATATACTATTTTCCCCGGTTCTGCTTATTATATATCAGCCGCAGTCCCTGCAATGTCAGATTGGGGTCATAAATATCAATCGCTTTCGTTTCACTGGCGATAATCTTTCCAAGACCACCGGTTGCGATTACTTTCATATGATGCCAGCCGGTTTCCTCCTTGGTTTTATTGATAATATATTCCGTCTGACCAATCTGTCCGTAAATTAATCCTGCCTGCATACTGCTAATGGTTTCTTTGGCAAGAATACTTGAGGGCTTTCGGATTTCGATTTCCGGAAGCTTCGCAGCATCTTCCCACAAGGCTTTTGCAGAAGTCCGTATGCCCGGTGCGGTCACTCCGGAAAGAAAGGCTCCGTTCTCATCCACTAAATCATAGGTGGTTCCTGTTCCAAAGTCAATCACAAACACAGGACCGCCGTATAATTCATATGCCGCAGCTGCATCCACAATACGGTCTGCTCCTATCTGTCTTGGATTCTCTGTCGCAATGCGGATTCCTGTTTTGATTCCTGTTTCCACCACCACAGGCTGAATTCCAAAATATTTGATAAAAGAGCTTAACAGTGAATGCATGACATTTGGCACTACGGAAGCAACGATGACATCCTGAATCTTTTCATAGTCAATACCGTTATGTTTCAACAAATCACGAATACAGATTCCATATTCATCCGAAGTACGAAGCAGCTTTGTGGTCATACGAAAGGTTGCTTCTATTTCTTCTCCATCAAATACGCCAAATGTAATATTGGTATTTCCAACATCTACTCCTAATAACATAGACTTAATCCTCCAATTCCTCTTCTGTCAGTTCTTTTCCCAGAAAAAATACTTTAAAATACAGTTCCAGGGATTCTAACAGTTCCTGTTTCGTCTGTTGAAACTGCTTTATCTTCAATACGCTTCCGATATCATCATACAAAAGGTCTCCTTCATCTGCCGCCGTCTGAAAGTTCAGATTGCCTTCTTCGTCAAATACCAGAGTCAGCACACCGCCGATATCTTCCGTGTACAATACACACATAATCTTTAACTCATCCTTGATACTCTGAGGCAGCCCCTCAAACGCTTCGTTCAGATAATATTTCTGGGTATATGCGCTGGAACCGCACAATACAACTTCTTCCTGTTCCATAAAATTCTCCTTTATACATATCCATAAATTCCACGAACTGATACTTCGCCGGAGGAAACCTCTGTTACTTCCCCGTCTTCCCGTTCTACCAAAAGACTGCCATGCTTGTTAATTCCCAGGGCACGCCCCTCAAATTCTCCTAATGGGTCTAAGACCTTCACTCTGCGTCCGATATTCACAAGCGTATGGTTATACTCCTCTATCAGCCCGGACAAATCCTGGGTTCGGATATATGTTTCGTAACATTCTTCAAACTGCTCTAATATCTCTTCTAATAACTGCGCTCTGGAAACCGTTCCTGTCTTTCCTGCATTCTTTAACTCTAAATCAATGGAGGTTGCTTTATCTGCCAGTTCTTCCGGGAAGGAAGTCTGATGCACATTGATTCCGGTTCCAACCACAATATGGTTGACATAATCTATCTGCGCACTCATCTCTGTCAGTATCCCTACTACTTTTTTTCCATTTATTACAACATCATTCGGCCACTTAATCTGTGCCTTTAGTCCGGTGATTTTGGAAATTCCTCTTGCCACCGCGATTGCCTTTACCAATGTAAGCATGGGGGCATTGGCAGGTTCAATCTCCGGTCTCAGCAGTATGGTGAAAAAAATCCCCTGATTGTGAGGCGAGCTCCAGCTCCTTCCTCTTCTTCCTCGTCCTGCCTTCTGCATATCTGCCACTACCAAGGTTCCATGAGGCGCCCCCTCTTCTGCCTTACGCTTTGCTTCGGTATTCGTGGAATCAATTTCTTCATAATAAAAGACCTCATGCCCCAGCCATTTTGTGCGAATAAGACTTTCAATTTCCTGCTGGGACAGGACATCGGGAACGGCAGCCAGCCGATAACCCCTGTTTTGGACCGCTTCGATTTCATATCCCTTTTCCCGCAGTTGCTTTATGGCTTTCCACACCGCAGTTCTGGAAACGCCAAGACTGTCACACAATTCCTGACCGGATACATAATCTCCGCTTTGACGTAATATTTGTAATATCTTTGTCTTCATGCTTCTATCCTATTTTAAAGTTGCATACATAATTGCCTTGATGCTATGCATACGATTTTCTGCTTCATCAAATACAACAGACTGACTGCTTTCAAATACTTCATCCGTCACTTCCATCTCTGTCAGTCCGAACTTTTCATGAATCTTTTGTCCAATACCGGTATTCAAATCATGAAATGCCGGCAGACAGTGCATAAAAATTGCCTTTTCTCCTGCATTTTCCATTACATTTTTATTTACCTGATATGGCATCAGCTCTTTGATTCGGGATTCCCATACGTCTTCCGGTTCTCCCATGGATACCCATACGTCTGTATAGATAACATCTGCGTCCTTCGTTCCCTCTGCCACATCTTCTGTCAGTGTAATGGTAGCGCCTGTCTCCTTTGCCACAGATTCACAATACGCTACCAGCTCTTTATCGGGAAAATAATTCTTACTGGTACAAGCCACAAAATGCATTCCCAGCTTTGCACAGGTTACCATCAGAGAATTTCCCATGTTATAACGGGCATCTCCCATATAAACGAGCTTAATGCCCTTAAGACGTCCCAGATGCTCCCGCACGGTCAGCATATCGGCTATCATCTGGGTGGGATGGAATTCGTTGGTCAGACCGTTCCAGACCGGAACGCCTGCATACGCTGCCAGTTCTTCTACGATTTCCTGTCCAAATCCACGATATTCAATTCCATCAAACATTCTTCCTAAGACCCTTGCGGTATCTTCAATACTTTCTTTTTTTCCAATCTGAGAACCGGATGGGTCTAAATATGTCACATGCATTCCCAGATCATGAGCTGCAACTTCAAAAGAACAGCGGGTTCTGGTGCTTGTCTTTTCAAAAATCAGCGCAATATTTTTTCCTTTTAATTCATCATGAGGAATTCCCTTTTTCTTCTTTTCCTTTAATTCTGCTGATAAATCAATCAGATATGTAATCTCTTCCGGTGTATAATCCTTTAATTTCAAAAAATGACGTCCTTTTAAGTTCATGTCTTTCACTCCTGTTCTATGCATATGAGAGCGGGCTGCCCTATCTGACCCGACACCCCGCTCTGTTCTTACTGAATTAATATTATCTCTTTTATTTATCCTCTTTGGCAACCTCTGTAATGGATTTTACCAAGCCTGCCATTCCCTGAATCTCAGACGGTACAATAATCTTGGTTGCTTTTCCATCTGCCGCCTTTGCAAATGCCTCTAAGCTCTTTAACTGAAGCACTGCGCTGTCCGGCTCTGCTTCTTTCAGGTAACGAAGTCCATCTGCATTTGCCTGCTGAATCTTTAAGATTGCTTCTGCCTGACCTTCTGCCTCGCGGACTGTTGCCTCTTTCTTTGCCTCTGCGCGAAGGATTGCTGCCTGCTTCTCTGCTTCTGCATCTAAGATGGCAGACTCTTTCTTACCCTGTGCCACAAGAATGGTGGCTGTCTTCTCACCTTCGGCTCTTGTTACTGCCTCACGACGTTCACGCTCAGCCTTCATCTGCTTCTCCATGGCATCCTGGATTGCCTGTGGCGGAATGATATTCTTCAATTCCACACGGTTTACCTTAATTCCCCATGGGTCTGTTGCAACGTCTAAGGACGCTCTCATCTTGGTATTAATCGTCTCTCTGGACGTAAGTGTTTCGTCCAATTCCATGTCACCGATAATGTTACGAAGCGTGGTGGCTGTTAAGTTCTCGATTGCCATAATCGGATTCTCTACACCGTAAGCAAACAGCTTCGGGTCTGTAATCTGGAAAAATACTACCGTATCAATCCGCATGGTTACGTTATCCTTAGTGATAACCGGCTGTGGTGCGAAGTCTACTACCTGTTCCTTTAAAAGCACGCGCTTTGCTACACGGTCAATAAATGGAACTTTAAAATGAATTCCAACGCCCCAGGTTCCTAAATATCCGCCCAGACGCTCAATAACCAGCGCATGTGCCTGTGGTACTACCTTGATACAGGATGCTATCAGCACCAATATCAGCACCACTAAAATAATAAGTCCAATGATTAATTCCATATTAAAATCCTCCGTTTTATATTATTCTTGTTCCTTTGTTACGGTTTTTTCTTCTTTTTTCGCCTTTACAATCAGCTTTACTCCCTTGATGTCTACAATCTCTACTACTGTGCCCTTTGCAATGACAGTGTCATCTGCCGACCTTGCGGTCCACTCCTGACCGTTTACGCTCGCCATCCCCTCTGCCTTTAAATTATTAATATCCTCAAGCACGATAGCACTCTTTCCAATCAGACTCTCTGCATTGGTACGAATCCGGTCCTTATTTACAAATTTCACCGCAAAAGGTCTTGTAAATGCAAGAAGCAGGAATGATACTACGAAAAATAATACAATCTGAACCGGCAGTCCTGCACCGAAAAGACTGGCAAAAAAAGCAACCAGCGCTCCACCTGCAAACCAGATTGTAGTAAGCCCTAAAGTTATAATCTCAATAATTGCCATTACAACGACAATCACCAGCCAGAAAAGCCCTTCCATAACTTGCCCCTCCTTTGAATTTTTTTATTTCTTCCATATTACTATACTTTTTCCAAGATTACAATATTTAATACAGAACAAAAAACGTAAAAAAGCAGCCCTATCCAAGATAGAACTGCTTTTGATTCTTTTTTCTTTCCTAGAAAAATACATGATTTCCGATTACAATTCCTGCCTGTCCGGAAGCGGCATTTTTGAAGTTCTTTGCTCCATTAACATTATCTGCTCCATTAATGGCCTCCTGCGCTGCCTGAAGACAACTGCTGCGAACTCCACTGCTTAATACACGTTCCAGTTTGCCATTGCCTGCCGGAGAGAATTGTCCCCGCTGATAAATAACACCGGAAATACTTCCTGCATAGCCTGCGCGCAAACGATTCATTACAACTGCACCTACTGCCAGCTGTCCTTCGTATCCTTCGCTTCCGGCTTCGCACTGAATTAACGCTCCAAGAAGTGTCACATCATCATAAGATGCTGCAACTGCATCTCTCTGCTGTACTCCTGCGGATGCCTGCTGCTGTGCTGCTTTTTCCTTTGCAGCCTTTTCTGCTTCTGCTGCCGCAATGGCTGCTCTTTCTTCTTCTATAGATATTGCTTTGCCAAGCTCTAACTCTACGTTTACAAATTCTGCACTGACATAGCCTGTCTTATCATTACATTTTACTGCCACCCAGCCTTCTACCGGCTGCGCTTCTTTGTCTACCTTTAACTTGCCGCCTTCTTCCATTACGGTTAAAATTTCAACACCGTCTGCTGCGGATGCTTCTGCACGTACTCTTACGCCGCCGCTTGCTGCAATGGCATATGTGGTGCCCTGCTGATTGGCAAGATTTTCTGCATCAAATCCTGTTACACAAAATTCATTCTTTACATATCCTTCCACGCTTCCGGAACTAATCTTTGTCCAGACATCGCCGCGTTCTACGATATCGGCAACTGCTCCCTTGTGAATCTTTCCTACCAATTCTGCATCATCCGATGCTTCTGCACGAATATTTAAGTAGTCATCTACATTCGGCATAAGCTTTGCTGCCCACGGAGATACCTCCTGGCTTACCATCTTCGTCGGACTTTCCACGCCTATATTGTTCTGTTCGTCTGTCACCGCTTCTGCTGCTTCTCCTGTTTCGAGCGCTTCTGCCGCTTCCGCTACCAGACCAACCTCTGTTCTTTCTTTGGTTGCTACTTCTGTTTCCTCATTGGTTTCTTCTGTAAATTCTATTTCCGGTCTCTGGTCAGCTGCCTGCGCAGATACATTTGTACCAGCCACCGCTGAAAAAGCAACGGTAAGCGCAAATGCCACAACGATTCCGCTTTCTATAACCTTCTTGAATTTCATATTAACCTCCTGAATTGCAGTAACAAATTTTATTACATTTTTTATTATATTATTTTATGCAAATTTGTTACAATTATTACAAACCTGTTACAATATAGCAAAATTTTTGTAATCTGTCAAGTTTTTGAAAATGTTCACTACTTTCTTTTTTTTATTTTACCCATTTCTTTTGTTACTTTTCACCATTTTATTCGTTTTTATTTCAATCCTTTTTATTGCATTCAACGAAATATAATGATATAATATCTGAAAAGCATGTGTACGAAGGAGGAATTCTTGTGAGTAATATAAAAAAACCGAAAGAAAAGAAAGAGAAAAAGGAGAAAAAAAGCCAGCAGCGTAATAAGGCAGGATTTTTTTCTTCTATTAAATCAAAAATCGGAATGCTTTTAATGGGATGCACACTTCTTGGCATTGTACTGAGTCTTTCCATTGTTATTCCGTCTGTTAGTTCTAATACCAGTACCTTGACTCAGAATTATATGAAAGATATGACTTCTGCTTATGGTAATATTCTGGATCAGAACATTAACATCTCTGTCATGTATTTGTATGCAGACCGTTTAGAGAATCTGCTTGGCGGTGTCGGAATCGAGGGAATGGATAGCAGTTATTTCTATGTAGTAGCTTCGGACGGAACGATGCTCTACCATCCCACTACAGAAAAAATCGGCAAACCGGTAGAAAATGATATTATTCTGGGTGTTGTTGATGAGATTGCAGCGGGCAATATCCCGGAACTTACCTTAGAAGAATATGATTATCATGGTGTAAAAAAATATTCCTCTTATTACGTGGCCGGAGAAGGAAAGGCTATTCTTGTTCTTACCGTGGACAGGGATGAAATCATGGAAACTGTAAATAAAGCCTTTTATATTGCTGTAGGTGCCGGTATCATTATTATTATATTACTTGGAATTATCGGATATATCATTACCGCAAGATTGACACATCCTATTTTACAGATTACTACCATTATTAATCATTTGGCAGATATGGACTTCCGCGAGGATTCTAAAACCAAAAAAATCAGCAAGAGAAAAGATGAATGTGGTATTATGGCAAGATCCATTATAACGCTCCGCCAATCTTTGGTAGATGTTATAACGGATATTAAGAACCAAAGCGCTTTACTTTATGAAACTTCTGCCCAATTAACCGGAAGCGCTTCCACCACAAGCGGAACCGTACAGAATGTAGAACAGGCTGTTTCTGAAATTGCCTCCGGCGCTACCAGTCAGGCACAGGAAACTCAGAAGGCAACAGAAGATATCGTGCTGATGGGCACCATGGTGGAAGACACCAACAGTCAGGTGTCTGCACTTCATAATGCCGCTGATGCCATCAAGGTGTCAAGTGATACTGCTAACACCACACTTCAGGAGTTGGATTCTATTAATAAGAAAGCCATTGATTCTATCAATGTTATTTACGAACAGACACATACTACCAACGAATCGGCTATGAAGATTAAAGAAGCAACCACATTGATTTCCTCTATTGCTGATGAAACGAATCTGCTTTCCTTAAATGCTTCTATTGAAGCAGCAAGAGCCGGAGAAGCCGGACGCGGATTTGCAGTTGTCGCTTCTCAGATTCAGAAGCTTGCAGAACAATCCAATGACTCTGCAAGACAGATTGATGAAATTATCTATACTTTATTAGATGATTCCGAAAAGGCCGTAAAGACCATGGAAGAAGTAAAAAGCATTATGGAACAGCAAAGCGAAAATGTTTCCAAAGCCGGCATGGTATTCTCTCAGGTAGAAATCGGAATTACCGACTCTATTGCCGGTATCGGAGAAATTGCTGACCGCACCGACAGATTGAATTCTACCAGAACAAATATCGTAGATGTAGTTCAAAATCTTACTGCGATTGCACAGGAAAATGCAGCAAGCACAGAAGAGACTTCTGCCGCTGTAATTGAAGTAGCAAATGTAATGCAGGAAATTTCGGACCACGCTGTGGAATTACAGGACATTGCTTCCACCCTGGAAAAGAATATCAATATCTTCAAGATTTAATCTTCAAATACAAAATAGAAGCTGTACATGATATCATGTACAGCTTCTATTTGCTTATTTAAGAGAAATATTCCTGTAATACTGCATTGAAAATCTGCTCATCCTCTTCCTGTTTTTTCAATGCTTCTATCTTCGCTCTTATTTCCTCTTCCTTTTCCATATGCTGCTCGTTATCTGATTCCTCTTCTTCCGTAAGAATCACATCGAAATACGCCTGCATATTCGCCGTAATACTTTTCAAGCTTGTGTTTAATTTCTTTATCTGTTTTAAAATCCCTATCAGCAGACACAGCATCGCTATTCCAAGCACTGCCTCTAAACCGATTATCGCTATCTCTCCGTAATTTTGCAGTATCTCTGTTACTGTATTCATAATCCTGCCTCCTTTTCTTCTTTTATTATAATGAAGTTTTCAACATTTGGAAAGTAGGACAACCCCACTTTTCATCGCATGTTTCGGGCTTTTTCGACGACATGTTTCCCTTGACTTTTTTATATAGGAGTATAAAATAATGAGTAATGATACTTTGAAAAATAACTTTGGAGGTTCTAATGAAACGAATCGTACTTACCGGTGGTGGAACTGCCGGACATGTTACTCCTAACATTGCATTGCTTCCCCGTTTAAAGGAACTGGGATATGACATTCACTACATCGGCTCCTACGAAGGAATGGAAAAGAAGCTGATTGAAGATTGTGGGATTCCTTATTATGGTATCTCTTCCGGAAAACTTCGCCGTTACTTTGATGTAAAAAACTTTTCCGACCCTATTAAGGTATTAAAAGGCTACAGTCAGGCTCGCAAACTCTTGAAAAAATTAAAACCGGATGTGGTCTTTTCTAAAGGCGGATTTGTATCTGTTCCGGTTGTCTTTGCAGCAAAGCGCTGTCACATTCCGGCCATTATCCACGAATCCGATATTACACCGGGACTTGCCAACAAACTTGCTATTCCTAATGCTTATAAGGTTTGTTGTAATTTTCCGGAAACCTTGAAATATTTACCGTCAGACAAAGCAATTCTGACCGGTTCTCCCATTCGAAGCGAGTTATTAAACGGCAATCGCCAGCATGCTTTGAACTACTGCCATTTGACCGATGGCAAACCGGTCATTCTTGTGGTAGGCGGCAGCAGCGGTTCCCAATTCATTAACGAAATTGTCCGCGGCATCCTGCCGGAGCTTTTAAAGAACTATCAGGTTATCCATCTGTGCGGAAAAGGAAATCTGGACAAATCCCTGCACGCTACCGCAGGTTATGCCCAATTTGAATATGCTAATCAGGAATTAAGCGATATGTTTGCTCTTGCAGATATTGTAATTTCCCGTGCCGGAGCAAATTCCATCTGCGAATTACTTGCATTACATAAACCAAATATCCTGATTCCCCTTTCTGCCAATGCCAGCCGTGGTGACCAGATATTAAACGCTCATTCTTTTGAACAGCAGGGATTTAGTATGGTCATTGAAGAGGAGAACTTAAGCAATGTGGTTCTTTTAGATGCAGTACAAAAACTTTACGAAAATCGAGGTCAGTACATCACTGCTATGAAAGAGAGTAAGCAGATGAACTCTGTAGAAACTGTGGTTCAGATTATCGAAGAGGCCGCTAAGAAGTAATAACAGAAACAAACAATAGAAAGCACGCTTCGCGAACTTTCTATTGTCATGAATAAAATAATAGCCAAGCCGGAATATACCTCCATGCTTGGCTATTATCTATCTACTATCTGATTAAATATTTAACAAATCACTATATTCTTTCAGTGCTCCATCTGTTTCATGTGCCAATACACGCTTTGCTAATACCTTGCCAAGCTGTACGCCTTCCTGGTCGAAGCTGTTGATATTCCATACAAATCCCTGGAACATAACTTTATTCTCAAAGTGCGCCAAAAGTGCTCCAAGAGTCTTAGGATTTACCTGGTCTCCGATGATAATACTTGATGGACGTCCGCCTTCAAAGCTCTTGTTACGGTCTTCATCCGCTTTACCACACGCAAAAGCAACAATCTGCGCAACTACGTTTGCACACAATTTCTGCTGGCTTGTGCTGTCCTGAATCAGAACATCTCTGCCCATCTGATTATTCTTGAATCCAACAAACTGAAGCGGCACAATATCAGTACCCTGATGAAGCAACTGATAGAAGGAATGCTGACCATTCGTTCCCGGCTCTCCGAAAATAACAGGACCTGTCTGATAATTTACCGGCTCACCAAAACGGTTCACGGATTTTCCGTTTGATTCCATATCAAGCTGCTGTAAATGAGCAGGGAAACGATTCAATGCCTGTGAATACGGAAGAACTGCGGTATTCTGATATCCCAGCACATTACGCTCATAAACACCAATCAATGCATCTAACATTGCAGGATTTTCAAGTAAGTCCTTATTCTTAGCTAATTTGTCTTCTTCCGCTGCACCATCTAAGAACTGTGCAAATACCTCCGGTCCAAATGCCAGTGATAAAACTGCACCACCTACTGCAGAAGTAGAAGAGAAACGTCCTCCGATATAATCATCCATATAGAAAGCAGCAAGATAGTCATCGCTCTTTGCCAATGGGGATGTCTCGCTTGTAACCGCAATCATGTGCTTAGAAGCATCTAATCCTGCGTTCTTTAATGCATCTTTTACAAAAGATTCATTCGTCAATGTCTCAAGGGTTGTACCGGATTTTGAAACCAGCACAAAAAGTGAGTGTGCTACGTCAATGGTATTTAACACTGCTGCAGCATCATCCGGGTCCACATTACTGATAAATTTTGCTTCCATTTTAAAGGTATTATTTACTTTCGCCCAATTCTCAAGCGCTAAATACATTGCGCGAGGTCCAAGGTCACTACCTCCAATACCAATCTGAACAACCGTTGTGAATTTCTCACCTGCTGCGTTTGTAATCTCACCGCTATGTACTTTGTTTGCCAGCTCTGCAATTCTCTGCTGCTGCTCTACATAAAATGTACGCTTATCCACTCCATCGGCTACAACAGCTTCTCCTAACTGTCCACGGGTCATATGGTGAAGTACACGACGTTTTTCTCCGGTATTTACAACTTCTCCGTTGTAAAGAGCCTCAAACTTCTCTGCCAGTTGAGTCTCTTCTGCCAATTTTGCAAGTGCTGTAAGCACATTGTCATCCACTTGTTTTGCAGCATAATTATAAACAAGTCCTTCTGCCATAGGTACGCTGTATTTCTTTACACGCTCTGTTCCATTTTCTCCAGTCATAGCCTCTGCCAGATTTACACGCGCTACCTTGGAAAGTTCCTGATAGGAATCAACGGTATCCAAATTGTTCCAATTAATCATGATTTGTGCCTCCTTAAATCAATATCTCATAACTTCTCATCGCAGAAATTATACTATTAAATCATTTTTAATTCAAGCATAACAGAAAAGTAGTTTTAACCTACCCATCTCTATTGCTGTTAGAATTTTCTCTATTTTGTTAATTTCTGATAAATCTCTTCCACTTCATCTTCACTCAGTTCCAGATGATTCCACGCAAACTTCTCCTGATTTCCATCTTCCTTATAACGTGGTAACAGATGCATATGGAAGTGAAATACGGTCTGTCCTGCCGCTTCTCCATTGTTCTGTGCAAGATTAAATCCATCGCACTCTAGTCTCTGTGTCATTTCTGACGCCATCTTTTTTGCCAGTTTCATGGCATCAGCGGCAACTTCTTCCGGAATCTCATAAAGGTTTGCATAATGCTCCTTTGGCAGAATCAATGCATGACCTTTGGTTGCCGGACTGATATCCATAATAACTCGAAACTGTTCATCTTCATAAATCGTTCTTGATGGAATCTCACCCGCTGCAATTTTACAAAAAATACAATTTGTGTCTTTCATCTATGTTACCTCCTGTTTCTGCTATATACTTATCATGCTATGCTTATCCAAATAAAAATATTTGATCTAACATCTTTAACGTCTTAAAATTACCCTTTGCCGTCATAGCTCCCGTCATAAATGCTCTCTGGAAGGTCATTCTTCCCTGAATAATTTCTTCCATCACATTGCTAGACAGCTTTGCCAATACATCTACCGTATCCTCCTCACCATAATGAACATTCAGTTCTTCATTATGGACATTCAGCGTCAGCGGCTTCTTCTTTCCTTCTATCATAAAGGTATACACAGCAGAAAAATCCTCCTGTGGCACGAAATCATCCTTTAACTCCCGGATATATGCCACATCTTCCTCCGCTTCACTCTTCCCCATCATATCCTTAAACATACTGGTCAGCTCTTCAATGTCTTCCTTTTGTTTCTTTACATAATTATCATTCGATACGAACTTGGAAAGCTGTTCACTTTCCTGGGGAGTCAATTCCAACTGCTGTGTCCTGAGTACGGACTGCTTCACCGCCTGATTACTGGTAGGAAGATTCTTAATCTTCTGTGAGATTGTTCGATACAGATTTTCTGCCTTTTTCTCTATAATAAGGGTATAGTCATGATTCATTTCAAAGGAAACCAAATCGTCCACATATCCGCATAATCCGTCACAAGGAAGTCCGCCCAAAATCTCCCAGGCATTAGAAAGGGTAAGTTCTCCCTCCCGTTCTCCATATGTAGTAGACATTACGATTGGCTGCATATAAGTTGTTGCTATCTTCTCTTTATCCGCATACAGCCAGCAGGCATCCAGAAACTGCTGCATATATCCGCCAATCCCTAACCATTCTACCGTAGTCGCCAGAATAATTCCATCTGCATCTTTAATAGTCTGCGGCAAAGTGGAAATGCTGTTCTTATGCTCAAATATATTGTAACGCTCTACATTTACTCTTAATTCTGTCAATACTTCCTGCATTTTATTAATGACGTACAAAGTAGGATCATCCATCAATCCTCTTCCGCCATAATAGATATTTACCTTCATATACTGCCTCCAAATTTTTCACTATCCTTAGTATATAAATTTTCCCGGATAAAATCAATCTTTTTCAGCAAAATAGATATTCCTCTATTCCGAATCTTACCCAATCATTTGCGTTGAGTTTTCTGATTCGATGGTGTTCTAACAACTCTCCATTCACATATGTTCCATTGGTGGAGTTTAAGTCTTCGATATAATATTCTCCCGCTCTTTTGGTAATTCGTGCGTGTACCCGGCTGATTCCATCTGTTTCTATCTTTCCATCTACCTCATCAGAGTTACGTCCAAGAAAATATTCTTCTGTTTCAATCTGAAAGTCTGCACACCCATGTTCTCCCTGATAAATCAATTTCCCCTCTGGTTTTTCCGGCTTTTTTCTCAACAATCCTGTGTGACAATCCTTTGATTGCAAGTTTTGACGCTTTTTGGGTATCTTACTTTTTACATATTCTTTTACCTCTAACCGGATAGCCTCTATGATAGCTGTGCATTTATCTCCCTGTATCTTCCGTATCCCGTTCCACTTTTCCTTCGTCTCGTTTTCCTTTGTTGCTTTCTCCCTTGCTCTTTTTTCCCTTTTTTCTTGCGGCAGATTCTCCTCTTCTTCCGGCTCTGTCATTTTTCTTTCAAATGCTTTCGGAAAAATAGTTTCTTCTCTCCGGGAAACTTCCATTAATATTTCTTGAATACTGACATTTTCCTGACGAGACTTTTCGTAAACATTGTATGCCAGCTCTACACATTCTCTGTCCTGATGGTCTATCTTTCTCAATGTCTCTTCCATCCATCTTCGGAATTCTTCCGGAAAACTTCCACTCCAAAAGGGCAGATAGGTAAAATAGACTGTTTTATCCATCAAATCCACATACAGTAGTTCCTGCAACAGACAAATTCGTTCTTCCTTTAACAGAAATTCCGGTATTTTCTCACAGAGACGTTCCAGAGAAAACAAAATCTTTTTTAATTGCTCCGTTCCCATTTGTCTTCCCGCAAGATAATCCGTCAGCTGTTGTTTTCCTGTAATTTCAAACCAATACTGCACTTTTCCGTCTTGTATCATGACTTGCAGCGGCAAAAGCTGAGGTACTTTATATTTTTGAAGTATTATTAATTCATGTTCTTCTATCATGTCCTTTGTTGTTTCTATGCACATATAGCTTTTATGAAGATTTTTTTGATATGTTATTTCCATTCCTATTTCTCTCCACCTTTTTCTGTCATATGTCTTAAAAATTCTATGTTCCGAAAGGAATCTGCCGGTTCAAGCTCCTGCCACCAGCTGCTGCATGTGGTACGCTCTTTTACCTCCGAATAAAGCAGGATGGTCTGATTCAGAACAAGCAGTAAACAGCCCAGTACCATCGGCATAATCAACGCTGCCTCTACGGTATAACTTCCTCTTGCCCTCATATTACCCTACCAGCATGAATGCATAAGCCGCCAGCAAAAACGGGATAAATGCAATCCGTTCCTTTCTTTTTTTCTTCTTCAGCACCAAAAGTCCCAAAGACCAGACTCCCGCAAAAAATACCCCAAGCAAAAACAACTCCAGATTCTCATATCCGCCAAGATATACCCCTGTCACGGTCAACAAAATTCCATCTCCCATTCCTATACTGCCACGGCTAAGGAGACTCACTGCCATGATACCGATTCCCAACAGCAATCCCCAAAGCATACTATAGACAGAGCAATTTGGGTAGAACAGATGCAGCACCACACCTACGGTGCCAAACAACAATATATAGGTCACGGTTACTTCCTTTCGCCTGAAATCTTCTACCGCACATATAATAAGTAATAGTAATAATATAACATTCTGCATTTTATCTTCCTCCACATCTTGAACAGGGACTTCGTCCCTCTGCCTGCACCAACGGTATCATGTAAACGGTACGTTTTAATCCGCTGCAATTTAATTTGGCATGATAGCATTCCCCTTGATTCGTAATATAAACAAACGGATTTGCTGTTTTCCCCTCTACACACAATTCACATGGCCGATATCCACTTGCCGCTTCCGCAGTCACGCTTTGAATGGACAATTTTAGATGCGTACACTCCCTGCTCTTATGATAAACACTTCCCTCTGGTGTAATATATACCCATTCTCCACCACTGCCATTCATTCCTGCTCCCGACATTCCTGTCCATCTTCGGCTCCTGCTGCATTCGGTTACTGCTAACATTCTGTTCTGTAATATCCATCCCGGCAGCTTTACCTGATATGCCACTTTCATATCAATATATGTTTCATCAATTCCAGAATCCTCCCAGGAAAACCCAGCCCATTCCAGATTTATCATAGAAATCATTCCGTCTTCCTGCGCCAATTCTTTATAAAACAGCACTTTTACTGTATTTTCTATTTCCTGAGGTGACGTCTCTTTCTGTAATGCCGCTTCTGCTACCGCTTTATCCAACGCTTCTCCTACTATATATTGAAGCTCTAATACGCGAAATAAGAACAGAACCGTTACCATGACAAACAAAAACAATGGCAATATCAGCGCTGTTTCCACCGTCAGGCTTCCCCTCGAAAGGAAACAAAACAGTGCCCCATTTTTTAATCCGTTGCGTTTGAGAGAGCTGTTTTTATATTCCTTTCCTTTTATTTGAGGCACTCTTTTCTTTCCTCCTTTTTTAATACGCAATTTTTCGTGTTTCGCAAAAGTAATAATTTCCATCTATTTTCTGTGCCATGGGAATTACATTAAGAAATAGCGGCGTGGCGGTATATACCGTCTGCACCTGAACCGCTGATACCATGGCATCCATACGCATTGCTTCATTTCCGGAAAACACTCTGATATTCTGTTCTACTACATCCATTGCTCGATACGTCAGTTGTCGCTCTTCTGTTGTATATAGCAGCATTTGCAAATACTCCTTGTAGTCCATTCCCTCTTCCACTTCTGCATAAGCGCTTTCGGAGACCGTTTCCTGAAGGTGGAACAAATCACTTTTCCATTGGGTACTCTCCTTGATAAGCGGCACTTTTCCACCTGATAAAAGACATCGCAGGTCCAGAATACTTTCTATATAACACCATGCTAACAGAATTCCAATCTGTACCGCTTTTATCAAAGGGACGAAACCGGTAAATCCGACTGCCGCAACTGCCATTTTCATTGCCATTGACTGCTTCTGACTGTCCTGCATAATCGTTACAAAGTTTGCGCTTTCCCGTATTTGCAACAGCTTTTTTGCCACCGCTTCTAAATTCTGTGCATCTGAATCCTTTCCAACAATGCAGTATTCCAATTCATAATCCAGTACGTGTTCCTGCTCCTTACTATCTGTTTTGCAGGAAAAATACTGATTCAGGTATTGCACCAACCACAGCTTATCCACATCCTTTCCTTGCTCTGCTGCCATATTTCCACAGAAAAGCTCCCGGTTATCCAGACTTGTTGACGTATCTATGCTTTTTGCAGATAATTCGGCAGGGTCTTCCATTACCACAGCCAGAAGAGATGATTTCTTTAACTGTGCTACATAACCCAGAGGATTTTCCGGTAGAACCTCTCCCTTCTTGTCCTCCTCTATTTCGACACCTTCCGCTTCACCTCCGCTTTCTTCCCCTTCACCTCCGCTTTCTTCTGCTTCCTGCATTTCCACTTCCGTTCTTTCAGCCTCCGCATATTCTCCTGCCTCTTCTTCTGCCGCAAGTGCTTCCTTCCATTTTTCCTCTAAGTCGCTGCCTTGACTCTCCAGTTCGTTCCAGACCTCTATCCGGCTTTCCATATCTTTTACCGCACTTTGCGCCAGTTGATTCTTTGCCGCTTCGCATGCCTGCCGCCGGAATTCTGCTCCCTCTTTATCCGTCGCAAGCGTAAAGGCTTCTACCTGTGCATCCTTTAATGCCATCTGGTAGAAATGCCTTTCGTTCCCTTCTCTATAATCTTCTTCCATGAGTTGTTCTTCCAACAGTCTGACGTCCGGTTCTCCTGTTCCATAACTCATATCCAGAAACAAAAGTCCATAATATTCCCAAAGCTCCTGATTATACGCACCGAATAATGACTGCGTCTCTAATGCCAGCTTCCGCTTTGCCAGCTCCGCTAATCCATTTACTCTTGCTGCTTCTACCATACTAAATAAAAACGCCAGAATCAGCACCAGCGTCAATGCCAGAAAAATAGTGATACTTCCATTTTGCTTTTCACTATATTTTCCCTGCCTGTTCTGTGATTTTTTCAAATATATCATTGATTAATGCCGTCAGCTCCTTCTTAAAGATAATAACCAATCCAATTAATACCACCAGTATCAGAATTACTTCCACTACACCGATTCCCTCTTCTTCCGTAAGAAAGCTTTTCCATTCCTTTGCCATATACATTTTCATATACTTTTTATCCTTTCTTCCTATCTTTAATAAATTTTATAGATTCATTGACATTCCAGCCGGAACCATAATGATTACCAGCACCACCAAAAGCATTAGCAGCATAGGAAACAGGAGCTTTGTACCAGCCTCTTCTCCCGCTTTTTTCACTCGCGCTTTGTGCTTTTCATAGACTTCTATTTTTTCTTCTTCTAAGATTCTTTGAATTTGTACATTCCCCTTTTTTACATTCTGTGCCAATATTGCTGCCAGCTTCCGATATTCTGCAATCCGACATCGCTCGCCAAAATTTTTATATGACTGTACCTCGCCGATTCCGTCCTGCATCTCATAGACTGTTGTCAGCATTTCTTCATAGGCGGGTTTTATGGGAATGTTTCTTTCTTCTCTGCGTTTTCGATATGCCTCCGCAATTCGTTTCCACGCCATTGCTGCATTCATACCTGCTCCCATAAGCAAAATGAGCTTTCCTAAAATCTCGGGATAATCCATTTGCAGCTGCCGCTCCCGCTCCTTTTTCACTTTTTTCTCTTTTTCCTTTTCAGATGCCAGAATACAGACTGCTGCGACAATTCCAAGCACCGCCACCGGAAGGCTACGATTTTCCGTCTTTTCTTTCCATAAAAGTTTTACATCACCGATTTCCTTTGGAAGTGTCAGCTTGTTTTCCCCGGTCTTTTCATTTTCCTGCTCCAATGCTGCTTTCACCTTTTCTATCAGCAGTTCTTTGGACCCCTTTTCGAAAGGAACTACCTGTATTGCAAACTCATAAATGGAAGTCTCTTTCTGACATTCCATTTCGGCAAAAACGGTTATCACTTCCGCCTTTTGGGGCAGCTGTCGTATAGTGCCATCGGGATAAAAAATCCTATAATCCGAAAAACTATATTCCACTTTTACCATTCCGTCCTGAAGGGTATCCGGCAAATACAAATCTTTGTTGATTTCTTCCAGACTTTGATTGGCTCCTAAGATTTGCTGTTCCAGCTCTTTCTGTGCCTTAGAAAACGTTTCTTTCTTTTCTTCCATAGTCAGCTTACGTTCCTCTGCAGTTACAGTCCATGCATCATCCGTAAAGAGCCCCTCTGCTTCCAGAATATATTCCTTTTCTATGCTGCCCTCTCCCGGTTCCCCACGCATTACAAAATCAGAATCCGTGTTTTTCCCATCCTTTACCCACAACAAAACGGCCAGCAAACATCCCGCTATTACTGCCAATACTGCCTGTTTTTGACTTTTTCTTAATGCCAAATGCTCCCTTCTTTCTATCTATGTACTTCTACGATTTTTTGTGCCAGCAGACAGGAAGCTCCATAAACGGTAAGACACAGGCTCATAATCAACACACCCGGAAGATTCCCATATAAGGGTTCTAAAAATTCCGGCATTCCCACTCCTATGTAAATCAGGATTCCACAAGGCACCAGCGCCATAATTTTTTGTTCCAGCTTCTTTCCTGAGATTAAGGTCTCAATTTCCCTTTGTACCTCTATCTGTTCTGCAATTCTTTCTGTGCTGTCCCGAAAAATCTTAACTACATCGCCACCGCCTCGCTTTGCAAATCCAAACACCTGGGAAAAGCTTTCGATTTCTTCTATTCCACTTCTCTCTGCAAAATCTTCTAACAATTTTTCTATGGGTATGTTCATTCTAAGCTGATGATTAATGACTGCAAATTCCCGCGCCATAACACATTCTTTTCCATATAATTGAACAAAATCCCGTTCTCCCTCGCGAAAAGCATTTTCCATGGAATAGCCTGCTTTGAGTAGTCCTGCAATTATCTGAAGCATCTCCTGAAACTGATAAAGCATTTCCTGCTCCCGCTTTTCCTTCCGATACCTTCGCAGCTGCCTTTTGGAGATTTCTAAACAAAGTGGAAATAATAGCACGGCATAAACACTTCGATAGAAAAGCCATGCGACCATTCCGGTTCCCGCTGCCGCAATGCTGAAACACACCAGCCATTCTTTCCGGGAAAAATAATATTTACTGTAATCCGGCATTTATTTCCTCCATTCCTGCCGCTATCAGCTTTTCCCGATGCTGCATTTCTCCCTTTTTCTCCCAAAAACCCATGATTCTTCCAGATTGCATTCCCCTTTCTACAAATTCATACAATGGATTCAACTGAATCTCTCCCTCTTTTACTCCATCTAATTCCATGATAGATAGCACTCTGCGACTTTTATCCCGCAGTCTGCCCAGATGTACCATAATGTCAATTCCAGAAGCTATCTGAGCGCGAATTGCCGATAGCGGCAGCTCCATCCCCATCAAAACCATGGTCTCCATGCGGCTTAACATGTCCTGACAGCTATTGGCATGTCCGGTACTTAAGGAACCGTCGTGTCCGGTATTCATTGCCTGAAGCATGTCCAGACACTCTGCGCCTCGAATTTCCCCAACAATAATACGAGTCGGGCGCATTCTTAGTGCGGTGCGAATCAAATTCCGTATGCTAATTTCCAGTGTTCCTTCTACTCCGGCATTTCGCGTTTCCAGCCGCACCAGATTGGGAATTCCCTGTAACTGCAATTCTGCCGAATCTTCAATGGTAATCACTCGCTCTGTTTCCGGTATAAATGCTGATAATGCATTGAGAAAAGTGGTCTTTCCTGAGCCTGTCCCTCCGGAAATAAAGATGTTGTATCCTGACTTTACCAGGCGTTCCAGCAGTGCCGCACATTCTGCACCAATACTTTCTCCCGCTATCAGCTCCTCCATTCCCAGAGGATGCTTTGGAAACTTTCGTATGGTTACTGCCGGGCCGTCTATGGCAATCGGGTCGAGCACCACATTTACTCTTGAGCCGTCTGCCAGCCTGGTATCTGCAATGGGCTGAGCTGTATTTATCATACGGTTATGATTTCCCACCATTTGTTGAATGATATCTTCCAACCGCTCCTTCGAGGAAAAAAACTGGTTCCACAAAAACATACTGCCATTTTTTTCATAGAAAATCTTTCCGGCGCCATTTACCATAATCTCTGTAATATCCTCCCGCTCTAAAAGCTCCTGCAGCACATCCAGTCTGCGCAGGGAATGAAACACTTGAGTACGAAGCCTGCGCCTCTGACTTAGGGAAATTACCTTTTCTTTTGTATAGTCAAATATTTCTCCGTCAATTACTTCCAACAGTCGTTCCTCTTCATTTTCCCTGGTAACATCTAACCGCCTCAGTACCCGTTTCTTAATCTCTTCTGCTTCTTCCATCCAATAATTCTCTGACATAATCCCCCTGCTCTCCCCATAGCCATTGCTGCATCAAGCATCCCGGCATGAAGCTTTCCCGGCTCCACTCCGGCAGCGTAAGCCATGATATTTTTTCTTCTAATTCCGGATTCCGCTGACGTCTTACCATCCCTTCAAACTCCTTAGCAATTCCCCTTGCTAACACGTTTTGTTCCCGAGGAATATAAATGTGTCTGCACTGATTCCATATGCGAAAAAATCCCGGAAACATACTGCCCATATCTAACATAATGACGTCGTAGGATGTTCTTTTTAGTAATTCCATTAATGCACTGTAGTCTTCTTTTTCCAACTCACCCAGCAGAGTACCATCCCGTACAGGCGCAAGATAATCCAACTGCTCCATAGCATGTACGAAGCCACCCAGCTCTATGGACGTCTTTTGCTCTCTTTCCCGGCAAAAATACATCATATCCAGCAAATCTTTCTCGTATTCCTCCTGAAACCATTGCTCCAGACCACTACACTCTTTTAAACTAACATACAGCACCTTTTCTTTTTCTGCCAAAAGAGCAGCCATAGTCATAGCTAACGGCGTCTGCCAGATACTCTGCTCCGGGGAATACCACCCCAGAAATCTGACATCTTCCCCTAATATCCCAATGTCCTCTTTACGATATTCCTCATAATATCGGTAAATACTTCGTATCATCACAGAAACCGGCTGATACTTTTCCACAGCGGGAAGTTTTTCCGGGAAAATATTCACATCTGTCTCTCCCTCTTCTCTTAAATAAATCCAAAGAATATCTTTCCTCTGCTTTATTTCCTTCTGAATCCATGCTTCACTTAAAAGCGCCCTGCCTAATAAGACCACCTGAAAGCTCTGCTTTTCATACTGTTCTTTAAATATTTCTGAGGACGAAAAGAAGCCGCCGCAAAAGTCTGTTCCCCGCTCCACAAAAAGCCAGGTACCCACACGTTCTCCATAGGACTGATTTTCGTCGCATACTGCCACCGACAATTTACTCAACCAACCACCTCACAAGCTATGAAAAAACCAATTAATATTGCAACTGAAAAATGAATGAAATTTTGTTTTCCCCCAGACTCTCTCGGGTATTTTAGAATCTTTCCTGTTGCCATCACCTGACATACATAATCCCGAAAGACACACAGACGTGAAAAAAGATTGCGTTCAAGAATAAGCTTACAGAATGATATTACTGCTCCAATGAAAAAACTTGCCATGATTGTAATACATGCTATTTTCAGATTCCAAATACTGCTAATTACGGAAAACAATTTGATGTCGCCTGCCCCAAGGGCACGCATAAGAAATAATAGATATAATAAGATAACCGGTATAGATACATTTACGATGAATATTCCCACTCCTCTGATTCCATATTGCCAGACTTGAATAAGGAGTCCTATAAGCAGTCCGCTTACAATCAGCCGGTTACTGATTCGACAGGACCTTATATCCATCCACACTGCCACGCTTAACAATAGCAGTGTCAAAATCACTCTCGTATTTCCAACTCATCACCTCACCTTTTTGTTTGTAATAGGGATTATATATCAGAATATTTTTTCTGTAAAGAGTAACAAAAAAACTTTTTTATTTTTGTAAAATAGTTACAAAAAACGATAGAGCATAATTCCATACAACAGCGCAAACCCGCTGATACCAAGGCTTCCGATTGTCAATGCGCTGACCGGATTAACCCCTACTGCTACGGCAATCCCCTGGGACTCAAGTATCTTATTTACAATGCTGATTCCCACAACTCCTACCGCGGCACGGCTGAAAAAGACCGCTGCCACTCTTGCTTTCTGCTTCATAATTCCCATAAAAATCACTACCAGACAGATTCCGGCAATTGCTATCATTCCATATTCCTGTTCCATATGCTGTTCCATCTATTTCTTTTTCTAAAATATATACATTTTGGAAAATTTTATGACTTTTTTGTATAGAGTTGGAATTTTTTGCTTATACTTAGTAAAAGAAGCTTTTGATTTGTCTCTATTTAGGAAAGGAAAGGGATTCACATGTTTCAGAGTTCAAAAAAGCAGCTGCCACATTCTACTGCTTACTCTTTACTTTTAGATGACTTAGAAAAGGCCAGATATGATCTGGCACTTGCTTATGATAATTTTCAAAATGCCATGGATCCGGACATGATAGACTCTTGTATTTATCAGGTAAATGCTTTGCAAATGCGGTATAAATTTCTGCTTACCCGGGTAAAGCAGCTCGCTCCTGTGGAAGAGGTTTCTACGGAAGAAGAACTTTTTCTCCAAAAAGTTTAAATAAAAAGGGTTATGCTAAAACTTTTACTAATAAGTTTACATAACCCTTTTTTCTATTTTATGCCAAAAATCCTCTGGTACTTTCCGAGCCTTGAAGCGTTTCTGTCAAAGCTCCCTTTTGATAAGTCATACCAACCACTACCTGCTGGGTATGCTGCATCAACGGTTCCGAGGTATCGTGCTGTGCCGCTTCCCAGAAACCATCATAGAGATTGCGCAATACCTTTTTGGCATCCACAATGTTCTGTGATGAATTTTTTACGATAGCAAGCGCTAACAATTCATTGATAAAACGATAAAGTGCATGAAGGTCCTTAGAAACCGGATAATTAAAATCCAATGTTCCCATAAGCCTTCTTACTACCTGCTGTGCCTTATGAATGGAATCCTTAAACCCTTTGTAGTCCTCGGATTTTTCCGCCTCTAAGGCATCTTCCAGATAGGAAAACAGGATATCGTAAATAATAATCATCATTTCACCGCGATTACAACAACTGAGTCTTCGGGTAAAATCCTGTTTTTTTTCATCTTTCATAGCTCAAAGCCCCCTACTGTAACAACTGAAGTACCTGCTGAGGAATATCATTTGCCTGGGCAAGTACAGAGGTTGCCGCCTGGGATAATACGTTATATTTGGTATATTCGGACATCTCTTCTGCCATATCTACGTCTTCAATACGGGAAAGAGCTGCGGTCATATTCTCTTCTGTTCCTTCCAGACTGTTTACTGCTGAATCCAGACGATTCTGATATGCACCAATTTTGGAGCGCGCTTCACTTACCTTACTGATAGCATAGTCAAAGCTGGTAATCGCTCTTCCGCCGCCTTCTACGGTACGCACATCTACATCATCAATATAAAGGCTCTTAGCAGAAATCTCCGGAATACGAACATCCATGGTCTGATTTTCGTTTGCACCAATCTGAAATGTCATAGTTCCTATATCCGTAACCTCCAGTGATACATCTCCTGTCACTCCCGGCAATACTTCAAAGCTTATTTCAAATCCACTTCTGTCTGTTATTTTCACACGTGTTCCTTCGGTAGACAAGGTTGCCTGTGGGGTAAATCCATTATCCCCTGTTCCAAAGGATACATCTGCGTCTGCGCCATGCTCTGTATATCCAGCGGCAGGAATTCCAAGATATGCTGCAAGGTCTGCATTGCTGCAGGTAATATTGATTTCCTCAGAAGAACCATAACGATTAGATACAAATACCAATGTTCCGCCTGCTGCTACATCTGTCGGTACATATCCTGCATTTTCTGCCGTTCCTCCGGTAGCCGTAGTATCTGCTACTACCAAAAGATTGACATTTCCGGTCTCTGCGCCGGCACGAAGCTTTTCGTATACCTGTTCAAAGGTATCTCCTTCTTTAATCTCTACTTCAACACCATTAATTACGACCTTACCTTCCTGTGCCGCAGTTACGGGTGCGGTTGAAGCTGCCGCTATTCCCTCACCAACTGCATGTTCTGCCTCTGCATTCACGGTCACGGAGTAAACTCCCTTTTCCACATTGTCAGAAATATCAATCCGGTCTATTCCCCTGACACTTGGGTATACTCTGATATCCTGGGTTCCATCTAACAGATTCATTGTATTATATTCCGTATCTCTGGAAACACGGTCAATTTCATCGGTAAGGGATGAAATCTCTGCCTGAATTGCCTCTAAATCATCCGGTGTATTGGTCTCATTTGCTGCCTGTACGGAAAGCTCACGCATTCTTTGCAGCATATCTGCCACTTCATTCAATGCTCCGTCTGCCACCTCTAATACAGAAACTCCATCAGAAGCATTTCTGGATGCCTGATTCAGACCCTTAATCTGAGCATTCATTTTGCTGGCAATCGCCATTCCTGCTGCATCATCTGATGCATGATTGATACGAAGACCGGAAGATAAACGCTCTAAGGAAGCGGTCAATCCGTTTTCTGTTCTTAATAACTGTTTATTGGCAATAACTGCCGACATATTGTGATTAATTTTCATATTCTGCACCTCTCTTATTTTTCAAGAATGTCAAGAATCTCCTGACTGATATATCGGCTTCCCTGCCTGAAATATTAAGCCGTCTCTTCCATTTTCCGGCTATGAAGTTCTTTTACTCTGCTTTTGCAAGCTGCTTTACTGCTCCAATAAATTCCTTTGCCATACCATACAAGGTCTTGGTCTGCACCTCATATTCTTCCTGAGGCTGCCCGCTAATATCACCATAGGTTCTGTTGTCTAAGGTAAACTGATTAATATCCAGACTTTCACTTTGAATCATATCCAGATTCGGAGACAAGGTTCCCTCCATACTTAATTGCTCCTGAAGCATATCCTTCTGGTCTTTTAATTTATTTATGGTATCTGTGGAATCCGATGCAATGTATCCCTTTACCTTTTCTCCCTGTACCTGGAATCTGGCTGCTACTTTACCAAGCTTTGGTGAATCAAAAACAACATCTAATCTTCCGCGTTTTTCGGTTCCTCTTACAATCTTAAGCTGGATATTGGTGTATTCATCTGCTACCAGAACCGGGATTGCATAATTTTCTTCCTTTGCCATCTTCGTTCCCAGTTCGATTTCCTGACGCAGTATCTTTAAATCCCGAACCTGAAAGCTTTGTACATCCGTAGACTCTGCCATGGTCTTCATCACATTTTCTGCTACATCTGCCAGCTTCTTCTGTGCCTTTGCCATGTCCTCCGGTGTCTTTACTGCTTCTGCAAAGTCTTCGAGTATGCCCTGTTTTACTTCTTCTAAGTCAATATCCGTTTCTTCGCCATCGCGTTCAAACAACGTCTTGAACATTCCGTTCCGGTTATGTAGCATCTGCTCTGCAGCCAATACATTGTAAGCAGTTACCGGCATATCATATCCGGTAAGTAATTTTAACACCTGCTCTTCCGCTCCCCTTGCTCTGGAAAATTCCTCTAACTGCTCCTTATAGTATGCCTCTTCCAAAGTCTGGTCTGCTTCCGTCTGCTTTAACTGCCACAACAGCTCTTCCGGCGTCATTTCATCGACACTTCCCTGGGCTGCCGTCTGTTCCAAGCCTTCCGGTGTCATCATGCCAAATGCTTCTTTGGCGCAATCGGTCTGATATGCTGCCTCTATCTGTTGAGATATGCTTAATTCCTGTGTATTTACCGTATCGGCTTCTCCAAAGCTGTCATCTACCGACACATTGATTCCCGGATTCCGGTTGGTTCTTACTGCGGTCAGCAGGTTTTTCATGCTAAGCTCTGCGCCTTGATTGAGCAATGCTCCAATCACAGCACCGTCCGTCTTATCAATCTGATTCAGCAAACGGTATATTCCAATATAGCTGTCCCGCTCTTCCGGTGTGATTTCCTGCTTCTGCTCCATTTTCCAGAGATATTTGCTGAACTTCTCCTCACCGCCTGCATCAATCTGAGTCTTAATCTCTTCTGCCTTAGCATTTAACTGATTGATGTCCATCTCCAATGGATTGATTCCTTCTCTTATCATTTCCATTACCACAGACGGAGAAAGATTCTGGAACAACACCTGAACCTTCTGGTCTGCTGCCTTCATCTGCTGAGTGGAATCTGCTGTAATCTCTAACTGGTTATATGCCAGGATTCTTACGGCTCTTTGATTGGCTTCTGTTGTTTCCATTCCAAGGTCTTTTAAAATATCATCTACATTCTGAAATGCTTTTTGAATGGAATCTCCCATATCCGCTCTTGGCGCGGTCATTAAAGTCTCATACGCTTCTCCTGCCTTCTGCATTTCTGCCTTTAAGGCTGTTCCATTTTCATGCAGCGTGTTGACCGTATGATGTTCCGGCGCTGTGGTTCCTAATACATATGCCGGAACACCCTTTAATTCTTCTGTCTTACCTACTGTTTCTGCAAGAAGCGCCGCATTTTCCTGGGTAGGCGCAATCCCATTATTTTCTAACAGATTCTTATAATAATCGTTTTCCAGAGACTTTAACTGTTCTACCAGTTCTTCTAACGGCTGGGTCTCTATACTGATTCCCTTTTTCAACAGAGCATAATTAGCTTGTGTTGTCATCATCAGACGTATTTCTTCTAACTGGCGGCGTGCAGTAATGTATTTGATGTCATCCTGTGCATATTCCGGAATCTGAGTTATTGCCGCTTTTGTATCAGCACTGTCAGTCTCTTTTGTATCACCGCCAGCATTTGCCACATTACTGTTATGGGCTGCTGCAAGGCTCTCAATAGTTACCTGCTGTCCTCTTTCTACTACTGTCCAGATATCTGCATCTGTGATATTTTCCACCACTTCTGCTGCCTGCTGTGCTCTGTCTGCCATACTGTAGCCATCAAGCACCATAGCATCGCCTGGGCGTTTTCCCTCGGAAACAGCCGTCATCATGCTGTCCATTATCTTTGCCACATCCAGTGGGAATTCCATTTCATACAGGTCTGCTGCATACTTGAGATTCTCTGCTGTAAGTGGAATGTCGTTTTCTAACATCCACTGGCTATATCCCAATGTGGTCTCGTTGACTTCTAATCCGGCTTCTTTGATGACCTGTTCAATCTGCTTCTTGAAGTTCTCATCCATAACCGGCTCCTGCTGCATCGGCGCTGTCATTCCTGCTGACGTGCTATGCTGCGCCTTGTAGAGATTTTCTACCGTTGGAGGCAGTTCGTTTTCTACCATATATTTTACGGTCTGCTCGTTGCATTTCGTTAAATCTGCCGCTTGCTTTAAGGTCTCTTCACAGTCCGAAATATTTTCCTCAGTAGCAGGCAAATCTGCTGACGTAATTGCCTGCTCCATCTGGTATGCCATGCCGGTGCTTCCCAACATTTCTGCCAGCTGGTCCATGCTTAAATCATCACCAAAAATACTGATATCCACACCTGCTTTGGCAAGCTCCATCTTAATCTTGTCCATCTCTGTTACGACGGTCTTTACTTCTGTATTATTTAAGGAAAAACCATCCTCATCCATCTTGGCACAATCATCGGCAGAAGCAGTATTGGTTACAGCCGCCATCTGGTCTTTATAGTGCTTTACCTCCATGTTCTCTGCTTCCTGACGGATTTTGTCCATTTCCGACTGGGAATCTCCACCAAAAAAGGGCTTGTCTACCGTGGTCTGCTGCACAGAACGCACCTCGCCGGTTGTCTTATCAATCTGCTGTGTTGTGGTCTGCTGAGTCTGAACGGTAACATTCCCTTTTATTTCTACACTGTTATTTGATTTTGTAATTTCCAATATATTACTATTATCTACTCTCATGTTCCGCACTCCATATCCTCTATACTCATCGTTATGTTAATTCGTATTCACAATTAGTATTTCGGTAATAAGTGCGGGAAACTTTAGAGATTCTTTTACTTTATATACCCCAGAAAAACGTTTCCGGCAGCATCAAACATTGTCTTGCTGTCCTGAAGTCCCATTTTGTAAGTAGTATTTGTTTCCGGATTGTAAAGAATGGTGTTATGCTCATCATATCCCACAATCAGTAATGCTTCATTGTTTACTACTGCAAATACCGGAGTTTTGAGATTTACATAATATAAAACCTGTTCTACATTGCATCCGGTCAGATCAATGACCTTATAATCCGTCAAGGCTTCTGTCAGTATCTGCTTTGGAGTTTCTCCCTGTGTCAGAAGTCCCTCTACGTCCATACTGATTCCTTCTGTCTGAAGAATCGCTGTCAGACATCTTGCGGCAGAACTTTCTCCTGTCTGGCTTAAATCAACACTGACAGCTCCCACTACCGGCTGAGAAGACTTTCTTCCTCTGCGCCAGATATATTTCTGCTGGTCGCCAATTACAACTCCCATATTACTATCCGCTGTAGTAACTGCTTCTGATACAAATGGTGTCGCCTTTACAATCTTTCCGGCACTATACACATAATATATCTCCTGCTCTGTACTGGTATCCAAAGTAACGCTGCGGTCTTCCTTGACCAGAATCTCCTTTGGCACTACAACCTGAGGCGCCTTTTTCAGTTCTTCTCTATCACCTGCAAATGCAAATCGTACAATACTCTGTTTTTGTCCTGACTGAACGGTTTCTATTGTAATATTTCTTCCTGCTTCCAACTGCTGATTTTTAATGGTATCCTGCTCCGCAGGCACATATCCGGCTCCATTTTGATATACCCGGTTCAAAAAGATGGTTTCGTTTTCTACATATGCCTTTGTAATATAATATCCATCCTTTTGATAGTCCTTTACCACCTCTCCCTTTTCGTCTACAATCTGTACCCGATACATAGGAAACTGTGTATTTCCGGCACTGTCAATTACCACATCAGATTGTCTTGCTGCCCCATATACAAAGTCATCCTGCACAAATCCAATTGGTAATAAATATTCTCCTTCACTGGCTTGAATTTCTCGAATTTCTTCTCCTTCTAAATCCATAATTTTCAGGCTATCCGCATTATAACGATTGTCAGAATCCTGCCATGCAATATATCTTCCCGTATCTGATACCGCATACTGCCCTGCTTCTAAACCAGTCAAAACCTTTTTGCTTTCTCTGCTATACAAATTAATACTGTAAAGATTATCTCCTGCCAGTAAATAGAATACATTTCCGTCACTGACATAGAAAATATTGCCCCACTCTATCTTTAACATCTCATAAGACTTATCTGACGGAATAAACAACTCTTCTTCTGTGGTATTTCCCACTCCATCATAATGGTACACCGCAATTCCGGTATTTCCCTCATGGTCACCGCGATTCATATAGCCATAGACTACAAAATCCATACTTCCCACTTCGTCTATTTTTATAATCTTAATCTGATGCTGGGGATTATTTTCTCTCTCGTCAATTCCCTCTGCGCCCCGAAAACTGAATATCTTAGTGAGCCGATTATCGTCACTGCTATAGCTCCACAGCTCTCCTTCCTGTACAAATGCAATAACACTTCCTTTTTCATTGGTCATGTACTCCACATTGCCGGAACGAATACCAAGAGAGATACTGTCTGCCGCGACTCTGTCACTTTCTCCCCGGAAAATCTCATTCATGGTACGCTCATAATTCAAAAGATACATACGCGCGTTTCCATAACGCACCCGATAATATTCTTCTACATTATAGTACTCAACTTCTCCATTCTCTCCGGTTGCCGTCATCACATAATTTAAAACAATGGTATTATAGGAGCTTCCGATTTCCTTTATGGATGGCACCGGTTTTCCTACCCGCTCCCCTTCAAAATCTGCCCATGTCACCTGTTTTAAACTGGAATTAATCGTTACTTTTTGAAGAGATGTGTTATCTGCCTGGGCATTGGGCTCTAAGTAAGTCGCCAGACTGTCTGCTCCCTCTTCCTGAAAGGTCTGCTCATGGAAGTTCATGACAAAATCTACCGATTCCTTTACATAATACCCGCTTTCCCGAATAATTCTGGTATAGTAATAAACCTCTCTTCCGTCACATTGCAGCGTTAAAATCAGAAGGTATTCGTTGCCTTCTTCCAATATATTTTGAAATTGGAGTTCCAAATTGATTTCCCCATCTTTCTGGGAAAAACTCTTTATATTCCCTTCCTCCATCAGTCGTTCCATATCCATGGTACGCACCTGATAGGAAATTTCTTCAATCTGGCTCTGATATACCTTAATATTAACAGGCAGCGTCAGGTCTTCCTCAAGAGGCGCGATGGCATCACGTACCCCTGTTCCATCCATTTCCCGGGTGTATCCATATAATTCATTAATCTCTGTCCCGTTTTCCATCAAAGAAACGGTCGGCAGAGAAGCCTCCGACATTTTGGTTGTAAGATCTATATTATTCTGATGGGTCAACAAACTGGTTACGATTACTGTTACTACAAAAACAGCCACCAATATAATTGCTTTTAAAACACCCTTACGCATTTTGTCTGTCCTTTCCATTCTGTAATGTTTCTAATGTAGGAGCTACTCCAAAGAATTCCATCACCTTACGGTAATCTGCTCCATCCTTGCCGCCGTTCTTTTTTACTCCGCGAATCAGTATATTCTTAGGGGTATGTTCCATGTCAATAAATTCCAAAATCTGTACCTGATACCCCTTACTTTCTAATATCTCTGCACGCAAGGCATCCGTAAGCAATGCTGCCATTCTTTCTTTAATCAGTCCGTATTTTAACACAGGCTGTAGCAATTCATTCTCTATCTGCTGATTCAACTCATGCTGACAGCAGGGCACAGATAAAATTACCTTTGCTCCCCATTTTACTGCCTTGTCCAATGCATAATCCGTAGCAGTATCACATGCATGAAGCGTCACCACCATATCTACTGCATCTACGCCTTCGTACTGAGCAATGTCTCCTACCAGAAACTGCAATCCGCTATACCCATATTTTTGTGCGAGCTCGTTGCAACGTGCAATCACATCAGCCTTTAAGTCCAGACCGATAATTCGCACCGGATATCCCTTTAACTCCTTCAAATAATGATACATGGCAAAGGTTAAATAAGATTTGCCACATCCAAAATCGAGTATAGTCACTTCCCTGTCCTTCGGAAGTTCTGGTAAAATATCTTCGATAAATTCCAAAAAACGATTTATCTGCCGGAACTTATCATACTTTGCATGAACAATCTTTCCTTCTCTGGTCTGAACCCCAAGGTCTATCAAAAAGCCGACTGGTCTTTCCGGCTCCAGAATATATTTTTTCTTTCTGTTATGGGATAGGTCCACTTGCTTTGCACAGACAGATGTCTTTTTTTCCTTGATGGTAATTTTTCCTTTTTTACTGATAAGAACCGTTGCTTGTCCTAACTGTGCGGAAATCTCTAACTGCCGATATTCTTCCATCCGGCTTAAGATTTGGCGGACAGCATCTTCTCTTGTCAGATTTTTATGATACACTTTTTTCTCTTTATATTCGCTTGCCTGAAACATCAGTTCTTCCTTGACCAGAACCGGGCGGAGATGGATTTTTCCAGCTGCCTCCCGGTTCCGCGGATTACTGATAATGATTTGTACAAGACTTTGATTCAGATATTTATATAAGAGTTCTCGTAATTCTTCCATTTTGAACCTTTCTTTTGTTTTGTCTCTCCTCTTACTTCGCAGTGCCGCTATACTTCGCAGTGCCGCTCGATTTTGCACTGCTCATTGCTGACCTGCACATTTTACCACAACTACGTGAATTTTACCACCATCTACGGCAACGTTTGTGTCGACATCTGCGCTGATGCATCTCATTAAATAAAAGAACCTGTATCAGATTCTCTAATCCCTGATCTTTCGGCGGGCGCATTCCTGGTCTGTGAGACGGTCTTGGCGGGCGCATTCCCTGTCTTCGGTCCGCTACCAGAGTTCCTTCTAAAGGCAGTTCCTCTGCCTGCATATTCTCTTCGTATTGTTCCATTTCAAAATCTCTGATGTTCATATTTGTATTTTTGCCAGAAACCGCATCATATATCCGGTCTGTAATCTGGCGCAGCATCAGTCGGTCCGGCGTTTCATCAAACATCAAACTGCCGTCGTATTCCATTTTGTCACATTCCTCTTCTACCATATCCTGAATTTCCCGCACTTCCTTCGGATACATATCTTTCAATTTCTGCATATCTCTGGCATAATCCATCTCTTCCATATAGACAGTCTGCATTGGATATGCCATATAAAAAGGCATTTTGTTCATATTGGAGTCCCATGCTCCGTATAAAGATTCCTGTTTATAATCCACAGTCTTTCTCCCATTTCTTCTATCTCTATACTATATGCCTGGGAATTTTTTCTGACACCGAATCGGTACGCTTAATCTACTGCCAATAAAAATAATGCCGCCGCCAGCTCGTAGGGTAAAAAGGTCAGCAGCCCTAACTGCTCCGTTAAGTCTATTTTTCCGGCTTTGTACCCATAATAAATACAGCCTGTAATATAATCACTGTTTTCCCGCAGCTTTAATTCTGCAAGCCTTGAAGTGATTTCTCTTCCCGGCTTTCCGTCAAATACATCAATATCAGGATATGCCTCTTTTTCCTCCAGCTTTCCTAAAAGCTCCTTGATAAACGCCTTCAATTCCCATACCTCTTTGTCAGGAATGGAAAAAATTTCCCCGCAGATTTCTGCGGCTCCGGTAAAATAATCTTCCCGTGTATAAACATTTCCTGTCTTTCTGATATGTTCCTCGATATTTCCGCAAAGACGTTTCCCATCTCCCGGTCTTACAAAGTAACTGAATGTGCCTTCTGTCAGATAGGATTCCGTCCGCGCTACCTTACTGACAAAATCCTTAATTACTTCTTCATATTCTGCATAATCCTCACGCAAAAACTGATAATTTTTTCCCATCATGTATCCAAAGGTCTTCATAGCATCATAATACCCCAACCGGATATTATCATCTAGTATCTGACGTTCAAAATTCAGCATGGTGCCCAAAGAACGGCTGGGTTTGATATATACGATATAAGGCTTATTCACATAATTAGGGTGGCTGGGATTGGTGTGTAAATCCACGGCAATTACTTCATCTGCTCCCATTTTCAGCGCCAAATCAATGGGAAGATTGTCATAATAGCATCCGTCCAGATAAGTTTCCCCATCTATTTTATGCATGGGAAATACCGGAAAAATAGAAGCAGATGCCATGATAAAATCTTTCAATTTGCCAACAGGTATCTCTTCTTTGGTAAGCTCCAGTGCCTTTAAGGAGCTTACCTGCACCGTCACAAGACCAAAGTCAATATCTGATTGGCGCACCTTCTCTTCATCAATCATTCTATCTATAAATTCTAAAAATGGAGAAATATCTGCTCCTTTATTTTTTACATATTTTTTTAAAAAGGGGCGGATAAGTTCCCTTTGATTATACATGCCTTCAATGGTAGTGGTAAGGTTCATTCCGTCCTTCATTACATCTTCCATGCGAATAGTATTCCACAGTTCACATGCCATATCGTAATCCCGGGTCACCATCAGAGCTCCAACAATAGAGCCAATGGATGTTCCTGTTACAATCTGGTAATCAATATCCAATTCTTTTAGTACCTGCCAAACTCCCAGTTCATAGGCTCCCTTTGTGCCGCCGCCACAAAGTGCGATTGCTCTCCTCATATTTATATTCGCCTCCCTTGTGATGTCTTGCTCATATCCTGCTCATTAAGTGATTCTTAAGTGATTAGGTATTTTGTTGCATACTCGTCCGCAGTGCATGCGCGATTACGCTTTGCTTTATAATTATACCATATTTGACGTCTTTTTGTCACTCTGCTATACTTGTGTTGATATTTAGCAAAGGCAGGTATTTCTATGAATCAGCAAAAAGCAATTCTTCTGGTAAGTTTTGGGACGAGCTATGAAGATAGCAGAAGAAAAACAATAGATAAAATATTAGAGGAGGTAACAGAAGCCTTTCCGGATTACCGGATTTATCAGGCATGGACCAGTAAAATGATTCTCCGCTCCATAAAAAAACGGGACAATATTCATATTTCTACGGTGGAGGAAGCCATGGAACAGATTCAGGCTGATGGAATTACAGAGCTGACGGTACAGCCAACGCATCTGATTAATGGAATTGAAAATGATATTATGAAGGAGACGATTCTTTCTATGGCATCCCCTGATATTCAGGTTCAGTTTGGCAATCCTCTTCTTACCACTACCGGAGACAATCATCAGGTATTAGAGGCTGCCATGGAGGAATTTTCTACCATTCCGACAGACGATGCTTTGGTTTTTATGGGGCACGGAACAGAGCATTATGTGAACTCTGTCTATGCCGCACTGGACTATACGCTAAAGGATATGGGATATACCCATGCGTTTATGGGAACAGTGGAAGCTTATCCTGACTTGAACGTGTTAATACGGCAGGTCAGCCGGGTCAATCCCCGGCGGGTTCACCTTGCTCCGTTTATGCTGGTAGCCGGAGACCACGCCAATAACGATATGGCCGGCGACGATGAGGACTCCTGGAAGTCCCGGTTTGAAGCTGCGGGATATGAAGTAATTTGTCACATCCGGGGACTGGGCGAATATGAAAGTATTCGTAACATCTATTTGGAACATTTACAGGAAGCAATATCTTCATAATAGAAAATAATAAAAAACACTTGACGCCTCCATAAGACTGTAGTAGTATAACTTTAACGATACTACTACAGTCTTATGGAGGCGTATTGATTTATGAACATGAAACTACAGGATTCTGAACTGAAGGTGATGCATGTACTATGGCGCGAAGGCGATTGTCCTGCAAGGCATATTGCCGCTATTTTAAACGAAGACGTCGGTTGGAATGTAAACACCACCTACACCTTGATAAAGCGCTGTATCAAGAAAGGTGCGATTTTACGCACTGAACCAAACTTTATGTGCCATGCGCTGATTTTACAGGAAGAAGTACAGGAAGCAGAAACGGAAGAACTGATTAACAAAATGTACGACGGCTCTGCTGATAAGCTGTTTGCCGCCCTGCTGGGAAAAAAGAAAGTTTCTCCGGAACAGATACAGAAGCTAAAAGATATGGTAACGAAACTGGAATGAGGTGTTGCATATGAGCTTGCTGCAAATGAGCGTTTCTGCAAGTATGATGATTTTCTTTATCTTGCTGATTCGCCTGGTCACATTAAACAAACTACCCAAACGAACTTTTTTAATTTTGTGGGACATTGTACTGATACGTCTTATGCTGCCCCTTTCTCTCCCATCAACCTGGAGCGCATACACTTTTTTGCCGAAAAACGTTCTTCCATCTGACAGGACTTTTTTAGAGCAGACACCACTTATCGGTACAAACGCTGCTATGGACAGACTGGTTTCCCACATATCTTATGCCAAATTGCCGGAAGTCTCCGTCCATCATATTTCAATTCTTCCTATTCTCTGGGGGATTGGATGCGTTGGCTTTGCATTGTACTTTGTAATTTCATATCTCCGGTGTTATCGTGAGTTTGCCATGGCGTTGCCGATAGAGCAGGAATTTGTTACTACCTGGCAAAGGGAACACCAGCTGCGGCGAAGCTACCGCATTTTGCAGACGGACTGCATTACTTCTCCTCTGACTTACGGTGTATTCCGCCCAGTGATTCTGCTCCCGAAGCATATCAACCGGAACGATACGGAACATCTGAATTATATGCTGCTGCATGAATGGACCCACGTCCGTCATATGGATGCTTTGCGAAAAATGCTTTTCCTTGCAGCTGCCTGCATTCACTGGTGCAACCCTTTGGTTTGGCTTATGTTCCTGCAAGTCAACGCGGATATGGAGATGACCTGTGACGAAGGTGTGCTTCGTTACTTGAAAGGGGATTATCGTTCTGCTTATGCCATGACCTTGATTCACATGGAGGAACGGCGAAGTATCCCCTCTGCAATGTTTTTTGGCAAAACTACGACAAAAAAGCGGATATTCGCCATTATGAAAACGAGAAAACTATCTTTTTCCCGTATTGTAATCTCCGCTGTTCTGATTTTAGGAATGATATTGTGTTTTACTACATCTGCGGCTGCCGCTGAACAAAAGATTATTAGCCCGGAATATTTTACGCAGACCAATGCGGTGAAATCCCTTTCGGGCACATGGAAGCTGGATGGTGCGGAAACCGAACAGCATTTACAACATTATAACTCTTTACAGGAAATGTTTGGAACCGGAGTCGGCGCATATGGTGCAGAGCTGACCATACAGGACAATCTGGCGGTTGAATTTTGGATTGGCATCGGACCGGTATACAATGGAATATTAGAGGCTCAGACTTCCGAAACTTATTCTGCTACTGTGGAGGATTCCCAGCATTTAGTTGCAGACCCACAACCCATAACACTATATCTAACCGAAGAAGCCGGCACTACCTGGCTTGTAATGGAATTTATGGGAGAACAGCTATATTGGACTTATACAAAATAGAAAGGACTCAAAAATCATGAAGAAAAAATATTTAAGCATCATTGTAATACTATGCGCATTCCTGGTAACAGCATGCGGTACCAATAACAACGAAACTACTCCCGAAGAAAATACCGATACACAGCAAAATACTACAACAGAGAACGATACTGACACTGAAAACGACAATAAAGCCAAAAGCAACGCTAATACAGAAACATCATCTGCGAAGGAGAACTCTAGTCTAAAAACAGAGAATGATTCTAAATCAGTTCCTTCAGATAACACCTCTGACGCTACATCAGAATCGCCAGCCCAGGAGAATTCCACCTTGCAATCCTCACAGCCAAGCAATACCCCCGAGGATTATTACCAAGTCTGCACTTCATTTACTGCTCAGAAAGTAGAAAGCTTCGCTTCCAATGTAAAAGCACAAATATTAGCCAGAGACTGGGAGGGGTTATCCGAAAACTTATCCTATCCAATCACGATTAACGGAAACACCTGTACAGACAGTGCGGATTTTCTGGCTTTAGATATTGACAGTAAGATTTCTCAGGATTTTCTGGATGCAATCGAAGCAGAAACCTGTCAGCAAATGTTCTGTAACTACGAAGGCATTTCTATGGGTGCCGAAGGGCAGGTATGGATTAATGAACTATCAGGAAGTTCTGAACTAAAGATAACGGCGATAAATGGAATGTTTGAATAAACTCCTGCTTAATGCAGATATGGGCAGAACCAATAAAATTTGGCTCTGCCCGAGTGTGTGAATAAAAGTCTGTAAATACAGATCTTCTATGATAATGACTGGGCTGAAGGCTCTCGGATGAGCTTCCAGTCCTTATTTTATATATAACA
>CASFBK010000004.1 GCA_949292785.1 uncultured Eubacteriales bacterium
CTGCAAAAAATTCTGTCAGTTCTTACTGACTTTCCCGCCTTTAAACGGCGGAAACTCTTAGAATCTTTCAAGGTTGTTTCACTGTTCAGTTATCAAGGTCTCTGTTTTTGCTGTCTCAAGCGACAACTTCTATATCTTATCACAGTCATTCGCTCTTGTCAACAACTTTTTTCAAAAAAATAACAACTTTATTTTTAGAAAATAAAGAGCGGAGAAAGAGGGATTCGAACCCTCGCGCCGGTTACCCGACCTATACCCTTAGCAGGGGCACCTCTTCGGCCTCTTGAGTATTTCTCCGAATAAGACATTATTTTCTTATATAAAATTGTCTCTTGCGCCGTGACGCATACTATATATTACTAAAAGTCTGGGCTTTTGTCAACGATATTTTTTAATATTTTTTCAAGTTTTTTATTTCTTCTATATAATGTATATTGCTTCTATAATTATATACAATATCTGTAATTGTGTTACAGGGAGGCATATTCTTTTATTGAAGTTTCGTAAAGATTATTTCCTTCACTGTCTACCACTACGATGACAGGAAAATCTTCTACTTCTAATTTTAATATTGCTTCTGCGCCTAAATCTTCGTAGCAGACCAGCTCTGACTTTTTGATACATTTAGAAAGAAGCGCTCCTGCTCCGCCTACCGCTGCAAAATAAACCGCTTTATTGCGGACAACTGCATCTATTACTTCCTGCGTTCTTTTTCCTTTCCCAATCATTGCCTTTTGTCCTAAATCTAAAAGTCGCGGTGCGTACTTATCCATACGGCTTGCTGTGGTGGGACCGGCGGAGCCGATTGGTCTTCCTTCTCTTGCCGGAGATGGCCCCATGTAATAAATGGTTGCGTCTTTAATAGGAAACGGCAATTCCTCTCCCTTATCTAAAACCTCCATCAAACGTTTATGTGCAGCATCTCTTGCAACATAAATTGTTCCATTTATGTATACATAATCGCCAGACTTTAGATTTTTTGTTACTTCCTCGTTAATTGGTGTTGTAATGTGCTTGTCCATTTTGTTCCTTCTTCCTTTTATAATGTCCGTACCACATGGCGGTTTACATGACAGCAGATATTGATTGCTACCGGAAGCCCTGCAATGTGGGTAGGATAAGTATTGATGTTTACTGCAAGAGCTGTGGTAGTTCCACCAAGTCCGCCCGGTCCAATTCCAAGACTATTGATTTTTTGCAGCATTTCTTCTTCTAACTCTTTTACATATGAAATGTCAGAGTGTTCGTTTACCGGTCTTGTTAATGCTTTTTTGGCAAGAAGCGCTGACTTTTCAAAGGTTCCGCCTACGCCTACTCCCACAACCATTGGAGGACAGGCATTGGGTCCTGCATCCTTTACTGCGGTTAGAATTGCATTTTTTACACCTTCAATTCCATCTGCCGGCTTTAACATAAAGACGCGGCTCATGTTTTCGCTGCCGAAACCTTTGGGAGCCAATGTGATTTTTACTTTATCGCCGGGCACCATTTCGTAATGAATAACCGCGGGGGTGTTGTCTTTTGTGTTTTCCCGGATGATAGGGTCCCCTACCACGGATTTGCGGAGATACCCTTCTGTATATCCCTGACGGACTCCTTCGTTAATGGCATCTTCTAATAATGCGCCTTCAAAATGAACGTCCTGGCCGATTTCCATAAAAATAACTGCCATTCCGGTGTCCTGGCAAATGGGAATCATTTCTTTATCTGCAATTTCTAAATTTTCCTGAAGCTGGTTTAAAATCTTTTTTCCAAGAGGTGCTTTTTCCGTTTCTACTGCTTTTTTTAATGCTTCATCCATATCTTTGGAAAGATAATGATTAGCTTCAATACACATTTCTTTTATGTTTTTTGTAATATCTGAAGTGGAAACTGTACGAATCATTGTTTTTCTCCTTCTTACTGAAATAACTGTCTTTTTACATTATAAAGTTCTTTTCAAAAACGGTCAATCCGTATAAAATGAATTTAGCAAGAATTGTCGAGAAATCCTTTCTGCAAAATTTATATAATAGCGTTGTAAGGAGGATACGGAATGCAGGAACAAATGGAAGCTGTAGCGCGTATGCAGGATTATATAAAAAATCATATTCAGGAGGAAATCACACTTGCGGATTTGGCGAGAGTCTCCCTGTTTTCTCCCTGGTATTCTCATCGTCTATTTACGCAATACACACAGAAAACTCCGGCTGACTATATCAGACGCCTCCGGCTCTCTAAGTCAGCACTTAAATTAAGAGATGAAGATTGTAAGATTGCAGATATTGCCTTTGAATTTGGCTTTGGCAGTGTAGACGGTTATCAGCGTGCTTTTTCCCGGGAGTTTGGCTGTAATCCAAGAGAATATGCTTTACATCCTGTTCCACTTTACCTGTTTACCCCTTATAAAGTTGAACTGCCGCAAACAGAAAGGAGTAATGATACAATGGAAACGTTACAAAATATTTTTATTCAGGTGATTGAAAAACCCAAAAGAAAAGTGATTATTAAGCGAGGAATAAAGGCTACGGATTATTTTGCTTATTGTGAGGAAGTTGGATGCGATGTCTGGGGACTTCTCACCAGCATTAAGTCTATCAGTGGTGAGCCCGTCTGCCTGTGGCTTCCAAAATCTTACATTAAGGCCGGCACTTCTGAATATGTGCAGGGCGTAGAAGTAGCTGATAACTATGACGCTGAGATTCCGGATGGATTTGAACTGATTGAACTTCCCGCTGCAAAATACCTGATGTTTCAGGGGGAACCTTTTGCGGAAGAGGATTATGGCAAAGCCATTGAACAGGTCTGGGCAGCTATAAAAAAATATAATCCGTCGGTTCTTGGACTTACCTGGGATGAATCTAACCCTCGTATTCAGTTAGAGCCTATTGGTACACGAGGATATATTGAGCTGGTTGCTGTAAAGCCTATGGAATAATAAAAAATACAACTGTCATAATAGAAAATAACATAATAGAGGAATACCCCGGCTATTTGCCAAGGTATTCCTCTGCTGCTTTTGCTGCCTGATATTTGGACAGATTGAAGGTTCTTATGTTTAAGTCTGTATTCTCCTCTATCTGCTCAAGATAGTTTTCCAATTTACATGCAGGACATTCCCAATAGTATTCATCACTACCGCTGTTTTCTTCTAATCCTCTGTATTCCTCTTCATGTTGATGCTCCGGCTCAAGGCCTTTCAATGCCGGAACCGCATCCAGAGACAAATTACATAAATAGAAAACATCCTCGTAGGCTATTTCACTCCCTATCCGGGAAATATTGTACTTTGCAATCCAGTAGTCAAAATGACTGAAGGACAGCACCAGATAAAATACCGTAACTACCACCATCCCATAGCGAAACAGAGGGAATTCCTTTTTTTGAATGTTTCGGATAACTCCTGCCATCAAAACTACAAGAAGTGCCAAAAACCACAATACCAGTATTCTTAAAAAGGTAAGATGATAATTGGAGATATACAAAATCATTCGGTAGGCACTAGAAGCAATCATGACATAGGTGCAGGCGGAAAATATCAATAGAATCATTTTCAGCCATCTATTCATTTCAAATACTGCCATACAACAAAGTACAAGTATCAGGTTAAAGATACATAAAAACAACAACTGGAAAAATCCCTGATGTGCATATTCTGCATAGGTGTAACCATCCGGCAGTATCATTCCGCCACTGAACAGAAATACAATCTGTATTACACTGAAAATCATATATACTACTGTTATCATGCTGATAAAGGTAACTGCTATAACAGGATTCTTTTTTGGCTTTTCTTTTGTCCACTCCGGCATATTATTAAGGGTCAGCGCCGATAAAAATGTATAGCTTCCAAAGAATCCGATTATTAGTAATGCCACTACCAAAACAATATTAGGAGAAAAGAAAATATTCTTCCACATCCATCGAAATCCCGCTCCGATATACTTTGAAAAAATAGCGTCTGCACTGCTTAACAGCGCTAACACAAAAGCAAGCATGGGAACTCCTATTAAAATTCCAGTAACAATATATTTTGTATTTGTATTTTTCTGCTCTATTACTTTTTTTCTACGAATATATTTTCCAAGGTTAGAAAATGGCGCTGCTATTTCCGGTATCATGCAAATATATAGAAATAACATATTGCAGATATACTGCTCCAGATTCCATTTATTTTCTGCGTACGTCTGTTGTATCATAAAAACAGTAATCAAAAGCAGAATACCAACTGTGTTGAAAAATATGGTAAATTGATTGGTAGTAAGCATTGTACTGATTCCCAGTAAAACAATGGGTACTATATAATACAAATTCTCAGTTTTCCATACGATTCCGGATTTTGTTAAAAATAATCCACATACCACCAGTGTGATTATTGTAATAAGTGGAAAAGTCAGTCCCACATAGTTTTTATAAAATGCGATGGTAAAGCAGACACTGTAAAGTAATGCTGTTACCAGAAAAAACAGGGTATTATGCTGCAATACCGGATTTTCCGGCTTGATTTTCTGTTCCATTGTCTCAAATAAGGGCTGTTCCAGATTATTCTGCTGTTCCATCGTCTCCATCCTCGTCCCTCCATTCTAAAATATCCCCCGGTTGACACTCCAGAGCTTTACAGATTTTATTTAACGTGTCTATTTTTATTGCCTTTGCTTTTCCGTTCTTTAGGATAGAAATATTTGCCATAGTAATTCCTACCCGCTCCGACAACTCTGTTACGCTCATTTTACGTTTTGCCAGCATAACATCTATATTTATGATAATTGCCATTCTTTTCACCTCTTCCTGCTGCATTTCCTATTATATTATAAATTTCAATTCATAATCGGCATTCACCGTTGTTCCGTCCTGCAAGCCTGTTGACTCTCTTGCGTTCATTATATGGTAAGCTCGTTTTCTTCCTTCATATCTGCCGCTTTTTTTACCAGATGGGAAAGAGCCGCTGCTACAACAGTTACTGCAATCCCTGCAAAAACCACGAAGAGAGATAAGAGGAAAATACCCGGATGATTCATTCCAAGCAACATAAGCACCAGATTCGCTCCGAAAAAATATACGCTGTCTAATGCTGCCAGCATGGAAATATTTTTTAGATAAGATGCATTTTCTCTTGAAAAGGAATTATCTTTTCCAATCTCGGCTGCAATCTTCCAACCGAAATACAATCCCCAATAACATGGAATAGCTGAAATCAGCAGTACTGCCAGCCATGGAATGTAGCAATTTGAAAATTCAGGGTTTGCTTCTACCAAATCTCTGCCCCAGACTGGAATCAGATACAGATAAATAATCGCTCCACAAACTGCCATTCCTGCAATAATTCCTTTTAACCATTTACTTAAATTTTTCTGGCTCATAATATGCCTCCTTTATTTGGTTTTAATTTTTTATTTACTTTATTTCCTTATTTATCCATAGAATACTACGACAAACACAAAAAGTCAACATATTTTTATTGATTTACGATAAAAATATGTTGACTTACTATATTTTTGGTATAGATATTTGTGCAGTCCTATGCTTTCTAATGGTATATTAAAGCTTTTGCTTATTTGATAACTTTCGGAACAGTTTTACAAGCACAATGACTGCTATCATAGAAAGTATTAATTCTGCCGCAAACTGCGCATATGCCAGACCATAGAGCGGATATAACCAGTTTAAAATATAAAGCGCCGGTATTTCCAAAACAACTTTCCGAAGTATTGCAAATATAAGTGCTTCTTTTCCCATTCCACATGCTTGAAATACGCCAACTGCAAGAAAGTCCATACAAAGAAATGGCAATGCAATACAAAATCCCCGCAAAAAACGACCTCCATAGGAAATAATGGTCTCATTTTTCATAAATATTGAAATAATAGGGTCTGCTCCCAGATAATAACCAATGGATATTACAATTAAAAAAAGAATTGATATCTTAGCGGAAAAGGTAACAGTTTTTCGCATACGCTTTACATTGCCGCTTCCATAGTTATAGCTGACTAATGGCATGATTCCCTGTGAAAATCCCATAGCAACATACATCGGTATCATATTTACTTTCTGTGCAATTCCCATAGCTGCTACTGCATCAGAACCGTAAGAGGAAGTAAAATTATTTAATACCGTCATCCCTGTCACATTTAACAGATTCTGTATGGAAGCCGGAATTCCAACCCCGCAAATCCCTAAGATGATTGCCTTTAGAACTCCAAACATGGCAGGATTGATACAGACATAAGTCTTTCCACGCTTTACAAGCATCAGTATAAAGAAGTAAACACATGCTGCGCAGTTTGAAAGAAAAGTAGCTAAGCCCGCTCCTGCTGCACCCATATTTAGCCCCCACGGAAGAATAAATACAGGGTCTAATACGATATTCAAAAGACATCCGCTCATGGTACCGATGCTTGCATGAAGAGACGAGCCCTCCGCACGCACCAAATATGCCATGACCACATTCAATATGGCAGGGGCCGCACCAAAGGAAACGGTCCACTTCAGATATTCTCCTGTGGCAGAAACAGTTTCTGTATTTGCTCCTAATATCTGTAAAAGAGGTTCGTTGAAAATGGTATAACCGATAGAAAAACATACACCAAAAAATAATGCACAGTAAAATCCAAAGGCAGAACTACGATACACCGTATCGTAATCCTTTTTTCCAAGTGCCCGGCTCATCATACTAGAGCTACCCACTCCAAACAGATTATTTACTGCATTAAAAGCCAGCAATACCGGCGCTGCAAGCGTAACAGCAGCATTTTCGATTGGATTATTCAGCATACCTACAAAATAGGTGTCTGCCAAATTATACACAATCATTACAAGAGAGCTTATAATCGTAGGTACCGCTAATTTCATAACCGCCCTTGGAATTGGTGTCTGCTCAAATAAAATTGTTTTTTGCGTATCTTCCATCTTTTGAATCCTTTCTATCTCTTGCTCGGTACTCATATTATACCACTAATAAAAAGAAAGAAAACCTTTGAAAAACAATTATTTCTCAAAGGTTTTCTTTTATAAAATATCTTTAATTTTTTGCCAAATCACAAACAATCTCAATACATTTCTCATATCCAATATCACTACTATTCAGACATATACTGTAATTGCAGGATTCTCCCCATCTCTGTTCGGTATAATATTCATAATGTACCCGGCGCTTTTTATTGGTCTCTTTCATCAATTTCTTTGCCTCTGTTTCAGAAAGATTATAAAGCTCCATAATTCTTTTTGTTTTCTCTTTTTCATTTCCACAAACAAAAATATTTAAACAGTCCGTTCTTTCTCTTAAAATATAGTCCGCACATCTTCCTATGATAACACAAGGACCTTTATCTGCCGCTTCTAAGATTACTTTTCTTTGTATGGTATCCATATAATCGCCCATAGATGCTCCGGTACTATCTCTTCCTACAAAGCTATAGGATAGATGGTGTTTGTGAGGTGCACCTTCTCCTACCTGCTCTATATATTTCTGAGAAAGTCCTGTTTTTTCTGCAACCTTTACTAAAATTTCCTTATCGTAGTAATCAATACCGAGACGTTTTGCGATTTCTTCTCCTAAATATCTTCCGCCGCTGCCAAATTCTCTACTGATTGTAATAATTCTCTTACTCATAATTATCCCTCCAATACTTCGATTTTATTTTTACGAATCCTCTTCATGAAGATGCATGCAATAATAACTGTTATAATCTCTGCGATTGGGAACGTCATCCAAACCATCCAGATGTTATCAATGGAAGTGTTGTTTACGACCTTGGCAAATCCCCATGCTACCGGAATTACAAAAATAAGCTGTCTGCAAAGGGAAAGCACCAGTGATTCCACTCCGCTGTCTAATGCCTGGAAAACTCCCTGGAATGCAATATTGGCTCCGGCAAAAACAAAGCTTATGGAAACGACACGCATTGCGCTGACGCACAAATCCTGGGTTTCTCCGGATAATCCAAATACAGATGCAAATGGATTTGCAAATATTTCAATTACTATTAAGCCGGCAAACATAATCACGAGGGTATACATCATACCATATTTAATTCCTGCTGAAACTCTGGATTTGCTCTGCATACCGTGATTGAATGATACAATCGGCGTAATAGCATCTCGAAGTCCGAATGCCGCAAACAGAATAAACTGCTGAATCTTATAGTATAATCCGTAAGCTGTAACGGCTGCCTCTGAAATCGTACCAAGTATAATATTTAATCCATAGGTCATAAGGGACATTAATGCCTGAGCAATAATTGCCGGGAATCCAATGGCATAGATACCTTTTATCAGTTTTCCATCCGGCTTCATATACTTAAGTCCGTTTGTTATCTCTTTATTGTAAATAAGATGGAATATTAAGTCTAACAGCATGGAAACGACCTGTCCAATTACAGTCGCATATGCTGCACCCTTTACGCCCATTTCCGGCAGACCAAGCCAGCCGTAAATTAAAATCGGGTCTAAAATAATATTGGTAATGGCGCCGCCAACCTGTCCAATGGTGGACAGATGAGAACGTCCGGTTGCCTGCAACAGTTTTTCAAAAATAGAAAAGAACACAATACCAAAGGAAGCAATACAGCAAATAGACAAATAATCCACTGCCATTTCCTTAATCAGCGGATTGCTGGTCTGGGTATTGATATATGCGTCTACTCCGCCAATTCCGAATAACAAAAAGACTATGTAGATAATAAATGCTAAAAATACTGCATTTCCGGCTACTCTGCTTGCCTTTTCCTTATTGCCCTGTCCCAGGCTTTTTGCCAAAAGGGCATTCGTTCCTACTCCTGTTCCAATTCCAATGGCAACCATCAGCATCTGTACCGGAAACGCCAGCGTCAGTGCATTAAGTGCTGCCTCACCATTTTCTGCCATATTTGATACGAAGGCACTGTCTACGATATTATAAACCGCCTGTAGTACCATAGATAAAATCATAGGAATTCCCATGGTCAACATTAACTTGTTTACCGGGGTTGTTCCCATTTTACTCATTGAATCTTCTTTACTCATTTTCATTAACCTCCTGACTCTCATAAGCATACCACAGATTTCTTACGTAATCTGTGGTTCGCGTTGCTCGTCATATATTCAAAAAGTGTCTTATCTACAAATAGCCAGCCACTTTTTTTCTATTTGACTCTGCTTATTCGCGAAAAAAATGCGTAAATCCAAATCTGGATTTACGCATTCCGCTACTCGACACTATTATATTATCAAATTTTTTTTCTGAAAGTCAAGATTTTTTTTCTATTCGTTTGTCTTCAAAATATTTTTTCAGCTTGCTGAAGGATTCTTCATGCCCCTTTGCCTTCATGGCCGGGAATGCTTTCATCAAACGTCTTTCTCCTTTATTATGTCTCTCTAATAATTCTTTATACCTTGCTTGAAGCTGGCTTCTCTCTTCTTTTCTCTCTGCAAGAGTTGATTTTACATTACTAATGCTTTCTGTAAGACTTTCTTTTTTATCACTAATACTATTTTTTAAATTAGACAGATTTTCCACCAATTCTTCGTGATTTTCGGAAAATTCTGTACTTTTGATTTCCATAGTTTCTTTGAAATCATCACTTTTTTCTAATACTGTGGTAACACCTTCGTAGATATTTTCTCCGATTTCATTAGAAACTACTTTTAACTTTGCTCCAAGTTCATCTAACATTTTTAAGTGTTCATTGAACTTAAGAATGGTACTTACGGTAATCACTAAATCTACTGCAAACGCAATGCAGAAAAATACCAGAAGTATTGTTCCGGGAAGCTTTGGAACTAACCGGATTATTTTATAAATGGTGGGATGTATAACATCCATAATCAAAGTGCATGCAATTCCCCACAAAATAGAAAATTTCAAGCATACATATCCACATATATTGAAGTGTTCGTTGGAATAATCCCACCATTGATTGTGAAATAGTTTTTCTAAAAGAAAACCCGTTATAAATTCAATGACAGAAGTAAGTATAATAGAACCTAAAAATAAAACCAGAAAATTTTCTTTTAAAGGTGTTAATATTACAATAACCACTAATACACCACACCCATAAACAGGACATACCGGTCCGTTTAAAAATCCACGGTTTACAAATTTTCCTGTTTCTAAAGCGGCATATGCTACTTCGGTACACCATCCTAAAAATGCGTAAATTACAAATATCCAAGCTACTTCATAAAATGATACTGGCATATTGTTCCTCTTTTCTCTGTTGTTAGTTTTTACTTTTTTCATTATAACAAGAGAAGTCCCCTTTTTCCAGTAGTTCCTTTAGCGGATTTTTCCACAAAAAAACAAACCGCACTGTTTTTTATCCACAATGCGGTCTGCTTTTCCACTTTTTATATTTAATTTTCTTTTACTCTTCTTCCTCAGAATCCGCCTCTGCACGTTCCAACAGTTCCTGCATCAGCTCTTCATCGGTTTCCGTTATCTGCCCGGAAGCTCTTTTTGCTGCCTCGGCTGCTGCCGCTGCACTTGCCTTTTCTTCTTCCTCTGATACCAGCTCGGACTCATCTGTATTTTCCATTAGAGACTTATCCTCTCTTACCTTTGCAATACTTGCAACCGTAACATCATCCGACAGGTTCATCAATTTCACACCAGAGGTAACACGGCCAAGTACAGAGATTCCATCTACTTTCATACGGATAATAATACCTTCTGTGGTAATCATCATGATTTCATTATCCATATTGACCGCTTTCACACCAACGATATTTCCTGTTTTTTCGGTAATCTTGTAGCACTTCACACCCTTACCGCCACGGTTCTGCGGGCTGAATTCTTCCATTCTGGTCAACTTTCCAAGACCTTTTTCAGAAGCAATTAACAGATATTCCCCCTGGGTATTTAACTGCATTCCAACTACCTCATCCTCGTCGGACAGGTTCATACCGATGACTCCCATAGAGGTTCTACCGGTACTTCTTACGTCTGTTTCATGGAATCGGATACACTGTCCAAATTTAGTGACAAGAACAATATCCTTCGTATTATCTGTAAACTTAACTTCAATCAGGTCATCATCTTCTCGAAGATTGATTGCGGCAAGACCTTTCTTTCTTACATTAGCATAATCTGTTACCGGAGTTTTCTTTACAATACCATTCTTTGTTGCCATGAACAGATAGTGGTCTTCTTTATATTCCTTTAATGGAATAACCGCCGTAATCTTTTCTCCCGGCTGAAGCTGTATCAGATTAATGATTGCCGTACCTCTTGCTGTTCTGCTTGCTTCCGGTATTTCATATGCTTTCATACGATATACTTTTCCGGTATTGGTAAAGAACATAAGGTAATGATGCGTTGTTGTCATCAACAATTCTTCAATATAATCATCATCGATGGTTTCCATACCTTTGATTCCTTTACCACCACGATTCTGGCTGTGGAAGTTATCAATGCTCATACGTTTGATATATCCAAGCTTTGTCATGGCAATTACTGTATTGGTTCTTGGAATCAAATCTTCCATGGAAATATCATATTCATCAAATCCAATGGAAGTTCTTCTGTCATCTCCATATTTTTCTGCAATTTCCATAATTTCTTCTTTGATAACACCAAGAAGCTTTTTCTCATCTGCAAGAATGGCTCTTAATTCTTCAATTTTTGCCATTAATTCTTTATATTCCGCTTCCAGTTTACCACGTTCCAAACCGGTCAGCGTACGCAGACGCATATCTACGATAGCCTGTGCCTGTGCATCTGACAACGCAAAACGCTCCATTAAGCGTGACTTTGCAAGCTGAACATTTTCACTGCCGCGAATAATACTGATTACTTCATCAATATTATCAAGCGCAATTAATAATCCCTGCAAAATATGGGCACGTTCTTCTGCCTTGTTTAATTCATATTTTGTTCTTCTGGTTACTACTTCTTCCTGATGCTTTAAGTAGTATCCTAACATTTCATTTAAGTTCATGACCTTTGGTTCATTATTGACAAGCGCCAGCATAATAACACCAAAGGTATCCTGCAGTTGTGTATGCTTATAAAGCTGGTTCAAGATAACGTTTGGATTTACGTCACGGCGCAGCTCAATACAGATACGCATACCTTCACGGCTGGATTCATCACGCAGGTCCGTAATACCATCTATTTTTTTATCTCTTACCATTTCGGCAATTTTTTCAATCAATCTTGCCTTATTTACCATATAAGGAAGCTCGGTTACAACGATACGATTCTTTCCATTCTGCATAGGTTCAATATCAGTAATGGCACGTACCTTGATTTTTCCACGTCCGGTTCGATATGACTGATCGATTCCGGCCGTTCCGAGAATCATACCTCCTGTTGGAAAGTCCGGACCTTTTACAATTTTCAAAATTTCTTCAATTTCAGTTTCTCTGTCTTCCTCAATACGGTTATCAATGATTTTTACTACAGCACTAATGACCTCACGTAAATTGTGAGGCGGAATATTGGTAGCCATACCTACCGCAATACCGGTAGTTCCGTTTACTAAAAGATTCGGATAACGGGAAGGAAGTACTAGCGGCTCTTTTTCCGTTTCATCAAAGTTCGGTCCAAAGTCAACGGTATCCTTATTGATATCCGCTAACATTTCCATGGAAATCTTGCTTAAGCGGGCTTCGGTATAACGCATCGCCGCAGCTCCGTCACCATCCACGGAGCCGAAATTTCCATGACCGTCTACCAGCATATAACGGGTAGACCATTCCTGTGCCATATTTACCAAAGCACCATAAATAGAACTGTCACCGTGAGGGTGATATTTACCCATGGTATCACCGACGATACGGGCGCATTTACGGTGAGGCTTATCCGGTCCATTGTTCAACTCTATCATGGCATAGAGAATTCTACGCTGTACCGGCTTTAAACCGTCTCTTACATCCGGCAGTGCACGGGATGCAATAACACTCATGGCATAATCTATATAAGATTTTTCCATTGTTTTTTTCAAATCAACGTCATCAATCTTATCGAATATTCTGTCATCCATTTAATATTTCCTCCTACTAATCAACAACACCCGGCATTTTTTGCGCTGTGCATGCCAGCAAAGCTGATATTATATATCAAGATTTTGTACATATTTTGCATTTGCTTCGATAAATTCACGTCTTGGTTCTACCTTATCTCCCATCAGGGTGGTAAAGGTCAAATCAATTTCGGAAGAGCTTTCTTCATCTATGGTAACTCTCTCCAAAATTCTGGTTTCCGGGTCCATGGTAGTCTCCCACAGCTGTTCCGGGTCCATCTCTCCAAGACCTTTGTAACGCTGAATCTTGTTATTTCCGTCACGGCCTATTTCTAATAGAATCTGATTCAATTCTGCATCATCATAGGCATACCAGATTTTTTTGTTTTTCTCAATCTTAAACAGTGGCGGCTTTGCCAGATATACATGTCCCTGTCGAATCAGTTCCGGCATGAAACGATACAGGAAGGTCAGCATCAGGGTACTGATATGAGCGCCGTCTACATCGGCATCCGTCATAATAATAATCTTGTGATATCTTAACTTAGAAATATCAAAATCATCATGGATACCGGTACCAAAAGCAGTAATCATTGCCTTAATCTCGGCATTTCCATAGATTTTGTCCAATCTTGCTTTTTCTACATTTAAAATCTTACCACGAAGTGGAAGAATCGCCTGAGTCGCACGGCTTCTTGCCGTTTTTGCAGAACCTCCCGCAGAATCTCCCTCTACGATAAAGATTTCACAGTTCTTCGGGTCTTTATCGGAACAATCGGCAAGCTTACCCGGAAGAGACATGCCCTCTAATGCCGTCTTTCTTCTGGTTAAATCTCTTGCCTTTCTGGCTGCTTCCCTTGCACGCTGGGCTAACAGAGATTTTTCACAGATAGACTTTGCAACTGCCGGATTCTGCTCTAAGAAGTAGGTCAGCTGTTCACTTACCACGCTGTCCACAGCTCCACGTGCTTCACTGTTTCCAAGCTTTTGTTTGGTCTGTCCCTCAAACTGCGGCTCTGATATTTTTACACTGATAATAGCAGTCAGACCTTCACGAATATCATCACCGGAAAGCGCTGCTTCATTTTCTTTTAAAATCTTATTTGCTTTTGCATACTCATTAAATGTTTTTGTCAATGCATTACGGAATCCTGCCAGATGTGTACCACCCTCGGGAGTTGTAATGTTATTTACGAAACTGTAGGTAGCATCATTATAAGAATCATTATGCTGCATTGCAACTTCTACATAAACACCGTTCTTTTCTCCTTCACAATAAATAACATCCTGATAAAGCGCTTCCTTACTGCGATTTAAGTAAGTAACAAACTCCTTGATACCACCCTCGTAATGGAATGTTTTATCCTGCTCCTGTCCGCTTCTTTCATCAATGAGACGAATTTTGATTCCTTTTGTGAGGAATGCCATTTCTCTTAAACGTTGTTTTAACGTCTCATAATCATATACGGTTTCTTCAAAAATACTTCCGTCTGGCGAAAAAGTTACCTGTGTTCCGCTTTTCTCCGGTTCACATTCACCCACGACTTTTAAAGGGTACATGGTATGTCCCCTTTCGTAACGCTGCTGATATACTTTTCCTTCATGGAAAATCTGAACCTCCAGCCAGTTAGAAAGCGCATTTACAACAGATGCACCTACTCCATGAAGTCCACCGGAAACCTTATATCCTCCGCCGCCGAATTTTCCTCCGGCATGCAATACCGTAAATACAACTTCTACTGCCGGCAGACCTGCCTTATGATTAATTCCTGTTGGAATACCACGTCCATTATCCGTAACAGTAATGGAATTATCTTCATGAATCCGGACTTCTATGGTATCACAATAACCTGCCAATGCTTCATCTACTGAATTATCTACGATTTCATACACCAGATGATGCAATCCTCTTACAGATGTACTTCCAATATACATACCAGGTCTTTTTCGTACTGCTTCTAGTCCTTCCAGAATCTGAATCTGGTCTGCACCATATTCTGCATTTGTACTTGTATTTGTATCTGCACTCATAAATTCCTCCAATTCTTAGAGACTGTTCTGTGCCTCTACCGTTCCATTCACTACTTTAAAAATTTTATTTATTTCAAATCTGTTTCTTACGAATTCATCCAATCCCGTACAGGTAATAACAGTTTGTATATCATGGATGCTGTTTAATAAAAAATTCTGCCGATTACTGTCCAGCTCGGACAACACATCATCCAAAATCAAAACCGGAGTTTCCCGAATGGATTTTTTCACCAGTTCTATTTCCGAAAGCTTTAAGGACAGTGCACAGCTTCGCTGCTGTCCCTGCGAACCAAACTTTCTTACATCAATCTCCTGTATCATAAAGCATAAATCATCCCGGTGAGGTCCCACTGAGGTCTGACCAAACTTTAAGTCTTTTTCTCTGCATCGTGCCAATTCCTGTTCCAGATTTTCTTCCAATACATCCGGCTCATATTTTAACACCAGTTCTTCTTTTTTTCCTGAAATATTCTTATGTATTTCATACACAATTCCATTTAGTTCTTCTACAAATTCTTTTCTGGTCTGTATAACCTTCCTGCCATATTCCACGAGCTGCATGTCCCATACTGCCAACGTATCTAAAAGCTCCGGCCGGAAACTAATATCCTTTAATAAACGATTTCTCTGATTTAACACTTTATTATACTTTGTAAGGTTATACAGATAAATTTTATCTAACTGGCAAAGCTCAACGTCTAAGAATCTTCTTCGTTCCGAAGGACCGTTTTTAATGATATTCAAATCCTCCGGTGAGAAAAATACAATGTTTAATATCCCAAACAGTTCAGAAGCCTTTTTTATGGGCATTCGATTAATGGCAATCCCTTTTGACTTATTTTTCTTTAAATGCATATCAATCTGATAATCTAATCCACCCTTTTCTACGATGGTGCGGATATGCGCTTCTTCCTGCCCAAACTGGATTAACTCCCGGTCCTTGCTTCCCTTGTGTGACTTTGTCGTGCCGCTGACATAGATAGATTCTAATACATTTGTCTTTCCCTGGGCATTGTCACCATATAGGATATTGGTTCCTTTATCAAATTCCATATACAAATCATCATAATTGCGAAAATGGCTTAACGCAACGGATTTTAAAATCATTTTACAATTTTAATTGTTTCTCCTTCAAAAGAAACAATATCTCCGTCTACTAATTTTTTTCCTCTTTGATACTCTACTTCACCATTGACGGTTACCAGCCCATCCTGAATTACCATCTTTGCCATCACACCGGAATCCACCAAATTGGCAGCCTTTAACGCCTGTCCCAATTTGATATATTCCTCTCTCAGCTTAATTTCTTCCATGATTTTTCCTCAATTCTGTTCCTGCTAGTTGGTAGCTGCATTAAAGTTTACCGGAAGAATCAGATAAATGAACTTTTCGTCATCATCCTTAATAAAACATGGTGCTTTTGGATTTACCATGTAGAGAGTCACTTCCTCTTCGTCAATGACACGAAGGGCATCGATAAAAAACTTCGGATTGAATCCAATCAGAATGTCCTTTCCTTCTTTTTGAATATCAATATCTTCATTCATGGAACCGATGAAGGAATTGATTTTTAATTCCATATTTCCATCTGTTACATTCATGATAATCGGTTTTTTATCTCCTTCTTTTACCAGAAGAGTTGCACGGTCAATACAGCTTAACAGCTCTCGCTTGTTAATCTTAATCTTTGTCTCATAGTCAGAAGAGAGCATTTGTTCAATCTTGAAATATTCCCCTTCTATCAAACGGGAAACAACGGTAGTATTGTCAAATTCAAATACAATATGATTCTCCGTAAAGAACATGCTGACGTCTTCGTTTGCATCTCCCGGTAAAATCTTACTTACTTCCTGTAAGGTTTTTCCAGGAACAACTACTTTGTGATTGTCATAGTTTTCTTTTAATTCAATGTTTCGTATGGAAATACGATGTCCGTCTAAGGATACTACCTTTAACTGATTTTCTTTGATTTCAAATAATTCACCTGTCATTAATTTGTTATTATCACTGTCTGCAATAGAAAAGATAGTCTGACGAATCACTTCCTTCAGTGTAAACTGGGAAAGTACGATAGACTGGTTTCTTTCAATGTATGGAAGATAAGAAAAGTCTTCTCCTGATTTTCCAATAATATTGAACTTCGCTTTTTCACAGGTAATAATTGTTTTAAAAGATGCATCTGTCTCTATGGTAACTTCATTATCAGGAAGCTTTCTTACGATTTCGGAAAAGATTTTTGCATCCAATGCGATAACACCGCGTTCTGCAATCTCTCCTTCTATCTTTGTTTCTATTCCTAATTCCATATCATTTGCGGTCAATTTTATTTCATTGGTAGAAGCGTCAATTAAAATACATTCTAAAATAGCCATGGTGGTTCTAGAAGGTACTGCCTTGGAGACAATATTTACTCCGTGTAATAAATTAGATTTGGAACATATGATTTTCATGTTTGTGTATAACTCCTTCCTGGGCTTTAAGATATATTTATAATTAGAGATTCATATTCTTCATCTTAGGGGATGTGAATAAGTGTATAAGTGGTTGAACCCCTTTTATTTAGGGACATGAACTTACTGTATAACTTTGTGAATTTCACCTTGAAATGGCTTGGATAAGCTGTGAATAAATTTGGCTGCTTTATTTTCAAAAAAATCAAAATAATTGAAATTAAGGTATAAATTCGAGCTTATCAAGGTATTTCAACAGGGGATGTGAATAAGTTGTCCACAAATGTTGAAGCTGCCATTAATTTGGATTAATCTTCTTTTTAATGGTTTCAATTAAATTATGAAAGGTTTCATTGTCTTCATATTCCTGGGTTATCTTCTTGATACCATGGATAATGGTAGAGTGGTCACGGCCACCTAGTAATGCGCCGATGGTCTCTAATGGTGTATCTGTCATATTCTTACACAGATACATGGCAATCTGGCGTGGTCGCGCAATCTCATTACTACGGTTCTTAGAAATCATTTGGTCCGTAGAAATATTGAAGTGTTCTGAAACAATTTCTATGACAAGCTGAGGGGTAATCTCTCGCGGCTTGTCCGGGGAAATGATATTTTGTAATTCACGAACTGCAATTTCCATGGTAATATCGGTGTGCTCCAGATTGGAAAAAGCAAGCAGCTTATTTAAGGCTCCCTCCAGTTCACGAATATTAGACTTAATATTGGTTGCGATATAATCCAGAATCTGATCATCTAACTGGAACCCATCTACTTCTTCCTTTCTGCGAAGGATTGCCATACGTGTTTCATAATCAGGATAACCGACATCTGCAAGAAGTCCCCATTCAAAACGAGAACGGATACGCTCTTCTAAGGTTTCCATTTCTTTCGGCGGTTTATCGGAAGAAAGAATAATCTGTTTTCCGGCAGAATGAAGTACATTAAAGGTATGGAAGAATTCTTCCTGGGTACTTTCCTTTCCTATAATAAACTGAACGTCGTCAATCATTAAGACATCTACCGTACGGTATTTGTCACGAAGCTTTGTCATGGCAGATGCATTACCGTTACGAATGGAATCAATTACTTCATTCGTAAATTCTTCCGAAGTAACGTAAAGAATCTTTTTGTCCGGCTGCTGCTTTAAGATAAAGTGTCCGATAGACTGCATTAAGTGAGTCTTACCAAGTCCCGGTCCTCCATAAATATAGAGAGGATTGTATACCTGTCCCGGACATTCTGCTACAGCAAGGGAAGCTGCGTGGGCAAATTTATTATTTTCACCAACCACAAAGGTGTCAAAAGTATAGTTAGGATTCAGGTTTGTTCTATCTGAATTTGGAATGAATTCAGGACTCTTACTCCGAAAAGACTTCATAGACTTTGTCTGTTCTGGAAGAATAAATTCTATTTCATATTCAATTCCTGTAATCTCTGCAACGGCTACCTTAATCGGAAGTGTGTATCTTTTGGAAATATAATTTACACCAATCTGTTCTGAAGGTACCAGTATGTAGAGTTTCATATCTTCAATACTGTAGACACTTAATGGTTTTAAAAAAGTATCGAAAGCAATGTCGGAAATCTCATATTCTTCCTTGACAGTGCGTAAAATCTCATCCCATTTTTCTAAAATAAGTTCCATATAGTTCTCCAAGCTTCTTTCTATTTTATATATTCATAGTCTTCCATACTCTATAATAACCCAAATCGCCTAAATAATCAATTAAAAAATTAGAAAGGTATAGGGGATTGCCAAAATAATAAAAATTGCCTTATTTTATCCAAAAATGTATTATAAACATATCTACAGCGAAAGAAAAGCCGATTTTTTCAGCTTTAAATAAACAGGATGTTTTTATATGAACATGATATCAAAAAGTTTTCCACAAGTTATCCACAAATTATGGATAACTTTATGTAAACGCCAAAAATGTGAATAAATTGTGGATGAAATGTGTTTCTTCCTTATTAATAATATAGCATGTTAGTTTTGTGGAAAAGTATTTTTAAGAGATTTTTATGAAAAACTAGATGTTGATAAAAGAAATTTTCTATTAATATATATAGTGGTGAGATTTTTTTACTATGAAAAAAGTTGCAAAATAGCTTGACTTAAAGGGATTTTTTGTTATAATCAAAAGTGATGTTTTTTAACGTAGAGGAGGTGGATACCTATGAAGATGACATTTCAACCAAAAAAGAGATCAAGATCTAAGGTTCATGGATTTAGAGCTAGAATGAGTACAGCAGGCGGAAGAAAAGTATTGGCTGCAAGAAGATTAAAAGGAAGAAAAAAATTATCAGCTTAGGCCACAACTTTGTGGTCTTTCTTCTTACTCGAGGAATCTCAAGGAATGAGGAAACATTTATATGAAGTTCTCTGAATCATTGAAGAAAAACAGTTATTTCCAGAATGTGTATAAAAATGGGACATCTTATGCTAATCGTTACTTTGTTATGTATGTTCTGGAAAATCATTTAGACAGAAACAGATTAGGAATATCAGTTAGTAAAAAAGTAGGAAATAGTGTTATAAGACATCACATTACAAGATTAGTAAGAGAAGCATACAGATTACAGGAAGAGATGTTCAATAGTGGTTTGGACATTGTAGTCATTGCAAGGGTATCAGCCAAACATATCACTTATCATGAGACAGAAAGCGCTTTGATACACCTTGGAAATCTTCATCACATCTTAAAACAATAGTTTGGAAATTATTTTAGAAAAGAAGATGGAATGTTTTGAAAAGAATATTAATTGCGATAATAAAGTTTTATAGAAAATATTTATCACCTTTAAAAACTACCAAGTGCCCTTATTATCCAACGTGTTCTACTTATGGATTACAGGCGATTGAAAAGTATGGGGCTGTAAAAGGTTCTATGTTAGCTGGGTGGAGAATATTAAGATGTAATCCCTTTTCAAAAGGCGGATATGATCCAGTTCCATAATATAGGAGGTTTTTTACATTGACACAGATTATTTTGACCCAATATTCCGGTAAAATTATTGGTCCAATAGCAAAGTTAATCGGTTATATTATGAATTATCTGTATCTGTTTCTGGATAAAGTATTTGGAATTCAGAACCTAGGTATTTGTATTATTCTATTTACGTTTGTTATTTATATGGCAATGATTCCGCTGACCTATAAGCAGCAGAAGTTTTCAAAGTTATCACAAAAAATGCAGCCTGAAATCAATGAGATTCGTAAGAAATATCAGAATAAAAAAGACCAGGCTTCTATGATGAAAATGAATGAAGAAACACAGGCGATTTATGAGAAATATGGTGTTTCTCCAACCGGAAGCTGTGTTCAGATGATTATTCAGATGCCGATTCTTTTTGCGATGTACCGTGTAGTATATAATGTACCTGCTTATGTAAGCAGTGTGAAGGAAGTTTATACTCCGTTGGTAGATAAAATAGTAAATGTATCTGGATTTAAGGATATCATTGAGAAATTTGTAAGTGATGTTGGTGTCAGACCAATGTATGGTTTGAATTTTGATACTGCCACATCTACAACAAATTCTATCATTGATGTACTCTATGCACTTCCTAGTCATGGTTGGGAAGTATTAAAGGAAAGTTTTTCCGGATTGACTGATATTATCAGTTCAACGGCAACAGAAGTATCTCACTTAAACAATTTTTTAGGTATCAATATTGCTAATACTCCATTTTCTATGCTGAAAAATGGATGGAGTGAGAAAGATTTTATTTTAATTATTTCAGCGATTGCAATACCGCTTGTTTCTTATCTGACTCAGGTCATTAATATCAAGTTGATGCCGACAGCTTCTTCCGGTGATGGTAACGATGCTATGGCAAGACAGATGAAGACCATGAATATGATGATGCCTTTATTCTCATTGTTCATGTGTTTCGGTGTGCCGGTAGGTCTTGGCCTTTACTGGATTGCGGGTGCGGTAATCCGTTGTATTCAGCAGTTGATTATTAACAAGCGTATGGAAAATCTGGACTTGGATGCTATCATTGAGAAGAATAGAGAAAAAGCTAAGAAGAAGAAAGAAAAAAGAGGAATTTATCAGAATCAGATTGCAAATGCGGCAAAGATGAATACCAGAAATATTCAGGAGCCAATGAGCGTGAAGGAAAAGGAAGAAAAACTTCGCAAGACAGAAGAATATGCAAAGACTGCGAAGAAGGGAAGTCTTTTAGAAAAGGCAAATATGGTAAAAGAATTCAATGAACGTAACAATAAGTAGGGGGAATGGTCATGGAATTTATAGAAGTAACAGCAAAAACAGTAGATGATGCTATTACAGAAGGTCTGGTAAAGCTTGGAACTACTAGTGATAAAATTGAATATGAAGTAATTGAAAAAGGAAGCAGCGGTTTCCTTGGAATCGGTAGCAAGATGGCAAAAATCAAAATTCGTAAGAAATCGGATGTAGAAGATTTTGTACGTGAATTTTTAGATGACGTTTTTCGTGCAATGGATATGGAAGTAGAGCTCATGATTACCAAGAGCGAAGACGGTAAGAATATTGATGTAGAATTAAAGGGAAGCGAAATGGGAGTTTTAATCGGAAAACGTGGACAGACTCTTGACTCTCTTCAGTATTTAACAAATCTTGCAGTTGGAAAAAAAGTAAATGAATATGTTAAGGTAAAGCTGGACACGGAGGATTATAGAAAGAGAAGAAAAGAAACTCTGGAAAATCTTGCAAAGAATATTGCTTATAAAGTAAAAAGAACAAAACGTCCGGTTTCCTTAGAACCGATGAACCCATTTGAAAGAAGAGTGATTCATTCTGCATTACAGAATGACCGTTATGTAAGTACACACAGCGAAGGAGAAGAACCTTACAGACATGTGGTAGTTACTTTAAAAAGATAATATGTTTCTTACCAAAGGCTTTCTCAAACTATGACAGTATGTTATAATGAGAAAGCCTTTTGACATGTTAGAATGTAAAGAATATTTTTATAAAGGAGCCATTATGAAAACAGATACAATTACCGCCATTGCAACAGCCATGACAAATTCCGGAATTGGAATTGTACGAATCAGTGGAGAGGAAGCCTTTACCGTTATTGATAAGATATATCGAGCGAAAAAAGGAGAGAAAAAGTTATCCGAACAGCAAAGCCATACCATACATTATGGCTATATTTGTGATGGTGAAAAAATAATTGATGAAGTTATGGTATTGATTATGAAGGCTCCCAATAGTTATACCACAGAAGATACGGTAGAAATAGACTGCCATGGTGGAACCCTTGTGATGAAACGAATTTTAGAAACGGTTATCAAGTATGGAGCAAGACCGGCGGAACCGGGAGAATTTACAAAGCGTGCTTTTTTAAATGGAAGAATTGATTTGTCCCAAGCAGAGTCTGTGATTGATGTAATTAATGCAAAAAATGATTTTGCATTAGAATCTTCGATTCATCAGCTTCAGGGAAAAGTAAAAGAGAAGATAAAAGAGATTCGTGGAAAGGTAATTCATGAAATTGCTTTTATTGAATCGGCGCTGGATGACCCGGAGCATTTTTCTATAGACGGCTATGGTGAAGAGCTGATGGATATCATGAATGAGGTGTCCGGTGAGGTAGAAGCTTTGTTAGCCTCTTCGGAAAATGGAGCCTTATTAAAAGAAGGAATTAACACGGTGATTATTGGAAAACCAAATGCGGGAAAATCTTCTTTGATGAATGTGCTTCTGGGAAGAGAACGTGCAATCGTAACAGATATTGCAGGAACTACCAGAGATGTGTTGGAAGAGCAGATTAACTTAAATGGTATTACTTTAAATATTGTAGATACCGCCGGAATTCGTGATACAGAAGATATTGTGGAGAAAATTGGAGTAGATAAGGCAAAAGAATATTTATTAAATGCAGATTTAATTATTTATGTAGTAGATTCTTCTACGGAGTTAGATAAAAATGACGAAGAGATTATTTCTATGCTTTCGGATAAGAAAGCAGTGATTTTGTTGAATAAATCAGATTTATCACAGGTTACTTCGGAAGAAGTATTAAGAGGAGTATTGGAAGAAAAGAAGATAGAAAAGCCGGTGATTTCTATATCAGCAAAGGAGCGGACCGGAATTGATAAGTTAGAAGATACTATAAAGGAAATGTTTTTCCAGGGAGAAATATCCTTTAATGATGAAATATATATTACAAATGTTCGACAGAAAACAGCGTTGCAGTCCGCACTTCATAGTTTTCAGCTGGTACAGCAGAGTATTGAAAACGAAATGCCGGAAGACTTTTATTCTATTGATTTAATGAGCGCTTATGAAGAATTGGGAAGTATTATTGGAGAAGCAGTGGGCGAAGATTTGGTAAATGAGATATTCAGTAAGTTCTGCATGGGAAAATAAAATTACCTGTTATTGTTGTTTAAAGCGGTAATTTAATGCAAGAAAGAAATTATAATAAGAATATAAGATAAATTTTGAGATAGAAATACGTGATAAGACATGAGATAGGAATTAGGTTAAAAATATAAGATAAGTCATGAAATAGGAATTTAAAATAGAAAGAAGGATAAAAGAATGCCTTATATAGAAGAAAATTATGATGTGGTAGTAGTAGGAGCCGGTCATGCAGGATGCGAAGCAGCTCTTGCCTGTGCAAGACTTGGGTTGAAAACGATTGTATTTACTGTAAGTGTAGAAAGCATTGCTCTGATGCCTTGTAATCCCAATATTGGAGGAAGTTCTAAGGGACATCTGGTAAGAGAAATTGATGCTCTTGGCGGCGAGATGGGAAAAAATATAGATAAGACATTTATTCAGTCAAAGATGTTAAATGTATCGAAAGGACCTGCAGTTCATTCTCTTCGTGCCCAGGCAGATAAAGCGGAATACAGTAGGACCATGAGAATGACCATGGAAAATACCCAGCATCTTACCATTCGTCAGGCAGAAGTATCGGAAATCATTGTGGAAGATGGCAGGATAAAAGGAGTAAAAACTTTTTCCGGGGCAGTTTATCATAGTAAGGCAGTGGTCCTTTGTACCGGTACATACTTAAAGGCAAGATGTCTTTATGGTGAAGTAATTAATTATACCGGACCAAATGGATTGCAGCCGGCAAACCATCTGACGGATTCCTTAAAAGCGAACGGTGTAGAAATGTTCCGCTTTAAGACTGGAACTCCGGCAAGAATAGATAAACGTTCTATTGATTTTTCAAAAATGCAGGAACAAAAGGGAGATGAGAGGGTAGTTCCTTTTTCCTTTACTACTAATCCGGAAGATGTTCAGATAGAACAGGAATCCTGCTGGCTGACTTACACTAATTTGAAGACCCATGAGATTATTAAAAATAATCTGGACCGTTCTCCGATTTATGCGGGAATTATTGAAGGAACGGGCCCGAGATATTGTCCTTCCATTGAAGATAAGGTGGTAAAGTTTGCGGATAAAGAAAGACATCAGGTATTTATTGAACCGGAAGGAAAGTATACCAATGAGATGTATATTGGTGGAATGTCCAGTTCCCTTCCGGAAGACGTTCAATATGAAATGTACCGCACGGTTCCGGGATTAGAGAATGCAAAGATTGTAAAAAATGCCTATGCCATTGAATATGATTGTATCAATCCAAGACAGCTTAATCCAACACTTGAATTTAAGAAGATTAAGGGGCTCTTTTCTGGAGGTCAGTTTAATGGAAGCTCCGGTTATGAAGAAGCAGCCGGACAGGGATTAGTAGCAGGAATCAATGCAGCTATGTCAGTATTAGGAAAAGAACCTCTGGTTTTAGACCGTTCAGAATCTTATATTGGCGTTTTGATTGATGACCTGGTAACAAAGGATAATAAAGAACCTTACCGCATGATGACTTCAAGAGCGGAATATCGCTTACTTTTGCGCCAGGATAATGCAGATTTACGCCTTTCTAAGAAAGGATATGAAGTTGGGCTAATCAGTAAAGAACGTTATGACTGGGTGGTAGAAAAGGAAAGATTGATTCAGGAAGAAGTGGAACGGGTAGAGCATGTAAATATTGGCGCCAATGCAAAGACTCAGAAAATTTTAGAGGAACATAACAGTACACCTTTGAAAAACGGAACGACTTTGGCGGAGTTGATTCGCAGACCGGAATTATGTTATGAAGATTTGGCAGAAATTGATTTGGAGCGTCCAACGCTAAAATATGATGTGGTAGAACAGGTAAATATCAGCATTAAGTATGATGGATACATTAAGCGGCAGATGAAGCAGGTAAAGGAATTTAAGAAGCTGGAGAACAAGAAGCTGCCGGAGCATTTTGATTATGACCAGGTAAACAGTCTGCGCATCGAAGCAAAGCAGAAATTGAATTTATATCAGCCGGTAAGTGTAGGACAGGCATCCAGAATCTCGGGAGTGTCACCTGCAGATATTTCTGTCCTTTTAGTATATTTAGAACAGATGTATCACAATCAAAAGAAAGAAAAATAATGGAGCGCCTATGGAATATAATTTGACAAAACTTAAATCAGGATTAAACAAATTACAAATTGAACTTTCCGAGAATCAGCTGCAGCAATTTCTTACTTACTATGAAATGTTGATAGAAAAAAATAAGGTAATGAATCTGACTGCTATTACCGAATTTGAAGAAGTAGTAGAAAAGCATTTTCTGGATTCCTTAAGTCTTATCCAACAGATGGATTTGAATCAGAATTTAAAGGTTTTAGATTTGGGAACCGGTGCAGGCTTTCCGGGAATTCCCTTAAAGATAGCTTTTCCAGAACTGGAAATTGTATTGATGGATTCCCTGAATAAAAGAATTAATTTTTTAAATGAAGTGATTGCTGCATTAAAATTAGAAAACATAACTGCTATCCATGGAAGAGCAGAGGAGATGGCAAGAAAACCGGAATACCGGGAACAGTTTGATTTGTGTGTTTCCAGGGCAGTGGCGAACCTTGCATCTTTAAGTGAGTATTGTTTACCCTTTGTGGCATTGCACGGAAACTTTATTTCTTATAAATCAGGAGAAATAGAAGAGGAAGTGAATCAATCAAAGAAAGCAGTTTTTCTTCTGGGAGGAAGAATAAAAGATGTAAAAAAATTCCGCTTAGTAGAAACAGACGCGGAACGGTCCTTTGTTCAAATAGAAAAAGTGAAGAAAACACCAAAAACGTATCCAAGAAAGGCGGGTACACCGTCCAAAAATCCAATTCAGTAAAATGGAATGAATGGAAAACAGAAAGCCTTTTTTGGAAACTTAGTGATATAAGTTGCGTACAAAAAAGATATGAAATCATCAAACAATTTCATATCTCTTTCTATTTCTTGAAATTTTTTATTTCGATTCTAAATAAAGGTTTAATACCTCCATCAATTTTTCCGGAACTTCTAATTGAGGAAGATATTTGGAATTCTCTACATAAGAAGCTTCAATGGATGGATTGTATGCAACATAGGAATTCATGATTTCTGTAATACCATTTTGTTCCCGGCTGCCGATAAGGTAAATGCTGTTATTTATTTTTTTCAAAGCATGGACAATATTAATATTGGTATAATTTGCTTTTATACTGGAAAGGAGATATTTTCCTTTTCCATTTTGAAGATGTGCTGCTTCATAATAAGTATCTAAAACTTTGGTAGATACCATATGTCCCTTGTAATAATATTTCTCTTCAAAAAGCTTTGATATGTTTTTGTTGTAAAAGACAATGTTGTAAATCAAAGTACCAATAATAGGCATATCAATTAAAAACTTCAAAGCATTTTTTTCTTTGTTTGGCGTTGCACAAAGCTCCATCAGATTGCTGGGGTTAATGACAATGATTTTATTAAATTCTTCCGGATTCATATTGCATGCCATTAAAGTAAAGGAAGAAGATTCTCCTGTCACAACAACATCTGTTTTTTCTCCAATTACGTTTTTAATAAAATCTGTAATAAGTTGAACAAAAAGATAATTGCTGTAGGTCATATTTGGTTTATCGCTTCTGCCACATCCCAAAAGGTCCAGGGCATAAACCGTATGATTTTTAGCCAGGTGCTTAATACATTTTTCCCATTCATAAGAAGAGGAAGCAGGATTCAAATCGTGAACTAAAAGAACAGGACTCCCCTTTCCTTGTTTGGTATAAAATATCTCTCCGTATCTCCAGGTAAAAAATCTTCCTTTATCCGTTTTAAGTAGGTTCTTCATAACAGAAGAAACACTAATTGCTTTATTGATACCATGAATCGTTATGGTAGTTATCGTTGTAAGAAGTAAAAAATTACGAATTTGTTTTTTCATGTAGAGCAGTCCTCCCTCAACATTTTTTCTCTTTCTATTATTATAGACGAATTGATTCAGATATACAAATAAAAAATCAAAATTAATCTTTAAATATAATTTAAAATGATATAGAATTAAATTATCTGTAATTTAAAAATAATGATATAGAACATATGTTCTGTAAGGAGAAATATGGTAACAGAATATTTAGAAAAAATACATCAGGAAATGTATGAAAAAAAGATTTCTCTTGAGTGTGATTACAAAAAAACGGAACTTCTATTAAAAGAGAATATACAATTTATTTATACTCTGGAAAGTTCTTTGGACAAGAATTATGAATCCTTTTCCCCCCGTGATATCAATCATGAAAGTTATGAAAAAATAGAAGCTTTAAAGAAAGAACAATCCCAGATTAAGAAAGAAATTGAAAAATTAGAATCAGAAATTTCTAATTTCAATGAACACTTATTAGAGTTAGAAAATGTATTAAAACATGTTAGGGAAAATACAAGAGCAGCAGAAGATAAAGAAGTATTAATGGAAGAAGATGAAATCTTTCGGAAAAAAATATTGGAAATACAAGAATTGGAGCGTCAGAGGATTGCCAGAGAATTACATGATTCCATCGTGCAAAGTCTTACAGGGATGGTACATAAGATTGAGTTTTGTACAAAATTAATGGATATTGATACGGTAAGATGTAAGTTAGAGCTTCAGACTATGTCAAAAATGGTGCGAAAAATTATAGAAGACATGCGTCATGTAATCTATAACTTAAGACCTATGTCTTTGGACGATATTGGTTTAGAGGTCACATTGGAGCAGGAGGTTGCTAAGCTGCAAAACACAGGAAACTTTTTGGTGGATTATAAAACAGAAGGAGTAAGTTTAAAATTATCACCACTTGTTTCTCTTACCATATTAAGAATCGTGCAGGAAGCATGTAATAATATCAGAAAACATGCTAATGCCCATCATATCAAGATATTGGTTTCATACGAAAGTGAAAAAATAAATCTGCAGATAAAAGATGACGGATGTGGATTTGATGTAGAAAGTATCCGGCATTTGCATAGAGAGGATGGTTCCGGGTTTGGAATTTCTATGATGAAAGAAAGAGTATATCTATTATCCGGAAAAATAAAGATTGAATCAATAGTAGGAGAAGGTACAACCATTCTGGTCGAAATTCCTATTGATAAGGAGGAAGAATAAATGGCAATTAAGATTATGATAGCAGACGACCACTCTATGGTCAGGGAGGGGTTAAAACAATTATTAGAATTAGAAGGGGATATTGTCGTAACAGGGGAGGCAAGTGATGGAGTGGAATGTTTAGAATTATTAGAAAAGAATATTCCACAGGTTCTTCTATTAGATATTAATATGCCAAATATGAATGGATTAGAAGTGTTAGAAAAAATAAAAGAACAGAAAATAGATACGAAGGTAATTATCCTTACAGTCCATAATGAAATTGAATATTTATTAAAAGCAGTAGAAATTGGAATTGATGGCTATATGTTAAAAGATTCTGATTCAAATGAATTGAAAAAAGCAATAATAAGTGTGATTCAGGGAGAAAGTTATATCCAGCCAAATTTAATTCCTTTATTAAATTCTAAGATGATAGAACGAGATATTGATAAAGAAAAGTTAGAGTTACTGACAAAAAGAGAAATAGAAGTATTAAAGCTTATGGCTTTCGGTTCTTATAATAAAGATATTGGGGAACAACTTAATATTAGTGAACGTACTGTAAAAAATCATATTTCCAGTATCTTTAAAAAGATTGATGTATCTGATAGGACACAAGCTGCAATATTTGCAATTAAAAATAATTTGATTAACATTTTTTGAGAAAGGAGATGTTTCACGTGAAACATCTCCTTTTTTATATGATAGGAAATTGCGTTGCAATTATCTATCATATAAAAACGCTCCGTTAAAAATGCGCACTACTGAGTACGCTATTACATTTAGCTTAAAATTGCCATGTAAGTGTGATATGTTTTACATAAGAGTAATTATATTACACAAGAGTAATCATGTCGAACAAAAGTAATTATGTCGAATAAGAGTAATCATTTTACACAAAAGTAATTATGTTGCACAAGAGTCAATTATGTTGCACAAGAGTAATTATTATATCAAATAACAGTGCTCCGAGCGTGAAATGATTAAGTTCCACATGAGTGAGGGAAGAGTTAAAAGTGGACTTGTCTATTTGTTCTATTATAGAAAATAGTAATAACATAGATAATAATAACATAATAAATCTTTAAGAATGTTTCACGTGAAACATTGAAATAAATGTAGAATTACATGTCGAAAAGTGATATAATAAGAAAAGCACAAAAAGAAAGGAAATTATCATGGGAAGAATTATTGCTATTGCGAATCAGAAGGGTGGAGTTGGTAAAACAACTACTGCAATAAATTTATCAGCATGTCTTGCCGAAACAGGGAAAAAAGTACTGACTATTGATTTAGACCCTCAGGGAAATACAACCAGTGGACTTGGCATTGAAAAAGAAGGATTGGAAAACACGGTATATGAACTTATGCTGGGAGAATGTACAATTCGAGAAAGCATGATAAAAACAGAAATTGAAGGATTGCAGTTAATACCTTCTAACGTAAATCTTGCTGGAGCAGAGATAGAATTACTTGGAATTAACGAAAAGGAATATATTTTAAAAAATGAAGTAGATTATATACAGGATGATTTTGATTTTATTATTATTGATTGTCCTCCTTCCTTAAATATGCTTACCATTAATGCAATGACTACAGCTAATACGGTATTAGTTCCGATCCAATGTGAGTATTATGCATTAGAGGGATTGAGCCAGCTGATACATACCATCAATCTGGTACAGCAGAGATTGAATCCGAACCTCCATATGGAGGGGGTCGTTTTCACTATGTATGATGCAAGAACAAATTTATCCTTGCAGGTAGTTGAAAATGTAAAAAATAATTTGAATACTACTATTTATAAAACAATCATTCCAAGAAATATTCGTTTAGCAGAAGCTCCCAGTCATGGTCTTCCCATTAATTTATATGATTCAAAATCTGCCGGAGCAGAAAGCTATCGTCTGTTGGCAAAAGAAGTAATAGAAAGAGAGGATGTATAAGATGGCAGTAAAAAGAGGTGGATTAGGAAAAGGATTAGATAGCCTTATTACAGATAAAGTCGGAAGTGGAAATAATACAGCAGAAACTGCATCTGCAAAAAGGGCAGAGCCTGATAAGGATGTTACATTCGTAAAAATAGGAAAAGTAGAACCAAACAGGGAACAGCCCAGAAAGAATTTTGATGAAGATGCCTTGTTAGAATTATCAGAATCCTTGAAGCAGTACGGTGTGTTACAACCATTATTGGTACAGGATAAAAAAGACTATTATGAAATTATCGCAGGGGAAAGAAGATGGCGTGCAGCTAAGCTTGCAGGATTAAAAGAAGTACCTGTTATTATTAAAAATCTTACAGAACAGGAAATTGTAGAAATTTCTTTGATTGAAAATATACAGAGAGAAAACTTGAATCCAATCGAAGAAGCATTGGCATATAAAAGACTTTTAAATGAGTTTAATCTGAAACAAGACGAAGTAGCAGAGCGGGTTTCAAAATCAAGAACAGCAGTTACCAACTCCATGCGTTTGCTAAAATTAGACGAGCGTGTTCAGCAGATGGTCATTGATGATTTGATTTCTACCGGACATGCCAGGGCTTTACTTGGTATTACAGATAATGAACAGCAGTATGCTTTTGCACAGCAGATTTTTGATGAAAAGCTCAGTGTTCGAGAAACAGAAAAGTTAGTAAAGAAATTACAAAAACAAAAACCGGAAAAGCAAAAGCAGCCAGTGGATGATAGCTTGTCTGTATTTTATGAAGATATGGAACAGAAGCTGAAGGCAATTATGGGAACTAAAGTTGCGATTCATCAGAAAGATAATCAAAAAGGAAAGATTGAAATTGATTACTATTCTACCGATGAATTAGAAAGAATTATGGAATTATTCCAGTCAATACATGAATAGAAAATAAACAAACATATGTTCTATATGGATGGAGGCACTTATGATATCAGAATTTTTACACTTAGAATTTACAGCAGACGATTTTTTACTTACCTTTGCAATCATGGCAGGAGTCATGTTAATACTTCTCATTCTTTTGATTGTTAATATGGTAAAGACAAGCAAGCTCAAGAAAAAATATGAATCCTTTATGGTAGGCAAAGATGCAAAATCATTAGAAGATAATTTGGTAAAAAGAATCCATCAGGTAGAAGAACTGTTAGTATCTGAAAAAAGAAATGAAGAAAATATAGAGAAAATATTTAATAATTTAAAATTCACCTTCCAGAAGGTAGGAATGGTAAAATACGATGCTTTTAATGAAATGGGTGGAAAACTTAGTTTTTCACTGGCATTACTGGATCAGAAAAATGATGGATTTATTATTAATGCAATGCATACCAGAGAGGGCTGCTATACTTATATTAAAGAAATTATTGACGGAAATTCTGTAATTGTTTTAGCGTATGAAGAAAAAGAAGCATTGAATATTGCAATGGGAGTAAGTGCAAAGAAGCCCGAATAATAATCAGGAGTACAAGATGAGGAAATATCGTATATCAGAATTAACCGGAAATGAGATACTCGCCCAGTCTGTGTATTTGGAAAATGGACAGGTTCTTTTAGAAAAAGGAACAAGTATAGATAAGTCATACAAGGAATCATTAATCGCGCTAAATATTCAGGATGTTTTTATTCAGGATAAGTACGAATTGTATGAGAAACCCAATTTTTATCTGGAAAAGAAGAGAATAATAAAATTCCAGAAAGAATTAGAAGAGATATTGGCTCATCATGTATATAAAGAGAACGAGAGATTAAAAAAGCTGCAGGGTCTTGCAGAGAAAATAACAGGAGAAGTCTGCCAGATAGAGAATAAAAAAGTAATTGATATGGAAGAGCGTATGGGAAATCTGTATCAGCATATTATATATACGACTATCTGGTGTCTTATTCTTGGAAAAGAATATGAATTTTCCAAAAAGCAAATGGAAAATCTTGCTTTGGGAGCGCTTTTGCACGATTTGGGATTGTGTTATACCAATGTAAATTATACGGATTGTCATTTAGAAAAAATGACGCCTATAGAAATATTTGAGTTAAAGAAACATACCATTCTCGCATATACTGCTTTGGAGCAGGAAGCATGGATACCGGAAATAGCAAAAAAAATGATATTGTCTCATCATGAGAAAATGGATGGAAGCGGTTATCCATTAAAACAGAAAAATCAGGAAACAGAATGCAGAATCATACAGATATGTGACACTATGGATGGCATCATGTGCGGAATGGAGCAAAAAAGAGAGTCTCTGTCCAAAGCCTTAGAGGAAATAGGTGATAGTCACAGATATGATGCAAAAATGGCAGAATTATTAAAAAATAAAATAGCCAGATATCCTGTAGGAACACAGTTACAGTTAGAAGATGGAACATGTGCAGTAGTAATTGAACAGACAGAAAATCCATTTCAACCGAAAATCATAGAACTAAAAGTAAAAGAAATCCACCCAAGATGTTTGACAGAACAGGTAATCCACATATTTTAAAAAATATTAAAAATTGTGTGGAAAAAGAATATTTTGTATTATATAATAAAAAGAGAAGTTTCCCATGAAGGGAGTGAGAGCATGCACGATTATTTGAGAAGTATAGGATTTAAAAATCTGAAGAAAAAGAAGGATTTAGATGTTTTGATAAATGACATTATAAAAAATCCGGATAATAAGATAATTACCGAAGATGCGGAAGGTAACGTTTTTGCTGAGTTAAGCAAAGAGTTTGGAGAAGCCATAGGAATTTCAGTCCGTGGTGAATATATAGAAGAAAAATTTCAGATGGATTATTATTATCCTTATTTTATCGGTAGTGGAATATCTACTGAAGAAAAAGTAGAAGTAGAGAGACATTCTGATAAAGAAGCATATGCAGGGGTCTGTGATGAATTGCGTATAGGCGTCACTTTGATTTTTTATTTGCAGAATGTAATTGAATATTTGCAGGAGAAAACAAGTGTAGCAAGAAGAATTCCTGTAAATACTACCCTGTCCGCATTATCTGCCGGTGGAAAAATTGTTTTTCCAATATATAAAAATGAATCTCAGATAAAAAGTGGTGAAAATTATAACCAGAAAAGAAGCCATCTTATTGCAGCTGCAAGAGATGGAGACGAAGAGGCAATAGAAAGTCTGACATTAGAAGATATTGATACGTATTCTATGATTTCCAAAAGAGTCATGAAGGAGGATATTCTTTCTATTGTTGATACTTATTTTATGCCTTATGGAATTGAAAGCGACCAGTATAGCATTATGGGAGAAATCCTGAATTTCTATACAGTGGAAAACAATATAACTTCAGAAAAAAGTTATGTTATGACAGTAGAAAGTAATAATCTGGTATTTGATGTATGCATTAATCAGAAGGATTTATTAGGAGAACCTGCCATTGGGCGCAGATTTAAGGGAATCATCTGGATGCAGGGCCGGATTAATTACCATATATAAATTTTTTTTGTTTCCGTAGCTCAGCTGGATAGAGCGACCGCCTCCTAAGCGGTAGGTCGGGTGTTCAAATCACCTCGGGAACATTTCCTAAAAATTTTCACAAGTGTGGAGGAAAAAGATATGGGAAATGGCAATGTACACAAGATTAAGGTTTTACTTGCATCACTAGTTGCGGTTATAGCAGCAATGGCAGATATTTATATTATTGTCAATGCACCCCACAACTATATAGTGCTGGGAATCACAAGTCTGATACTTTTGATAGCAGTATATTTGGTGATAAGTGGAACGATGCAGCTAAGAGATTGGAATAATCTAAAAAGGGAAGAACAGTATAATAATCTTATGACTTCCCAAAAAGCATGTTATCTTCAGGTGCGCAGAAGTTTTCGTGAGACCGGTGGAAAGATAGATGAATTAGATAAAAAAATTACCCCCCTTGCAACTGCCGGTGAAGTAAATCATCAGAAAATCAGCGGACTTTTGGATGCACTTATGCAGGATCAAAAGAAGGTAGCAAAGCTTACCGTAAGCAGAAGCAAAGAGAATGCCAATGCTATTATGAATTCCAATGACAAAGTAATCGAAGAAATGTTGAAGATACAAGATGCAATAGACGGTATCGTAACACAGACAGGCAGCGGCAAGGAAGATAATCAGTCAGAAGCATTTGTTAAGGTAGAAGAAGGACAAAAGGAACTGTTGGCAAAGATGCAGCAGTTAGAGGATTCTTTAAAGGGTCAAATTGAAATCAAAGAACCGGAACCAATAAAAGAAGAAACTGAAATCGAAGAGCCGGAACAAGTAGAAGAAGAAAGTTCTATAACAGAAGAAGCAGAGCCAGAATTAGAAGCTGTGACAGAAGAAGTCATGGAGGAGCCTGTAATTGAAGAAGTTATGTTGGATGGAGAGATAATACCGGAGGAAGTAGTAGCTGAGGAAACCGTGGCAGAGGAACCGAATGCAAATAGGATGATGACCCCGGAAGATATAGCAGCATTAATTGCAGGTGGTGTAGGCAACGGAGAAGAAGCTCTTCCGGATACAATCGAAGAGCCGAAAATAGAAGCATCAGAAGAAAATACTGTAATGCCGGATTTATCTGACCCTAATAGAAAAATGAGTCCGGAAGATATAGCAGCATTAATTGCAAACATGTAATACATAATCCTTATGAGAAATCATTTGATTACTCATAAGGATTTTTTAGCGAAATTGTTCACTTTGTTCTAAAAAGCACGATATTTGCATATAATAAAAAAAATATGTAAATTAGGTGACATATGAAACGAAAAAAGAATGTAAAACAAAGATTAACAGAAATGGCCTATGAAAAACAGTCACTGCAAAAAAAAATGATACATTTACAAAAATGTATCAAAGAGGTTGATGATGTACTAAATGGAAAGAAAAAATAAAATCAGACGAAAAAAAACACCATCCTCGTGCTCTTCGTCATCGAAAACAGTGCTTTTGTAAATGCGCCTCCAGGGGCTCGAACCCTGGACACCCTGATTAAGAGTCAGGTGCTCTACCAACTGAGCTAGAAGCGCTTATTCGTTGTTGCGTTATCACCAACGCAAGAATCATTATATAATAAATCATTAAGAAAATCAAGAACTTTTTTACATTTTTTTTAGAAAATTTATATTCCTTGACACCATATCGATAAGATAGTAAAATTGTACTATCTGAATAATACAAAAGGAGACATGGTATGAAAAAAATAACAAGAAATATTATAATAACATTGGTGGTATTATTAGCGGCATTTCTTTACTATTATATAACGCTTCCGGCACTTAACATACATTCCATTGGAACCTGGATATTCTTAATGGGCGGCATTGCGTTATTTAGTATTTTTGCAATCATTCGAAAAACGATAAGAACACATCAGAGAATAGAATGGAAAAGGGGTTCCATAAATATTGATATTAAAGTAGGAAATATTGCGAAAATCGGTTTTGGAATCATTGGGGCATTACTGATTATTCTTGTTGTTGGAACGATACTGTCTTCTCCCATTGTAAATGCTAAGAAGTATCAGAAGTTAATGAGCGTGGAGGAAAGGAATTTTACGGAGGATATTTCCCAGGTAGATTACAATACCATTCCTATTTTAGATAAAGATTCGGCAGCTCTTTTAGGAGACCGGAAAATGGGAAGCATGGTAGATATGGTATCTCAGTTTGAAGTATCTGACGACTATACACAGATTAATGTAAATAACCGTCCGGTACGTGTCACCCCTCTGGTATATGCCAGCCCTATCAAATGGCTTACCAATCAAAGCGATGGTATTCCTGCTTATATTAAAATAGATATGGCGACACAGGATACCGAATGTGTAAAGTTGGATAAGCCAATTAAATATTCCAAGGCAGAGTATCTAAATCGAAATATTTACCGTCATTTGAGATTCCAATATCCCACTTATATTTTTAGTGAACAGATTTTCTTTGAAATAGATGATGAAGGAACTCCTTATTGGATTTGTCCGGTGAAGAAGTTCAATATTGGCTTATTTGGCGGCGAGACCATAGGAAAAGTAGTAGTCTGCAATGCCCAGACCGGAGACTGTACCAGCTATGATATTGATGAGGTACCACAGTGGATTGATAAAGTATATCAGGCAGAGCTGCTGATGGATTTATATGATTATAGTGGAACTTTGAAGCATGGATATTTTAATAGCATTTTAGGACAGAAGGATTGTCTTCAGACCACAGACGGTTACAATTATATTGCATTAGAGGATGATGTATGGGTATATTCCGGTGTGACCAGTGTCAGTGGAGACCAGTCAAATGTAGGGTTTGTGCTGATGAATCAGCGTACCATGGAAACTCGTTTCTATAAGGTAGAAGGAGCAACAGAAAGCTCTGCAATGTCTTCCGCAGAAGGACAAGTGCAGAATCTGGGTTACACAGCCACATTTCCGCTGTTGCTAAATATATCCGGAGAGCCAACTTATTTTATGGCATTGAAGGATGATGCAGGACTGGTAAAAATGTATGCTATGGTGAATATTCAAAAATATCAGTGGGTAGCTACCGGGGATTCTATAAAGGAATGTGAAAAGTCTTATAAACAGTTATTAAAAAATAATGGAATTTCTGCCGCAGTAAGTGAAGATACAAAAGAAGTATCCGGAAAGATTAAAAATCTGCTGATGGTAACGATAGATGGAAACTCCCATATTTATATGGCATTGGAAGGCAAAGAAGATATTTTTGACATAGACCTTTCTAACACTGATTTTATTGATATTGTAAAATACAGTATCGGGGATGAAATTAAGATTTCTTATACACAGGGTGATAATCCTGTAAAAGTTACAGAGATAAAATAAAATAGCGGAGGCACAAAATGAAAGTAGAAGAACGACTTTTAAAATATGTATCTTACTGGACCACATCAGAAGATGGCAAAGAGGTAATTCCAAGCACGGATAGACAGTTTGCACTGGCAGATGTATTAGCAGAAGAATTAAAAAATATGGGATTAAAAAAGGTAAAGCGTGACGAACATTGCTATGTTTACGGTTTACTTCCCGCAACAGAAGGGTATGAAAATAAAAAATCAATGGGATTTATTGCCCACATGGATACGGCGCCTTCTTTTTCGGGAAAGAATATTAAGCCGCAGATAATACCTGATTATGACGGAAAAGATGTAATATTACCGGGAAGTGGAGATGTGATAAAGGTATCTGATTTTCCACATCTTACGTCTTTAAAAGGAAGAACCTTGATTACTACGGATGGAACCACACTTTTGGGAGCAGATGACAAGGCGGGAATTGCAGACATTATGACTGCAATGGAAGAAATCATTGCAGAGAAAATTCCTCATGGAGATATCTGGATTGGATTTACGCCGGATGAGGAAGTAGGTGCCGGAGCAGATTTGTTTGACCTTGATTATTTTAAAGCAGAGTATGCATATACCGTAGACGGTGATTATGAGGGAGAAGTAGCATATGAGAATTTTAATGCGGCGTCTGCACATTTTACCATAAAAGGTGTAAATGTACATCCGGGTTCTGCAAAAGACATTATGGTAAATGCGGCATCCATTGCCTGCGAGATTCAAAGTATGCTGCCGGGGCAGGAAACACCGGAGCATACCGAAGGGCGGGAAGGCTTTTATCACTTAGATGAAATGCATGGAGATGTCAATGAAGCACATCTTGATTATATTGTTCGAGACCATGACAGTAAAATGTTTGAAAAGCGACAGCAGGTGCTTCATGAGATTGAAAAAAAGATGAATCAAAAATACGGAGAGGGTGCCGTAACATTAAAGCTGACAGAAAGCTACCGGAATATGTTAGAGGTAATCGAAAAGAATTTCTTTATTGTGGAAAATGCAAGGAAAGCCATTCAGGCAGCTGGAATGGAGCCAATCTCTCTTCCGGTTCGGGGCGGAACTGATGGAGCCAGATTAAGTTTTATGGGACTTCCTTGTCCGAATCTTGGCACTGGTGGATATGCATTCCATGGTCCGAAAGAACATGTAACGGTGGAAGGAATGGAGCATGTTGTGCACATTATTAAGGAAATTGTGAAAAATCCTGTGGATAACTAGCCAAAAATCAACCAAAAATGTAGAAAAGAGAGTATGCTATCTTTTATATAACTGATAGAATACTCTCTTATTTATGGCGTGTATTAACGGGAAGCAATCAGCTTGTGAATGGGATTTCCCATAGAAGAAAAACGTTCTTCGTATTCGGTCATTACATTCCCCTGATTCATGGTATCATCATGATGAAGGTCTCTGGTAAAGGCGTCTAAGTTCCAGTTCGCCTCTTTTACCTCCTCCAGAGAAAAATCAAACAAATCTACATTATCTGTTTTAAATTCTACCACACCTTCCGGTTTCAGAATCTTATCATACCGGGCAAAAAACTGACGTGAAGTAAGACGTCGTTTGGCATGACGGTCCTTTGGCCATGGGTCAGAAAAGTTCAGGTATATTTTAGATACTTCATTTTCGGCAAATACATCACAGATAGTCTCAGCATCCATGCGGATAAAGCGGACATTTTCCAAAGGTTCTTCTTCTAACTTCTGAAGACCGCGTAACAGTACGCTGGAATATTTTTCAATTCCTACATAATTAATGTCAGGGTTCTGTTTTGCAAGGGTAGTTAAGAATTGCCCTTTTCCCATACCGATTTCAATATAGATGGGATGGTCATTTCCAAATACTTCATGCCAATGTCCCTTTTGTTGTTCCGGTTCCTGAATACACCAATTATTTTCTGCAATCATTTCCCGGGAGCCGGGTATATTTCTTAATCTCATAAATACCTCCAGAATTCTATTCAATATCATTTATTTTACTATAAAAAGCGTATGAAAAAAACCCTGTACAAAAAAATATTGATAAAAAAGAGTTCTAATATTATACTATAAGTATTGTATAGTTTAGGAAGGATTGGGAATGATGAAGAAAAAGAAAAGGTGGATAAGTCTGTTGTTAGGTGCAGCATGTCTTTTTCAGATAAATGTATTACCGGTGCAGGCGGAGGAATATTGGCCGGAGGGACCGGAGGTTGTTGGAGAATCTGCTATTGTCATGGAAGCATCTACCGGAACAGTATTGTATGAGAAGAACTCCCACCAGGAATTATATCCGGCGAGTATTACCAAGATTATGACAGCGCTTTTGGCAATCGAAAACAGTAGCTTAGATGAAAATGTAACCTTTTCTGCAGATGCGGTTTATAAGACGGAAGGGTCCGGTATCTGGCGTGATGTGGATGAAGTCATGACGATGGAACAGTGTCTGTATGCATTGATGTTAGAATCCGCCAATGAATGTGCCTATGCCATTGCAGAACATGTGGGCGGCGACTATGATACCTTTATTCAGATGATGAATGATAAGGCGGCAGAGTTAGGATGTCACAATACTTATTTTAATAATCCTCATGGATTGCCGGATGAGACTCACCATACCTGTGCCTATGATATGGCATTAATTTCTCAGGCAGCATTAAAAAACGAGACCTTTCGTCTGATTACCAGTACAAAGAGATATACGATTCCACCCACAAATAAACACGAGGAACCAACATATCTAAGTAATCATCACAAAATGTTAAATCAATATGAAGGTGATGTACGATATCTCTATGATGGATGTATCGGAGGAAAAACCGGCTACACCACGGCGGCAAATAATACTTTGGTCACCTTCGCAGAGCGGGATGGTATGACATTGATTTGTGTGGTAATGAATGAAAAAACACCCAATCATTATGTGGATACCACCAATTTATTGAATTACTGTTTTGAGAACTTCCAGCTTTGGAATGTAGCGGAGAACGAGACGAATTATACGTCTGATGTAATGGAAAATAAGATTTTTGCCAATGAAGAAGCATTCTTAGCTTTAGATAAAGAAGGATTTATTGTCCTGCCAAAGGCGGCAGCTTTTACAGATGCCGTATCGGAAGTACAAGAGGATACTACGTCAAAAGATACTGTGGGCTCCATTCAATATACTTATGCAGGCAGGAACGTAGGAAAAGCGGATATTAAAATAACCGGAGCAAAAGTATCAGAGTTTCCATTCCAGGAGCAGAATGTAAAGGAAGAAAAGGTAGTAAAGGTTAATACCAAATATATTTTGATAGGAATTCTGGTAATCATATTGTTAGCCGGAATTGGATTTGGAATCTATCATTTTGCAGATAATTTTTATTTGATTCGCTATAAATTTAAGTCCAAAAAGCAAAAAGGATTGAAAGAGATTAAGCAGAGAAAGAGAAGACGTCGAAAAAGATGGTTTTAACGTCTTTGGAAAGAAAAAAGACAAAAAATAGTGAAATATAAAAGAAAAAGAGACAATATGAGAAAGAAAGTATTGTCTCTTTTTCTTTTTTAAGACACCATAAAAAATGTCGTAAAATGTCAGAAAATTAAAAATTATTGATTTATAATACTGTTAATTAAGAAAAGAAGCCTGGATTTATCTTCCGTATAAATGAGCACGCCATTGCAGGTTTTTACCATGGTAATATATTTATCCTTTAAAAGCTCCCAGCTGCTTAATCTGTGAATCAGATAGTCACAGCAGTCCACGGGAGCGTTTATAAAAACAGTTTCACAGTGTTCCATGGGATGAAGAGAGAATTCTCCCTGCTTTAAAAGATGCTTTAATTCTGCCTCCTGTGCAAGCTGTTCTTTCGTCTTATTAATAATGAAATATCCCTGTTCATCCTTTGGCATATCCATAGATTTTATGGCGCGCTGTACTTGCTTCGTAAGACTGTCCGAAGCAGGGTAAAGAGATTCAAAATAACTCATAAAGTCCGAAGCCTGACGAAAGTGTGCATTGGTTCCTTTTTCTAATACCTCTGTCATTAGGATACGGCGTATTATATTTTCACAGGTTTCCCTGGAAGGATTTCGTTTTAATTTGGTTCTATCGTCCATATATACCTCCATTTCCCTTTGATTATAAGTCATAAAAAGGAGGTTTTCAAGAAAAAGCGGAATTGACAGAAAAGAAGCGGGATAATATAATGAAGTTACCACATAAAGAAGAATGGAGCGGAAAAAATATGGGAGAAGGAAAGCAAGAAAAAAAGACCGCATTAATCGAAAACATTCAGGCGGAAATGGAGCGGAACGGGGGATTATTAAGGACCTCTCAGCTTTATGAACTTCATATGGATTATCGAAAAATACAACAATTCGTAGAAGAGGGGATTTTAGAACGGGTAAAAAACGGCTGTTATGGAATGGGGTTTTCCAACTTGCCGGAGGAAGAGCGGGTAGCAGAATTATTTTCTGATGGTGTGTTGTGCATGGAAAGCGCTCTTTTTTATCAGGGATATATTTCCGTACGTCCTGCCTGCTGGCACATTGCCGTGGACAAAAATACATCAAAATCCCGTTTTAAAATGGAATATCCATTGGTGCAGCCTTATTATGCAGAACCGGAAGTTCTTAAGCTGGGTGTGGAAAAAACTACTGTGGGAAGCAAGGAGATGTGGATATATAATAAGGAACGAATGATTTGCGATTGCCTGAAGTTTGAAGAGAAATTGGAACGCAGCGTGATGCAGCAGGCGCTTTTGATGTATTTGCGGGAACCGGAGAAGGACATCCAACGGTTAATGGAATATGCCAGAGAACGGAAGGTTACACAGAAGGTGCAAAATAGAATTGGAGTGTGGCTGTAGTGAAGGAACAGATGAAGGTTCTCATGAAACAGGTTCGCTATTTGGTGTTAGAACGAATTCTGGAATCGGGTTACAAGGAAAAATTGTGGATGAAAAAAAGGCTGGAGGAAGAAAGTGCAGAATCCGGATTAATTTTTTATCCTGCAAAAGATAATCAGCAGGAAATGTTAGAACAGCTGCGGGATTTATTTCAGAAAGAACGACGGGAAGGAAACGACCAGCCATTTTCCGTGGAAACAAAGAATCGGATTGTTTTAGAAATTGAAATAGAGAAATATCGAATTCCTTTTTTTATAGCGGTGGAGCCTTATCGGGAAGCAGCCTTATATCCGGTGGAAGAAGCCTTGGGGGAAATGAAATACTATCGTTTTCCTACAGAGGAGTATCTGGCACATGGATTTTATGAGATTTTCGATAAGCTGGAACTTTTGAATGATTTGTTCTGGTATAAAGAAATATATGATATCCTACGGACAGAGACGATAGATGGAAGAAGAGTTCGGGATTGTCTTGGAAAGCTTTTGGAAACAAAGAAGATTCCATCCTTTGAGAAACGTCTGGATACGATAAAAAGTTATGAGAATTATGGATATATGAAGAAAAAGTGGAAGAGCGAGAAAAAACGTCAAAATCAGGATTTTCCGGAATGGAAGGAAGTGATTGCTCTTCTTGTTACTTTTATTTCTCCAATTTTCCATGCAATTATTGAGGATGAAATCTTCTTTGAAGACTGGATGCCCCAGTTGGGCAGATATTTATAGAAATCCTGCAAGAATTACACTTGCAATGGTTCCTATCAAAGTAGTAAACAGGGCGCCGGTAAGGGTATAACGGGTTTTTTGTACCTTTGCGCTCATAAAGTAAACACTCATTGTATAGAAAATAGTCTCTGTGCAGCTCATCATAATAGAGGTAATGGTACCGTAATAGGAATCCGGTCCATATTGTTTAAAAATATCCAGGACCAGACCTGTGGCTGCGGAAGAAGAAAACATTTTTACAATGGTAACAGGAACCAGTGCTGCAGGAAAATGCAGCGGTTCTGTAAATGTACCAATCAGTGAAGCAAGGAAGTCCAGAAAACCGGATGCTCGTAGAATCCCGACTCCAATCATAAGTCCAATCAGAGTGGGCATAATTCCAATGACAGTTTCAAAACCATCCTTTGCGCCTTTGATAAAGTCATCATAAATATTGTGCTTTGTGATAAGACCATATCCTACAATAGAAAAAATTAATAACGGAATAATTGCATCGGAAAGAAAAAGGAGGAAGTTCATTTGAAATGACCTCCTTTTTTCTCTGGCAAAGCACTCATGACCTTAGCAAACACGATTCCGGCAAAGGTGGAAACCAGCGTTGCGATGATGGCAGGACCCACAATCCGGGTGGGATTGGCAGAACCATACTGACTGCGATAGGCAATCATATTTACCGGAATCAGCTGCAGGGAAGAAATGTTAATAATAAGAAAGGTGCACATATCCCTGCTAGCTGTTTTGCTGTGATGATTCAGTTTTCCCAGTTCTTCCATTGCTTTTAATCCTGCCGGAGTGGCAGCCCATCCAAGACCAAAAATGTTGGCAATCATATTGGTGGAAATATATTCATTTGCTTTATGCCCTTTTGGAATTCCGGGAAACATAAAGCGCAGGAATGGGTCCAGCTTTTTGGCGGCACCGGAAATAATACCGGAATTTTCTGCAATCCGCATGAGTCCCACCCAGAAAGACATAACTCCTACCATAGTAATACATAAGGTAACGGCTTCTCTGGCAGAATCCAAAGCTGCATCCGTAACGGCAGGAAGATTTCCGGTAAGTGCCGCATATATAATACCAATTAAAATCATAAAGCCCCATAAGTAATTAAGCATCGTGTACTCCGGAATATGTAGTTGTTTTATTATATGCAGTTTTTGAAAAATGTGCTTATTTTCTTTGAGTTTTCCAAATCAGTAGTGTATAATAAAAGTAATTTAGCAGGCAGGAGGTATTCTTTTGAACAGTTATAATACCATAAACGAGGTATTGGTAAAATTATTTAATGAAATTATGGATATAGAAGAGAAAGCAATCATTACGGAAGAGTTTAAGGATATATCGAATAATGATATGCATATCATAGAAGCCATTGGAAAAGAAGAACCCAAGAATATGTCTGCCATAGCAAAGTCATTGTCTGTAACAGTTGGAACATTAACGATAGCTATAAATAACTTAGTGAAAAAGGGATATGTGAATCGTGTCCGTAGTGAAGAAGATCGGCGTGTGGTATTAATCTCTCTGTCGGCGAAGGGAGAGAGAGCGTTTGATCATCACGAGAAGTTTCATGAGGAAATGGTAGAGGCAACATTAAAGGATTTAAACGAAGCGGAAACAGAGGTTCTAGTAAGAGCGTTGAGGAACTTAAGTACATTCTTTAAGGAATATGGGAAGTAATAGGAGGGAGCCGGATGAAGATTAATGAATCCAACCGAGTAAATGTGCGGACAGAAAGAGCGGGAATGGTTCAGGAAGTGGACTCTGAGAGCAAAGAATTTCAAAATCAGATTGCCAGTGCGCAGAATCAGTTGAAGGAATTGACTGCTAACAATGAACTGAGTGCAGAAGAAAAGGCAAAGAAGCGACAGGAGATTCAGAAACAGATTACTGAATTGAACAATCAGCTTAGACAGCATCAGATGGAACTGCGCAGAGAGCAGCAGGAGAAAGAAGAAAACGGAGAGAAGATGTCTTTCGGGGAACAGAGTGAGAGCTCACAGGAAGAACCTCTGACGACAGGAATGTCACAGACAGGCATGAAGGCGATTATTTCTGCAGGTTCAGCTATCAGTCGTGCAAAAGCGCAGGGGAATGTCTCTATGGGAATAGAGAGTAGAGCGCGTGTGCTTCAAAGTGAGATTAAGCAGGATGCAGAACACGGTAAGGATACGAAAGTAAAGCAGAAAGAGCTTGAGAAGCTTGAAAATAAGGCAATACAGGCACAGGGAGCAAAAATGGAGATTCTTACAGGCGCCGTTCGTGAGATTCGAAAGGCAGCAGAGAAAGAAATTCAGCCGGATAAGAAATCAGGGATGGGGAAAAAGAGCAGTCCTGATGATAAGGCAGCTGTTGTTCCAAATTTTGCCGCAAAGAAAAAAACAGATGCTTATATAACAGGAAAAATGTTTTCAAATGTAGAGTTTCATTTTTGAGATATCATGAAAAGTTTTATGAGGAAAATGATAGAGGAATGAATGATAAATAAGCAGGAGATATAATAGGTATATGAATGGAATGGTACATATTGCATTATGTGATGATGAAGAATGTATACATGATATTGTTGGGGAGATGATAAAAGAATACAGTAAGGAGAAAGGGTGCGAAATTAAAGTAACGCATTTTTTTTCAGCAAAAGAGCTTTTGGAATCAAAAGAGGAAATTCAAATTTTGTTATTGGATATAGACATGCCTCAAATGGATGGTATAGAAGCAGCAACACACTTATTAGAAAATGGACGAATATGTAAGATTATAATGCTTACAGGAAAAAAAGAGAGATTTAAAGAAGCATTTAAAATTGGTGCATATCGATTTGTAACAAAGCCGGTGGATTCATATGAATTAATGGATGCACTTGAAGATACAAGAAGAAATTTGATAGGATATGATAAAGTACAATTGAAATATGGAAACATATCATGCTGGATTTTTCAATATACCATTGATTATATAGAAGCATGTGGAGATTATGTAAAGATTTATGCAGGAGAAAAAAAATTTGAAAGTGATAAAACATTAAAAAGCTGGAAAGAACAGTTGGATAGCCGTCTTTTTATAGAATGTCATAAGAGCTATATTGTAAATTTAAATAGTATAAAATATGTAAAAAATAATGTACTGCTTCTTGAAAACGGAAAGGAGATTCCGATTGCAAGACGTCGAAAAAATGAGGTAATACAGGCATTTGTAGAATATGACACAAAGTAATAGGTGAGGGAATGAGTCAAGTAATATATTTTTGGGTTATAGTAATATTGATTATAGAATATTTTTCTTTTTTTTATATAATATTCCGAAAGGCACTGCGAACATATTCTTGGAAAAGAATAGTTTATGGTGGAATCATTACATTAACTTTGTTATGCGCCAGTCTGCGAGAATGGAATATAACATTGCTTCTTTTATTTGGACTGTTTATTTCAATTTTTGTAGTATATTTGCTGTTTGAAGTTTCAGTAAAAGAGACAATAAAATTGTACTTGGTTGCATTTCCGGCTCTTTCTATATTGGAATCCATAGTTGAGTATTTTTTCAAAATGGTTTTAGATTTTGGGAAAATAGAAAGAATAATAGCATATATGATATCTATAGTTCTGGGATTATGGTTATACTATTTTATTTTAGGAAGAAAATTAGAGAGAGAAGCATTTCAAATGTCAGGGTGGCTTTGGTTAATTATCTCCATAGTCATGTTTTTGCTTGTAGGAATGATTTCTTATTTTACATATGTATTAATGGAGGTAGTAGGTACTCCCCAAAAAAATATGGGACTGTTATTGTTGACAGCGGGTGGATTTGCAATTTTTATTTTAATGTATGTTATGCTTTATTATTTCAATACTAAGCAAAAGTATCAATTGCAAAGCGATATGTTGGAACAATATAACGAGCAGCAGAGAAAGTATTTTGAAGAATTATTGCAAAAGGAACAATCTACGAGACAATTTCGACACGATATTACATCTGATTTATTACAAATACAGAATTTTTATAGAAAAAATAAATACAAAGAGGCAAAACAATATATAGACGAAATGTTAAAAGAAATCAGCACAATCAATAAGAAAGGATATAATGTAGGGAATGAAATCATAAATACAATATTAAACAGTTATTTTGCTCCAATTGAAACAGTAAGCAATATTAAGGTAAAAGGATTTATTGATAATGAAATAAAAGTTTCACAACGAGATTTATGTGTAGTGGTTTCAAATTTGGTAAAGAATGCTGTAGAAGCAGTAGAACAATGTTCAAAAGAATTAAAAATGATTACATTTGAAGCAAATCAAGGTAAGCAGTTTTTGTATATAAAAGTAAAAAACACGATAGGAGATAAAAATGTTCTTATAGAAAATAATTATCCTGTCACAGACAAGGGGAATAAAAAAATACATGGATTTGGTATAAAAAATGTGATGATGGTAGCGGAGAAATATAATGGATGTTACAAATACAGAATAGAAGAAGGATATTATATAGCAGAGGTATATTTGCAAATATAAGACCGTTTGTCGATTTTTTAAACCGTTTGTCGGAAAAGTATTGAAAGTAAAAAACAGGTAGAATAGACTGAAAACATAGAGTTTTTAGTCTATTTTTTTGGAGGAAATGATAATGGTATGTTTATCTGTTTTAGGAGATTTTTGGAAATGGTTTTTTGGTAATTAAGGAATTATAAGTTTAGTTTTGACAGGGAAGGAGAAATGTAAATGTCATATGTAAGAAATCCGGAAAAAGTATATGTATATGGGGTATGTTATAGTTGTCCTTGCAATAAAAATTGTGTAAATAATCAATTATAAGGAAAAGAGCGTTTGCATTATTAAATGAGGTAAAGATGAGATGAAATACATAATATTTCCAAACAATAAAAATGAGTGTAGCTATTGCTATGGATGTCAATGTAATAGTCGTTGCACCTGTAATGGTGGTTCATCTTATTTTTATTAATTTGAAGTCTTTGTATCTCTAATCAGAGATATAGGATTATAAAAAATAAAAAAAGGAGGATAAGAAATGAAATTTTTAGTAAAGCCTAAAAGAGCATATGAGTATGGATTTTGCAATAATAGCGGATGTAAACGAAATGCATGTAATTCATACACAAATAGCAGTTGTACAGGCGATGTTGATTGTGACATTGAGGTATCTGTATAGTATGAAATTCTCAGTCAAGTTATAAGGATAAATTTTATTTAAAATTTATCCTTATAACTAAAATATTACGCAAGGAAGTAAAGAAAATGAAAAAATCAAAGTTTAATTATTTTTTTGAGGTAGATGGAAAAAAATTAGCATTTAATGCTATGTCCTGTGGTTTGGCAGAAATAGATCAGGATTTTGAAGAAATATATGAAAATATAGATCATATTGTTTATAGTGAATTAGAGGAAAAAAAGAAAAAAATAGTGGATATGATGTCTGAAGGATTTTACATCATAGATAATGATATGGATGAGATTGCATTGCTAAAATTTAGAAATAATAAAGGAAAGTATAATGATAGATTTATATCTTTTGTAATAGCACCAACAATGGCTTGTAATTTTGCCTGTCCATATTGTTATGAAAAAGCAAAACCTGGAATTATGGGACAAGATATTCAAGATAAAATAATTGAGTTAGCAAAAGAAGCAGCAGAACAAAAGAAAGATATTGATTTTACTTGGTATGGTGGAGAACCATTGCTTGCAAAAAAAGTAATATATTCATTATCAGAAAGAGTAATTAATATATGTGAGAAAAATAAGGTTAATTATTCTGCATCTATTATTACAAATGGATATTTAATTGAAGAAGAAGATGTTGAACTATTTCGAAAGTATAAAATTGAAAACGTTCAGATTACAGTAGATGGTACACGGGAAATACATAATACAAGAAGAGTGTTGAAGAATGGTGGGGAAGGAACATTTGATATAATTATAAATAATATTAAAAAATTATATCAAAAATGTGCAATTTCACTAAGAGTAAATATTGATAAGACAAATATTCAAGATACTATGAACTTAATTGATTATTTTAAAGAAGAAGGATTGGATCAGTTATTTGTAAATTTTGGACATGTGTCTCCATATACAGAGAATAATCAGGCTATAAAAAGTAAATGTTTGAGTGTGGAACAATACTCAAAGGAGAGTTTAAAATTACAGGAATATCTCCATATTAAGGGATTTCGTTCTTCTGGTTTTCCATATTATCCAGGAATAAAAGCAAATTATTGTGGTGCAGATTCTATCAGTACATTTGTAATAGATCCAGAAGGCTATAAATATAAATGTTGGAATGAGGTAGGAGATAAACGAGTGGCAGTTGGAAATATCATGTGGGAAGCAAAAGATGTACCGGATAAAATGATTGCGAGAGAAGTATCTTACATGACGTGGTCACCTTTTGAATCGAAGGATTGCAAGGAATGTTTCTTATTGCCTATCTGTATGGGAGGATGTCCATATACAGGAAAAGCATTGGGAAAAAATCACTGTGAACGATGGAAGTATAGTTTACAGGAAGTTTTGAAAAAGACCTATGAGCAAAAACAAATGTGTGTATAAATATTATGGAAAATATTAGGTTCTATAATACAAGATTTTTATCATTGATTTATGAAGAGTACGAGTTTGTAAGTAAAAAAATTGACAAAATACAGGAAACATTTTCTTTTTTTAAGACGGTTTCTGTGTATTACTATGAGACTTTAGAAGAAATGCAAAAAAAAATTCCAATAAAATTACCCGACTGGATAAAGGGGCTAAGTACGGCGGATGAAATACACATATTAAATCCAAGTGAATGGAAAGGTTTTGTGGAAAAAGAAGATTCATTGGCAAAGATATTTGTTCATGAGTATGTGCATGTTGCTATATTTAATTCTTTCCATTCACAATGTCCGTGTTGGTTAAATGAAGGCTTGGCACAGATTATTTCAGAACAATTTAAAAAACAAAAGAGTAGGATTGCTTTGATTCCATATGATTATTATAAAAAGGGTTATGATGATGATGAATTTTATTATCAAAGTGCATTGGTAACATTTTTATTAATAGAAGAAGTCGGAATAGATAATCTTCTAAAGCACTGTATGAAATGTTATGATTTTGAAAATGATGAAGTAGTTGGGACAGGGGCATTGCAAAAAAAGATTTGCCTTTATTTGGAGAAATTAGAATGAAAAAAATATGTAAAAGAGTAATAAGACTTTTAAAACCATATAAAGGAAAAGAAATTATAGGAATTATACTTACTTTTATGTTTGCAGTATCAGTGTTTCTTGTTCCAAAAGCATCAGGATATCTTATTGATGATGTTATTTTGTGTGGTTCAAAGGACAAACTTTGGATAGGAATAGCTTTATTTACAGCAATTTGTTTTTTGCAACCAATTTTTGGGTGTATGAAGGATATTATTTTTACAAGAATTACAGAAAATATAACATATGATATTAGACAGGAATTATTCAATAAAATCGTTTATACGGATTATAGTTTTTTTGATTCTGTAAAAAGTGGAGAATTGATATCAATCATTATGAATGATGGTCGAGGTGTCAGTGATTTTATATCAAAAATATTTGCAAGTCTATTAAAAAATATATCATTAGTAATTATGATTATTGTAGGTATGCTTACGATATCAATAAAAATAACAGTTGTAGTCTTATGTTGCTTTACTATATTTTATTTCGGTAGTATGATTGCAAGTAAAAAGTTGAGAGCACTGTCAAAAAATATACAGGAAAATTATGATGAGATATGTAGTTGCGTCAATCAGACGAGTCAAGCGATTATATCAATTAAGGCTTATAATCAACAACAAAATACAATAGAAAAATATAATAAAATAATTCAAAAAATGAAAAAGGACAATATCAGAATAAATACAGTACAAATTTTGATTAATAATTTTTCTTCTGTAATTGTGTATATTTGTTTGGCAATCATATATGGATGGGGAGCACTTTGTGTTATCAATCATACATTGACAACTGGTCAAATTATTGCTATGGGATTATATTTTCAGTTGTTAGAGCAGCCATTTTACGAATTAATGAATATTGGATTAAATATAAATGTAATAATACCAATTTTTGATAGATTAGATCGTTTTTATAATTTACCTTGTGAAAAATTGGGAGAAATCCAAAGTAAAGTGGAGATATCTGATATCTCTATTAATCATTTAGACTTCAAATATAAAGGTTCTGCATCTGAGGCATTAAGAGATATTGTTATTCATTTTCCTAAAACAGGATTTGTAAGTATTATGGGGGAATCAGGATCTGGAAAATCTACATTTATTAAGGTGTTTATGGGCATATATCAAGCTGAAAAAAATAAAATTTTCTGGGGAAAAACCGATGTTCAGAATATTTCTTTAAAAATGATACGAGAGATGATAAGTTATGTTCCACAGGAATCAGAAATTGTAAATGATACAATTTATAATAATATATGTTATGGAAAGGCAAATGTGTCTTATCAAGAAATAGAAGAACTTTGTAAAAAATTAAATCTTTCAGAGAAAATTAATTCTCTTCCAGATGGATATGATAGTATAATTTCAGAGAGAGTTAATCTATCAGGAGGTGAAAGACAGAGAATTCTGATTGCTAGGGGTATTATTAAAGATGCCCCAATTATGATATTAGATGAGCCATATTCTGCATTAGATAGAGATAATATTATAAATGTACACCAGATATTAAAAGATTTGTCACAAGAAAAATTAATTATCATGGTTACACATTATGAATGTGCGGATACAAATTGGACTATGAAAATAATTTTAAAAAATGGACGGATCAACAAAATAATAGATAAATAATAAAAAGAAAGGAGGAAAAATATGGAATACATTGTAAAACCTAGTAAAATAGGAGAGTTAGCATTTTGTAATTGTACCTGCAATGGTGGAAACTGTAATTGTAAAGCTGGTGGAGGAAGTTATGATAACACCAATACATCAACAGTAAAATAATGAAAGGAGAATGTAAAATGAAATATTTAGTTTTTCCAGTAAAAGAATCTGAACTGGCATTTTGTAATTGCTCTTGCAAAGGTGGAGATGGAAATTGTAATTGTAATGGCAATCCAGGTGGATATAGTAAAAATAATACTGCAACAGCATAGAATATTTAAATTGAGAGGTAAAGTATGAAGTATTATGTGACACCCAAAGTAAAAAAAGAGTATGGATTTTGTAATGCATCAGGTTGTCAAAGTAAGAGTTGTAATGAATATACTGTTGATACTCAGGATGGAATTGAAATACATATCACATGGAAATGTAAAACAAAGTAAGAAGGGTGAAAAAAATGAAGTATTTTGTAGATCCGGTTAAAAAAGAAGAAATTGGTTTTTGTATTAAAACTTGTGTCTGTTATGGAGGAAATTGCTCTTGTGTTGGTCCCGAAATAGAGAGCCACATAACGAACCCGAATCAGGATGTAATTATTGATTTGGATGAAATTACAGTGTGACATTTTTAAAATGTCTAATTGGGAGAAATAAAGAATGAAATATTTAGTGTACCCAGCTAAAAAGAATGAATATGGATTTTGCTACTCATGCGGTTGTAATAGTAATTGTACCTGCAATGATGGGTCAGCATATGGCAGAGTGGTAAGTTGCGCGTGCTTTGGTAATTATCGTTACTATGCATAAGGTAAATTCATAAAACAGTTTATGTGATAGATAAGCTGATTGTCTATCACATAACTGTAAATAATAGAAATAGGTAGATATGTGTAAGAAAGAATATTTATGGATGATAGAACATCTGTTAGAAAAAGAAAATAAAAAAAATAACTTGTATTGCGAAATTGTAAATAAAAAAGAAGTAATAAAAAATGATAAAAATTTTAATGGTAATTATGATGCTAGATTGGATGAAAAGGAATTTGAACAGTCTGCAGTTATTATACAGATAAAAAATGAAAAAAAAGAGAAAGTATTTATATTTACACTTTTTTTTATAAGACGAGAATTATATCATATAATTTATGTATGGAAAAAAAAGCAAGAAAGGTTAGAAAAAGTTAGTATTAGAGACTATAAACAATGTATTGATAAAAATATTCTTTTATTAGGTTATGCAAGGTTTTCTGAAGTTGAATTAAACCGAAAAAAAATTGGCTCTCGCCATAAATGTATTGAAATTTATATAAATTTGATTAAAGAAATTGGAAAGAAATGTCATAGTACAATATTGGTAGAGCCAGAAGGGATTCTCAAATTAGCAAAAAAGACGGAATTTTTAGAAAGTATTGAATTAGGAAAGGTATACGAAACAGCACTAGGGGCAGTGGATCAAGGAGGAAGAGTTACTAGAAAATTGGCGATTATTCTTGGATTAAAGGAGATAGAGGGATGTTATAATTATTATACATTCGGACCTGTCTTTTTAGGAAATATAAATTGAGAATATAGGAGATGTGTGAATGAGAAAAAGATGGATGATTTTGTTTAGTGTTATTATCTTAATAGGAATATTAATCATTATTATTTTAATATGTGGTAAAGAAAATAGTAATAGCGCAGATGTAGGAGATATAGATGTAGGAGATGTAGATGTGGGAAATATTGAAGTAAAAAGTAATGATAAAAAAATAGAAGAAATTGTGAAAGAAAAATATACATTTTATGATATGCAAAATATTAAAAAATTTATGGCTCAAAATAATGTGGGAAATATTTCAGTTGAAGTGAGTGAGAATGATAATTTACAAATAGAAACAGAGTCTATGATAACAGTATATAGAAAAAAAGATTTAGAACGTATTAAAGAAAATATTAAGATACAGGAAAATTTAGAAACGGATATGTGTAAAATAGGCATCATAAGCAAAGAAAACGGAGAGGAGCTTTGGGAGTGGTTGGAAAAAAATATTGAAGATTATAATGTAAGTGTGGACCTTAATATTAAGATTCCTCAAAATATGAATGAAATTACGCTAGAGGCAGAATGTGGAAATATTAAAGTAAATGGTTTAGATGGAAGTTTAAATATAAAGGGAAAAGTTGGTAATATTGTTGCAAATCAATGTCAGTTAATGGAAAATTGTATTCTTCAAACAAGAACAGGAAATATAAGTATTTTATTATGTGATGATTTAATGAATGACGCATTTGTTGATATGGTAACAAAGACAGGAAATATTGAGATTAATCTAGCAGGAAATGCTATAGAATATACCGAAAAAAAAGAAGATTTGATAGAGGGTACGATAGATAAAAAATATGATATAAATGCAAATGTTAGAACTGGACTTGTAAAAGTAGTTAAATAGGAGGGAAATGTATGAAATATATAGTATTACCCGCTAAGAAAAAAGAATTTGCTTATTGTCAATGTGGATGTAAAGGTGCGGATTGCAGTTGTAATAATGGAACAAAATACTACATCCAATAGTAGAAGGCATAGGAAGAATTATGATGAAGGAAATAGCAAGAGAAGTAAAAAAATACGTTGCCTGTAATGTAAAGGATAGAAGAACTGTGGACTTTGATATCCTTGTGGGAAGGAGTCAAATAATTCAATTAGAAGAATTTAATAACGAATATGATGGACGTTTAGAAAATGAGCATTATTCAAGTAATTCATTTACAATTATTGTTTATGTAAGAGAGACAAACAAAATAATTGGAAAAGCCACATTTTTTATTTTGGACTATAGTATTTGGAAAGAAATTTTTTTTTGGAAACAAAATGGTGATATATTGCAAAAAGAAAGATTAAATAATTTTATTAAGGATACAAGCAAAGAGTGTATTATTATGGGATATGGACAAATAAGCAATGACATAAGAAATGGCAATAATTTTTCCTATAAAGGAAAAATTATAGAATATTATTATTCCGTATTAAAATTTATGATGAGAAGGAGAGAAAGTATGTTGTATTGTGAGCCATGTGGTTATTATTGTTTGTCAAATCATTTTCTAGAATCGGATGAATTAAAAGTATCAGATTTTAATTATGAAAAGATAGGAAGAGTCTGCTCAGAAAGTGTAGTATCGGAAAAAATTGTAAAGCATTTGCATTTTAAGAAGTTAGATTTATGTTATCATTATTCAACACTTGGGCCAATTTATTATAAATGGATTTAAAAGTGTCATCAACAAATAGTAAAAAATTAATGTATTTTGAAGGGATTGGATTTTTCCATACATAGCAAAGAATAATGCCTCATATGATAAATAGAAAGAGTAGAAATGGAAAGAAAATATGAGAGCAGAAAACAAATGGAGATATAAAGGAAAAAGACTGCTGGTATTATTACTGGCAGTCTCTTTTTCATTGGAGATAGCATGTACATTTCCGGGAAGCAGTCAGACAAAACAGAGCAGTCAAAGCAGTCAGAGCAGTGAAAAACAATCCCAGCAGGAAGAAAATGACCCGAAAAGTGCAGTACAGCAGGCATTTTCCAATTATCTGGAACAGGTCTTTCAATCAGAGGTTACTTCCAGTACGCTGAATATGCATTACACCTTAGCTCATCCGGAGAACTATGGGATTACCCAGTATCCAATTACTTATGGGGAAGTTACCTCCGAAGAGACCATGGAGGCTTCTGCTATTTTAGAAAACTGGAAATACAATCTTGAAAATTTTGAAAAAAAAGATTTAACGATTCCACAGCAGATGACCTATGATATTATGATGGATTTTATCAAAGAGGAAGAATCCGCAGAAAAGTATAATTATTATCAGGAGGCGTTAAAGCCTACTACGGGAATCCAGTCTCAGCTTCCGGTACTAATGGCAGAATATACCTTTTATGATGAGCAGGATGTAAAGGATTATTTGGAGCTGCTTGCCAGCACACCGGATTATTTTGCAAAGATTATTAATTTTGAAAAAGAAAAAGCAAAAAAGGGATTGTTCATGTCGGAATTTGCAGCAGAAGATATAATTACCCAGTGTCGAAACTTTACAGAGAATCCCGAGGATAACTATATGCTTTCCACCTTTGATGACAGAATTGATGCAATGGATTCTATCAGTCCGGAGATGGCGGAAGAATACAAAATGCAGAATCGTGAGGTGGTAACTCAGCAGGTGATTCCTGCATATAATAATCTGGCAGATGAAATGGAAGTGTTAAAAGACACTGGAAAGAACAGTCAGGGACTCTGTTATTTAGAAAATGGAAAGGAATACTATACATATCTGGTAGCTTACACCACAGGCTCTGACATGTCTGTAGAGGAAATACAGAAACAGACAGAAAAACAGCGTTTGCAGGATATGTCAGATTTGGCGGAAGTGTTAAAAAATAATCCTGACATTACTCAAAAGTGCAGCAGTTACACTCTTGCAACGGAAGAACCTACCCGGATACTTCAGGATCTTCAGGTGAAGATGCAGCAGGACTTTCCAACACCTCCCGATACCTCTTTTACGATTAAGTCTGTGCATCCGTCTTTAGAGGAATACACGGCGCCGGCATTTTATCTGACACCGCCGATTGACGATATTTCACAGAATTCCATTTACATTAATGGGTCAAAGAATTATGAAAAAATGCAGTTATATACGACCCTTGCACACGAAGGCTTTCCGGGACATCTCTATCAGAATGTTATGGAAAGAAGCTGTGGTTTAGAGCCGATACGAAGTCTGTTCGGAAGCAGTGGTTATGCGGAAGGATGGGCAACATATGTGGAGATGCAGTCCTACTATTATGCTGATATTAATGAAGAGGTGGAAACTTTTTTACAGAAAAATCAGTCCGCACTGTTGAGTCTTTATGCTTCAACAGATATGGGAATTCACTATGACGGATGGAGCCTTGCAGATACCATTGACTTTTTTGCTACTTATCAGATTACGGATAAGGAAGCAATTAAACAGATTTATCAGCTGATTGTGGAGGAGCCTGCACATTACCTGAAATATTATATTGGGTATCTGGAATTTTTGAATTTAAGGGACTATGCAATGGAAACCTATGGAGACGGGTACAGTAATTACAAGTTCCATCAGGCATTGATGAAAATGGGAAATGCACCGTTTTCTATTTTAAAAGAGTATTTGCCAAAGTATTGGGAAGAGTAACGCTTGTCGAATTTTACCGAATATTTACCGTAAGTTTACAACAAAAAGATAGTAAAGAACGAAAAGAAGGGATAGAGTGAGTTAGAAGAAGAAAAATGGTTGGGAAGGAAATTGAATTTGAAAGAAGATATATTACTGCAGGAATACCTGCAAAACGAGGATTTTATTATAAAAAGTGAATGCGCTATCAGCTTATTAAATACAAAGCTGCAGATTATTGATGCAGATTTGGGGATGCGGTATCACCGCAAGGTGATTCATAGTAAGACCAGCAGGATTAAGTCCTATGAGAGCATTAAGACAAAGCTAAAGCGTAAAGAACTGCCGGAGGACGTACCCACGGTATTAGAAAAAATAAATGATTTAGTAGGGGTAAGAGCAGTTTGTACCTATACAGATGATTTGTATCAAATCGTAAAAATGCTATATGACCAGCAGGATGTTAAGGTAATAAAAGAAAAGGATTATATTAAAAATCCGAAGAAATCAGGATACCGGAGTCTGCATTTGATTTTGGAAATCCCTATCTGCCTTCAGGGGGAAACCCAGTGGGTAAAGATAGAGCTGCAGCTGCGGACGGCAGCCATGGATTATTGGGCAGGTCTGGATTATCAGTTACAGTATAAAAAGGAAAATAAGGAAGCACGGCGAATCGGAGAGGAATTAAAAGAATACGCCAATGCGATTGAAGAGATTGACCGTAAGGTATTAGAGCTGCGAAAAAGAATAGAAGCTATTTGAAAATTTTCAAATAGCTTCTATATTTATACGTCAGTATCAGAAAGCAATTTTGCATATACCTCTCTCTTTGAAATACCCCGGTCCTTTGCTACCAGTTTCATGGCTTCTTTCCGGGAAATCCCCTGTTCTTCATAGTGTGCCATATGTTCTTCCAAGGAAAGTGTTTCCCAGGTGGCTTGCTCTTCCTGCAAGAGTTCCTCCTGGCTTTTTCCCTGAATGACCAGAACAAATTCTCCTTTTGGCTCATTTTCCTGATAGTAGGAAATGGCTCCGGAAAGGGTTGTCTGAAAGGCTGTTTCGTAGCGTTTCGTCAGCTCCCGGCATAGAGTAAGAGAGCGGTCACCAAGTACCGCGTAAAGTTCTTCCAATGTTTTTTTCAGATGGTGAGGAGCTTCATAGAGAATGATGGTACGGGTCTCTTTTTCCAGAGAAGCGAGGATGGTCTGGCGTTCCTTTTTCTCTCTGGGCAAAAAGGCTTCAAAGGCAAAGCGTCTGGTAGGAAGCCCGGAAAGTGTCAGTGCTGTAATACATGCAGCAGCCCCCGGCAGGGAAGTAACTTCAATACCGGATTCATAGCAGATGCGCACCAGGTCTTCTCCCGGGTCTGAAATACCGGGAGTTCCGGCATCTGTAATGAGAGCTACGTTAAGACCGGACTTCATTTTGTCTACCAGTTGGTAGGCTTTTTCTATTTTGTTGTATTCATGATAGCTGGTCATGGGGGTTTTTATTTCAAAATGATTTAACAGCTTAATGGAATTTCTGGTGTCCTCGGCTGCAATCAAATCAACTTCTTCTAAGGTTCGTAATACTCTTAAGGTAATATCTTCTAAGTTTCCGATTGGTGTTGCGCATAAGTATAGTTTTCCCTGCATGGTGCGTGTTCTCCTTGCGTTTTTATTATTGGATAGTTCCGTTAGCGCTGCATGTTAGCGTTAAAGTTTTAGTAAGTCTTATTCCAAAAAGGGTATCAACAAAGGTAAAGGAACCTGTTGCGGTATTTCCGGATTTACTGGCAGATTTACTGGCAAAATAGTAATGGGAGTTAGAGACTGACGTAGAACAAGAAGTGTTTGTGCAGGCGGAGGAAGAACCATTGTATTGAAAGGTTCCCGTTAATGTATAAGAGCCAATCGTTGTACCGGAACTGTTTTTTATATTATATGTTTTGGATGCAGTTCGCTGTTTAGTTGAAGCATATGTAGCAGCAGTCGTCTTCGAATAGCTGTGGGTAGAAAATGTATTAGCATTTTCAGGAGTAATACATAACTCTACTTCTGCATATAAATCGTCACTGATATATTCCGTATATGTAGAAGTGACAGGTAATGTATCAGTGTTTTTGGCTTCCACTGGCAAATAAGAGTTAAAAAGCAGACAAAATGAAAAAATTATTACAAATGTACGTTTCATAGTAACCTCCTTAGTATAAATATCATTTGGATTTAGTAATCTTAATTTGTTCTATTTGGAATTGCTTATTAAAGCACTGAATCTTCATCATCTATATCAATTTCAGGGTAGATAATGATTGTTTCATCTATGCTAACCGGAGATGATTTTATTGCTAAATAGTAATAGAGAATCAGTGCAGTAAGGATACATAAAAATAAAATTGCTATAGAAATAAAAATAACGTGAACTCTGTGTTGTCGACGTGAATTTGAAACAATGTCTTCCAGAGAAAGTGATTCTGCAAAAGAAAGAGTCATTTCCTCTGGTGTTCCAAAATGTTCAATAATATCCTCATAGGAAATATGTGGATACTCCAATACATAAGTAGAAATATCCTCATGAATGGAAGAAATAATTTCCTGTCTATGCGGGTATTTCTTCGGAATATAAGAGTCAATTTGTTTATAGTATCGTTTAAGCTTTGATGCTAATTTCTTTTTCATAAGTATCCCCTTCTTTTGAAGCAAGCAAAAATTGAATCAGGTCAGAATAATTTTGGTAGGATTCTACTAATTTCTGATAGTAGGAGAGTCCAGAGTCCTCCAGATGATAGTAAATACGTGTTTGACGTACACCAACTTTTTTCTCATAAAAAGAAATATAGTGTTCGTCAGACAGACGGTAAAGAATTGGATACATAGAACCTTCCAGTATAGTATAATTCTGATTACTGCGTTTTTTTAATTCCTGTGAAAGTTGATAACCGTACATATCCTGCTCGGATAGAAGCTTCAGCAGCATCATTTCAATGGTTGCTTTTTTATAATTTGATATTAAAGTAGATGTTTTCATAATAGGCACCTCATCTTTTAACATTATGAATTAATTATATTTAATAATCAATACCTAGAATAAAAATATATTGTTGACAAATATATATAGGTATGTGATAATGCAAATAGATTACGTAATTAGGGAAGTCATAAGAAGTCATAATTTAACAAAGGAAAAATAGGTAATTAAGGTAAGGAGGAATTGAAAATGAGAGAAAAAATATTAGTGTTGTTATTATCTAGTGTGGTAATAGGTTGGAGTATTGTACCTGTACAAGCAAAAGAAAAATACGAACAACAATATTTAAATGTTACAACAGAATTTATAGAAGAAGCAGATGTAGAAGTTTCACCACAAGGATATTTAAAGCTAACAAAAGTAAATGAGTGTGGCGAAAAGGCGGGAAATATAAGGCAAAAAGAAGTAGAGGTTTTGATATTAATACCAGAGGAAGAAGAAAATTTAAAGGAAGCATTGCAAAATATTAAAGAAATTAAAAGTGGAGAAATTTCATCTGTTGAATCAAAAGAGTTTATGGAATCAATAAATACTAATGAAGCTCAGGTTATGTCATTAGGTTCTGGTACAAAAAGTAATGAAACGTGGGGATGTAAGGCAAGTTTAACAATTTCTTATGATGAAACTGTTAAGAATGGGAGAAATGCAGTGTTATTGAAAAAGGTATCTTCTAAGATTCAAAATGGAGATTCTGCTTACGTATCAAAGTATACTATAAATTATGGATGTTCAGGAGCAACACCAAACCAAAATTATAAAACACAAAATGGAACAAAGTCATATGGGTATGTCCCAGCTACATTCTCAGAATCACAAACAATTACCTGTCCTTCAACATGGTCATATGTATATGAGGAAAGTTATGTAGCAACTGTAGGAGCAAATATGTCCATAACTGTAACAAAAAGAAGTGGGCAAAGCACGGTTTCGACAACTCTTACGATATCAAATAATTTAGCTTTTTAATTTTAGGAGAAATCAGAAAATGATATTTAACAGAAAAGAACTTACCATCACCTTTTCTATGAAGGAACAGGCGGAAATAAAAGAATTACTTCAAAGCAATGGAATACAATATAAATGCAAGATAAAAAATAGAAATAGTGTATCACCGTTTTCTAGTGAAAGAGGGCGGACAGGAACGTTGGGGCAAGATATGGAGCTTACATATGAATACGTATTTTATGTGCATAAAAAAGATTTTGTCAAAGCGAAAGGCGTACTAGAGGGGTTAAAAAGTAAAATATAAAAATAGTAATATCCGTTCTATTTAAAATAAATGGAACGGGCATTACTAATCTCCATAAATATCATAAGCTTGAATTTACTATTGCCTGCTATTGCGTAAATGCATGTATACTGTATTCTTTGAGATATCTAATTGCTCTGCAACCTTGATAACAGCATCTTTGATATTGAAAATACCTTTTTCCTGCAAACGCAGCACAATTTCTTTGTTTTTATTGTTAGGAGAAATATCCGGATTGTTCATAATTTCTTCCTGTATCTCTGCAACGGAATCGGAAATCAGGTCATCAACGTTCTGAGAAAAACTTTCAATCATATTCAGGTTGTCCGATTCCTGATTTGCCAGAGGACTAAAGGCAGACAAAAAATCAGCAAGAGACAAATCCATATAAAAATTGATACAAATCAGTCCGATAATGCGTTCATGTTCTCCTACGATTGGAATAGTAGCAGATTTTATGGTAATGCCATGCTTATTTTTATTAAAATATGCCAGGGTGCGAGGCGCATCGCCGCTTTCGATATCTTCCAGCATTTTTAAAGCCAGATTGGTAATAGGCGCCCCGGTCTGGCGGCCGGAATGGTGTCCGTGTATAACTTCAATAGCAGACGCCTGTAAATCTGCCAGGCTGTGAAGAACAATTTCGCATCCCTCACCAAGATAAATGCCAAGTCCCTGAACAACAATTTTCATAGCACGAAAAATCAGTTCATCACTAGCGGTAAGAACAATATCATCATTTTTCATCAAATTTACCCCATCCTATCTGAATTAAAGAATTTCTCCATTTGATTTTATCACATTTTGATACCAATAAAAACTATCTTTTTTATAACGCTTTAAGGTACCGTTTCCTTTGTTGTCTTTGTCTACATAGATAAAGCCGTATCGTTTCTCCATTTCTCCGGTAGATACACTGACGAGGTCGATGGCAGACCAGGGCGTATAACCAATTAGAACGACACCGTCGTCGATAGCTTCTTTCATCTGTTCAATGTGCGCCTTGATATAGTCAATACGATAATTATCGTGAATACTTCCGTCTTCTTCCAGAACGTCTCTTGCGCCCAGTCCGTTTTCCGTTATCATAATGGGAATTCCGTATCTGTCATAAATATGGTTTAATGTGTAACGCAAGCCTTTCGGGTCAATCTGCCAGTTCCATTCCGTTGCGTTGAGGTATGGATTTTTTGCTCCGCCCATGACGTTTCCGGAAACCTTTGCACTGTTTTGGTCGGCGCTGATACAGTTGGACATATAATAGCTGAAGGAGTAGAAGTCTACGCATCCGTTTTTCAGGTCGTTTACATCTTCCTGAGTTATTTCAAAATTAATATGATTTTTTTTGAAATAACTCTGAATATAGTATGGATAACATCCTTTCACCTGCACATCTCCGGAGAAGCAGTTTCTCATCAGGTCCTCCTGCTGTGTGAGAATCACATCATCGGGATTGCAGGTCAAAGGATAAACGGTAATATGACAAATCATCATACCGAAATGAAAATCCGGGTTAATAGAGCGGCCAAGAGAAACTGCTTTCGCGCTTGCAACAAATTGGTGATGCAAAGCAGCGAACCGCGTGTCAGGGTCATCCACCTGCTCTGTAAAAAATTCGGTTCCTTCATTTAAAATACCGGCGTGGTTCCAGTTTCCAAGCTTTGTTGTAAGGCAATTAATTTCATTAAAAGGAATCCAGTATTTTACCACATCCTTATAACGGTTGAAAAGCACTTCGCAGAAACGCAGGTAATAATCAATGCATTCTCTGCTTGCCCAGCCGTTACATTTTCCAGTCAACGCAAAAGGATTTTCATTATGATAAATAGTAACAAGAGGTTCAATGTTATATTTTTTCAATTCTGCAAAAACATTATCATAGAATTCCAGTCCCTTTTCATTTGGCTCTGTTTCATCTCCGTTTGGGAAAATACGTGTCCAATTAATAGACAGGCGAAACATCCGAAAGCCCATTTCAGCAAATAAAGCAATATCTTCTTTATATCGATGATAAAAATCCACTGCTTCATGAGAAGGATAATAATATTTCTCTTCATTAATAACAGGTGTAATACGTCGTGGAACCGTATGTGTACCGTTTGTCATAACATCGGAAATACTGATACCTTTTCCATCTTCCTTCCATGCACCTTCTAACTGATTTGCGGCAGTTGCGCCGCCCCAAAAAAAATCTGCGGGAAATTGTCTGCTCATAAAAACCCTCCTTGAATAAAATTTATTTCATTCTATAAAGGAAGCATAACATGAAAAAATGAAAAAATCAACAGTAAAATTGTAAAAAACAGGGATTGACTGAACAAAATTAATGTGTTATGATAAATAAAAATAAAATATTTTTCATTCAAAAACAGAGGAGGGATGAAAGATGAAAATTATTTCATCAAAAAATGCACCGGAAGCAATCGGACCGTATTCCCAGGCAATACAGACAGACCGGTACTTGTTTGTTTCCGGTCAGCTTCCAATCAACCCGGAAACCGGGACAGAGGCAGGACGTGACATTGAAGTTCAGGCTCATCAGGTAATAAGGAACATTCAGGCAATTCTAAAGGAGGCAGGATACGAGTTGACGGATGTGGTAAAGACAACCTGTTTTTTGAAGAACATGGAGGATTTTGCGACATTCAATAAAGTATATGGGGAATATTTTGTTCAATGTCCGGCACGCAGCTGCGTAGCAGTAAAGGAAATTCCGAAAAATGTGCTTTGCGAGATGGAAGTAATTGCGTACAGATAGGTAGGGAGAAGGGTTTTTATGAAAGGAGAGAATCTATGAAGTATACAGAGACGATTCAGGAAATTATAAAAAATGTAGGTGGGAAAGAAAATATTGAAATAGCAACTCATTGTATGACAAGACTTCGTCTGAACCTGAAAGACAATGAAAAAGTGAATGAAGAGGCGTTAAAAGCTCTAAAAGAGGTTATGGGTGTTGTGAATAAAGGAAATCAGACCCAGATTATAATTGGAGCCGCCGTTAATGAAATGTATGATGAATTTATCGAATATACGGGACTAAAAGCGGAAGCCGGCATTGAAGAAAATATTGATGACGTAAAGCAGGATTTAAAGAATAAAAAGGGAAATCTGCTGACCAAGTTTTTTGAAACCATTGCAGGAATCTTTAATCCGATTGTACCTGCACTTGCAGGAGCAGGACTTGTGCGTGCAATTTTGACGATTGCAGTAGTGTGTGGACTTGACAATACAGGAAATACTTATACGGTAATCAATACCATTGCGAACGGTATTTTTACCTTCCTTCCCTTTTTACTTGCAGCCTCTGCGGCAAAGCAGTTTAAAATGGATAAATTTGTTGCCATGACGATTTGTGCAGGCATGATGTCTTCTACATGGGCGTCCCTGATTGCGGAAGGAACCGAGAGCTTTTCTTTCCTGGGCATTCCGTTTACGGTGGTCAATTATTCCTCTTCCGTATTGCCGATTGTTTTCGCAATATGGTTTGCTTCTTATATAGAAAAATTTCTGCGCAAATATATTCCGGGAGCACTTAAGATTATTCTGGTGCCATGTTTAACAATCCTGATTGCAACACCGATTTCTCTGATGACAATCGGACCGTTAGCATCCTGGGGCGGTGACCTTCTGGCAAATGCAGTGACGGTATTATTTGAAAAAGGCGGTGTATTTGCAGGAATTATCTATGGCGGTATTTATAGCTCTATGGTTGTTCTCGGAATCCAGCATGGAATGGTGCCGGTATTGGTTCAGGGCATTACAGCACAGGGATTTAACTATATTTCTCCGGCAAGCGGTGCGGCAAATATGGGACAGGCAGGAGCAGCCTTTGGAGTATGGTTGAAATCAAAAAACAGGAAAAATAAAACAATCGCAGCTTCCGCAACGGTTGCAGCTGTCACAGGCGTTACAGAACCGGCAATTTATGGTGTAAACTTCAAATATAAGAAACCTTTTCTTGCAGCTGCGATTGGAGGTGCCATTGGAGGTGGATTTGCTTCCTTCCTGGGACTGAAAGCATATGCAATGGGTGGTCCGTCCTTCTTAAACTTTGCAATGTTTATTGATACGACAGGGACAAATAGCATGAACGTTGTATGGGTCATGGTTGGATTTGCAATCGCATTTGTTGTAGCGGCTGTACTGACATTCATTATGGGATTTGAAGAGGAGGATGCAGGAAATCGTGAGGGATAAGATGATTCAGGCATTTCGTGATGCCAATGGAGGTTTATTTTCCAGTGTAGAAAAGGCGGATGTAGGAAATTCCTATCAGGAGCTTGAAAAACAGGGAGTTGCATTGATGGGCTGGGCGGACCCGTTCATGCCGGACTTTTCCTTGCCGAAAGCGGTAAAAAAAGCAATGCTGGAGGCTGTCGAAGATGCGGCAGCTCCACATTACACGGCGCCCATTGGAAATGCACAGTTAAAAGAGCTGATTGCCAGAAAGCTTTCGGAAAAAAACGGATTATCGGTAGAGCCAGAGAGAAATATTATTATTACTCCGGGTTCTGACTCAGGTTTATATTTTGCAATGCTTCCGTTTATAGAGAAAGGAGATGAAGTATTGATTCCCATGCCCTGCTATCCCAATAATGCATTGAATGTTAGTATTATGGGAGGAAAAGCAGTCCCGGTGCCATTAAAAGAGGAAGAGGGTTTTCAGTTTGGGGAAGAGCAGTTGGAAAAATTTGTGACGGATAAAACCAAAATGGTGGTGCTGACCCATCCCAACAATCCCACCACAACAGTATTTCGCAGGGAATCCTTAGAAGCGCTTGCGAGAGTGGTCATAAGACACGACCTGATTCTCGTCTGCGACCAGGCATTTGAAGATTTCTGTTTTGAAAATGAAATGATTACGCCGGCTTCATTACCGGGAATGTTTGAAAGAACAGTAACGGTGTTTTCCTTTTCAAAAGGAATGGGGCTTAGCGGATTGCGAGTAGGCTATATCGTGTGTTGCGATGAGATTATGGATACCATGTATGCCAATGCGGTTTCTGTGATTGGCGCGACGCATACGATTTCTCAAATGGCAGTCATAGCGGCAATGAAAGATTGCAGCTTTATGAAGGAATTCGAGTCGGCGTTTGATTACCGGCGGAAAGCGGCCTTTGAAATACTCAATTCTATTCCGGATGTCAGTATGCAGATGCCGGAATCAGGATTTCTCTGCTGGCTGAATGTCTCTAAGCTGGGAAACGCAACAGAAATCGCGGAATACCTGTTAAAAACGGCAAAGGTATCGGTCAATGACGGTATCAATTATGGAACTGGCGGAGAAGGACATTTAAGGATAGTTCTGGGAGTATACCGTGATAATGAAAAAGTAATTGCTGCCTTAGAACGAATAAAAAAGCATTAATAGAATATAAAAGAAAGAAATCTTTCTTCAATATATTGGATTAATACCCATAAATATCATAAATCTCATCTGTATAAATCCCCGGTTCCTGATAAACAATCAGGGGTTTTTCCACAGTGATGCGAGGTTTTCCACCACGAAGTCCTTCGATAAGCACCATATTAGGTTCTTCATCTACAAAAGGATAGACCAGACGCATCCGCTTTGGCTCTAATCCATACTGGTGCATCAGGCACATAATTTCTGACAGCCGAAAGGGGCGGTGTACCATATAAAAACGCCCCTGAGGCTTTAAAAGTCTGGCACTTTCCCGAATCACATCTTCCAGAGTACAAAGTATCTCATGGCGGGCGATTGCCTTAGCCTCATTGGGATTGGTAAGTCCGTGCTGCCCTGTCATATAAGGGGGATTGGTGGTTACCACATGAAAAGAAGATGCTCCAAATTGGCTGGAAGCATCTTTTATATTTCCTATTTCAATGTTAATCTTATGTTCCAAATGGTTATATGCTACACTGCGTCTTGCCATGTCGGCGCTTTCCGGCTGAATCTCCAGTCCGGTAAAGTGCTCTCCCTTCGTCTTGGCTTCTAATAAAATGGGAATAATCCCGGTTCCTGTGCCAAGGTCAATGGCAGTTTCCCCCGGCTTTACATTAGCAAAGCCGGAAAGAAGTACCGCATCCATGCCAAAACAGAACCTGGCAGGACTTTGTATAATATAATAACCGTTACGGTGAAGCTCGTCTAAGCGTTCCCCTTCTAATAAATCTACTGACATGAGAACTCCTTTTCGTAATTTATGCGAAAATGGTGCATCAGACTTGTATGGATAGCAATTCCGATGGTCTTACTTTGTATCGTCAAGTTTAGAACCGCCCTTATCTTCTAAAGCAGACAATTCCTTTAATTCTTCCTGTGAAAGCTTGACATTGTCGCGTTTCCGCTTTGGTTTGAAACGGAGCTGGTCTACCTTATATTCACGAATTTCTTTTTCATCGTCAATTTCCACAACCACCTTTACGGTCTGGCGCAAAACACTTACGCTTTGCACTTCGCCTTTTAGACGGTCATCTGTGGTAACATAGTCTCCTACGTTTGGAAGACGTCCGTTCAGATATTCATAGGTCTCTTCTTCGTTCTTTAAACAACACATCAATCTGCCGCAGACACCGGAAATCTTAGCCGGATTCAGAGAAAGATTCTGCTCCTTTGCCATCTTGATAGATACCGGTGCAAATTCTGACAAAAAGGTGTGACAGCATAGAGGTCGTCCACAAATACCAATGCCGCCTAAAATCTTGGTTTCATCGCGGACTCCAATCTGGCGCAGCTCAATACGGGTACGAAATACGGCGGCTAAGTCCTTTACCAGTTCACGGAAGTCAATACGTCCGTCTGCAGTAAAGTAGAATAAGAGCTTGTTGTTATCAAAGGTATATTCTGCATCCACTAATTTCATTTCCAACTGGTGTTTTTGAATTTTTTCCAGACAGATTTTAAAAGCATCTTTTTCCTTTTCACGATTTTTTGCTTCTGTCTTTTCATCCTCTTCTGTGGCAATACGAATCACCGGCTTCAAAGGCTGGATGACATGTTCCTCATCCACATCTCTTGGAGCAATGATGACAGTTCCGAATTCCACGCCACGCGCAGTTTCGACAATAACGTGGCTGCCGGTGGTCAGGTCAAATTTTTGTGGGTCAAAGTAATAGATTTTTCCGGCAGTACGGAATCTGACTCCAACTACTTTTATCATGTTTTAATTCTCCTTTATGGTCAGCAGTAACAGTTCCATCACAAGGTCAAAGTTGACGTTTGCATTAAGACGCCGCTTTGCCTTATCCAGAGCGGCAATCATCGTCTCGATTCCGTTATAGGAACTCTTACTTGCCTGCATTTTTATATCATATACCTCATCCTTAAAGATAAGGGAGTTTACATCTGAAGTTGCTTTATATAGCAGTACATCACGAAACCAGATGGTCATGATGTCAAAATAATCGTTGATGGAAAGCTTGTATTCGCTGATATGCTTCACGGCCTCCATCATTTCGTAAAGTTCGATATCTTTTATCCGCTTCAAGAGCTGAATCGCGGAATCTTTTATCTCGTTAAAATCCTCAGAGCCAGCCAGCTGGATTGCTTTTCCAACGTTGCCCTGGGCAAAAGCAGTACAAATGTCTGCCTTATAGTCAGGTATCTGACATTCTTTCATCAGGTACTCACGAATTACATCATCCGGAACCACTTTTAAGTTCAGGGTAATGCATCTGGAAAGTATCGTTGGCAGAAAAGAATCTGCATTGGTGGTAAGAAGCAGAATAACAGCATAAGCGGGCGGTTCTTCAATGGTCTTTAGAAGTGCGTTTTGTGCCTGCTGGTTCATTTTTTCCGCTTCGTCAATAATATAGATTTTGTAAGGGGAAGCATAAGGCTTTACCGCTACATCATTGTTAATCTGGGTACGAATGTCATCTACAGAAATGGTATTGGGCTTTTCATGCCGGAGATAAATAATATCCGGCTGGTTGCCGGACAATGCCTGCTTGCAGGAATGACATTCCATACATCCATCCGTACCGTGCCTCTCACACTGCAGCGCCATGGCAAAGCTCTTTGCCAGCATCATTTTGCCGGACTTTTCCGGTCCATTGAAAATATAAGCGTGGCTTACCTTATCCATGGTAATGGCATTCTGTAAATGTTCAATTATCTGTTGGTGTCCAATAATGCTTGAAAATCCAGCCATATTAATTCCTCATTTCTATTGGGTTAGGTGGAAACATCCAAAAGGAGTCCCCGAATCTCGCCAATTTTACTTAAAATGGTGAGATGGTCTTTTTCATCCTTGACCAGTTCACTGGCGAGGTCATCCAAATTTTTGTCAACCAGCTTTACAATGCCATAGACACGATGGCGTCCACGGCGGTCTAAAAAGTTTTCTCTGGAAAACTTATGAGAACGATTGACGACCTCATTTAAAAAGTCCTTGACCAGTTCACGGTATTTCTTCATATCGCGGATATCCATGTGCTCCGCTAACTTCTCTCCCTGTGTCGTGATATCCTCCATCAGTCCATTAAGCTTTTCCTGCAGTTCAGCCTCTTCAATGTGACTTGCAAGGGTAAACTTAAAAGTACCGTCACTTTTTTCTACTGTCTGGGAAGTATCTACCTGAGCGGTGGTAGTTACCTGATTTACTTTGATATCCATGGAGTCACCTGCCTTTCTACTTATTTATATTATCGGCTTTTTCCTGGGAAAAACAAAGAATATTTTTGATATATGTAATCAATTCCTTCAGGCAATCATCTAAATTATTATTGTGAAAAACATCAGTGATTCCCGCCTGGGTAAGCTTTTCCGAAGAAAAATCAGCCTCATCCGCCAGAAAACGGCGGCACAGTTCTGCATATTTGGGTTCCTGCTGAAGACGTTCCCGGTTGAGAGCGCGTTGCAGGCGCTCCCCGGCATCCACTTCAATGTAGAGAGGAACCAGTTTGTCACTGCCAAAGTATGCCCGAAGCTTCTGAAAAGATTCCAGTGTTCCAATGACCAGATAGTCGTTTTTTAAAAGGTCAATCTGATGGTCGTTGACGGTAAAATATTTCCAGATACCATGTACGGTATGATAGGCGCGCAGCTCAATAATTTTGTTTTCCAGTTCCAAAACTGCTAATTGTTTTTCTGTTAAAAAGTAATATTCCACACCATCTGTCTCGCCGTCACGAATGGGGCGCGTGGTGTAGGAAACTAAGGTCTTTAAGGGCAGGGAGCCTTCTGATAAAATACGTTTATATAATGTGTCTTTTCCGCAAGAACTTTTTCCGATTAAACAAAATATTTTTCCCATATTAATTCCTTAAAAAATTGATATATATGAAATGCTATAATGCGGTATAATGTACCATATTGCATGATAACCCCATTCAGACAACAGTATACCATAATTGCTTTACAATATGGTATGGAAACTATGCTTATGTGGGCAGCATAATATTAGTATAATATAAGAAGCGCAATTTTACAAGGAGAGCAGGATGAAAGATTATAAAAATTACATATTTGACTTATATGGAACGCTGGTAGATATTCATACGGAGGAGGGCATACCTAAGCTGTGGGAAAAATTATCATTTTTCTATGGTTTTTATGGTGCAATATACCAGCCGGAGGAGTTGCAGGAAAGCTATCTTGCCTTAGTGGTCCAGGAGGAAAACAGTTATGCTCATGAAGCATATCCTGAGATAGAACTGGAATATGTATTTCAGAAGTTATTTGAGAAAAAGGGCGTAAAGGCGGATATGGAGTTGTCCGTGCATGCCGGACAGTTTTTCCGAATTTTGTCTACGGAATATGTGAAGGTATATGAAGGAACCAAGGAAATGTTGGAAAATCTGCATAAGAAAGGAAAGAAAGTATATCTGTTGTCCAATGCCCAGGAGATATTTACTTCTTATGAGCTGCGTTTTCTGGGGCTGACAGATTATTTTGATGATATTTTTATTTCTTCCAGCTGTCAGTGTAAAAAGCCGGATACGAAGTTTTACCGGATGCTGATGGACAAGCATAACCTTAAAATCGAAGAATGTCTGATGATTGGAAATGATAATACCACAGATATTGCAGGTGCAAAAGAGCTTGGTATGGATTCTCTCTATATTCATTCGAATCTGTCGCCGGAACTTAAGGGAGAGCCGGACAGCACCTATTTTCTGGAAGAAATGGATATGAAAAAACTAATGGAAATGTTATAAATATTCATTAAAAATAAAAAACAACCCCCGGTAGGGCTTAAATTATAAAAATTCATGTGCTATAGTAGCGTTATCTTAAGTAAAAAGTAAGATAGCGCTACTTGCTTTTTGAGAAAATGACAGAAGAGGAGGTTTTGTTTATGCATATGGCAGATGCTTTAGTTGCGCCGGCAGTGGCAGGAACCATGTATGTCTGTTCTACGGCGGCAGCGGCTTATTCCATAAAAAAAGTAAGACAGGAGGATGACCCGAAGAAGATTCCGGTCATGGGGGTCATGGGAGCATTTGTATTTGCTGCCCAGATGATTAATTTTACCATTCCGGGAACAGGCTCCAGCGGACATTTGTGTGGCGGTATGCTGTTGACAGCAATATTGGGGCCTTTCGCATCATTTCTTACCATGATAGGAGTTCTCCTCATACAATGTCTTTTGTTTGCTGACGGAGGACTTTTGGCGCTTGGATGCAATGTCTGGAATATGGCGTTCTATGGGTGTTTCCTGGGTGCATTTCTTATCTGGCGCCCTGTGATGAAAAAGGGGATGTCCAGAGCAAAAATCATTCTGGCTTCTATCGTGGGCTGTGTACTGACCCTACAGCTTGGGGCATTCAGCGTCACATTGGAGACATTGGCTTCCGGTATCACAGAACTTCCTTTCACTGCATTTGCAGCAACTATGCAGCCCATTCATCTGGCAATCGGCTTGGTAGAAGGATTGATAACAGCAGCAGTACTTCTCTTTGTATATGAGGCAAGACCGGAGCTTTTAGAAGGTTCGGGAAGCAGTGGAAAGAACCGAATGTCTTTGAAAGGTGTAATCGGAGCTTTATGTGTAGCAGCAATCGTAATCGGCGGAGGACTTTCTCTGTTTGCGTCATCTCATCCTGACGGTCTGGAATGGTCCATCGAGAAGATAACAGGGGAAACAGAGTTAGAAGCGGATAGCGGTATTTACGATACGGCAGCAGAGATACAGGATAAAGCGGCACTTTTACCGGACTACGCGTTTAAGGATTCAGACAGTGCATGGGGGACAACCTTTTCCGGTGTGATCGGCGGAGGAATCGTCATCGTTGTTTGTGTAGGTGCATGCTATGCATTTAAGTTTTTCCGAAAGAAAAAGGTATTATGAGTAAAATAGACAGTGCAATTTATGAAATTCATACGATGGATATGCTGGCAGAAAGAGACCAGTGGGTGAATCGGATTCATCCACTGGTTAAGTTCATTCTTACACTTTTTTATATTATACTGGTAGTATCCTTTGACAAATATAATATTATAGGTCTTGGAGGCATGATGTTGTATTTGATTGTTATGTTTACGATAACAGAATTGTCCTTTCGGGATAGTCTGAAACGTCTGCGGGTAGTGCTTCCGCTGGTATGCTTTGTAGGAATTTTTAATCCGTTTTTTGATAAGACAGTCGTATTTTCTCTGGGAAGGCTGACGGTTACCACTGGAATAATATCTATGCTGACTTTGATGATGAAAGGAATATTTAGTGTACTGGCATCTTACCTTCTCATTGCCACAACCGGTATTGAGAAAATCTGTTATGCGATGCGTCTGTTACATATTCCTTCTATTCTGGTGACACAGGTGCTTTTGACCTATCGCTATATTACGGTTTTGCTAAAGGAAGCAAATCGCATGACGCAGGCATATGCCTTACGGGCACCGCATCAGAAAGGGGTTCATTATAAGGTGTGGGGTTCTCTGGCAGGACAGCTCCTTTTGCGCAGCATGGACCGTGCCGGCGCAGTATACGAAAGTATGTGTTTAAGAGGATATAAGGGCGAATTTTATTATAAGGACAGGATAAAGTGCAGAAGAAAAGATTATCTTTATCTGATTGTATGGGGCGTGATATTGATGTTTCTTCGTTTGGTTCCGGTGATGGCAGTGGTGGGAAATCTGGTAACACGTTAGCTGAGTGACAGAGGGAGAAATCAACTGGCAAGCATAGGAAAAAGTACGCTTTCGCATATAGGAGGGTTTTTTATATATGAATCATATCAAAATTGAATTGAATCATGTTTCCTTTGGATATGAAAAGGAAAAAAATATATTAAATAATATCTCGTTTACTGCTGCAGAGCAGGAATCTATCGGTCTCATTGGTGCCAATGGTGCGGGAAAGTCCACGCTTTTGAAAATGCTGGTGGGCTTGAACTTAGGATATGAAGGAAATATTTATGTGGAAGAGCTGAGCGTACAAAAAGAGACATTAGCAAAGGTGCGTGAGAAAATCGGCTATGTTTTTCAGGACTCGGATAGTCAGCTCTTTATGTCTACCGCTTATGAAGATATTGCTTTTGCGCCGCGCAATTACGGTTTAACAGAAGAGGAAGTAAATAAAAGGGTAGCATATGCCTTATCACAGGTGCATATTGATTATTTAAAGGACCGTCAAATCTACAAAATGTCTGGCGGCGAAAAAAAGCTGGTGTCTATTGCGACCATTCTTTCCATGATGCCGGATATCATACTGATGGACGAGCCATCCATCGCATTAGACCCGAAAAACCGCCGGAATCTCATACGGATTCTGAATGAATTTTCGCATTTAAAAATAATTGCAAGCCACGATTTAGATATGATACTGGACACCTGCGAGAGAACAATATTGTTGTCTGATGGAAAAATTGTGGCAGACGGAAAAACAGAAGAAATCTTATCGAATCAAAAGCTGTTAGAAGAAAATGGACTGGAGCTTCCTTTGTGTATGCAGAGATAAAATGGACCGGAGCTTCCTTTGTGTATGCAGAAGTAAATGATAATATATTCTACAGCATGAAACCGAAAGTAAACTGTTGTGTCATAAGTCAAGGATAATTCTAAAGTTTTCACCAAAACGCAAGTTCAAATTGTTCCAGGTATGCTATAGTCATTCCAAAGACCCAAAATTCCAGGGGAAGGATCCCAAAAATTGGTGCAAAAGATAAGAGGAGTGATACAGCATGGGAATCGGAAAGAACCGTGTGTTTGACGCAGAACAGATACAGGTACTAATTAATAAGACACAGAACTTAATGGATGCTGCAGATGGTGTAATCAATGAAATCTATCAGGAACTGGTACGTCTGTCGAATACGCTTGAAAAGCTTCCGGCAGATGTACGGGATGCCGGTCTAAAGCAGCAGGTGGATGCCTTGAAAGGCAGTATTCGTACGGATGAGTTTCAGAATTACCGTACCAAAATGACAAAAAGCCTGAACCGTTTAAAAGAAGAAATCCCAAAGGAAGACAAAAAGCTGGGGGCAAAGCTGGAGGTGACGGCTGCCACCGTTACGAACATGACCAACCGTTTAAAGAATCTCAAGGAGCTGATACCGGAAGGAGCTGATAGCGGAAGTTATGAAGACTTCGAGAAAGCATTCCGGGAGTGTACCCGTGGGTGGGATGCGATAAGCGGCATCCTGAATACCCTTATGGAAGGAATCCTGTCTTCCCTAAAGGGCGGAAGCAATGAGTCCGTGTGCCTCAGTGATGACCCGGTGAACTTAAGCACCGGAAACTTCATTTACGAAAAAACGGACCTAAAGCTTGCCGGAATGCCGGAGCTTGCCATGACCCGGTTCTACAACGAACTGGACGACCAGGAAGGGAGCATGGGAAGAGGCTGGTACCATCCCTATGAGGTAAGACTGCTCATACAGGAAGACAACTATACGGTGCTCTTAGAAGATGGAAAGGAAGAATACTTCCAGAAAAAGAAGGATGGCAGCTTCTTCGGGGAGACTACTACCAGCCGGCTTATGGCAGAAGAGCGGGAAGAAGGGAAGGAAGGAGCCTGCTGCTATCGTACCAGACAAGGGGAAAGCTATCATTTTAATAAAGAGGGACAGTGCACCGCATGGGAGGACCGCATGGGGAACTGCCTGTGCTTTACTTATGAGGAAGACCGTCTCGTACAGGTGCTCCGGGAGAACGACGGGGCTTCTTTTGCGTTCGCTTATGATGAAGCAGGACATCTTATCCGGGTGTCGGACCAGACCGGGCGCAGCGCTTCCTATGGCTACGATGAAAACGGGCGTCTGTGCAGTGCCGAAAATCCGGAAGGAGCCCGGTATCGTTATACCTATGATGAGAACGGCAGGATAAAGTCCGTTACGAACCCTGTGGGGACCACTACAGTGGAAAACCATTACGACAGCCAGGGCAGGACCGTGTTACAGAAGTTTCCGGACGGTGGAAGCATGTCCTATGAATACAAAGACGAGGAAAAACAGGTCATCCTGACCGAACGTAACGGAAGCCGCATCACCTACTGCCATGACGAACGGTATCGTAATGTACGCACCATCTATGAGGACGGGGAGGAGCAGTTCGCCTATAACCGGAAAGGACAGCGCATCCGTTACCGTGACTGTAACGGGAACACCACAAGATATGCCTATGACAGCCGGGGGAATCTCACCCAGGTCATAGATGCCCTGGGGGGAAAGAGTAATGCCACCTATGATGAGAACAACCAGCTGCTGAAGCTTACGGTCAACGGCGTGGAGCAGCTGAAAAATACCTATGACAGCCAGGGAAATCTTATAGAGAGCCGGGATGCGCTGGGAAGGACTACGGTCTTTACTTATGGGGAAAAAGGAAGACCGGCAGGCATTACCAGGCCGGATGGAGGAAGCGTCCGCCTTACCTATGATGAAAAGGGAAATATCACAGGGATTACCGACCCATATGGAAACTGGAGCAGATATGAATATGATGCGTACAACCGTGTCATTCACGCCACAGACCCCAGAGGAGGAAGGAGCTCTTATGATTATGACGGCATGAACCGTGTCACTGCCTTTATCAATCCGCTGGGACAGAAAACAGAATACCGTTATCATGCAGGCGGAAAACAGACCGAAGTGCACCGTGCCGACGGAGGAGTAATAAAGACCGAATACAACAGCCTGAACCGTCCCAGGGCCATCTTCAATGCAGACGGCAACCGGGCAGAATTCACCTATGACAGCATGTGGAACCTTTCCGGGGTCCGGCTGCCGAACGGGGCAGAGGAACAGTATGTCTATAACAGCAGGAACCGCCTTGCCAGCGTGACCGATGCCCTTGGGAACTGTACGGAATACGGATATGATGCCAATGGGAACCGTGTCCTTATCAGAAGCCCCAAAGGGGAAGAAACGCGGTATACTTATAATGGCAGAAACCAGGTGACTGCCGTTACTGACAGTGAGGGAAATACCACCGCCTATGAGTATGATGAAGGAGGGCTTCTTATTAAGGTGACCGATGCTCTTGGAAACGAGAGAAGGATGACCTATGATGAGGCAGGTCAGAAAGTAAGTGAGACCGATGCTCTTGGAAATATCACCTGCTATACCTACACGCCTCTTGGAAAGATAGCATCTATCACCGATGCAGGGAACCGCACCATCCGGTATGAATATGAGCCGGGCGGAAGACTTGCCGCCATCTGTCACACAGACGGAAGAAAAGAACACTTTACCTATGATGAGAACGGAAATATAAAGACCCATACCTATGCCTCAGGATATATCCGTTCCTATGAGTATGATGCATTGGACCGTATTGTGCGGATGGCAGGAAGCAGCGGAGAGGAAAAGCGCTATACCTATGATGTGCTTGGAAATGTTTCCTCTATTACCGACGCCCTTGGAAACGTGACCTCTTACGAATACTCCATGACAGGGCTTTTGACAAAAGTGACGGACGCCCTTGGAAATGAGACGACGTATGAGTATGATGTGCTGGGGAACCTGATAAAAATCTGCCAGCATGGAGAGGAAGACCATGGGGAAGAACATGTGACACGGTATGAGAGGAATCTCAAAGGACAGGTGGAACAAGTCATTGACGCACTGGGACAGGTAGAATCCTATACTTATGATGCCAACGGACAGCTGGCAGAAAAAAAGGATAAAGAGGGCTTTGTCACAAGCTATGGTTATACTGCTCTTGGAGAGGTGGAACATATCCGGTATGCAGACGGAAGAGAAGCAGAGCTTTCCTATAATCCGTTGCGTCAGCTTACCGAGGTAAAGGACTGGCTGGGCGTAACAAAAATCGAAAACGATGCGTTGGGAAGAACCACGAAGGTCATCCACCCGGATGGAAAAGAAGTTTCTTATACCTACGGGGAAGCGGGAGAGCGGACAAGCCTGACCTATCCGGATGGAAGATGCGTGCATTATGGTTATGATGAGAACTTAAGACTGTCAGAGCTGGAAGAGGGAGACACGGTCATTACCTATGGATATGACGAAAATGGAAAACTGAGGGAGAAGAACTTCCCCAATGGAATGCAGACGTCTTACCATTATGATGAGGCCGGAAGAATCCGGGAACTCATCCATGAAGACAGGGAAGGGATTCTGGACCATTACCGTTATACCTATGACCTTCTAGGCAATAAGACCGGAATTGAAAAACACAGAAGAGGGCTTTTAGAAGAGAGCGGAAGCTGGACGTATGCGTATGACGCCTTAGGAAGACTTTCCGAGGTGAGAAAAGACGGAGAACTGCATACGGCCTATGGTTATGATGCCTTTGGAAACCGTGTTCATGAGAGTGGAAGAAAGGGAGAACGCCTTTACCGTTACAATGCCCTGAACCAGCTCATTTCCAGAAAGGATATGTTAGAGGAAGAAGGAAAAGAGACAGAATATAGCTATGACCCAAGAGGGAACCTGACCGGGATACTGGAAAACGGAATACAGAAGCAGCAGTATATCTATGGTGCATTGAACCGTTTAGAAGAAGCATTGAATCGGAACGGACAAAGAGCACGGTATGATTACAACGGACTAGGATTCCGGGTAGGAAAAGAAGTGCAAAACAGCAGCCAGGAACCATTGAAAAAAATACAATATACCTTAGACTTGACCCGAAGCTACCATAACCTGTTAGAGCGGGAAGAAGAAAACCGGATGCAGACCTGGCTGTGGGATGGAAACGCAGCAGGAATGGTGGAAGAAAAGAAAAATACTGGAGGCGTAACAGAAGACGGAATTCAGATGGATTACCGGTTTTACCTTCAGGATGAACTGGGAAGCCCTATCCGTTTAGAAAACGCAGAGGGAAATCTGACAGAAACTTATGGTTACGGAGTGTTCGGAGAAGACCTATACCGGAATCAGGGAAAGGTACAGCCGTTCGGATATACGGGCTATCAGATGGATGAAGTAGCAGGAACCTACTTTGCACAGGCGAGGGAGTATCTGCCGGAAGAGGGGCGGTTTGCGGCGAAGGATAGCGATGTATTTCTTAAATTTGCAAAACCTGAAACGTTAAATCAATATTTTTATTGTAAAGGAAATCCACTTGTATATGTAGATTTAACAGGATATGATAGTTATATATTTTATACAACAGCAGAAAAATCAGATTTTTCAAATCAAGCAGAATGGAAAAAAGAAGAGTTGATAAAGGAAGGACTAGCAGAAGAGGAAATACATATGATTGAAGTGAAGAATATTAGTGATTTTGAAGATGGGTGGAATGCTATGGGGGACAATGGAAAAGTAAGTATTGATAATGTATATATTTATACCCATGGAACAGAAAAAGCTTGGATTTTTAAAAGTGGTTCATCCACAAATGGGATGTCCGTTGATGGAAAAAATAAAGCAGGTGAAGATATATTGGGGAATATTAGTGAACTAGAAATAAAGTATGTGAATAATAGGGTGGAATTATATTCCTGCAATGCTGGAAATTATTTAGTATACCTAAATGAAAACGAAAATGTTGCCAGTGTATTATCCACAAGAATAGAAAATGCTGCAGTGTATGGATACGATGGAAATGTTGCCTTTGGAAAAGGTGCATGGAAGTTCTGGTCTCATTCTTATGAGGATCGGCTGTCACATAGCCAAAAGCATTATTATGAGGTGGCGGCAAGGTATGGAGTATTATACAGCGAACCAATGGGAAAATTGGCATATTATAATGGAGAGTATAAAAGATATGGTTGGTATCCAAACACGAAAATTGAGTATAGGAGATGTGAAAATGGTGACTAGTAAGAGGAAGAGAGACATGAAAATAGTGATATTATTGGTATGTGCTGTTATAATAGCTGGAGTTTTAATTTGTAAAAAAATACCGTATAAGTGCGATTATATAAAAAAAATAGGAATTTCTTTGGGAACAACTTATGATGAGATATTAGAGAAATTTGGAAAGCCAGATAAGATTGAAAAAAATGATCAGGGAATGTGGTCTTGTATTCTTGATTATGGAGATAAAAGGTTTTATTTTACAAGGCTAAAAAATGGGACACAAGGACCAATTGATAGAATAGACATTTTAAGTGATTCCATACAATTCGGATGGTGTAAAGTGCGGGTGGGGATGTCGCGGAACACAATCGAAAAAATATATAGTAATAATGAAAAAATAACCGAAATAGGTGAAGATACCTTTGGTGTAATAGATGGATCATGGTGGATATATTTTAAGTTTAATAAAGATGAAATTTTGAAGGAAATTAATTTTTGTTTTGGACCATAATACTTCTTGGTTATTAATGAAATCTATTCAAAAATGAAAGACGGAGAAAAAACTGGTTGCGGAATGGAAACGTAGAGGGAATGGAAGAAGAAGGAAACGGATATTAATACTACCTTCAGGATGAACTGGGAAGTTCCATCCGTTTAGCAGACGCAGAAAGGAATCTGGCAGAAACTTATGGCTACGTAGTGCTTGGAGAAGATCTGTATCGGAATCAGGGAAAAGTACAGTCCTTTGGATATATGGTCTATCAGATGGATGAAGTAGCAGGAACCTACTTTGCACAGGCGAGGGAGTATTTGCCGGAAGAGGGACGGTTTACTGGAGAGGATCGGATAAAAAGAGTAGTTAGTGAGCCGGTTACCTTAAACTCATATACATATTGTAGAAATAATGCTCTTAAATATATAGAATTAAATGGAAGGTGGTATATTTTAGTACAAGAATATGATGATAAAAACAGTTTTAGCGATATAGTATACGAAGATTCTAAAATACAAGCATATATGGAGAATGGTGTGAGCCCTTGTACCATTTGACTCTTTATTTTAAGTATAACGACAGAATATATGATGTGGTAGGAGTAATAACTACATGGGATAGACGCTCCGGGTAGACTTGTAAAAGTGTATGTATATAGAACAAATGGGATAAAAAATTATTTGCAGAAATGAATGTGGAGACGATATTATCAACAGCGTATAATGCATTTTCTGAAGGTATTTTATCACAATGTATTTTGTTATAATAAATGATAAGAAAACAAATTCTTTTAATAAAAATTTGGTTCATAGAAAAATAAAAGAGGGATATAAAGTGGTTTTGTTGAGACCAGTAGGAAAAAAGAAATAATTATTTGTTTAAAAAAAAGAATTTGAGAGTTGTCTAAGAATACGAAAAAAATAGGGAAAAAAGTAGATAGAATATTAGAAGAAAATACAAAGCGGAAAATAGAATTATGTGCACAATGCCTTGGAAAGATGTCCCCCAATTTTATACTTACAATGCTCCAAACTGAACTGCTGGTTTTAGAGGGAGTTCTATTTTGGGATAATATTTTAAGCTTTAGGGCTAAAACAGCAGATAATGGAGTAGCAGTGGCAATTGTAGTCTGGATATTTACATTATATCAAAGAAGCATTTCAATCAAGTATAGAAAAAAGCTGTGAATATAATTTAGGAGAAATATAATGTCAACAGAAAAGAAAATACAAAAAGGTAAACTAATAGAGAAGTACATAGGAGAAGGAATAGCGCCATTCAAATTTACTTATCAGGGAAGAAGAGGAGACAGCTGGATATTTGAAAAAGAATTTAAAGGTGTAATCCAGACGATTTCTTTATATGAGTATCGTTTTGAAAAAAATATGATATCCTTTGATTTATATACAGATGTACCGGGAAAAGGAATTGTACAGGCTATTGATATTCAGGATATAGAGTTTAATAGTGAAATGCCAGGTTTTTGGAAATATGAAGATGAAAAAAGTTTTATTATAGTTTTAAATATCATAAAAGACATTTTGATTCAAAAAGGAATGAGGATTTTTAATTCATTAAGTAAGGAGCGCAAACAATTAGATACTGATGAAATGCAGCAGAAGTTGTATGTACACCATGATAAATTGGCAGAACAATTTCAAAAAAAGTATGATTTAAATGTAGATAAGATGGATCAGGAACATATAGAACAGTGGTTTTCAGTGATAGAAAAACGTGCAGAGGTAATGTATCAGGAAGGATATGAAAAAACAAAAGACGAATATTTGGAAATAGCATCATTCATAGGAGTTCAGTTGGAACATTTTATGGATGGGAAGTGGGTAAAATATCAAATAGGGAAAAATATGAAATGTCGCATAGAAAGAGAAAAAATAGTAAAATTTTCTCTTGATATATTAGGCAGAATGAGTTGGATTTATCAAGAAAAGATGGGAGTACGGATAATAAAGCAAGATATTGAAAAAATATGGGAAGACAGATATGAGCCAGAGGAAATGAAGCGAAAAGAAGAAATGATTCAGAGTTATATTGGGGAAGCTTTAGAGGAGTATGGATTTAAAAGAAAAAATAATATAATGTGGATAAAAAGACAGAAGGAAGTGATATCCACTATTTGGATTCAACTTGGGAAACATGAAATTACATTTAGTTTATTTTCCAACAAGGGCGAGTGTCCTGTTCATGCAGCAGATATTCAAAGTTTAGAGTTTAATAGTGGTGAAAGAGGGATGTGGAAATATAGTGATAATGTGGAATTAGTTAGTGTGCTTTTGGAGATAAAGGAGGTTCTGTTAAAAAAAGGGTTGATAGTGCTTGAGAAAATGGGAGAGGGCTGTTTGTTTTATGATTTGCCCTTAGATTAGTAGAAAGATTGACTATTTAAAGGCAAGTTTTAAAATGATGAGAACGGAAAACTGACGGAGAAGAACTTCCCCAATAGAATTCATACTTTTTACCATTATGATGGTGCCCAAAGAATCTGGGAACTTATCCTTAAAGACTGGGAAGGGATTTTGGACCGTTATACCTATGACCTTTTGGGCGATAAGACCGGAATCGAAAGACATGGAGCATCAGTTTTAGCAAGTGATGGAACAGTCTATTTTCATGAAAAACAAAAATGGATGATACTTCCGTTAATTTGGATAAGTGATTATATGCAGTATGAATCATGTGGAGAAGGAAAGGAAAAATGAAGGCTGGTTTGTGTATACATAGGAAAATGGTACACTAAATGTAAGTAAAAGTTATGGGAAATGGTTAAATGTGCGGAGAATGATTTTTGCTACCAGTGGAGAGGAAACCCCTATTTTAAAAGAAATGATAATAATGATGAAAAGAGTCAAACATGTGAAGCAAATGCATAGGAGGGGCATATGAAGAAAAAAGTAAACATGAAATATATGATTATAATAATAGTTATATTAAGTATAGGATTGGGAGGATTTACTATTTGGAGAATTGATAATAAGAAAAGAAAAAATAAAGACCCACGTGAATGTGTAGAAAGGAAGTTAGACATTGAATTAGGAGATGGAGTTGTTTTGGTAGAAGGAGATGCTTATGATGAATATGGGGAAGAGAATGTAAATGCAAAATTTGTTGTAGATAAAAAGGGGCTAGAAGAATTGAAAACTGAGTTAGAAGAAAATTTGAATCAGTACAGTTTAGAGGAAATAGAATTGTTCTGTAATTTAAAAAGGGATGACATTTGGCTAGATTTAAAGGAGAAGGAGATACTATACTTTTATCATCAGTTTAGTGAAGGAAAAAGAGCCAAAACAATAGAAATTACGGCGTTTATAGCGACAGACAGCACAGGGGAATATTACTTTTATATCTTTTATTAAAAATTAGATGTAAGTGGAATGATTTCGGCTACCAGTGGAGAGGAAACCCCTATTTTAAAAGAAATAATAATAATGATGAAAAGAGTCAAACATGTGAAGTAAATGCATAGGAGGGGAATATGAAGAAAAAAGTAAACATGAAATATATGATTATAATAATAGTTATATTAAGTATAGGATTGGGAGGATTTATCATTTGGAAAATTGATAACAAGAAAAGAAAAATTAAAGACCCACGTGAATGTGTAGAAAGGAAGTTAGATATTGAATTGGGCGAAGGGATTGTTTTGGTGGATGGAGAGGCTTATGATGACGAATTTGGTGAAGAACGTGTAAATGCGAAATTTAGAGTAGATAAACAAGAGTTAGAAAAATTGAAAATGGAGTTAGAGGAAACTTTGTGGCAATATGGTTTAGATGAAGTAGGAAAAATAAGTGATTTTAATGATATCTGGTCTGATTTAAAGGAAAAGGAAATGCTAAACTATTATGAGCAATTCAGGGAAGGAAATAAAGCAAAAACGATAATCATTTGGGCATTTATAGCGACAGATAGCACAGGAGAATATTATTTTTATATCTTTTATTAAGAGAATCAAATATTGATATTACAGAAAGTATATGCTGGAGGAAGAAGTAAAACAGGACAGATATGCTTATAATCTGGGAAAAGACTTCATAGAGACACTATAAAACGATACATACAAGAACTGTTATATCTATGGGCACCGACCGCTTGAAAGAAGCAGGAAACCAGAACGGACAGAAAACGCGGTATGATTACAATGGACTGGGATTTCGTGTAGGAAAGAAAGTACAAAACAGCATGGTCTATTGATAGGAGCTGGATTTTTGCTTTTTGATGATATTCCTAGTTTGGGGGCTGGTACAGCAGATGACGGCATAGCAACCGCTCTTGCAGCCTGGGCATTCGCGCTATTTAAAGAAGCATTTCAACCAAGTATAGAAAAAAGTTGTGAATATAATTAGGAGGAATATAATGTCAACAAAAAAGAAAATACAAAAAGGTAAACTAATAGAAAAGTACATAGGAGAAGGAATAGCATCATTCAAATTTACTTATCAGGGAAGAAGAGGAGACAGCTGGATATTTGAAAAAGAATTTAAAGGTGTAATCCAGACAATTTCTTTATATGAGTATCGTTTTGAAAAAAATATGATATCCTTTGATTTATATACAGATGTACCGGGAAAAGGAATTGTACAGGCGGTAGGTATAGAGGGAATAGAGTTTAACAGTGAAATGCCAGGTTTTTGGAAATATGAAGATGAAGAGAGTTTTATAGAGCTTTTAAAAGTTATAAATAATATTGTGATAAAAAAAGGAATGCGGATATTAAATCAGTTAAGTAAAAGACCAGAAATAATAGAGACAAATGAAATGTATCAGGAACTATACTTTAAGCATTCTGAGTTGGCTGAAAAATATCAAAATGAAATGGGATTAAAGGTGGGGGAATTTGATGAGAATTATATTGAAGAATGGTTTGAAATTATAAAAAAGAGGGTGGAAATTTTACAAAAGGGTAAGTTTGAAGATGCAAAAGAAGAGATTGTAGAGATAGCTGCATTTTTAGGAGAACAGATAAGAAACACTTTAGGGGGAGAATGGGGAAGATATATAGATCAAAAAAGCAAGTTTGAAAGTTGTTTTTTAGAAAATGTAAGATCCAAAGGTCATTCTAATGTAAATATATTGAAAAACATAATGGGGGGATATAGCAGTAATGGAATGGATTGGACAAAGAAAATTGTGCTAGAGATATATAAGGAAAGAGTTGATGTTGAAAAAATAGAAAAGCTTATAGCTGCATTAGAGAATAAAGAGGGGGAACGGGTAAAGGCGCTGTTTTCGGAAGAGATCATAGAACAGGTGAAGGAAATTGATGAGCAAATAGAAAAACTTTTAGAATATTGTGAAGGAAAGATTTTAGAGTGGAAGTGGAATGTTTCTGGTTCTGGAATTGGACAATCAAATGAGGGGCGAAATTATTGGATGGTACGTGACTATTATGAAATAAAGACAGAACAGAATATGTATAAACTTGAATTAATAAGAACATTGAGTGAAAAAAATAGAAAGTGTAATGGTGTATATAGAATAGAAATAAAATCTGTTAGACATAAACGGCAAAAAAGTATATGTGTAGGAGCAGATTATACACCAATGCCATTGGGATTATCGATTGATATAGAATAATATAATTAGTATTTTGAATGATTAGGAGGAAGAAAGGGAAACAGGAGACTGTTATGACCCAAGAGGGAATCTGACCGGGATACTGGAAAACGGAATGGATAGAGAGCACGGTATGATTACAACGGACTGGGATTCCGGGTGGGAAAAGAAGTACAAAATAGCAGTCAGGAATTACTGAAAAAAATACAATATACCTTAGACCTGACCCGAAGCTACCATAACCTGTTAGAGCGGGAAGAAGAAAACCGGATGCAGACCTGGCTGTGGGATAGAAACGCAGCAGGAATGGTGGAAGAAAAGAAAAACACTGGAGGCGTAACAGAAGAAGGAATTCAGATGGATTACCGGTTTTACTTTCAGGATGAACTGGGAAGCCCTATCCGTTTAGAAAACGCAGAGGGAAATCTGACAGAAACTTATGGTTACGGAGTGTTCGGAGAAGACCTGTACCGGAATCAGGGAAAGGTACAGCCTTTCGGATATACGGGCTATCAGATGGATGAAGTAGCAGGAACCTGCTTTGCACAGGCCAGGGAGTATTTGCCGGAAGAATTTATACTGTGGAGTAAATCCATTAAAGTATGTTAACAGAAACGGATATGACCATTATATTTTTTATCTGCCGGAATGGGAGGATGAAGCACTTAACGATCAGAAGTAATTAGCTGACTACTATGATATAGATGATTTGAAAATACATTTGGTATAAGTGAAAAATGATAGTGATTTAGCAAATAGATGGAAGGCAGGGCATTTGGATTATCAGGGAACAAATCCGGCTTCTCAATTTTAGCCAAAAAGTAAATGGAGCACTGGTTTTGGCAAGTGATGGAACAGTCTATTTTCATGAAAAACAAAAATGGATGATACTTCCGTTAATTTGGATAAGTGATTATATGCAGTATGAATCATGTGGAGAAGAAGGCTGGTTTGTGTATACATAGGAAAATGGTACACTAAATATAAGTAACAGCTATGGAAAGAGGTTAGATGTAAAAGGGATAATTTCAGCAACCAGTGGAGGGGTATACTCCATTTTAAAAGATATGATAATAATATTGATGAAAGAAAACCAGACATGGGAAGTAAATGCATAGGAGGGGCAGATGAAGAAAAAAGTAAAAATGAAATATATGATCATAATAATAGTTATATTAAGTATGGTATTGGGAGGATTTACCATTTGGAAAATTAATAACAAGAAAAAAAAATAAAGACCCACGTGAATGTGTAGAAAGGAAGTTAGACATTGAATTAGGAGAAGGGGGTGTTTTGGTGGAGGGAGAGGCTTATGATGATGAAGTTGGTGAAGAAGAACATGTAAATGCTAAATTTAAAATAGAGGAGAAAGAATTACAGAGGATAAAACAGGATTTAGAAAAAATGGGAAGTGAAATAAGTGAAATTTCACGAAAATCTGATATATGGGAAGATTTGGAGGGGAAGAACATAGAAAATTATTATAGTTGTTTTGCGGAGGGAGAAAAAGCAAAAACGGTAATAGTTAATATTTATATTGCAACAGATAGTGAAGGAAAATATTATTTGTACGTTTTTTATTAATTATAATAATAAAGTAGAAAATGATGTACGATGCAGTATAAATCATGTGGAAAAAAACATTTTTAAACAATGGTTGGTAAATGGAACAATAGATAATTTCAGCGACTAGCGGAGGAGCAGGTTCATTTTAAAAGACATGATAATAATATTGATGAAAGAAAACCAGACATGTGAAGCAAATGCATAGGAGGGGCATATGAAGAAAAAAGTAAACATGAAATATATGATTATAATAATAGTTATATTAAGTATGGTATTGGGAGGATTTATCATTTGGAAAATTGATAACAAGAAAAGAAAAAATAAAGATCCACGTGAATGTGTAGAAAGGAAGTTAGATATTGAATTAGGAGAAGGGGTTGTTTTGGTGGAGGGAGAGGCTTATGATGAATACGGAGAAGAGTATGTAGACGCAAAATTTAGTGTAGATAAACAAGAGTTAGAAAAATTGGAAAGAGATCTAGAAGAATCTTTATGGGAATATGGTTTAGAAGAAATAGAAGAGAGTTGTAATTTCAAAAGGGATGATATTTGGCTAGATTTAAAGGAAAAGGAAATACTGAAATTTTATAATCAATTCAGAGAAGGAAATAGAGCCAAAACAATAGAAATTACAGCGTTTATAGCGACAGACAGCACAGGGGAATATTACTTTTATATCTTTTATTAAGAAAAGCAAACATTACTTTCCAGAAAGACACGTAGGAGGAAGAAGTATAGTGGAGAGGTTATCAAGATTACGTCCCAAAATGAAATAAAAGATGTGCTGGAGAAATATGACATACAGAAAGGAGATTTAATGTATTTTTTAAAGGATGGAGAAGTTCATCATGCTACAATTATAAGTAAGGTAAGTGATAAGATGATTTTTTATTCAGGAAATACAGTAAGGCGTTACAATTATGTATTGGAAAAGTCATTTCAAGATGGAGAAGAAGGAGTATAAATTGTAAAATTGAATGATTGTTTTAGGGGAAGTGGGTGTGATGATAAAAAAATAGGAAGAAAAATAAAAATAGTATTAGTAATTCTATTAACCCTTTTGATGTTTTATTCTATTTGCATCTTAGCATCTACGCATCATATCATGCTAGATTTAAAACAAATAGAAAATGGATATAAAATAAATAATTCTGCATATGAGTGGTTTGAATCAACAGATATATGGAAAATAGATAATATCAAACGATATTTTACATGGTGCTGGGGTGATAAGGGGGCAATATGGATAACCTGTACATATTCATTAATAGAGGACGGAAAAATAGAGGATACAGGAAGAGATTTCACTAAGTTAATTATAGAAAAAAAGAACGGAAAATGGACAGCAGTACGAATAGAGTGGGAGCCGTAAAGGTATGTTTTCCAAAATAAATATTAATTACATAAATTACCTCAGCCTCACAAAAAGAGAACAGAACCAGAATATCAGTATTATCTTCAGAATTAAATGGGAAGTCTCATCCGTTTATAAAACGCAGAAGGAAATCTGACAGAAATTTATGGTTATGGAGTGTTCGGAGAAGAGTTGTACCGGAATCAGGGGAAGGTACAGCCGTTCGGATATACGGGCTACAAGATGGATGAAGTAGCAGGAACCTACTTTGCACAGGCGAGGGAGTATCTGCCGGAAGCGGGGCGGTTTGCGGGAGAGGAAAAAGTCTATTTTGTGTCAATGTTAAAAACGAACACTATGAATCTATATAATTATTGTTATAATAATCCAATGATTTATATTGATTTACAAGGCTATGTAAGTGAGGATGAGGCAGAACAATTAATAATTGATAATGCAGAATATATTAAAAATGCAAGTGAAATATATGAAGTTGATTCACGAGTTGTGACAGGAGTAATATATGTAGAACAGGTGAGAAATGTTGACTGGAAAGTTATATTAGGCTATGTTTTTGGTATTGGAAATGAACCGAGAGTGCCGAATAAAAATCCTAAGGCGAATGAATTTGGAAATGATGTAGAGAAATATATAGAGTAAATGAAAAAATTGTTAGAAGGGGAAGGGTGCATAGAATGAGAAAAAGAGTTGTTATTGTAAGTATAATTATATTTATAATCCTAGTTGCTATTTTAGCTATACCATATATACAAGTAGAAAAATTGACACAAAAGTATGGAAAAGAATTTGAAAAATTATACAATCAAAATGGTTTCTATGAAGATATAGAATATTTTAAAATATTAAAATATAAAGATATTAATGCATGTGTGTATTATCCAAATGAAGAAATAAAAAGATATATTCAACAAGATGAGGATTCAGTAGCAGTCCTCTATGTAGAAGAAAACCATAGCTCTTGTGCTGTTTATATTTTTTTACAAGATGCCCAAGGTTGGAAACTTGAAAAATGGGAAACAATATGGTCTTTTTCAGGAAGTTCAGATGGAATAATGTGGCCATATTACTTTTAATAATATATCTACAAACAAAAGAAAAATAAAACAAATGCAACAATTTTTTGTATGCACACTTCTTGAAATTCACAAGTAAATCAAAAATAATCTCATAAAAATCAAAAAATAATCAATAATAACAAAATATAAACAACAATAAATACATAAAATCGCTAAAGTCAGTCATATTTTGCGCCAAATATCAATATCAAAAAGAAAAAGTTATGCTATAGTCATTCCAATGGAGCCAAAAATCGCAGGAAGGAGGAGATAACTACGATAAAATCAAAGCGAATGGTGTTGGAGATTGCGGGAGGCATCTTGTGTCTGACTCTTGGCATATTGGGAGGAAGAGTTACAATGGCAATCGCACATAATTCGACCCAGTCGGCCCAGAGAGAGGCAGCAGGACAGCTTGCAGCAGGAAAACAAGCGGCTAAAATAGCAGTAGTAAATCTGGATGCGGGAATCGAGAAAAACAATCAGCAGATTTATTATGCCAGTAAAATTATTGAATATCCCAATGAAAATTACCAGACTACCAGCCTTGAAGAAGCCAAAACAGGTATTAAAAATGGTCAGTATGGAGCCTACGTTATTATCCCATCTACGTTTTCCGCCTCTGTAGACAGTATCAATGGAACACCGGAAAAGGCGGTATTTGAATATCTACTCAGTTCTAATTTATCAGCCGAAGAAAGAGAAAAAATTATCTATGAGATTTCCGAATTTGAGAAAAGTATCAGCACGAATGTGTCCTATATCTATGTGGATGCAATTCTAAGTGAAGTACATAACGTGCAGGATGGAGCATCTACGATATTAGCAAATGATGATTCCGAAAAGAAAAGCCTTCTTAGCGTATCCGCAGAAGCACTGATAGAACCGGTAGAGTTCAGTGAAATGAAGGAAAAAAATGATACGGTAAAGCCGATTGATTTAAAAGAGGAAAATCTTAACCTGCAAAATGCCGTTCAAAAAATAGAAACAGACTTTGACGAATGGTTGAATCAGGGTCAAAAGGAGTATGCCGAGGTAGTATCAAAGAATCAGGAACTGGAACAGTCGCTAGAATCGTTGGAAAAGAGCATGGAAAGTACCAATCCTTTATTAAATGAACAGGGTGAATACAATATTGCAGAAGGCATTAGCAGTGTAAATGCACAGATAGACGCTTATAATGCAAAAATTACAGAAAAGCGTCCGCTGTTGAATGACAGTATTGTAAATGAGGTAAATATATATGCAAAACAGAATCAGACTGCAATCGGTATCTGGAAGCAGGAAGTGCAAAAGAAGATGGAAGAATCTGTAACGGGAGAATTGCAAGCGCAGTTAAATGGAGAGCTTACCATTGCAGCAGAGACAAACAAAACACTTGCTGAGCAGCAGACCCGGCAAATACAGAATCAGATGACAGAATATGTTTTGGATTTGCAAAATTATCTGAATACTGCAATGACTAGTGAAGCTGCAAGAGAAGTTGTAAAAAATATCGCACAGTCAAAAGCGCAAGAAGCAGTAGATGCTGCAAAGACATCTTACATGGAATATGGAAAAAATTGTGCACAGAGGGAAGTTATTGAATTATATAATCAACTGCTTACAGAAAATAATGGCAAGATAGAAGAACTGCAAGAAGCCCTTGAAAAATTTGAGGAAGCGGAAAAAGAACTGGATGAGAGCAGAGGAATCCAAGTAGATGAATCATATGCAGGGGAGAGTAGTCCTGAAGAGATTAGCCCTGAAGAAACAGCGTATCAGGAAGCATTGGCGTTAGTAATAGAAAAAGCGAAAGAAGTACAAGGTACAGATGAGTCGGAATTACCCAAATTGCCGGAAAAAATGGAAGAACCGGAGAGTTCCATTTCCGTAGATCCGGAAAGCTTGGATATGCAGTCTCTACAGAATCTTGTGGACTTAAGTAAGGCGGTAGATGGTGAGAATCATGAGATAAAGCAGCCGGAGCTTATTGTATCTATACCCACACCGAGTATTCTGCTTACATCAGATGCAGTACAGTATCAAGTACCAGAATTTCAGCTTTCACAGGTATCTCCTATTAAGGAAGAGACATTAAAGGGAATTGAAGAATATTATGATATTCCCAAGGATAAGGTAGCAGATACCTTTGAAGAAAAAGTAGTGCAAGTTATTGAGGAAAGAAACAGTGAACTTCAGACTGATGTGCTGAAAAAGATAAGTCTGTTTTCTAATAATCAGGGACATTATCAGTCGCAGCTTGACAGCTTTGATCCCTTTGGATATGTGGATAGCTCCAGAATAGCGGATAATATTTCTGCTATATCCGAGAATATCGCAGGGATTGAGACAGAAATGAATGACAGGGGAACGGAATATCTGCAATATACAGCAGATGTGTTTACCATGGCAAATGAAAATATCAATACATTAAAAGAGGACATGATGAAAGCAAATGAAGAGACTAAGAAAAAGGTGACAGAGCAGATTTCATACCTGAAAGATACCAGAAGTTCAACAAATCAGGTGAATGCTTCTATATTAGAGAGTTTTTCTAAAAAATTGTCCTTTACACGAGTGGGAGATTTACCATACAGGGAGGCGTATGAATTTATTATAAATCCGGTCGAATATAAACAATCCGATAAGTAATATTATTTCGTAATCAATGCGGAGTAGTAATATTTATAAAATGCCAAAGAAAATAAGACACGTAAGGAGGAAAAATTATGGCATCACAGTTAAGTATGCAGTATTCCGAAATGGAGTCAGCAATCAAAAAATTGAAAACAGAGTGTACTAATTTTGAATCAACCACACAGTCGATGACAAATCATGTAAATACATTGTGTGATAACTGGAAAGCAGACGCAAGTCCAATTTATAAACAGGACTATGCGAAGCTTACCAAGAACTTCAGTAAAACGTTAAAGGTCGTAGATGAATTGATTAAGTCTACAGAACAGTATATCAAGGATATGAAGGCTTTGGACAAAGCTTATTCCAAGAGCAAGGTTCAGTAAAAAGGCATAGGAAGGTGACTGCTTTCGGCGGCTGCCTTCCTATAAAAGTTCAGGAGGAATACCGGATGATTATTACCATAGAAACAGAAGAAAAGAGCTACGATATACAGGCAGATGCGGACAGCAGCATTTACAATACCCTTCAGATTCTTACGGAAAGGGGGATGCTGCCCTTTGAAATCGAAGAAATTCCGCATAATATTTATTCTATGAGGAAAAAAAGAAAGGTTTCCACAGAAGTATCGTATCGTGAATGTGGAATCCATCAAGGAGATATTTTAAAAATAAAATAAGAGGAATGACATATGAATGAAATACAGGAAACTAATACACAGCAGCAGGATACACAACAGCAGGATACACAACAGGCTACACAGCAGGAAAACACAGAAACAGACTTAAATCTTAATACGGATATTATACATAATCGTACGACGACCTATACGTCATTAGCGGAGTTATATGGAGTACAGTTATTTACAAATCAGCGGCTGGAAGAAAAGCAAAACTATGAGGAAAGTCTAAATTTGAAAGAAAAAAATGTGGCAGAAAGCATTTTTATAGATAAATCAGCAACAAAAGATGTAGACCGGGAGGTCACTGAAAAAATGTTTCAGAAACCGTTGGTAATTGCAAAACAGCAGGAGTATACCGGAGCGGCAACAGCATCCCGTGGAATGTTTGCAGTGGGAGCGATTTTTATCAGCGCTATTTTCATAATTTTATTAATAAAATACCTAAGACCGGCAAAAAAGAAAAAAACAACAGAGGAGACCAGCTATGAGTAGAGAACAGATGGAAAAGAAAATGCGTAAGGCAGAAATGGCAGCCCAGAATAATTACGACTGGGGAAAACTGGTGTTTCCAAGAAATCAGTTTTTGGAAAGCAGCTATCAGGAAGAAAGAGAAGAAGTTATTTTTACCTATGATATTACAGGATATCAGGAATTTACAGAAATAAAAAAAGAAAAAAGAGAGACGGTAATTGTAATTTTAATTGATTGTGCCAGATTAGAAGAGGTAAGTCATAGTTACAAGATAGAACTGAATCCAGAAAATATTTTTTACAATCTTCATAATCAGGTTGCGGTCATGTTTCGTGATGTTTATGGAAAAGGAGAAGAATTTGGGGAAGACGAGTTCTTAAATCAGTACCGTGCTTTAGTGGGATTTGCCCTTCAGGATAAATATTCCTATGAAGATTATCGGGACGGCGGCATGGAGCTTTTAAACAAAGATAAATTTTTGGAAAAAATAGCGAAGCAAGAGAAGTTAGAAGGAATCGTTACCTGCCTCAGAGAAGAATATGAACGATTGGTAGAGGAGGCTGTGACTACAAAAATAACCATTAATAAAAGAAAATATCGTAGAAATAAGATATTTCTGGCAATTACAAGTGTTCTTGTGGTAGTTTTAGCTGGAGTTCTGGGATATGAAATGTTATGGGAAAAGCCATATCAGGATGCAGTGATAGAAGCGAACAAAAGCTATCTAAAAATTAATTACAGCGGTGTAATCGAGGCATTTCGTGATACAGATACCAGTCGTTTATCTGTATATGATAAATACATATTGGCATATTCTTATGTACAAAGTGAGAATCTGACAGAAGAGCAGAAGAAAAATATTACCAGTGCATTATCCTTAGAAACCAATGAAAAGGTATTGGATTACTGGATTGCATTGGGCAGACTGGATGTATCAGAAGCGGAGAATATTGCACAGCAGGTATCAGATAACGACCTTCTTTTGTATGCGTATTTAAAAGAAAAGAATATGCTGGAGGCAGATACATCTGTAAGCGGAGAAGAAAAAGCAAGCCGTCTGGATGAATTAAGCAATAAAATAGAACAGTTATCCAATATATACGAGGAAGATGACACAGCCGATACACAAGATTCCGCGCAGAGCACAGATAATATAGAAACAGATAGTACAGAAACAGATAGTACAGAAACGGGCAATATGGACACAGACACTGCAGAAACAGGCAATACAGAAACAGATAATACAGATACAGATGGTACAAATGATAATACACAAGAAGACATTAATGTTTTAGATGATGGAAATTAGGCAGGAAACGGGTAAAGAGCATGAAGATAAATCAGATAGAAAAAATATACGAGAGAAAAAAGGTTATTACAATCGCGGCAGAGGGGGCAGATATTGTCATACCGGATAGCAGAGTAGAATTTATTATAAGGGAAAATCTGCTTAAGGTATATGTGTGTACTGACAATATGGAGTGTAAATGGAACGAGATAGAATTAGAGCAGGACATGGAATATCAGATTATGGAAGAAGACCGGCTTCAGATTGGAGAAATAGAGCTGATATTTTATGGGGAAACTGTCGTAATTAATGCTCCGGAAGGAAGTTATCAGACCGGTTTATTGGAATTGAGCCCGGAAAGTCATGAGTTTGAAGGTTTTCCTAATTATAAAAGGTCTCCAAGAATTATAAAAAGAATTCCAACGGAGACAATAGAGATTCAAAGTCCATCGGAAAAGTCTCAGATGAGCAAGACAAGCCTGGTGCAGATGGTTTTGCCGCCGGTCTTAATGACGGGGGTTACGGTCGTAGTAGGTATTGTTATGAATATGGGCGGATTTATGATGTTGTCCGCACTTACTACATTGTTTACCACCGTATTCACAGTTACAAAATATTTTAATGAACGAAAAGAATGCCGACAGAAAAACGAGAAAAGAGAGCAGATGTATGAAGCATATCTGCTGAATAAGAGAAAGGAATTGAACCATGCCAGAAATCAGGAGATAGAGGCATGGTCTTATAACTATCCACATATCGAAGAAATTGAAAAGCTTACAGAAGAATACAGCTCCAGAATATATGAAAGAAATATACATGATGAGGACTTTATGACCGTGTCTGTAGGTTATATGGCGTCTCCCGTAAGCTTTCCCGTTAATTTTGAAGGTCGGGGAATGGAATATGAAAAGGACGAACTGCAGGCGGAGGGAGAAGCCTTAAAGAATACCTTTATGTATCTGAAAGAAAAGCCTATGATTGTAGATTTGAAAAAGGCACATCTAGGACTGGTAGGGGATAAGGAAAATGTTCACGAACAGTTAAAGCTTTTGATTACGCAGTTAGCATTTGCCCAGAGCTATCATGACCTTCAGATTGTAGCCATCTATAATAAAATGTATGACGAGGAATTTTCCTGGATGAAATGGCTGCCGCACTGTAAGATACATATGCTTAACTTACGTGGAATTATCAATTCCGAACATATGCGCGATCAGGTTCTTGGAAGCATTCATCAAATATTAAAGGACAGGAAAATGAAGTGGGAAGAAAAGAAAAATGATGCACGTTTTTCCCCTTACTTTTTGTTTGTCATTGACGATCCAAAGTTAATCTCTTCTCATGCAATTATGGAATATTTAGATAAAGATGGAAGTAATATAGCCTTTTCTATTATCTATACCACACAGCAGATGGCAAACCTTCCGGATAATATCGGAACCGTGGTAGAAGTATTAGACTCTCAAAAGGGAAGAATGGTCTTAAATGAGAAAAAATTCGTGGATGAGACATTAGAATTATATCGTGTTGGAACGGCAAATCTGGAATGGATTGCCCGTAACTTAAGCGTTCTTCATCACGAACAGGGAATTGTATCTCAGATTCCGGAAAATATTACGTTTTATGAAATGTATCAGGTAAATTCCGTTCAGGAGCTTCATGCTGAGGAACGGTGGAAAAAAAATCAATCTCACAAATCTCTGGCAGTACCGTTGGGCGTTCGTGGAAACGAAGAATACGTTTATTTGAATCTCCATGAAAAAGCACACGGTCCTCACGGACTGGTGGCAGGAACCACAGGTTCCGGTAAATCAGAAATTATCCAGTCTTACATTTTGTCTCTGGCAGTAAATTTTCATCCGTATGAAGTGGGATTTCTTTTAATTGACTATAAGGGTGGCGGTATGGCAGGACTTTTCAAAGACTTGCCGCATTTGCTTGGAACGATTACCAATCTGGACGGAAGTGAAAGCAAACGTGCCATGGCATCCATCAAAAGCGAATTGACCCGTCGGCAGAAGATATTCAGTGAATACGGAGTAAACCATATTAATGGATACAATAAGTTGTTTAAAAATGGAGAAGCAGATATTCCTATTCCGCATCTGTTTCTTATTAGTGATGAATTTGCGGAATTGAAAAAAGAGCAGCCGGACTTCATGGCAGAGCTGATATCTACAGCCCGAATTGGACGAAGTCTTGGAGTGCATTTGATACTGGCGACTCAGAAGCCTTCCGGTGTAGTAGATGATCAGATTTGGTCAAACTCCAAGTTCAAGCTGGCGTTGAAGGTACAGGATGAAGGAGACAGCCGGGAAATTTTAAAGACACCCGATGCTGCCTTTATTACACAGCCAGGTCGGGCATATTTACAGGTAGGAAACAATGAAATTTATGAGCTGTTCCAGTCTGCATGGAGCGGTGCTACGGTTGAAAAGGAAGGAAAGGCGGACAGCGCAGATAACAGAGTGTTCCTGGTCAATGAATTGGGTCAGGGAGAACTTTTGAATGAAGATTTGGATATCGGGGAAGAGAGTAACGAAAAGAAGCAGACAGAGCTGGAGGCGATTGTAGAGTATATTGATAAAGTATTTGAAAACCAGCATTGTCCGCGGGTTCCAAAGCCATGGCTGCCGTCATTGCCTAAGAAGATGGTAAGTCCGGTACAGAAAATTGCACCACAGGACGAATTACAGTTGACATTTCCCCTTGGAATGGTGGATATTCCGGAGCAGCAGAGTCAGGAAGAATTCCTGTTAGATTTAGAAAAAGAAGGAAATATGGGATTTTTTGCAGCAGGAGGATATGGAAAATCTACGGTGCTTACGACCTGTATTCTGACATTAGCAAGACAGAATGCTGTTTCCCGATTGAATTTTTACCTGTTTGATTTTGGTAACAGTGCACTAATACCATTAAAGGATTTGGCGCATACAGCAGACTATATTACCTATGATGATGTAGAAAAGCGAAATAAGTTCTTTAAGCTCATACAGGCAGAAATCAAGCAAAGAAAGCGTCTCATGGCGCAGGCTTCTGCCCAGAACTTTACGGTGTATAACCAGATTGCTCCGACACCTTTAAAAGCCATTGTAATTGTAATAGATAATATGGACATTTTAAAAGAAATCGGAATGGAAGAGGAAGAAGAATTCACCAAAATTGCACGAGATGGTGCAGGACTTGGAATCTATCTTATTTTCTCTGCCCAGAGTGAGAATGGTGTACGCTACGGAACATTAAACAATATTAAGATAAAAGTAGCAGGATATATGTATGATGCATCTGATATTACAAGTCTGGTAGGTCGTGGAGAATATACGCTTCCTGATATGAAAGGAAGGGCAATGGTGAAGTATAAGGGGATTAATATCATGCAGATTTATACGGCGGTGCCATTTGAAGATGAGATTACTTATATGGAGAACCTGAAAGAAGCGGTAGGTCAGATTAATGATTATTATCCGGGAGAACATGCACCTAAGATACCGGTTCTGCCGGAAACCCTTCGTTACGAACAGATGGAGGAATATCCGCAGGCGGAAAATGGTGCAGACATTATGCTGGGATTAGATGTAGAAGAAGTAAGAAGAGATGGTATGATGGTGACCCAGTCTCCGTTTATCATTATTGGAGACAGCGGCAAAGGAAAAACCAATGCATTGAAGTGTATTTTAAGACAGATAGCAGAGGGAGAAAGACTGTATCTGTTCGATTCACGCAACAGAGAGTTAAATGCTTATAAAAATAACAGTGGCGTTTCCTATATACAGACTGAAGAAGAAATCTCAGAGTTTGTAACGGAAATGCAGGACATTGGAAACAGCAGAGAGGAAGAGTTTACGGCTGCATTGGCGGAAAATCCTGAGCTTACCATGCGGGAATTTATTTCCTGGCAGTCGCCTGTTTATGTAGTGGCAGATGGAGCAGATGAATTTGTAGAAAAACTCAATGAAGAATATGAGGATGAAATAACCGGAATTTTGGAAAAAGCGGCAAATATGGGAGTAACCATTATTTTGACAGTACATTCTGCAAAATTTCACGGATATGATGACCTTACCTCCTGGATTAAGAATGCAAATGATGGACTTGTAGTGGGAGACCAGGGAAATGCAGATATTTTCCCAGTGTCTTATCAGGAAACGATTGAGTTTACCAGAGGTCTTTTGTTCAATAATGGTGTGTCAAAGAAGATTATGATACCGGAATGCTAAGAAGAGTAGTTGAGAAAAGTAAAATTGGCATGAGTAAACAAAGGAGTAACCACAATGAGCAGAACAAATGGAACAACAGGAAATAATATACAAATCAGAAATAAGATTGCAGAATATCAGCAGAAGATACAAAATGCTAGAAACAAAACAAGTAATCTTAGTGGGCAGATAGAAGAATACAGCAGATGCATTCAAAAGGTTCAGGAAGAGATTATTCAATATCAGGAGCAGATAAGGCAACTGGAACAGCGCATAGAGGGCTTGCGGCAGGCGTTGGAAAAAGTAAAAGACATGAAACGCAAGTTTGATGACAATTATCGCAGACGGAAGGGAAAGACGGAGGCAGTTTTGAACTATACCAGACATCCGGTAATTCCTACACGGTATTGTAACGGAATGAAATCCTTGTTGGTGGGAAAAGAATTTGAGCGGGCAAATAGGGGATTTGATAATAGTCAGACTATGATAAAAAGAAGAGTGGAAGAGCTATTGCAGGAAATTGAAAATTTAAAGCAACGGATACGAGAATGTGAAAACAGAATTAATGAGTATCAATATCATATTAATCTGGCAAATCAGACAATCAGTGGATTGAACGGTGAAATATCAGGGTATGAAAATACAATTAGGACATTGAGAATGCAGTTACAATAGGAGGCAGAGATGGCAGAAAAAAGCGTAATTATTAGTGATGGTTATTTAATAGAGATGGGAAAGTTCTACAAGGAAACAGCAGAACAATTAGAAGAGATAATGGAAACGTATTTAAATGTAATGGAAATGACAAATACCAGGACGATGGAAGGAGACATTGCGGAGGGACTGCAGGTATTTATTCAGTATGCCAAGAAAATGAAAGGGCAGATTTCTGTCATGGGAAGGATAGGAAAGCAGGCAGAAGAATATTTTTTAAAGGCAGTGGATAGAGCAGACCAGTATTTATTTTAGGAGGGATAAAAATGGCAAAGGGATTAGAGATAAACAGTCCACTAATAAGTGGAACGATAGAAAATTTAGAAGGTATAAAAACAAGAATGGAAGGAAATCCGGTGAAAGTTCCGGAAAAGCAAGGAAGCGGGGAAACAGTGGAAATGTTAGATAAAACGGCTCAGGAATATAAGAAAATGTATGAGGCAATATTAGACTTGAATACACAGACAATTGCTTATTTGAAAATAGTGAAAGATTCATTTACGAAAGTGGACAAATCATTTATAGATGCATGGAGAAGAGGGGTAGAAAGATAAATGGCAATATATTATAGTGGAATAAAAAGGGATTTTTCTGATGAAGCCAGGGAGAAATTGCTTCAGGCAGTGAGAGATGTAAACGAAAGTCAATGGAGCGAGGTAACAGATTATATAGGAGATTACATACAGAGAGTAAATGACAGTATGGTACGAGAAGGGGCAGGAATGTTACGTGATATTGATGGTGAACTTTTGAATGCGCAGGAGTATTATGAGAAGATTGTAGATAAGAATAATTCAACTGAAAAAGAGATTAATCAGATTTTTGACGATGTAATAAGTGAGGATAAAAGAGGAAAGGCACGTTTTGAAGAAATATACGATTGTATAAAAAAACAGACGGAATATATACAAAATTTAGCTGATATCATGAACCCGGACAATCATAAGTTTCAGGTGGAACAGATAGTAAAAGAATTGAAGGCATCTTATCAGGCGGTATTGGAAAAGGCAGGGGCAGTAATGGGGAGTATGTTAGAAGAAGGGTCTACTGTCGGTGAGAATTCATTGGCAGGAGAATTGCTTATAATGTTAGCGGGAGAAGAGCCTGTTTGGTATGCGGAATACGCAGATATGTCGGAAAGTGAAAGAGAGCATTATATTCAATCCATAGCAAATGTAATGCAGGAATTAATTCCGTATCTGAATCTGGGCGCACATTTTAATCGAATAGAGATTCCGATAGGTGGAGATTGCTATGCTTATTATGAATTAGAAATCAGTATGGATTTCAAAGAAGAGGACAGGGAAAATATGCCGGAGCTCCAGATACTTTTGAATCATCAGTTAGAAAGTATGATAAGTTATACTTTTTCAACTGATGATGGAAGTGTAGAAATCGGAACAGAAGGATTAGAAGCAGAGATTGTGCAGGGGGAGGGAAATGTAAGAAGTACATTGGGAATAAGTAGTGAGGGAGGATTGGCTGCTGGAATAGTTTATGAATATGCTGAAGGAACAGTGACGGTTAGTAGTGGTATAGATACAATTACTGGGGAGAATTACATAGAAGCAGAAAGTGAAACAGAAAAACTGGGAACAGTCACAAGTACGATTGGTATAGGGCAAGGGGAGAATAATACCCCTGCAGAGCTTTCCGATTGGGAAGCTGATGTTATAGAACGATTGGAGGAAAGCTTGTTTACAGATAATCCATTTGATTATGTATTTTATTTTCCGACGCCAACACCATCACCAATTCCGGTATTTTGGTAAAAGAGATTTAGGAGTGAAACATTAAAATGAAAAAACAGAGAAAAAAAAGAATAATCGTAGTAGCAGCGGTTGTAGTACTTGCAGTGCTTGTAGGGATAGGAATAAAAATATATCAGAGAACCCAGGTAAAGACGTATACATTTCCAGAAAATTTAGTAGATTATATGGGATTAAGTGTAGAACAACAAGTGGAAAATATCAATAAAGTTGATGCAACGGAAAATATATGTACGGCAGTATATGAAAATGAGGATGGTTCCTTTTCGGTAAAATTAAATGAAAAGCAACAGAAATGGTGGGTTAAAAATACGGGTACAAAAATAAGGGAATATGAAAAGTCAGTTGCGCAAAATGGAGGAAAATTAGAGGTATCAGAAAATCGAAAAAGTGTAATATTTGAAGTTTCCCCTGATTTAAGTATGGAGTATATACATTCTAAAAGTTTTTCAGTATCTGTATTTGCAGCAGAATATCAGATATTAACCGGAAATACGGAAAAATGGGAGGTATATTTGTGCTTCAAAAACATCGAAACCGGAGAAATCATTGCGGATGGAACCCTGCCATATGACACCATAGAGTTTACGGATGCGGATATAAAATAGAGTATGTTTTTGTATGAGAAATAAGAAAGCAAAGAGGTAAATATTTTGAAGAAACAAAGAGAGAATAAAATCCCAATAATTGTAATAGCATCGGTTGTGGTACTTGCAGTAATTGTAGGAATAGGAATAAAAATATACCAGAGAGCCCAGACAAAAACGTATATATTTCCGAAAGACCTAATCGATTATGCGGGGCTTACAGTGGAACGGCAAATAGAGGCAATTAATAGAGATAATAAGACAGAAGATGTATGTACAGCAGTATATGCAAATGAAGATGGTTCTATTTCATTGGAATTAAATGAGAAACAATGGAATTGGTGGTTTAATACCATAAGTAATCAAATAAGTGATTATGAAAATTCAGTTGCTCAAAACGGAGGAAAATTAGAGGTATCAGAGAACCGAAAAAGTGTGATATTTGAAGTTTTTCCTGATTTAAGTATGGAGTATATACATACTAAAAGTTTTTTAGCAACTGTATGTGCAGCAGAGTATCAGATATTAACAGAAAATACGGAAAATTGGGAGATATATTTGTGCTTCAAAAACATCGAAACCGGAGAAATCATAGCAGAAGGAACCCTGCCATATGACACCATAGAGTTTACGAATGAAGATTTGAAATAGAGAGGAATAATAGAATGAAGACCATAAAAATATTTGACGAGAAATTGCAAATGGATATACCCACTGGTTTTAAAGATGCCTCCAGTGAGTATATCAGAAAGCATTACGGACATGGCGTACAGCCTCAAGTTGTAAAGGTGAAAGAAAAGGAAGGCGTAACCATCAGTATTTCATGTTTACATCAGCAGGTAGAGGAAGAAGATTTATTAAAAGAAATCAAACGTTATGGTGTATTGTATCACAGAATATTACCGGGATTTGAACAGTTTGGAATTGCAGAAAAAGAGATACATGGACATCGTTATGTTTCCATGCAGTACAAGTCCTTTGCTCTGGCACGAGATTTATACAATTTTATGGTAATGGGAAGTATAGAAGGAATGATGCTTTTGCTGCAATTCCATTGTACATATCGGGATTATGAAACATGGTGTCCCGTTTTTCTGGAAGTAACAGAGTCTTTAAAATTATTTTGAAAATTATTCGCTTATAAATAAAGAAGAAATCTTTAACGCAGACTATCATTTTGGAATAAAAGTCTTAGAGGAAAACGTGTGTTTTTTATTATCTTTTGGTAGCTCATGCGGGAATTAACGGAAGAAGAATAGTCGGGTTTACAGGGGAGAAAAAGAAGAAAATATTTGTCAGGAAATGGTCAATGGGAAAGAAAAATAATACTGAAAAGATACAAAAGAGGAGAAAGTAAAATGGCAAAGAACGTAGTACATAATAATTCTCATAGTTCTGGCAGTTCAAATAACTCTGGCAGTAGTTCGCATGGTTCCACCAGCAGACCTACCGCACAGCAATTAGCCGCACAGCGAGCGCGGGAAGAAGCGGAAAGAAAGGCGGCAATTCAGGCACAAATAGATACAAGGAATGGTCAAATTGCGCAATTTAACGGAATCATTTCTGAATTACAGGCAGAAAGAACCGATATGACAAATTCCATTCAAAAATGGACAAATGCGAAAGGGGTATTTTGGCAGGAAGACATTACATATGTAGGTGAAGTGAAAAATATTTTCGAGGGAGAAGCAGCCAAATCCATTAAGCAGCAGAATGATTCCAAAATAATCCTAATGGATGAAAAAATGACTAGTGCAATAGCCATAAAAGATTCCGTTGGTGGACAAGAAAACAGGGTGAGAACAAAAATAGGTACATTAAATGCAGAAATAGCCAATTTAAGAAGTCAGTTATAGGAGGAAAAGCATGGCAAATAATGTAAATGGGCAAAGCAGCGGATATGACAAAATGGACACGTTGAATACAGTGCATGCAACTCTTCTCGCAGAGTTAAAACAAGAAATAAAAGATACAAGGGAGCTTGTGGGAAAAGGCAAAGGATTCTATGTAGAAAGCACTTGTAAGAAAATAAATACATTAATAGATTCTCTGGAAAAACAAATACTTCCTACATTAGAAAAATCCTTTGAAGCATCTGAAAAATCAGTAGTATCTATGGAAAAAATTCTTACCAATAACGATTATTTCTAGGAGGTACATTATGAGTACAACAATTATTAATTATCAAAAAGTTGAGCAAACTACTGCATCTATCAAGGGTGCAGCAAATGAAAATCTGAAAAATTATGCCAATACTCAGTATAAAAAACTGACAGATGCAATGGCTGACTGTAAAGGAGATTATAAAACGTCTGTAGTAAAAGAACTGCAGGAAGAACAAAAGGCAGTAGTTGCAGCAGCAGATTTTATGATAAAGTTACAGACTATGATTAAAAAAACCGCGGACTCCTTTCAAAATCTGGATAAATCCTATAAAAATGGTGCAAGAATGCAGTAAATTACATAGAGCGTTCAAGACGTATCAGAAGTACGCAGTCTGTGCCTGTCAGCAAAGAAGAGATATATTTAGGAAAAGGTTGTATTTACTCAAAAACTATTTATAATTATGATTAAAATCAGTGGTGCAGAAAGGAGTAAAGATAATGATAGAATATATCAGAAAGTCCGTTGATGGGGGATTAAGCCTTGCTGTCCGGGGAGAAGGTTCACAGCCAATCCTTACGATTATGAATATAGATGAATTTCGTGAAAAAAAAGAAGGTTTTCCTCATCATAAAGAACTTTTGCACAACCTTGGTTCTATCCGTTACTGTAAGGCAGAAATTTTTAAAGACTGTATTCTGGGAACGTTGCGAATTCCTCAGAAAAGTGAGCATCGCCAGCCTCAGCTTTCCTTTGGATTTTATATGACGCGGGATGCACTCTTTTTTATTAAGGACACGGGTGAGTTAAAACGGTGGGTAGAGAAGCAGGCAGACATGATTCAGGATTTGCAATCACCGGATCAGATTCTGCTACAGTTCATGGAAAAGATGATTGAAAATGATATTCTATATCTGTCTCATTTAGAAAAAGAAATGGAAACCATGGAGGATGCACTGATTCATGGGATTTCAGAAGATTTTTTTCAAGTGCTCACAAAGTATCGTCAAAAACTTTCAGAATTGAATGCATATTATGAACAGTTGACCGCCATTGGTGATTTGATACAGTCCCATGACTGTTTTTCATTGATTCAAAATGTGGAATTATGGGACAGGTATACGCTTGGAACAGAACGACTTCAAAATCATGTAAATCTCTTACGTGAAAATGTTCTACAGCTTCGAGAATTATATCAAGCCCAGCAGGATGCACAGCAGAATAAAGTAATGTGTATTCTCACGGTTGTTACTACGTTGTTTCTCCCGCTTACCCTTTTGACGGGGTGGTATGGTATGAATTTTGCTCATATGCCAGAGCTGCACTGGAAGTATGGTTATCTTGGGGTTGTCGTTGCTGCAATTATAATAGTCTCTTTAGAAATCATTTATTTTAAAAAGAAAAAGCTTTTTTAAAAGTTCACAGAATTTTCACAAAAATTATTAGCACTCCCTATTGACGAGTGCTAATATAGGTGCTATAGTATATATAGAACAAAGGAAGAGGGATAAAAAGAAAGATAATATTTCAAAGAATCCTGATTCTGAGGTTCCAGGAAACAAGTATAGTGAAAATTTGAAAAGGAGAGATGACTTATGTTAATGCCTAGTATTTTTGGAGAAAACCTGTTTGATGATTTTATGAATGGTTTTCCGTTTTATAATGATAAGGATATGAAGAAGTTAGAGAAGAAGCTGTATGGACATCGTGCCAATAATTTGATGAAAACCGATATCAAAGAAAATGATGACAGTTATGAACTTGAGATGGATTTGCCCGGATTTAAAAAAGATGAAGTAAAAGTTTCTTTGGAGAATGGTTGTCTGATTGTCAGTGCAGCAAAAGGCTTAGATGAGGATGAACGGGAAAAAGATACCGGTAAATACATTCGTAAAGAGCGTTATGCCGGAGCTTGTCAGCGTTCTTTCTATGTAGGCGAAGATGTTGCACAGGATGACATTAAGGGTGAGTTCAAACATGGTATTTTGAAACTGACTATCCTGAAGAAAGAAGCAAAGCCTGCAGTAGAAGAAAAGAAATATATTGCCATCGAGGGTTAATGGCACCTCTTAATATAAAGGCTGCATATTCGCTGGGATGTGAATATGCAGCCCTTTGCATTTTAATTTATAGCAGCCCCATTTTCTTTTTATAGGCAAGATGTGCCATAAATTCCGTTATTAGATTGGCAGCTGCAAAAGAGGTGATATTGCCGCAGTCATACTGGGGCGCTACTTCGACCACATCATAGCCAACAATGTCAAGCTCTTTAAGTCCACGGATAATTTCTAGTGCATCTGCTGTAGAAAAACCGCCGATTTCCGGGGTTCCGGTACCTGGTGCAAAGGCAGGATCCAGAAAATCAATATCAAAGGTTAAAAATGCCTTTGAATCGCCCACACGTTCTTTGATTTGTCGGATAATTTCTTCATTTCCCATTTTATGGCACTCCGGTGCTGTCAGTACTTTAAAGCCCAGATCGGGGCTCATTTTTGTGTCAGCTTCCGTATAAAGTCCGCCTCGTATTCCAATCTGAATAGATTTTGAAGTGTCAATAATTTTTTCATTGGCAGCAATGCGGAAAGGCGTTCCGTGGTTATATAGCTTGCCAAAGTATTCCTCCCATGTATCGTAGTGAGAGTCAAAATGAATGAGCGCAACCTGTCCATAGGTCTTGGAGCAGGCACGAAGCTCCGGCAGAGTGACAGAGTGGTCACCGCCCATGGAAATAGGAACAATTCCACTTGCAAAAAGAGGCTCTAAATCCTTTTGAATACATGCAAAAGAGTCTTCCGGAAATCCGGGAACTGTTTTTACATCTCCATAGTCAATTCCACTGCAATAATCAAAAATATTTACATTTAATACCGGATGATAGGGCTTAGTCAGGGAAGAGATATCTCGAATGGCGCTTGGACCGAACCGGGAACCCACCCGGTAGGAGGCACAGGTGTCAAAGGGGATTCCCACCACTGCGAAATCCACGTCTTCTGTTGTTTTTACATATTCCATTCTCATAAAGGTTTTGATTCCGGAAAATCTAGGAGATTCCTGAGAATCTGCAGCTTTGTATTTTACCATAGTGATACATCCTTTCTGTGTAAAAGTTTTTGTAAATAAAATAATAAAAGACATTGTGGCAGCAAACTGTACCAGCAACGTCTTTGTTCTGTAAGTTATTATAGGAGTATCTGGTCTGTTTTGTAAAGAAGTATTCAAAAGTGAATTTTTTTTTTTTTAAAATGAGATATAAAAATAAAAAGAAGCAAAAATAAAGAAAAAGAAGTATTCAAAAATGAATATTTTAAGTTCAAAAACGAATTATATGGTAAAAAAAGAGATTTTTTTTCGTTGACAGAAGCAGATTTTTTGCTAAAATAGGGTGCAAACAAGAAAAAACAGAAATGAAAAGAGGGATAGATATGAGCAGTTATCAACCACCAAGTGCGTCAGGTTCTCCAAGATTCTGTAATATGGGAAGTTTTATGAGATTGCCCCATGCAGAAAGTGCGTCAGGTCTTGATTTTGGAATTATAGGAATACCCTTTGATACAGCAGCTTCTTTCCGGACAGGAGCCAGATTTGGACCCAATGGGGTAAGAAATATATCTGCAATGATAAAGCCGAACAACGTGGCAATGGGAGTCAATATTATGGATTCCATTAAGGGTGCAGACTTAGGAGATGTACCTGTGATACCGGATTATATCCATGAGACCTATGCAGCCATTGAGGAAACACTGACCGGAGTGCTGGAGGCAGGAGCGGTTCCCGTCTGTATTGGCGGAGACCATGCGGTAACCTTAGGAGAGCTTCGTGCTATTGCAAAGAAGCATGGAACGGTATCATTAGTACACTTTGACTCGCATCTGGACTTATGCGATACTGTATTTGGTCAGAAGTATAATCATGGAACGCCTTTCCGCAGGGCAATGGAGGAAGGGTTAATTGATCCGGAGCACTCTATCCAGATAGGAATGCGAGGTTCCCTTTATGACCCGGATGACTTTAAGATTGCAGCGGAGCTGGGATTTCAGGTAATTCCGGGAGATACCTTACATACTATGTCACCGGATGAACTGGCAGAAGCAATTAAAAAGAGAGTGGGAGACAGAAAAGTCTTTTTGACCTTTGATATTGACTTTGTAGACCCGGCATATGCACCGGGAACCGGAACACCGGAGGTTGGAGGATTTACTTCCTACGAGACATTACAGTATATCCGCAAGATAAAGGATTTGAATTTTGTGGGCTTTGATGTGGTAGAGGTTGCACCGCCCTATGACCAGGCAGAGATAACATCATACATGGGAGCCAATATTATATTTGAATTTTTATCCATTTTGGCATATCAGAAAAATAATAGAAAATAAAACATAACAGCAAATAAAATATACCAATATAATTAAAAAACCGATAGCAAAGGAGCTGTCATACAGGCAAAAAGAATCACATTGTGGTTCCGGTAAGCCTGTATGAAGCTCCTTTTTATAACTATTTTAACAAGTTTATCGTGCAGTACTGTTTTTGCTAAAGTATATGGCGCGGCACACTCAAGACGATAGGAGGAAAAAGATATGAAGATGAAAAAAATGATGGCAGCAGTAATGGCAGGAGTTATGATGGTAAGCGTATTTGCAGGATGTGGAGGAAGTTCAGACACAGCGGGAGGCTCCACAGGTAACGGAGAGGAGCTTACTTTAGAGCAAATTAAGAAAAATGGAAAGCTGGTAGTTGCAACCGAAGCAGCTTATGAGCCTTTTGAATATCTGGATACAGACGGAGAGACCATTATTGGTTACAATGCAGATCTTTTTCAGTTAATCTGTGATGATTTAGGTGTTGAACTGGAGTATATAGATGTTCCGTTTCAGGGAATCCTGGCAGGACTGGAAGCAAACAAATATGATGTGGTCGGTGCAACTCTGGGAATTACAGTAGAGCGTGCCAGCAAGTATAATATGACCGTGCCAATTCAGAAGGGAACCAATGTATTTATTAAAAGAAAAGGCGACACATCTATTATGACGCCGGAGGATATGGAGGGGAAGGTAGTAGGAACACAGACCTCCTGCTACAACGAAACAGATACAAAAAACTTTAATGAAAAGCTGATTGCAGCAGGCGGAAAAGGATATAAGGAGTTAAAGACTTATGATGGTTTCCCGGAAGCTTATATGGAGTTGAAAAATGGAAAACTGGACATTGTAGCGCAGAATTATGCCAGTGCAGCAGCTATTGTAAAAAATAACCCGGATGATTATGAACTGGTACTGGACGAAAATGGTGATGTTGCAATGGTAAGTGAAGAAGATACATGGCTTTCCTGGGCAGTAAGAAAATCAGATACGGAATTATTTGAATATATCAACAGTGAAATTGCAAAATTTAAAGAAGATGGAACCCTGGATAAATTGCAGGAAAAATGGTTTGGACAGACGGTAGAGCTGCCGGATTCAGATTATATTCCTGCCGAATAGTAGAATTCCTGTGAGGTGGACTTATGAGTGAGTCAATAGAATTAGTGGTACAATATATGCCTTTATTTATAAAAGGGCTTGGATATACTATTTTAGTTTCGGTAGAAGCAATTCTGATTGCAATGTGTATCAGTGTGATTCTTACCGTACTGCGGATGGGCGGAGATTCTCTTCCCAGCCGCAGTATAAAAAAGGTTGTTGCTGTATACATCAGCTTCGTGCGCGGCACGCCCATTCTGGTACAGATTTATATTATTTTCCAGGTGCTCGCTGTGTTGGGATTGAATTTGTCCGGCTTTACATCAGGGGTTATTGCATTGAGCTTAAACAGCGGCGGATTCATGGCAGAAATCATGCGCGGTGGACTTGCGGCAATTCCAAGAGGACAGATAGAGGCAGCAGAAGCTATTGGGATGTCCAAGCGGAAAATCTGGACAAGAATTATTCTGCCCCAGGTATTCAAAATCGCAGCACCACAGCTTACCAGCGAATTTATTAACGTAATCAAGGTCTCACCAATGCTTTCCGTACTTGCAGTAGTAGAGCTTACGCGAACAGCAGAACGTCTGGTAAAAGTGACCGGACAGGCGATTCCTTTTTATATCACCATTGCAATTATTTACTTTATTGTCTGCGCACTTCTGGAAGAGCTTGTAAAGCTTCAAGAGCGAAGAAAATTAACACGTTAGGAGGGCATGGTAATGGGTGGATTTATTCAGGAGTTTATTCATGTGACAGAAATTACGGTGCCCCTTTTGCTACAGGGAATTTTGGTAACACTGGAAATATCAGTGCTTGCTATTTTGCTTGCGTCTGTAGTCGGAAGTCTGATTGCTTATCTGGCAATTGCAGAAAACAAGGTCTGTAGGGCGGTTGCGAGGATATATATTAAGCTCTTTCGGTGCACGCCTTTTATGGTAGAGGTATATCTGGCATATTATGGGCTGCCTATGCTGGGAATTAATGTGTCAGCATTCTGGACGGGAGTATTGATTCTGGGATTTTATACCGCAGCTTATGTAGCAGTTACTCTGGAAAGCGGAATCAAGGCGCTGCCAAAAGGACAGGCGGAGGCAGCCTATGCCATAGGCATGTCAAAAAATATGACGCTGCTACGCATTTTGTTCCCTCAGACAATCGGAATGATTGTTCCGGCGTTGACGGGACAATTTGTGCAGACCGTAAAGGATTCCTCCATTTTATCGATTATTACGGTGGCGGAAATGACCATGATGACAAAGGAAGCAATTGGAATTACCTTTAGTCCGTTGATTGTTTATATCTGCGCAGGACTGTTTTACTGGGCAATCAATCTAGTCATCGAATTGGTATCAAAGAAAATAGAGAAAAAATACAGACGGTTTAGTGTATAAAGAGGTGAAAGAAATGGAAAATACGGCAAAACCTGTTATGTCAGTAAAAAATATGTCGAAAAAATACGGAGAACTGGAGGTTCTCAAAAAAATAGATATAGATATTTATGAAGGTGAGGTAATCAGTATCATCGGACCGTCAGGTTCCGGAAAAAGCACATTCTTACGGTGCCTGAATTATCTGGAGCATCCCACAGGCGGAGTAATCAGGATTCATGAACATTCCATTTTGGGGGAAACCGGAGGTGTAAGTATACGAAAGAAAAATGAGAAAGAAGCCAGGGAAATTCGAAAAAACGTAGGCATGGTATTTCAGCAGTTTAATCTCTGGCCTCATAAAACTGTATTGGAAAACGTCATCGAGGGACCTGTTCAGATTAAAAAGGTAAAAAAAGAGGATGCGGTAAAAAATGCAGAAAGGCTGTTGGAAAAGGTCGGAATGAAAGAGAAAATGAACGCTTACCCTACACAGCTTTCCGGTGGACAGCAGCAGAGAGTTGCAATTGTAAGAACTCTGGCAATGGAACCGGAGGTTATTTTGTTCGATGAACCGACCAGTGCACTTGACCCGGAGTATGTAGGTGAAGTATTAGCAGTTATGAAGGAGCTGGCAAAAGAGGGCATGACGATGGTAGTAGTAACACATGAAATGGGATTTGCGGCAGAGGTGGCAGACAGGGTATGTTTCATGGACGGTGGTTATGTCATTGAAGATGGTACACCAGAAGAGGTATTTAAGAATCCCAAAACCGATCGTGCAAAACAGTTCTTTTCAAAAATATTAAATGTATGATTGTGATGTGAGAAAGTAATGAGGACAGAGAAAGAATATTATGAATATATAGGAAGAATTCTGGAAAATATTCACCCTAGTGTAACTATTACAGATGGCACCGGAAAGTTTGTATATATTGGAAAAGGAAGCAGGGAATTTTTCGGGGAGCAGGTGGAAAAGCTTCTGGGAATGAGTACGGAAAATCCGCAGGTTGCGGAAGTATTCCATCCCTGTGTGTCGGATATGGTAATTAAAAAAAAGAAAAAGATAGTTACCACCCAGAAAAATAAGGAGGGAGAGGAAGCCTTTGTAACAGGAATCCCTGTTTTTGATGCAGCAGGAAATCTTCATACCGTTATTTGTTTTTCCTCATGGGAAGTTACCAGCTATGATGATTTAAGAATTCATTATGAGCAGCTCAAGCAGGAAAATCAGAATCTGCTTAAGGAAATTACCCGGCTGACCCGGGAGGATTATATCACCAGTAATGTAATAGGAAAAAGCCGGAACGTAGAAAATGCGGTGCGGCTGTTAAAAATATTTTCCGGTCAGAATCTTCCTTCTTTTGTGTATGGTCCTGTCGGCTGTGGAAAAAATTATTTAATCCGTATTGCCTATGAACAGGAGGGGGCAGTTTATGAATACAACTGCAACCTGATTACTGCGGAGACAATGGAGCATGATCTGTTTGGCACAGGGGAGGAAAAAGGGCTTTTGGAATCTTTGAGCTATCATACCGTTATTATTCATAATGTAGAATGTCTGCCGCCTGTACTGCAAAAAAGGCTGGTGGATGTTATTAAGAGGAACAGGCTGTCTGTGGTGGGAACATCAACCCAGTCACTGGAAGAACTAAGAAGTGAAAATAAAATTATAGATGAGTTTTATTATTTTTTTAAAAGCTATCAGGTGCAGCTTTTAAGCATTAACGAAAGACCAGAGGATTTACAGGCATTTTTAGAATATTACATTTCCTTGTTTAATCAAAAATACGGCAGAAAAGTTGCGTTTACTCCTAAGGCGCTGAACTGCCTGTTGAGTTATGAATGGAAGGAAAATATCATTGAAATTCGTTATACGATTGAACGTTTGATTTTAACTGCAGAGAAAGAGAAGATTGATATTTATCATCTGCCGGGAGATATAACCCGGCAGTCTGAAGAATTGTTTTTGGAAGATTCTTCGTTAAAAGACATGATGGAGTCTTACGAAAAGGGAATTATCTGCAGAGCCTATCAGAAATATCATACTACCGTGGAGGTAGCAAAGCATCTTGGAATCAGTCAGGCTTCGGCAGTTAGAAAAATAGGAAAATATGTGGAAGACAGAAAGAAAAAGGAGGAAGGAACATGAAGAATTTTAATATAACCATCAGCCGAGAGTTTGGCTGTAATGCAAGAGAAATTTCACGGATTTTAGCAAGTAAGCTTGGCGTGGAATTGTATGATAAGGACTTGGTAGATATGGCGGCAGAGCGCGCCGGAATCAGTTTAGATGTATTCATGGATGCGGATAAAATTGTAGATTCCCCGGAGGAGCAGCTTACCAAAAGCTTTGGCTATGGTTCTGGCACTGCATTTTATTCTGATAAGGCGATTCAGGCGCAGGTGGAGGTCATTCGGGAAATTGCCAATAAGAAGGAATCGGCGATTTTCTTTGGACGGTGTGCGGATTATGTGCTGAGAGAATATCCCAATACTTTAAATGTATTCCTGTATGCTCCTCTTGAGGAAAGAGTAAAGCATATGATGGAGGCATACCAGCTTCCGGAACGCTCCGCCCAGAAAATGATTAAACGCATTGACAGGCAGCGACACAACTATTATAAATATGTAACAGGTGTAAACCGTGGGGACCGTAACCTGAAGCATTTTATGATAGATGTTCACAAATTCGGGTCAGAAAAGACAGCAGAAATAATTTATCAGATTGCACAGATGGAATTTATGGATTAGAAAGGAAAAGGGGCAGCAACCATTATGTTGAGACTACCCGAATCTTTTCGTTTTTCATATCAGCTAATCCTTCCACAGACAGCCCCTGTGCCTTGCATAGAGCAATATTTTGAATTAACTCAGTTGTAATAACTTCCCCCGGTGCAATCAAAGGAATTCCCGGTGGATACAGATATACATATTCCTGACTGATATAGCCTGCGGTATCCTTAAGCGGAAGGGGGCAGGAGGATTTTTCCATAGCATCCGTCAGAGTCAGTTTTTGCTGTGGAATCTGATAAAGCTCTTGACTGGTAAGAATATAGTTTTCGCGCTTAGCCTTGTTGCAGCTTTGGTCAATCTCAAAAAGAGCCTCAATCAGTCTGTGAAAGCCTTCGTTAGTATCCATAACACTGGTAAGGGCGGTGACATAATGACCGGATGCCATTTCCGGCTGTAAGTGATATTTCTTTTGTAAAATATCATACAGCTCTTGTCCACTTAGCCCGGTATCACCTGAGCTAATCAGAATTTTAGAAAAATCCCAGTCAAAGCAGGTATCTGTATGACAGAAGTTCCGGCGAAATACAGATAAATGCTGTAATTCTAAAGACTGTTGGTAAAAGTGCTTCAAAAGGTCGGTAAAATTTTTCATAAGCACAGTTCCCTGTTCTGCCATGGTACGAAGTCCCTGTTCCATAGACGCCATCAGCAGATAGGAAGGGGAGCTTGTCTCATAAATTCCCAGAAAATTTTTAATTAAATTTTGCGGAATACGGTCAGAGTTCACATGAAGCAAAGCCGTCTGGGTAAAGCAGGGAAGCGTTTTGTGAAGACTTTGAATGACAATATCCGCTCCACATTCCAGCGCGGAAGCAGGGAATTCTTTCGAAAAAATAAAATGTGCGCCGTGTGCTTCGTCTACAATTAATGGAATATCATGGGCGTGAGCCAGCTCTGCAATGGCACGAATATCAGATACGACTCCGTCATAAGTGGGGGAAGTAAGAAATACTGCGGCAATTTCAGGATTGTCTTTTAAGGCACGTGCAACGTCCTGTGGGCATACCGAACCCATGATACCGAAATCAGTTGCAGCAGGCAGGACATAACAGGTCTTTAACTGACGCAGAAAGGCAGCATGATAAGCAGCTTTATGGCAGTTTCTTCCCATAAGAAGCGTACCGCCTCTTGGCAAGGCAGCGCTGATAGCAGTTAAAATACCGCAGGTACTTCCGTTAATCAGGTAAAAGGTTTCCTTAGTATGATAAAGTAAAGAAGCGCGTTTCTGGGCATCCTGTAGAATTCCCTCTGCATGGTGGAGGTTGTCAAAGCCGTCAATTTCCGTAATATCTATAGTGTAGGGATTGGGAAAATCAAGTGGGTGTCTTTTATGCCCCGGCATATGAAAAGGATAATAATCTGATTGGCAGTAGGAGTGTAGTTTTTTATCTAAATAAATTTCCTGTTCAAACATATTTTTCATGGTGATTCCTCAAAGCTTGTGATGTGTAAATGTTGTATTCATTATATCATGAGGTATCACCAATGTCATATAAAATTGACTTTTTCCTTAAAATGTGGTATTTTATCCCATATTTACGAAAGAAATAGGAGTAGCAAAAATGTGGAATACGGTGAATGAAATATTGCAAAGCGTGGATGACTTTGTCTGGGGCATACCGCTTATGGTATTGATACTGGCAGGCGGTATTCTGCTTACTATACGTTTGGGAGTACTGCAGATACGACGTCTGCCCCTGGCGTTACGGTGGATGATAAAAAATGAAGAAGAGGGAGACGGTGAGGTCAGCTCCTTTGGTGCCTTGTGTACAGCGCTTTCTGCCACGATTGGAACGGGAAATATTGTCGGAGTAGCAACTGCTATTGCAGCAGGCGGTCCGGGTGCATTGTTCTGGATGGAGGCAGCGGCGCTTTTTGGAATGGCAACGAAATATGCAGAAGGACTTCTGGCAGTAAAATATCGTGTAGTGGATGAAGAAAATCATGCATTAGGCGGTCCGTTTTATTATATTGAGCGGGGAATGGGAGTGAAATGGAAGTGGCTGGCGAAGATATTTGCCTTTTTTGGAGTCTGCGTAGGACTGTTGGGAATCGGAACTTTTTCCCAGGTCAATGGTATTTCTTCGGCAGTCAATAATTTCTTTGACCCGAATCAGTCCTGGACAGTTACGATTCCGGGAATTGGAACCTATTCCTGGACCGTAGTTATTGCCTCTCTGGTACTGACCGTATGTGTGGCATTAATATTAATTGGCGGAATTAAGCGTATATCCAGTGTTGCCCAGGTGGTGGTACCGTTTATGGCAGTAATTTATATTGTGCTGTGTGTGGCGCTCATTCTTTGCAATATCAGTGAGATTCCACAGGCAATATGGATTGTGATAAAGGGAGCCTTTCAGCCTTCCGCAGTAACCGGAGGTGTGGTGGGCAGCATGTTTATTGCTATGCAAAAAGGAGTTGCAAGAGGAATTTTTTCCAATGAAGCAGGACTTGGTTCTGCACCTATTGCAGCAGCCGCAGCCCAGACAAAAGAGCCGGTACGGCAAGGGCTGGTATCCATGACCGGAACGTTTATTGATACCATAGTAATCTGTACCATGACAGGGCTTGCTATTGTTCTTACCGGGGCATGGCAGGTAGACGGATTGGAAGGTGTGGAGGTTACGACCTATGCATTTAGCAAAGGGCTTCCGATTTCGGAGACCGTATCTGCGTGTCTGTTGATGCTGTGTCTCATCTTTTTTGCATTTACTACAATTTTGGGCTGGGATTATTATTCCGAACGGTGTCTGGAATACCTCACCGGAGGAAAGAAAAAGCCCATTAAAATATATCGCTGGTTGTATATTTTAGCGGTATTTATCGGACCGTATATGACCATTAAGGCAGTGTGGACCATTGCGGATATTTTTAACGGAATGATGGCGCTTCCGAATATGATTGCCATTTTTGCGTTGAGCGGCGTGGTAGTGAAAGAGACAAGAGAGTTTTTTAAGAAAAAGAAACAGTTATAAGAGGAAAGCCTTATGAGAAGCAGGAAAGTTTCTCTTAAGGCTTTTTATATACAGTATATTCTTATCTATCTATAATAGTATTTTCAGAAAGTGAGTCAGATGTTGTTTGCGTTTCCTTATTCATAGAAGATGCCTTAATAAACAATACCAAACCGATTGCGAAAATAACAGTAATAGAGCCAACTCCAATATTAATGCTGCCGGAAATCTGACTTACCACGCTGACAAGCGTAGTGCCAAGAAAGGAGGCGCCTTTTCCGCAAATATCCATGATACCAAAGTATTCCCCTGATTTTTCCGGAGGAATAATTTTGGCGAAGTAGGAGCGGGACAACGCCTGAATTCCGCCCTGGAACATACCTACACAGACAGCAAGAAACCAAAATTCCCACTGAGTATCTAGTTGAAGAGCAAAGAGGGCAATGCCAAGATAAGCCACAATACAAATGGTAATCAAATTTCGTGCAGAGTAACGCTGCGCCAGGCGTCCAAAGATAATGGCACAGGGAAATGCTACAATCTGAGTCACCAGAAGGGCAATTAAAAGACCACTGCTTTCAAGCCCCAGTGCTTCGCCGTAGGCAGTTGCCATCTCTATGATAGTATAAACACCATCAATATAGAAGAAAAAGGCAATTAGAAACCAAAGAACATTTTTTTCCTTGGAAATGTGTTTAAAAGTTTCGCCAAGACGATGAAAACTATTGGTCACCACATGAGTGTTTTCCGAGACATAGTGAATCTGATGGTAATTATTGATGAGGGGCAGGGAAAGAAGTAACCACCATGCGGCAATCAGCAGGAAAGTAATAATCATTGCAGTGGAAAAACTAATGCCGATGGATTCGTAGCCCAGGACAAAAAACAGTCCAATAACGAATGGAATACAGCTTCCAATATATCCCCATGCATAACCTTGGGAGGATACCTCATCCATATGTTCCGGGGTAGAAATGTCTGTCAACATAGAGTCATAAAAGATGAGGCTGGTACTGTAACCGATTTTGGCAACAATAAAAACGCCCAAAAAGACCAGCCAGTGATTAAAGAATCCCAGAAAGGCACAGCAAATGCATCCAATTAAAATAGAAGTCAAAAATAGAGGTTTTTTAAAGTTCCGGGAGTCTGCCATAGTGCCAAGAACAGGTCCTAACAAAGCGACGATAAGAGTAGAAATGCTGGCAGCATATCCCCAGTAAGCCAGATAAGTCACGGCAGGAACATTTGCAAGGTCTGCAAGGTAATCAAAATAAATCGGTATAATCGTAGAAACCAGCAAGATAAATGCGGAATTTCCAACATCATATAGAATCCATTGTTTTTCCAACTTTGTTAATTTTGTTTTCATGGGTAATCTCCTTTTTCTTTGCAATGTCTTTAATATACAAAAGCTATGTGTAATACGTGTTGTAACAGGTGTAAAACTTGTGTAAAAACCTTGTAATTTTGCACAGAATATAGTATTTCCGATTATGTTAAAATAGCCGAAGTTTATGTGCAGAAAGAAGTTTTTTCTTACAAAATAAAAATTCGGATGATAAAATAAAAGTAATCTTAAGAAGGAAGGTAGTTTACAATGAAAAGAGTAAAAGCAGCATGTATTACACAGACATTACATTTTATGTTGAAGGAAGACCTTGGACATGATTATGCGGTAAGACTGGTAAAAGAAGAAGTAGCGAAGTACAAAAGACAGCTGGAAAAAAGTGCAACAAAGTACAGAATACTTTCAGAAACAGAACAGTCAGATGGCTCGATTATCATTGAAATTAAGAAACAATATAATACATCACCTGTTGGTACATATTTAGATTAAAAAGCATAGAAAATGAGAGAACTTCCGGTTTGTATGAACGAACCGGAAGTTTTTTGAATAATTTATCCAAATCAGCATATACTTAGTAAAGAAGAAGGAAATAGCAGGAATAAAATCCTAAATTTGACAACAGAAGAAAAAAGGACTATAATAAATAATGATGACGCGGGGTGGAGCAGTCTGGAAGCTCGTCGGGCTCATAACCCGAAGGTCACAGGTTCAAATCCTGTCCCCGCAACTCTAAAAGGCATTACCAATAGCGAGGTAGTGCTTTTTGCATTAAAAATTCATTTCTAGCAGGCGATAGCTTGTCAAAGCGGTAATATCCCGCAAAAATTCATATTTATTACAACTTAAATTTCATATCAGGAGGACAATCTATGGAAAAAGACGCAGTAAATGTAAGGAGAAACGTACTTCCGCCAGAGTATCAGTTTAATTTGAGTGATTTTGCCTTGTTTCTATCTGTCATGAAGAACAAGCGGGCTTATGAATGTACACTCAGTATTATTTTGGAAGAAGAAAATCTGGAATTGGAAGAGGTAAAGGTAGAGCAGGTGATTTTGAACCGTTCCGGGAAACGTGCCATCCGGTTAGACGCATGGGCAAAGGACAAAAATAATCGGCAATTTAACATGGAAATGCAGAATGACAGTAATAGTGATAATATTCCCAAACGTTCCCGTTACTATCAGGGAATGTTGGATACGCCCATATTAAAGTCAGGGAAAGAAACGAAATACAAAGAGCTGCCATCCACTGTTATTATTTTTATCACGCAAGAGGATATTTTTAAAAAAGATTTGGCAAAATATACGTTCACAGAACAATGTGAAGAAATATCCGGGTTGCATTTGGAGGATGGAACAACCAAGATTTTTTTAAATATGTCCAGTAAAAAGGGTTCCAAAGAACTGGTAAGTTTGTTACAATATATGAAAGAGACAACACTGGAGAATCCGAATATATTAGTGAGAGATAAACGTATTTTAGAACTTGATAATATTGTATCGGAAGTAAAAGAATCCGAAGAATGGGAGGCAATACAGATGAACATTCTTGAAATTGGCATCCAAAAGGGGAGAGAAGAAGCAAGGAAGGAAGAACGCGAAAAAGCAATACAGGCACTAATAGAATCTTTTTGTGAGTTACAGATTTCTCAAGCAGATACTATTGCAAAAATAAAGGAAAAGTTTTCGCTAAGTGATGAGGAAGCAAAAGGTTACATAAGAAAATATTGGAAGTAGAAGAAAGGCATTATCTCAAGTGAAGTCTTGGGATAATGCTTTTTTGTGCTTAGAACACACTCCCCACTGCCAGCAGACTTTCTGCTAAATCGGCTCTATAATCTTCATCCTCAGGGCAAAGACTGTTTATGACACAGCCAAAGCTTTTAAGATTTCCGGTGCAATGAATATACTTTTCATTTCCCAAATATAACGCCACATGTCCCGGAAAATACAAAAGGTCTGCGGGCTTTATCTGAGAAAATGGAATTTCATGCACAGGAAATCCCTCCTGTATTTTGGCATCTCGGTAAATGATGATACCACACATATAGTAGCTCATAAAAGTCAGCCCGGAACAGTCAATCCCCATAGCGGTCTTCCCGCCCCAGCGGTACTGGGTGCCCAGAAATAGCATAGCATAATTCAGAACTTCAGAGCGAATCGCCCATTCATTCTGAAGCAGGAAATCATTAAATGGAGGATTAGAAGCACCAGAATTCAAGCAAACAGGTGGCAAAAGGGCGATAGCAGGAACATATCCGCAGATGCCGTTGGCAGCCCGTATCTTTTGCCAGCCGTTGTCTGTGGCTTTGGCATCATCGCAAAGCATTACCTTGCTTCCCATAAACAGGGTAGACAAAACAGGAGCCTGAACCTTGGGAGTTCTTAAGATATCTGTCGTTTTTGGGCATAAAAGAGTTGTCTTTGAAGTCTGGTTCCAACGCATAAGGAAGTCAGAGGAGACCTTACGAATCGTCCCTTTCTCCAGCCACCCCCGATAGTCATAATCGGTAACAACCCGCAAAAATGTTCCGCATTCCTGTTCCACAGTGACCGTCCAGCCCGACAGTAATTCGTCAGAAACTGTTTCTTTGGTAGGTGCTTCATAAAGTATTGCCTTTGGTACAGTTATGATTCCTATATACATGTCATATCCTTTCCTAATTAAAAATAATAATTGCAGAAACAATATTTAAAATGATTGACAAATTTTTAACAATCATACCAGAAGCTCCCGATACAATTCCATCACATTCCGGTAAAAAATATGTTCTATCTCACGTTCGTGAAATCCGCTTTTCCGAAGCTCTGATTCCAGCAGTTCCATATGACTGCAATCCTTTAATTCCAGATTGTCATCAATGCCATCAAAATCAGAACCGAGCCCTGCACAGGCTATTCCGCCAATATCCACCATATGACGGATGTGTTTTGCAATGTCCGTTACATAACTGTAAAAGCAGCCATTGTCATCGGAAACGGAAGTGAGAAAAGGACCATAAAAATTGACCCCGATAACGCCCCCGCGGTTTGCAATTTCCCGAATTAGCTCATCCGGCAGATTGCGGCCTCTGGCGCAAAGTGCTCTGGCATTGGAATGGCTTGCCACAAAAGGCTTCTTTGCAAGACGGCACACATCAAGAATGCCCTGGTCCGATAAATGGGACACATCCGGGATGATACCCAGCTGTTCCATGGCATCTAAGAAGGCAATGCCAAGATGGGTAAGACCACCCTTGGCTGTTCCATGGGCAGGTTCTGCCGGAGAGCCTAACGTATTTTTATGATTCCAGGTAAACGTCATCATGCGTATGCCTTGGTCGTAGAATTCCTTTAGTGCCCTTAAATCTCCTTTGCATACCTGACCCTCTTCGATAGTCATAAGGGCAGACATGATGCCTTGTTTTTCATTTTCCATAATCTCCTGATAGGTGGTGACAGGGCGGATGAGGTCCTGGTTCTTTTCCATTTCTTGATGAAAAATCGCGATTTGTCTGTGGCAGGCATCATAGGGACAGTCTTCTTCATCCAGGTCAATGAACATAGCGAAGTTTTGAAGCACATATCCGGAAGCCTTCATTTTTATAAGGTCCAGTTGAAACTCATTTTTCCGAAGGGAAGCAGTGGGATTTTTATATATTCTGGAAATCGTATCGCAATGCATATCAATAATTTTCATGGTATTCCTTCCTTTGTAAAATAATTTCTATTATATTATGTGGCAAAAAAGCGCAACATTCCCGGTTTTGAAGAAAAGGCGCAATTTATTTCGTCATAAAAGATGAAAACATTTTTAGGTTAAGTTAAGAAAAAGCAACATTTTTCTTAAGAAACCTATATTATTATGATAAACAGAAAATGGAAAAAGTAAAGGGAAGGAAGGGAAAATGTTGGAAGCACTGATAAAGGTAAGGGATATGTGTAAGATATACAATCCCGGAGAAAACGAAGTCCGGGCGCTGGACCATGTGAGTCTTGAGATTCAAAAGGGCGAGTTTGTGGCAATTATTGGTCATTCCGGTTCCGGGAAGTCTACTCTGATGAACATGCTTGGGTGTTTGGATGTTCCAACGTCAGGAGAATATTATCTGAACGGAAAAGACGTGTCAAAGATGGGAGATAATCAGCTTTCGGAAATACGAAATGAGGAGATAGGGTTTATTTTTCAGGGATTTAACCTGATTGCCAACCTGACTGCCATAGAGAATGTAGAATTGCCGTTGATATATCGTGGAATCGGGCGAAACGAGCGGCACAAGCTGGCATTGGAAGCCCTCAAAATGGTAGGACTGGAACAGCGTATGCATCATAAGCCGGCAGAAATGTCCGGTGGACAACAGCAGAGAGTTGCCATTGCAAGAGCGATTGCGGCAAAGCCCCCCGTGATTTTGGCAGATGAGCCGACAGGAAATCTGGATTCTGCCTCCACGAAGGAAATTATGGAGATTTTAAGAGGTCTGCATGATTCTGGAAGAAGTGTCATTCTCATTACACATGACAATGACATTGCGGATCAGGCAAAGCGAGTGGTAAGAATTCTGGATGGAAAGATTGTGGAAGATTATTATAATGAACCAGAGAAGGAGTAAAGCATGAAAAAGAATAAGAACAATAAGAGCAGTAAAAAAGTATTAAAAATCGTAGTCCCGATTGTACTTGTAGTCATGGTAGTGGGAGTTATCGTTGTAAAAAATGTTGCAAGTGCAGGAGAAGCAATGGCACAGGCAATGGCAGTAGAGACTATGACGGTAGAAAAAGGTGATGTAACACAGACCGTAGAGACCAGTGGAACCGTGGTAAGCGGTCAGCAGAAAATTTTCTTTTCCCCAGTGAATGCTACAGTAGAAACAGCGGATTTACAGGTGGGAGATTTGGTAAAGGCTGGTGATAAGCTGATAGCGTTCAATTTAGAGGACTTAGAGGAGCAGAATCAGAAGGCAGAGCTTACGGTACAGGCAAATAGTCTCGGATATCAGGATACGGTAAATAAGTCTGTAGAGGCGGCGAAAAAACAGGAAGAAGCAAAAAATGAAGCAGCAGCATTGCAGCAGCAGGTAGATGCCAAAAAGCAGGAAGTAGCAAATCTAACATCAGCTATTGCGGGAGATGCTCAGGCACAGGCAGCAGCATTGCAGGAGACAAATAATAGTATTAATGCGCAGATAGCGGTATTACAACAGCAGCAGAGTGAAGCGGCAGCAACCTTAGAGCAGTCTAAGAGTGCCTATGAGGCGGCACAGACAGCACAGCAGAATGCCCAGGTGAATTTTGATGCGGCAACCGCAGGAGGAAATGCCTCAGACATAGCAAGTACTTCCGAGGCATTAAAGGCAGCAAATGCAGCGTTGAATACAGCAAAAAATGATTATGATACCCAAAAGTCCCAGGTGGATAGTATTAATGTTCAGATTGCGTCATTACAGGCGGCAATGTCATCCGGAAGCGGAGAAATTGGAAATACAGACTTACAGCAGAGACTTGCTACAGCTCAGTCAGAATTGGCAGACTTACAGGCACAGCTGGAGACGAAAAAGGCAATCGCGGAAGGTGATACCGCAGCGTTAAGTAAAGAGGCAAAGGCACAGATGCAGACAAACAATAATCTGGCAGAGCTGGAACAGAAGTCTTTGGCAGAACTGATTGAAGAGGGGAAAAAGGGAATCAGTGCAGAATTTAATGGCGTGATTTCCGATAGCCAGGTGGTAGAAGGCGCAATGGTATCTCAGGGAATGCAGCTGTTTACCCTTCAAAGTATTGATGATGTAAATGTGGATGTTACATTATCCAAAAATGTATATGAGAAGGTAAAAGAAGGACAGAAGGCAACCATTACCTTTGCCGGACAGACCTATGAGGGAACTGTTACCAGAATCAGCCGTATTGCCACCAGTGGTATGAGCGGAAGCAATCAGGCGGCTACTTCCACAACGATTACTGCAACCGTTCATATTGACAATCCCGATGACAATATTTTTCTTGGAGTAGAAGCGAAAGTATCCATTCAGGCAGCAGAAGCTAAGAATGTTGTAATCTTACCAACAGAAGCCGTAAATATTGGAAAAGATGGTTCCTTCTGCTGGGTATGTGAGGATGGAGTATTAGTAAAACGCAGTATAGAGACCGGTGTGACGTCAGATGACTGCATCGAGATTACCAAAGGTCTGAAAGCGGGAGAAGAGATAATTGCAGATCCGGGAAACCATGAAGAGGGAGATGCTATTGTAGTTGGGAACGTCAATACAGCAGCAGAATAGTGGAGCATAGTTGAAAAGAGGTACTTAAATGGGAAAGATATTAGAATATATAAAAATGGCTTTAAAGAACATTACTGCCAACAAAGGGCGTTCTTTTCTGACCATGTTAGGTATTATCATCGGAATTGCTTCTGTTATCATGGTGATGTCTGTTGGTGATGGAACCGCCAATGCAATGAATGCTGAGGTGCAGGACCTTGGAACCGGACAGATTTATGTATATTGCAGTGACGATGCGATAAATGCAGAGGCATGGATTACACCGGAAGATATGGAGGCAATTAAGGAAAAAGTTGATGGAATAGACGGAGCAAGCCCGGAGGATAGCGCCAGTGGTACAACTGTAACAGGAAAAGGAGAATTTTCCCTGTCACTAAGCGGCGGAACAGAAGATTCCTGGAAATCCTTGAATTATAATATGAAACGGGGAAATTACTATACCGAGGCAGATGTACAGGAAGCAAGCCGGGTCTGTGTACTTACAGACGAAGACGCCAAGCGTTTATTCGGCTCGGATGATGTGGTGGGCATGGATATTGATGTAAATGTAAATGGAATCAGTCAAAGCTACCGTATTGTGGGAGTTACCCAGCAAAAAGAAAATGGCAACTTTGTCAGCTATAGCTACGAAGGTATGCCGGTAACATTGAATGTACCTTATACTTCTTTTGAAGCCTTCGGTTGGGAGAGTGATGCATTTTATTCCTTTGATGCTTTTATGGAGGATGGAGCAGATGCAAAACAGGTAACAAAGGATTTGATTCACCTGTTAGAATCCAGACATCAGAGCGCCGGAGAAGATTATTACCAGATTCAGAGCTTTCAGGATATGCTTGCGGAATTGAATGGTATGTTATCCATTGTAACTACGTTTATTTCCTGTGTGGCAGCAATTTCACTGTTCGTAGGTGGAATCGGAGTTATGAATATTATGCTGGTATCAGTAACAGAGCGTACCAGAGAAATCGGTATTCGTAAGTCTCTGGGGGCAAAAACCTCTTCTATACTAATGCAGTTTTTGGCAGAAGCAGCCATTTTGACCATTGTAGGAGGAATCATCGGAATTCTTTTAGGTCTTCTCGGAGCAGTAGGAATCTGTAGTATCATGAGCAGTGCCATGGAAAGTGCAATCAGCCCGGGAATCAAGGCAAGCACAATTTTAGGTGCAACCCTGTTCTCCTGTGCAATCGGTGTATTTTTCGGCATTTATCCGGCAAAGAAAGCGGCGAAGTTAAGCCCGATTGAAGCATTACGAAGAAATTAAGAATAAATTGAAAGTTTCCCGGAAATACATTATAATGTTTTTTGAAAACAAGTAGGACCGGGAGGCTTTTTATTTATTATGAAGAAAGTGCAAAAGGGAAAGAGAGATATAAAGAGTACTATAGTTTTTTCGATAGCACTTGTCATTTTTGTCTATGCGTTGGTACGTCTGGGGATGATTTTCTGGGAATACGCAAAGGGACAGCAAAGCTATAAGAGGCTGGAGGATTTCACCAGCAGCACGCAGATTGGCAAGGGCGGCGATTTGCCGGAGGATTTTTCCGTAGATTTTGAAGCCTTGAAAAAGATAAATCCGGATATTGTGGGATGGATTCGTTTTGAAAATATGGATATCAGTTATCCGATTGTACATGGAACCGATAATGATTATTATCTGACCCACTCCTTTGATAAGCAGGAGATAAAATGCGGAAGTATCTTTATGGAAGCGGAAAATGCAGCGGATTTCAGCGATGATAACACTTTTATCTATGGACATAATATGAAGGATAAGTCTATGTTCGCAAAGCTGAATCAGTTTAAGGACGAGCAGATTTATAAGGAAAATCCGGAATTTCTCATATATACGGAGAGTGGAATCTATCGTTACAGTATTTTTTCCTGTTATGTGGCAGAGACTTCCTGGGACTCCTTCACCTATCAGTTTGCAAATGGGAAAGCCTATGAAGAATGGCTTGAGACGGTGACCGACAGAAGCCTTTACGATACGGGGGTTGTGCCGAAGCAGGAGCAGAAGCAGAAAACAGTAACACTGATGACTTGTACATCAGCGGGAGACAATTATCGTTTTCTGGTACATGGAACACTGACGGAAATCATAAATCAGAAGACAGAATAGGAAGGTGAGCGCATTATGGCTGAAGCAGAAAAAGTACAGCAGTTTCTTGAAATGGTAGAAAAAAGTGATAATATTGTATTTTTCGGAGGGGCAGGCGTATCAACAGAAAGCGGAATACCGGATTTTCGCAGTGTCGATGGACTGTATCACCAGCAATATGACTATCCGCCGGAGATGATATTAAGCCATACCTTTTACCGCCAGAATCCGGAGGAATTTTATCGTTTTTATCGGAATAAAATGCTTTGTCTGGACGCGGAACCAAATATGGCGCACAAGAAACTGGCGGAACTGGAACAGGCAGGAAAGGTAAGAGCCATTGTTACCCAGAATATTGACGGACTTCATCAGAAGGCAGGCAGCAAAACCGTGTTGGAGCTTCACGGAAGCGTACATCGCAACTACTGTGAATCCTGTCATGCATTTTATGATGCAGAGTATATCCTGCATAGTCAGGGCGTGCCAAAGTGCGAGGCGTGCGGTGGAGATATTAAGCCGGACGTAGTATTGTATGAAGAAGGACTGGATAATCATACCATTCAGGAGGCGATTTATTATATCAGTCAGGCAGATATGCTGATTATCGGGGGCACTTCTCTTGCAGTCTATCCTGCGGCAGGACTGGTGGATTATTATCAGGGAAATAAACTGGTGCTGATAAATAAGACTGCTACCACCAAAGACAGTAGTGCAGATTTGGTGCTTCCGATGGCAATCGGAGAACTGTTTGCCAAGATTCCGGTGTAGGTAAGTCAGAGCTTTCGGCGGCAGAAGCGGCGAGGAAAGAATACTGATATAGATGCGTGGCAAAGACGTGGGAAAGAAAGGAAGGAAAGTAGATGCCAATACAGTATGAAATAGGCGACATTGTAAGACTGAAAAAACAGCATCCATGCGGCAGTCATGAATGGGAAGTGCTGCGTGTAGGAGCGGACTTTCGGTTGAAATGTTTAGGATGTGGACATCAGATTATGATAGCCAGAAAACTGGTAGAAAAAAATACAAAGGGAATCCGTAAGAAAGAAGAATTGTAAAAAGTACAAAATATATTGTAGATTATACATCGTTTCAAACTCCTTCTTGTAATAAAATTTTCTTGACAGATGGTAGGTCTGAAAATTTTATTACAAGAAGGAGTTTTTATATGAAGAAGAAAGCGATAGCTATATTAGGGATGGTATGCATTTTCTGTATAGGATGTGGAGCAAATAAGGGAAATGCCAATACGGAAACAAGTGTAGAAAAAAAGGATAGCACGGAAATAACAACGGAGACGAATACGGCGGAAGAAAAACAGAAGCCGTTACTGGAAAATAATTCAGAAAAAGTAATGATTCAATGTATTTCAAAATCTGCATATAAGTATAATTCTTATATGATTACATCGTCAGGTGGAGAAAATTTGGTGATCGACCCAACTGCGGTAGCGGCAAAGGAAGAATATGATATGAATGTGGCAGCAATTGTTAGTACCCACAATCACCCGGATCATGTAGATAAGAAGTTTACGGATTCTTATCCGGATGCCCAGAAACTGATACATGAAGAAGGAAGTATATCTACAAAAGATTTTAAGGTAACACTGATACCATCTTCACATAATGGAGACAATATAATGAATCCGGCTGATAATTATATTGCCTTGATTGAAGTAGATGGATTGCGTATTGTACATATGGGAGATTGCGGACAGACCAGTCTTACCGAGGAACAACTGGCGCAACTTGGTGAAGTAGATATCTGCTTTATGCAGTATACAAATCAACAATCTGGGATAAAGGCTTCAGATGGAACGGCAGTAAAGGTAATGGAACAGCTTTTACCAAAGAGAATTATACCAACCCATTATACAAATGATGATTTGAGTTATCTGGCAGAACAGTATGGAAAAATAGAAGAACTTAACAATGTAATGTATGCGGATAACGATGAATTGTCAGAAGAAAGTCAGAAGATGTATCGCATATTAAATAATGTGACATATCAATAGGAAAATCATTGGAACCTCTTTTCAAAAGGAAGGATATATAGTAAATTAGGAAAAGAGGTGAAGAAAATGCAGTTAAAAACAGTAGGATGTGAGTATTATCCGGGCTATGAATTTCCGGTTTCTATAACCAGTGATGTGACAAAGTTAGAAGAAGGTGAAGCAACTCAGTATTACAAGATACTTTTTCTGGATGGTAAGCATTCAGAGATGCTATTGAATGGAGAACGCCTATCTCTTTTGGGGACATCGTTGATTTGTTTAAATGAACAAGACAGATTGGAATTTGCAGGTTTCCACAGTGAGGAGGAAGTACAGATATTATTCTTTCAGCCAGAGGTATTTAATGGAAATCTAACTTTTGAGACTTGTAATCAGAATGGTGGGCTGTCTGTAACGGATAGCCAGGATGCTTATTATTTTAAACGCTTTCGCTGGGATGCACAGATAGAGCAGAAGGTGTTGTATTTGAATGAGTCTGTATTGCCGCTGGTGAGAAAAAAGTTTAAGGCAATTCATGAATTGTTAAAGGTTCAGGCAACGGAGTATTGGCCCTGTATGAGCAGGACCAATATTCTTGAACTTCTTTTTTGCATTACCGGATTGGAGGATAGCAAAAGGGAAGATTATCTGGTGGAAACGGACTCTAAATTAGCAACAGAGGTCATTTCTTACTTACAACTGCATTATGAAGAAAAAATAACGTTAGAAGAATTGGCAGTTAAATTTGGAACCAATAGAACCACACTGAATGAGGAATTTAAGGAATCTACCGGAAAAAGCCTAAATAAGTATTTGCAGCAGATGCGGTTTCAGATAGCAGCAACGTTGCTGAAGGATACGCTGATTCCCATTATAGAAATTTGTCAGAGAACAGGATTTTATGATATGAGTTATTTTTCTAAGACATTTAAGAAGGAGACGGGTTACACACCGGCAAGGTATCGGAAAATCTATAATAAATTAGATTAAAAGTATGGGAGCGGGTAATGAGAGAAAACAGAGTAGAAGCTATCATAGAAAACATGGAAAAGGTAGTTGTTGGGAAGCGGGAAACCATAGAGTTCGCAATGATAACACTTTTAGCGGAAGGTCATTTGCTGTTAGAAGATGTTCCGGGGATGGGAAAGACTCTTCTGGCAAAGACAATGGCACAGACCTTGGGATGTAAGTTTGGGCGAATTCAGTTTACGCCGGATACGCTGCCGGGAGATATTACAGGAGTTTCTGTATATGAAATGAATCAGGGAACATTTCGTTATGTGCCGGGAGGAATTATGAACCAGATTGTTTTGGCAGATGAAATAAATCGTGCAACGCCAAAAACTCAGGCAAGTTTACTAGAGGCAATGGCGGAAAAGCAGGTGACCGTAGATGGACGGACGTATCCGTTGCCGGCACCCTTTATGGTAATTGCGACACAGAATCCGATAGAATCCCTTGGAACATATCATTTGCCGGAAGCACAGTTAGACAGATTTTTTATGAAAATATCTATGGGTTATCCGGGCAAGGAGGAAGAAAAGAATATCATTAAGAAGTTTCTTTATGGAGAAAAAGAAAAGCCTGTAGAAAGTCAGGTAACAGAAGCAGATATTTTAAAGATGCAAAAAGAGGTAAAGGAAGTCTGGGTTCATCCGCAATTAGTAGACTTTATATTGGAAATGGCGGAAAAAACAAGAAACCATGAGGAGCTGATTTTAGGGGCTAGTCCCCGGGCAGTGTTGGCGGTTGTTCGTGGGGCGCAGGCTAGTGCTTATCTGGAGGGACGCAAATACGTGATACCGGATGACATTACGAAAGTAATCTACCCCATATGGAATCATCGTCTGTTACTGACGACAGAGGCAAAAATGAAACGGCTTACGGCTCAGAAGATTTTATTGGATATTCGGTGTAAAACGGCTATGCCATTAGTTGCACCTGAAATGTTAGAGGAGGAAAAAATGGCTGCATGGTTATAAGATGGTTAATCCTAGCGGTATTGTTTGTGGCTTCTTTGTGTTTCGCAAGTAACTATGGAGGAACGATTCCGTACATGTTTCTTTATTTTGTGGGGGCAGTGCCTATTGTAGCAGGAATTTATACTTTGTGGGTGGAAAAACAATTCCGATTTTATCAGCGGATAGAAGAAAAGGTAATTGTAAAAGGAGAACCGGTAAACTACTATTTTTGCATAAGTAACGAAGAAAAATTTTTTTATGATAGTATAGCAGTGGATTTTTTTGAGGAAAATGCAAGAATAGAGGGATTGGAGCAGAAGGCAGAATTTCATTTGCTTCCGGGAGAAAAAAAGGAAGTAAGGGCTGCACTGTTTTGCAATTATCGGGGAGAATATGCGGTTGGTGCATGCCGATTTCACATATCGGACTATTTACATTTATTTTCTACACAATATGTGGTAGAGACTCCGCTGAAAGTAGTTGTACTTCCAAGAATTGTACCATGGAAATATGAAAAAGAGATTCTGGGGGAATCCTTTGAACAGGTTTCGGTAAATTCGGTAATGAATGGAGAGGTAGACGTACAGGTGCGAAATTACTATGCGGGTGATGAAATGCGTCAGATTCACTGGAAGGCATCGGCAAAGGCAGGAAAGCTAATGGTGCGGGAAAGATGTGAGGAACCCAAACAGGAATTGGCGGTTTTCTTTGATTTGCAAAAGCAGGAAGGTACAGAAAATGAGCAGAGAGCATTTGAAGATGAAATGGTAGAACAAGTCGTGGCAGCGGTATATGCCTGTATGAAGAAAAGCATTTCCTGTACGATTCTTTTTAATGATTCCGCAGGAACAAGATTGCGTGTGGAAAATCAAGAGCAGTGGGAAGAATTTTACCAAAAGTGCGGAAAAGTGCAATTTTTATCTTCGGATGTAGTGAAGGAGTTTGATTCTAAAAGTGTGGAAAATGTCAGACATGCACTCTTTTTTACAGGAGAATTGGATAGGGAACTGTTGGATTGGATAAAGAGCAAATGTTTTTTGATGGAAACCAATATTGTCAGAGTGGGATTTTCCGGCAACAGTCAGAGTTTTGAGGAGGCGGGAATCAGAGTTTATGAGGAGTGGATAGAATAGGAGTGGGCGATGATATTTAGCTATGCAGTGACGTACGGGGTGGCCATGTGCGCAGGCTGGAACGTATCTTGTTGGTTTCTGGTGGTATTGGGGCTGTGTTATGAAGCAATTAAGCAGGCAAAGAAAAGAATTGGGGTAAAAAAAGGCATAGAGATTGCAGCGGGATTGTCTGTCATAGGAATCGTTGTTGTTGGGGAAGAAGGAAGATTCTATCTGAAAGAATTGGTTTCTTATTTTAGACAGTGGAAGCTTAGCGGGGAAATAAACCTTTTTTATGGATGGATTCTTTTGTTGCTGATAGTTATGGCAGGGGAATTAGTATATCGTAAGATACAGTCTGTAATTGGGATAAAGCTGATTGTGGCGGTTGTTCTTATGGGTGTGCTTTGCTGGCAGGCGATAGAAGGAAAAGAGTGGGAAGTACTTCCTGTTGCAGCCATACTATATTTGTTGTTAGAAAGTGTAACAGAGGCAGAACAGTATTTTGTCCAAAAAAGAAAAGGAATACGTTCTAGAGATATGTTTCCTTTTCTACTAGGGGTTATATTGCTTGTTAGTATACTTCCCACAAGAGAAGAGCCAATATCCTGGAAACCGGTAAAACAGTTTTTTTCTAATATGGGGCAAGAGATGGAGCAGGTATTGTATGGTCTTGCACATGGAGACGGAGGAAAAGAATTCTCTGTAAATATGATGGGATTCTCGGATAAGGATGAGAACTTCTGGGGGAAACTGCTGGATGAGAAATCCAAAGAAATGATGAGAATATCAGTTCATGCGCCGTATAGCAAAGAAAATAAATACTTTGTAGGGGCAATAAAGGATACTTATGAAAATAATACATGGAAGAAAAGTACCAAAGAGCAGTATCAAGAATTAAGTGAATATGAGTGGCAGGTTTTGGAGCATTTGTATTACTTATACCGTTCCGGAATCGGATACAATGAAGAAGAAAGTTTTTGCAGAAAAAATGTCTACAGTATACAGTATACGATCTTGGATGCCAATACAATATTCTATCCAGTGGGATGTTACCAACTGTTTGCGCCGAATAATGAAACAATTTTGAATGGTGACAATGTGGAAATCCAAAGAAAATTGGAAAAGGGCGAAGCGTATTATGCCTATGGGATACAGATGAATCTGGCAAATGAGGAATTAGTGACGTATCTCAGAGAGGTATCAGGTAGGAGTGTTCAGGAGAAGGAAAAACAGTCTGAAGAGAGCGGGAAAACTCTTTTTGATGAGTGTGCCCGGGTGCTGTATTTGGAGGAAGAAAAAATAGAGCAGATAACAGGCGATAGTTGGACAAAGAGACTGAAAAAACGTGAGAAAGAAATTGAAAAAACGGATACACAGTTGCCCGAAGAATTGCCGGAGCGTGTAAAGGAGTTAGCAGACCATATTACGAAGGATTGTGAAAATGATTATGATAGAGTGACAGCTATTGTATCCTGGATGAAAAACAGCGGGGAATATACATATACGTTGGAACCGGAAGGAATTCCGGAAAATAGAGATGTGGTAGACTGGTTTTTGTTTGAAGGAAAAAAGGGATATTGTACTTATTTTGCCAGTGCCGCTACTGTTTTGTGCCGGTGCGAGGGAATCCCAGCTCGATATGTAGAGGGGGTATCCACTGATTATGAAGATAAAGATGAGGATTGTTATTTAGTGAAAAATCAGGAGGCTCACGCATGGACGCAGGTATATCTGAAGGGATTTGGCTGGATTGATGTAGATGCCACTCCCGGATATGAAGTGGGAAGTACAAATTGGGAGAAGGTGGAATACGCACAGGAATTTGATGGTATAGAGCAAAATCAGCAGGAAGATATTGGGCAAGTGGAAAAGCGAAGCCAACCGATAAAAATAAATGGAAAAAAGCTGGGAAGGTATGTGGTAGGTGGAATTGCAGTGGCCGGAAGTCTTTGCCTGATTATTTTTTTGATAAACAGAATCATAGTGGCACAGGAGTATCGAAAAGGAAGCAATCGGAAAAAGGCAAATATATTAATGAAAAAAATCATGCGTTGTCTGAAGAAACGTGGACTTAAAATGGAAGATGGGCAAACGCTGCGAATATATGCGGAATATCTTAGAAAGTGCGGAGAAATAGAATTATCAGAACTTATGTTATGGTATGAAAAGGTTTGTTATAGCCCCAAAGAAGTAACTAATTACGAAATTTCTCAACTAAAAGATGTTTATCAGAGAGAAAAAAAGAGAAAAAATAAAAAATCGCTTGAAAAATCTGGATAGGTATGGTAGCATATTAGTCTGTGATATATTAGTTATTAATTTATCCTTGCTCCTTGTGAATGCAGGGGGCCAAAAGACCAAAAGGAGGTAAGACAAGCATGAACAAATATGAATTAGCACTTGTTGTTAATGCAAAAGTCGAGGATGAAGTTAGAACCGAAACCGTAGAAAAGGCAAAAGAATTTATCGCTCGTTTCGGCGGAACAGTAACCAACGTAGATGACTGGGGTAAGAAGAGATTAGCTTACGAAATCCAGAAGATGAGAGAAGGTTACTACTACTTTATTCAATTCGATGCAGAGGCAGATTGTCCGGCAGAAGTTGAAAAACGTGTGCGTATCATGGACAATGTACTTCGTTTCTTATGCGTTAGACAAGACGAGGCATAATAGAAAGAGGAGATAACATGAATAAGGTTATACTGATGGGTAGATTAACCAGAGATCCTGAAGTTCGCTATTCACAGGGCGAGCAGGCTACGGCGATTGCAAGATATACTCTGGCAGTAGATAGAAGATTCAGACGTGACAACGACCAGCAGACAGCAGATTTTATTAACTGCGTTGCATTTGGAAGAAGCGGTGAGTTTGCAGAAAAATATTTCCACAAAGGAACCAAGATTGTAGTAACCGGAAGAATTCAGACCGGAAGCTATACCAATCAGGAAGGTCAGAAGGTTTACACCACTGATGTTGTCGTAGAAGAGCAGGAGTTTGCAGAAAGCAAAGCAGCCAGTGAAGGACAGGGCGGTGGCTTTCAGCCAGCCGGCAGACCGGAACCGAGTGCGGCTGCTCCGGATGGTTTCATGAATATTCCGGATGGAATTGATGAAGAATTACCCTTTAATTAGAATAGGAGGTAAAGGCAATGGCTTATAATAAAACCGAAAAAAGCGATTCTCCAATGAAGAGAAGAGGCGGAATGCGCAGAAGAAAAAAGGTTTGCGTATTTTGTGGAAAAGATAATGTGATTGATTACAAAGATACAAATAAGTTAAAAAGATACATCTCTGAAAGAGGAAAAATTCTTCCTAGAAGAATCACAGGAAACTGTGCAAAACATCAGAGAGCTCTTACTGTAGCAATCAAGAGAGCAAGACATATCGCTTTAATGCCATATGTAACAGACTAAAAAGTACCGTTGGTACAAATTTAGTAAAATTAGCACCCGCTATCAAATGATAGCGGGTGTTTTTGTGTTGAAAACGTTATGGGAAATAAGTACCAAACACTGTAGAATCAAGGGTTTCAGCACTTTTTTCCAGATTAAATTTATTGACATTCCATACATTTTATAATAATCTGTGATATAGGAGGAATTAGGATGCCATGACCAAATATTATATTTCTACCTATTATATAAATACCTATTTGAGCAAAGACAAATCAGTCCCTCCTTCTGTGATTCATATTGTGTTATATATTGGAGCCGTGGAAGAAGAGAAGATGTTTTATGTATTAGAAGAAAGAACGAAGGAATATTTGAAAAAATTTCAAAATATTCATCTGGCAGAATGTCCTGAGTTTTTGGAAGGGGAGATAACATTAGAGAATCTGGGGGATTTTTTTTATCAGAAGTTAAAGGAATTATTGAAACAGCAGGGAGCGGAACTGTATCAGTTGGAGATTTACAGTACACCGACCCGAAGATATAAGATTTCGGATAGATTATTACTACCATTTCAGTATCCTAAAGATGTGGAAAAGAGAATTGAGCATATCCAAGAATGGAGCCACCGCCTGTATTCGGCAGGCAAGGAGGAAGCGAATGAGAAACATTAGAAAACGTATGAGAACATTGGGGATTATTATTATGAGCATTGCAATCTTGGGCAGTGCAATCCCGGTTTATGCGGCGCCTGACTGGGGGCAGATACCGGACACGGAAACCGGTTCATCCCAGATAAATGCACAGAAGATGCAGTGTGCATTTGATGAGAAGAATCTCTATCTTCATATTACCGGAGGAGAATCTAATACATGGGATAGTCTTCCCCAGCTTCAGATAGCAATCAATCAAACCCCCTTGGAAGGGGTTTTGAGCAGCCTTATACTTACCTGTGACAATATACCGGAAGAAGGAGAAGCGGTAGTGTCAGTAAAAGACAATCAGTGGAGAGAGCGTGTGACCGGAACGCTTACCAGAAGTAATCGGATTAATGAAATAGATATTACGATTCCTTTTTTGGGATTGGGATATAACGGAAAAGATGTTTCGGAAGTTAGTGTAAGCGTACTTGTAGATGGAAATAAAGATGGCGAGTGCAACGGAGTATTTGTAGGACAGGAGCAGCCGGAGGAATCAGAGGAACCGGTGAAGAAAAATATTGTTGTAGATGGTGAGTTTTCGGACTGGGACGGCTATGACCTTGTGTATGTAAATACAAATGGGATGAATATGATATCTATGACCTGTGATGGGACAAATCTTTATATACGTGTCATAGAAGATGGTAGTTATGATTTTAGCTTTCCGTGGCGGGAAACAACCTTGGGAGTCACTTCTAACATGGGAAAAGTGCTATGGCTCAATCCGCAGCTTTCCGGAGAGAATGAAAGTGCTTCCCTGACCTTTCTTGGAATAGAAGGAAGCTATGGAAGATGTGGCAGAGTAGATGGAGTCTATAACTGGGAGCTTAGTATTCCATTGACAGAGATATGGTCCGGCATTACTTATGTATCAGAGATAAGCCTGATATCACGTCAGAATACATCGGATTCCATTATTGCAGTTTCTAACCCCTCTTATGTGGATAGAGGAGAAACGGGAGGAGACTTGAGCGTAGGCTCTGATATTACGATTGATGGTTATTATGAAGATTGGAGCAGTATTCCTCATACCGAGATTACATTTGGAGACAGAGATAAGGCAAACAATCATATCGGAACTGTTTATCTGGGAGAAGACTACATGTATGTACACTATAAGCTGAACCGTTTGTTTACTTCTCATATAAGAGTAGATTATATGGAACTTAAGATAAACGGGACACGTTACATACTGAAAGTGCTGCCGGTGGATGAGGCCGGAAACTATGACAGCAACAGGGAGAATCAGATACAAAGCCTTGGAGAGGGAATCTATACAGACTATGGAGTCTTTCTTTGTGATGTGCCCAATGCGCAGAATTATGATAATAATATGAATGGACAGGCAGCGATTACGATATACGCAAACCCTCGTACAGAACAAACCCTGGGGGATGAAGTAGAATTTTCCATGAGCTATGACAGATTAGAGGAGCTTACCGGAATCAAACGTTCCGAGATTCGCAAGGTAGAGCTTTATAATCCACACCTGGGCGACCAGTGGATAACCTGTGTGGGAACCTCAAGCGGACCGTTGATAGGAGTGGGAATTTCCGTTGTGGCAGCCATTGGATTATATTATGTATTAACCAGAAAGAATAAAAGGAAAGAGGAGATTGCATGAGTATCGCGATAATACTGGCGCTTCTGCTATGGGTTTATATTCTTTCTGTTCTGAGACGGGGAAAACTGGACTTTTGGTTTTTTATAACCGGAAGTGTAGGAATGTTCGTGTTTTATATGATATTGTTACAGCCATTGCTGACAGTTCCATTGCAAAAGGCAGTGGCAGCAGTGGCTGGACTTTTCGGGGATATTACAGGGATGTTTGAGTCTTATTTCCAACAGGGGATTTTGTTCGTTCCCTGTGATACTGGAGCAATTTCCCTGTATATTGATTATGAATGTTCTGGTATCATAGAAATCGGAGCGTATCTTTCTCTGTTGGTATTTTTCGGAGTATATTCGATACAGGAGAAAATAGTGCTTTCTGTTTTGGGAAGTATTGGGATTTTCTGTGCGAATATACTGAGGATATTTATCATTGGCAGTCTGATACATGTATGTGGAAGTGATATTTACTTTGTGGCACATACGATTATTGGAAGAATCGTATTTTATGGATTTACGATATTACTGTATTTTTATGTATTTACCAGAGGGCAGATTAAGCGTCAGAGGATAGGGAAGTTTCATTATGACATTTCTGAGTGATTTTTTTAGTTCATCCATCATTTTCTGGATGGCGTGGGTAATCATACCGGTTGTGATGGAAATCATACCGGCAATGATGGATTTTGTGGTTTTATTGAAGCGCAGAATTTCCAGAAGAAAACAAAAAGAACTTAACTTTATGCCGGAAATCAGCCTGATTATACCGGTATATAATTCAGCGGACAGTCTGGAACGGTGCATTGAATCGGTATACCGGTCGGAGTATGATATGGAGAAGATATATGTCATGCTGGTGGATAACGGAAGCCGTGATAACAGTTATGAAATTTATTGCCAATGCAGAGAAAAGTTCCCGGAGCTTGCAATGGTGTGGGAGACTTCTGCACAGGGAAAGTCCAAGGCTTTGAATAAGGCATTGTACAACAGCAGTGGAAAATACATCATACATATAGACAGTGATGGAATTTTGCATCCGCAGGCATTAAAAAATATGGTGACGCTATTTGAAAATGAACTGGATGTCCATTGTGTAACAGGTACCATTATGACAAATCCACAGATGATAGAGGAAACCAGAGGATTTTTCAAGCGGCAGTTTCGCAAGGCAGAGTTTTTTGAATATTGTCAGGCGTTTTTGGCAGGGCGGAATTTTCAGTCGGAGTTCAACAGTATTTTTACGTTGTCAGGCGCTTTTTCCGCATTTCGAAAATCATCCATCTTAAAGACACAGCTTTATAATACGGAGACGGTTTGTGAGGATACGCATGTTACTTTTCAGATACGGGAAAATCTGAAAAATAAAATTATGATATGCGATGACGCAATTTTCTTTGTAGACCCAATCGAGGACCTTGACCGCCTGTATATTCAAAGACAGCGTTGGCAGCGGGGAGAGATGGAAGTGATTCATATGTTCAACAAGGACATGAAAGCGGTAAAAGGATTCGCTTCTAACTTTGTGATACGTCTTTTGATGTATGACCATACCTTTGCGTTTCCCCGGATGATCTGGTATTTCGCTTTGATTTGTCTTACCATGTTTAACTATCCCATGCGTCTGGTATTGATGTCTTTGGGAATAATTTATGGGCTTTATGTTGTGGATTCGTTCTTATTTTATATTAGTATTTCCTTATTTTTGTCCAAATATAAGGATTTGCAGCGGTACTATATGAGCAAATGGTATCACATCTTGTTTCAGCCGCTGTTTAATTTTGTTACTTTCTGGTTCCGGTTTGCAGGAATCATCAATTCTGTCAAGGGAGAGCAGAGCTGGAAAGCAAGAACCTTTAAGGAGGAAAAACAGGCGTTTTTCAAGATACTGAAGAAGGATTTCAGTTGGTTTTTTATTGGACTGGAAAAATTACGAAAGGCAGTAAATGTTTCAGAAGAATAATTAATTGGAGCAGGAAATGAAGAAAACAAAACATGTTATGATAGTGGCAGCCATGGCAGTGATGCTTATATTAGAAACCGTGGCAGTTACCTATGGGGTACAAAAAGTAGAAGAAGAGTATGTGGAACAGTATCTGGAACAGCAAAAGCAGTATATGGCGCAGCTCAATCTGCATTTACAATATATGTTAGAGCAGGGGGCGGACCAGCAGATGCTGGTAAGCTATATGGCGAAAAATGTTCCGGTCTCCGGAAGCTATTATGCATGGCTTACCAGGGATGAAACGGTGATTTTTGCAAAGAATGAGACGGTTACGGCATCCCTTGGTCCGGCAGAAGCCTGGCCGGTATTTCAGGAAACCGTCAGTGGTGATGAGACCTGCAGCGTATCAGCCGGGTTTTCCTATAATGGGACAGATTATAGGACGGGAATGGTGATTGACCGCAGTTATATTTTGGCTCATAAAAGTTTGCAGAGATTTGAAATGTACGGCGCGGTGAGCCTTTCTGTTTTGGGATTGGTGATGTTCTCTGTTTTGATTGTGTATATACAGGGATTTTGGCGGGAAAAGAAGAAAAATATTTCTATGGCACAGGAGCTTCAAAGTAAGAACAGTGATCTGGAGGACATATATGGTGAGATGGAGGAGCTGAGCCGGAAGCTTCAAAAAGAAAGGCAAAGACCTCAAAAGCAAAGAAGCTATGATTTGCAGATGGCAAGGAAGCTGCTGGAAAAATCAGAAAGAGCGGATGTACAGCCCGTGCATTATACAGCAGTTCAGTTACAGATGGACGAAGGGCAGTATTATGGAAAACAGCAAATCATGGACATTATGGATAAAATTTCCTTGGACGAGCGCCATGTGCGCATGGAACTTCAAAAGGGATGCTTCCTTGTGATGTTTTATCGTACCGGGAGAGCGGAGATGGAAGAGATTTTAAAAAACGCCAGAGAAGAGTGGAAAGCGATGGATGTGACATTAAAGCTCGATTCCGGTATGATTACACCGGATACGCCAGAGCGAAGATGGCTGGATGAATTCTTAGCAGAAAAGGGGAAGGATGTATGAAATATAGACAATATACCTTTACATTCTATTTAAATACCAGTCATGCGATTTACATTGAGGGAAAGCGCGGACAGGTACATCCGCATACATGGGAGATAATTCTTCATTTGCTGTATATGCAGGATAATTTTATTGCGTTTCATAAGCTGGAAGAACGGATTGAACAGTATATGGAAAGGTATCAGGATGTGTGCCTGAACGATATCGAGCCTTTCAATAAAATCAATCCTACATTGGAAAATTGTTGTGAGTATTTTAAGAATGAATTAAAGGACATTCTGAATGAAGAAGGCTGGCTTTTACTAATGATTGAAATCAGGGAGACTCCAACGCGGGCATATGTCATTAATTTGCTGGATGCAGATGGTACAGAGGATGAACAATTTTTAGAGGCATTTTCTAATCGGTTATTAGACCAGATTGCCGGGGAAGAGAGAACAAATGAATAAATTACAAGATGTAAGCGTAATTATTCCGGCGTTAAATCCGGATGAGAAGCTGTTAGAATTATTAGAAAAATTAAACGAACAGGGATTTGAACCGCCATTGTTAGTAAATGACGGAAGCAGTCAGGAGTGTGAAGCGTATTTTAAAACTGCCGAGGAAAAGTATCATTGTACCATTTTGAAACATGAGGAAAATAGAGGAAAAGGCCGGGCATTAAAAACCGCTTTTTCTTATTTGCTGGAGAAAAAAACATGTAGTTATGCAGTAACCATTGATGCAGATGGACAGCATGCACCAGAGGATGTACTGCGGTGTGTTCTGGCAGCCAAAGAGCCGGAAAATAGAGGAAAGATTATATTTGGCTGTAGGAATTTTAACGAACCTCATGTGCCCCGCAAAAGCCGGTGGGGAAATAAAAGTATGTGTATTTTGATGCGCTTTACCTGTGGAATGAACCTGTCAGATACTCAGACCGGACTTCGGGTATTTCCGAAAGAATATTTCTCCAGACTGTTAGAAATCGAAGGAGAACGGTTCGAGTATGAGACGAATATGCTGATTGATATTCAGCGGGAGAAAATCTCTTATGGTGAAGTAAAGATAAAGACGGTTTATATTGAAAATAACAGGTCGTCTCATTTTCGACCATTTGCGGATTCTATGATTATTATCCGTCCGTTTTTTCATTTCCTGATTTCTTCCTGTGGTTCTTCCCTTGTGGACCTGGGGGCATTTGCCCTGTTGTTCTGGCTGATGAAAAATCTGCCGGAGCGGGAGGCTATCTGGTTTGCTACCGTGGCAGCCAGAATTTTGTCGGCGTGCTGTAATTATATGCTGAACCGGCATCGGGTATTCGGACAGGGAAGCAGGAAGTCTCCGGTAAAATATATGATGTTATGTGTGTTGCAGATGTGCATGTCGGCGGCGCTGGTGGCGGCAATTTATGGAATGGTTGGTTCGGGAGCGACGCTTATTAAGATTGTGGTAGATGTATGCCTGTTTTTCCTTAGTTATCAGATACAGCGGGAGTGGGTGTTTGCGGAATAGGAGGATTTAAAGTGCCAAAAAGAGAGACTCAGAAAAAGAACATACGGATATTTGGCGTGGTATGTGGAATGGGAATCAGCGTGCTGTTAGCGGCAATTACCATATGGATGATTCGTAAGACCGGACAATATCCCCGCGGATATGATACCATGTACCATATTTACAGAGGTGAGTCTCTGTTTCAGGCATTGCAGAATAAGGAATGGTATCCTTTGTATGACCGTTATTTGTATAACGGGGTACAGCCACTGCGTTATTGGGCGCCGGGAGCGGTATATTTGCTGGCAGTGCTTCGGATGTTTTGCAGTTCTATTTTGGATGCCTATCTTTTGTTTATCGGTGTTTTGATTGTGATTTCCATGGGTGGCTGGCTGAGATTTGGATGGTATTATAAACGAATTCCGTTGTCTGTCTTTATGGGAATGATATGGTTTTTTATGCCGGAGAATCTCCGGGTATTTTTTGCCAGTGGAAATCTGCTAAGAGGATTGGTAGCGGCATTGCTGCCCTGGTTCATGTTTGCGGTAGTGCGGTTCTTAGAATATGCCAAAAGAAGAAAGGAAGAGCCGGAAAATGAGAAGCTGCGAAAGAAGCAGGCGTTAGCATTTGTGGAGATAGGGATTCAGATGGCACTTTTGGTACTGGGACATTCCGGACAGGGAAGTATCGTATTGCTGTGTCTTTTGATTTTTTTACTTATCTACGGAATTTCCCAAAAGCAGGGAAAGGCGGCAGGACAGGTGTTGTTGGCGGCGCTTTGCGGTTATGCATTGACGGGACTGTGGCTGTATCCTTCTTTGAAGGGCGGACTGGTTTCCATGGGGAATGACAGCGCCCAGGTAATGAAGAACAGCTTTCAGAGTGCGTGGTTGTCCATTCAACCGCTTTTGCGTCTGGAAAATCAGGACGCACTGTACTTTGGATTGTCGGTGCTGGCGTTGGCGATTATGGGGACATTTCTGGCATTTAAAGAGCAGAGAGCAGGATTTCTTACAGGAATTGTGACTTTTCTTGGAACAACACTGTCTGCCTATAAAATATTAATGAAGCTTCCGTTTAGCGGAATTTTGTGGATGGAGCGTTTTGTATCGGTGGCGCTGATATTTGTGCTGATTTCGTTCCTTCAATGGAAACGGTTAAAGCCCTGGCTTACGATAGTAATATGTGTGTTGCTGACGGCAGATATGATACCATCGCTGCAATTTATCTGGTCGCCGAAGGAAGAATGGGTGGAAGATGCCGGGCAGGAAATTGAAAATAAGGCACAAAGACTGTTGTTAGATGATGCAAAAGCGGTGACAGAGCAAAGAATCGCAGTTCTGGATTTAAGTGCCTATACGGCGTTTGCGCCTTATTATCTGTCGGGAGAGGAGCCCCAGGTATTGTGTACCTTTGGAGCGGCATGGCAGGGCGCGCATACGGCGTCTAATGTAGTGATGCTGAATACGGCTGTTTCAGAAGGGTACTACGATTATTTGTTTGACCGATGTCTGGAGTTGGGGAATGATACGGTGTATGTGTTAGAGTCTGCAATGAAAAACGGCAGACAGGATATGGAACAGTTGAAAGCGGCGGCAGAGCGCCAGGGGTATGAGTATATTACCGATAATGGTATCGATGCTGTTTTTCACCGGGAAATAGAAGAAAGCTTTGGTACGGTTACCACATACGAAGGAATCGCAATCGGAAGTTCTGCCCAGTCCATTGCGCTGCGTTATCCGGTTTTTCAGGAGACAACAGATTCTAACCTGAACCATTATTCCTTAGAAGAACTGTCTGCATATAAGAAAATATATCTTTCAGGCTTTACTTATGACGATAAGGAAGAGGCGGAAGAATTGGTGCGTGACCTGGCAGAACGTGGATGCGAGGTCTATGTTGACATGGGAACCATTCCGGCAGAAAAGTCCGGACTTTCCAGTTTCCTTGGCTGTGAAACCGCAACGGTAATGCTGGGAGATTACTATCCGGAATTACAGTATCAGCAAGAGCGTTATCAGACGGGAAAGTTTCCGGAAGAGAACCGTCAGTGGAATACGGTATATCTGGTAAATCCTGAAAATCCGGATGGAACGGCAGTGTATAATAATCAGGAGCTCGTGTTTAGTGCCACCACAGAGAATGAGAATATCCATTTGTTGGGCTTTAATCTGGTTTATTACGGAATCAGTACCGGAGATGCAGAAACAGGCATATTTTTAGACAAGTATTTTGGGATGGATGCAGGAACAGTGCCAAAACGGAATACGGTGCCGGTAGAGATTACCTATTCCGCAGACGGAATTATAATAGAGACGGAGCAGAATCATGTAAATACCAGTCTGGCATACCTGGATTCCTTTTCTACCAAACAGGAGGTAAAGGAAGAAAATAACCTGTTGATTGTAAATCAGGGTGTCACAGAGATTCGTTTTACGTATCCTTATTTTCTGGAAGGCATACTGCTAAGCATTGCAGGGGCGGTACTGCTTGTTGGCGGTGGAATATGGATTTTACGCAGTGGAAAAAGAGAGAAAAAATCTCAATAGACTCTGGTAACCTTGCGAAAAGAAACAATGTATGTTACAGTTGGTTAGTCGCAGCTAATTACTGCATAGAGTATTGACAGGCGGAGGTGAAGGCAAAGGATGCAGTATCGTTTAGAAGAAAGGGCAGAAAAGAGTCTTACGCAGATTTTTGATTCCGTAGCAAAGAAGTATCCGGAAAAAATAGCGGTAAAAGCAGGTACGAATCAGATTTCTTACGGTGAATTGGACCGGAGAAGCAACCAGGTAGCACATATGCTGCACGAAAAGGGAGTAGGCGAAGACGATATTGTCGCAATCTTTGTGGATAAATCTATTCATACAATTACTTGTATTTTAGGTATCTTAAAGGCAGGAGCGGCATATCTTCCGGTTGATATTTTGCTGCCAAACAGTAGGATTAAATATATGCTGGGGAATGGAAATGCAAGGTTCATCATGAATACAGAGCTTGCAGGGCATGAGATACAGCAGTTGCTGGCGGAGTGTGCAATTCCTGTGGTTTCGAATCATGAGTGGAACGGGTGCTCTGAGGATGATGTGGACTGGCGCAGAGGAACCAATACACTAGCATATGTGATGTATACCTCTGGTTCGGAGGGTAAGCCCAAGGGTGTGATGATAGAAGACCGGGGAATTATAAGACTGGTAGCAGACGAGGAGTATTTTCCTTTTTGCAGTGACTGGAATATATTACAGAGTTCAACGTTGGTTTTCGACGCATCCGTTTTTGAGGTATACGGCGCATTATTAAATGGGGCAACGCTGCATTTGATGGATACCGAGACATTGTTAAATGGAGAGAGCTTGAAGGAATGGCTGGCGAAGCAGCCCATAGATGTGATGTTTCTTACAACACCTTTATTCCATCAGTTAGTTCATGTAGATGTGAGCATCTTTGATTCAGTACATAATCTGGTGGTAGGTGGAGATGTACTGCTTGCAAAGCAGGCGGGAAAACTGAAGGAATACAATCCGAAGATTCGGTTGTTCAATGGATACGGACCTACGGAGAACACCACATTTTCAACCTTTTATGAGGTGCCTGCAGAGGTTTCGGAAAATGTACCTATTGGGAAACCTATCAGTTCTTCTACGGCATACATATGGGATGCGCAAAATAAGCCGGTAAAGAATGGCGAGACAGGAGAACTGTATGTCGGCGGAGAAGGCGTTGGTCGTGGATATATCAATGACGAGAAGCTGACGGAACAGAAATTTTTAACACATCCGGATACGGGGGAACGATTGTATCGGACTGGTGATTTGGCACGATGGAAAAAGGACGGCAATATTGAATTTGTCGGACGTGCGGATACACAGATTAAGATGAGGGGATTTCGAATTGAACTTCAAGAAATTCAAAAGGCGGTAAATGGATTGCACGCAGTCAGGGAATGCGTGGTTTTGTGCGAGACCTGTGAGGAAGAAAAAACGCTGACAGCGTATCTTGTTTTACAGGAGGAAATTGAGCGGGAAGCGCTGCAAGAGCAATTACAAAGAATACTGCCATCTTATATGATTCCCAATGAAATTATTATTGTAAAGTACCTTCCATTAAATTTAAATGGAAAAATAGATAAACATCAATTAGCGCAGATAAAACAGCAGCAAAAGATGCAGATGCAACAGCAAGAGGTTCTGCAGGAACCGAAAACAGAGGAAAATAAGGTAACGGCTATTCTAAAGGAACAGCTGAAGCGAAGCGTCTCTTTGGAGAACAATCTATATGAAATTGGCTTTAACTCCATTACTGCGGTAAAGGTTCTGTCCGCCTTTCGTAAACAGGGCTATGCAGTCGGTATTAAGGAGATTTTGAGTGTGAGAACCGTACGGGATATGGTAAATATGGTTCTACAAAAGCGGAGTGCGGAATAAATAAGACAAGGAGTGTATATGCAGAATTTATTTTTTGATGAGGTGGACTTTAGCGGGAAAAAGCTTATTTTAATCTGTGTGCCTTATGGTGGTGGATGGAGTACCATTTTTAACAGCTGGGAACCGTATTTAGAACCGGAAATTGCATTGCTATCGGCGAAGTTTCCGGGACGGGGAGAGCGAATGGAGGAACCGTCCTATGAAAATATGCAGGAGCTGGTACAGGAAATCAGTCCTGTGATTGGGGCATATGAGCTTCCGATTGTATTTTACGGCGGTTGCTTTGGCGGATTGTGTGCCTATGAGATAATCAAAGAATTGCAGGAGACTTACCATAAAAAAGTAAAGCATTTTTTTACCAATTCCCTGATTAGTCCAAGGTATATTGAGGAAAAAGTATTTCTCAGTCAATGGTCAAAAGAAGAATTAGCCAATGAATTACTGCGGCGGGGGGAACTGCCGGAGGAAGTTCTTGAAGATGAGGAAGTATTGGAATTTCTGTTGCCGGGAATACGTGCGGATTATAAAATCTATGAAAACTATCGATATCAGGAAAAGGGGAAAATTAATGTGGATATGAGTATATTTTATAATGATAGTGCAGCGCTTCGGCAGGAAGCGGATAAGGATTGGGAAGATTTAATACAGGGCAGCTGTGAAAGAATCCCTATGGCATGTGATAATTTGTTTGCGGCGGAATCTCAGATAGAGATTGCAAAACAGATAAATAGTAAGTTGAAGCAGCTTTACCTGAATTAAACAGCAAATTTTTTTAATGCAGGGTTAGATATTACTAACCAGAGGAAGGAGAAAAAGGTGGAAAAGGAAGTAAAAAAAGAGAAAGTAGGGGTACAGTATTTATTCTCGTTGGCGGGCAGGGATAATAAACGCTCGCTGTATATTGCAATTTTTTTGAGCAGTCTGTCTGGAATTGCTTCGTTCGTACCCTATGTGATGGTATTTCGGACGATTCTGCTTTTGTTTCAGGATGATGTAAAGACGGGGAAAGTCATTACTTATGGCGTGATTGCAGTCGCAGCAATTTTGGTTCGTTTTCTGTTGCAGGCGGCTTCCATGGCAATGACTCATATCGGAGCGTATGATGTTTTGTATGCAGTAAGAAAAAGGCTATGTAATCATATTGGACAGATTAATCTTGGTTTTTACACAGATAACAGTACCGGAGAGATTAAGAAAGTTCTGATGGAGGATGTGGAACGATTAGAAAAGTTTTTGGCACATCAGATTCCGGATATTACTGTGGCAATCGTAGTACCCATTACGGTGTTGATTTATTTGTTTACCGTAAATGTGCCGATGTCTCTTATTCTGATTGTGCCGATTATTTTGACCTTTGTAATACAGGCGGTGGAAATGGCCATTGCAAAGCCGGTGCTGGGAAAGATACCAAAGGTACTTGGAAGATTGAACTCCGGCATCATGCAGTTCGTCAATGGAATGACAGTCATGAAGACCTATAATGTAACTGCCAATTCTTATAAAGAGTATTCCGAAGCAGTCAATGATTACAATGATTTGTGGGTAAAGACAGCGAAGGTATTGGCGCCCATAAGCAGTATTGCCAAAGTGTTAATTGAATCGGGAATATTTTTTGCCTTACCGCTGGGCGGTTATCTCTACTTAAAGGGAAGTTTAGAGCTTGGAGAATATATCTTTTTTATCATAATGAGTATCGTGTTTCTTTCTTCTTATAATAACATTCTTAATTTTGCACAGATTTTCAGTCAGATTTCTTCTGGAATTGAGCGTGTGAAAGAAGTAATGGATGCGGAAGAAATTCACGGTGGCAGCCAGGAAGTAAGAACGGAGGATGGATATGAGGTTGCTTTTGACAAGGTTGGATTTTCCTATGACAATAAGCAGCAGATTTTAGAAGATGTAGATATCAAAATGCCAAAGGGGACGTTGACCGCATTTGTGGGAGCCTCCGGCGCAGGAAAAACCACTGCCGCTCAGTTGATTCCCCGATTTTGGGATACTGTTACCGGCAAAATTACAATTAACGGTGTAGATATCAAAGAACTTCCTACCGAAAAACTGATGGATATGCTGTCCTTTGTATTTCAGGAAGCCTTTATGTTAAACGATACCATTTATCAGAATATTGCCATTGGAAAAGAAAATGCTGTGCAGCAAGAAGTAGAAGAAGCAGCAAAAGCCGCCCAGATACATGATTTTATTATGAGTCTTCCAAATGGATATGAGACCCATCTGGGAGAAAACGGAGTGAAGCTGTCGGGCGGAGAAAAGCAGAGAATCTGTATTGCAAGAGCCATTTTAAAGAATGCTCCCATTATTATTTTTGATGAGGCGACCAGCTTTACCGATGGCGAAAATGAACATAAGATTCAGATGGCGTTGGACCGCTTGTTGAAAGGGAAGACAACAATTATGATTGCCCACAGATTACATACGATTATAAATGCGGATCAGATATGTGTATTTCAGGAGGGTAAAATTGTAGAAAAAGGAACCCATACAGAACTATTAGAACAACAGGGAATTTACAACCGGATGTGGAATGATTATACTGCGCAGGAATAGGAGGGGAAAATTATTATGATTCAATATATAAAAAGACTTGTGGGAGAAGATGCCAAGAAGCTGATTTGTCCCATCGCGTTATCTATCTTAGATTCCTTATTTAATTCCTGTATGTACGGCGTCATGCTGTTTACATTGATTGACTTATCCAATGGGGAATTTTCCGGGCAGGATTTGCTGACGTATACTTTGGTATTGGCAGGTATTTTTGTAATTCGATGTGTTCTGCAGGCAATCAGCTTTACACAGGCACAGTGTCTTGGACCGCAGGTATCCAGAAAGTTAAGGCTTGAGGTGGGAAATCATATCCGCAAGCTGAATCTTGGATTCTTTACCAAAAATAGTATCGGTAAGCTAAATAGCGTACTGTTGTCTGACATCAGCGATTATGAGGTGATTATTACCCATTGTCTTTGCGATTTTATCAAGGTAGTGTCCTTTACGGTGATGTCGCTGTTGTTTGCCTTTGTCATTAATTGGAAGTATGGTCTGGTAATGCTTCTTCTTATTGTGCTTGCACTGCCGTTGCTGCTGAAATCAGGAAAGGTATCGGGAAAAAAGGCAGGGCAGCTTCGAAAGACGAACCAAAATGTAATTTCCCGATTAGTGGAATATGTAAACGGAATCAAAACCTTTCGGCTCTATAATCTGACAGGTAGTAAGTTTGCGCGTTTGAACCATGAACTGCAGACGCTCCGCAAGGATTCCATCAGTTCTGAAATTGCGGTAATGCCGCTTGCTTTAAGCTTTTATGCCATTACCTCACTGATTGTTCCGGTTACGCTGATTATGGGGGGATATCTTTATGCAGCAGGTGAAATAGAGATTGTGAGATTTTTAATTATCCTTTTGCTTTCGGTTTCCCTGGCAAATATTATGGGGGCCTTAAGTTCTATTTACCCTCAGATAAAATCTATTACAAAGGCATCGGAAAACATATGCAATGTATTAGATGAAAAACCGTTTTCTTTTGAGGAAGAAAAGAAGCAATTAACAAGCTTTGATATTGCATTTTCCAAGGTGGATTTTGCCTATGAAAAGAATGTCCCGATTCTTAAAAATGTGTCTTTTGAGGCAAAACAGGGAACCACGACAGCGCTGATTGGACCTTCCGGTTCCGGTAAGACTACGATTGTAAGTCTGCTGGCAAGATTCTGGGATACCACAGGAGGAACCATTTCGGTTGGAGGTGTGGACATTAAAAAGATTTCACCGGATGTTCTGACAAAGTATATGGCGATTGTCTTTCAGGAGGTCTATCTTTTAAATGATACCATTATGAACAATATCAGAATCGGACGTCCCGAAGCAACGGACGAAGAAGTATTTGAGGCAGCAAAGGCAGCACGTTGCCATGAGTTTATCACAAAAATGGAGAAAGGCTATGAAACGGTAATCGGAGAAGGCGGCTCTACGCTGTCGGGCGGAGAAAAGCAGAGAATCTCTATTGCCAGAGCGCTGTTAAAGGATGCGCCTATCGTATTGCTGGATGAGACGACTTCTAATCTGGATGCGGATAACGAGAAAGACATTCAGCGGGCTTTTGACCGACTGATGAAAGAAAAGACGGTGTTAGTCATTGCCCACCGGTTGAATACCATACGAAATGCCGATAACATTCTGGTACTGGAAAAGGGTGTTATCAAGGAGGAAGGAACCCATGAACAGCTGCTGGCAGAGCAGGGTTGGTATTATGGCATCTGCCAGGAACAGGAAAAAGCAAGAGAATGGAAAATTAAATCAGACCAAGGAGGATGTTTTGCATGAAAAGTGAAAAATTAAATTCAAAAGATTATATTACATTGGGAATCTACAGTGCGATTTCATTTGTGATTATGTTGATTGCAGGTATTACAAATTTATCACCCTATACTTATCTGTTATACCCGATTACATATGCATTATTCAACGGGGTGCTCTATCTGTATATCGTGACAAAAATACCGAAAAAGGGCGCCATTGTGCTGATGAATATTGTACCTATTTTATATCTTGCATTTACAGGCGTGCAGGGAATTATCTCAGCGCTGTCCATCCTGATATTTGCGTTGATTGCAGAGCTCATTGTGGGCAATAACAGAACGGACAGAAGAAAGATTCTGGTGTCTTACCTTGTGTTTACCGCATGGGCGTCCTGCGGAGGGGAATATCGCTTTTTCCTGTTTCCGGAAGGATATTTTGCAGAGGCATTAAAATCTGGTCTGGACCCGGCATATGTTGACGCCCTGCGCAGCTTTGTGGATTTCCGCTGGTGGATTGGCACGATTGCTGCGACTCTTGTTGCGTCCTTTTTGGGAATAAAGCTTGGAGAAGTCATTGTGAAAAAGCATTTGAAAAAGGCAGGAGTTTTATAATGCGATTTGATATCAGAAGTGAATTGGTACTCCTGTGTGGCGTAAATATCAGCGTATTTTTATTTAATCATCTTCTGATGGAGGCGGTGTGTATTGCACTGGTCTTTTTCGTGCAATGTATAACAGGAAGAAAAAACGGAGCATGGAAAATGGTGCTGGTATATGGGGTATTTGTAGGCATACAGATATATCTCTTACCTCTTTTGCCGGGGCTTGCCAGAGCTGTCGTATCTGTTCCGGTGGTACAGTTTCGGAAAATGTTTCCGCTGCTGATGGTGTTCATTTTGATTATTCGCACAACGAAAGTAAGCGAAATCATTGCCACCATGGAACGGATGCATGTTTCGAAATCCATTACGGTAAGTCTGGCGGTTACCATTCGTTACTTCCCGACCATGTTTGAAGAATGGGTAAGTATTCGGGAGGCAATGAGTATTCGGAGAATATCTGTCTTTCATATCAATCCGGTAAAATTGGTAAAGCGCATTGTGCAGTTCTATATGGTGCCGCTGCTGATTTCGGCTACCAAAACCATTGACGAGCTTTCTGCGGCTGCGGTTACCAGAGGCATTGACAATCCGGGAGAGCGAAGCTGTTGGAAATACCGGGGCATGGGAATTGCAGATGGCGTGTTGATTGCGGTATCGGTGTGCCTGATAATTTTTGCAGTACAAAATAGGGTAAATATCATATGAAGAACATAAAGAAATATCAAGAGAAATGCATAGAAATGAAGCAGGTCAGCTTTCAATACGAAAATGGGAAAAAAGAAAGCATAAAGGATGTAAATCTGACCATACATAAGGGGGAATGTGTGCTCCTCTGCGGAAAAAGCGGCTGCGGAAAAACAACCATTACCAGGCTGATAAATGGTCTGATTCCATACTGTGAAACAGGAGAAAAGACCGGAGAAGTTCTGGTGCTTGGAAAACCGGTGGAAGAACAGCCGTTGTATGAGCTGTCCAAGGTGGTGTCCAGCGTGTTCCAAAATCCCAAGTCGCAGTTTTTCAATGTGGAGCCGGAAAGTGAGCTTGCATTTGCCTTAGAAAATGAAAATATGCCGGGAGAGCAGATTACACAGCGCATTGAGCAGGTGGTGCAGGAATTGGGGATAGAGTCCCTGATGCACAAGAATCTGTTTCAGATGTCGGGAGGCGAAAAGCAGATGATTGCCATTGGAAGCGCTTATGCAGCAGACCCGGAAATCATTGTGCTGGATGAACCCTCTGCCAACCTGGATATAGAGACCATAAAAGTGCTTACGGGGATTCTGGAAAAAATCAAGGCGGCAGGAAAGACCATCGTCATTGCAGAACACCGTCTTTCTTATTTAGAACCAATACTGGATACCGTGTATTATCTGGATGAGGGCAGAATCCTTGAGCGTTTCTCAAAGGAAGCATTTTTTCAGATAGATGCTGCGAAAAGAAAGGAGATGGGACTGCGGAATTTAGATACGCACCATAGGTTTTCCTGCAAGCAAAAGGAGGTCAGCCTGGGAGGGGAAAAACAGCTCAGTCTGCGAAATGTTCACATAGCATTTGAGAAAAAAACATTGTTTGAAAACATCGGTCTTGAGCTGAAATCGGGACAAATTGTTGCCCTGACCGGAAAAAACGGAAGAGGAAAGACCACCCTCTCCCGGATAATCTGCGGCTTGGAAAAGCACGGAAAAGGTGAAATTTTGTGGAATGGAGTAAGAACAAAACCCAAACAGCGCAAAAGATTCAGCTATGTTGTGATGCAGGATGTGAATCACCAGTTATTTGCCGAAAGCGTAGAAGAAGAATGTTTTTTGGGAAATGAGGGAGTGACACAGGAAGAAATAGAGACAGTCTTAGAAAGTCTGATGCTGTCAGAGCAGGCAAAGTCCCATCCCCAATGTCTCTCCGGCGGGCAAAAGCAAAGGCTGGCAGTGGCAGTTGCCCTGTTGGCACAAAAAGATATCCTGCTGTTCGATGAGCCGACCAGTGGATTGGATTATTGTAATATGAGAAATGTGGGCGGCATCCTGCGAAAGCTTGCCAATCAGGGAAAGGTGGTACTGGTAGTGACTCACGATTTGGAATTTATTGAGGAAGTATGTGATTGCTGTTATTGCCTGAATCAGGAGGGAATCAGGGACATTAGTAAAGAGATAAGGTTAAGTTAGAGGGTAGGTGTAATATGAATTGTGAATGGATAAAGAAGATAAGTGGTGAGGAGGAACAGATTCGATTAATCTGTCTTCCTCATGCCGGGGCAGGCGGAATTATTTATATGCCCTGGAAAGGAGTATTAAGCGAAAAGATTGGTCTGTATACGGTCTTACTGCCGGGAAGAGAGAAGCGAATCAGAGAACCGCTCATTTCGGATGCGGTGGTATTGTGCCGCCGGATATTAGAGGGAATAAAAGAGGAATTAAAACCTCCTTATGTACTGTTCGGGCACAGCATGGGCGGGATTCTGGTATATGAATTAATGAGACAGATTTTAGCACAGGGCTTGCCTTTGCCCCAGAAAATTGTTATGGCAGGAACTTCCTTGCGGGGATTTCGAAGAGTGCCTAATGTAGATTTGCTGTCGGATGATGAGTTGGCTGATTTTTTGGTAAAAATGGGAGGAACCGAGGAAGAGCTTTTGTATAATGAGAATTTCAGAGCGTGCTTTTATCCCATTATAAAAAATGATTACAGGCTGGTTCGAGGTTATTCATTTGAGCCCATGCAGCTTCCGGTACCAGTCATTGCCATGGCAGGAAGTAGGGATGAAGAGGTAGAAATTGAAAATATGTATTATTTTCAGGAGTTGACGGATGATTTCAAATTATTTTATGTGGAAGGAAATCATTTCTTTATTGAAAATGCACAGAAGGTATGCGCAATTCTGGAGCAGGAATTACGAGTGGGGAGAGGGGAAAATGAAACAAACAATCAGTTATTATATCAGTTTAATAAACTTACAGAAGAGAAAAAACAGGAATTTTTGTTGAGGTTACGAGGTCAAGGAGAAAAATACGGGATATTTCCGTTGACGAATCTGCAAAAAAGTCTGTTATTTTTTTACCTGACAAAGAGGGAAGATACCTCTTATCACATCAGATGGCTGATTCATTTTTCAAAAGAGCTGGAAGTAACACGGCTGGAAAAGGCAGTAAACCGGGTGATACGTCAAAATCCCTCTCTTCGTACAAAGTTACTGGTATTGCAGGAGGAATATTTTCAGATAGTAGAGTCCTGCGAGGAAATGCGGCTGTATGTTACTGGCTGCAAGAACCGGCAGGAGGTGGATGCAGATTTACAGAAAGAGGAGACCAGGTATTTTGATTTGGAAAAGGAATTCCCCATTCGTTTCCGATTGTACCGCACAGCAGATAACGGGGAATACCTTCTGTCTGTTTGTATTCATCATATGTTTGGGGACGGCTGGTCTGTGGAGCTGCTCTCGAAAGAATTAAAGGAAAATTATATGGCGTTACGTTATGAGAAAAGCAATGAGACGCCTGTTGCGAAAAAGGAATATTATAAATGTTTTCAGACAGATGAAAGAGCAGAATGCCGGCAGTTCTGGCAGAAATATTTAAAAAACGGAAGTCCGCGGTTGAACTTTCCGGGAGAAATGGCGCCGGAGGAACATGCAAAGGCACTCAAAAAAACGTATTCCAAGTCATTGGCAGACAAAGAGGAACTGGAGCAACTGGCAAAGGAATATTCTGTATCAGTGTATTGTCTGACACTGGGAATTTATGTACAGGCTTTGCAGGAATGGTGCGGGCAAAAAAGTGTTGGCGTTGGAATCGCAGCATGGAATCGGCATACGCCGGAGGAAATAGAAAATATGGGCTTATATGCCAATACCCTTCCGGTGATAAGTACCTGCGATGAGGAAATCTCCATGGAGGAATTTTATCAAAGGCTTAAGACAGAGGTAAATTCTATTTTGGAGTACAGTGGAACGGATATCACCCATATCAGCAGACTGCTGGGATTTGTGGGAGAGGGAGAAGACAGTTCTATGTACCAGACCGTATTTCTTTCCACGGAGAAGTTCAGGGAAAAAGAAAAGTTAGAGGATGGCTGGATGTATCTGGAAAATCTGGAGAACAGCAATCGCATCCAGTTTGATTTAATCTGTGCACTGGAAAGAGAACAAAACCGTTATACTATACGGTTTGACTATCGGGATTTGGTGCTGAAGGAAAAGGATATAATGGGGCTTGGTGCCATCTATGAAAAGGTATTTGCCAGAGTAAAAAGTCACCAGTCGGTGCTGCCGCCGGCAAAGGAAGTGGTGCAGGCAGAGCATTTCTGGCAAAGTGAAAGAACCCAGAAGCCGTTTATAGAAGCAACAGAGGAATTTGATGCGGTTGTGGGACAGATTCGCACGGTGTGGGAAAGTATTCTTCCAGGCAAGGATTTTTCCGTGGATGACAACTTTTTTGCCATCGGAGGGAATTCCCTGCTCTGTATCAAGATGGTATCCCGGTTAAATGCCGCGCTGGAAAGAAAAATCAAAGTAACGGATATTTTTAAATGCTATACCATTCGTAAATTGGCAGAGTTTCTTACAGGCGCAGCCCAGAAAGAAACCGTAAATGTGATTCAAATATAGAAAAGGAAAATAAAATGGAAAAAAAGTTAATTGCAGTTGTGGGAATGGCAGGTAGATTTCCCAAGGCAGATTCCGCCGCCAAATTTTGGGAGAATCTGTTGGAAGGGCGGGACTGTATTACCAGACAGATGCCCATTGTGACAGAAGAGGAGGGCTATTCCTGTGTGCAGGCATATGGAAAAATGGAGGGTATCTATGAGTTCGACCATACCTTTTTCGAAATTGGCAGTGCAGATGCCGACCTGATGGAGCCGCAGGAAAGGCTTTTGCTGGAATGTGCCTATCATGCGTTAGAGGATGCCGGTTATGTCGGTAGTACACAGAAAAGAAAAGTGGGAATTATCTGCGGCGCCCAGGAAAATGAATATTATTTGAAAAATCGTTTTGAACAGAAGAACAACAACCGTCTGATGATAGAAAATCAAAAATTCTTAAATTCAGGGGTTTCGCTGGCTGGAAGAATTGCCTTTAAGCTAAATCTGACAGGTCCCTGCATGATTGTAAATACCGCGTGTTCTACCTCGCTGACCGCAGTACACTTAGCGGCAGATATGATTCAAAGTGGTCAGGCAGATATGATGCTGGCAGGTGGTGCCAATGTCTCCATTCAGCAGGAAAATTATGTACATATGGAGGGAATGTCCTCAAAAGACGGTGTGGTACGTCCGTTTGATGCCCATAGCAGCGGATTTGTTCCCGGAAGTGGTCTGGGACTGGTGGTCTTAAAGTCTTATGAACAAGCAGTCAAAGACAAGGATAATATCTATGCGTTGATTCTGGGCGGTGCTGTGGGAAATGACGGAAACCGTAAGATTGGTTATACTGCGCCCAGTGTACAGGGCGAATGTGAGGTGATTCAGGAAGCGTTGGAAAAGGCAAGTCTTACCGAAAATGAAGTAGATTATATTGAAACGCATGGAACGGCAACGGTGCTGGGAGATTGCGTTGAAATACGAGCCTTAAAAAAGGTGTTTGAATCCGCCGATTCTGCGAAAAGAATCCCCATTGGTTCTCTAAAGGGGAATTACGGACATCTCAATAGTGCGGCGGGAATTGCAGGATTCATGAAAGCGGCTATGATGATAGAGCATCAGGTAATCCCTCCGTCGATTCACTGTCAGGAAGAAAATGAGGAATTAAAGGAATGTGATACCTTCTATGTGAATCGCAGCGTGCAAAGCGGCAAAAATCAGACACCAATCCGGCATGTAGGAGTCAGCTCCTTTGGAATCGGCGGCATGAATACCCATATGATATTGGGAAAGCCGCAAAAAACCCTACAGAAGAGTCGGAAACGCGGGGCAGAACTGCTGGTGTACAGTGCGAAAAGACCGGATTCTTTGGAAGCATACAGGGAAAAATTAATCCCCTTCGCAGAAAAACAGGAGGATATGGGGCAGGTCTCCTATACGTCTCTGCTAAGGAGGCAGATGTACGAAAACAGAGGTTATATGTTGTGGGAAAAAGGTATGTTAAAAGAACCGCCTGAGACCAATGGGAAAAAGGTAATGCTTCAAATCTGCGGGGATGATGAGGTACAGGCTTATGTAGATGAGCTTATGGACAGCCTGCCTGGATTCCAGTCAGCGTATGAGGAAGCGTGGAACAAAGAAGAGGAAGCGTGTCATATGACCCGTATGAAAAAGAGTTACCTAAAAGCAATGGAAACGGTTATGAGAAATATGGGATTTACCTGTAAGACCCCAGAGGAAAGCGGTGGAGAAACAGCTTCGTCAGATGCGGAGTTTTGTGTATATCTGAGAGAAGCGTGGAGTGCACTCACAGAGACACAAGAGCAGGGGATTTATCTGCTTCAACTAAATCAAAAAGGGAATATATGGAGCCTGTTACTGCAATTTATGGGCTGTGTATGGCTCAAAGAGAATAAGATTGCCTGGGAACTGCTGTTTTTCCCGGAACAACAGCAGGTATGCAGTCTGCCGGGCTATTGTTTTTCTAAAATCACCCACCGGATTGCTTTTGAGGAAAAACAGTCAGAGGCAGCAGGAAAAGCTTCGTCGGACAGAGCAGATTATAGCGAAATTTATCAGTTTTTCCGGGAAGAAGCAGAGACAGAGCAGATAGAAGGAACCACCAGACTGGAGGATTTGAATATGGATTCTATGATGGTACTGGTGATGAAGTCAAAGATAGCGGAGCGGTTCCATTGCGCGTTTTCCATTCAGGACTTTTATGAATGTGATACCGTTGCAGACGTAGTAGGGCTGGTAAAAAGCAGAGTAGAGGACCAGAATGCTCCGGCGCTGTCAGAACAATACGAAGATATTGAGGATTTATTTGAGGACTTATAAAGGAGGAGACATGAAGATAGCAGTAATTGGTATGAGTGGAGTATATCCCGGCGCAGAGAATTTAGAACAGCTGCATCAGAATCTGTTGAATGGAGTAGATTCTATTCGCAAGGTTCCGGCATCCCGGAGAGAACGGCTGGGGCTGGAGCCGGAGCTGGAATATCAGGAAATCGGATTTCTGGAAGAAATTGAAAATTTCGACCATGGGTTTTTCCATATTTCCGCAAAAGAGGCAGACAATATGAGCCCGGAGCAGCGAATCGCCCTGGAAATGGCAGCAAAAGCAGTGCTGGATGCGGGATATTCTCTTAAGGAATTTCAGGGAACAAATTGCGGTGTTTTCGTTGCCTCACAGGATAATGACTATTATTCCATGCTGTCAGAAAAATCAGGACTTGCATGGATAGGAAGCCTGAAATCCATGCTGGCAGGCAAAATATCTTATCATTTGGATATTCACGGGCCGAATATGGTGATTGATACCGGGTGTTCCTCTGGTCTGGTTTGCATAGATGATGCCTGCAGGCGGCTGGAGCGGGGAGAAATTGATTGTGCTTTGGTAGGAGGAATTACCGTTTATCTGAAATTCGGAACGAAAAATACCGAGGGAGACCTTTTGGGCATTGAGGCGGGCAATGGCCGGTGCAAGCCCTTTGATGCGGCGGCAGACGGAATTGGCGTCGGAGAAGGAGGTGGCTTCCTGCTGTTAAAGCGTCTGTCAGATGCAGAAGCGGACCTGGACCATATTTATGGTGTGATTCGGGCTTCTGCCATTAATGGGGATGGAGCAAGATGCAACAGCATTACCACACCCAGTATAGAGGGGCAGAAAGAAGCTATATTAAGAGCATGGAAAGAGGGAGGAATACACCCGGAGGAAATCACAGAAATAGAAGCCCATGGTACCGGAACAAAGTTAGGGGACCCCATTGAGGTGGAGAGCTTTTACGAGAGCTGTCAGGAATATGGACTCTCTTCCCGTAGGGAGCCGATTTATTTAGGAAGTATAAAAGGAAATATTGGACATCTGAATGCAACAGCAGCCATTGCAAGCGTGACAAAGGTTTTGCTGGAATTTCAGAACCATGTGATATATCCATTGTGCCATTATACGACCCCCAATCCGTTGATTGATTTTGAAAGAGGGCTTCTTAGGCCAGCCAGTCAGCCTGTGGAAGTAGATTCGTATGCTCATAGGTTAGTGTGTACTAACTCTTTCGGGTTAAGTGGTACCAATGCCCATATAATATTGGAAAATTACAAGCCTATGCCGGAAGAAGAACACTTGCAGAAGCCTGATGGTGAAACAGAGCTGATGCTAAAGCTGTCAGCCAAAAGTGAAGCCTCTTTTCTGGAATATGCAAAAGAACTGGAGCATTACATATCCACCCATGAATTAACGCAGGAATTAATTTATACCCTGAATACCGGAAGGGATGATTATGCGTATCGTGGGATTGTTGCCGGAAAAAAGAAAGAGGAACTGCTGGCGCAATTAAAAGAAATTCGCCCTGTTTCTAAAGAAGAGGCGCGAAAAACCGTTCTCGTACTAAAAAGAATAAAAGACACACAGGCGGTTTCCTGGTGCCGCAGTTTGGAAGAAGCTGGGCCACCGGAATGGACACTGTATCGTGACATAAAAAGCCTTGGCATCAAGAGCGAAGCTCTGTTGGTAGACAGCTATGGAAAACGGATTGCAGACCACAGGGAACAGGAGCCTTGGGGACCAATCGAGGAGGAAAGTCAGGAAACGTCAGAATTAAGCGAAGAAAAAATCGTGAATAAGCTGAATGCCATGTGTGAACAGGAGGAGCTGGATGTAATCTGGATTGGTGATTATGAAGGCAAATCCCCATGTAATGCCGCAATCTATCCTATACGAAATGAGGCAGAAAGAAATCAGCTGATACAGGATTTCTATGTAAACGGAAAAGACATTTGCTGGAAGCACTACTATAGAAAGAAGCTTTCGAAGGTGTCGGCTCCTGCCTATTGCTTTGAAAAACATCTTCACTGGGGCATCATGGAAAAACAGCAGAAAGACCGGTTTTCTGTGGAAGAAAAGAAAGATACCATTTCTTATGAGAAAAAGGATATGGTTACCGTGTTAAAACAGATTTGGGTCAAGGTTTTGGAATGCAGTGAGGAGGAAGTAGGAGAGGAGACCGATTTCTTCGACTTGGGTGGAAATTCTCTTTTAATTACCTTTTTAGTAGAAGAAATAGAAAAGGTATTCGGGGTAGAGCTGTTTGTGGAAGAAATCTATGATTACGGTACCATTACACAGCAAAAGGAAGTAATCAAAGAGCGACAGACAAAGGATAAAAAAAGGCAAAGAGAGTATGAGCTTTTATCCATGCAGCGCCTGATTCTTAATTCCATCCGCAAGAATCCCCAAAAGAGTGATTGGAATCTGACTCTGACCTTTAAAATCAGCGGACCGCTGGAGCTGGAACGAATGCAGGAGGCGTATGTTCAGGTGTGCAGAAATCACCCGATTCTTTGCTGTAAACTGGTTTCAAAGGAAGGCAGGGATTATTTACAGTGGAACAAAGACATAAGTCCTAAGGTGACAATCATCCGGGTGGAGAAAGAGAATATTCAGGAAGCGGAGCAGGAAGTGCATGCAGCATTAAAGCAGGAAGCACTGACGCCTGTGGATTGCGGCGGGGATTGCCTGGCAGAAATGAAGCTGTATCATATCAACGAGCAGACCCACTATCTCCTGTTTAAAATCAGTCATCTGATTGCGGATGGGTGGTCGCTGAACCTTATTTTTGATGAGCTTTGTTCTTATTATACCGAGAAAAAAATACGGCATATAGAGAACCGGGATTTCTCCGATTATGTTTCTTATGAAAAGACATTCTTAGACAGTGAAGCAGGGCATGCACAGACTGCCTATTGGAAAAACATAGAACAGAAATCACACCATTTGGCAGTGGCAAAATATGAGGCGCCCGACAGTGTCATTTCATTAGAATATATTCTTATTAATGTGACGGTGCTGAACAAGCTTCGCCAGTTTGCAAAGGAAAAAAGAGTCTCGCTGTTTCAGGTGGTACTCACCCTGTATCATTTGACCGTTCAGGACTTTTTCGGTGTAAAGGACAGCAGTATCGGAGTCATGGTGGGAAACCGCAATAACATGGAATATGCCAATACGGTTGGGCTGTTTGCAAGAGCGCTGTTAAGTAACGTAGAAACAGAAGAGGGAGAAGCCATAGAAGACACCCTGCAGAAGGTAAGAAAGGACTCTAACCGGATGCTAGAACAGCAGGTGTGCTCTTTGGGCAGCTTGGTAGAAAGCGGGAAGAAGGAAAACTTTGAAGACTTTGTAGACTTTTTGCTGACTTATCAAAACTTTAAGAACAGCGACTTAGACATAGAGGGCTTACAGTTTATGGCACATATGATAAGTGAGAGCGAAGCAATCTGCCCTATGACGATTTTATTTTACGACAGTCCACAGGCGATGGTGGGAACAGTGCAGTATCATCCCCAATATTTTAGCAGACAGGATATCAAGGAATTTATCAAAAAGTTTCATGAAAACGTACAACGATTTATTTAAGGAGGGACAACTATGAAGGCAAACATACAGGATATAAAAGAAATTTGGTGCAATGTATTAGGAGTGGAGGATGTGGATATCCAACAGAAATTTTACGATTTAGGTGGAAACTCCGTTATGCTGTTAATTATTCTGGATGAAATAAACCAGAAATATCAGATGGAGCTCCCTATTTCTGATATGAACCAATTTGATACGGTAACCGATATGACAGACTATATTAATAGAGAAAATTAGAGGAATGATATGAGCAGAAAAGAAAAACACTTCCCTTTAACAGAGGTACAATGGGCATATATTTTAGGGAGAAAAAAAGAATTTAAGGCAGGAGATGTGGCGACCCACTACTATAACGAGATAGTAAACGAGATGGATGTGGAGCGCTTAGAAAAGGCATTAAATCAGGTAATTGCCCGTCACCCGATGCTGCATACGGTTGTTTTGGAGGATGGAACACAGTATGAACTGGAGGAATACGATGCTTATACCATCCGACAGTACGACCTTACCTCTTATACGGAGGAAGAAAAAACAGCATTTTTAGCAGAGCAGAGAGAACGACTGTCTCATTATAATTATCAGGCTGGAACCTGGCCTATGTTTACCTTTGAAGCGGCGAAGCTGGATGAAACGCGCAGGCAGATTTTTGTCAGCATTGACCTTGCGATTGCAGACGCAGGCAGTATTTTAATTTTATTTAATGAGCTTTATGCATATTACAGCAATCCGGAATTGGAAAAAGAAGCGCCCCCGGTCACCTTCCGGCAGTTTGTGGAATATATGGAGGCAGTAAAGAAAACCGGGCGGTATGAAACAGACCGCCAATACTGGAAAAATCAGATTCCTGTTTTGGCAAAGGGACCGGAGCTGCCCCAGAAGAAAAAAGAGGCAGAAGCAGAAAATAAATTCAAACGATTAATGCACATTTTTGAGGCGAAGGACTGGAGAAAGTGCAGAGAGGTTTTGACAAAACACGGCATGATTCCTACCACTTTTTTGTGTCAGTGCTATCGTGAAGTATTAGCGTATTGGAGCGGAAGCAATCAGTTTTCCATTAATCTTACGACCTCTAACCGTGGAAAACTGCCGGGGACGGAGCAGGTCATTGGAGATTTTACCTCTCTGACGATTCTTCCTATGCCGGAGGACTGTACCTGCAATGACTTTTGGGGGAATGCCAAAAAGCTTCAGAGAAAATTCATGGAGGTCTATGGGCATGCTTCCTATGATGGAATCAGTGTAGAGCGGGAATATATAAAATACCATAATTTGCAGAATGAAATTCCGTTTCCGGTTGTATTTACCAGTATGATGGGTGGGGAGAAAGAAGAGTTCACAAAAGAATTTTTCGGAGAGTCCGTATATAGTCTAAGTCAGACGCCACAGGTATATCTGGACTGTCAGGTGTCAGAGGAAGAGGATGTGCTGATTGTATCCTGGGACTATGCGGGAAGCCGCTTTGAGGCAGATATGATGGAACGGATGTTTGCACAATTTGTTGCATTGATTCAGTCAGCGGGAGGAGAAGAAGGAAAGACAGAAGAGATTCTTAAGCTTTCTGCTTCGGAGGAAAAGCGTATCGAGGAATACAATCAAACACAGGAGGAATATCCCAGGATTACCCTGCAGCAGCTAGTGGAAGAGTCCTTCCGGTGCTATTCGGAAAGAATTGCATTGATAGATGGAACCGAACAATATACCTATCAGGAGATACATAAGAGGGCAGAAGGATATGCCGCTTACTTAAAGGAACAGGGCGTCAGGGCAGGAGACTGCGTGGGAGTACGGGGCTTTAAGACCGCAGAAACCATCATTCAGATTCTGGGCTGTGTTATGGCAGGAGCAGTTTTTGTACCCATTCATCCCGAATATCCCAAAGAACGTGTGGACTATATTTTAAAGAACAGTCAGGCAAAACTGTACTTAGATGCCCGGGTAGAGACATCTCAAAGAGAATATGAGGAGTTCGAGAAGGCAGCATTGGATTCGCCGGCCTATATTATCTATACCTCAGGCAGCACCGGAGTGCCAAAGGGAGTAGTCATCAGTCATGGCTCCGTTTGCAATACGCTGTATGACATTAATCGAAGATTTGAAATCACCAGTGAAGACCGGATATTTAATATTTCCGACGTGGGCTTCGATTTGTCTGTATATGATATTTTCGGAAGTATGCTGGCAGGAGCGGCTATGGTAATTGGAAAAGATATTCGAGACATAGGGCAGATTTGCAGCGAGCTTGTGGAAAAAAGAGTCACTCTTTGGAACAGCGTACCGGCGATTTTTGGTCTGGTATTAGACTATATGAAAGGGCAGAGGGTGGAGTCCTTAGAAAAAGTGTTTTTAAGCGGCGACTGGATTCCGTTAAATACCTTAGAGCGAATGAAAAAGATATTTCCCAATGCAGAGCTAATCAGTCTTGGAGGAGCGACAGAAGGTTCCATCTGGTCGATTTATTATCGGGTTTCTGGTCTGGAAGCGGAATGGAGCCGTATTCCTTATGGCTATCCGCTGGCGAACCAGCAATGCTATGTCATGGATGAACAGCGCAAACTTTGCCCGGTTGGCGTACGGGGAGAAATCTATATCGGCGGCGCAGGCGTAGCTATGGGCTATACCGAGGAGGAGCAGACGAAAAAGAGCTATTTTAAGCATGAAAAATACGGAAGGCTTTATAAGACCGGAGATGCAGGAATTTTTGAAAGAGAAGGCTACATCAATATTTTAGGTCGTATAGACCAGCAGGTGAAGCTCCATGGATATCGGATTGAGTGCATGGAGATTGAAAAGGAAATTGAAAAGAACGGAAAGATTTCCAGAGCCCTGGTGGAAGTAGTCCAGGGGAAGAAAAACCGACACTTGCTTGCGTATATTGTGCCGGATAAGAAAGAAGTACAGGAAAGTCTGGGAATGAAGCAGTGGTTAGAGGCAGGAAAACAGGCAGCGGAGCATATGCCGGAGGACTTCTTTCAGGCAGAAAATGAAGAAACAGATACATCATTAGAAACCACCAGCTTTGAGAATATAAAACGAGTGATTCAGGAATTGTGTCATGAAAATAATATTACAAAACGTGTGACGATAGAGGAATTTTGTACCCGGTGCGGATTAAAGGAGCTCTATCGAAAGCTAATGTACAAGTGGTTTCGCGCGCTGGAGCGGGAAGGTGTCATTCAAAGGGAAAAGGACGCCTATGACTTATCACATCTAAAGGCAGAGGATTTAGAAGCGATTCGTGGAAGAATCCATGATTTAGAGCAACGGATTCATACCGATTACGAAAGAGAAAACTTAACATTTTTCTCCCTTTGTATGTGCAATACGAAACAGATTCTGAAGGGAGAGCAGGCGGTAACAGAGCTTTTGTTCCCGGAAGGAGACTGGGAAACCGCAAAGAGCCTGTATAATACCAATCCCCGGGCAGAGTTTAACAACAACATCATAGCAGAAATGATACAAGGCTTTGTAGCGGAACGGCAGAAAAAGGGAATGGTTTCTATTTTAGAGGTCGGAGCCGGAATCGGCGGAACCTCGGAGCCGGTATTAAAGAAGCTGAAAAAGGACAGCAACGTTTCCTATACCTATACAGATTTGTCCCAGTTTTTTACCGTTCAGGCAAAGCAGAAATTCAAAGAATATCCATTTTTAAAGTATGGCATCTATAATTTAGACCAGGAGCCACAGTGTCAGGGCTATACGCTGGAATCCTATGACATTATCGTTGCGGCAAATGTAATGCATGACGCCGCCTATGTAGAACAAAGTCTGAAAAATGTGTATCATCTGCTGAAGCCGGAAGGAATTCTGATTCTGCTGGAGGTAACCAAAGAGCTGTATACCCTTATGACAACGGTGGAGCTTCTGGAGGGCTTTTCCAGCTATGAGGACTTCCGGGTAGAAAAGGGCTCCCCGCTGATGTGTGGGGCAGAATGGAGAGAACTGCTGACGAATACAGGGTTTACACAGGTACATATCTTCCTGGAGGAGGAAAAGCAGTTAGGGGAAAATGTCATTGTGGGACAAAAGGGAACGGTCAGCCAGTTTTTAACCACAGAGTTGGAGGAGCTAAAAGCAGACTTAGGAAAAACCCTGCCGCCCTATATGATTCCTTATCGTTTCATACAGTTAGACCATATGCCAATGGGAAATAACGGAAAAATCAACCGAAGAGGTCTGCCCCAGCCCGAGGAAGAGCAGTTCGCCTATCAGGAAGTAAAAGAACCGGAGACGCCGATACAACAAGAGCTGCACGCCCTCTGGACAGAGCTGCTGGGGTATGGAGAGTTTGGCATTGAGCAGGAATTTTTTGAAATAGGGGGAGACTCCTTGCTGATGATACGCTGTATCGCGGATATGGAAAAGAAGCTGAATTATCGGATTGACAGTAAGACCTTTTTAGAACATGCGACCATAGAAGGACTGGCATTACAGATTGAAAATGGAAAAGAGGAGACGGATGGAACCAGCAGAAATTGTGAATTATTGGAACCGCACGTTGTGCGAAGGACAGTATAGAAAAAATGGAAGAGAGATAAAACGACAGGCAGATATGGAGCTGCCAATGGAGCAGTTTTGTTTTCCGTGCAAAGAAGCGTTGGAGAAGGTGACTGCCTATACCGGGAAAGAACGCTTGCAGGAATTTATCTGTCTGTACGCACTGTATGTCACCATGCACCAGATAGCTAATGACACAAAAATCGGCATTATGGTGCCATGTGGGGCAGGTTATGCTCCACTGGTCTATGCGTTTGGAAAAGAACAGAGCGTAAAAGAGGACATTCAGCAGTTATATCAGGCATACAAGACCTTGTTCGCGGTTTCTAAGGAGACCAATCAGGTCATATGCAAACATTTAAGCGAGGCAGAAAAAGCGTGTATACAGGGGAAAGGGCACCTGTATTTCTCTTACAGAAGTCCTGATTCCAATGGGAATACCGCTTCCAGTGGAGCTTCCAAAACCTGTGAAAGCGCTGTAGCCTGCGAAAGTGCCGATTCTGGCAAGAGTTTTCTGGCAGGACAGGAAAGGTTTTGCATCGAGGGTGGTCAGGTAACCATAAGTTATTACAAAGACCCACAGCAGCAGGAGTTTGTGAAATGTTTTCTTCATTATTATGAACATGTGTTAAATGAAGTAATAGAAAAGCTGCAAAATCAGGGAAGAAACAGCGAAATAACCTTGTTAAGCGAGAAGGATTCCAAACAGATTTTGGATTGGGGAGCCGGAACCCCGCGCAGGGTTCCTCCGGAAAAGTCATTGTATGAGCAATTCCTGCAATGGGTGGAAAAGCAGCCGGAAGAAACCGCTGTAAGCTGTGGAGAAGAACTGCTGACCTATCAGGAATTAAATGAGCGTGTAACAGAGATTGCACATCAAATGCAGGAAAGACAGGTAAAAAAGGGAGAACGTGTGGTGTTGTTTTGTCAACATTCCTGTCAGACCATTGCGGCAGTGCTTGCCATCTGGGCAGTGGGTGCAGTATATGTGCCTGTTGCACCAGAAACCGCATATGAAAGGATATGCAGGATTCTGTCCATAGCCAAACCTAAGCTGCTTTTAATGGAGGAGGAAAATCCCCTGTATCAGGAGCTGCCCCAGGAAACATTAATCATAGGAGCGAAAAACCATGGAACGAAGGAAGCCTTTGTTCCGGTCTCGGGAGAAGAACTGCATATGATATTTACTTCGGGAACCACCGGGGAACCGAAGGCGGTCATGATAGAAGCAGAGGGATTTCTCAATCTGTGTCAGTGGTATGGCAGAGAATACGGATTTGACGTACATGCCAGAACACTATTGCTGACCAACTATTCCTTCGATGCGTCAGTAAAGAACATCATTGTTCCTCTCATAACAGGAGGACAGTTACATCTGGTTTCCACGAATCTCTATGATGTAGAGCAGATAAACAGGATAATTGCAGAGAAAAAAATCACGCATATTAATTGTGTCCCGTCGCTTCTGAACCATATGCTGGAGCTGGAGGAGGAAAATCAGTACCGTAGCCTGGACAGTTTGCAGGTCATTGTTCTGGGTGGGGAAAAGTTTATGGGAAAGCGAATCCGGGCATGGATGGAAACCTCCCGGAGAAAAAGGCTCATTTCTAATGTATATGGACCGACCGAGGCCACGGACTTAGCGGTTTATCATCATGTAAGCAAGGAAGAACTGCGTTGGGATACGGTTCCCATTGGAAAACCGCTGGATAACAAGTATGTCTATATTCTGGATAAGGAGCTTAAGCTCTGCCCCTGCTACAAGACAGGGATGCTTTACCTTGCAGGAAACGGAGTCATTCATCAGTATTTTGGAAGTAGCGGGCAGCGTGATAAGTTTGTGGAAAATCCTTACAAAGCTGGGGAAATCCTGTATGCCACCGGTGATTTGGCGAGATGGAACAGCCGTGGAGAAGTGGAGTATATAGGAAGAAGCGACCATCAAATAAAAATCAACGGCCAGAGAATTGAGCTGGAAGAAATAGAAAAAGTGGCGCTTTACTGCAAAGGCGTGGAACAGAGTGCCGCCATGGTCCGACAGGAAAGCGGCTCTCATCAGGAGCTTGTCCTGTGCTATACCATAAGGTCAGGAGCACAGATAGGAAAAGAAGAGCTAAAACAGATTTTTTCCGCATACCTGTCCCCGTCCTTACAGCCCAATCGGTTGATTGCAGTCAAAGCGTTTCCGGTGAATCACAATGGTAAAATTGACCGCAAAGCGTTGTTGGAAATTGTATCAGAAAACGAAGAAACCGGGGAAGAAACGGTAAAACCTAAAAATGAATTGGAACAGCAGATTTTAGAAATATGGAAGCGGATATTAGGAAAAAGAGATATTTCTGTAAACATTCCGTTTTTTGAGGCGGGAGGAAATTCCCTGCTCCTGAATACCTTAAAGGCAGAACTGGAAAAGGGCATGGACTGTAAGCTCAGTCTCACCGATTTTTTTGAATATCCAACCATAGAAAAACAGGCAGAACAAATAAAATGGAGGAATTAAAAATGAAAACCATAAAAGAAATGTTAGAGTGTGCGGCTGCAAAATATGGAAAGAATATTGCAGTTCAATATATAGACGAAAAGAAAACGATTGTGGAAAAAACATATGAGGATTTAAAACGGGACAGCGAATTAATTGCCTATCACCTTTCAAAAAAAGGATATAAGAAAACAAATATTGCTATATTAAGTGACAACAGCTATGAATGGATGATTTCCTTTTTTGGAATTATTTTATCGGGTAATGTTGCCATTCCGTTGAATGATAAGCTTCCTGTGGAAGAATTAAACGAAATACTAAAACGGGCAGGAGTAAAGACATTTTTGTATCATAAAGACCGAAAGGCGCTTGCAGAGCAGATAAAAGCAGAAAACGGTATCAAAGAGGCTGTTTGCATGAATGAATATCCCTCTTTTGAAACAGAAGCTTTTGCTGCCTATGAAGTGCCGGATGCAGCAGACGCAGCGGAATGCTGTATGATTATGTTTACTTCCGGTACCACAGGAGGCAGCAAGGGAGTTATGTTATCACAGAAAAGCCTGCTGACAGATGCAGTTTCTGCGTCAGAGCAATCGGGGTGTCGGCATGATAACACACATATTTTAAGTGTACTTCCCATGTTCCATATTTTTGCGTTGTCTGTAGATGTGCTATGGAGTGTTGTACAAGGTTTCCCCATCGCTATTAATACGTCTTTCCCGGAAATTATGAAAAATGCGAAACGGTTTGGAGTTACGCGAATTTGTATGGTTCCTATGATGGCAGAGTATATTTATAACAGTATGGTACAGCTTTTAGGGAAACAGCCTCAAAAGCCAAAGAGAGCCATTGCAGAAGAGGTGCTTGGAACAAAAATAAAATATCTGGTATTCGGTGGCGCCTATTTAGAACCGGAGTTTCGCAGCAAGCTGGCTTCCTTTGGCTTAGTGGTAAAGTGCGGCTATGGCATGACAGAGACTTCCTGTGTAATTTCTACGGAAGAGGGAGTAGAAAACAAAGAAGGAACCGTGGGACATATCTTAGACTGCAATCAGGTAAAGATTGTAAACGGAGAAATCTGTGTCAAGGGTGACAATGTAATGATGGGGTACTATCAGGATGATGAAGCCACCGGAGAAGTGATGGAGCAGGGCTGGATGCGGACTGGTGATATCGGATATATGGATGAGGAAAATTATCTCTACATTACCGGAAAAAAGAAAAATGTAATAATCACTGCCAGCGGTGAAAACGTATCACCGGAAGAGTTAGAGAAAAAGCTGCTGGTCTATGACTTTGTAAAGGAAGTCATTGTATACCAGAAAAAAAATCAGATTGCGGCAGAAATTTATCCGGATGCAGATTATATGATAAGAGAAAAGTTAGACAATGCAGAGGCAGCCATCCGCAGGATGATTGAGGAAGTAAATGCGAAGAATCCGTCATTTAAGCATATCCACAGTTTTACAACAAGGGATACGGAATTAGAAAAGACAAGTACCATGAAGATTAAGCGTGAAAAATATTATTACGGATAGTTTGACAGCAAAAGGAGGAAGGATATGGAGCTTTGCAGGTTATCAGGGGAGACCTGGAATCAGAGGTTTTCTCGCATTACAAAGCAGTTTGCGGATAAAACGGCAATCATTGAGGAAAACCGGAGCATTACCTATGGTGAGTTGAATCGAAAGGCGAACCGTTTGGCAGGAATCCTGCGGGAGGAAGGAATTGCAGGAAGTGGACGAGTTGCAATTATGATGAATAATTCCATAGAGGCAGTCACTGCAATTATGGCAGTCTTAAAAGCAGGCGGTTCTTATGTGCCCATTAATCCCAAGGATGCACCGGAGCGGAAGAAAAGAATTTTAAAGGATAGTGAGAGCCGGATTCTCATTATCAGTAAACAGAAAGAGGACGCGGGGATAGACGTACCCAAAGCCTTAGTTTATGAAGATATCAATTTCGATATATCTTGTGCGGAGTTTAAAGACCTGAATCAGCCGGAGGACGAAGCTTATCTTTTATATACTTCAGGCTCCACCGGAACCCCGAAAGGGGCAGTAATTACCCATAATAATGTGTGTCGGCAGATGGAAGGAATTACAAATCAGTATGGCTTTACCGATGGAGACGTATGGACACAGTTTCATACCATCTGCTTTGATTTTTCCGTGCTGGAGATTTTTGGCTGCTTATACAGCGGAGGAACTCTGCTCATTGTACCGGAACATTTAAAATATAACAGTCAGCTATTCATGGATTTTATCACACAGTATCAGGTCACAGTGCTGGGGCTGGTGCCATCTGTGCTATATCGTATTCCGGTGGAAAAAATCTCCGGAGCCGGCTTGCGGCTGCACACAATGATTCTGGGCGGTGAGAAGCTAAGCTTCTCTAAGCTGAAAGGGTGGTTTGAAAAGCTGCCGGAGCTTCGCATCGTAAATGGATATGGATTAACAGAAACCACGATTTTTAATATGGGAAAAACCATAACAAGGGATATGCCGGAAAGTACAATCAGCAGCATTGGGCAGGTATTTTCGCCAAACCAGGTATGCATTGTAGAAAACGGACAGATATTGGGCGTTGGTGAGACCGGAGAAATCTGTCTGGGCGGGCCTGTCATTTCCCCCGGTTATTGGAAGAATCCCCAATTAAATGAACAAAGGTACATCAAACTAAAGGAACGGGGGAATGAGAGGTTCTTTCGCACCGGGGATTTGGGAAGACTTCTGGAAAACGGAGAAATTGAATTTATCGGAAGAGCAGATAATCAGGTGAAGATTCGTGGATTTCGTGTAGAGATAGAGGAAGTAGAAAACAGATTACGACTTTGTGAGCTGGTAAAGGATGTTGCGGTTAAAACGTCCGCGGATGCCTCTCAGCTATGGTGTTTTGCGGTATTAAAGGCAGGAGATAAAAAGGCATTGCAGGAGTATGCCGCAAAAAATCTCCCGCCTTATATGGTACCGGCGCGATGGGTCCTGCTGGAAGAACTTCCCCTGACAGAACGGGGAAAGGTAGACAAATCAAAACTGACACTGGAAGAGCGGGAAGGCTTTTTAGAAGAATACGTTCCTTGTACCACAGAAACGGAGCGGGAGCTTCTTTCCATATGGCAGGCGGATTTTCCGGAGGTAAAGATTGGTGTCAGGGATTCTTATTATGAATTAGGGGGCAATTCCTTGTCTGTAATCAATATGTTGGAGCAGGCAGGAAGACGGTATCAGACGGAGCTTTCTTTAGTGGAATTTATGCAGGAGCCTACGATATATGGGTTAAGCTGCAAACTGGAGCAGTCAAAAATGAGCGGTAACAGCACCCAGACGGAAAAGAGCATCTCTTTTGGTAAATATGGAGAAATCTATCCCATGACGGATTTGCAGCAGGCATTTTTTATCGGAAGACAGACCGATGTGGAATTGGGAAACTGCGCCTCTCATAGCTATGCTGAAATCAGATGTCAGCATTATGATGGAGAAAAATTCCGTCAGGTGTTAGATACCTTAATCCATCGGCATGACCTTTTGCGTTGTTATTTTGACGAATTTGGAAATCATCATATTATGCCCTCTCTTACATATGACATACCCCTGCATGATTTTTCCAAAGAGGAAAAGGAAGGGCAGCAGCAGAAAATACAAGAAGTGCGAAACCGTATGGAAAATATGATTTTAGATTATACGAAGGCGCCTCTTGCCAGAGTGGAAGTCAGCCTTATGGGGAATGGAGAAGCATTGATACATTTCTATATGGATGCGCTTATTGCAGACGGCTGGAGTCATGAATTGCTGTTATATGAAGCAGACCAGCTGTATAGCGGGGAACAAAAGGAGCTTTCGCCCTTAGCGTTTCATTATGGAGACTTTGTGGAATACACGGAAAGGGTAAAGGAGACTGAAAAGTATAAAAAAGCGCGGGAATTCTGGTTAAGTAAAATCCCACAATTACCGGAAAACCCCATGCTTCCGGTAAAGAAAAAGACGTTTCAGGGAAAAGAAATTGCAAGTGAACAGCGCCGAAAGGTAATTCGGTGGGATATTTGGAGAAAAATTGAAGCAGCAGCCAATGCCATGGGCTTATCTGCGTTTGTTGTGTCTTTTACGGCGTTTTGTAAAGTAATTGCAAGATATAGTAAAAATCAACGGTTCGTAATTAATCTTCCGGTTTCGAACCGTCCCAATGTTCACCCGGATATGAACCGAATGGTAGGTGTATGCTCCAACTTCTTCCTGTTTGATTATGAAAATCTTGCCGGAGAAACGCTGTTTGATACGGCAAAGCGTGTACAAAAGCAGATGTGGACATTAAAGGAGAATGATTCCTTTAATGGAAATGAAATTATTCGGGAAATATACAAGGAATCCGGCAAGGTCGGAAGCTTTGTGGCGACCATCGTATTTACCAGTTTGCTGGACATACCATTTCCCCCTCAAAAGAATCTGGAACGGGTATATTTAGAGACCCATACCAGCCAAATCTGGATGGATACGGTTCTAATGAGTGACTCGGAGGGTGTTTCTTTTAATTGTGATTTTGTGAAGGGCTTGTTGGAAAAAGACCTTGTAAATCAAATGATGGGGGACTGGGTGCAGTTGTTAGAACAGCTGGCACAGAATAAAGCGTCCTGGGAACATATCACAGCCCTCGAACTGCCGCAGCAGCAAAAAGAACTTTGGGAAAAGAATAATCTGACACAAATGGAACTGCCGAAGGATTCTGTTTTTTCCTGTTTTTTAAAGAAGGTAAGAGAAAACCCACAGCAGACAGCAATCGCAACCATTGATACAGTGCTGACTTATCAGGAACTATATGAAAGAATGTTGTGCATCAATCAGCAGTTAGAGGGAACAAAGCCCGGAGAAGCAGTTGCAGTTGTTACCAATAAGTCATGGTATCAGGTAACGGCAGTGTTAGCCATCCTTTCAAGAGGGGGCAGTTATGTACCTGTTGATGAAGCGTTTCCGGCAAAAACAATAGAGCACTGCATGAAGATTTCCGGTGCCAGCGTTTGTCTGACCGATAATGAGAACCAGAATAAGGTGCAGAGTATTTCAGGGGTGCGTGCAGTGAATGTAGAAGCGCTGTCCTATACAGATGGAAGCGACGCACAGCTTGTTCTGACCACACCGGAGGAGGAGCTTGCAATTATATTTACCTCAGGAACAACCGGTATGCCAAAAGGAATACGTTTAAAGCAAATGGGCGTTTTAAACTCTGTGAAGTTTACCAATGAGCGTTATCGGGTAGGGGCAAAGGACCGGGCATTGGCGTTGACGAATCTTTGTCATGATATGTCTATGTATGATATCTTTGGTATGCTTGCCGCCGGGGGAACTATCGTGATTCCGGAAAAAGAAGGAGCGAGAGAGCCACAGCACTGGATGAAGCTGATGAGAAAATATCAAGTCACTGTGTTTAACTCCGTTCCGGCATTTGCAGAAATGTTGTTTGTACAGGAGGCAGAAGCAGTAAAGGAAAGTACAAGACATATGCGTCTTGTCATTCACGGAGGAGACTTTTTAAAACCATCTTTAGCAGAGCACTGGCTTTCATTAAGTGAAACATTGCAGCTGGTAAACGTAGGAGGACCTACAGAGACCAGTCTTTGGAGCGTTTATCATGATGTGACCAAGGAGGAGGCAGCGTCGGGAAATATTCCTTATGGAAAGCCCATTGCGAATATGAAGCATTATATTTTGAATGATATTCAGGAAGAAGTTCCTTTGGGGGTAATTGGAACCATTTATTCGGAGGGCGTCGGACTTGCCGTAGAATATGTGGGACAGCCGGAATTGACGAAAGAAAAGTTTATTTACCATCAGGGAAAACGTCTGTTTCAGACAGGAGATTTGGGCTATTATTCGCCCGAGGGAGAGCTGATAATTTGCGGAAGAGATGATAATCAGATTAAGATAAACGGAAAGCGCATTGAGTTAGAAGAAATTGAAAAGCAGGCAGACGGTCTGACAGAGATAGAAGCATCCTGCGTTGTTTATCAAAAGATGCATAAGAAGCTGGTACTGTATTATAAGGGAAGTCATGAATTGGAAAAATCCGTCATACAGACCAGGCTGGAAAAGAAACTTCCCCACTATATGATTCCTTCCGTTTGTATTCGTTTAGATGACCTTCCTCTTACCAGAAACGGTAAGATAAATAGAAGGCATCTGGCAGAGCAGAAGTTAGAGGAGCCAAAGCTAACCAAAGAACAGACACAGCACTATCAGGATGCATTGGAGGAGGACATTTATGGAGAAGCCGCCAGACTGTTGGGAAGAACCTCCATAAGCAAGGGGGCAAACTTTTTTATGGAGGGCGGAAATTCTATTCTTGCCATCCGACTGCTGGCTTATCTCAAACAAAAATATGGTGTAATGATTGGCTTAGGAGAAATCTTTTCCAATCCCTGCATGGATACCTGGCATGACCTGGTTGTAGAACGAAAGCAGTCAGGAGATAGTGAAAAAGCCACTTCTGCGGATGAGCTGAATGAAAAGCACATTCCGTTAAGTCCGGCTCAGTCAGGAATCTGGTTTTATGAAAATATCAGCGTTTCGCCCAAGTATACGGTATGCGCATATATGAAACTGGCAGGAAAGATAGATGTGCACCGGTTGACCGAAGCACTTTGTGGCATTTTAGAGGAGCATTCTGTATTTCAGCTTAATTATGCTGCCGATGAAAAGGGCGTGCCTTACCAGTTCGTCAATACCCACGACCTTAGTAAATGCGTGGAATATGTTAAGGTACACAGCGAGAAAGAAGCAGCCCGTATTTTGCAGGAAGAGGCAGCGTATAAGTTTGACATAAAAAAGGAACCGCTGTGCAGATTTCGGATTGTGCAGGTGAATCCGGAGCTTCATTATCTGATTACCGTAGTACATCATCTGATTACCGATGAGACGTCAGTGGAGCTGTTAGCAAAGGAAATAATGGGGCGGTATCAGGGAAAAGTGTCTGCACAAAAAAAGGATATGTCTTATTTGAAATACTGTATACATAAAAGCGGCATAACCTGTGACGCTTCCTATTGGAGAAAAATATTTCATGCCATTGATTTACAGGAAATGGATTTCGTCAGAGCACAGGAGCCAGAAGTCTTTGAAGATGAAAGAGGGTGTATTGATTTTACAATCACGAAGGAAATGGCAGAGAGCCTGAAGGGAATCTGTCAGCGAAAAGGGTGTACGACCTTCAGTGCGCTTTACAGCCTTTATATGGCAGCACTTTATCTTCATACAGGAAAACCTTGTATCGCAACGGTTTCTACATATTCAGACCGCATGGAGGCAGCATATGCCAATGCTTATGGGATGTTTGTCTATAACCAGTGCGTTGTTTATCAGGCAGCGCTTCAGGATACTTTAAGCACACTGATGGATAAAATAAAGGAACAGATTTTGCAGATATATCATATGCCGTTGTGTTCTTTTAATGATATTATCCGGGAATTGGAGCTTCCCTCGGAGTACCTGGAGCTTCAAAATCATCAGGTGTTTACCTATGTTGACAATGACCGGGCATCTGTTTCTTGCCAGAAGATAAAAGCAACGCCTGTTGAGATTGTAAAAAAGGTAAATGACGTAAATCTGGATATGCTGATTGAGCGGTTGGATGGACAATTAATAGGTCATCTCTACTATTCTTACCGTTATCTTTCTAAAGAACAGGCAGAGCAGTTATTACATCAATTTCAAAGTCTTATCAAGAATGGGCTGCGTCAGCTGGATGACTTGCTTTTGAACCTCATAGAAGAGGAAGAAGGTGAAGCCAAAAGAAAAGTAGAATCAAAGGACGTATTGGAGCTGGAAGAAGATTTATTTTAAGTAAGAAATTAAGAAATATAATATAGGAAAGGAACCGTATGGAAAAAGAGAAAGAAGTATGGACTTGCGGATGGGGAGTGACGCTGACCGATTATGCAAAGGCTGGTCTGAATACCCAACATTACAAACAAAAAATCCGCATAAAAAATAATATCAGAGGAAGCGCATTACGGCTGCAGTTCTCCCACAAGTATGGAAGAGAAGCGCTTTTGTTTCAAAAAGTAAATCTGTCTATTAATGATGGAAAGAAAATTCCGGTTACACAAAAGGGTGAGGAAGCCATAAGGTCAGACGCCTTTCGTATTTCATATAGTGATGAAATAAAAGCGGAGGTAGCGCCCGGAGACACCATTACGATTGAGGCTGTATTAGCAGAACATACCGTTGTGACAGATGCCGCATTGATTCCAAACACCAGTCTTTTTCAGCTTGAGTCAGAGGGAGAACTAATATGTGAAGAGGATGAGGAGTATAAAAAGGAGTTTCGGGCGATACCCCAGGAGTTTCATTGGTTAGTTGGAATCAGCGGGATAGAAGTAGGTACGAAAGAAGCCGTTCCCATGCTGGCGTTTTTTGGCGATTCTCTGATACAGATTCCGTATTGGATTTCCCACCTTATGGACCGGGCATTTCAACAGTGTCCGGGGAAGCTCACCTATAAAAACGGTGGAATCAGTGGGAATCGTCTCTTGTCAGGAACGGTAGAACTCGCCAAAGACATTGGCAGTATGAATGGAGCGGCAGGCATACAGCGCATGGAACAGGATATTTTTGCCGGACAGGCGCCGGAGTGGGTGGTGATTTTGGAGGGGATTAATGATATCATTTTGCCGTTCCAATATGGAAAGCTAAGAGAACTGCCCAAAAGCGAGAATATCATTGATGGTCTTAAGCAGTGCGCAGCACTTTGCCAGCAGCATAACAGCAAAGCCATTCTTTGTACCTTACTGCCCTTTCAGGGGCATAACTGCTGGAACGGCATCAGTGAAAAGATAAGACAGGAGGTAAACCAGTGGATTCGCCAGCAGGGAGAGATTGCTTATCTGGATACGGATGCATATGCGGCAGACACGGAGAATCAGCGATGTTTAAAGGCACAGTGGAGGGAAGCGGATGGTCTGCACTTAAATTCCTTTGGAGGGAAAAGTCTGGCAGAAGAAATTTTAAAATCAGAGGTTATCAAATCAATTTTAGACTTACAGGGCGCTTATTGAGAAAATAGGCGTCCTGTAAAAAATGCAAAGACATCTTTGGTAGAAACTTGCTGAGGAAGCGGCGGAGCTGTAAAATTTCCGCAGACAGAACAGATGTAACGGTCTGTTTCCCAGCTATGGAGCGAGGCGGCAATAGAAGGTTCTAAGGTATTAATATTCGTTAGGTCACAGACAAGTCCGGTGCCATTTCGCTTGGTATATGCTTCCTTTCGGGTCCAGACTTTGAAAAAGCGTTTCTGCTTTTCTGTATTGGTTGCAGAAGAAATATATGCAATTTCTTCCGGATGAAATACCATATCCATAATTTGATAAGGAGCTTCTCCTGTTATTTCAATATCCGCCCCTACCGCACTATCAGCAGATACACAGCACAAAACTCCATTTCTGGTATGGGAAAAGCTGAAATCAATAGAAGAATCGGTAAGAAGCACAGGCTTATGATTTTCCTTATAGTCAAATTGCAGTTCATTCATGGTGAGGGGCGTATGCGTTAAAAGTGCCATACGGGTAAGAAGAGCAGCATAGAGCGAAAGCTTTCGGTCAGCCGTGTGAACATAACGCAAAATACGTGCATGACGTTCCGGTGAAATATAAGATAACAGTATTTCCTCCTCGGGTGTCCAGGCATCTGAGAAAAAGGATAAAAAATAGGTGTACATAACAGAGGCTCTCTTTCTATAACTCTTTTCTCATAATTATAAAGGTTTTTGAAATATCACACAACCCAAAAGAAAATCTATAACCAAAGATTTCCGGTGAAAGATTCCAGAAAAAAGCCCTTTCCCTTACGGAGGGAAAATGGTATAATGTGCGTATTAGGCAGAGGAAAATAGACGCGAAAGCATTTTTAAGCTTGCTTAAGAAAATGCTTTTGGGGATATTTGGCGAGCGAAGCGACCTCGGAAAACCGAAGGTTTTGCGAGGCTCTGCCGTAGAAAAAAACGGAGTAGTGTACAAAGCGAAATCGAGCGGCACTGCGGAGTAGTGAGGATTTTGCGAGGCTCTGCCGTAGAAAAAAGCAGAGCGAGATGAAGCAAAGCGAAATTGAGCGGCACTGCGGAGTGGTGAGGATTTTGCGAGGCTCTGCCGTAGAAAAAAGCAGAGCGAGATGAAGCAAAGCGAAATCGAGCGGCACTGCGGAGTAGTGTACAAAGCGGAATCGAGCGGCACTACAAAGAATAACGCATATCTATATGCAGGAGAGAGTAAATGAAAAGAAAAATCCGTCTGAAAGGACAATTAAAAAAATATATGTACTGGCCACTAATGCTTACAATACTTGTAGTATTAATGAACATCCCGGTATATTATATGAACAAAAAGGCTGGCATCTGTGTTTCCATTTTCACAGTGCTATATTTTCTGATTGTATTAGGGGCATATTTTTACAACAAACCGGCAATGCTCAACGAGATTATCAACTTTGCCACCCAGTATGCCACCGTACAAAAGCACTTGCTGAATGAATTCGAGATACCGTATGCACTGTTGGATTACAACAGTAAAATTCTCTGGATGAACGAGGCGTTTACACAGATTACAGGAAAAGACAAGAAGTATCACAAGTCGATAACCACCATCTTCCCATCCATAACCAGAGAATTATTGGAAAAGGAAGGCGATAACAACAATGTGCAGGTGGCTTTTGAAGAAAAGATTTATCGTGCCAGCACCAGCCGAATCTATTTTGATGAAGTGACAGAAGACAGCGGCGTGATAGAACTGGAAAATAATGAACAGTATCTGACCGCTTTATATTTGTTTGACGAAACAGAGCTGCACCGTTATATACAGGAAAATAAGGCGTTACAGTTGGTGTCTGCCCTGGTATATATCGACAACTACGAAGAAGCGCTGGAAAGTATTGAAGAAGTAAAACGCTCCCTTTTGGTAGCATTGGTAGACCGAAAGGTAAGCAAGTACTTTGCCGAACGCGACAGTATTGTAAAAAAGATAGAAAAAGACAAGTATTTTGTTGTATTCAAGCATAAATATCTGGAAGAATTGATTGCCGATAAGTTCAGCATCTTAGAGGAAGTAAAGACCATTAAGGTGGGAAATGAAATGGCGGTAACACTGAGTATCGGTATAGGTGTCAATGCTTCTAATTATAACCAGAAGTACGAATATTCCCGTATGGCGATTGACTTAGCTCTAGGACGTGGCGGAGACCAGGTCGTCGTAAAAGACGGTGAGAAGATTTCCTATTTCGGAGGAAAGTCCAGACAGGTAGAAAAAATGACCCGTGTCAAAGCCCGTGTCAAAGCCCATGCGCTGCGGGAAATCATGGAGACAAAGGACCAGGTCATGATTATGGGACATCAGATTGGCGATATGGATTCCTTTGGTGCGGCGGTAGGCGTTTATTGTGCGGCACAGGTCCTTGGCAAAAAGGCATATATTATAATCAACGAAGTGACATCTTCATTACGCCCGATAAAAGAATGTTTTACCGAAGAAAATGGTTATCCCGCAGATATGTTCATAAAGAACGAGAAAGCAATGGAGCTGGTGGATTATAATACGGCGGTGGTAATCGTGGACACGAATCGCCCGAATATGGTGGAATGTCCGGAGCTGTTGAATCGAACCAGAACGATTGTGGTATTTGACCACCACCGTCAGAGCAGTGAAGTAATTGATAATGCAGTGCTTTCCTATATTGAGACCTATGCGTCATCTACCTGTGAGATGGTAGCGGAGGTATTGCAGTATTTTAATGAGAACATTCATTTAAAGCCGGCAGAGGCAGATTGTATTTATGCAGGTATTTTAATTGACACCAACAACTTTATGACAAAGACGGGGGTACGAACCTTTGAAGCGGCGGCTTACCTAAGACGCTGTGGAGCAGAAGTGACCCGTGTACGTAAGCTGCTGCGGGATGATATGGAGGCATATAAGGCAAGAGCAGAGGCAGTCCGCCATGCCAAGGTATATCGAGGAGCATTTGCTATCTCCATTTGTCCGGGCGGCAATATTGAAAGTCCGACGATTGTAGGTGCACAGGCGGCAAACGAGCTTTTGAATATTGTAGGAATCAAAGCGTCCTTTGTACTTACAGAATATAACGATAAGATATTTATCAGTTCCCGTTCCATTGATGAAATAAATGTACAGATTATCATGGAACGGCTGGGCGGCGGCGGTCATCTGAATATGGCAGGAGCACAGTTGACGGACTGCTCATTAGAAGAAGCAGAAGTTAAGATAAAAGAAACACTGGACCAAATGATTGAAGAAGGAGATATAGAAATATGAAAGTAATTTTATTAGAAGATGTGAAGTCTCTTGGAAAAAAAGGAGAAATTGTAAACGTCAGTGACGGTTACGCCAGAAATATGATTTTACCGAAGAAACTGGGCGTAGAAGCAACCAGTAAAAACATGAATGATTTGAAGCTTCAGAATCAGCACGCAGATAAGGTGGCAAAAGAAAATCTGGAGGCAGCCAAAGCGCTCGCCGAGGAAATCAGTACCAAAGAAGTAACGGTTAAGATTAAAACCGGAGAAGGCGGAAAGACCTTCGGTTCTGTTTCCAGCAAAGAAATTTCTGCGGCAGCAAAGCAGCAGCTGAATCTGGAACTGGACAAGAAAAAAATGCAGTTAGAAGATGGTGGCTTAAAGACACTGGGCGTTCACGAAGTGACCATTAAGCTTCATCCTAAGGTAACTGCAGCCCTGAAGGTAAAAGTAACAGAAGAATAGGAGGAACCGGTTATGGAGGAGGCTCTTATCAAACGGATTATGCCGAATAGTCTGGAGGCAGAGCAGTCAGTTATCGGTTCCATGATTATGGATAAAGAGGCAATCGTGATTGCCTCTGAAACTTTGATTAAGGAAGATTTTTATCATCAACAGTACGGAATACTGTTTGAAGCCATGATAGAACTGTATAACGAAGAACAGCCGGTGGATGTGGTTACCCTACAGAACCGTTTGCGGGAAAAGGACGTTCCGGCAGAATTAAGCAGTATGGAATTTGTGGGGGAACTGGTAACCGCCGTTCCGACTTCTGCCAATATTAAATATTACGCAAACATCGTGAAAGAAAAAGCGACCCTGCGTAAACTCATAAAAGTAAATGAAGAAATTGCCAATGAATGTTATCTGCAAAAGGAAAGCGTAGACGATATCATGGCGGATACCGAGAAGAAAATTTTCAATCTCCTGCAAAACAAAAGCGGCGGAGATTATGTACCCATTAAGACCGTAGTCATCAATGCGCTGGAAAAAATCGAGCAGGCGTCTAAGACCAAGGGAAGTGTTACCGGAATTGCAACCGGATTCGTGGATTTGGATTACCGCATGTCGGGACTTCAGCCCTCTGATTTGATTCTGGTAGCTGCCCGTCCTTCTATGGGAAAGACAGCGTTCGTCTTAAATATTGCCCAGTATGTGGCGTTTCACAGTGATTTGTGTACTGCAATCTTTAGTCTGGAAATGTCAAAGGAACAGCTGGTAAACCGTCTGTTCTCACTGGAATCCAGAGTAGATGCACAGCTTCTTCGTTCCGGTAATCTTGCAGACTCCGATTGGGAGAAATTGATAGAGGGTGCAGGAACTATCGGACGTTCCAAGCTGATTATTGATGATACGCCGGGTATCTCCATTTCAGAGCTGCGCTCGAAGTGCCGTAAGTACAAGCTGGAGCATGATTTGAAACTGATTATCATCGACTACCTGCAGTTGATGTCCGGAAATGGAAAGTCGGATTCCAGACAACAGGAAATTTCCGATATCTCCCGTTCCTTAAAGAGTCTTGCCAGAGAATTGAATGTACCGGTCATTGCATTGTCACAGTTGAGCCGTCAGGTAGAGCAGAGACCGGACCACCGTCCGATGCTTTCCGATCTTCGTGAATCCGGAGCAATCGAGCAGGACGCCGACGTGGTAATGTTTATCTATCGTGATGACTACTACAATAAAGATACGCCGGATAAGAACATTGCAGAAATCATTATAGCAAAACAAAGAAACGGTCCAATTGGTACCGTCAATCTGGTTTGGCTGCCTCAGTACACCAAGTTTGCAAATATGGAGAAAAATTAATTCAAGATTTAATATGCAGAAATGCGTATCTGCTGTAAAAGAAAACAGATATTTTTCTAAAAAGAAAAGTATCTGTTTTTTTGTGTCACTATTTCACGATGAAAAATGATTGTAACCTATGGTATAAATCGTTAAAATAAGAAGTAAGGGAAATGGACATGCATAATTCCTAAAGGAGGTAGAAATGTGGAAAAAATACGCTATATGATTTCAGACGCGGCAAATATAGTAAATGTAGAGTCTCATGTCTTACGATACTGGGAAGAAGAGCTGGAGCTTCAGATTCCCAGAAATGAGATGGGACACCGCTATTATACAGAAGAGAATATAGCGCAGTTTCAAAAGATAAAGGAGTGGAAAGAAAAAGGATATCAGCTAAAGGCAATCCGAATGATGATACATAGCGGAGAATATTCCGAGGAAGACAAAAGCCTTTCCGGAGAAAAGCAGGAGCTTTGTGATATGCAAAATCCGGCAGTCCTGGACAAGCATCACAATAATTCCGCTCTAAACACCGTCAAGCTGGAACAATTTCAAAATATGATGATAGAAATTGTAAGAAAGGCAGTGGAAGAAAATAATCAGGCATTGGGAAAGGAAGTGGGAATCCAGGTGGGAGACCGTGTGTTGAAAGAGATGAACTATCTCATGCGGGAACAAGACGAAGCAGAGGAAGAACGATTCCGAAAACTGGATGCTGCCATTCGCACTCACCAGAAAGGAAAACGGTTCCGAAAAGAAAAGTCGGAAAAAAAGCTTTTTGAAAAGAAAAAATTAAATCCTAATTTAACAACTTGATTATTTTGAACCCAAAAATAGGAGCTGTAAGAACAGCTCCTGTTTTTAAGTGTAACCACTTTTCGTAACACGTAAAAATGGTTCTTTTTCTTATGGTGAAATTAGCCCTGCTCAATAGCTCCTGTAGGACAGGCTCCAGCGCATGTACCACAATCTACGCAAGAATCAGCAGCGATTTCGTATTTTCCATCACCAGCGGAGATTGCACCTACTGGACATTCTCCTTCACATGTACCACAGCTTACACAAGCGTCTGTAATTACGTATGCCATACTATTTTCCTCCTTTAAAAAATGAATATTCATTTGGGCTACCAAGGGGTAGCTTTGCTATTATTTTAATACAAATGACACGTTATTACAAGTGGAATTGATTGGCTTTTGGTATTTTTTCAGATACAGTAAAATTTGAATTTCCTGCCGGAAGATGTTAGAATGGTTGGGATAAAAGGTAACGTATATTGGTATGGGGATGAGGCAGGCGAAAGTGCGGTACGCACTTATTTCCTAGAGCGTAGCATTGATATGCAAATAAATTTGCAATTCAATGCTACACTTTAGGAAAAACGCCTTTGGCGCTTTTTTCGCCTGCTTCATACCCACAACCACATTCCACAAAAGGAGCACAATATGGAACAGTTAAAATCTTATGCACATAAAGTACAATATTATGAAACAGATGCCATGGCAATCGTACATCATTCCAATTATATCCGCTGGTTTGAAGAAGCAAGACTGGATTATTTAGAGCAGATTGGTCTCCCATACGATGAAATCGAGCAGCGCGGGCTTATGATTCCGGTATTAGGAGCGTCCTGTCAGTATCAGCAGGCAGTAAAGTTTGGGCAAACGGTGTGGATTGACACAGAGATTATGACCTTTAACGGATTGAAATTTTCCGTTTCTTATCAGGTGTACAATGAGGACAGGACCGTGGTTCATGCCAGGGGAACTACCGAGCATTGCTTCTTAGATGCACAGTTTCGACCAGTCCGTTTAAAAAAAGTAGCTCCGGATATATATGATAAATTCTCTGCTTGTGTGAAATAAAAGATTGCATAATGGAGAGAATGGTATTATAATAAGGAACATCTTAAAAGTTTAAGGAGGTAATGAAATGGCACAGGTAACCAAAGAAACAATGATTGGTGAATTACTCCAGATTGATGAAAATGTAGCACCGATTCTTTTAGAAATCGGAATGCACTGTCTTGGCTGCCCATCTTCTCAGATGGAGACCATCGCAGAAGCTGCAATGGTGCATGGAATTGATCCGGATGCATTGGTAAATAGAATTAATGACTTTTTAGCAAAATAAAAGATAGTCATAGAACAAAGAGTCCGTTTGCCGGACTCTTTCGCGCCCGAGCGGTGTCATTTACGACTAATTTCATCTCCGCGAGGTGCGTATCTTTAGCGGAGCGTTTGTTATTATGATAGGTAATTGCAACGCAATTTTTTATCATATAAGAACAGGCTGCCACTTTTGGACAAGCAAAAGCGGCAGCCGTTTTACATCTTTTTATCTGTTTTTGTATCTGACAAGAAATCTGTTTCGTGAATAAGATTTTCCCATCTCATTTGTATAAAGCTTCTTAATGCGCCTCCTTTCTGCTTAGAATTTGTCTTTTCGTGATAGCTGTTACCAACCGAAGGTTGATAACCGGTGTGCACATCGGTGTGCTTACCTGTGATATATTAGTTGGCCGTAAGGTATCCAGATTACCTATCGGTAATGTGTTCTGATTTTTTGGTCATTCCATAACGATTCCCGCATTGCCAGCACGCAATAATTTTATTTTTAAAATTATGGAATGGGGTTCCGGTATGAAAAGAGTGAAATATTCATTATTAAATTTTATTTTTTTAGAAGTAAAGGCAACATTTCCCAATGCTGCGAAGAAAATACCGGAACATAAAGAAAATCAGAAAGAGATGAAAACAGGGAAATATCTGACACAGACTTTATAAAATAATTTTCGTATTCATATGCATAATATAACATAGGGAAAAATATGATTCTCTGGAAAAACCATAAGACTCATCCCGAGGGATGAAAAGAAATAGACCAATGGTCTGACTTGGTGTTTCTTGATTTGACTCCTTTCTGTCTGAGCCAGAAGAACATCTCTTGTCTATTTATACACAAAAATGTCGAAAAAAACAATGTTTTTTGCAGAATTTTTAGAAATTTAATAGTTTTTTAATAAAATCAAGGGGAGTTCAACTTGACGAAAGGTTACAATATGTAATATACTTTGTATACTCAAAAGTATATTAATTCCTGATGTGGCAACATAGAAAAAGGAAGTGATTATATGAAAATTGAAAAAGTAAGTGAAAATCAGATTCGATGCACTCTTACCAAAGAGGATTTGGCAGACCGTCAGATTAAGTTAAGTGAACTGGCATATGGAACGGAGAAGGCAAAGACGCTTTTCCGGGATATGATGCAGCAGGCAGCATATGAATGTGGATTTGAAGCAGAAGATATACCGCTGATGATTGAAGCGATTCCGTTGTCAGCAGATACGATAATTTTGATTATAACCAAGGTGGAATATCCAGATGAATTAGATACAAGGTTTTCCCAGTTTGCACCGGGGGATTCCCTAGAAGAGGTAGAAGAAGCCTTCGACAGTGAAGAGGGTGAGAAGATTTACGAGGCAGCCGGAGCAGATGATATCTTAGACTTGTTCCGTAAGATTCAGGCAGAGCATAAGAAGGCAGAGAGCCTGCGCAAAGAGAGCCAGTTCGTTCCATTAGAAAAGGCAATCAACGGAGAGAAGCCGGCAGAACAGCCGACGGAAGAAACCGTAGTCGTAGATATTACCAAGCTGTTTGTGTTTGACGGATTTGATGAAGTGAACCGTCTGGCGCATGTGCTGAAAGGTTTTTATAATGGCTGTAATGTATTATATAAGAACAAATTAAACCGGAAATATTATCTGGTAATCAGTAAGAGCCAGCACAGTCCGGAAGAATTTAACAAAGTATGCAATATTTTATCGGAATACGCACATCAGGAAAAATATTCTAATGCAATCAGAGCATATTTTGAAGAACATTATGATACCATATTGAGAGAAAATGCATTGCAGATATTGAGCGAAATATAGTAATGAAAGCGAACCCCTTGTGCTCATGCATAAGGGGTTTTTAACAGGAAACGGAGTATTTTCTATTCCCAAAGGGAGTACATAGGAGGACATCATGCCAGAGATAGATAGACGAAGACCCGGACAGAATCCGGGTAGAGTTCCAAATAGAAGACCGGTAGGAAATCGAAAACACAAGAAGAGTAATACCTCAGTGATTGCAGCGGCAATTTTTATTGTGGTAGTCATATTGATTGCCGGTATCAGTATGCTGATAAAGAAATACACTCCAAGCAAAGAGCGGGTAGATATCAACGCCTATTATAATATCCAGAACGAAGATGATATGGCGATTCTGTTGGATAATGAACGATTAGAAGATATGGCAAAATATTGGGATGGCCATGTATATCTGGAATACCAGACAGTACATGACAAGCTCAATCAGCGTTTTTACTGGGATTTCAATGAGAATATCCTGCGATATGTGACACCGTCAGATGTAGTATCCGTCAATGCGGGAGAACAGAGCTATACGGTGACAAAGACCAGTGAAAACACCGATTATACGATTGTCAGAGTAGATGGAGAAAACATGTATCTGGCGCTGGATTTTGTTCAGAAATATACCAACATTGACTTTTTGGTATCTCAGGAACCGAACCGGGTGATTATTACCAGCAAATGGGGAGATAGAAAGACTGCCCAGGTAAAAGGAAATACGCAGATTCGTCAGAAAGGCGGCATTAAAAGCCCCATCGTTGCTGATGTAGCAAAGGGAAGTAAGGTGGTGATTCTGGAAAGCGGAGATAACTGGAGCAAGGTTGCCACAGAAGATGGCATGATTGGTTATATAAAGAATAAACGATTGGGAGAAGAACAGACAGAAACCTTAACCCGAGCATTTGAAGAACCGGTATTCAACCATCTTTTAAAGGACAAGACCATCAGTCTTGGATGGCATCAGGTCACTAATCAGGATGGAAATAACCGGGTGGCAAATGTGCTGCAATCCACCAAAGGAATTAATGTGCTCTCTCCTACCTGGTTCTATTTGAACGATAATGATGGAAATATCTATTCTCTGGCAAGCCACAGCTATGTGGATTACTGCCATCAGCAGGGCGTAGAAGTGTGGGCATTGGTCAGCAATCTGGAGAATCCGGACGTGGATACCACGTATGTACTGAGTCATACTTCCATTCGGGATAAGCTGGTAAAACAGATTATTTCAGCAGCCATTGAATATGACCTGGATGGTATCAATCTGGACTTCGAGGCGCTGCAGGCGTATAATGAAGATGGTGCTTATGTAGGAGATTCGTATATTCAGTTTATCCGGGAATTGTCCATTATGTGTGAAAATAATAACATTGTATTATCGGTAGACAACTATGTGCCGTCTTCTTACACTGCTTTTTATAATCGCAGCGAGCAGGCTCTGTTTGCAGATTATGTCATTATTATGGCATACGATGAACATACCAAAGTATCAGAGGATGTAGGTCCGGTTGCATCTATCGGATTTGTAAAAGAGGGAGTGGAAAACACCCTGAAGGAAGTTCCGGCAGAACAGACCATTTTGGGAATGCCGTTCTACACAAGAGTGTGGGAGCTGACGCCGAAGGAGGGTGCCGGAGAGGATGTGGAATCCACTGCGGAAGATTATGTGCCTTATACCTTTACCTGTAGTGAAGAAGGCATGCAGACCGTAGAGAACCGTTATACTGTAAACGGAGCGCAGCCCACCTGGGATGAAACAACGGGGCAGTATTATGTAGAGTATGAGAATAGTGGAAAGACGTATAAAATCTGGATTGAAAACGAGACTTCTTTGGAAGAAAAGCTGAAGGTCATGAAAGAAAATTCTCTGGCAGGTGCAGCCTATTGGAAGCTGGGATTTGAGCGGGCAACTGCCTGGGATACGATTATTAAATATGTGAATTAAGATACCGTTTCTTGGCATCTGTAATCCTGCTTCGGAATTGATACGGAAGCGTAGAAGGGAGAAGCGAAGTGTGAAATATCAGGAATTAGCAAATAAGATTATGAAAAACATAGAGGATGGTGTATACAGAGGGGAGGAAAAGCTTCCCACAGAAAGTACACTGATGGAACAGTATCACGTATCAAGGTATTGTGTAAGAAAAGCTGTGAATATCCTGATAGAGTTTGGAGTCGTATATGCAGTGCAGGGAAGCGGTATGTATATCAGGAAAAGCAAGCGTGAGGGGTGTCTTAGTCTTAGAAGTACAAGAGGAATGACCGCCGAGCTGTGGAACCAGAAGGTTGAGACCCAGGTGGCGCATCTTGAAGTTCTTCAGGCGGATGAAGGGATTGCAAATCGTATGAAATGTAAGCCCGGGACACCCATTTATTATCTGGTCCGTATCAGAAAAATGAATGGGGAACCCTTTGCGGTAGAATATACATATTACAACAAAGAGATTGTACCAAATATTGATGAAAAAATTGCATCTGGGTCATTGTTCGGTTATGTACAAGGCGTATTGGGGCTTAATATAGGCTTTGCAGATAAAATTGTATCCTGCGATAAGCTGCCGGAAGAAACGGCGGGATATTTGCTGTTAGAGCCGGGAGAGCCGAGTATCGTCATTGAAGATGATGTTTACCTCACAAATGGGCGCATGTTCAATGCTTCAAAGGTTTATTATCACAAGAAAACCAAATTCTTCGATTTGGCAGAAGTGAACAATTAAGAGAGTCTGTATTGTAAAGAAATTTACAATGCAGACTTTTTTATATTAGAAATAATGCTCAAAAAATCGAAAGATTTTTAATGAATAAAAACGAAAATAGAATTTGTTCGAATGAATTTGTTGACGTGACATAGGATTGTGATATAATTAAATTACAAAATACGTTCGAACAAATTTTCAAAGAAATAAGGAGGAATCAATATGTTAGTGATTAGATTGTTTTGTAATCAGGGAATGTCAACCAGCTTGCTTGTTACCAAGATGAAGGAAGCAGCCGAAAAGCAGGGATTAGAAGTAGACATTGTTGCATATCCCGCAAATGAGATGGATAGTCAGCTTAACGGTGTGGATTGTGCCTTGCTTGGACCACAGGTAGGATACTTAAAGAGTAAAGCAGAAAAAATCTGCGGCGAAAAAGGTGTGCCGGTAGATGTCATACCAATGATTGATTATGGAACATGTAACGGTGAAAAAGTGCTGGAATTTGCAAAAGCACTTGCCGGAAAGTAGGAGGAAAGAAATTATGAAAAACTTTTTAAATGACAAAGTAGTGCCTAAAATTATGGCATTTGTAAACACAAAAGCAATTCAGAGCCTTAAGAATGGATTGTTATACGCCATGCCAATGATGATGATTGGTTCTATCTTTCTGTTGATAGCGAACTTCCCATATGAACCATTTACAAATGCATTGTCAAAATGGGGAATTACACCAATCTTAAATCAGGCAAATGATGCAACCTTTGCAATCATCGCAATTATTGCGGTGATTGGTATCGCATATACATATGTAAAAGATGAAGGTTATAACGGACTTCCGGCAGGAATCATTGCGTTATGTTCCTATATTTTGATTCAGCCGGCTTCCGTTGAAACAGCAGATGGAAGCGCAGGCGTAATCTTAAAGTCATGGACAGGTGGGAAAGGAATGGTTGGAGCCATTGTCTGTGGTTTGCTTGTAGGATGGATTTATACCATCTTTATGAAAAAGAAAATTACAATTAAAATGCCTGCAGGTGTACCGGAGGGTGTGGCAAATGCATTCGTTGCTTTAATTCCGGGTGCAGTGATTATCACAGGAACAGCAGTAATTTATGCAGTATTTAGAGGAGCTTTTGGTACAACTCCGATGGAATGGATTTACAAAGCATTACAGGCGCCATTACAGGGTATGACAGACTCCTTCGGCGGAATGGTTTTAATGGCATTTATGATACCGTTTTTCTGGTTCTTTGGTATTCATGGTTCAACCATTATTGGAGATGGAATTATGGGACCGATGCTTCTTGCAAATTCAGCAGAAAACCAGGCAATTATAGATTCCGGATTAGAACTTACCATTGCAAATGGTGGTCATATTGTAACAAAACAGTTCCTGGACCAGTTTATCGTAATGACAGGTTCCGGTATCACCATTGGATTAGTTGTATTTATGGCATTTTTTGCAAAATCAAAACAGTTGAAACAGATTGGAAAGCTGGGAATTGCACCATCCTTCTTTAACGTAAATGAACCGGTTTTATTTGGTACACCGATTGTTCTTAACCCAATCCTTGCAGTTCCATTTATGTGCATGCCAATCTTAACAGGTATCATTGAATATCTGGCATTATACACCGGCTTGTGTCCGTTATACAGTGGAGTCGTTGTTCCGTGGACCTGCCCGCCAGTTATTTCAGGATTCCTGGTTGGAGGCTGGAGAACCGCACTGTTACAGGTTGTTATTCTGGTACTTTCCTTCCTTGTATATCTTCCATTTATCCGTATCATGGATAAGAGATATGTAAAGAGCGAAGCAGAATTAGCAGCAAAAGAAGCACAGCAGTAAAATATTGAGGTGAAACTTATGGAAGAATTAGAATTAATTTGTTTTCAGCTTATAACCGCAGCCGGTACAGCAAAATCCCAGTATATAGAAGCCATACAAAAGGCAAAAGAGGGAAACTTTGAAGAAGCCGCAGAACTGATAAAACAGGGAGATGAGACCCTCAAAGAAGGACATATCCAGCATGCTGCACTGATACAGAAAGAGGCGGCTGGAGAAGGAACTACAATGACTCTTTTGCTCACTCATGCAGAGGATCAGATGATGAGTTCAGAGGTATTTAAAGTATTAGCAGAAGAAATTATTGAACTCTATAAAAAGCAAAAGTAATGATAGAAACTAGTCGAGGTGAAGATATGGACTTAGCACAGAATTTTTTATGGGGAGGTGCAGTGGCAGCTCACCAGCTGGAAGGTGCGTGGAATGTTGGGAATAAGGGAGTGAGCACAGCGGATGTGCTCACTGCCGGAGCACATAAAGTAGACAGAAAAATTACGGATGGAGTGCTCGAGAACGAAAATTATCCGAATCATCGTGGCATTGATTTTTATCATAGATATAAAGAAGATATCGCCTTGTTTGCAGAGATGGGGTTTAAGTGCTTTCGAACTTCTATTGCGTGGACTCGTATTTTTCCAAACGGAGATGAAGAGGAGCCGAACGAAGAAGGGCTGCAGTTCTATGATGATTTATTTGACGAATTATTAAAGTACAATATTGAACCGGTAGTCACATTGTCGCACTTTGAGATACCATATCATCTGGTAAAAAAATACGGAGGATTCAAAAACAGAAAGGTAATTGACTTCTTTGTAAAATTTGCCACCACCGTTATGGAGCGCTATAAAGATAAAGTAAAGTACTGGATGACCTTTAATGAAATCAATAACCAGACCAATATGCAAAGACCACTATTTGCATTTGTCAATTCCGGACTTTTGTTTGAAGAAGGTGAAAACCGCGAGCAGACCATATATCAGGCAATCCATCATGAGATGGTGGCAAGTGCCATCGTTGTGAAAAAAGGTCATGAGATATGTCCCGACCTTCAGATTGGTTGCATGCTGGCTATGGTTCCGGTTTATCCGGCGACCTGTTCGCCAAATGATGTTATGCGCTGTGAAGAGGTGATGCGTGACCGATTCCTTTTTGGTGACGTGTATGTACGCGGATACTATCCGTCCTATATTGAGACACTTTGGAAGAACAAAGGAATTGAGATTCATATGGAGCCGGAGGATGCAAAGATTCTGAAAGAAGGTACGGTGGATTATATTGGTATCAGCTATTATATGTCAAGTACCGTGATTGCAGATACCACCAAACCGGACATCTTGGATTCAGGCTTCCCGGGAACTGTGAGAAATCAATACATTCCTATTTCTGACTGGGGCTGGCAGATAGACCCGGTTGGTTTAAGATACAGCCTGAATGTGCTGTATGAACGGTATCAGGTACCTATTTTTATCGTGGAGAACGGATTTGGCGCTTATGATGAACCGGATGAAAATGGATATGTGGAGGATGATTATCGGATTTCTTATCTGAAAGAACACATCAAGGAAATGAAGAAAGCAATCCAAATAGATGGAGTATGCGTATTAGGCTACACGGTCTGGGGATGTATTGACGTGGTATCGTTCGGAACAGGTGAAATGAAAAAACGTTATGGCATGATTTATGTTGACGAGGATGATTACGGTAATGGCAGCTTGAGAAGAAGTAAGAAAAAATCCTTTTCCTGGTATCAACGTGTCATTGCCAGCAACGGAGAAGTATTGGATTAGATGACGGAAAAATAGTTCTGAGTAAGGAAAGGATAGAATCATGAAGAGTTTTAAGTATGTTATCAAGGATGAAATTGGTCTGCATGCAAGACCGGCAGGTTTGGTTGCAAAAGTAGCAAAGGAAGTGTCATCCAAGGTTACGATTACATGTAATGGAAAGTCTGCTGAGGCAACAAGACTTATGGCACTGATTGGACTTGGCGCAAAGTGTGGCAATGAGGTTACTGTCACGATTGAAGGCGATGACGAGGAAAAAGCGGCTGCTGTAATGGAAAAATTATTTCACGAGAATTTGTAGTTTCCAACAGGCACCTGGAAAGATACGTTTATCTATTTAGGAACAGTAAGAAATAGATAAGCGTATTTTTTTGCAGTTATGTTCATATCCTTTAATAACAGGATTTTCAGGTGAGGATATGAAGAAAAGATTGGAACTTATTATGGCTGTCATCGTATTGGTGGGAGCCTATTTTTTAGCAAAAGAGGGCGCCCATATGGTAGAAAGCAAAAAAGCGGAAGAAGGAAAAATCTGTATTGTAGTAGATGCAGGACACGGTGGAGATGACCCGGGGAAAATAGGAATCAACGATGCCAAAGAAAAAGAAATTAACCTAAAGATTGCCAAGAACTTGAAAACGCTGTTAGAAGCAGATGACATTGAAGTTGTTTTGACCCGTACCGATGATAATGGATTATACAGTGAAGGCGCCAACAATAAAAAGGTAGAGGATATGCGCAAACGCTGCGAAATTATCGAAGAGGCAAAGCCGGTCTTTACGGTAAGCATCCATCAGAACAGCTATCCGGAGGAATATGTCAAGGGTGCCCAGGTATTTTATTATGGAGAGTCTGCGGAGGGAAAAAAGCTGGCAGATACGCTTCAGGCAAGTCTGATAGAGCAGTTAGACCCAACTAATCACAGACAGGCAAAGGCAAATGAAAGTTATTATCTGTTAAAGAAAACGTCCAGCCCAACGGTAATTGTAGAATGTGGATTTTTAAGTAATTCAGAAGAAGCCAATCTTCTCATTACTGAAGAATATCAGAAAAAAGTGGCAGAAGCCGTACATACAGGAATATTACAATACTTAAATCTGGACGAAAAAACGGACAGTAAAAGTGACAAAAAAGAGCAGTGAAAGATAGGAAAGTGTTGATAAAATCCCAGAAAGTGTTATACTAAAAAGATAAAATGTAAAATGGGATAGTGAAGCATGAAGACGGTAATAGAGAAAATAACAGACCTCTTGACAGAGGAAGACAGGAAAAAAATACAGGAAGCAGGACGTATTTTAAAAGAGGGCGGTCTGGTAGCGTTTCCCACAGAGACGGTGTACGGACTGGGGGCAGATGCACTGAACCCGGAGGCATCGAAAAAGATTTACGCAGCCAAGGGACGTCCTTCCGATAATCCGCTGATTGTGCATATTTCCAATATGGAAGCATTAGAGGGAATCACCTCTGAGATACCGGAAAAGGCAAAACAGATGGCAGAGCAGTTCTGGCCGGGACCTTTGACTATGATTTTTTCCAAAAGTTCTCAGGTTCCGCTGGAAACGACAGGGGGCCTGGAAACGGTCGCAGTTCGTATGCCGAACCATCCCATTGCACTGGCGCTGATTGATGCCGGAGGCGGATACATTGCAGCACCCAGTGCCAATACATCGGGAAAGCCAAGTCCTACATTGGCAGAACACGTTGCACTGGATATGGATGGACGAATTCCGATGATTTTAGATGGAGGCGCAGTAGGAATTGGCATTGAATCTACCATTGTAGATTTTTCCGGTGAAGTGCCGATGATTCTAAGACCCGGATATATTACACCGGAGATGATTCGACAGGTGATTGGCGAGGTTCGGGTGGACCCGGGACTTGCGGCAGATAATCCATCGGTTCATCCCAAAGCGCCGGGGATGAAGTACAAGCATTACGCTCCCAAGGCAGATTTGATTCTGGTAAACGGAGCACAGGAGAAGGTAGTAAAGAGAATCAATGAACTGGTCCGCGAAGCAGAAAAGTCCGGAAAGAGAACGGGGGTTATCGGAACGGACGAAACATGCGGTCTGTATCAGGCTGGAGTGGTAAAAAGTATTGGCAGCAGAAAAGACGAAGATACGATTGCCCGTCATTTATATGGAATTTTAAGGGAATTTGATGAGTTAAATGTGGACATGATATATTCGGAAAGTTTTTCCACGCCCAGAATTGGACAGGCAATTATGAACCGTATGTTGAAGGCGGCAGGACATCAGGTAATTGAGGTCTAGAATGGAAGGAAGCAGAATGAGAAAATACAAGAAAATTATCTTTGTATGTGACAGCGGAACTGCGCGGGCACCTATGGCAGAAGCCATTATGAAAGAGTATATGATAAGGTATCCGTTAGAAATTGAAAGCAGAGGACTTGTGGTGTTATTTCCGGAGCCGGTAAATCAAAAAGCAGAAGCTGTTTTAATTAGTAATGGAATCAATCCGGAGAATCAGATGTCAAGACAACTGGAGCAGGAGGATTTAGAGCCGGACAACCTTGTGGTTGCCATGGCAGGAGAACAGAAACAGAAGATATTAGAGACCTATGAGATTCCGCAAGGAACTCAGGTGGAGGTCTTGACAGAGCTTACGGGGGACGAGCTTGAAATTATCAATCCCTATGGAGGAACCTTGCAGTCCTATGGACTTTGTTATGAAACACTAAATAAGACCATTAAAAAATTGGTAAATCTGGTGAATGAAGGAGAGGAAGAAGATGGCAAAAGTAGTATTGATGGAGCATCCGCTGATTCAGCATAAAATAGGATGGATTAGAAGAAGTTCTATCGGTTCGAAAGACTTTCGGACCATGGTGAGCGAAATAGCAATGCTCATGTGCTATGAGGCGACAAGAGATTTGGAACTTAAGGATATTGAGATTGAAACGCCAATCTGTACCACAACGGTAAAAGAATTAAAGGGAAAGAAGCTTGCGGTAGTACCGATTTTGCGGGCAGGACTTGGCATGGTAGATGGTATGTTATCCATGATACCGGCAGCAAAGATAGGACATATCGGGCTGTATCGTGACCCGGAGACCTTAGAGCCGGTAGAATATTACTGTAAATTGCCGGAGGACTGCTCCGAAAGAGAAGTATTTGTAGTAGACCCCATGCTGGCAACCGGAGGTTCTTCTGCAGCTGCCATTCAGATGCTGAAGGACAAGGGTGTAAAGAATATTCGTTTCCTTTGTATTATAGCTGCACCGGAAGGAGTGGAGCATATGAAACAGGTACATCCGGATGTAGATATTTACATAGGGGCTTTAGATGAACGGTTGAACGAACATGGATATATTGTTCCGGGATTAGGAGATGCCGGAGACCGTATTTTTGGTACAAAATAGAATATGGGAGGAAATGCTATGAGTGAGAAACGTCAGGATTATATTTCATGGGATGAATATTTTATGGGAGTTGCCATTCTTTCCGGAATGCGTTCTAAGGACCCCAACACACAGGTTGGCGCCTGTATCGTAAGCCCGGATAATAAGATTCTTTCTATGGGGTATAATGGATTCCCGATGGGATGCTCAGATGATGAATTTCCATGGGCAAGAGAAGGGGAAGATAATAAATATTATTATACCACCCACAGCGAATTAAATGCGATTCTGAATTACCGGGGCGGAAGCCTTGAAGGAGCTAAAATGTACGTTTCCCTGTTTCCCTGCAACGAGTGTGCCAAGGCAATTATTCAGGCAGGAATCAAAACGGTAATCTATGACAGTGACAAATATAAGGATACGCCGGCGGTTATTGCATCTAAGCGAATGTTCAAGGCGGCAGGTGTGAATTTTTATCAATATGAAAGAACCAGTCGTGAAATTAAAATAACCGTATAATTATCACAAAGAATGGAAAGAGTAACCAGAAAGAGCAGGTTACTCTTTTTTACTCTATAGGAAATACCATAGGAAATACCGTTGCCATTACCTATGATATAAAAAACGCTTCTCGTTAGCTCTTATTGACAAAATAAAACATTTTTTTGAAAAATAGTGGAAAGAATAGACATTTTAAGAAAAAATAGATATAATAGAACAGTATGAAAGTTGCAGGAGGTGTCACATGTGAGATACAAAAAAAGCGTATATCAGTCGCTGGTTTTAGTTACGCAGTTTGGAATCAACATGCTGGTGCCTCTTTTGTTATGCTCACTGGCAGGTGTGTATATTGGAAAGCGGTTTGACATAGAGTGGATTGTAATACCATTATTTTTTCTCGGTGCATTAGCGGGCTTTCGAAATATTCACATTATGGCAAAAAAGATTTACCAGCAAAAGGAAGAAAGGAAGCAGAGTCGTGCTAAAAAGGATTAATCCGGTATTGCCGGAACTGATACTGGAACTGATTCTGTATGGATTGATAATACAGATTACGGGAGTGTGGTTTGTGGAAGACAAGCTTCGCTATAGTACAGGATTGTGGATTGGAATAATAGCGGCGGTGCTGATGGCAATCAACATGGCTGTAGTCATTCTGGACACGGTAGAATCGATGGCAGAGAAACGGGCTTCCAGAAAAAGCGCGCTGTTTTCGGCTATTCGCTATATTTTAGTAGTAGCAGCTTTTGCAGTTACTGGTATTTTTCATTTGGGTAATTTGATTACCATGTTCCTTGGCGTAATGGGACTGAAGGTAGCAGCATACTTACAGCCTTTTACACATAAATTTATTACGAAATACACCAAACAAAGAAATTAAGGAGGTGAGAGAGTGCATAGTTCAATTTTGCTGGCAGCCGGTGCAGATATTGATATTATGGTTCATGGACTATTTTCCTATGAATTATTCGGGCAGACATTCTGGATTACAACGACCCATGTATGCTTTTTTATTGTTATGCTGATTCTGTTGGTATTTTCTTTTGCAGCGAACCGCGCAATGAAGCATGCAACCGAGGTTCCTACGGGATTTCAGAATGTGGTAGAGCTCATTGTGGAAATGTTGGATAAAATGGTTCGTGGCGTTATGGGAAAGAAAGGGGAAAGATTTGTAAATTATATTGGTACAATCTTTATCTTTATTCTGGTGAGCAATATTTCCGGATTGTTCGGATTAAGACCACCTACGGCGGACTATGGTGTGACACTGCCGCTGGCATTGATGACGTTTTGCATTATTCATTTTTGCCAGTTCAAGTATCAGACACCGAAGCAGATATGGACAGACATGTGTTCCCCGCTGCCCCCGTGGCTTCCAATTTGGTTTCCGATTAACCTAATCAGTGAGATTGCAGTACCGATTTCATTGTCGCTGCGTTTGTTCGCAAATGTATTGTCGGGAACAATTATTATGGCATTGATTTATGCGTTATTATCCAAATTCGCATACTTCTGGCCAGGAGCGCTTCATGCGTATTTTGATATTTTTTCTGGATGCATCCAGACCTATGTATTCTGTATGCTGACCATGACTTATGTCAGCAATGCAATAGGTGAAGAAGATTAAGAAATAGAAAACAAAACGAGAGTCCAAGGAGGAAATTTTTATGGAAAACATTACAGGAACAGATTTAATTTTAGCATGCTCAGCAATCGGTGCAGGTCTGGCAGTTATCGCAGGTATCGGACCTGGTATTGGACAGGGTATCGCAGCAGGACATGCGGCTGCAGCAGTAGGACGTAACCCGGGTGCAAAGTCTGACATTACCTCAACCATGCTTTTAGGTCAGGCGGTAGCAGAGACCACAGGTCTGTATGGTCTGTTGGTTGCCATCCTGTTACTGTTCGTAAAACCATTAGTATAAGCAACGGAAAGGAGGACAAGCCTTGGAACAATTATTTGGCTTAAATCCTCAGCTTGCGCATGACACCATATTATCGATACTGGCAATTCTGTTTTTGTTTACAATGATGTCTTATCTGCTGTTTAATCCGGCACGTAAGATGTTGAAGGACAGACAGGAACGTATCAAAAATGACATTGATATGGCAAGTAAAGACCGAGAAGACGCGACTGCATTGAAGGAAGAATATGATGCAAAGCTCAAAGGTGTAGAAAAAGAGGCCGAGGAGATTTTAAGTGAGGCTCGTCAGAAGGCTTTGAAAAACGAAGCAAGAATTATAGACGAAGCGAAGGAAGAGGCAGCCCGTATCATAAAACGTGCAAACGAAGAAGCAACCTTAGAAAAGAAGCGTGTTATGGACGAGGCAAAACAGGAAATGATTGCCATTGCATCTATGATGGCAGGAAAAGTTGTGTCCGCTTCCATTGATACATCCGTACAGGATGCACTGGTAGAAGAGACATTGAAGGAAATAGGTGAGAGTACATGGCAAAGCTAGTATCCAAAACATATGGGGATGCATTGTTTGAGCTTGCTGTGGAATCTGGTCAGATGGATGAGATGTTAGAAGAAGCAAGGGGAATCCTTACGGTTCTTCATGAAAACAACGAGCTTTCCAAACTGATGAATCACCCGAAAATCGTAAAAGAAGAAAAAATTCAGATTCTGGAAACTGTTTTTAAGGGCAGGGTACGGAATGAATTGACCGGAATTATGTGTATGCTTGTTTCAAAAGGTCATTATAAAGAAATGGAATCTGTATTCACATATTTCATTGACCAGATAAAGGAATACAAGAATATTGGTACTGCTTATGTAAAGACTCCCATGGAGCTTAATGCAGTTCAAAAAGAGAGATTAGTAGCAAAATTATTGCAGACCACTCATTATGTGGAATTTGAAATGCATTATGAGGTGGATGAGAGTTTAATAGGCGGTATGGTAATCCGCATTGGTGACCGTGTCGTAGACAGCAGTGTGAAAAATAAACTTTCACAGCTCACCAGAGAATTATCAAAAATACAGTTGAAAGTAGGTGAATGCGCTCCATGAATTTAAGACCAGAGGAAATAAGTTCAGTCATAAAAGAGCAGGTGAAACGGTATGCCGCAGAGCTGGAAGTGTCTGACGTAGGTACGGTTATCCAGGTAGCAGACGGTATTGCGCGTATTCACGGGCTTGAAAATGCAATGCAGGGCGAATTATTGGAATTTCCCGGAGAAGTCTATGGAATGGTGTTGAACCTGGAAGAAGATAACGTTGGTGCCGTATTATTAGGAGACCAGAAGAGTATCAATGAAGGAGACACCGTTAAGACTACGGGAAGAGTAGTAGAGGTTCCGGTTGGTGATGCCATGCTGGGACGTGTTGTAAATGCATTAGGACAGCCAATCGATGGAAAAGGTCCTATCGAAACTACAAAATTCCGTCAGATAGAAAGAGTAGCATCCGGTGTTATCTCCAGAAAATCCGTAGATACACCATTACAGACAGGTATCAAGGCGATTGACTCCATGGTACCGATTGGACGCGGACAGCGTGAGTTAATCATCGGTGACCGTCAGACAGGTAAGACTGCCATTGCAGTAGATACCATTATCAACCAGAAGGGACAGGGCGTAAAGTGTATTTACGTTGCCATTGGACAGAAAGCGTCTACGGTTGCTACCATTGTAAAAACATTAGAAGAATTCGGTGCTATGGATTACACCACAGTAGTTGCATCTACTGCAAGTGAGCTGGCACCATTACAGTATATTGCACCATATGCAGGATGTGCCATTGGAGAAGAGTGGATGGAAAACGGAGAAGACGTACTGGTAGTATATGATGATTTAAGTAAGCATGCTACGGCTTACCGTACCCTTTCCTTACTGCTCCGTCGTCCACCAGGACGTGAAGCATATCCCGGTGATGTATTCTACTTACATTCCAGATTGTTAGAGCGTGCAGCAAGATTGTCTGACAAGTTAGGCGGTGGTTCCTTAACGGCATTACCGATTATCGAGACACAGGCTGGTGACGTTTCTGCTTATATTCCGACCAACGTAATTTCCATTACAGACGGGCAGATTTATCTGGAAACAGAAATGTTCAACGCAGGTTTCCGTCCGGCGGTAAACGCAGGTCTGTCTGTGTCCCGTGTAGGTGGTTCTGCGCAGATTAAGGCAATGAAAAAGATTGCAGCGCCGATTCGTGTAGAATTGGCACAGTACCGTGAGTTGGCAGCATTTGCACAGTTTGGTTCTGAGCTGGATGCAGATACCGCAGAAAAGCTGGCGCAGGGTGAAAGAATCAAAGAAATGTTAAAGCAGCCACAGTATAAGCCGATGGCAGTGGAATATCAGGTAATGATTATCTATGCTGCGACCAAGAAATATTTACTGGATATTGCAGTAGAGGATATTTTAAAATTTGAAGCCGAACTCTTTGAATTTATTGATACCAAGTATCCGGAGATTCCGGAAGCAATCCGTAATGACAAAGAGATTAAGGAAGAAACGGAAAGCAAGCTGATAAAAGCAATCGAGGAGTGCAAAGCACAATTTAAGTAGAACAGGTGGTGAAATGTTATGGCTTCCATGAGAGATATTAAGAGAAGAAAAGGCAGCATACAAAGTACGCAGCAAATCACAAAAGCCATGAAGCTTGTTTCTACTGTAAAACTGCAGAAAGCAAGAAACCATGCAGAGCAGTCGAATCCATATTTTAATCACATGTACCATACGGTGACCTCTATGCTGGCACGTTCCGGTAACATCAATCATCCTTATCTGAAGGCAGGGGATTCCGGTAAAAAGGCAGTAATCGCCATTGCCTCTAACCGTGGTCTTGCCGGAGGATATAACTCCAATATCGTAAAGCTGGTGACAGAAAGCGATATGAAAAAAGAGGATGTTGAGATTTACATGATTGGACGTAAGGCAAAGGAGACCTTTGTACGCAAAGGCTATAATATCAAAGAAGATTACTCGGATGTGATAGAAGGACCGACCTACGAAGATGCAGCAGCTATTTGCAAAGAGGTCTTAAGAGCATTTACCGAAGGAGAAATCGGAGAGATTTATCTGGCATATACCCATTTTAAAAATACGGTAAGCCATGAACCGACTCTTATGAAGCTTCTTCCGGTAGAGCTTGACGAAGCCCAGTTGGCGGAGGCAGACCAGAATGTACTGATGAACTACGAACCCAACGAAGAAGAGGCGTTAAATCTCATTATACCCAAGTATATGACCAGCCTGTTCTATGGGGCGCTGGTAGAATCAGTTGCCAGTGAAAATGGTGCCAGAATGCAGGCAATGGATTCCGCAACAAGCAATGCAGATGAAATGATTAGTGATTTGACACTGAAATATAACCGCGCCCGTCAGGGCTCCATTACACAGGAGCTGACAGAAATTATTGCGGGAGCTGAGGCCATATCGTAAAATGCAATGCATTTTTCGATATGACCTAAGCATAAATCGCAGAATGCCTAAAGGAAGGAGCTGCATAAATGCAGCAGGGCATTCGCGGGCAGAAACGCAAGTATGCGTTTCTGATATAAACAGGCTGAGAAGTATTATAGGCTGAGTGGAAGTGCAAGCGTGCACTTCTGATGATTATAAACATAAGGAGTGAAAATATGGCAGAAAAGAATATAGGTAAAATCACTCAGATTGTCGGAGCCGTTCTTGACGTGAAGTTCTCCGAAGGAAAGCTGCCGGAAATCAACGAAGCAATCAATATTCCGTTAAAAGACGGAAAGAGACTGGTCGTTGAGGTTTCCCAGCATCTGGGTGATGATACGGTAAGATGTATTGCCATGGGACCGACGGACGGATTGGTTCGCGGAATGGATGCGGAAGCAACCGGCGCGCCAATTTCTATTCCGGTAGGCGAAAAGACATTAGGACGTATGTTCAATGTTTTGGGAGACCCCATTGACGAAATAGAAGCTCCAACAGACGTAGAATATATGCCGATTCATAGAAAAGCTCCGGCTTTTGAAGAACAGGCAACCTCTACAGAAATGTTGGAAACCGGTATTAAGGTTGTTGACCTGCTTTGTCCTTACCAGAAAGGTGGAAAAATCGGTCTGTTCGGTGGAGCCGGTGTAGGTAAGACCGTATTGATTCAGGAATTGATTCACAACATTGCAACCGAGCATGGTGGATATTCCGTATTTACCGGGGTAGGAGAAAGAACCCGTGAAGGAAATGACCTTTACTATGAAATGAAAGAATCCGGTGTTATTGATAAGACCTGTATGGTGTTCGGACAGATGAACGAGCCGCCAGGAGCGCGTATGCGTGTTGGTTTAACAGGACTTACCATGGCAGAGTATTTCCGTGATAAAGGTGGAAAGGACGTGTTGTTATTTATTGACAATATCTTCCGTTTCACTCAGGCTGGTTCCGAGGTGTCTGCGTTGTTAGGACGTATGCCATCTGCGGTAGGTTATCAGCCGACCTTACAGACAGAAATGGGTGCATTACAGGAGCGTATCACATCTACAAAGAACGGTTCTATTACTTCCGTACAGGCAGTTTATGTGCCAGCGGACGACTTGACAGACCCGGCGCCTGCAACTACATTTGCCCATCTGGATGCGACCACCGTATTAGACCGTTCTATCGTAGAACTTGGTATCTATCCGGCAGTAGACCCGCTTGGCTCTACTTCCCGTATTCTTGACCCACGTATCGTAGGACAGGAGCACTTTGAAGTAGCCCGCGGTGTACAGGAAATCTTACAGCGTTATAAAGAATTACAGGATATCATCGCAATTCTTGGTATGGATGAACTTTCCGAGGATGATAAGCTGGTGGTAAACCGTGCAAGAAAGGTGCAGAGATTTTTGTCTCAGCCGTTCTTCGTAGCAACACAGTTTACCGGACTGGATGGAAAGTATGTGCCGATTACCGAAACCATTCGTGGATTTAAGGAAATCCTGGAAGGAAAACACGATGATGTACCGGAAAGCTATTTCTTAAATGCAGGTTCTATTGATGAAGTCCGTGCCCGCATGAAGTAGGGGGTGGACAAATGGCAGAGGAAAGCAAATTTTTCCATTTGGAAATTATAACTCCGGACCGTAATTTTTACGAAGGAGAAGCCTCTATGGTAGAATTCACAGCTGTAAATGGAGAAATGGGTGTGTATAAGCATCACATTCCCCTGACTACCGTATTGGCGCCTGGAATCGTAACCATTACAGAGGCGGAAGGAAAGAAAGAAGCGGCAATTCATGCAGGATTTGTGGAAATCTTACCGGATAAGGTAACGTTTTTAGCAGAGATTGCGGAGTGGCCGGAAGAAATCGATGTTGCCCGCGCAGAGGCGGCGCGTGCCCGTGCAGAAGAGAGACTTCATAACCATGCGGCAGAAGTTGATGTGGCTCGTGCAGAAATTGCGTTGAAGAAGGCATTGGTTCGAATTGATATTAGACAGTAAAATAAAGCAGTAGAGGAAAGGCTTTATCACGAGAGATTGTGGTAGAGCCTTTTCGTAAAAATCAGAAATTATCGTATGAAGAGTATTATAATAAAAATGTAGATGGGATAATTAATTTAATAACAAGTGTAGAAAAGAAATAAAGTCAAAAAATTTTTGGGGGTATTATAGAGGTGTCCAAGTTACTATAGTAACTTGGAATTTTTCACAAAATATCATGTACAAAAACATATTTTTATAATATAATAAATAATTAAATTTTTAATATTACTTTGAGGAAAAGAAAACGGGGGGAGGTGTTGCAGATGATAAAAATAGGAATTTGTGATGATGAGAAAATTATATTAGAAATATTGCAGGAAATTATATTAGAATGTTTGAAGGAATTAAATTTTAAAGCAGAAATTGTTTTATTTAACAAAGGAAAAGAGCTATTAGAAACAGAGATGGAATTAGATATTTTGTTTTTAGATATTGAAATGCCGCAAATGGACGGAATTGAGGTAGGAAAGGAACTACGACGCAAGGGGGAGGAGTGTAAGATTATTGTGGCAACCAGCAGGAAGGAGCGCTTTAAAGAAGCTTTCTGTATTGATACCTTTCGTTTTGTTACGAAGCCCTTTGAAATAGAAGAAATTCGAGAGGCATTGGAAGAAGCAGTGACTGCCTTAGGAGGCATGGAAAAAATAGAAGTCTACAAAGAACGTGTAAAGTGTGATATTTTGCAGAGAGATATTTTATACATCGAGGCAGTCGACAGTTCAGTGGAATTTGTATTAAATGAGGGGATATTCCGAAAAGAGACTTCTTTGACAGAATTAGAGAAAGAGTTGGATGAGAAAGTATTTTTTCGTATTAATAGGCAGTGTATTGTGAATATGGCACATATTAAGAAGTATGAGAAGGGAACTGTTCTCATTAATGGTGAAAATAAGAAAGTATCTCAGAGAAGAAAAAAGGAGTTTGTAATGACATATAGGGAGTACATGGCATGAGGATAATAATTTTTTTGGATTTAATTATGGAAATTATAAAATATATACTTGCGGGATATGCGTTGTTTGAAAGAAAAATCGAGACACGATATGGTTTAGGCGCAATAGTAACCATAGGTGGCATTGCTTTGGTAGGAAATGCTGCCGATAGCGTGGAAACAATCTCGATGTTGGTACTTCCATTTCTTTTTGTTGGATTGCTTATTACTACAGATTTATCCATTAAAGAGGGTGTTATTTATGTATGTAAATTAACCTTTTTAATATTATGTATTGATTATGTCATAGAAGTATTTATTAAACTTGTAGAGCCGGTTGGTGTCTGGGATGAGAGTGCGTGGTTGATAAGTAATTTGATTTCGGTGTTCGTGTATAGTTGTTTTTGTATGATACGAAGGAATAGGAAATTAAAAAACAATTTCAAGATTCGGGTATTGGGAAAAGTTATTTTGTATGCGACGATTGTGATGATGGCAGTTGCAATGCCATTGACAATTTCCGGGTTAAGTTTTTTTGCAGAAAGAAGTAGGAGTTTGGAGTCAATAAAGGGGATTCAATTATTGTCGGCTATGTCGATGATAAGTATGGTTATGCTTGTTATGTTTGTAATCTATATTAACGATACAAATAAGAAAATCAAACAGTGTTTGGAGATGGAAAGGGCACTAAAAGAAACCCAAAAAAATTATTATGAAGCCATGATTCAAAAGGAAGAGGATACAAAAAAATTTCGTCATGATGTATCGAACCATATTATGTGCCTCCGCGAATTGGCAGAAAGAGAAGAGTTAAGAGGCGTAAAACAGTATATAGATGAGATGCAAGGAGAAATGAGAAAAATACAGAAACGATGCTATAGTATAGGAAATACAGTAATGGATGCTGTTTTGAATCATTATTCGCAAATGTTGCCAGAGAGTGTAGAAATTAAGATAAAGGGATATCTTGAGGAGAATTTGCTTATCAGTGATGTTGAGTTATGTACTATTTTTTCCAATATAATGCGAAATAGTGTGGAAGAGATAAAAAAGCAACAGAGTGCAAATAAATATCTGAAAGTAAAGATTCATACAGGAAATGAGGATTTTACAATAGAGGTATGTAATAGTGCTCAAGGAAAAAAAGAAAAGGGGAAAGGAGGTTTACCTGAAACAACGAAAGAGAATAAGAGCCGTCATGGAATTGGGTTAAAGAATATTAAAGAAACAGTGGAAAGGAATAAAGGAATATTCCAATGGGAATCAACATTAGAAGAATTCAGGGTAAAAGTAATTTTACCGTTACGTTTACGGGGTTAAGGTGCTCGTTCACGGGGTTATTATTGAAATATGGTATTTGTCGTGCTATTTTGTAGAAAAGGAGGACAAATACCATGTTTTTAATTAATGAAGAAGTATCAACATATGGATGGGGATTTTGGGATGGAATCTGGAAATGGATATGTGGATAGGATATATATTCGTAATTTATATGAAATAGTGTTATAGCATGCTATCTTTAGAAGAAAGGAAGTATAGAAGTTATGAAAAAGAGAGAATCTAAAAAAAATTCATATAGAGTGTGGTTTGGTATGGCGTTGATGTTTTTTTTGTTATACACACTCCCGATGATTTTGCATTTTAAAAAGTTTAATGTTGATTTTCGGTCATGTTTCTATACGCCAGAACTATTCTCTAAAAATGGAATAATATTTTTGAGAGCATTTGTTTTTGAGTTACCATTTGCAGTGGTACGTTGGACGGTCAACATAGGAATGATTCCACTGGTAGTAATTTGTTTACTTGGAGGTATTATCTGTTTAACTAGAAAGCGAATAAACAAGGAGAAATCATGAAAACTACGGTTATGAAGACAGCAGAACTGATTGCAGAAGAATCGAAAGAAGTTTTTGGAAATTTTTATATTTTGTTTGAAAAGGCATTTATAGAAAAATTATATAAGCTGATAGAATCTATAGAATCCGAAATTGAGATACCAGATAAGGGTTCATTTATCATGCAACATGCATGTAGTATATTGCATGAATTTATGAGGATATCTGTTCGTGTGCTAATTATTGAACTTAATATTGCGAAAGAAAAAAACCCAAATGAAAGTAAAGATATATATGAACAGTTTAATAGAGAGCTAAAAAGCAATGCGAAAATAGAGGAGTTAAAGTTAAAATATCCAGTATTATTCCGTTTGTTGTATGAGATAATTGATTATAGAATAGAACTGATTCATGATTGCTTATGTGCTTTAAGCTTAAACAAACAAGATATAAAAGATATGTTTCATATTAGTGTAAATACATTATATGAAATGGAAATATCCGATGGGGATAGTCATAATAAAGGAAAAAAGGTAGTGTTACTTAAGTTTCCAGAGGGGAAATTGGTTTATAAACCACATGATTTAGGACCTGAAGAATTATTTCTTGAAATATTAGATAAATTAAACTCGAGTAAAAAGATTCGGCATGAACTAGTAGGGGCAAAAGTTCTTAATTATAAAAAATATGGATTTCAAGAATATATAGATCAGATTCCATGTAAATCTGAGGAAGAAGCAGCTATGTATTACTATAGAGTTGGTGCATTAAGCGCTATCTTTTATGCGTTGCATTGTGAAGATATTCATTATGAGAATCTGATTTGCGGTGGAACATCTCCATATATTATTGATTTGGAGACGTTGATTAAGAGTGGTTCGCCAAAGGACTCCTTGCTAGAAGTGCCAGAATTAGTACGGAAATCAATGCATGTTTTTGATGATTCAATTCTTGGGACAATGTTGTATCCGATTAATAGTAAAATTTCTTTTTTAGATTTCGATATTGGAGGAATTTCAGGATATCCTAATCAAAAAAGTAGAAAATGGAAATTTTTCCAAGTGGAGGAAGCGGGTACAGAACGAATACATATTTCTCAGACAGTTGGAAATTCTGCTGAAAAAAAGAATCTGTTATATTATAAGGGGAAAATGGTGGATCCATATTATTTTTGCGATGAATTGCATCAAGGATTTCGGGATGCTGTTGAGGCAATGATTTATATGGAAGATGAGTTGGTTGAGAGTTTGAAAAAATCGGATGCGTCTGTAAGACAGGTGTTACGTCCAACCGCACTGTATGGAAAGTTTCTTGAGGTAGCAGAGGGACCTAAATATTTGGGTTCAGAGCAAGAAAGAGAACGGTTATTTGAAAAATTGTTTAAAGGTTTTAAAGAAAGTGAGCCAGAAAAGAAACGAGTGAGGTATGAAATAAAAGCTTTAATGAGAAATGATATTCCATATTTTGCTCAAAAGATTAATGAGTCATCATTGATTTGTAATATGGAATCTGTAATAGATAGATATAATATAAATACACCATTTGAAACAGCATACCGGAGAATCAAAGAGTTAAAAAATCTGAATATTGAAAAGCAGCTGTACTATATTGATGTTTCACTTGGGACGGTTAAGCCGGATGAACACGAAATTGAGAATTTTAGAAGAAAAGTTCCGACATACCGATTTGAAAATTCGAATTCTATCTTAAAGATGGCAGAAGAAATTGCGGATAAGCTAGAGCAGTTTGCAGAATATACAGAAGATGGAAAGGCTTGTACCTGGCTGACTGCCTTGTATTCAAACGGTTTAGAACTTGGGTTTTTAAATGAGCATATATATGAAGGGGGCGGAGTGGTACTTTTCCTTTTATATTTATGGAAATATACAAACAATAAAAAATATTTGGCACTTGCAAAGTGTGGGATGAATGGTTTAGAAGCGATGGGAATGTGCAAACCATCTGAGGATGTTTCTTTCTTTACCGGAAGCGTATCGACCATGTATTTATACTATAGTTTTTATAGTATAACAAATGATGAAAGTTATAGAAAAAGCCTGGAGGTATATGTACACAAGTGTTATATGCTTTATAGAGAAAGTATAGTAAATAATCTTCCTAAGACAGATGTAATTGCAGGTATATCAGGGGCAATACCAGTTTTATGCGAAATGGTTAATAAATGTCAGATTCTTGAAATGAATGACTTGATAGATTTGTTGGCGAAACATTTGTATGATGCGGTATATTCCGGAAAAATAGTTGAAATGACTGGATTTGCACATGGTTATGCAGGCATTGCTTTAGCATTATCCACTTATGGAAATTTTAGAAATAAGAGAGAATATCTTTCGATTGCTTTAAAAGTTATAGAAAAAGAAAATGAATATTTTAGTGAAAAGGTTAGTAATTGGAAGGATCTTAGAAAAGATGATAGTTATGGAAACTATTGGTGTCATGGTGCACCAGGTATTGGTTTGGCCCGATTAAAAATGCTGCCATATTTTGAACAGAAAGATGAAATTATGAAAGATGTAAGTGTGGGATTGAATTGTCTTAGGACGGTGGGGCTATCCAAGATTAAAGATGATAGTTTGTGCCATGGCTCTATGGGAAATATAGATATGCTTCTTTGGAATGGCAAAAAACTCGGTAGAAAAGATATTCAGGAGTTTGCTCAGAAAAAGGCAATTGAATTTGTGGACAAAATCAGAAAAGATGGATTTCGTGCAGGTATAGATGGAATGAAAGAGGCTCCATCCTTTATGCTTGGACTTCCAGGATTAGGGTATACGTTATTAAGATTATTACATCAAGAGATGCCGTCAATACTTGCTTTAGAAATACCAGAAGGATAATAAAAATGCGTACATATGAAAAAGAAATAAAAGGTTATATGATGTTCATATATCCGGAGTTCAAGCAGTTTGAAGAATTAAAAATTTACTTAAAAGAAAACTGTGTGATGGAAGATGAGAAAATAATTACTGATTTCCAAAATTCACTAAAACAAGAGTCCGCTCCGGAAGCAATGTTTGTTTCCCAGGAAGACTATAATGAGGTGGTGAAATTATTAAAAAAAGAGGAGAGGATTTTTTCCGAATATTTTGCATATTTCATTCAAACTCAGTACAGAGGATTAAAACAAGTCTTTTCTATGAACAAAAATTTGGAATTAGAGGATAGTCTATTTAATAAGGTCGTTCAATATATGTATAATACATGCTTTCAAAACGCAATACGGACGCTGCTGTTAGAACTTTCAGATGCTCGGGAAAACCATTTACTTGTTGGAAATAAATCAGTAGAACGTTTTCAATATTTTGAAAAAGAAATACTGGGTAACTGGAATAATTTTCAAATGTTTCATTCTGAATATCGAATGTTGTATTTATCACTATTAAGGTCTGTAAAATATATTTTAGAATATGTTACAGAAATTTTGGAACATACAAGCCAATACAGTGAGAAATTAAATGAAATGTTTGGTGGCGATAAGGGAATTGGTAAATTAAAAGATATCCAGTTTTCAGCAGGAGATACACATAATAATTTTAGAAGTGTTGCAATTCTTGTATTTGAGAATACAAAAATTGTTTATAAACCACACTCCTTGCAAAGTGACAAAGCGTTTCAGGAGATATTAGAATACATTAATGAAGTGTCTCAAAAGGGACCGGTTCTAAGGACAATGAAAATAGTTTGTGGGGAGGGATTTGGATGGACGGAGTATATTGAACATAGGCCTTGTCAAAAAATGGAGGATGTATCTATCTTTTATCAAAAGGCTGGTGTTTTGCTTGGAATTCTATATCTTTTTAATGCAAGTGATTTTCATTTTGAAAATATGATAGCGGATGGAAATAATCCGGTTCTTATTGATTTAGAGACCTTATTTCATTGTAATATTCCAAATAAGACTTGTGAAAATGATCCGAAGAGTGGCTATGTAACAGCGTGTTGGCATTTAAATCATTCTGTTTTTAGTATTGGAATATTGCCTACATACATGCATTTTAAGACAGGAGAAGAAAAAAGAATTCTCAATTTTGGAGGATTGTCAGAAAGTTTAGATCAAAAGAGCCCATTTTTTACTTATCACATAGAAGATGTAGGATTAGATACGATGCATTTTTCAAAACAGGGATATGAAATTGAAAAATCCCAAAATAGTCCAGTGCATGAAGGCATGGATATGCTTCCGCAAAATTATAGCAAAGAGATTATGGAAGGATTTCGTTGGTTGTACGAAACAGTTCTACGAAAAAAAGACATATTTACAAAGTTGGTTATTAGTAAGTTTCATTGTACCAGAAATAGAATCGTATTGAAAGCGACCATGACTTATAGTCAGTTGTTAAATATCGCAACTTATCCGGATTTTCAAAGAGATGAGATATTTTCAAAGTTTTTATTTTCGCGGATTGGGCTAGTAGAAAGCGCTAGTCAGTGTGTTGATTATGAGATTCATGCACTAATGGAAAGAAATGTACCGATATATTATGCGGACTTTTCAAAATGCGACATTATAAATGGAAATGGAGGAGAATATTCTCAGTTATTGAAGCATTCTCCGATGGAAGAGTTTCTCATGAAGATGCAGATGATATCAGAGGAAGATTTAGAAAGGCAATGTTCTTTTATTCGAACTAGTTATTATGAAAGAAATATGGAAGCCAATTATATTAAGGTGGATTTTTTTCATGCAATCGGAGAAAATATTGAAAAAGAACGGTATCTCCAAACGGCGATAAATATAGGGGATTATTTGGTAGAAAAAAGAAGTTTTTCTGGAATTAATCAGAAAAAAAGGAGAGACCGATTTTGGATTGGTTGTTCACTTGAAAAAACAGAATTTGAGGATTGGATGATAGGTCTTGTAGACTTTAAGATGTATGATGGCGCAAGTGGAATTGCACTTTTTCTTCTGTATTTAGCAAAGATATCTGGAGAAGAGAAGTATTTGAGGTATGCATATGAAAGTATAGAACCAGTGAGATGTATTATTGAAGATGAGACTTATAATTATGAACGAGGTGTAGGTTCATTTAGCGGAATTTCAGGATATTTTTATGTATTGTATAAATTTGCTACAGTAAACAAAGATAAACAATTGATGGAATTAGTCAAAAAACGTATTGTAGTGCTTGCTGAATTTGCAGGGAATGAGGGTAATGAAAATCTGGATTTGATTTCTGGAATTGGTGGTGCAATTGCGGTATTAGTCAGAATAGAACAAACGACAGATGATTTTGAATTGAAGAAAATTGCACTCAATACAGCATTATCTTGTTATGAAACATTATATCAAAATACGATAGATAAAAATGGTTTAGCTTACATAAGATATTCAGGATTTGCACATGGAATAGCAGGAATCATTCCGTATTTGTTTATGCTTTATAAAACAAGTGGAAGAAAAGATATTTATCATTATACAATGCGTTTGCTGGAATGTGAGAGACAACAATTTCAAAAAAGAAATAAAGGTTTTTTGCAAGGGTGGTTTGGAGAGAAAAAAACTGAAAAAGTTGTAGCTAGTTGGTGTCACGGTTCTTGTGGGTTTCTTCTTGAGAGATTGTTATTAAAGCAAGCTGGTTATAAAGACTCATACATAGAAAAAGAAATTGAGTTTGCAGTGGATCATATTAAAAAAGAAGGGATAGGAACAATTCCTGTGTATTGTCATGGAGACTTAGGAAATTTATCTATTTTAAAGATGTATGCAACTATTTATGGGGATAAGGAACTTTTTAAACGCTGCAATGAAGTTTTTTCACGGATTTTTGTGGATTATTTAGAACCCAAATGGAACAATCAAGAAGCTGTGTATTCAAAATATAGTGGTTTGATGGTTGGACAATCAGGAATCGGTTATTCTTGTTTAGAAGCTATATATCCTGAAATATCTAATTTCTTATGGTTGGAATAGTGGAGGCTAAGAAGTGAAAAAAAAGTATCATGTACCATTAGTCAAGCAGTTTTCACAGACAGAGTGCGGATTATGTTGTTGCTTGATGATATTAAAATATTACAAAAGCAGAGAAACTTTCAAACAGCTGCAAGATGATGTGGATGTTGGAAGAGACGGTCTTTCGATACGAAAAATGAAAGATATATTAACATCTCGCGATATGGAAGCTTTCGTATATAAAGTAAAAACCGTTGAGGGGTTAAAGACGATAAAAAAACCGTTTATTGCTTATTGGCAGGAAAAGCATTTTATTGTAGTCGAAAAGATTAAAAAAAATAAATACTATGTAAAGGATCCGGCGGAGGGAGATTTGATTATTCCGGAAGATAAGTTTGCAGAAAGTTTTTCCGGTTATGTACTTGTGGCGTCACCGACATCAAACTATGTAGTGAAAAAGACAAAAAGCCAGAATCCATGGCTAGATTCTTTTCAGAGCTTGATAAAATATAAGAGATTAGTGGCAGAAATATTGATTTTTTTGATTTTGTCGTATTTGATTGGATTGTTTATGCCTGTCTTGATTCAGAAGATTATTGATAAAGCATTGATTTCAAATACAATATCGTCATTAAATGCTTTTTATTTACTGATTGCGGTACTTTTGGTTGCGCATGTAGTCATGTCGATATTAAAAAGTTTTAAACTTACGAGGTTAAACATAGTTGTAGGTTACAGGCTTGAGGCAGATACATATAAACATTTACTTAGTTTGCCCTATAAATTTTTTGAACAGAGAACTACTGGAGATTTGATATATAAGTTATCGAGTACAAGTGCAGTAAAAGAATTGATTGCAACGCAGTTGATAGCGGGTGTTATCGATATTGGAACATTGGTTATTATGTTTATATATATGCTCTATAAATCAGTATGGCTTTCTTTGATAGCATTGTTGTTTTTTTTCTTAAATGTTTTGATTACAATGTATTTTCAGCCTTATATAACAAGAGCTGTGAAAGATGAAGTAAATGCAAGAACTAAAATGCAGTCTTCGCAGGTAGAGAGTATATATTCTATTCAATCAGTAAAATTAGCAAATTTGGAAAGTGCAATATATGACGTATGGAATAAAGAATACCAAAAATCTGTTGTAGCATTTAAAAAGAAAATTATTATCAGCGGTTTTCAAAGTTGCGTGAATAGTACGATGTCAACGTTTGTGCCAATAGGAATACTTTTGCTTGGCATTTGGAATTATTTTAACCATACGTTTTCTCTTGGTGAAGCAGTTGCGTTTGAATCAATTTGTGTTTCTTTTATGAGTTATACATCGCAGATTTTAAGTTGTTATATGCAGTTTGTTACAACAGATGAATATCTGCAGAGGATAGGCGACATCTGGTATAGTCAATCAGAAAGACGTGTTGCGAAAATACATTCTCCTATTGAGAAGGGAGAAATAAAAATTGAAAATGTTTCGTTTTCTTATAATAAAAGTGCAATGAATGTTTTAAAAAATATAAATATAGATATTCCAGCAGGGAGTAGAGTAGCATTTGTAGGGGCATCGGGTTCTGGAAAAAGTACATTAAGTAAACTGGTGACGGGGTTATATCGACCTACAAAAGGAGAAATTTATTATGATGGAGTTCCGTTGGAAAATTATGACAGAGAAATGATTCAAAATCAAATAGGAATTGTGCCTCAGGATGCAATGCTTTTTAATAAGACAATTTATGAAAATATTGTTATGAATTCGTTAGATGTTGAATTGGAAAAAGTGAAGGAATGTTGTCGTTATGCATGTATTGATAAAGAAATAGAACAGATGCCTATGGGATATAACACAATTATTTCAGAAATGGGATTGAATTTGTCTGGAGGGCAAAGACAACGAATATTGCTTGCAAGAGCTCTTTTGTCTCACCCTAAAGTAATTGTTTTAGATGAAGCGACAAGTAGCTTAGATAATAGAAATGAAGCAAGAATTACAGAATATTTGAGAAAAATCGGTTGTACTCAAATTGTGATTGCCCATCGATTGTCCACTGTGATTGATGCCGACAGCATATATGTGTTTAATGAAGGTACTGTAATCGAATGTGGAACGCATGCTGATTTAATGAAACAAAAAGGAAATTATTACAAACTGTATAAAAGAGCATGCTAGTAATTTTGTATTATCGTAGGGAATTTCCTACTTTAATAAATAGAATAACAAAGGAGGGAAAAAAATGAGTAAAAATCCAATTTTCAGAAAAGAGATGAATTTGAATACAACTTCATGTGGTAATGTATTCGAAGAAATAACTCAGAATTCACAGACCATGGATACAATCAATGGTGCTGGCTGGAAACAAACTATAGTTTGTACACTTACTCAGGGAACAATTGGTTGTGTTGCAAGCTATGCGATGGGAAATAGCGGCTATTGCTGTACATATTCCAAAGAATGCACAAAGTGTTGCTAATATCGAAAAGAAAGGGAAAAGCTAATGAAAAATTATGAAGAAATTGCAGGAATTATTCCTGAAAGCGAGCTTGATGAACTCTTAGAGGACAAGACCGGTGCGGGAACACCTACACCAAGTTCATGGACTTGTATAACGGCTATAACAGCTATAACAGCTCAGCTTACAACGGGATGGGATTGTTGCCCTACCGGTGCTTGTACACATTCTTGCCGTTTTTAATAAGCAAGAAAAAATAAGTATGATTTAACCAATGAATCATATTAACACTCTTATACATTTTTAAAAGAGGGATGTATAAGAGTGTTTCTTCAATATAACATATAATTAAGAAAAACACAACAATACAAGAGGAAAAATTATGAGAGTATTAGCTTATAGTGGAAGTATGAGAGGACATACATCTAAAACATATCAAATAATCAAGCAAATGACAGATGAGCTAAAAGAAAAGCGTATGGGGCATGTTGAAGTTGACATATTATGTGCGAATAATTTAAAACTTGAAATCTGTAGAGGATGCATGAATTGTTTTGAAAGTAAATGTAGTATTGTAGATGATTTGAGTGTAGTTTTGAATAAAGTAAAAAGTGCAGATGTTGTTATTTTAGGAAGTCCTGTTTATGTTCATCAAGTAACGGCGCCTACTAAAAATTTAATAGACCGTTTAGGAACGTTGTGTTACTTATTCCAACTATTGGGTAAACTTGGAATTACGCTAAGTGTGTCTAATACGAATGGAAACAAACCGGTCAATGCATATTTATATAAAATATTAGATACATGGGGAGCTGATGTGGTAGCAAATGTAGCAATTCAACAATATGTTCAGACAGAGGAACAAATAAATAATGCAATATCGGTAGCTGTGAATCGTGTATTAGAAGCTTATACAAAAAGAGAAAGAAATTGTAGTGAAAATCAGAAGAGATTATTTAATCTATATAAAAATGTGTTTTATAATTCAAAAGATTCAGAGTTAAAAAAATATTGGATAGAGAATCAATATTTTAAATTTGATGATGTGGAGGCATTGTTACATCAAAAAATGCAAGAACTGGATGTGTTGTAGTAAATTTATCATTAAAAGGAAAAGAAAAAATGGAAAATATAATTAGTGTTAATAACGTTAATAAAAAATTAAATGGTAAACGAGTAATTAGTGGTGTCAATCTTAATGTAAAAAAAGGGGATATATATGGACTTGTTGGCAAAAATGGTGCAGGAAAAACAACGTTGATGAGACTGATATTGTCTATGTTAAGTGTTGATTCCGGCACCATAGATATTCCAAGTAGAATAATTACTGAAAAGAAAATTGGAGCATTAATTGAAAATCCAGCTTTTTATCCATATTTGACTGTAAAAGAAAATTTAAATTATTATAGAATTTTAAAAAGTATACCGGATAAAAGCTGCGTAGATGAAATTATAGAGTCAGTGGGATTGAAAGACGCATATAATAAAAAATTTAAACAATTGTCATTAGGAATGAAACAAAGACTAGGTATAGGTCTTACGCTTTTAGGGAATCCGGAATTATTGATTTTGGACGAACCGATTAATGGATTAGACCCGGAAGGAATTATGGAAATGAGAGAGCTGTTTTTAAATAAGAATAAAACAGAGGGAATTACCATATTGATATCAAGTCATATTTTGACAGAGTTGTCACAGGTTTCAAACCGATTTGGCTTTATTGATAATGGTGTGCTAATAAAAGAAGTTACAAAGGAACAAATTGAAAATGAAACTTCCGAACAGGCAATAATAAAGGTAGATGATGTTGAAAAAGCTATTATTATTTTGAAGGAAAATGGAATAAATAATGAAATTAAAGAGGGCAATGAGATTTTAATTGAAAGCAAAGATAAATCAATTTCTAATATCAACCAGTTGATGTGTAATAATGGTATATGTGTATATGAATTAAAAAGAAATATTGTTTCGCTGGAAGAATATTTTTTAGAACTTTTAAAAGAGGGGGATAAGTAATGGGGGCATTTATAAAAGCTGAATTAAGAAAAATAAAAAATAAAAAAAGTTGTTATATTATTCCGGTAATAATAAGTATTATAGGGTTAATGATTGCCAGGTTTTTTGCAAAGGGCGCTATTGATTCTAAATTAATACTAAATAATTTGAGTATTGTAAATATACTTGGTTGTCTTATTTTGGTATTTGTTTTATATGTGGTATCGGAAGAGTTTTCATATGACACATTGAAGAATTATTATATATTAAACTATGACCTTGAAGATATTTTACTATGGAAGGTTGTGGTTCAACTAATAAATGCAATTATGCTATTTGTTTTTTTTGTAATTGTATTTGCTATTTCAATCTTTTTAATTTCGCCTAATGATGATAGTGTAAAAAAAATATTAGCTGATGCAATTATAAAATTGGTTATATCTGTTCCGGGCTATGTGTTTTCTATATTGATTTTGAATATGATTTTTTTAAAAATTAAAAGTGTAATAGTTACGATTCTTATTTATTATTATGGTTTCATACAGATTTTTTTTATTTTGATGATTACAGGCGGTAGTTGTGAAAATAGAGTTATAAGAATAATGTTTCTTCCAATACAATTAGGATATTTGTTTGAAAATAAATTATCGGCTGATGTGGTGATATGTTCTTTTGTTTCGGAATTATTATATATGATAGCTTTTGGAATTTTATATAAAATGGAAGTTGGTAAATTAGTAAATAAAGAGTTGCGTGGTCGGTGATGAAAGAAATTATATGTGGAGAAATTTTTAAAAGTAAAAAAAATAAAAGTTATAAAATTATATATTGGGTAGCTATTTGTTTAGTAACATTCTATTGTATTTATTTGAATCTATATATGAAAATTGATAAATGTGAGATTCTTTTTAGTTGCTATTTGGGAATTGTTGATTATATGTTTCCAATTATGGCGCTTTTCTGTTTAAATTTCTTTGAAGAGTATCGCGAAAATACGTTAAAAAATATGACTGTGATGAGGAGTAGAAAAGAAATTTTTAATGGAAAAGTCTTATTTCAAATAATGGAATCGGTGGTAATATACCTATCTGTGATTATAGTTTTTGTTATATATAGTTTAATTATGATAAAGGATCACGTTGATATGTTTACAGTAAAAGCATATATAGCGGGATTTGTTTTTGGATTGTTTCTTATAATAAGGAACGTTTTGTTTACAGATGTGTTAATTATGATAATTAAAAATGAAGTGCTTATTGTAATTGCATATGTTTTAATTACAAATTATGCAGATAGCATCCTTAAGTTTATTACTAATGGGGACGGAAGTATTGGTGTTTGGTTATTCCCTAAGCAGGTCATATATTTGAAAATGTTTGATTTTTCGCAGGGAGATTATATTGCGAATTTAGCTGCGTGTTTGATTATGGTAATTGTCAATATGGTTTTGGGAAAGAGTGTTTTTTGTAAGTCTTCTATTTGATATGGGAAATTTAGAGGAGAAAGACTTTATCGCAAGAAATTGTGATAGAGCCTTTTTCATTTTTTAGTAGTAAGTTATAGTAGAATTTTCAAATTTCGTACTCCGATTCAAGAATTGAGAATTAATTTTTTACATTTATCATGTACAAAAGAATTTCCATGAAATATAATAAAAAATAATGGGGGAAGAATCGGAGCAACAGCGCAAATGATAAAAGTAGGAATCTGTGATGATGAAAAGATTGTATTAGAATTATTGAAATCATTAGTAGAACAATGTCTAAAGGAACTAGAAGAAGATAGTACCATACTGACATTCGATTCCGGTGAAAAGCTATTAGAAGAAGCAAAGGGCTTAGATATATTATTTCTGGATATTGAGATGCCCGGAATGGACGGAATCGAAACAGGAAAAAGAATCCCAAGGCAGAATCCGGATTGTAAGATTATTATGGCAACCAGCAGGCAGGAACGTTTCAAAGAGGCATTCAAAATAAATGCATTCCGATTTGTAACCAAGCCTTTTCAAAAAGAAGAGATAAAAGAAGCATTAAAAGATGTATTTCAGACCAGAGTCGGTATGGAGAAAATAGAAGTGTATCGGGAACGGGTGCCCTATACTTTTTTTCAAAAGGATATTCTGTATATGGAATCGATGGACAGCTCGGTTGAGTTTGTTTTAAGGGAGTGTGTATTTCGAAAGGAAACCTCTCTAAAGGAATTAGAAACCATATTGGATGACAGAATATTTTATCGGGTAAATAAGCAATGTATCGTAAATATGCAGCATATTAATACATACAAAAACGGAGTCATAAGGATTGGAGCAACAGAAATAAGGGTTTCCATCAGAAAGAAGAAGGAATTTGAGAAGGCATATATTATGTTTGACGTAAGTTACAGATAAGGAGACCTATTAATGAAAGAAATCATATGTTTTAATTTTTTGCTGGAACTAACAAAATATTTCTTGTTTGCATATGTTCTGTTTGGAGTAAAATTTCAAAGAAAGTGGTTTGCTGTAAGTGGCGTAGTATTATATACGGTTTTCATACTGACAGGAGTTCTGCCCATAGAAAAACTGCAGAATGTATCGTATATTACAGTTCTAATCGTTGATGTTATTGTACTTGTTGTTATGGATTCGCCAATAAAAAGTAGAATTTTTAATACATTAAAAGTGTTTTTCTTATTGATTTGTTTGGACAGTGCTGTAGGCGGGGTGGTAAGCATGATAGAAAATGATATGTTTTCCCTGGAATTGTCCTTGGAGAAGAAATGGGTGATTACCAATATCATATCTATCTCGGCATTATTGCTTGTTTTTTGGGGGAAGAAAAGGCAGATTATGGAGAATAACAGATGGGTGCAGTTGCTAAAAAAAGGCGCAATCTATACCTGTATTGTGATTATGGCTCTGGCAATACCCTTTACAATTACGGGATTAACGTATATGGCAGAAAGAATTAATGACCCAGTGCTTATGAAAGGAATGCAGATATTAAGAGCAGTGTTCTTTTTTAGTGTGATAGCACTTGCTATATTTATTATTTATGTGAATGATACCAATAAAAAAATGAAAAAGTATCTGGAAATGGAAAAGACCTTAAAGGATACCCAGAAGAGTTATTATGAGGCAATGTTGTCTCGGGAAGAGGATACCAGAAGATTTCGTCATGATGTATTAAATCATATAATCTGTATCAGAGAACTGGTGACAAAAGGAGAAATAACGCAGGCAGAAGCCTATGTGGAGGAGATGCAGGGCAACATCGTAGAGATTCAGCAGAAGTGTTACAGTGTAGGAAATACCATTATAGATGCCTTTCTGAACTATTATGTACAGATGTTGGAAGAAGATGTGGAAGTAAAGATTACAGGATGTATGGCAGAAGAAGTTTCCATCAGTGATTTAGAGTTATGTACGATTTTCTCTAATCTTATTAAAAACAGTGTAGAAGAATTAAAGAAGCCTGGTGAAGGAAGAAAATATTTAGAGGTAAAAGTAAATTCCGGTCAACAGGCGTTTCAGATAGAAGTTTCTAACAGTATTTCAAAGCAGCTAGAAGAAACAAAAGAAAACCTGCCCAAAACCACCAAAAAAGATAAAAAAAATCATGGGATTGGATTAAGAAACGTGAAGGATACGATAGAAAAAAATCACGGAACCTTTCAGTGGAAGCGGGAAGAATCTGGATTTAAGACGGTGGTGACATTACCTTTGAAATGTAATATATAGTAGATATATGTCGATATAAAATTGTTGAAAACAGGTTCTTTTTGTAGTATGTTATAAAAAAAGACAGGAGGACAAAGTTATGTTACTGACGGGTGGTAGCTGGTGGTACGATTTTTGGAAAAAAATATTTGGATAGTATTGACAAAAATCAACGTTTGCGGGGTTAAGTCAACGTTTGAGGGGTTATTCTTGAAAAAAGGTATGCATTGTGCTATTTTGAAAAAAGCAGGAAGAGAAATACCGGCATACAGAGGGGATATTTCAAGATAAGCAGAGGAGAAGTGTTGGGAAGGTAGCGGGAGAACTTAAAAATAAAGAATATAGGGTAAGGGAAATGTGTCTTGTTGTAAAATGAGAATTTTATAGCAAGGCACATTTTTGGTGGAAAATTTCTGCAAAACCGTATGGCAATTATAGTGAAGGGGTGTTGCACGAGCATCGTGCAAAAGCAACAGAACAAATTAGGAGAAAAATAGGTTAAGATGAGAGCATGATATATATATATCTTAAAATAAAGAAATGAGGTGAATAAATGGAGAATACACAGGAATGTATGGAAATGATTGCGAATGCGGGAGAAGCAAAGTCACTGGCACTGAAAGCACTTTCACTTGCAGGACAAAACGAGTTTGAACAGGCCAGGTTGGTTCTGCAGGAAGCAGAGGAGGCTTTAAATAAGGCGCACAGCGCACATGCAAAGCTGCTGTTTTATGAAGCACAGAATCAGGATTTAAAGGTGACGCTGCTTATGATGCATGCAGGAGATCATCTAAATAGTGCAGATACGATTAAAGTATTGGTTGAAGAGATTGTAAGAATATACGAAAAAAATCAGAATACAGAAAAGGAAAAGGAGCAGGATTTATGATACGAATAGCATTGGTTTGCCAGCATGGAGCAAGTACAGGTTTATGTATGGAGAAAATGAAGCAGGCAGCAGAAAAAAATAATATAGAATGTACGATTAATGCATATCCATATTCAGAAATGGGTACGCTGGTTCAGTTTGCAGACTGCATTTTACTGGGACCGCAGATTGGCTTTAAAAAGGATTCTTTTATTGAACAATATCCACAGGCGGCAGAGCGTATTATGGTAATACCGGCAATGGATTTTGGAATGATGAAGGGGGAAAAAATATTACAGGACGCCCTGAAAATAATACAAGGAGGAAAGTAAGATGGATAAAATGATTAATGTTTTAGAAAAAAAACTTATGCCCCTGGCAAATAAAATTTCTTCTAGCAAATTTTTAAATGCACTGGGAAAATCCTTTCAGTTGCTTTTGCCGGTTATCATTATTGGATCTTTTGCCTGTCTGGGTGCTTTTATTGATATCCCGGCATGGACATCGTTTATAGAAAAGATTGGGTTGGCTACAATTTTAAATACGCTCTTTTTTGTAACAATGAAGCTGATTGCATTTTATCTGCTTCTGGTGCTGCCATATCAATATGGGAAGGAGCTTGAGATTAATCAGATTTCGGCAGTAATTATTTCTGTTATGGTATTTTTGATTCTGACGCCAACAGAGCTGTTCGCATCAATTCCGGCTGAATGGCTGGGACATGCAGGATTGTTCGGAGTCCTTTTTGTGTCATTATTCGTCTGCCGCCTGATGTGGCTGTGTAAAAAGAAAAACATATACATTCATATGCCGGCGGGTATGCCAAAAATCGTAGAGGACTCCTTTGCATCTTTAGTTCCGGCGTTTCTGGCTGCACTGATTGCGGTCATAGTGGCAACCATATTGCAGCAGACTAGCTTTGGCAATTATCATCAGCTTGTATATTCCATCATACAGATGCCTCTTATGGGTCTGGGATTATCCCTGCCAGCTTATCTGCTTATGCAGATTTTTACAACACTTTTTATGTTCTGCGGAATTCACGGCTCCACCGTTACTTCTTTATTTACACCACTTACCATGGCGGCAAGCTCTGAAAATCTTGCAGCGCTTCAGGCGGGTAAGGAATTACCGGAGATTTTTGCAAATACATTTGGAATAGTAGCGCAGGTTGGCGGAATTGGCTGTATACTTGGATTCACATTTATGCTGGCATTCAGAGCAAAGAGTAAACGATTAAAGGCTGTAGGAAAGATTGCAGTGGTTCCGGCCATTTTTGGAATTACAGAACCGGTATTATTTGGAGTTCCGATTATGCTTAATCCATTTTTGTTTATTCCATATATAATCAGCCCCATTGTATGTACGCTGGTGAGCTATTTTTCGTATGCAACGGGGATTGTTCCAAAGCTGACAGGTACGGAAGTAAACTGGACGGTGCCGCCGGTTATATCAGGATTTTTGTCGCAGGGCTGGCAAACCGCAGTGCTACAGGTGGTACTTATTGTGATAACGGCTCTGATCTGGTATCCATTTTTTAAACTAATTGACAAAAGAACCTGTTGTGAGGAAGAAAATGTGGAGGGCTGAGAATGAATGAGAAACAAAAAGAGCCTTTTTTGTGGGGAGGTGCAACTGCTGCAAATCAATGTGAGGGTGCGTATCATGAAGATGGAAAAGGTCTCTCGGAGGCGGATATTGTACTTGCCGGAAAGCGGGGAGTTCCTCGTGAACGAACGGATGGAGTAGTAGAGGGGTTATATTATCCGTCTCATGAGGCAATCGACTTTTACCATCATTACAAGGAGGATATTGCCCTGTTTGCAGAAATGGGATTTAAGTGTTATCGCATGTCTGTAGCATGGAGCAGAATTTTTCCTAATGGAGATGATGAGGTGCCCAATGAAAAAGGGCTGCTCTTCTATGACAAGGTCTTTGATGAATTGTTAAAGTATAATATTACACCAATAGTGACCATATCACATTATGAAATACCATATAATCTCATAAAAAAATACCATTCATGGGAAAACCGTAAAATGATAGAGTTTTATGGCAGGTTCTGTAAGGTGCTTTTTGAGCGATATAAAGGAAAAGTGAAATACTGGATGACTTTTAATGAGATTAATGTCAATATGCTTCATCCGGAACATGCACTGGGCATTGAAATTAAGCCGGAGGAGAATCGTTATCAGGTAATCTATCAGGCCTCACATCATGAATTTGTTGCAAGTGCCAGGGCGGTATGTATGGGGCATGAGATTGATCCGGATAATCATATAGGAATGATGATGCTTTATCCAACCTTTTATGCAGAAACCTGTAATCCGCAGGATCAGTGGATCAGATTAGAGGAAATGAATAAGCATTATGCTTTCAGCGACGTAATGGTACGCGGCACATATTCAGAAAACATGAAGCGTTATCTTCAAAGAATGAATGTAACGATTAAGATGGAACCTGGAGATGAAGAAATACTTAAGGCAGGAACCGTTGATTATATCGGTTTTAGTTATTATAACAGTAATGTTGCTACAAGTCGTAAGGACATAGAGCTGATAGATGGAAATATGATTAATTCTGTGAAAAACAAGTATCTGAAGGAAAGCAGATGGGGCTGGTCCATAGATCCAATGGGATTGAGAATTGCGCTAAATGAGTTGTACGGAAGATATCAGATACCGTTATTTGTAGCAGAAAATGGACTTGGGGCGTTGGATGAACCGGCAGAGGTAATAGAGGATAATTATCGTATTGAGTATCTGAAGGCGCACATTAAGGCAATGAAGGACGCCATATTGCTCGATGGAGTGGATTGCTTTGGATATACGGTCTGGGGATGCATTGATTTAGTAAGTGTTGGAACCGGTGAAATGAGTAAACGATACGGTATGATATATGTAGACCGTGATGACCAGGGGAAGGGAAGTATGAAGCGTTCTAAGAAAAAATCGTTTTGGTGGTATAAGCATGTGATTGAAACCGATGGAGAAGAGTTATAGGGTAAAATAATGCAAGAGCCGGATATCAATCCGGCTCTTTAAGATGAAAGAATAAAATCAAATGGTCATTAGAATAAATAGGATAACAGGAGTTTGATAAATTCCTGACAAGAGCTGGCTGTAATAAGTGTCTGCAGATAGTGGTTGTTTGCAATAATCTGCGTGACAAATGCAAAAATATCATTAAACAATATTTGATCAGAAGGATGTATGGCAAGCATAAAAATGATATTCACATTGTTTTGTCCCCAGTTTATAGGTGTGGGGTGGATGGAAACGGCAATTGCTGAACTTTTGGCACATCTTTCCAAAGGGTGCGGAATAGCGATATTCCCATAGGCACTTGGTGAGATGCTTTCTCTTTCCAGAAGACGTTGCTTAAAGTCAGCAGGAACGATTCCCTGTTGCTCTAATTGATCAGAAAGAAAGGATATTGCTTCTGTTTCCGAATGAAATGGTTGATTGAAAAAGAACAGCTCTTCATTAAAGAGATAACGTAATTTCTGTTCAACAATAAGCTTCATTCGAAGTGCTTTGATTCGGTTGATATTTTCAATTACATTTGAAATATCCGTTGTACTAAACTGCTCTGATATATAGATTACCGGAACAGAGGGCAGCGGATAAATTGGAATCGTAGAGATGATTACATCATAATCTTTGTAAAATGTCAACTCGTCAACAGAGGAAGCTATCCCTGTAATGATAGCATCCTGTTCCAGCAGAAGCTTGATTTTTTCAGCAAGATTCATCTGAAAAAATCCATATTGCGGATTTACAATAAGTACAGATACTTTATTGGAAAAAGCCTTTTGTTCTTCAATAAGAACGCCAATATGAAGCACGATATATGCGATTTCGTCCTCATTTAATTTAAAATGGTATTGCTGGTTGATTATATCCGCAATGGAAACCGCAATCTCATATACAAAGGCATAAGAAGTTTTGATCATGCCAATCTGCGGATTTCTCAAGCAAATATTATTTCTTATACGAAATAACATATTACTCAGATGCAGCTTAAAGCGAAGAGAAAACTTCTCGCTATTTAGATTAATGGAAAACAGGTGTCGTATTTTATTCTGGATTAATTCAAATAATGCGTTGACTTCTTCCGTAATCATACACTCAAAACCAGATGCCTGGGTATCAAGGATTTCCCGGGGATAAGTTTGTGACATAAGAAGAGCAGCAAGCTCGTTTTTATCTTCATCAGACAACTGAATATCAAAATACTGCATAATTTCATTTGCAACAGAGTGGATGGCTTCTTTTATATTATCAGGAAATACGAGAGAGCCAGAGCCTGTGTTCTCAATGTGAAGGTATTCATCATGCGAGGAACGCTGCATGGATATTGCAACATGGATAATAAAGTTAAATAGCAGGAAATCATCCATAAATAAACTATTTGAAATCAGAGCATTAGAAATAATATGTTTTAAAATCTTAAGGTCAAATTCCGGAAAATAAGGCTGGATTGAAGGCAGCGTACAGTTAAAAGCCTTGGTTTCACGATAAATCATAGAAGAAATCAGCCTCTTTTTATTGCGTTCATTTCCGATAATATAAGCTATATTACTTTTTGTTTTAAGTACCAGATCGTAATTTGCAAGTTCAGATTTTAATGCTGCAAGTTCGTTCTGCAGCGTTAATGGAGAAACAAAGAGATCGTCTGCAAAACGATCCAAATCATAAGGGGTATCCTCTACTACAAGTTTTTTAATAATATAAGAGATTCGTTCTTCCTTAGTTTGCGGAAGCTCTGTATTAAGCTCTTTCATCAGTTCATTTGCATGTTCATAGTTGTTTAACAAAAAGCCTTTTTGCGAGGAAAGAATCATATCTGGTTTCGTGGAATTAAGCTCATGAATATAGGATTTTATACTCCGGACAGAATAACCTAAGGCTGTTGAAATTTCAGATGCAGTTTTCCAGTTTGGATTTTTCTGAAGATAATTTAGAACATCAAGTTTTTTATTCGTCATATAGATTCCTCCATGTATCGACATAGTAACGCTTATATAATTATTATATTTCAAAATAAGAGTTTAACAATAGGGGAATTTGCACCAGTTTCGTGCAAATATAAGAATGGAAAATTGAGGCGTATGCGTTAAAATAGTAGTATAAAAATTCTGATATATTATGTATTACAGCAGATAGAGGAAAAGGAGAGAAAAAATGTTAATATTTAATTATGTAATTAAAGATCCAATCGGTCTGCATGCAAGACCTGCCACTTTGCTTGTAAATTTAGTGAAATCTGTAAATAGCACTGTAACGGTGGAAAAGGAAGGAAAAACAGCGGATGCAGAGAAATTGTTGGCGTTAATGGGACTGGCAATTACACAGGGAGATGAGGTGAAGGTCATAATAGAAGGTGAGGATGAGAAAGAGGCAGAAAAAAAACTGCAGAATTTCTTCCAAAAGAATCTCTAAGAATAAAGAGGAAAGCCCATAAAAATGCTCCGGGAAATGTTTCCCGGAGCATTTTTTGTGTGTTGTTCCCGGCGGAGCACGTTTCTATCGGCTTGAACACATATATAGTTATAGAATTTCATCAAATTCCCGAAAAACATTTGCTCCAATAAAGTAAGCGCTATTAACAGCTTCCAGAATAGAAGCAACTTTATCGCAATCGCCGACATAGTAGGTATCCGGAACAATGTTATGCAGGGAGGAAACGAGTTTGGTATTCGGACGAAAACCAAGTGACAGTATTACCTGCTCCCCTGCAATATGCGTGGAATTTTGACCGAGAGAGACAGTGACACCTTGTGAATCAATAGATTCGCAGGAAGCATTAAGAAATACATGAATATTGTCGTATTTTGCAAACTGTTCCTGAAGGGCAAGTTTATATAAATCATTACTGGATGCAGCTAGTGTGTCAGTTTTTTCAATAAGAGAAATTTCTTTCCCCTTTTCTGCCAAATCTAATGCAGTTTCACAGCCAACGCTCCCACCACCTATGATAATGTAACTATTGTGATGGATATCCGGTTCCTTTAAGAAATCAGATATCTGCATGCAGTTAGAGCCATTGGCACCGGGAATAGGCACGGATACAGGGGTGGCACCAACTGCGATGACACAAGCATCTGGATGCAGGGAACGGACGTATTCTGCGTCAGCTATAATACCTGTGTGAATATCAATATCAGATTTTTGGAGCTGATAAAGCAGGTATTCACGATATCTGCTCAAATCTGCTTTATGAGTCCCATGACAGGCAATATTCAGTTTTCCTGTCAGTACAGATTCTTGTTCAAGTAAAGTGACATGGTGGCCGCGTTTGGCTGCAGTCAGTGCACATGTAATTCCTGCAGGACCGGCTCCGACAACAACCAGATGTTTGGGAGAGGTGGTACACGGAAGGGAAAGAGGTACTCGTTTTTCACGGTTAAAGCGTGGATTGACAGAGCACTGGACATTTTTGTGATTCGAGGAAACATGATAGCATTGCAGACATCGAATACATGGTACGATTTCTTCACTGCGTCCGGTCTGTACTTTAATTGGCCAGAACGGATCAGCTAGTGTAGATCTGCCAAGCATTATAATATCGGCAAGATTTTTTTCAATGAGCATGGAGGCTTCATCCGGTGTCATGATAGAACCGACAACAGATAGCAGGCATGAGGTTTTTGCACGAATTGCTTTTAAGGCTTCCAGATTAGTGATATGTGGCTCGAAAATAGTAGCAGCATGGTGAATATTAGCTTCACGAATCATATCAAGACCTCTGGAACAGTTTACGATATCTATATAAGGCTCGGCATGTTGGATAAATGTGATTACGTCATCCAGAGTCAGACGGTTGGTTGTTTTAATACATTCATCCGTTGATATACGCATTTCAATTGGAAATTGTTCTCCAACCGCCTCGCGTACATATTGAATGACCATCAATGGAAAACGCATACGGTTCTCTATACTACCACCATATTCATCAGTTCGTGAATTAAAAAAAGGTGATAGGAATTGATGTATCAGCCATCCATGTCCAAAGTGCAACAGGATACTGTCAAATCCATACTCCTTAGCTTCTTTGGCCGTATATGCAAAACGTTGTGCAATTTCTTCCATTTTAGCAGGGGTCAGTGCAGTAATTGGCTCTCCCTTATCCGTTGTTCCACTGCATGGACCATAGATAATGCCATCCGCTTCTTTGCCATAGATGCCCTGGTGACAGAGCTCTGCTCCGGCTTTTGCTCCTTTTTGCTTCATAACGGATAAATGTTCCTTGACCATTTCCCGTTTATATTTGGACAAGCCGTATTCTTTGTCGGAAGCAGGATTATCTAAAGAAGAGGGAAGGTTTAATCCTCTGTATAGGAGCGCAGCTCCGCCAAGAGAGCGGTCTAGCATGCTGAAACCGCCATATTCCAGGGCAGAGGGCTTGCAGGAAGGCTGACCTTCTCCGGGACCGGTCATTGGAGCACAGGCGATACGATTTTTTAAAATCATAGATTTTATCTGTAGTGGTTGAAATAAATTATTGTATTTCATTATAGTACATCCTCCTTTAAGGTATAGTTTAAGAGTAAAAATTCTGATATACTATGATTGTAAAACAAAAATCTGGAATAATAAGGTGTTGTTTTTGCACAGCACGCGTGCAGTTTTCAGAGAGAAGAGCCAATCATCATTTTCTTGTGAAATTAATGGCTTTGCAATAAATTTGAAAAAAGAGACATACTATTATAAAAAACGTGATTGAGGAAGGAAAACTAAATGAAAAAAATGTTACTGATAAAACAGGGAACCATTTATGATGCAGTGCATGAAGAGCCATATGTGGCGGACATACTGGTAGAAGAAGGAAAGATTCAGCAGATTGCACCGGTTTTGGAGGGGAAAATCATAAACGAAGCAGAGATATTGGATGCGTCCGGTCTTAATGTATACCCGGGATTCGTAGAGGCACACTGCCATCTGGGATTAGACGGATATGCTATTGGATTTGAAGGGGCAGACTACAACGAAATGACCGATTCTCTCACTCCCCAGTTATCTGCCATAGATGGACTAAATCCGCAGGATGAAAGCATTCGGCTGGCATTAGAGGGAGGTGTCACCTGTGTGGCAGCAGGACCGGGAAGCTCCAATGTACTGGGTGGAACCTTTACTGCATATAAAACAACGGGAAAACGAATTGATGATATGGTCATCAAAAAGAAAGTGGCAATGAAGTGTGCCTTTGGAGAAAATCCCAAAAGATGTTATAAGGACAAAGATAATTATTCCCGCATGAGTACCGCGTCAAAATTGCGGATTATGCTGGATAAGACCATAGAATATAAGAAGAAAAAAGAGGCTGCCGGAGATGATGTATTAAAGCAGCCTGCATACGACCCGAAATTAGAAGCTTTAATCCCGGTGATAAACGGAGAACTGCCGTTAAAAGCGCATGCACATCAGGCAAATGATATCTATACAGCCATTCGTATTGCCAAGGAATATCACGTAGGGCTTGCCATAGACCATTGTACCGACGGAGCACTGATTGCAGATGACCTGGCAAAGGAAGGGTTTCCGATAGCAGTAGGTCCGTCTCTGGGACATGCCACTAAGTTCGAGTTAAAAAATAAGAGCTTTACCACACCGGGGATTTTAGCAAAGGCGGGCTGTCAGGTATCCATCATTACGGACTCCCCTGTGATTCCACAGCAGTATCTGGCTTTGTGTGCCGGACTTGCGGTAAAGGATGGTATGGGCGAATTTGATGCATTAAAGGCGATTACCATTAACGCGGCAAAGCATATCGGAGTATCAGACCGGGTCGGTTCCATTGAAGTGGGAAAGGACGCAGATTTCGTCATAGCGCAGGGAAATCCGATGGTTTCCGATACGAAGCTTGATTATGTCATCATTGATGGAATTGTAAGATATCCGGAAAAATGAGCATGAACAGGAAATAGTCCTGTAAACGGAAGGAAAGCGTTGCCTTGCGACAACGCTTTTGGGGGGAGTAAATTTATGAAATGTTTCATGGGGTGCCACATCTTGGGCGGTGGCACCAATCTATATGTATGATTTGCAACTGTTGTTATAAGCAGTTACAATTATTTTTTGGCGAAGCCGATAACGGTGCGCGCTGTTTGCTATCAACTTCATTTGATATACCTAGTATAAAAAATAAATGTGTGCAAACTGTGGACAATTTCTAAAAGAAAAATAAAAAAGTCAAAAGAATTTATGAAGAAATAGTAAAGAAAATGGGAGAAAAATGGTATACTGGAAATAACAAAAGAATTGTTTTTAAAGTTGGAAAGGAGTTTTGAGATGGAAAAGTCAAAAGTATATTTTACTACGTTTAAAACATCATTTACGGAGAATATTCCGGATAAGCTAAGAAGGCTGATATTAACAGCAGGAATAAAAGACATTGACTTTACCGACCACTATGCAGCAATTAAGATTCATTTTGGAGAGCTTGGAAATCTAGCATTTTTAAGACCTAACTATGCAAAAGTTGTGGTTGATATCGTAAAAGAATTAGGCGGAAAAGCATTTCTGACAGACTGCAACACGTTGTATGTAGGAAGCAGGAAAAATGCATTGGACCATCTGGACACCGCATATGAAAACGGATTCAGTCCCTTTTCCACAGGATGCCATGTGATTATTGCGGATGGTCTGAAAGGAACCGATGAAGCGCTGGTTCCGGTAGAAGGCGGTGAATACATAAAGGAAGCAAAGATAGGACGTGCTGTTATGGATGCGGATATTTTTATTTCCCTTACACACTTTAAGGGACACGAAGCCACCGGATTTGGCGGCGCCTTGAAAAATATCGGTATGGGATGCGGTTCGAGAGCAGGTAAGATGGAAATGCACTGTGATGGAAAGCCTCATGTAAATCAGGACAAATGTGTAGGATGCGGTGCTTGTACCAGAGTATGCGCCCATACGGGTGTTACTGTTACCAATAAAAAGGCTTCTATCGACCATAATAAATGCGTAGGCTGCGGAAGATGTATTGGTGTCTGTCCCAAGGATGCAGTTTTGCCGGGGTCTGATAGCTCTAATGATATTTTGAACTGCAAAATTGCAGAGTACAGCAAGGCAGTCTGCGATGGAAGACCGCACTTTCATATTTCCATCATCTGTGACGTATCGCCAAACTGTGACTGCCATGCAGAAAATGACATACCGATTATTCCGGATGTAGGAATGTTTGCGTCTTTCGACCCGGTGGCGCTTGACGTTGCCTGTGCAGATGCCTGCAACCGTCAGCCTGTCATTGCAGGAAGTGTTTTAAGCAAAAATAAAGAAGAGACCCACGATGAAGAGCATGACCATTTCCATGTGACCCATCCGGACACCAACTGGGAGTCCTGCGTGGAACATGCAGAAAAAATTGGTCTTGGAAGCAGGGAATATGAACTGATTGAGATATAAAAAGTTGTCTTTGGTTGAAGATAAAAGGCAGCCTGGGAACTGCCTTTGGGAAATTGGGATAAAGAATAACCGGAAACTACCGGAGTGGAGAGTGCTATATGAAGAGAAAAAATATAAGATTATTAAGTGTGCTCCTGGTGCCGATACTGGCAGCAGGACTAATAGGAGTAACTACAATGGCGCAGGAAAAGAAGGAAAAAGAAGTAACTGTAGTATTTACCCATGACCTCCATTCCCATCTGGAATCTTTTTATCTGGAGGAAGAGGGAGAGGAAAAAGAGGTAGGCGGATTTGCCAGAATTATGACTTTTCTCAAGGAAAAGCGGGCAGAGGATGAAAACCTGCTGTTTTTAGATGGCGGAGATTTTTCCATGGGAACATTGTATCAGACGGTGTTTGAATCACAGGCAGCAGAGCTTCGGATGCTGGGATTTTTAGGGGCAGACGTCACCACTCTTGGAAACCATGAATTCGACTATCGAAGCAGTGGACTTGCCAATATGCTTACCACGGCAAAGGAAAGTGGCGAAATCCTCCCTGCAATGGTGCTTTGTAACGTAGACTGGGAGAAGACGCTGGAAGGTGAAAATGCCGAAGACGGGGCGCTTTTGCAGAAGGCATTTGAAAGCTATGGGATGAAGGATTATGTAGTCCTGCAAAAAGGTGACGTAAAAATCGCAGTAACGGGTGTGTTTGGAAAGGATTCTCTGGTTTGTGCGCCTACCTGCGTATTAAGCTTCAAAGACCCCATAGAAGCAGTAAAGGAAACCGTAGAAGAGATACAAAAGAACGAAACTGTAGATATGATTGTGTGTGTGTCTCATAGTGGAACCTGGGAGGATGAAAGCAAATCCGAGGATGAATTGCTGGCAAAGGCAGTACCGGAGCTTGATTTGATTGTCAGCGGCCATACCCACAGTATTTTGCAGGAGCCTATTATACATGGGAATACTGCCATTGTATCTACCGGGGAATATGGGGCAAGAGTCGGTTCTCTTAAAATGGTGCAGCAGGAGGATGGACGCTGGTCTCTTCAGGACTATACCCTGACTTTGATGGATGATACCTATGCAGCAGATGCCGCGGCAGAAGAAAAAATAGCAGAATTAGGCAAAAATATCGACAGTGAATATCTGGCGCAGTTTGGGTATACCAGAGATCAGGTATTGACCTATAATCCATGGGAGTTTACCGAGATAAATGGTCTGGGAAGTGTTTTGCAGGAGGAAACACTGGGAAACCTATTGGCAGATTCCTATTTGTATGCGGTAAACGGCAGCGACACAGGTGACGATAATCCCGCAGTGGTCGCAGTAGTGCCAAGCGGTTGTATTCGTGATACCTTTCACAAAGATACGGATATCACCGTATCGGATGCATTTCAGACATTGTCTCTTGGGATTGGTCCTGACGGTGTGCCGGGGTACCCGTTGGTCAGTATTTATCTGACCGGAGAAGAATTAAAGACAATGGCAGAAGTAGATGCTTCCGTGTCGCCGATGATGACAACCGCACAGCTTTATACCAGCGGTATCACATATACGTTGAATCCGAATCGTCTTATTTTAAATAAGGTAACAGATGTAGACTTACAGGATATGACTGGAAAAACAGAGGATTTGCAGGATGATAAGCTGTACCGTGTAGTGGCAGATTTGTACAGCGGTCAGATGTTAGGCGCAGTTTCCGACCAGTCCTTTGGAATCTTGTCTGTTACACCAAAGGATGCGCAGGGAAATGAGATACCCATAGAACAGTTAGAAGACTATATTGTACACAGGAACGGACAGGAGCTGAAAGCCTGGGTATGCGTAGCGGATTATCTGGATTCCTTTGAAAAAATAGATGGAAAATCAGTGATTCCTGAGTATTACAGTACCACTCAGAATCGAAAGAATATTGATGATGATAACAGCATAGGGGCGATTGTGAAGAACCCGAATAAAATCGCAGTTGCGATTGTAAGTATTGCGGCAGGAATCCTTCTTTTATTCATTGTAATCATTGTTCTTATTGTAAAAGGAATCAAACGTGTACGAAGAAAAAGAAGAGCATAATCGGAAGTGTGCATTTGTTTGCGTACATCAGTTGTATTTTGTGGAAAACCATGTTACGATAAGCTTGGTGCGTGGATAGAGAAGTTCTTACCACAAACCATTGTCTCAAAAGAGATAGTTTAAATAATAAAAAGACCAGACCAGGAAGGATAGCCTGAGGGGGAAGGTGCAACGATATAGAAGACCGGCAGAAATATTCTGGCGGTGTGGATTGCATACAAGCCCTGTACCTTTTTGGTGCGGGGCTTTTTAGATGAAAATAATGCACCAGGAGGACAGCGTGAATTTATCGGATTTGTATGGGAATCAAATAAATGGAAATCAAATAAATGAAAAACAATTAATTGATAAGCTGGAACAACAGCATTGTCTTACAAAAGAAGAGTGGACAGAATTAATCAGCAGGCGAAATTCCCAAACAGCGGAATACCTGTTTGAAAAGGCGCGGTACTGGCAGCACAAATATTTTGGCAACAAGGTCTATACCAGAGGATTGATAGAGTTCACGAATTATTGTAAAAATGACTGCTATTATTGTGGCATCCGAAGAAGCAACCGGCAGGCAGAGCGTTACCGTCTTACGAAGGAACAGATACTGGAATGTTGTGCCATCGGGTATGAACTTGGTTTTCGTACCTATGTATTGCAGGGGGGCGAGGATGGATGGTTCACCCAGGAAAAGCTAGAGGACATTGTAAGAACCATAAAGGAACGTTATCCTGACTGTGCCTTGACCCTGTCCATTGGAGAACGCAGCTTCGAGAGCTATCAGCGGCTGTTTGAAGCAGGTGCAGACCGGTATCTGTTGCGGCATGAGACCGCAGAAGATGCTCACTACCAGAATTTACATCCGCCGGAATTATCCTCAGAAAACCGTAAACAATGCCTTCGAAATCTAAAGGAAATTGGTTTTCAGACCGGAACAGGATTCATGGTAGGAAGTCCGGGGCAGACACCGGAGCAGTTGGCAGAGGATATGTTGTTCATTCATGAACTGCAGCCGCATATGGTGGGAATTGGACCTTTTGTGCCCCATCATGAAACACCCTTTGCAAAAGAAACAGGTGGAACGGTAGAATTAACGTTATTTATGATAGGACTTTTAAGGCTGATGCAGCCGAAGCTGTTATTGCCATCCACCACAGCGCTGGGAACCATTGACCCATTAGGCAGAGAAAAGGGAATACAGGCAGGCGCCAATGTAGTTATGCCGAACCTGTCCCCCACCTCGGTACGGAAGAAATATGAGCTTTACGATAACAAAATCTGTACCGGAGATGAAGCCGCGGAATGTCGCATGTGCTTGAACCGCAGAATGGAAAGCATTGGATATGAACTGGTAACAGACCGGGGGGATTACCCCTTCTAAGTGCTCATAACAATACAAAGTACAAGGCTCGAAAACACCTCGCCAAGTGCTTATAACAAGAAGGAAAACAAGGAGGAAAAGATATGTATAATGTAATGTCACCCAAGGCAGAAGAATTTATTAGTCATGAGGAGATACTGGAATCTCTCGAATACGCTCAGAAGAACAAAAACAACAGGGAACTGATAGACCAGATTATTGAAAAGGCAAAAAAGAGAAAAGGGCTTTCCCACAGAGAGGCTATGGTGCTTCTGGACTGTGAATTGGAAGATAAGAATCAGGAAATCTATGCACTGGCAGAGCAGATTAAAAAGGACTTTTACGGAAACCGCATCGTTATGTTCGCACCGCTGTATCTGTCCAACTACTGCATCAATGGCTGTGAATACTGTCCATACCATGCAAAAAACAAGCATATTGCACGTAAGAAGCTGACTCAGGAGGAAATTGTAAAAGAGGTAACTGCGTTACAGGATATGGGACATAAGCGTCTGGCACTGGAGGCAGGAGAAGACCCGGTAAACAACCCGATTGAATATATCCTGGAATGTATTCATACCATTTATGGAATCAAACACAAGAACGGAGCAATCCGCCGAGTGAATGTAAATATTGCGGCAACTACTGTGGAAAACTATCAGAAATTGAAGGAAGCAGGAATCGGAACTTACATTTTATTCCAGGAGACTTATAATAAAGAATCTTATGAAAAACTTCATCCGACCGGACCAAAACACGACTATGCATATCATACGGAAGCCATGGACCGTGCCATGGAGGGCGGCATTGATGACGTAGGTCTTGGCGTGTTGTTCGGACTGAATAACTATCGTTATGACTTCGTAGGAATTCTGATGCATGCAGAACATTTAGAGGCGTATAAAGGAGTAGGACCACATACCATCAGTGTTCCAAGAGTGCGTCGGGCAGATGATATTGACCCGGATGTGTTTGATAACGGTATTTCTGACGAGACCTTCCAGAAAATAGTGGCATGTATCCGTATTGCCGTTCCTTACACCGGAATGATTGTGTCTACCCGTGAATCTCAGGTCTGTCGTGAGAAGGTTCTGCACCTTGGAATTTCTCAGATTAGCGGCGGCTCTAAAACCAGCGTAGGCGGTTATGCAGACCCGGAACCGGAGGAAGAAAATTCCGCGCAGTTCGATGTCAGTGACAACCGTACCTTGGACGAAGTAGTAAAATGGCTGATGGATATGGATTATGTACCGAGCTTTTGTACGGCATGTTACCGGGAAGGAAGAACCGGAGACCGTTTCATGAGTTTATTAAAGAGCGGACAGATTGTAAACTGCTGTCATCCAAATGCATTAATGACATTAAAAGAATATCTGGAGGATTATGCGTCACCGGCAACCAAAGAAGTAGGAGATAAGCTGATTGAAAAAGAACTGGATGTCATTACTAACCCGAAGGTTCGGGAAAAGGTAGAAGCATATCTGGCAAATATTCATAATGGAGAAAGAGACTTTAGATTCTAAAGAAAAGACTGACAATAAAAGACGGATATGGAAAAGAGCTGTTGGATTAATCCAGCAGCTCTTGTTGTAATCTGGGAATATCCTTCCGATGCATAAAAGGAAGCCGTAGTACATTATTCCCCAGTGATGCCAGGATATTGACATTGCCTTTGACAATACCAAACAGTTGGCAGAACGGATTTTGATGAAAGGTCACGAACTGAATCTTTTGATATGGAATCAGCCAGGTCTGTTTTTGAAAGGCGCCGTTATGAATCACAAGCTGTTTTTCGTCAAGCCGGGTACCCATACTGAAATAGTGCAGCAGCTGGTACAAAAGAATAAAGAAAAAGACAGTGCCATAGGTAACCAGCAAAGGAACATCCATGAAATCCCTATCTGTCATGCAAAGATTGGCAAGCCAGAACCCTGTGCTGAAGCATACAAGAAAGAACAGGCAGGTAAGGAAATAGGTGATGCCGGAACCCTTAGGGAGTGTGTGGACTTCCCGGGCAGAATTTGTGGAAAACTCCGGCAATAATTCTTGTAAATGTGCAAAAAACTTCTCTTTTTTCATGCAAAGCGTAAGCTGTGGTTTTTCCGTATCAGAATCGCCGATTCCAATGCAGATAAGCTGTGCCTGCATACGTCCTGTAAGACGGGCAAGGGGAGGTTGTACGATTCGGATAGCATTAATGCGTTCTAATGGGATGGTAAAATCCTGTTTTCGGAAAAAACCATACCGGATAATCAGGTCATTGCCCTGACGAAAACAGCAAAAATGATAAAAGGAAAATAATTGCTTTATCAGGGAATATCCATAAGTAATTACCAGCAAAAGAACTGCCAGAAAACGTCCCCAAAAGCTTGCATCATTCTCCGATATAATATCCCAGAAAGAAATATCGGCAAAGTGAGAAAGTAGTGGAAATCCTACTATCACAGCCAGCGCAAAAAAGAGAAGGAATGTGGAAATACTAAAAAAACAGTGAGAGAGAACCTGGCTGGTAGAAGCGTGAGAAACGTAGCATTCCTTAGTGTTCTCAGAGGTTTTTAATATTTCATTATCTGTACGGTCGGAAGTGTTGGAGGCAGAATCCCGTTTCATGAGAGTTAGAAGCTCTTTTTTCAAGTTTTCTGCTTTTTGAGCGGAGAGTACAATCGAAACGTCTGTGGAATTAGACGTGGAAAAGCTGTCCGTGTCCAGTTTCAGGCGATAAGTTTCAATCAGGCGTTCCAGTAAATTTTGTTCCAGATTGATATTGGAAATGCTGGAAATAACAAAGGTGCTCTTTTTTCGGTTTAAGGTGTTACGCTCTATGACAAAGGTATCGCCATCCAAATAAATAAAGGTCTTGCGCCATACCAGAAACTGATATCCCATAATGAAAAAAAGCAGGAAAATCAGTCCAAGACAGATAGGAAGAATATGGCGAAGCGCAGTAATATCAAAGTCAGGTGATGTAAAAACGTCAATAATATCATCTATCCAGTTCAGGGCAAGAATCACCCAGAAAACAAGAAAACTTCCGGTTTTTTCAAATATAATACTGAAATGACAACGCATCTTATTTGTCTCCATGACTTTCCTCCAGTGCAATCGTGTTTATCTTTTTCTTCAAAGCGTCCGTGATGGAGCGGGCAGTTTCGTATTCCAGGAAATTGATGGAAGCATCTCCGCCGGCGGTGGTAACAATGACCTTGCTAAGACCAAAACAGCGGTCAATCGGACCCTGTGACATGGCGATTTTGTGCAGACGTTCCAATGGAACAATGGTCTCTGTAATCCATAGAAATCCTTCACGGGTATAAATACATTCCTCGTCAATGGCATAACGATAGCGGCGATAGCGGAAAATGGGACCGAACAGGCAATCCGCTATGGCAAAGCCCAGAATAATCCAAAATATAATGGTAACAGCGGGCTTTGAAAAAAGTGAGGTATAGTAAAGAATTGCCGTTATAATGGTTATGACGATAACTGTGGTAAGAAAGGTTGTTGTGTACATACAGTACAGAGCTTTCTTGTTTAAATATTGAAATTCCATGAAAAATAACTCCTCTCCTGATATGATGTAATTGTAGATAGTATATGATAGAATTCTTAAGAATACAATGAAGTTTTCTTAACGTAACCTAAAATGAATCTGAAATGAAAAGTTATTGCAACATAAATATAAATCTCCTATAATAAATGAGAACAAGAAAGGGATAGGAGACTCAAAATATGAGTATACAGGATAAGATAGAACGTATTTTAAAGGAGATACATGTACTGTTTTCCCAGAGCCAGACCTATGAAAAGGATACCAACAAGGTCGTAGTGGATAAACAGCAGGTGTTTCAGCTGTTAGAACAACTCAATATGGCGGTCTATGAGGTGATGGACCAATATGAAGTGACCAGTCAGAAGCACGAAATGTCGGAACGGCGCAGTCAAAAGCGCGGGGAAGAGATTATAGGCAAGGCGAACCGCCATGCGGACGATATTTATGCCGCCTCCATTATCTATACGGATGATGCTTTAAGCAGAATTCAGTATATCATGGAAGATGCCAATAAATCGGTGCAGAGAATTTTTCGGAAAATGAATGCAGAACTGAAGGATGAAAAAGAAAAGGTACGTCAGAATCAGTTTGAGTTAAAAGAGCAGCTGCAGGACTTTGCAGATACGCAGAAGTATCTTAAGGTAATCGAAGAACACAATCAGGAGCGGGAGAAAGAGTTACGGGAAAAGATAGGGAAGTCTAAGGGAAAGCGGATACAAAATGAGGGAAAGACGTATTCCGCTATCCAGCCGGAAATAAAGATAAACAAAGCATATTTTGACCAGGTCGGAAAACATTATGACGAGAACGGCAGTCTGGATAATCAAAATGAGGATGAAGTATCCCAAAGCCTCTCCAGATTGACCGGAAAGGAATTTGCAGAAAGCCTGCGCCAGAGAGCCTCCATGGGAGGGAACCGGGAGGAACAGGAAGAGCGTCCTGCTGTGCATACCGCGCCGGAAGTAAAAGTAAATCTGGATTCCGCATATTTTAAGCAGAAGCAGACAGAAAGTAAAGACAGGCGCTTTCCTTTTGGCAAAAAATAATGACCTTTCGGAAATCTTAATAAATTTCCTGTTAGTAATTTAAAAATCAGCTGTTACAATAGGGACATACGTCAGAATAATATGGCAGATGTCCCTAACTTATGAGGTGAAGGATATGAAGAATATTTTAGTATGTGATGATGACAAAGAAATCGTAGACGCAATAGAGATATATTTGCAGCAGGAAGGATATAACATCCTGAAAGCATATGACGGGGAACAGGCGCTTTTAGTACTTCGGGAGAAAGAGGTGCATCTTTTGATTATTGACGTAATGATGCCCAAGTTAGATGGGATTCGTGCTACCCTAAAGATTCGGGAAGAAAGCAGTATTCCAATTATTATTCTTTCTGCAAAGTCAGAGGATGCAGACAAGATTCTGGGATTGAATATTGGGGCGGATGACTATGTTACAAAGCCCTTTAATCCATTGGAATTAGTGGCAAGAGTGAAGTCTCAGCTGCGGCGTTATACACAGCTTGGAAATGCAGCAGAAAACAGCCAGAGAATCTATCAGGTAGGTGGTCTGGTAATCAATGATGATTTGAAGGAAGTCACCGTAGATGACGAGATGGTCAAGCTTACTCCCATTGAATATAATATTCTGCTTTTGTTAGTGAAGAATCAGGGAAAGGTATTTTCCATCAACCAGATATACGAAAATATATGGAATGAAGATGCCATTGGTGCGGATAATACGGTGGCAGTACACATTCGGCATATTCGGGAAAAAATAGAGATTAATCCTAAGGAACCAAGATATTTGAAAGTTGTTTGGGGAGTGGGATACAAAATAGAAAAATCCAAATAAAGGAGTGAAGGAATGAAGAAGCTTCGATATTCTACCGGATTAAAAGCGACTGTAGTAATTATCCAACAGATTCTTTTTGTTGTGCTGGTGATATCCATATTGTTGGTAACAACTCTTTTTCAGAAAAATATTCTGGATTTCGGAGATATCAAGAATAAGTCTTTTTCGACTTCAGCATATTTTTCCTCTCTGTTTCAGGAATCCGCGGAAGATATTTTTAATTTTGTGGAGCTTCGTAAAAAATTTGAAACCGCGGGAAACTATGATGCCGAGAAACAGATTGATATTAAAAAGTATTATAATAGCCAGGGAAGAGTTGGAGATGTTTCCGAGGATAAGCTGACAGAGGATGAAACGCAGTCAAGACGTTATTACCTGGGAGAACTGGTAGAGTGGGCAAGAAGCTATACTACATCGGATTACCAGTTTACCTCCACATTTTATATCAATAACGGAATCTATCAGAAGCAAAGTGTGAGCAGAGACGGTGCATCTGTTTTTAATCAGGAAAAGCAGATTGAAAGTCTGGGGGATATGAGCGCGGAATTACAGATGGTCATTGTTTCGCAGGTAGAGCGTTCCTATGGCGGTTCTTACAATGTTGCTTATTTGGAAAGCAGCGGAGTATTTAACAGTACAGAAGTGGCAGAAGAAAGTGACTTAGAAATAGAACCGTCCCAGGAGAGCGCTGACACAGAAGAGGGACAGCAGGAAGAACCGCTGGAGGAGATTATCCAAAGAGTCATTGCGGGAGAATTGTATGAATTAAACAGTGACGAACTGACCTTGTTACTACAGGATTTGGGAATGTTGAAGGGCTCTTATAGTAATGAATACAGTTTTGTGAATGAAGAATATCTTTCTGTAGACGGAAGCGGAATCTGGACAGATTTTATTCAGGGAAAATGTACAGAAGTTCAGATGCAGAAGATGTATGAGGCATTGGAATATACCCTGGAAAATATAGGACAGGAAGTAAATACCTATAAGAAATGCTTAAATCGTTATAATCTGGGAAAAGAAGGAAGCAACGTTTATTACTGGATAAAAAAGGGAAATGAAGATAGTATATACACCAATCTGGAAGACGTGGAAATCGAGGATTTCACAGAGTATGGAAAAGAAATGGGAAAATATTTCTTTTACAGAGAATCTGATATGCGTCTTGAGACCAATGTAAAGGGAATGGAAGATGTCTTTTACAATGGAATTGAACAGGTATATGGTGGAAAGGGAAATATTTTGTTTATCTGCGTAAACACATCATTTCCACAGGAAGACAGTTTTTATCAAGCGAAGCAGGAATACAGTCAAATGTATCCGTGGATTTATATAGGTACGGTCGCCATGGTAATCAGTGCATTGGGATGTCTTATTTGTTTTATCTATTTAAGCACCATTGCAGGAAAGACTGGGGAGCACAAAGAGCCTGTCATATGCTGGTTTGATAAAATTCCCACAGAGCTCGTATTTATAGCCGCAGCAATCTGGGCCATTACATCCATTGTAATTTATGGTGATGTGTTTTATCGATTCGGCGCTTCAGAGCTGGCAGGACTTTTGGTGATATCCGGGGTGCTTGCGTTTTTCAGTTTAGCGTTGTTTATGTTATTCTATCTGAGCTTTGTAAGAAGAATCCGTGCAGGCGTGCTTTGGAGCGGAAGTATTACCCATTGGCTCTTGCAGGGAATCGGAAGTGCATTTCATGCCCGTAAGCCGGCAACCAAGATGATTATCTGGTTCGGAATACATTTTCTGGGGTGTCTGATTATGATTCCGCTATTAATGGAATGGGATGAAGCATATCAGATGCTTGGGATTATCTTCTTTATCGGCATGAGTCTGATAGAGGGCGTGTTCATTGTCCGGGAGGGCATTCAGCGCAACAAGGTGTTAGAAGGGATTCGCAATATTTCCGAAGGAGACCTTGAGTTTAAAATTGATACCAGGGAATTAAAGGGAGACAATAAAAAGCTTGCGGAGGCGGTAAATACCATTGGAGACGGATTATTCCATGCAGTAGATAACAGCATGAAGAATGAGCGTTTGAAAGCAGACTTAATTACCAATGTTTCCCATGATATCAAAACACCGCTGACATCGATTATCAATTATGTTGATTTGCTGAAGCGGGAAGATATTCCAAATGAACGGGCGCAGAATTATCTTGAGGTATTAGAGCAGAAGTCCCAGAGATTGAAACAGCTGACAGAGGACCTGTTAGAGGCATCCAAGATAAGCTCGGGAAATATTACCCTTCAGATGGAACGGATTAATTTCGTGGAGCTGGTCTATCAGACCGGTGGTGAATTTAACGAAAAGTTTGAAGCAAAGGGATTAACCGCCATTACTAAACTGCCAAGAGAGCCGGTAGTCATTATGGCAGATGGCAGAAGAATATGGCGCGTAGTGGAAAATCTTTACAATAACGTGGCAAAATATGCTATGGCAAATACCCGTGTGTATGTGGATATGACGATGGAAGAGGACTGGGTAACGCTTTCTATTAAGAATATTTCTCAGAATGCATTGAATATTCAGGCGGATGAACTGACAGAACGTTTCATTCGTGGAGATGTATCGCGAAGCACCGAAGGAAGCGGTCTGGGATTGTCTATTGCCAAGAACCTTACGGAGCTTATGGGAGGCGAATTCGAAATCTATTTGGATGGAGACCTCTTTAAAGTCAGCATCAGTTTCCGGCGGGAGTCCACGGTAGAAAATGGCGCAGAAGATTGACACAGGAGAAAAACAAGGTTACAATAGAAAAAAATAAACCAAAGGGGAAGAGATATGAAGAAAAAAGTTATTTCATGTATGTTAGCGCTGACACTGGCACTTTCTATGACAGCATGTGGAAGTGATGATAAGAATGTGGAAAAAGGAGCATTTGAGGCGAGCAAGCAGCAGAATGACGTGGATGTGGAAGACCTGAATGAAGACGACTTGAATGAAGACGACATTGAGGAAGAGGATTTCGACGAAGAAGATATAGAAGTTGATAGCGAAGCAGTAACAGCAGAACGAGGAACCTTTGACGGAAATGTTTACACCAATGAGAGCATGGGAGTTCAGGCAACGATTCCGGAAGGATTTGTTTTGTATACGGAGGAACAGATTCAGCAGGCGTTGGGAGCTGGCGCAGAGATGATGGAGAATGCAGAATATGATAGTGATTCCATTCAGGAGAGCCTTGCCGGAACCATTTATGATGTAATAGCTGCAACAGAGGATAATTCAGCAAACATTCAGATTGTTATTGAAGAGACAAAACGTTCTATTGGTATGGAATTGGATGCAGATTCTTATGCAAAGCTTATGGAAAGCAATTTGAAGACGACATACCAGAGCGCCGGTTACACCATAGAAGAAACTGACATTACAGAAGAATCACTGGGCGGAATGGATTTCACTGTTGTTTTCGTGAATGTAGCCGGAATGATGCAGAAGGCTTATATTCGTCAGGTAGGAAATTATGTGATGACATTTACCGTAACATATACAGATGCATCAGAAAGTGCTGTACAGGAATTTTTAAATTCTATCACAGCAATTTAGTAAAAAACGTATTTTACCTTGCAATTCCTGCGGGAGACCAGTATAATACGTTAATAGGGAAAAGTAAAGTCGATGGGATTTCCCATCGGCTTTTTCATTATTAAATACCAAATTAGGAGGACAGATTATGATAAAATTGCATGACGGCGGTGTATATCTGGTAAATGGCACCACTTTGGTGGAGGACAATGCACAGGCCGAAGCAGCCATTAATTCAGCCGTTGGAAAGAGTATTTCAAAAGAAGAAGCAGCAAAAAACACCATTGCATACGGTATTCTTGCAGACCACAATACGTCTGGAAATATGGACAAGCTGAAAATCAAGTTTGATAAATTAACATCCCATGATATCACATTCGTTGGAATCATTCAGACCGCAAGAGCATCAGGATTAGAAAAGTTCCCGGTACCTTATGTACTGACCAACTGCCACAACTCCCTTTGTGCCGTAGGTGGAACCATCAACGAGGATGACCACATGTTTGGTCTGACCTGTGCCAAGAAGTACGGTGGTGTTTATGTGCCACCTCATCAGGCAGTAATCCATCAGTTTGCAAGAGAAATGCTTGCAGGCGGCGGAAAAATGATTTTAGGCTCTGATTCCCATACCCGTTATGGTGCATTAGGAACCATGGCAATGGGCGAAGGTGGTCCTGAATTAGTAAAACAGTTGTTAAACAAGACTTACGACATTAACATGCCAAAGGTAGTCGGCGTTTACATGACAGGAAAGCCGGAAAAGGGCGTAGGACCTCAGGACGTGGCGCTTGCCATTATCGGGGCAGTTTTTGCCAATGGTTATGTAAATAATAAAGTAATGGAATTCGTAGGACCGGGCGTGTCTAACTTAAGCGCAGATTTCCGCATCGGCGTGGACGTTATGACCACAGAGACCACCTGTCTGTCTTCTATCTGGAGAACAGATGATACCATTCGTGAATTCTATGACATTCATGGAAGAACAGAGGAATATAAGGAATTAAATCCGGGACAGGTAACATACTACGATGGAATGATTGAAGTAGATTTAAGCAAGGTAAAACCGATGATTGCAATGCCATTCCATCCAAGCAATACCTATACCATTGAAGAATTGAATGCAAACTTAATGGACATCTTAGATGACTGCGAGAAAAAGGCATTAGTAAGCTTAGACGGCGCCGTAGACTTTACATTGAAGGATAAAGTGAGAAACGGAAAGCTCTATGTTGACCAGGGAATCATCGCAGGCTGTGCCGGTGGCGGATTTGAAAATATCTGTGATGCAGCAGACATTTTAAAGGGAGCAAGCATTGGTTCTGATGAATTTACCTTAAGTGTATATCCTGCAAGTATGCCGGTATATATGGAACTGGTGAAAAACGGAGCAGCAGCAACCCTCATGGAGACCGGAGCTATCTTAAAGACAGCCTTCTGCGGACCATGCTTTGGTGCAGGAGATACCCCAAGCAACAATGGATTCTCTATCCGTCACTCAACAAGAAACTTCCCGAACCGTGAAGGTTCCAAGCTTCAGAGCGGACAGATTGCATCCGTAGCCTTGATGGATGCCCGTTCCATTGCAGCAACAGCAGCGAATAAGGGATATTTAACACCTGCAACCGATATGGATGTAAACTACAGCAATCCAAAATATCACTTTGACAGCAATATCTACGCAAACCGCGTATTTGACAGCAAGGGTGTAGCAGACCCATCCCAGGAAATCAAGTTTGGTCCGAATATCAAAGACTGGCCTGCAATGAGTGAGCTGCCGGAAAACATGGTGCTTAAGGTTGTTTCCGAGATTCACGACCCTGTTACCACCACAGACGAGCTGATTCCGTCCGGTGAGACCTCTTCCTATCGTTCCAACCCGTTGGGCTTAGCAGAGTTTACCTTATCCAGAAAAGACCCTGCTTATGTAGGACGTGCAAAAGAGATTCAGAAAGCACAGAAGGCAGTAGAAGCCGGAAAATGTCCGGTAGAAGCAGTAGAAGAGTTAAAGCCTGTCATGGCAGCTGTGAAAGAGAAATTCCCGGAAAAGGATTTCCACAAAGAGAGCAGTATTGGCTTCGGAAGTACGATTTTTGCAGTAAAACCGGGTGACGGTTCCGCAAGAGAGCAGGCAGCTTCCTGTCAGAAAGTGTTAGGCGGCTGGGCAAATATTGCGAACGAGTATGCAACCAAGCGTTATCGCTCAAACCTCATTAACTGGGGTATGCTTCCATTCCTGATTCAGGAGGGCGAATTGCCGTTCACAAATGGAGATTATATTTTCGTGCCGGATGTTCGTAAGGCAGTAGAGGAACGCAAAACAGAAATTACAGCATATGTGGTAAAGGATAGCACTCTGAAAGAGTTTACCCTGAAAATGGGAGAACTGACAGAGGATGAGCGTACCATCATCTTAAAGGGATGCTTGATTAACTACTACAAAGGATAGACATTCTGAAATTAGAGCATTTCAAAATGAAAAGAAAAGAGGAATCATTTTGGAAGAGAATAGCAAAAAGACAGAAAATCGAAAAGCGAACTGGAACATTAAGCCCTATTTAGCGATAGGGCTTACCGCTTTTATTGTAATTATAGCAAGCATATCCGTATTTTTTCTAATCTATCGGTATGCCGGACTGGCAGAGCTGTGGAATAAACTGTTAAATATTCTACAGCCTATCACGATTGGATTAATAATTGCTTATTTAGTAAATCCCATTGTAAAGTTTGAAGAGAAGCATTTACTGCCGCTTTTGAAAAAAAGAATGAAAAATCAGAAACGAGCAGAAAAATTCAGCCGCATGATAAGTATTTTGGGCGCACTGATATTCGTAGGATTAATCATTGGGATTTTACTGCAAATGGTAATTCCGGAGCTGTATAGCAGCATAGAAGGAATGATTGTGGATTTGCCAAAACAGGTAAATTACTTTACGGACTGGGCAGGAAGCTATATTGACGAGGAAAGCGAGATAGCGAAGTATTTAGAACAGGGACTTCGGCAGGGAATAACGTTTTTTGAAGATTGGGCGAAGACTGATTTTCTCCCGCAGACCAAAAATATACTTACGTCTCTTACCACAGGAGCCATTAGCGTGGTAAAGGTTCTGTTTAATGTAATTATCGGAATTATTATTTCTATTTATGTACTGATGAGTAAGGAAACCTTTATCGGACAGGCGAAAAAACTGGTATATGCATTATTTCCGGCAAAGCAGGCAAACGCAATCGTGCACACAGGACACAAGAGCAACAAGATTTTTGGCGGATTTATTTCCGGAAAAATTTTAGATTCCCTGATTATCGGAATTCTTTGTTTTATAGGACTATCCATTTTAAAGATGCCATATACATTGTTAGTCAGCGTAATTGTAGGGGTTACGAACATCATTCCGTTTTTCGGACCATACCTTGGAGCCATTCCAAGTGCTATTTTGATTATGCTGTCAAGTCCGCTGCATGGATTGTATTTTATTATCTTTATTCTGGTGTTGCAGCAGGTGGATGGAAATATTATCGGACCTAAGATTTTAGGAGATTCTACAGGACTGACCTCTTTTTGGGTGGTGTTTGCCATTCTGATTGGAGGAGGGCTCTTCGGTGTACTGGGAATGATTATGGGAGTTCCTGTCTTTGCAGTAATTTATTATATTATCCGCAATATAATAAATTATGTACTGGAAAGGAAAAAACTTCCGAAAGAAACAAGTCAATATACCGATGTACGGTGTCTGAATATCCAGGAGCATAAATTGGAACACTGGGAGACAGATAAAAATCCGGAGGATAAAAAGCAGAAAAATAAAAATCCGGAGGATGACAAAACAGAAGCCGGAAAATAGTGGAAAGTGATTTTTTACACGTAACAAAATATAGTATTTTGCAAAGAAAACCAATCAAAGATATGGTAGTTTGCAGGATACTATTTTTTTGGATAAATTTTGACATATATAGGGTTCATATGTTACACTAAATGCAATAAAGTGATAATTAGGGAAGCTATACCTTTTATGGAGTTTGAGGTGACATAAGTGGATAAATATGAATACAAATTAAAGCTGGAACAGTTAAAAAACCTTGTAGCAGAAAAAGATTATAAGACAGCGGTAGAGATTGCAGATACGATTAATTGGCGTAAAGTAAAAAGTGCATCAACCCTTTGTATGGTGGGAGAAATATATGACCGGAATAAGCGGTATGAAGACAGCAGAGAGATTCTTCTGATGGCATATGACCGCTCTTCTGTAGGAAGAAATATTATTTATCGTTTGACGTTGGTTGCCCTCAAAATGGGAAATATTGAAGAGGCAAAGGAATATTATGATGAGTTTTTGGAGATTGCGCCTTACGATAATCTTCGTTATGTATTGCGATATGAAATTGCCAAGGTAGGCGGAGCCTCTCTTGGAGAACAGATTGATATTTTGGAGGAATTTAAGGAACGGGAATATACCGAAGAGTGGGCGTTTGAATTGGCATATTTATATCACCGGGCAGGTAACAGTGAGCGTTGTGTTGCAATTTGTGATGAACTGATTTTATGGTTTGGTGATGGGAAATATGTAGAAAAGGCATTGGAATTAAAGATGCTTTATCAGCCCCTGAATAAGTTTCAGGAAGATAAGTACCGTCAGTTCAAGCATCGAAAAGAGGGAATCGTAGAGGTTCGCCCTACCGATATGCTGGAATCCGGAGAAATTGTCCGGGAAACGGTTCAGATTCCCAAGGTGACAGCCAATACAGGTAAGTTCAATACGGTGAATCTGCAGGCTGAGCTTGCAAAGAGCATGCAGCAGATTATGGACGCAAGCTCTCAGGAAACCGTAACAGATACGATGGATAACATAAAGAAAATGGTAGAGGAAATACCATATCTGCAGATGCCGGCGGAGGAAGAGGGTGCCGAAGAAGAAAAATACGGACACATTGAAAGTGATGAAGAAATTGACGGTTCCTTGAAAATAAACTTTAAAGAGATGCTGGCGGAAGATTATGACGGACAGATTAGCCTGTTCGTACCGGAAAGCGGCAATCGCGAGCCACAGGTAAACGGACAGATGAGCATAGAAGATGTATTGTCAGAGTGGGAAAGAACCAAGCGGGCAGCGGAGGCTGCCATGGAGACCGCAAGACAGAGAAAGCTTGAGTCTGCCAAAGCAAAGGCACTTCAGGAGGCAGAAGGGATTATGGAGCGCCTGACGGATGTAATGCCGAAGCTGGATGCCGGCGTTTCTCCACAGGAATTGATGGCAGAGCATTACTTACAGGGAACCGGAGAGCTGCCGGAGGTAGAGCTGCCGGAAGTAGAGCTGCCGGAGGATTTGTTAGAAGAGGAATTGCCATTACCGGAAGAAACAGAAGAGCCGGAAGAAACAGAAGAGCTGGGAGAAACAGAAGAGCCGGAAGTAATAGCAGAACCGGAGGATTTAGAAGAACCGCAAGAATTGTCAGAACCGGAGGAGACCCCGGAAAACGTACCGGAGCCCACCATTGACTTAGCGGAAGTACAGCAGGCTTTAGAAGCAGGAACCATGCAGGCGATAGAAAAAGAACAGCAGGAACAGCAAGAATCCTCATCAGAGGAATATCTGGAAAGTCTGTTGAAGAATGAAGTGGAGCTTCCGAAAGAAGAGATAGAGCTTGCCAAAATTCAGGAAGAGCCCATTACAGCGCTGAACGAAGAGCAAAAGGAGATTTTCTCTTATTTTGTTCCGGTTACGGGAATGGAGAAGCAGTTGTGTCAGGTGCTGGAAGGAACCCTTCACAGACGCGGAAACAGCAATACTTCGGCTACAGGAAATATTCTTATTATGGGCGGAAGAGGAAGCGGAAAGACCGTGCTTGCTACGGATATTATCAAAGCAATTCAAAAGAGTAGTAAGCAATCCAATGGAAAGATTGGAAAGATTGCAGCATCATCCCTGAATCAAAAGGATTTGTCCAAGTTGCTGAAAAAGGTAGCCGGCGGTTATCTGATTATTGAAAAAGCAGGTGACATGTCACAGGAGACCGTAACTAAGTTATCACTGCTGATGGAGCAGGATACACAGGGGCTTATGATTATTATGGAAGATACCAGAGCAGGAATAGAGAAGGTATTAGGAAGAGATGCAAACTTTACGCGTAAGTTTACGGAAAGGATTAAGATACCGGTGTTTACCAGTGATGAACTGGTAGAATTCGCCAAGTCATATGCTTTGGAACAGGAATGTGAGATTGACGATATGGGAATACTGGCCTTGTATAACTGCATCAGCAATATACAAAAGTTAGATGAGGCAACAACATTGACCGAGGTAAAAGAAATCGTAGATACAGCCATAGATCATGCGGACAGGGGCGGGCTTAAGAAATTATTTGGCGGAAAGAAATATAGTCCGGAAGGTTATCTGTATTTACGTGAAAAAGATTTTGAAAACTAAAAGGAACAGGAGTGGGAATTATGGGCAGATTTTCAGAACTTGATATGTATTATTTTGGGCAGGCGACACACTATGATATTTACCGGAAGCTGGGAGCGCATCCTGTAGTAGAAAAAGGGAAAAAGGGTATCTGCTTTACCCTGTGGGCGCCTAATGCACAAAAGGTAAGCGTCATTGGCAGCTTTAATAACTGGCAGGAGGATGCTAATGAGATGGAGCGCCTGGAGCCTATGGGCATTTATGAGGCTTTTATACCGGAAGCGTCCGTAGGAGATATGTACAAATTCTATATAGAGACCCGTGACGGAAGAAAACTTTATAAGGCAGACCCTTATGCAAATTATGCGGAGCTTCGTCCCGGTACAGCATCTGTGGTAACGGATATCGAGCATTTTAAATGGACCGATAATAAATGGATGGAAAAGCGGAAAGCCGTGAAGGATGTACATAGTCAGCCCATGGCGATTTATGAGGTACATCCTGGTTCCTGGATGCGTCATCCGGGCAGAGAGGATGAAGGCTTTTACAGTTATCGGGAATTGGCAGAACGCCTGACGGCTTATGTAAAAGAGATGGGATACACCCATGTGGAATTAATGGGAATATCAGAGTATCCTTTCGATGGCTCCTGGGGCTATCAGGTAACCGGATATTATGCACCGACTGCACGGTATGGTACGCCGGAGGATTTTGCATACCTGGTAGATTATCTCCATAAAAATAATATTGGTGTGATTTTAGACTGGGTACCGGCTCATTTCCCGAAGGATGCCCATGGACTTGCGGAGTTTGACGGTACCTGTTTATATGAATATGCAGACCCAAAGAAAGGGGAGCATCCGGACTGGGGAACCAAGATTTTTGATTATGGAAAAAATGAAGTGAAGAACTTCCTCATTGGAAGCGCTTTGATGTGGATAGAGCATTATCATATAGACGGACTGCGTGTAGATGCAGTTGCATCTATGTTGTATCTTGATTATGGTAAGCAGGATGGGCAGTGGGTTGCCAATGAATATGGCGGCAATAAGAACCTGGAAGCAATCGAGTTCTTTAAGCATATTAACACATTGATTCTGGGAAGAAATCCGGGAGCCGTGATGATTGCAGAAGAATCTACTGCATGGCCGAAGGTTACAGGTTCTGTAGAAGAAGACGGACTGAACTTTAGCTTTAAGTGGAATATGGGATGGATGCATGATTTCCTGGATTATATGAAGCTGGACCCATATTTTAGAAAAGATAATCACAATAAGATGACCTTTGCTATGAGCTATAACAGCAGCGAAAATTATATTCTGGTATTGTCTCATGATGAAGTAGTACATTTAAAATGCTCTATGATTAACAAAATGCCGGGAGAGGGAGAAGATAAGTTTTCCAATCTTAAGGCAGGATATGCCTTTATGATGGGACATCCGGGTAAAAAGCTTCTGTTTATGGGACAGGAATTTGGACAGCTCCGTGAATGGAGTGAGGAACGGGAGCTGGACTGGTTTTTATTAGCAGAAGACAGCCATAAACAGCTTCAGACCTTTGTAAAAGATTTGCTGCATATATACACAAAATATCCGGCAATGTACGAAGCAGATACAGATTGGGATAATTTTGAATGGATTAATGCGGATGATGCATACCGCAGTGTTTTCAGCTTTGTGAGAAAGAGTAAGAGCGGCAGAAGAAATCTGCTGTTTGTATGCAACTTTACTCCGGTGGCACGAGAGGATTACCGGGTAGGCGTACCAAAGAGAAAGCAGTATAAGCTGATTTTTAACAGTGATGAGGAAAAGTATGGTGGAACAGGCGAAAAGCGCCCGCTTACTTATAAGGCAGTGAAAAAGGAGTGCGATAACCGGGAATTTTCCTTTGCGTATCCTTTGCCGGCATATGGTGTGGCAGTGTTTGAGTATTAGAACGTGAAACAGAGAGTTTTGTGCAAAAAACAGAAATAAAGACAAATTATTGTGCAGACTGCACTGTTGAAAAGCATAGTTAGTCGATATAATAAACCTAAGTTAAGGGATGACAAAGACGTCAAAAAAGTTTTTGTCGTCTCTTTTTTTGGTTATTCCATGAAGTAAACCAAATCTAAAAATAAGAGGAAGGAGAGAAATGATATGTTATATGTAGATCATTTATCCAAAAGCTTTTTAGATGAGAATGGAAATGAAAAGATTGTTTTGGATGACATTTCTTTTTTGGTAAAAGACCACGAATTTGTCTGTGTATTAGGAAAAAGCGGATGTGGAAAGAGTACGTTGCTTAGTATATTAGCCGGGTTTGCGGCGCCAACAAGAGGAGACTGCTGGATAGATTCAGAAGAAATCAAAAAGCCTTCACAAAGCAGAGGCGTCGTATTTCAGGAACATGCGTTATGTCCATGGTATACTGTTTTAGAAAATGTAGCATTTGGACCATCTGTGAATAAGAAAAAGAATGCAAAAGAGATTGCAATGAAATATGTAAAAATGGTGGGGATGGAAGAATATGCAGGTTATTATCCGGCAAGTCTTTCCGGTGGTATGAAACAGAGAGTTGGTATTGCAAGAGCTCTGGCAAACAATCCGGATATGCTGCTGATGGATGAGCCTTTTTCGGCACTGGACCCTTTTACCAGAGAAAATATGAGAAAAGAGCTGTTAAACATCTGGGAAAAGGAAAAGACAACCGTTTTGTTTATTACACATAGCGTTCCTGAGGCGGTTTACTTAGCCGACAGAATTATTATGTTGAAGAATGGAAAGATTGCAGTAAACGAAAAAATTGATATTCCAAGAGACAGAGAAATGAATCATCCGAAGTTCGTTGGGTATGTCAATCGTTACGAAGAAATGCTGGCGGAAGGGCAGGCAGAACATGTAAATAAGACCATAATCACAAATGATTAAGAAAAGAGGTGCTGACTATGGCAAGGATAAAAGAAGAAAATTCCATAAAAAAGAAAAAGAGCGAAAAAAGATATAAGGTGTTAAATGTAGTTTCAATCGTAATGTTTCTGGTAATCTGGCAGATATGCAGTACCATGAATGAAACGGCCCAATGGATGAATCCAAATTTCCTGCCCGGACCCATTAATATTCTTCAGACGGCAGCGGAGTATATTCAGAAGGGAACTTTGCTTGCACATATCTTCGCGAGCCTGCGGAGAGTGCTGATTGGATTTTTGGGAGGAACACTTTTAGCTGTTGTTGTAGGCTATATTTGTTGCAGTAATAAGGCAGTTTCTAACATAGTTGACCCAATTTTTAACTTTATCGGACCGATTCCGGCGTATGCATTTATGCCATTGTTTATTATCTGGTTCGGGATTGGAGAGCTTCCCAAATACATTATGATTGGATATGTTACGTTCTTTCCAATGCTTTCCTATACGAGAGAAGGAATTAATAATATTGACCCGGCATTGATACGAATGGCACTGAGTCTTGGAGCTTCGCCCTGGCAGATATTTTATAAGATAACAATAAAAGCGGCATTGCCAACGGTAATAGCAGGTATGAAAACAAGTCTGGCACTCATATTTTCAGGACTGGTCGTAGCAGAGATGATGGGCTCGGCAACCGGTTTAGGCTATATTATTGTAGATTCCAAAAATTATTTCCGGGTTTCTGATATGTTTATGTCGATGTTTTTGATTGCAGCATTGTATCTGGTAATTTACTTCTTCATTAGTTTTATAGAAAACAGGCTGTTTAAATGGAAAAAGACAGGGATTGGTGCAGCAGTAGATAACTAAAACGCAGTTCACAGGGTTTTAATTACAGCAAAGTGTAATTTTAATAAAAAAGAAACAAAGGAGAGGAATATTATGAAAAAAATGATGAAAAAACTTTTAGCAACAGGACTGACAGTGACAATGATGGCTGCAATGGCTGGCTGCGGAGGGAATACCCAAACCGCGTCAACGGAGAAATCTAAAACAGAAAGCACGAAGGAAGGTTCCGGTGAATTAACACCTGTCACTGTATATGCAATTAATGATCCGCAGATGTCGGCTGCTTATTATGTAGCGCTGGACCAGGGATATTTTGAGGAAGAAGGTCTTGATGTAACAACGGAAGTTGTAGCCAGTGGTCCTGACCTTGCAAGTTATGTAGCCAATGGTTCTAATGTTATTGCAATGGGTACCATGTACAATTTATACGGCTGGCTGGAGAATAATGTTCCAATGAAAGCGGTTGTTCCTGTATGTAACATCGGCGGTACGCAGTCCTGTGCAATTCGTGAAGGGCTTGAAATCACAGAGGATAATGTATCAGAGCTTGAAGGGTTGACGGTTGGTATGGTTCCCGGAACAGAAGCATACCTTGCCATTGAAAAACTTTATGAGGAATATGGACTTAATAAAGATTCCTTAACATTTGTAAACCTATCCGCATCAGAGCAGGTTGCAGCCCTTACTTCAGGACAAATTGATATTATGGTATGTTGGGAGCCATTTGTGACAAATGCAGTTTTACAGGGGGCACACTATCTCTGCTCGGGAACAAAAAATTATGTGGCTGATCCTGAAAATGGTAAGGACGTAAATTACTGTCAGATTTACACCAGCTTAGAGGCTTCCGAGGACGTAATTGAGAATAATCCGGAAATTTTAGAAAAGATGATTGTGGCATTAAATAAGGGAACCGATTTTATCAATGACAACCGAACAGAAGCAATTAGTATTTTAGCTCCGATCTATGAGATGGATGAAGATTTGTTAGAGATTATTATGAGTGAAAATGATTATACAACTGTTGTTGACGACAATTTTATTGAAGCATGCCAAAGCGTTGCGGAATTTGCCGTAGAAGAAGAGGTAACTACAACTGTATTCACCGCTGAGGACTATGCAGACTGGAGTATTTTAGAATCTGTATTGCCTGAAAAAGTAACAGCAAAATAGCTTTAACATTTAAAATAAAAAGAGATTCGCTGAACGAATATTTTCATAGGGCGGCTAAGAACCTGTTTTTCGAAAGAAAAGACAGGTTTTTGGCGCATTTAAAATAAGGAAGGAGATTCGTGATATGTCTATTACAATAAAACATTTATTAAAACAGATTACGCATAATGAAATGACTTGTGTGGCAGGGGAAAATGGTCTGGATGCAAGAATTGAAAATGTCACCGTTATTGACAGTCCGGAAATCCTTAACTGGCTGCGGGGAGGAGAGCTGGTGGTTTCAACCGGTTATGTTTCCTATAACAATACGGCAATCTTAAATGGACTAATCGCGGGACTTAAGGAAAAGGGCGCGGTTGGTCTGGGGATAAAAGTAAATCGTTATTATCGTGATGTTCCGGAGATTTTGATTGAAGAAGGAAACAGACTCGGATTTCCGGTTTTTGCAATTTCATACGAAATGCGAATGTCGGACATTATGAAGTTAGTATATGCTAACTTCTTCACCGATTCCATGAGCAAGATAGAAAAAGAAAATCTTTTATATCAGCAGGTAACAAAAGCAATCTTATCCGGTGAAAATATGGATGCAGCAGTATTTAATATATCTCTTGCTTTTCGCAATCCCGTAGTTTTACTGGATGAAAGTTTTAATCTGTTGTCTTTTGAAAATCATGAGGACAATAAGATTGCGGTTGAAGATTATTTGAATCTTTCTGGTGTAGAAGCAGTCTTTACAAAGTTTGACTGTCAAAATCTGATAGATTATTATAATGAAAATCAGTTCCGGCTTCACCGGATAAGTATCAGTAACGGAGAAGGAAACATAAATGTGATGATAAGCCCTGTTGCGATTGATAAAAATCTCAAAGGTTTTCTTGGGGTTGTTGAGACGATACACGAAGTACCAAAGGAAGAATATACCATTCTTGAAAACAGCGCCGGAGTGCTTGCAATTTATTTATTACAAAAAGAATTGCAAAATGAAAACAGGCGTTTTACACAGGAAGGATTTTTGACAAATGTATTAATGAATCACAATACTACGGATGAAATGATTCAGCAATATTGTGATGTTTGGAATTTCGATTTTACCAAAAAGAGAATTTGTATGTTTTTTGAGATGGAAGGGTTTCAAAGGCTGACATTTTATAAAAGAAAAGAGATTACGGAAAACTTTGAGCGTGCGGTGAAACAGACCACATATGAGAATAAATGTCTGGAATATGTAATTCCTTTTCGGGATGGATTTATTGTATATCATCTGTATAGTGAGGAGCATACGGACAGGCTAATCAGAGAGAATACGGAGATTGCGGTAGAAAGGATACTTGGAGTCCTTTTAAAAATGGAGATACCAATAAAGATTAGTGTCAGCGCAACTGGCCGCTCCCTTCATCATATTTCGGAATCTTTCAGACAGGTCATTGAAGGAATTCGTTTAGGAAGAATTATTTTCCCGGAGAAAAATGTTTACTACTACGGAGATATGATGATTTATGATTTACTTGGAAATGCGATTTCTCTTGATCATCTGCTGTCAATATACAACAATACGGTGGTGGAATTAGATGTGTTTGACCGTGAGAACAACACAGATTTTTTGCAGACATTAGAAGCGTTTCTGGAGAATAATTGTAATACTTCAAAAGCGGCGCAAAAGCTGCACCTGCATAGAAATACAATGATGTGCCGTGTGGAGAGAATAGAAGATATATTGCAGGTTGATTTGAAAGTACCGGAGGTAATATTTAATCTGCGATTGGGAATCAGAGCAAAGAAAATCTTACAGAGTTACCATCAATAAACAGTGCACTTTGGGTTAAAATCCGGGAAACAATGTGCAAACTGCACTAAACATAAGAAACGTATGTGTTTATAATAAAACCAGGTAGAGGCGATGAGGTTTCTATAAGAAACTTCGCGCCTCATTTTAGTTCATAGGAGGATGATAATATGGGATATCCAAAGGATTTATTAGGAACAAGAGCCGTTGTAAAACAAGGACTGTGGGCAGTAATTCCGGATACCGGATTGGTAAATAACAGAATTCCTGAAATAGAAGGGTGTTATAACAGTATTATTGCATCACCTAAAATGGGAGCAGGATTTGTGCAGATTGTGGTGGAAGGCGACAGAGGTGGAAAAACGGTAAAGCCCTATGGGAAAACGGAAGGGATGGAAACATTTATTTATATCGTGGAAGGCGATGTAATGCTTAAGACGGAAGACGTGGAGGAAGTTCATAATGCGGGAGGTTATCTATATGCGCCTCCGGCAGCGGGAATAGAGTTTGAAATTTTAAGCTCACATGCAAAGCTTTTATTGTATAAGCAAAGATATGTTCCATATGAGGATAAAAAACCATACGCAGTATGTGCGAATATTAATCATGTTCCATTTCGCATTTACGACGAGATGAAAGAAGTATGGATTAAGGATTTTCTGCCGGCAGATGATTTGGCGTTCGATATGAACATGCATATTTTGAGCTTTGAGCCAGGCGCAAGTCATGGGTTTGTTGAGACACATGTACAGGAGCATGGCGCATATGTTTTGTCAGGGGAAGGGATGTATTTGTTGGATGAAACATGGATGGGGATTAAGAAAAATGATTTTATCTGGATGGGAGCCTATTGTGCGCAGGCGGCATATGGAGTAGGAAGAGAGCCCTTTTCCTATGTTTATTCAAAAGATTGTAACAGGGACGTTCCGTTATAAAGAATGGTGGTGTGTATATGAGAATATTAGTAAAAAATGCGAAGGTTGTCAGTGCAAAAGAAGTGCAGGAAAAAAACGTATATATGGAAGACGGAAAATTCTGTGAAGCGTTTATGGGGGAAGCGGACAAGGTGATTGATGCGGATGGAAAGCTCATGCTGCCGGGTGCCATTGATGTCCATACTCATGTGGAACAGGAATCAGATGTGGATAAGACCTGTGATGATTATTTTGAAGGAACAAGAGCTGCCGTTTCCGGCGGGACTACAACGGTAGTAATGTTTGCAGTACAAAGAAAGGGTGTTCTTCCATTAGCTCTTATCAAAGACAGAATGGCATCTGCGAAAAGCAAAGCCGTATGTGACTTTTCCTTTCATTTACAGCTTACCGATATTACGGACGAAACCCTTGCCCAACTGGAAGAAGTAGTTAAGATGGGGATTTCTTCGGTGAAAATATATATGGCAGGTGCAGGCTTTACCATCTGTAATACAAATATTATCAGACTAATGGAATTATCAAAAAAACTAGGATTTTTAATAGAGGTTCATGCAGAAAGTGACGAACTGGTTCGTTTTTATCGTGAAGATTTAGTAAGAGAAGGAAAGACACAGATGCAATATTATGCGCCAAGCCGCCCGTTGGTGTGTGAAACTGCTGCACTTTCCCAGTTAAGTGCATATGCTAAGGCGTTAGGATGTAAGGTGTATATTGTGCATCTGACAAGCAAAGAAGGACTGGAAATCTGCAAAAACAGTGATGGACATCTGATTGTGGAGACCTGTCCTCATTATTTGACCTTTACTTCTGATATTTATGAAAAGGAGGGACCAAGAGCCATACAGTCACCGCCCGTCAGGGAAGCAGAAGACAGGGAGGCGCTTTGGGAAGGAATACGAAACGGAGATGTTAAGACCGTTGGTTCCGACCATTGTCCTTTTTATCTGGAAGAGAAACAATTAGATGATTTCAGCAAGGTTCCCCTTGGAACACCGGGGATGGAGACGTTAATGCCGGTTGTATTTTCGGAAGGGGTATCAAAGGGAAAGATTCCGGTCACAAAGGTTGCAGAAGTGCTGAGCGAGAATCCTGCAAAGATTTTTAATCTTGAGAATAAAGGAAAGATAGCTCCGGGGTATGATGCGGACTTTGTCTTACTGGACCCGAAGGAAGATTATGTGATGACGGACGATAAGGCTGTTACCACTGCGGGATATTCAACCTTTTCAGGGCTTACATTTCATGGAAAAGTAAAAGAAACTTATGTCAGAGGTCAGTTGGTGTATGCAGATAATGAACTTAAGGTGGAAAAAGGATTTGGAGCATTTCAGGCAAGAAAGCCGATTCAAACAGTGGTTTAGAGGGAGGTGGTCTTATGAGAGAAAAAGCGAATCAGGATAATATCAAAAAGTGGATTGAAGGCATGGCGCGTTTTAACAGTACCCCGGAGTATGGAACAACGAGAATTCTGTTTACAAAACCGGAACTGGAAAATCGTGAATATGTGAAAAGCGAAATGAGAGGGATTGGGCTGGAAGTGGAAGAAGACGCCATAGGAAACATCTTTGCAAGGCTTGCCGGAACTAAGCCCGGGCTGGCTCCGGTCTGGACGGGTTCTCATATTGATACAGTGCCAAATGCCGGAAATTTTGATGGAATGGCGGGGGTGGTGTGCGGTATGGAAGCCTTGCGCATGATAAAAGAAAGTAATCTGGAACATAAACGTGATATCATGGTCAATGTTTATACCTCAGAAGAGCCAACCCGGTTTGGACTGAGCTGCTTAGGAAGCAGAGCATTAGCGGGAGTCATGAGTCTGGAAGACACAAAGCATATTTTTGACAAAAGTGAGCGGAGCCTTTATGATAAATTAGTAGAGCTTCACTATGACCTTGACAAATTTAAAGAGATTCCAAAGAAAATGGGAGAGGTATTTGCAGCAGTAGAGCTTCATATAGAGCAGAATAACCGTCTGGAAAAAAGCGGCAGACCCATTGGCATTGTCAAAAAAATATGCGCTCCGTCAAACTTTATCATTACGGTTACCGGTGTTCAGTCCCATGCTGGAGGAACCTCTATGGAAGAAAGACACGATGCTTTTGCGGCGGCATGCGAGATGGCTTTATTTCTTGAAAATCTTGCATTGAAGTGTCCCAGTGAATATAATACGGCAACCATAGGAGTCGCCAATTTAATTCCCGGCGGTGTTAATGTGATTCCGGGAAAAGTCGTTTTTTCTGTTGATATCAGAGACTGTAATAAAGATACGAAAGAACGGCTGATGAAGGATATGTTTGCAGGCTTCGACGAAATAGCTGAAAGAAGAGGCGTAACGTATACCAGCCAGGAAGATAATAATGATATTCCGTTGACCTGTAATGAAAAAATTGTGGAGCTGCTTCGTACAAACTGTAAGGAAGAAAATTTAGAATATGATGAGCTTATCAGTGGTCCCTATCATGATACGCTGTTTATCGGCAGGTTTGCTCCGGCTGCAATGATATTTGTGCCAAGTAGAAAAGGTATCAGCCACAGTCCGGAGGAATGGACCGAATATAGCCAGCTGAAAAACGGCACAGAAGTTTTAGCAAAGACTCTGTTGGATTTGTCCAACATGGAAGAAAATATATAGAAGAGAGGAAAAACATATGAAAATCAGTTTATTAGAGCCTATCGGAGTACCTGTTTCAACGATTGAGGAGCTTTCCAAAGACATGGTGGAGGCAGGTCATGAATTTACCTACTATGATACGAAGACAACAGATGTGGAAGAATTAAAAAAGAGAACAGAAGGTCAGGATATTGTGATGATTGCAAATAATCCATATCCTGCGGAGGTGGTAAAATCTGCGGATGCACTGAAGATGATTTCCGTGGCATTTACCGGAATCGACCATATTGGTGTTGCGGCGTGTAACGAAAAGGATATTATGATTTGCAATGCTGCCGGATATTCCAATCAGACCGTTGCAGAGTTATCTATTGGAATGGCGATTGCAGCCCTGAGAAATCTGGTAGAAGCCGATAGAAGGGTTAGAAACCAGGAAACAAGTGCCGGTATCGGTGGCCGTGAGATTGCAGGACGAACGGTTGGGATTGTAGGACTTGGAAAGATAGGGCTTACTACGGCGAAGCTGTTTCAGGCATTTGGCGCAAGGGTGATTGCATATAACCGCAGTGAATCAGAAGAAGCAAAAGCATTGGGAATCGAATATAAGAGTCTTGATGAGGTCTTGTCAATGAGTGATATTATTTCCATTCATCTTCCTTTGAATGATAATACAAGAGGATTTATCAGTGCGGATAAAATAGCTCTGATGAAAAAAGATGCGATTCTTATAAACTGTGCGAGAGGACCGATTATTGATAATGCGGCATTAGCAGAAGCGTTAAAAAAAGGCGAGCTAGGATATGCATGTATCGATGTATTTGATATGGAGCCGCCAATTCCTGCGGATTATCCATTGCTCAACTGTCCAAATACGTTTCTTGCGCCACATCAGGGATTTATCTCGGAAGAGTCAATGCTTCGCAGGGCAAAGATAGTATTTGATAATGTATATGCATATCTGGACGGAAATCCTGTGAATGTATGTAAATAGAATAGAGTTTGTGCATATGCACAATGGTTTTTGTGGATATACCCGTTGCACTTTCAGAAAGCTTATTATAAAATGTGCTTAACAAACATGGTGCAGGGCAAAGAAGCCGAAGAATAAAAGGCTTTTTTGCCCTGTTTTTTATTATTAAGAGGAGGAAAGCATATGAAAATGATACGTGCGATTATTCGTCCGGAAATGGCAGATAAGGTTGCAGATGCACTATTGCAGGCAGGCTATCCGGCAATGACCAGACTGGATGTATATGGTAGAGGAAAACAAATGGGATTTCAGGTTGGAAGTGCATTTTACGATGAGCTGCCAAAGCATATGATTATGATGGTTGTACAGGATGAGGAGGAAGAAAAGGTTGCCCGGATTATTATGGAAAATGCATATACGGGTGATGATGGAAATTATGGAGACGGAAGAATCTTTGTATCACAGGTAAGCAAAGCATATACCGTTAGTACAAGAACAACGAATCTGTAAGGAGGCGGGCATATGGTTGAAATACTTGCAATTATTCGTCCACAGAAGCTTGCGGCGACGAAGAAAAAGTTGATTGAAACCGGTTATCCGGGGTTTACCTGTCATAGAGCTATGGGAAGAGGGAAAAAGCCGGTGGCGTTCCTGCTGGCAGATGGAACATCGGTCCGTACAAACTTAGTTGGAAAAAGAGTACTGAATATCATGGTTCCGGATGAGGCAGAGGATGAGGTTGTGAAAGCAATTATTGATGTAAACTCCACAGGGAATCCGGGAGATGGAAAAATATTTGTAGCACCAATCGAAAAGTCTTATAGAGTAAGAACCAGAACGTTAGATAATGAGGTATGAAAGGAGAAACAGGGCTATGAAAAAGAAAATATCAAAAGAAAAGTTAATCTCTATAGGTACCGTATTACTTATCTTTGTTTTATGGTTTGTGGCAAGTTCCCTTGGCTGGGTCGACAAGAAACTGATACCGTCACCCGGGCAGGTATGGGATGCATTCCTTGGTGTCTGCCGGGATTATAAAGGTCATTCCCTGCTGCAGCATATCGGTGTTAGTATGCAGCGTTTGTGTATGGCATTCGGACTGGCATTTGTAACAGCGGTTCCTCTTGGGCTGTTGAGTGGATTTAGTTCAAAAATACGGGCAGCCTTTGAACCGATTATTGAGTTCTATCGTCCGTTACCGCCACTGGCATATTACACGCTGCTGGTATTGGCATTGGGGATTGATAATGCATCAAAAATTGCATTGCTGTTTCTGGCATGCTTCGCGCCGATTTACGTTTCCTGCGTATCGGCAGTTATAAAGGTAAAAGCAGATTACATCAATAGTGCATATACATTGGGCGCCAGTAAGTTTCAGGTATTCTTTTCCGTTATTTTTCCATCCTGCCTGCCGGATATGTTCACCGGATTAAGAACCTCTATCGGTGTAGGATATTCCACGCTGGTTGCGGCAGAAATGGTTGCGGCAAATACCGGTATTGGCTGGATGGTGTTAGATGCAAAGAACTGGTTAAGAAACGACATCGTATTTGTAGGAATTATTATCATGGGAATTACAGGTATCCTGATTAATATAATTCTGAATCTTCTGGAGAAAAAATTCGTGCCATGGAGAGGCAAGGCGTAAACCGGGAGCAGGCAGCAACATGGTGATAGGACAATATAGAGCAATCGAAAGGTATAAGGAGGAAACATTATGAAGAAGACGGTAAAAAAATGGTTAGCAGCAGTCATGACAGGTGTTTTATCAATGGCGCTTTTTACAGGATGCGGTGATTCATCATCGGATAACGGTGGTTCAACGGATTCCGGGGATGGAGCGGAAGTTACAAAGGTAGTAATCGGAACACAGGAAATGCCCAATGACGAAGGAATTGCAAAGGCATTGGATTATTTTTCAGAAGAAATGGGAGTAGAAGTGGAGCTTAAACAGTTCGATTCCGGAAAAGATGTAAATACAGCATTGGCTGCCGGAAGTATTGATTTTGGTTTATTAGGTTCCTGTCCGGCATCTCTGGCAATCAGCCAGGAGCTTGGTGTAAAGTGTATCTGGATTCATGAAGTGCTCGGACCAACAGAAAGTTTTGTAGCAAGAGCAGATGCAGGTATAAGTACAGTTGCTGATTTAAAAGGCAAAAATATCGCAACCCCATTTGCCTCTACGGCACATTTTTCCTTACTTCATGCCTTAGAAGAAGCAGGATTAAGTGAATCTGATGTAAATCTTTTAGATATGCAGCCAAGTGAGATTTATGCAGCATGGCAGAATGAACAGATTGACGCAGCTTATATCTGGGAGCCGACCTTATCCGAATTGGAGAATCAGGTGCTGCTGTGTACCAGCACAGATATGGCAGATGCCGGATATATGACATCTAACGTAGAACTGGTTCGAACAGAGTTTATGGAGCAGAATCCGGAGCTGGTAGCAGGCTATATCCGTGCGTTGGCAAAGGCAGTGGATATGTATCAGAGTAACACAGATGAGGCGGTTGCTACCATTGCAGATGCATTAGAGCTGTCAGAAGAGGACGCCAAAAGCCAGATGGCAGGGTCTGTATGGTTAAGTGCAAGTGAGCAGTTAGGAGCAGACTATTTTGGAACAAGTGATGCAAAGGGAGCCCTGGTTCAGAATCTGTATGATACGGCAACATTTTTAAAGGAGCAGGGCAGTATTGCGGAGGTACCGGACATGTCTGTTTTTGAAGAGGCAGTAGATGCGTCTGGAATTGAGGCAGCATTAAAGTAAGGAGGCGTGCTGATATGGAGGATGAAAAGGTAGTAGTTTCGATCAAACATGCTAATTTAGAGTATGACAGTGAAAAGGGAAAGGTACTGGCATTACGGGATGCCAATCTGGATATCAAAAAAGGTGAATTTATCTGTGTGTTAGGTCCTTCCGGATGTGGAAAGAGTACGTTGTTAAATATTATCGCGGGATTTCATAAGCCAACGTCCGGTTCTGCCACTATGGATGGAGAAGAGATACAGGGACCAGGCTGGAATCGCGGCGTTGTATTTCAGACACCGCCCTTGTATCCATGGCTTAATATTTACGAGAACATTGCCTATGGTCCCAAGAAAAGAAAGCTGCCCAAAGACCAGATTGAGGCAGAGGTAAATAAATACATGGAAATCGTAGGACTGAAAGACTTTAAAAAGCATAAGCCATACGAATTATCCGGTGGTATGAGGCAGAGAGCTTCATTGGCAAGAGTGCTGGTAAATCAGCCGGAAATGATACTGATGGATGAGCCCTTAGGAGCATTGGATGCCTTGACCCGAACCAACATGCAGGCGCTGATTCGTGATATATGGAATAAAAATGGAAATACCATATTTTTTATTACCCACGATGTAGATGAAGCATTGGCATTGGCGACCAGAGTAATTGTAATGTCAGCAAGACCGGGACGTATTGTCAAGGAATTTCATACAGATTTTACATATGACATGGGTGGCTTAAATCAGGAAGCGGCTCGTTATTCCAAAGAATATATGGAGATTCGCGAAGAGATTCTGAATATTATCAATACGCAGAATGCTGCGGCTGCCGGAAGTAATGCTTAAATTGGCTCTGAAAAGAGGAATGGTTATCAGAGGAGAAATCCGCTGATAGCCATTTTGTCGAATAGAAAGGTCTGGAGGGAAAGAAGATGTCAGTAACGTTAGGAATGTTATATGATAAAGTAAAAAACGAAGAAGAGATACAACTGGTGGCAGGAGAAAAAGGACTTGTAAAGATGGTACGCTGGGTGCACATGGTGGAAGGGACTGATATTTCTTCTTTTTTAGAAGGGGATGAGGTGGCATTTACCACGGGAATTGCATTAGGCTCCAAAGAAGAGCTGTATGAGCTGGTAGAATTTAATTATAAGCAGAAAGCCGCCGGTATGGTCATTAATGTAGGACCTTATATTAAAGAGATTCCACAGGAAGTTCTGGACTTTGGCAATCAGCATGATTTTCCGATTTTTGAAGTGCCGTGGCGGGTACATATGGCAAATATTATGAGAGAGTTTTCTATTCAGATTAATTTAGACGAGCAAAAAGAACTGGAAATCGTATCTGCATTAAAAAACGCCATTATTTTTCCCGAAAATGAAACACTCTATGTACCAACATTATTAAAATATGGATATAAGCGGGAATGGTCCTACTGTATTGTAGTGGCAGAAGTGTATAATAAGCAGTCGATGGCTTTGAAAAGCACGGATAAAAAACATTTGCTTCGTTATGCCAGAAGATATTTTAATTCCTGGGGACAAAAGGCGGCGGTCTGGGAACTGGATGAAGATTTTGTTTTCCTTTTTGCGAACTGCAACGCGGAAAAGGTGAAAAAAGAGATGGAAAAGTTTTGGAAGGAAACAGAGCCATTTCTGTTGCGGGGAGCTATTTTATATGCCGGAGTTGGCAGAGCTACCAAAAGTATGCACTGCATTGGCAAATCATTTGTTCAGGCAGAGAAAATTAAAAAACTGCACAAAAAGAAGCAGGAGAAAAATACCTTTACCACTTATAATGAACTCGGAATATACAAGCTGCTGTTATCCATGGAGGATACGGAAACCATGCAGGAGTATTACAGGGAAAATCTGGGGCGTTTAGAAGAATACGACCATATAAACGAAACCGATTATTTCTATTTTTTAAAGCAATATTTTGAGCTGGGATGCAGTGTACAGGATATCGCAGCAAAAATGTATATACATAGAAATTCCGTCACATATAAACTCCATAAAATTGAAGAAATATTAGGTATGGACATAAGCAGACAGGGAAATCGAATGATATTGATGGTTGGGTTCATGATAAAGGAGATTATAACATAATGGTAAACGATATTTTATTTCAGCTCGTATTGTTTTTCTCTAATATGATACAGTCCATTACGGGATTTGCGGGAACTTTACTGGCGATGCCTTTTTCTATCCGATTGGTTGGGGTAGTAGAGGCAAAGACTGTTTTGAATATTTTTACACTGATGGCATGTCTGGTAATTTCCATACAAAATAGAAGATATGTGAATTACAAGGTGCTGGCAAAAATGGCTGCGGGTATGCTAATAGGAATGGTAATAGGAATCTGGTTGTTTGAACAGGTGCCCTTACAAATACTGCTGACCTTTTATGCGGTTTTAATCATTCTTATAGCGATTAAAAAAATGTTCTGGAAAAAGGAAATAACCTTGCCGGGCTGGGTAATGGTGATGGTACTGGTGGCAGCAGGTATCATTCATGGAATGTTCTTGTCAGGTGGCGCATTGCTGGTGATTTACGCAGTTTATGCATTAAAGGATAAAGCGGAATTTCGCGCAACGATATCCGCAGTGTGGGTGCTTTTAAATAGTCTGCTGATTGTAATGAGTTATCAGGCAGCAAATTATAACACTGCAACCATAAAGGCGATTTTGATTAGTATGATTCCTTTAGCGTTATCTGTAAAAATTGGAAATATTCTTTATAAAAAAATTAATCAGCAGCAGTTTTTGAAGGTTACATATGTATTGCTGCTTATCTCAGGGGCATCTCTTCTTTTTTGAGTGCAGCAAGGTATTTTGAAAAAGAAGGACAGGACTGTGCATACGCACAAAAAACTTTAGTTTGGCAACCATTGAGGAGGGTTTTTCAGAGTGCTATGATGAATCCAACAAAAAAAGCGAAAGGAGTTTTTTTATGAGTATGACAGGAAAAGAAGTAGCAGAAATGCACAAAAATTATATTATGCAGTCATGGGGCAAAGCAGGGGGAGATGCCACCCCTATCGAGAGAGCAGAAGGAATTTATTTTTGGGATTATGATGGAAATAAATATGCAGATATGTCTTCCCTTTTGGTATGTTCGAACTTAGGACACAGTCTTCCGGAAATTGTAGAGGCAATCAAAGCGCAGGCAGATAAAATGTGTTTTATGTCTCCGGCTTATGCATCTGAGCCAAAGAGCAAACTGGCAAAAATGTTAGTAGAGGCAGCTGGGGAAGATACTTATAAGAGAGTGTTTTTTACAAACGGCGGAGCAGATGCAAATGAAAACGCAATTAAGATGGCACGTATGGTAACCGGAAGAACGAAGATTTTTTCCTGCTATAGAAGCTACCACGGAGCGACGATGGCAGCATCAAACGCGTCCGGTGACTGGAGAAGATTTGCCGCTGAAATTGGTGGAGCAAACGGATTTGTGAAGTTTATGAATCCGCAGATGTATCGGGATGGATTCACTTATGGAAAAGATGATGAGGCGGTAACAAAGAAGGCACTGGCAGACCTGGACCTGCAGCTTCGGTATGAAGGCACGCAGAATGTGGCAGCAATTTTAATGGAATCGATTGTAGGAGCAAACGGTGTTATTCTTCCGCCAAAGGGATATATGGAGGGCGTCAGAGCGCTTTGCAATAAATATGGTATTTTAATGATTTGTGATGAGGTCATGGCAGGTTTCTTCCGTACCGGTAAATGGTTTGCATGGCAGAACTTTGCCATCAAGCCGGATTTGATTACTTTTGCAAAAGGTGTAACCTGTGGTTATGTACAGCTCGGCGGAGTTATCGTAAATGAAAGAGTAGCAAAATATTTTGAAGAAAATGTATTACAATGTGGTCTTACTTATTCCGGACATACATTGGCATGTGCAGCAGGTGTTGCAGCCGTAAATTATTACAAAGAGCATAACATAGAGCAGCATGTTGCTAAAATGCATGAAATCGTAGCAAAATTTATGGACGAAATGGTAGAAAAACATACTTGTATCGGGGAAGCAAGGTGCATTGGTCTATTTGGAGCGTTAGAAGTAGTTAAGAATAAAGAGACAAGAGAACCGATGCAGGAGTATGGTGTGCCGGGTCCATGGATGCCTTGGATTTTTGCAGAATTGAAAAAACGTGGATTTGCAACCTTTGGGCGAGAGAATTTTATTGAAATCTGTCCGCCATTAATTATTACAAAGGAAGAATTAGAGGAATATCTGCCGGTGTTAGACGAGGTACTTACGTTAGTAGATGAGAAAATTGCTTCCGGAGAAATCAAGTGATTAAAAAAAATCAGGTCATGAGAATCGTTATAATGGTAGGAAAGGAAGAGACATATGGAGTGGGAATATTTGCAGCCGGTTACCATAAAATTTGGAAATGGCATTAGAACGGAATTAAAGGAAATAGCAGAGTCTCTGGGCTGTAAGGCAGGACTATTAGTAAGTGATCCATTTTTTGTATCAAGTGGACTGGCAGAACAGATTGTAGCAGAAAGCGATGGAATATTGACCGGGATTTATGGGGAAGTATCCCCGAACCCGGATGTTACAGAGGTGGATGCCTGTGCAGCAGTTATAAAAGAAAATAATCAGGATTTTGTGGTTGCATTAGGCGGTGGAAGCGCCCTTGATTGTGCCAAGGCAGCAGCGAGTATTTGTCTGACGTCGGATTCGATTCGGAAATACCATGGAACCGGAGAGGCTATGCCGCAGGAGCATCTTCCTTTGATTGCAGTACCAACTACTGCAGGCACCGGAAGCGAGGTAACCTGTGTTTCCGTACTTACAGACCATGCAAATGGAAAGAAGTCTCCGATTGTTTCCAATGGATTTTATCCTTCTATTGCAATCATTGACCCGGAGCTTACTTATTCCATGCCGCCTAAGGTAACGGCAAGTACGGGAATTGATGTACTTTGCCACGCTTTAGAGGGCTTTTGGAGCAAAGGGCATCAGCCGGTATGTGATGCACTTGCACTGCATGCATGTAAAATAGTATTTACTTATCTGAAAAGAGCATACTTAGACGGAGAAGATAAGGAAGCAAGAGAAAAAATGGCAGAAGCCTCTGTGATTGCAGGAATGGCATTTACGCTTCCTAAGACCACCGCTTCCCATGCATGTTCGTTTCCGTTAACCAATTTGTATCATATTCCGCACGGAGAAGCATGTGGATTGACGCTGGACTATTTTGCAAGAATTAATGCTTCTGTGGAAGATGGCAGATTAGAGGGATTTGCGAAGGAATTGGGATTTGCAGATGTGGCGGAGCTATCAGATGCGATTCATGGGTTGAAGGAAGAATTGGGACTAAGAAATGATTTGAAGGATTTGAACTTAACCGATAATCAGATTGCTGAGTTAGTAAGAATCAGTCGCCATCCAAATCTTTATAACAATCCGGTGGAAATTACAGACGAAATGTTACAGGAGATGTATGAATCTTTCCGGTAGGAGATAATCCTTGAATGAAAAATACTTGCAGAGCCAAAAAAAGCCTATTATAATGTAAACGATAAAATGATAACAAATTTACAAAGAATTTATTGAAATATTATCAGGTACATAAGAGGTAGAAAGATGATTGGTTCAGTTGCCGGAAAAAAAAACAGAATTATAGAAAATAAAATTTCATACATCAATCGCCTTGATGGCGGCATTCTGGCTGCGGTATTTGTAATGTTTATTGTTTTGATTATTGGTGTCAGCACAGAAACACAACGTTATAAGAATAGTCAAATGGCTCAGATTCAGGATTCTATGGAGGTTCTTGCAGACAATCAAAGAGTGCAGTTTGAGAAATATATATCAGAAAAGGTTTCATTATTGCAGGCGTTGGTGACCTTTCCGGATATATATGAGATGGATATGGAACGGCAGAAAGCGTTTATTAGGGAGCGTTCCGAAAAGCTGGGGTTTCATCATCTTTTTATCATAAAAGAGGATGGGACCGGCTTCTATGTGGAAGAGGGAGTCTGTCGTAACCAGAAGGAAGAGCCGTTCTTCCAAGATGTTATGGATAATGATGTATACATAACAGAGCCGTTTTATGGTGCAGATGCCGCCACAATGACCATTAGTGTTTCCATTCTCGATGAAGATTACCGAAAGATAGGGGCGCTTTGCGGAGCCATTGAATTGAATGAGATTCGAGAAATGTTTGCAGCTAACAGGATGTTTTTTAATGGAGAAAGCTATCTGATTAACCGTGATGGATATTATATGGCTGCAGAGGATATGCATAAGGTCTATGACAGGGTCAATATTTTCGAAAAGACGGATTCAGAGGTTGAATTGATTCGTTCTGTATTTGAGGGATGCGAGGATAAGACAGGAAGCATTGTGGAAGATGGCATAGAATATCAGGCGAACGTTACCTATTTGAAGGATTATGACTGGGTCATTGTACAGTGTATTGAAACAAAGGAAATATTTAAAGGACTGAAATATATTGATTATTGGAAATATGCGTCTCTTTTTATTGTTGCAATTATCATTTTGTGCGTGATAAGGATTATTGTATATTGGCATCGAAGCAATCGCAAGATTAACACAGATACCTTAACCGGATGCAGAAGCCGCGCAGCTATGCAGAATCTGCTGGAAAAGCTGGAACATATTCTGAAATATGACATTACTATTATTTATTTAGATTTAAATTATTTCAAGCAAGTGAATGATAATTATGGTCATGAAAACGGCGACCGGATTTTATGCATTTTTAGCAGGGTACTGATGGAAGTGTTTCGGGGAAAAGGACAGGTAGGACGTATTGGGGGAGACGAGTTCATGGTCGTTCTGCTTAATGTACAGGAAGAAGAGACAGAAAAGCTTTGCAAAGAAGTGGACAAAAGATTGCGCGAAGAGGCTGCAAAACTGGAATTTGAGTGCAAGATAAGTACAGCCTATGGATATGCAATGCGTAAAAAGGATTGTGCGGAGCGTCTCGAAAGAGTGGTCACACAGGCAGATGCGAATGTGTATCGCCATAAGGAAGGAAATAGAGAATAAAAGTAATATTTGTGGAAAGAAGCAGTTCATACAATGCATGAACTGCTTCTTTGTTTGTAGTGCATTTCTGTTTTTACATTTCTACTTTTCTAAAATTTTTCTTTCCCTTTTTCACAACCTTTGCTTCCTTGAAGTCCTCAGGGGTAAAAGCAGCTCTGGTGTCAGTAATCTTTTCTCCGTCAACAGAAACACCGCCCTGTTCTACGGCGCGACGGGCCTCGGAACGGGAAGCAGCCAGACCGGAAGATACCAGAACACCTAATATATCGATGGAACCATCGGTAAAGTCAGCATCTGTCAGTGTAGCAGTCGGCATATTCTGGGCATTTCCGCTGGAGAACAGTGCGCGGGCACCCTCCTGTGCTTTCTTGGCTTCTTCCTCACCATGAACTAATTTTGTCAGTTCAAAAGCAAGAATCTCCTTTGCAGTATTTAACTGCGCGCCCTCCCAGTCATTCATCTTGTCAATCTCTTCTAATGGCAGGAAGGTCAGCATACGGATACATTTTAATACGTCACTGTCTGCCACGTTTCTCCAGTACTGGTAAAAATCAAATGGAGAAGTCTTCTCCGGGTCAAGCCATACGGCACCGGACTGGGTCTTGCCCATTTTTTTACCCTCGGAGTTTAAAAGCAGGTTAATTGTCATGGCATAAGCATCTTTTCCGAGCTTACGGCGGATTAACTCCGTACCGCCTAACATATTCGCCCACTGGTCGTCTCCGCCAAACTGCATATTGCAGCCGTATTTCTGGAACAATTCGTAGAAGTCATAGCTTTGCATAATCATGTAGTTAAATTCCAGGAAAGTAAGGCCTCGTTCCATTCTCTGCTTATAACATTCGTGTGTCAACATTCTGTTGACAGAAAAGTGTGGTCCTACTTCACGTAATACTTCTACATAGTTTAAATCCATCAGCCAGTCAGCGTTATTTACCAGCATAGCCTTTCCCTCAGAAAAGTCAATGAATCGGCTCATCTGTTTCTGGAAGCAGTCTACGTTATGCTGAATGGTTTCCGGAGTCATCATCTGACGCATGTCCGTTCTTCCGGATGGGTCACCAATCATTGCTGTACCGCCGCCGATTAATGCGATGGGTTTATTGCCTGCCATCTGTAACCGTTTCATTAAGCATAAAGCCATAAAATGTCCTACATGAAGACTGTCTGCGGTAGGGTCAAATCCAATGTAAAATACAGCCTTTCCGTTATTTATAAGTTCCTTGATTTCTTCTTCATCTGTTACCTGGGCAATCAGCCCTCTGGCAACCAGTTCGTCATATACTGTCATATGTGTTTACCTCCTGATTTGTTGATTCACATTGCGCGATAAGGCAGCCCTGAATTGCTCCTGCCTTAATGTGCGATAAGGCAGCCCTGAATTGCTCCTGCCTTAATGTGCGATAAGGCAGCCCTGAATTGCTCCGCAATCCAGGCTCGCGTGGCTCGTCAAATACCCAAAAAGCCATATGTCTGCAAGCAGTCAATGTCTTTTTGTGGTATTTTCCTCTGCCTTAACGCGCAAAAAAAAGCTTCCGCCCTGCAAAGGACGAAAGCTAAAACTTACGTGTTACCACCTTTATTCACAGACAACTCACGCTGTCTGCCTTAGTAAGTGCCTGTCAGCACTCCTGCATCTTAACGGTTGCAATTCCGTCACAGCCTACTTATGGAGTATGGCCACTTGTTCGGTGTGAAGCTCCTGGATGTATTCACAAAAAGTTCTTCCTGCGCCTCTCATCAGCCGGCTGCTTTCTGTTGGATTCCCTGATTGCTACTTCTTCCAATCGTTGCTTTTGCTTATTGAAACTATGCTCATTATAAACAAAAAGAAGAAAGCTTGTCAAGAAAATATTAAATTACTCTAAAGTATCTAGGAAAAAGCAACGGAATCTTTTATAATAGTAACTATAATATTTCGTACTTCAAAGCGTTTAGAAAAAGAAAGGAAAAAAGATGGACTTAAACAAGAATAATGTGAAGAAAATATTGGGAATTATTACGTTTACCCTGGTTCTTATGGCAGTGCTGCTCAATTTTAAGGCAGTGGGAAACTATCTGATGTTTCTATGGGGAATCGTATTTCCCTTTGTGGTGGGAGGTGCGATTGCATTTATTTTAAATATTCCTATGTCTGCCATTGAAAAACAGCTTCGCAAAATAAAAGTAAAGACCCCGAAAGCAGAAAAAATAAGAAACCGGATGATAAGACCTGTCAGTATGGTGCTTTCTATTTTACTGGTATTTCTTATTATAGGGATTGTGATTGGAGTTGTGGTTCCGCAATTAGGACAGACCATTAACACCATAGGTGAGAGTATGAGCAATTCGCTGCCAAAGATTCAGAAGTGGTTAGAGCAGACATTTCAGGATCAGGAAGAGATTGTGGATTATATCAGGAATCTGGATTTTGATTGGCAGAACTGGCTGAACAGTATTAAAGATTTTGCGTGGAGCGGCGCGGGAAGCGTTCTTTCTTATACTATGTTTGCCACCAGGATGGTTGTGAATGGAGTTATCACATTTTTCATTGCGTTCATCTTTGCCTTATATATTCTCAGCCAGAAAGAAAATCTGGGAAGACAGAGCAAAAAGTTGATAACGGCATTATTTCCAAAGAAAATTGTGGAAAAGATACTTTCTGTATGCAGTCTTTCTTATAAAACCTTTTCTAAATTTATTACGGGACAGTGCTTAGAAGCAATGATTCTTGGAGCAATGTTTTTTATATGCATGACAATTTTCCGCCTGCCGTATGCGCTTCTAGTTGGTGTTCTCATTGCCTTCACTGCATTGATTCCTATTGTTGGAGCATTTATCGGTTGCTTTGTCGGGGCGCTTTTGATTTTGATGGTCAATCCGATGCAGGCAGTATTTTTTGTTATTTTGTTCCTCATACTGCAGCAGGTAGAAGGAAATCTGATTTATCCCCATGTAGTAGGCAATTCTGTGGGGCTGCCGTCTATCTGGGTACTGTTTGCAGTAACCATAGGCAGCAAGCTGATGGGGATTGTTGGTATGCTTATTTTTATCCCGTTGACTTCTGTTTTATATTCTTTATTGCGCGAGTGGGTCAATCATAGAATATCTGTAAAGAAAGTGTAAAGATTTTACACAGACTTTACACAAATTATGTATCTCATTTACAGAAGCAGTATACAATAAGTGTGATAAAGGGCAGACTGCGCCTTTATCAGTTGGGTTTGGATATAAAATAGAGGAATCACTTAGGAGGATGAAAAATGAATATTTTTGGATTTCTGTCATTGCTTGGCGGGTTGGCCTTGTTTTTGTACGGAATGAACGTAATGGGCGGCGGCTTGGAAAAGGTGTCCGGTGGAAAGCTGGAACGAATTCTCGAGAAGCTTACTTCTAATCCGCTGAAGGCTGTGTTGTTAGGTGCCGGTGTGACCGCTGTCATACAGTCGTCATCTGCCACCACAGTTATGCTGGTCGGATTTGTGAATTCGGGAATTATGAAGCTGTCTCAGGCAGTGGGCATTATTATGGGTGCCAATATCGGTACGACAGCTACGTCATGGATATTGAGTCTGACAGGGATTGAAAGCGACAACTTTTTTATCAGTATGCTGAAGCCCTCTTCCTTTTCGCCAATTCTTGCTGTAATCGGAATTATTTTGATTATGGGAGGCAATAGTGACCGTAGAAAAGATGTGGGAGAGATTCTGATTGGATTTGCGGTACTGATGTTTGGTATGGACGCTATGAGCAGTGCGGTAAAGCCGCTGGCAGACGTGCCGGAGTTTACAGGAATCCTTACAAAGTTCAGTAATCCGCTCTTGGGCGTTTTAGTAGGCGCAATATTGACTGCGGTAATTCAGAGTTCTTCTGCTTCTGTAGGTATTTTGCAGGCATTGTCTGTAACAGGAGCATTTACTTATGGCTCTGTAATACCGATTATTATGGGACAAAATATTGGAACCTGTGTAACTGCTATGTTATCCGCAGTTGGTGCGAATAAAGGCGCAAAACGTACAGCATTTGTGCACTTGTATTTTAATATCATTGGTTCCATTGTATTTTTAGCAGTATATACCATACTGAATGCAGTATTTCATTTTAGCTTTGCAAATGAGACAGTAGGCGTTGCAGGAATTGCTGCAATCCACAGTATTTTTAATATATTTGCGACTTTAATCTTACTTCCTTTTACCAAAGGACTGGAGAAGCTGGCGTATCTTACGATTCCTGTGGACGAGTCTGAATTTTCAAAAGCAGGAGAGGAAGAAGTATTTAAGATTTTGGACAGTCGTTTTCTGGCAACGCCGAATTTTGCCATTGAACAGTGTGTCACAGTAGCAAAACAAATGGCAGAGATTACAAGAGACACGCTGGTATCCGCGAAAAATTTATTTACGGATTATTCAGAAGAAATGGCGATACGAGTGGAGCGTCAGGAAAACCTTATTGATAAATATGATGACAAGTTAAGTGCATATCTGACACAGTTAAACAGTCAGAATTTATCTTACCGTGATAGTCAGATAGTATCAACTTTGATACACAGCATCAATGATTTTGAACGTATTGCTGACCACGGGGTGAATCTGATGGAGATTGCCCAGAAGATGAACCGAAAAGAACAGGTATTTTCTAAGAAAGCCCAGAGCGAAATGGAGATATTCGGAGATGCAGTAGAGGATATCTTAGACCGTTCTGTGCGTGCCTTTGTAGAAAATAATATGGAGCTTGCGCAGACCGTGGAGCCATTAGAGGAAGTCATTGACGATTTGAACAAGGAAGTGAAAAAGCGTCATATTAAGCGGCTGAGAAAAGGAAAATGTACCATTGATCTTGGATTGGTGCTTGCCGATGTTGCCGCTAATTATGAGAGAGTAGCGGATCACTGTTCTAATATTGCCGTATATATGATTCAGATGGAGGACAATTCTATCGAAGCCCATGACTACATTAATACATTGACAGAAGAAAATAGAGAACAATTTGAACAAATGCAGGAAACATACCGGGAAAAGTATCAGCTTTCCTAGTGTGAAAAGGAAAAGGGGGAATATCCGTGTCATTGATATATATTGTGGAGGATGATGTGAACATTCGGGAAATCGAGCGTTATGCCTTGAAAAACAGTGGCTTTGAGGTGCAGGAATTTGAATGTGGAAAAGAACTGTACAAGGCGGTAGAAAAGCATGTGCCCAGCTTGATTTTGCTGGATATTATGCTGCCGAATGAAGATGGACTTGATATTTTGACAGAACTAAGAAGTAAAAAAGCAACCAAAAGAGTGCCGATTATCATGGTAACGGCGAAGACAACAGAGCTGGACAAGGTAAAAGGATTAGACCTTGGAGCGGATGATTATATGACAAAGCCATTTGGAATTATGGAATTGATTTCCAGAGTAAAGGCGCTGCTTAGAAGAACAGAAGATGTGGCAGAGGCGCCTGTGCTTACCAATGGAGAAATTGTCATTGATACGGATAAACGCAGTGTTACCGTAAGTGGAAGGGTCTGTGAACTGACCTATAAGGAATTTGAACTGCTGAAAATGCTTTTATTGAACCGGGGCATTGTGCTGACCAGAGATAAGATTATGGACCAGGTCTGGGGCTTTGAGTATGAGGGGGAAAGTCGTACCGTTGATATGCACATCAAGACTCTGCGCCAGAAGCTGGGCACAGCGGGAAGCGCCATTAAGACAGTGCGGAATGTTGGTTATATGATAGATTCCGTGTAGAGAGAGCAGACAAGATGAAGAAAAAAATTAATGTTCAATTTATGGCAGTATCGGCATTGGCAGTGGTCATCACTGCAATTACGTCTATGATATTGTTTTACAGTATATTTAAGAATCAGGTCTTTGATGACATTGAGGCATATGCGCATGTGATTCAGCCACTGAATCAGGAATTCTGGGAGGAACCCAGGAATCAGGAACGCTTAGAACAGGATGGACTTCGTATTACGCTGATAGCGGAGAATGGAAAAGTGATATATGACACTGCCGCAGATGAGAATATGATGGAGAATCACAAGGATCGTCCGGAAATCAAGAAAGCTATGGAGGAGGGGCAGGGAACCGCAGTACGATGGTCTGCCACCAGTTCGCTGCATACTTTGTATTATGCAGAAAAGTTGGAAAACGGACAGATATTGCGAGTGGGGAAGGATTCCGAAAATATTTTTCAGATTATGATAAACACAATATCGATTGTTCTGGTCCTTTCCGTATTTATTGTGCTGTTATGTGTTCTGCTTTCCCACATTTTGACCAAGCGGCTGTTAATGCCCATTGAAAAGCTGGCAACGAATCTGGATGGAGTGAATCAGGATAATATCTACGATGAGATAAAACCATTTATTCAGACCATCAAAGAGCAGCATATTAATATTTTAAACAGTGCAAAAATGCGTCAGGAATTTACCGCCAATGTTTCCCATGAATTGAAAACACCTCTGACAGCAATTTCCGGTTATGCGGAGCTGATTGGAAGTGGAATGGCAGATGAGAAGGATACCAAGCGGTTTGCCGAGGAAATACATCGTAGCTCGGATCGTTTGCTGACCCTGATTAATGATATTATAAAACTCTCAGAACTAGACTGCGAGGATTTAGAATTTGATTTTGAGCAGGTGGATTTGTATCAGATGGCACAGGGCTGTCTGGATATGATGGATGTACAGGCGGGAAAGCAGGATGTTACCTTAAAGTTAGAAGGGGAACACTGTACTGTGGTGGCAAATCGTAATTTGATGGATGAACTGTTATATAATCTCTGCAGCAATGCGGTGCGTTATAATAACCGTGGTGGAAGTGTTACGGTTACAGTCAGACCGGTGAACGGAAGAGTGATGCTGTCGGTAAAGGACACCGGAATCGGAATCCCCAAAGAACACCAGGAACGGGTATTTGAGCGGTTTTACCGGGTGGATAAGAGCAGATCAAAACAAAGTGGTGGAACCGGATTAGGGCTTGCCATTGTAAAACATATTGTCGCCCAGCATAATGCAGAAATGGTTTTAGAAAGTGAAGAGGGAAAGGGAACCGAAATAAAAATTTTATTTTAGTAGTTGACAAATATTATCAAAAACTGTTATAGTATGAAAAGACTTCGTGAGGGAGTAATTCGCGTGAAGACGTGATTTGTCAACATCCTGGTCAGGCGATGCCGTAAAGACCTGGCAAATCTTAAAGAATGAGACTCATGTATGCCCCAGGGCATACGTGGGTCTTTTGTTATTAAATAATCTTATCGCAAAGGAGAAAAATCATGGGAATTGTTGAGTTGCTGCTGATTGGTATCGGCCTATCTATGGATGCATTTGCTGTATCCATCTGCAAGGGACTGAATATGAAAAAGGTGAATAAAGTCCATTGTGCAGTGATTGCTTTGTTTTTTGGAGGATTTCAGGCACTGATGCCGCTCATTGGCTGGGCATTAGGAAAACAATTTGAATCCTATATTACTTCCATAGACCATTGGATTGCATTTGTCCTTCTGGCATTGATTGGTGGAAATATGGTGAGAGAATCCAGACAAAAAGAAGAGGAAGAAGTGGAAAAATGCGAGCCTAAGCTGAATATCAAAGAGCTGTTCCTTCTTGCGATTGCTACAAGCATAGATGCACTGGCAGTAGGAATTACCTTTGCGTTTTTAAAAGTTAATATTATTCCGGCCATTGCAATCATTGGAACTACCACATTTATTATTTCTGCCATTGGCGTATTTGTTGGAAATATTTTTGGAAGTAAATACAAAGATAAGGCAGAGCTTGCCGGCGGAATTATATTAGTTTTGATTGGTGTTAAGATTTTGCTGGAACATTTAGGCATACTGAATTTTTAACCGGATATACTATCTAATAATGGGATACGGACAAAGAACAAAAGAAAAGAGGAAAAGAAATGTTGGATTACGTTTTATTAATTGTAGGCTTTGTATTATTGATTAAGGGGGCAGACTTCTTTGTAGATGGAAGTGCCAGTGTGGCGAAAAAGCTGCGGGTTCCGACCATGATTATTGGAATGACCATTGTGGCAATGGGGACAAGCGCGCCGGAATGTGCGGTAAGTATAGCCGCTTCTGTAAAAGGAAGTAATACCATGGCAATTAGTAATGTTATTGGTTCCAATATTTTTAATCTGATGATTGTCTGTGGTGCTTGTGCATTGTTTACTCCGCTGGCGGTAAAAGTATCTACCTTAAAGCAGGAGTTTCCTTTGTCGGTTTTAGCAGCAGTGCTTTTGTTAGGTATGGGGTATCTTGGAATGAGCGTCAACCGTGTAGAAGGTGTAATTTTACTGGTTATTTTTGCACTGTTTTTAGTATGGATGGTGTGGGAGGCAAAAAAAGCAAGAGATAATGCAGAGGTAGAGGAAATTGAAACCCTCCCCGGATGGAAATGCCTGGTCTATATTGTTGGAGGTATTATTGCGATTGTAATCGGAGGAGATTTGGTGGTAGACTGTGCATCTGCGATTGCAGCAGCATTTGGGCTGAGCCAGACATTAATCGGACTTACCATAGTTGCATTTGGAACCTCTCTGCCGGAACTGGTAACGTCTCTTGTGGCAGCGAAAAAGGGTGAGACCGATATGGCACTTGGAAATGTCATCGGTTCTAACATTTTTAATATCCTTCTGGTGCTGGCAGTTGCGGCAGCAGTCAGTCCTATGGCAGTCTTGATGGACAATCTTATTGATGATATAATATTAATCGCGGTAAGTATTTTGATTTGGATTTTTGCATGGAGTAAAAAGGAATTAAACCGGATACATGGTGTTATAATGATTGTTATATATGCGGCATATGTGGTATATATCTGTATGCGTTAAAAGGAGGAAGCAGCATGGATTTTTTTACTAAGTTAGGAGACACGATTTCTGCAACGGGAAAGGATGTTTCCAAAAAAGCAAAAGATTTGACCGGACTTGCAAAACTTAATATGGATGTAAGAGCAAAAGAAGAATATGTACTGAAACAGTATACGGAGATTGGAAAGCGGTACTATGAACAGCATAAAGATGATACAGAGCCTGCCTTTGGAGAGATTGTTCTGATAAAGGAAGCGATGGAAGAAATCGAGGCGCTCAAAGGTGAGATTGCCCAGCTGAAGGGCTTGAAGAAGTGCCCGGCGTGTGGAGCAGTTATGGAATTGGATGCGGTGTTCTGTAATAAATGCGGAGCGAAGTATGAAGAGCCGGAAAAGGAAGTATTTACTGGAGAGGTAGAGTAAGAAAAGTAGTTACCGGAAAGGATAGAAAGACCATGTTGATGAAAGGTCAGCATGGTCTTTTGCTATTAAAACAGACGTTAATTACACATGGCGTATATTTGGTTGAATTGGCGTGGAGAATAGCCGATGCATTATATAAATACGAGGGAAACAAATAGAAAAAAGGAAATCTTCCCAAACGGAGCCGTTATCATCAGGCGGAAATGGATGTATCATCGCTGAAGCCGGGAGAGGATTTCGATGATTTAAAGCCGAGCTGTATCATTTTTATTTGTACCTTTGACCCGTTTGGAAAGAAACTGTACCGGTATACCTTTGAAGAAAGATGTTTAGAGTGGGATTTTCCATTAGGAGATGAAACGAAGAAACTATTTTTAAGTACCAAAGGGAAGAATAAGGATGAGGTACCACAGGAATTGATACATTTTCTGGAGTATATAGAAGAGAGTACGGATGAATATGTGGCGGCGGTAGAGGAAGAAAGCATAAGCAGGCTGCATACACGGGTAACAGAGCTAAAGAAACGGCGGGAAATGGAGGCGAGGTATATGACGTTTGAGGAATTACTGAGGTCCAGAGAAAAAGAAGGAAGAGCAGCAGGACTGGAAGAAGGAAAAGCAGCAGGGCTAGAAGAAGGAAAAGCAGCAGGGCTGGCAGAAGCAATTCTGGAACTTCTGGAGGAAGCCGGAACTGTTCCGGAAGCTTTGAAAGAGAAGATTCTTGCGGAAAAGGATGTAGAGCTTCTGAAGAAGTGGAACAGACTTGCGGCAAAAGCAACAAGGATAGAGAAATTTACAGAGAACATGTAAACTTCTTTTAATACAAAAGAATAATCCCGGCATTCATCTGAGAATGCCGGATATAAAATTGTTATAATTATTTCAGTGCATATTAAGATAAAAATGGAAAAACTAAAACTTGACTTAAAACATTTTCTGTGCTACTGTTTTTAAATAAAGCAAACACTGAGAAAAAGAGAGTACACATGGAAGAATGGCAAAGAGAGTCCCGGCAGCTGAAAAGGGATACAGGAGAACGTGTGGAAGATGGCTTTGGAGTGGCATTGCCGAACTGCGCTGAGGCAGCAGATAGGCAGTGACAGGGTCGCCTGTTACAGCGAAAAGTATGAAGGTACTTGATGAGGTCTGCATCGTGAGGTGTAGACGAAGAGAAGTGGTATCGCGGACAATAATTGCCCGTCTTCTATATTTGGTAGAAGACGGGTTTTTTATTTCATAGGATATTAATTCCTAAAAGGGAATTTTAAATTTAGGAGGAAAAATTTATGTGTACAAAGTGTAACAAAGGAAAGTATTATATGACAACGGCAATCGCCTATACATCAGGAAAGCCTCATATCGGCAATACTTATGAAATCGTGCTGGCCGATGCTATTGCCAGATTCCGCCGTCAGGAGGGCTACGATGTTTATTTTCAGACGGGAACGGACGAGCATGGTCAGAAAATTGAGCTAAAGGCACAAGAGCAGGGAATCACGCCAAAGGAATATGTAGATAAGGTTGCAGGAGAGGTAAAGCGAATCTGGGATTTGATGGGCTCCTCCTATGATAATTTTGTCCGTACTACGGATAAGGACCATGAGGAACAGGTACAGAAGATTTTTAAGAAGCTTTATGAGCAGGGAGACATATACAAGGGAGCATATGAGGGACTTTACTGTACCCCTTGTGAATCCTTCTGGACAGAATCCCAGCTGGTAGACGGAAAATGTCCGGATTGCGGAAGAGAAGTGCAGCCGGCAAAGGAAGAAGCATACTTCTTTAAAATGAGCAAGTACGCAGACCGTTTGATTGAACACATCAATACCCATCCGGAGTTTATTCAACCGGTATCCCGTAAAAATGAGATGATGAATAACTTCTTATTACCAGGATTGCAGGATTTGTGCGTGTCAAGAACTTCCTTTAGCTGGGGAATCCCGGTGGATTTTGAGCCGAAGCATGTGGTCTATGTGTGGCTGGATGCACTGACGAACTATATTACAAAGATTGGTTACGATGCAGACGGAAATTCCTCAGAGCTGTTTCAAAAGAACTGGCCGGCAGACCTTCATTTGATTGGAAAAGATATCATCCGTTTCCATACGATTTACTGGCCGATTTTCCTGATGGCTCTGGATTTACCGCTTCCAAAGCAGGTATTCGGACATCCATGGCTTTTACAGGGTGGAGAGAAAATGAGTAAGTCAAAGGGAAATGTAATTTATGCAGACGATATGGTAAAACTGTTTGGCGTAGATGCGACCCGTTATTTTGTACTGCATGAAATGCCTTTTGAAAATGACGGAACGATTACCTGGGAGCTTGTGATAGAGCGTTTTAACTCCGACCTTGCAAATGTTCTGGGCAATCTGGTGAGCCGAACCATTTCCATGAGTAATAAGTATTTTGATGGAGAGGTAAAGTCTACCGGTGTTGTGGAAGCAGTGGATGAAGAATTAAAGGGCGTAGTCACAGCGGTAAAGGAAAAAGTTGAAGAGAAAATGGCAGGTTTGCATGTGGCAGACGCAATTTCTGAGGTATTTAGTATCTTCCGCCGCTGCAACAAATATATCGATGAAACAATGCCATGGGCGCTTGCAAAGGAAGAAGCAAAAAAAGAGCGCTTAAGTGAGGTTTTGTATAATCTGGTAGAGTCCATTACCATAGGCGCCAGTCTGCTGCATAGCTTTCTGCCAGAGACAGCGGAACGAATTTTAGAGCAGCTCAATATCGGGCTGAGAGAGTTTGAGGATTTAAACAGATTTGGCTTATATCCTAATGGAAACAAGGTTACGAAGCAGCCGGAAATCCTGTTCGCACGTCTGGATGCAAAAGAAATAATGCCGAAGGTTGAGGAAATTCGTGCGGCACAGCGTGCAGAATTTGAAGCAGAGCAGCGTGCCCTTGGAAAAGAGATTCCGGGAGAAGAGAAGAAAACGGAAAATACAGAAAAAGAAGTAACCATAGATATTGAATCTAAGCCGGAAATAGAGTATGATGATTTTATGAAAATGCAGTTCCAGGTAGGAGAAATCATTGCCTGTGAGGCTGTAGAAAAGTCGAAAAAGTTACTTTGTTCCCAGGTACGGATTGGAAGTCAGGTAAAGCAGATTGTATCTGGCATCCGTAAGTTCTATACACCGGAGGAAATGGTAGGAAAGAAAGTAATGGTTCTGGTGAATTTAAAGCCGGCTAAGTTAGCGGGAGTATTATCAGAGGGAATGCTGCTCTGTGCAGAAGATGAAAACGGACAACTTGCTTTAGTTGTGCCAGAGAAAAGCATGCCGTCGGGAGCTGAAATCTGCTAATAATAAGGGCTGATTGCATGCTCAAAAACGTATTTAGGAGGTTGTGCGATGGAGCACAATGATTCTTAAATACGTTTTTCTATACGGAAAGGAATGTGGCCCATGAATTTTTCCAATGATTCAATCGAGATTAGAACGATAATGGATGATATATTGACAAAAGGGGCGTCAGACCCGCAAGCCTGTCTGGAACTATGTCAAAAATTGATTCAACAGGGAAAAAAGGAAGAAGACGCGACTCTTTTGGGATTTGGATATTATTATCTGGCGAGAGCATATTTTGCGTTGAATGATTACAATCATTTTGTAGAATATCTCCATCTGGGCATTGAGTATCAAAAAGAGTCCTCGCAGTGGCCGATTTTAGTGCGTTCCTATAATCTCATGGGAATTAATGCCATAAGGCAGGGAAATATGACCGTTGCATTAGACCAGTATCTTCTGGGCTTGAAGGCTGGAAAAAGACATAAGTGCGAATATGAGATGGCGATGATATACAATAATCTGGGACAGCTCTACATGCGCTTGGAGGAGTTTGAACGGGCGATACACTATTTTTTGGAGGAAGAAGAATTGCTCCATAAGTTTCAGGCAGATGTTCAGGCAAGGAAAAGCATTGTCATGATGTATACCATGTTGGGCCAATGTTATCTGGTACTTGGAAAAATCTTTGAAGCAGAAGCAGTAGAAGTCGAGATGAGAAAATGGATTCGGGGAGAAAATCTCGAAAACGCAGATATGCTTTTAATTCAAAGCTTTTATGCCCAGTTGAGACATGTGCAGGAGAGAAGTGAGGAACGGGACCGGTATATTGCAGAGGTATTAAAGCGCCTGGGGGCCTCCCGGATATATTTAGAAGCGTGGGAGAATATTTCCAGCTTTGGATATTTTCTGTTACAGATTGGAAAGTACACCGAGTTGAAGCAGCTCCTGGATGAGGTAGAATCTAAAGTCGAGCAGATACAGATTAACAATATGAAGACAGAGTTTCTGCGCCTGAAGATTCGTTATTGCCGGGAACAAAAGGATAGAGAGGCATATTTAGAGGCATGTGCCATGCTCTATGAGTACGAAGAGAAGCAAAATAAGGAAAATATAGCCATGTTGCGGCGTTCTGCAGAATTACGGTTTTATCTGGAAGAAGCAAGAGGAAAGGAAAAAATGCTTTTAAAGGAAACCACCATGTTACGGGAAAGAGCAGAACGGGATGCGCTTACGGGGCTTCCCAACAGATATCGTTTAAAAGAATTTGCGGAAAAAATTTATGAAAAGGCATATAAGGAGCAGACGAACTTTGGAATAGAAATACTGGATGTGGATTATTTTAAACAGTATAATGATGGATATGGACATCAAAAGGGAGACGAGTGTCTGGTAGCCATAGGAGAAGTTCTCATGCAGATGATGGAAGAGGAAGAAGACACTTTTTGTGCCAGATACGGCGGAGATGAATTTGTAATTATCTATTATGGAAAATCGGACGAAGAAATATTGCATCAGGCAGTGCATTTAAGGAAACGTATTTTGAAGAAAAAAATTATGCATGAGTATTCTCCGGATGGAAAGATAATTACCATATCTCAGGGAATACATAATACCGTGCCGAAAGAGAAAAAGTATGTGTGGGATTATCTTCATTCTGCAGACGGTGCCCTGTATCAGGCAAAACAATATGAGAAGAACAGTGTTTGTATGAAATATGAGAAAGAGGATGACCTCGTGGATACGGTTGTTCTGGTAAGTAGGAGAAAGAATGATATTTGAAAGTCATGCGCATTATGATGATAAGCAGTTTGAGGAAGATAGAGAAGCGTTGTTATTATCCATGAAGGAAAATGGAATCGGAACCATTATAAATGTTGGTTCTGATTTTCGCGGCTGTTTGGAGACGGTAGCACTTACGGAAAAATATGATTTTATCTATGGAGCGATAGGAATCCATCCAAGCGAGATTGCGGATTTCAAGGAAGAGACCTGTCAGTGGTTGAAAGAAAAGGCGGCATTAGAAAAGGTAGTAGCAATCGGGGAGATTGGATTAGATTACTACTGGGAGAAAGAGGAAGAGGTACAAAAAGAGCAGAGATACTGGTTTGAATGGCAGATGCAGCTGGCAAAAGAAGTAAAGCTTCCGGTCATTATTCATTCCAGAGACGCGGCAGAAGATACCTTAACATTAATGAAGAAAATACACGCAGAAGAGATTCCGGGAGTAATTCACTGTTTTTCCTATTCCAAAGAGATGGCGGCGGAGTATGTGAAAATGGGATATTATATCGGAATCGGTGGAGTAGTGACCTTTAAAAATGCAAAAAAGTTAAAAGAAGTAGCAGCATCGGTGCCATTGGAACGAATCTTACTGGAAACAGATTGCCCTTACCTTGCGCCGGAACCTCATAGAGGAAGTCGTAACTCTTCGCTGAATCTGCCTTATGTGGCGGCAGAGATAGCGCGGATTCGGGAGATTACGCCGGAAGAGGTAATCGAAGCCACCAGGAAAAATGCAGAGAGATTGTTTATGCAGAAGGCATAAATGGTTTGTATTATAAGAAATAAGATAAAAGAGGAGTAACCATGGCAACATTAGGAAATCCACAAAATACCATTGCAGTATTGCAAAAATACAATTTTAATTTTCAAAAAAAGTTTGGACAGAACTTTCTGATAGATACAAGGGTGTTAGAGCGTATCATTGCAGCTGCGGGCGTAACAAAGGAAGATTTTGTATTAGAGATTGGACCGGGTATCGGAACTATGACACAATATCTTTGCGAACATGCAAGAGCAGTAGCTGCGGTAGAGATTGATAAGAATCTGATTCCTATTCTGGCAGATACCTTAAGTGAGTATGATAATGTAGAGGTAATTAATGAGGATATTTTGAAAGTAGATATTAATCGTCTGGCAGAAGAACGAAATGGTGGAAAGCCAATCAAGGTGGTTGCCAATCTACCCTACTATATTACCACACCCATTATTATGGGCTTGTTTGAAAGTCATGTTCCCATTGACAGTATTACTATTATGGTGCAAAAGGAAGTGGCGGACCGGATGCAGGTAGGACCGGGGACAAAGGATTACGGTGCACTTTCCCTGGCAGTTCAGTATTATGCCAAACCGGAAATTGTAGCAAATGTTCCTCCGAATTGTTTTATGCCAAGACCAAATGTAGGAAGTGCAGTAATACGTCTGACGAGGCATAAAGAAGTTCCGGTTCAGGTAGCGGATGAAAAGCTGATGTTTCGAATTATTCGCGCATCCTTCAATCAGCGGAGAAAGACGCTGGCAAATGGGCTGAACAATGCGCCTGATATTCCACTGTCGAAAGAGAAGATAGCAGAAGCAATCGCAGAGCTTGGGGTAAACCCCAGTATTCGTGGAGAAGCATTGACCTTAGAAGAATTTGCAGCCCTGAGCAACATTATCGGAAGAATGCTTTAGCTGCGGGAAGTAAACGTAAATTCCACGGTATCTTTTTGAAAACGTTTGGGAATATTTTGATTTTGCAGCTTGGGATTGCATCTGGCTTCAATGGCAATACTCTCAAAGAAGCCACACCATAGCCGCTGGTATTCCAGCTCTTCCGGAGAAAAACGATGCAACATTTCTTCATTCAGGCCCTCGGTGCCGGTCAGGAAAAAGTAAGAACCTTTCCGGTGCAGAGCGGCCTTTTTGCGTGTCTCGTCATAAATCATAAAGTTTTCTTCCGGCAAACGGTCAGAAAAGTGGTCTCCAAGCAATGGAAGCACATCATTCTTTGGATGAATTCGGGCAAAAAGAACACCGTTTTCCAGTTCCTGAAAGCGTAAAAATCCCAAAAGGTGATGTGCTTCATTTCCGGTAGCCCGGGACAACTGGAAGACGCGATTAATATAGGGTTCTCCTAAATACGCCATAACACGCCGGCCCTCTTTCAGAGACAGACCGAGGACAATGGTGCGGTAAATAGCATCTGCCTTTGGAAGCTGTCTGGTTCTGGAGCCGGATTCTTCCATAGCGGAGGCAGCATCGCAAATCTGGGAATAGACCTCTTCTCCCAGTCGCCGCCGCAGTGTGTCTGCAACCTTGCGGCTCTTTTCTATATCGGTAGTTACGGTGATATATTCGTCAAATAAGGTATAGTTGTCTGGTGCGTGGGTAGTAAGAGCTACGTTGCGATGCCCATAGTTACTTGCCCAGGCATCGTATACACCGGTAAAAATACCGTCGATACTGTCTTCACAAAGAAAAATATACATATAAATCCTCCTTTTCTATCAGTATTCAACCCAGCGGTACATTCAATGCAGTGGCACATTAAATGCAGCGGTACATTCAACGCAGCGGCACAAGCAGGCTTACACCGCGGTAATCTGTTGTCCCGGCGGAATAATCTGTGCATCCGTCAAATGAAAGTCAGAGCGCATATCCTGGTCAAAAAAGCTTAACTGCCGGTAGCCCCCTTCCCGAATTTCTCTGGGAATTTGCGTTTTATCCCGCATAAGATTTTCACAGATGTAGTTTTCTTCTAACTTGGTGCGATACATCATCTTGCCGGAACAGGTAATAAAGTAGAGGGCGCGTTTTAATACCACACCGATTTTCTTAAGGTCATCAAAGGTAAGTGTAGTCCTCTTACGAGCCTTTACGATACGTTCGGCAGACTTATAACCAATGCCGGGAACCCGCAGCAGAGTCTGATAGCTGGCACGGTTAATCTCCACAGGAAAGTATTCCAGATGCCGCAGCGCCCAGTCGCACTTGGGGTCCAAAAAGATGTTAAAATCGGGGCGGTCCTCGGACAGTAGCTCCGATACCTCGAAGTTATAATAGCGAAGAAGCCAGTCAGCCTGATACAATCGATGCTCCCGCAGCAGAGGAGGACCACTTGAAGTAGCAGGAAGACTGGAATTATTATTTACATTTACAAAAGCAGAGTAAAAGACACGTTTTAAGGAAAACTTTTTATAAAGCCCTTCTGCTACGCTCATAATCTGAAAATCATTTTCCGGTGTAGCACCAATAATCATCTGGGTGGACTGCCCTGCCGGAACAAAGGCGGGAGTCTTGCGATATACCATGAGCTCATGTTTATTTTCTATAATGCCGTTTTGAATCTGGCGCATCGGCTTTAAAATGGTGTTTCGTGACTTATAAGGAGCAAGCTTCTTAAGACCGTCTGCGGTCGGAAGTTCCAGATTAATGCTCATACGGTCTGCAAGAAATCCGGTCTTTTCCACAAGGACAGGGTCTGCGCCGGGAATCGCCTTTACATGAATATATCCATTAAAATGGTGAACCGTTCTCAGCTGATAGACGGTCTGATAGATGAAATCCATGGTATAATTGGGACTAATCATAATGCCGGAACTTAGGAACAATCCTTCGATATAATTACGACGATAAAACTCCATGGTAATGGTGCAGACTTCCTCCGGTGTGAAAGCGGCACGCTTCACGTCACTGTTACAGTTATTCAGGCAATAAGCACAGTTAAAAATACATTCATTGGTAAAAAGAATTTTCAAAAGGGAAACGCAGCGTCCATCCGCAGAAAAGGTGTGGCAAATGCCCGGCGCAATAGAATTCCCCATCCCTCTGCCATTTCCCTTACGGTCAACGCCGCTGGAAGTGCAGGCAACGTCGTACTTGGCAGCATCAGAAAGAATTGTCAGCTTCTCCATTAAATCCATATTCATCTGCAGCTTCATGGCTATCCCTCCTAAACAAACATACGTTCTAAAGACAGAATACCATAAGGAATAGAAAAATGCAAGAACATTCGTTCGGAAAATGTAAGGTATTTTTTTGTATTTTTGTTCATAGACTACATCAGAAAGGGGAATTCCATGAAAGAAAAAATAAAGACCTTTTTTTCCATTTGTGTATTAGTGGTTGCCGTTCCTTATATTGTAACATTGCTGTTTCAGGGAAATGAGACAAGCTCCGCTCAAAAGAGCATAGAAAAAATAAAAAACGAAAATACGGATGTGCAGAGTTCGGAGAGCAAAATCGATGTTGAGGAATATGTAAAGGGTGTAGTGGCAAAGCAGATTTCTTTAGAAAGTGAAATGGAAACACTGAAGGCGCAGACCGTTATTGCAAGAACCATGATTGTAAAAGCCCAGGAAGACGGAACCGATTTGCCGGAATCAATGGAAACGGAAGAATTGTTAGAATTGCTGGGACAAAAAGGATTTGAAGAAAAATATAGTGCATTAGAGGAGGCGGCAGCTTCTACCAGAGGAGAAATTCTGATGTGGCAGGAAAAGCCCGCAGAACCAGCCTATCACGCAGTAAGTGCCGGAATGACCAGAAGTGGACAGATTGCCTTAGGAAGAGAAGATGTTCCTTATATGGAAGCAGTAGAGAGCCAGAAGGATATGTTATCTCCCGATTATCTGAAGGTTGTTTTTATGGAAAAAACAGAAGTAGCACAAGAACTGCAGGCGGCGGATGCGTCCCTTGCATTAAATCCGGAGGAAATTCCGGGAAATATTCAGATTACAGGAAGAGATGATAGTGGATATGTGACCCAGGTGCAGATAGGAGAAGTGACTCTGTCGGGAGAACAGTTTCGTCAGTATCTGGGATTGAATTCTGCCTGTTTTTATATAAAAGAAGTAGAGGGACAGGTGCGTATCCTTACCAAGGGACTTGGACACGGACTGGGACTCAGTCAGTATGGGGCAAACGAGATGGCAAAAGAGGGAAAGGATTATAAAGAAATTTTAAATTATTATTATCAAGGCTTAGAATTAAAGAGCTATTAAAATTACTCTTTGGATTTTTGTAAGCAAATTTTCATTCTATTGCATAAACCTGTATTTTCCGGCAAAACTAACAGGGAAATAAAAAAATGGAAGGTGATAGGATGAGAAGTAGAAAAACAGGTCTAAAACAGAAATCTTATGTCATTGCGGCAGTCATTATGCTGGCAGCAGCGTTTGGTATGACAGGAATTTATTATTCACAGCAGAATAAGAAGCAGGAGGCCCAGCTGGCAAAGGAACAGGAAGAAGCGCAGCAGCAAGCAGCCAAGGAGAAAGAAGAAGCCTTGAAGGAAGAACAACAGGCAAAGGCAGAAAAAGAGAATGAGGAGCAACAGACAGAGGCGGTATCTGGAATTATTCCGCCAGAGAGCAATGATTTTATGGATTCTCCAGAAGTAGTGGCAGAAAAAGAGCCGGTTGCCCAGGAGGCAGAATTACATTTTGATGCAGAGAATATGAGCTGGCCCCTTCAGGGAAATGTAATCATGAATTACAGCATGGACCAGACGGTGTATTTTGCAACCTTAGACCAGTATAAGTATAACCCGGCAATTATTATTCAGGCAGAAGTGAATACTCCGGTAGAAGCGGTAGCTCCAGGAAAAGTAACCTCCGTCGAAACCAGTGCAGAAACGGGAGCTACTGTGACGGTGGATATGGGAGACGGTTACAGTGCAGTATACGGGCAGTTAAAAGAGATTTCATGGAATACCGGAGACGAAGTAGCCGCTGGTGATATCATCGGTTATGTAAGTGAACCCACAAAATATTATTCCGTAGAAGGTGCCAATCTGTATTTTGAATTAATGAAGGATGGAGCGCCGGTAAACCCAATGGAATACCTGGAATAAATTGGAATATTATTTTTGGAGCCTTTCTTTACACTTCTGGGGAAAGTTAGTATAATGTAGAAAAGTGAGAAGAAGGGAACGGACATGAAGCAGAAAAATTATTCTTCTACGGTTCAACGGTGGATGGAGCAGGTGATGAAGAACCGAGGGAGCAACGCAGAAGAGGTATTGCATTATTGCGATAAGCTGCAAGAGCATGGTGAAAAAGTAAAGGATTGTAATCTATTAGGATTTGCCCAGTACTATAGAGGTGAGACATATTATCTGTTGAATTATGCAGATGGGATGTTCCGTAACCTTATTAGTGCTATAGATAATCTTAGAAAAGCAGGTGTGCATGAACTGGAAGCAAACGCCTACAATTTGTTGGGTATTGTATCTGTGAGCCAGGGAAATGCACATTTTGCATTGGATTATTATCTGACAGGGCTTCAGATTTGTAAGAAATATAAGTTAATTGAAGAATTAGAACGGTTTCAATATAACATTGGTTCTTTGTACTTCAAATATCATGCATATACTCAGGCAAGGGAATATTTTACCAAAAGTATGCGTCTGCGCAAAAAGAGTGAAAGACATTTTTATACAAATATCACGATTGCCTCCTGTTATTTGGAGGAGGGGAAGCTGGAAGAGGCGAAAGAATATGGGGAAGCTGCCAGAGAAACTTTCGTTCCCCCGTTGGATGAAGTAACAAAGCTGTGCTTATGGTGTTTTTGCGCCAGATATGCTTATCACGATAAGAATCTGGAGGCAAGAGAATATTATATCAGGAAGATTACGGATGTTATCAATAAAAATATGCCCATTATGGAAATGTTCGAGGACTTATATATGTACTGTGAAATGCTCCTGAAAACAGAACATTATTTGGAATTGCAAAAAATGATTCAGACCATGGGGCAGGTGGTAGAGCAGGCAGATATCCTGCATTTGCGAATGCGGTTACTGGAATTGAACATCGGCTTGTATAAAAAAACAGGACAACAGCAGGCATATCTCACGGCAGCAGCGGATTATTATGAACTGGGGCAGCTTGCAGAGCAGGAGAATCGTTATGTGATTAATGCTATAATGGAGGTTCAGTTTTCTCTGGAAGAGGAGAAAAGGCATAGTCATGAAATAGAAGAGGCAAATAAGATTCTTCAGCGAAGGTCAGAAATGGACCCACTGACAGGGCTTTCGAATCGCTTTCGCTTGAACGAGTATGCGGAAAAGGCATTTCAAAATGCAGTCTTAGAAGGGGATATGCTGGCCATCGAAATTTTTGATATGGATTATTTCAAGGAATACAACGATAATTACGGACATCAGCGAGGAGATGAATGTCTGATTAAGATAGCGGATGTGTTGAAAAAATTTATAGCAAATGAAAAAATCTTTTGTGCCCGGTACGGTGGGGATGAATTTATTCTGATTTATGAAAAATATACCAGGGAAGAGGTTCAGAATCTGGCAGAGCAGTTGAAGCGGGAAATTGCGGAACGGAATATAGAGCATAAATTTTCCGGCATAGATAATAAAGTAACCATTTCCCAGGGAATCTGCATTGGTATTCCTAAGAAGGGGCAGAAGGTCTGGGATTATTTATATCAGGCAGATAAGATGCTTTATGAGGTAAAGAAAAAGAGTAGAAATGCAATCGCTCTTTGTGAGAATCACGGAGAAGATACAGGCACAGAGTAGTGATAAAATCATACAATAGAGTATGGCGAGAAAAACCGCAGTCGTATATTTAATTACAAGAAGTAGTAAGGAGTGCAGTCACTTTTTCCGTGTGGAAAAGGGATTGCGTTTGGGTGAAGTACGTGGAAACGACTGCTTTGCATACAGGAGACTGCCTGGCAGTCTCTTTACATAGAACTTTACATAGAAATAGAAGGAAGAAAATGAAACAGAATGTAACCTATATGTTGGAATGTAGTGATAAAACACTGTATACAGGGTGGACAAACAATATTGAAAAGCGGCTGGAAGCCCACAATTCCGGGCAGGGAGCAAAATATACCAGAGGAAGGCTGCCGGTAAAGCTGGTATACTTAGAAGTTCATGACACCAAGCAGGAAGCCATGCAGCGGGAAGCATTTATCAAAAGGCTTTCCCGTGCACAGAAACAAGCTTTGATACAGCAATATACAGCAACCTCAAAGGAGCTTTCAAGCTGAAATAAAATCAATATTATAGGAGCGGCATTTTTGCTACAAAACAGTACATCATAATAAAGTGACAGATGCTTCCGCCCATTACAAATAAATGAAAAATCTCGTGAGAACCGAAATTCTTGTGTTTGGAGTTGAAAATCGGCAGCTTCAAAGCATATATAACTCCGCCAACGGTATAGATAATACCACCTGCTAACAGCCAGCCAAATGCCTGAGGTGACAAAGAGTTAATAATCTGGGTAAAAGCAAGCACACATACCCATCCCATTGCAATATACAATACAGAGGAGAACCATTTCGGACAAGTAATCCAAAAGCCCTTAATCAAAATTCCCAAAAGGGCAATTCCCCATACCAAAGCAAGAAGGGTATAACCCAGCTTACCGCCAAGTACAATCACGCATACCGGCGTATAGCTGCCTGCAATCAGAATAAAAATCATCATGTGATCCAGCTTGCGCAAAATGCGGTTGGCACGTTCGGATAAATCAAGTGCATGGTAGGTGGCGCTTGCAGCATAAAGCATAATCATACTGATGATAAAAATAGCAAGCGATATGACATGAACCTTATCTGGGTTTGTGGAGGCACGTATCAATAAAGGCGTCGCAGCAAACAGCGCCATCAGCATACCGATAAAATGAGTAATAGAACTTCCGGGGTCTTTTAATTTTAATTTCATATCATCATCTCCTTTATGGATATTGTATGTAATGTTTTTGAAAAATATAACACGTAGTAATAAAAACTACATCTAAGATAAATAAATACTACTACTTGTGGAAAGATAAGTCAATAGGATTTTTGAAAAAATGTATCAGTTTGACAATAATGGCAATGTCTGTTATGATAAGCAACAGGCTTTAAAAATAGCCAATGAAAGGAAATATATGGAAACAGTAAGATTTGATGAATTAGATTTATCCCCTCAGATATTGAGAGGGATTCGGGAAATGGGATTTGAAGAGACTACACCGATTCAGGGGCAGGCGATTCCCGTAGTGCTTGCAGGCGGGGATGTGATAGGTCAGGCTCAGACAGGAACCGGAAAGACAGCCGCATTCGGAATCCCTTTATTAATGAAAGCGGATCCGCAGAATAAGAAAACCCAGGCTATCGTTTTGTGTCCTACCAGAGAATTAGCTATTCAGGTAGCAGACGAAATACGAAATTTAGCAAAATATATGCACGGAGTAAAGGTACTTCCTGTATATGGCGGACAGGAAATCAGTAAACAGATTCGCTCTTTAAAGGGAGGAGCCCAGATTATCGTAGGAACTCCCGGACGTGTGATGGATCATCTGAGAAGAAAGACCATTAAATGTGATTATATTGATACGATTGTATTAGACGAAGCGGACGAGATGCTGAACATGGGATTTCGAGAGGACATCGAGACCGTATTAGGGTATTTGAAGGAAGAACGACAGGTGGTGCTTTTTTCTGCCACTATGCCGAAAGCAATTATGGATATCACCAGAAAATACCAGAAGAATGCCACTACCATTAAGGTGGTAAAAAAGGAGCTGACGGTTCCTAATATTGAGCAGTATTACTATGATGTAAAGCGAAAAGACAAGGTAGAGGTATTGAGCCGTCTTCTTGATGTATATAATCCAAAGCTTTCTTTAGTATTCTGCAATACCAAGCGCATGGTAGATGAGCTGGTAACCGCATTGCAGGGCAGAGGATATTTTGCAGAAGGACTTCATGGGGACATGAAGCAGCAGCAGAGAGACCGGGTCATGAATAACTTCAGAAATGGGAAAACGGAGATTTTGGTAGCTACCGATGTGGCAGCCAGAGGAATTGACGTAGATGACGTGGAGGCTGTTTTTAACTTTGATGTGCCACAGGATGATGAATATTATGTACATCGTATCGGAAGAACCGGGCGTGCCGGAAGAACCGGACGTTCCTTTACCTTTGTAAAGGGAAAAGAAGTATATAAGCTGAAGGATATCCAGCGGTACTGTAAGACCAAAATTCTTGCACAGAAGATTCCCACCATGGAGGATGTAGCGCAGGTAAAACTGGATAAAATTATGGATAAGGTATCTACCGTGATTGAGGAAGAAGATTTATCACAGATGCTTAACATGATTGAAGCCCAGGTAAATGAATCCGATTATACGGCTATGGACATTGCAGCAGCATTTTTAAAGCTTGCTATGGGTGGAAATGAAGAGCCATCAGAAGAAAGCGATAACTTCAACTTTGGAGATACCGGAGCAGAAGAGGGAATGGTTCGTCTCTTCATTAATATAGGAAAGAAACAGAAAGTAAAGCCGGGAGATATTTTAGGAGCCATTGCCGGAGAATCCGGAATGCCGGGAAAACTGGTAGGTGCTATTGATATGTTTGATAAATATACCTTTGTGGAAGTACCGAGAGAGTACGGAAGAGAAGTCCTTCTGGCTTTGGCAGGCGCTAAGATAAAAGGAAAGAGCATTAGCATTGAACCGGCTAATCAGAAATAAAAATATTGGAAATAGAGAAGGTTCTACACGGGTAAGTGTAGAACCTTTTTGCTGCACATAGCCGAGTAACAACGAATGATTATTGTTTCTGTAAATCAATATTTTTCAATGCCTCATCAGACAGAATGGTAACAATGTCAAGAATCGGAATTAATCTGCCATTGTGTAAAGCAACACTGGAAATAATATGTTTTCCTTTGGAATCGGCAATCTTTGGAATGGTAGAAATATTGTCAGGCTCAAGGTTTATGATTTCGCCGATGGATTCTACAATGAGTCCAAGGTCCCCATCCTGGACGGAGAGGACAACAATTTTTGCCGTATCACTTTTTTCTACGGAGGCTTCCTGAAGCCTTAGTCCAAGGTCGATGACCGGAATATTTTCATTTCGCAGATGCAAAATCCCCCGAATATAATCTGGCATTTCTGGAATAGGAGTGATAAAGGGAGGCTCAATAAGCTGCAATACATCAAAACTGGAAACGGCATAGATATTTCCGTTTGCCCAGAAAGTGAGATATTTGCACACCCCATTCATTTTTAACGTTTTATTTTCCATAATTATCTCCTTTATCGGTAGGTTTTATTAACAGTACCCTTACTATAATTGTACACATAATGGAGGAAATTTACAAGAAAACATTAAAATGTTACAGAGAAATTCTTCGGATAAATTTAAATGGAAAAGGAAAAAATTGTGAAAAAATATGAAACGACCAATACCGTTAGAGAAGGAGCGACGTTAGAAAAGGTGCAGCATTCTTTCAACTCCGTAACAACCTTACGCAGTTACAAATAAGTAATAAGGAAGGAAAAAAATAGTGAAAAGACTGCCGTTTTGGCAGTCTTTTCTAAGAGTTTAGTATTAAAGAGGAAGTTATCCTCCAGGGGAGCTTATTAACCGAAGTATCTCTTTAACAGACCTTCAAATGCTTTTCCATGGCGAGCTTCATCCTTAGCCATTTCATGTACAGTGTCATGGATAGCGTCAAGATTGTTCATCTTAGCGCATTTTGCAAGATCAAACTTGCCGTTGGTTGCGCCGTACTCACATTCAACTCTCCATGCAAGGTTTGCCTTTGTGGAAGCCTTCATGTTCGGCTCTAAATCCTCGCCCAGAATCTCGGCAAATTTTGACGCATGTTCTGCTTCTTCGAAAGCAGCTTTTTCCCAGTAAAGACCAATCTCAGGATAGCCTTCTCTGTGTGCGATACGCGCCATGCAAAGGTACATGCCGACTTCAGCGCATTCTCCGTTAAAGTTTGCCTGGAGCTGTTCGAAAATGTATTTCTTATCCTCTTCGCTGATTTCTGGGTTGTTCTTTACGGTCTTTGCATAGATGCCGTATTCGTGCTCTGCTGCAAGCTTAATCTCGCCATTTACCTCGTTAAACTTATCAGCCTTTGCGTGACATACAGGACATTCCGCAGGAGCTGCTTCTCCTTCATAAATATAACCACATACAGTACATACAAATTTTTTCATTTTTTTCTTTCCTTTCTTTATAAAAAATATTTTAAATTAAAAATAGTAACTATTACTGATTTACAAGTAGATAATATCATGTTGATAATCATTTGTCAATAAGAAATTTTATTTTTTTAAACAGTCACCACATTTTCCATAAAAATAAGTGATGTGCCCGTCAATCTCCCCATCAAACTGGTTGGCTGCAATGATGTTAATATGGTCGATACCATCCATTTCCAAATCAATCACGCTTCCGCACTGATTGCAGAAGAAATGATAATGGGGGTTCGGATTGCCGTCAAAACGGTCAGGTCCTATACCGGTAGATATTTTTTGTATTTCGCCTAATTCAGCCAGAAGGGAAAGGTTACGGTATACAGTTCCCAGACTAATATTAGGAAATTCTTTTTTTACATTAAGATAAACGGTTTCTGCCGTAGGATGATCATAACGGCTGATTAAGAACTGTTTAATACATTCCCTTTGTCGGCTGTATTTAATCAATATGTTCACCTCCTATTTAGTAATAATGATAATTATTACTATTATGAATTAAGTATAATCAAAATAAAAGAAAATGTCAAGAAGAAAAGCAATATTGACATTTTCTCATAGAATTGCCTGTCTTGTTATTTCGTATATGTGATGCTAAAATAAAATTTATTATATGAGTGTGCAGGTAATCGTGAGGTGGACAAAATGGAAGAGGAACGTTTGGGTTTAATCTATAAACTTTTTCTAATTGTAAATCAGAATCATGAGGATGAGCCGGAATATGTATTGGCAAAATATTTTCTGGAGAACTATACCAAGCTTGGAAAGATGAATATCTATGAACTGGCAGAAGAGTGTTATATGTCGAGAAGCAGTATTCGTCGATTCTGTAAAAAAATCGGTTATGATAATTTCAAGGATTTAAAGGATGAGTTTAAGGAATTTGATTATCAATATAACTATTTTATGAAGCTTACATCAAAAAATAATTTTCGTTCCTGGCTGGCGGGAGAATTGGAAAATATGGTGGCGGAATTGAACCAACGGATGGATACAGACGAAATGGAGCGTATTGCTGCCAGGATACATGACAGTAAAAATGTGGTGTTTTTGTCTTCTTATTCTAATGTTGGGTGTTTAATGGAGTTTCAAAGACCGCTGATTTTAAGCGGGAAGCTGGTACGGCTTATGACAGATACCACGATGGATGAAGATTTTTTGAGTCAGCTTTCACCAGAAGATTATTTAATGACCGTATCAGCTACCGGGAATTTTGCCAGAGCGATGCGCACAAAGCTTAGTTCTGTGCAGGCATATAAAGTGCTGCTTACTGTTTCAAGAAAGCAGGAGATAGAAGAGTCCTATGATATGGTATATCACTTGAGTGCAAAGGATTATTCTGATGTGAAAAGTGTATATGGAAAATACGGTCTGGAATATTTCTTTGATGTTCTCTATAGTGCCTATGTGAGAAAATACGGAACAACCATTAAGTAAATATTTTGAATTAGTGTGATTGTAAAAGTGGAGAAAAGGGGGCAGAAATTGCCCCCTCTTCTCGTTTTTCTTTTGTTATGATATATGCATAAAAGAACAAAACCGGTTAATAAAAAATTCATTCATGCATGAATTATGAAAAGGAGAAGGAAAATATGTATTACAATCATAAACCAAAATTTCCCGATGGATTTATGTGGGGTGCCAGCAGTGCTGCCTGGCAGGTAGAAGGAGCAACTTTAGAAGGAGGCAGAACACAGTCTGTGATTGATTTGAATTCTCAGACCAAAAAGCCATATACGGATAATTCCATTGCGGCGGATCATTATCATCGTTATAAGGAAGATGTAAATTTGATGGTGGAATGTGGATTTACATCCTATCGTTTCTCAATTTCCTGGTCACGGATTATTCCGAATGCTGAGCGTAAGTTAAATCCGGAGGGAATTGCATTTTATAATAATTTAATTAATGAATTGATAGCCCATAATATCACCCCTATTGTGACGTTGTATCATTATGATATGCCATGCTGGGTGGAAGAAAAATACGGCGGCTGGCTGGATAGACACATCATAGACGAGTTTGACTATTATTGCAGGGTGTGTTTTGAGCAGTTTGGCGACAGGGTAAAATACTGGCTGTCTATCAATGAACAGAATATGCAGATTTGTTATGGGGACTGGTTGGGAGTATCAAAAAACTGTACCGACTGGTTCAGGCAAAAGTGGATGATTAATCATATTATGAATCTGTGCCACGCAAAAGCGGTAATTGCCTGCCATGAACTGGTAGAAGATGGAAAGATTGGTCCGGTTCCGGGATATGTTCCTATTTATCCGGAAAGCTGTAAGCCGGAGGATCAGATTGCAGCAATGAATGCAGAGGAATTAACACAAAAGATCTGGAATGATTTATATGCTTATGGTGAGTATAGTGAGTTTGTAAAAAAGTATTGGAAAGAACATGAGATTGACCCGGATATCCGTCCGGGAGACATGGAGCTGATTGCACAGGCAAAAATAGATTTTTTTGCACTGAACTGTTACAGGAGCAATGTAGCAAAAGAGGCAAAGATGGGTACGCAGTATCAGGAACTTGGACTTAATAAGAGCGGTAGAAAGGGAGAATTTGTATATCCGAATTATCCGGGAGAATATGCGCTGGCACCCAATCCATATGTGCAGACAACGGACTGGGATTGGGAAATTGACCCGGTAGCAATGCGTTATATGCTGCGTTATATGAATGACCACTATCATTTGCCTATGATGATTACAGAAAACGGATATGGAGCGCATGAATCCATTGCGGAAGATGGACATGTACATGACCCGAAACGTGTTGATTTTCTGAGAGATCAGATTTATCAGATAGGGCTTGCGATAGAAGATGGGTGTGATGTGATTGCATATAATCTATGGTCCTTTACGGATTTGCTCAGTACCGGAAATGGTATGGCAAAAAGATATGGTCTGGTATATGTCAATACGACAGATGAAGAAGTATTGGATTTGAGAAGAATACCGAAGGATTCTTTCTACTGGTATTCAAGACTTATAAAATCAAATGGTCAGGATTGGGGAAAGGAGATGTAGAACTATGGCAGCAGATATGGGGAAGTTAGCGAAAGCAATTTTTGATACAGTGGGAGGAGAAAGCAATATAAGCGTGGTAAATCACTGTGCCACGCGTCTTCGCCTGACGCTTAATGATGCAGATAAGGTAGATGATGCTTCAGTAAAAAAAATTCCGGGGGTAATGGGGCTTATAAAGCGCGATGACGAAATTCAGATTGTCATAGGGACTGAAGTGGGGAAAGTCTATAATGAATTTATCCGGCTTGGTAAATTTAAGAAGAGCGGGAAAGTAGATGAAAATGGAAAAAAGAAGGGAGCAGGAGCGGTATTTGGTAAAATTGTTGACTTTGTAGCAGGCGTTTTCGTACCGGTTCTTCCGGTTTTGGTGGCAGGAGGACTGATTTCTGCTGTACTGACAGTATGTACTACTTTCTTCGGACTTGGAACTGAGAGCGGAACCTATACCATATTAATGGCAATTTACAATGCTGCTTTTTATTTTCTTCCGGTTTTTGTGGGTTATAGTGCAGCAAATAAACTTGGCATAAGTCCTTCGCTTGGAGCATTGTTGGGTGGGGTACTGGTATACTCCGGTATCAATGGAGCAGAAGGTCTTGATTTTCTGGGAATCCCGGTAACTACAGTAACTTATAATGGTTCTGTGGTACCGATTATTCTTGGGGTATTGTTTATGGCATTGATTTATAAGCCGGTAGACCGTGTTGTACCGAAAGAAATAAAATTCTTTGTTGTACCGCTTGTCACCATGTTGATTACGGTACCGGTTACACTTGTAGCGTTAGGACCGCTGGGGGAATGGATTGGTACAGGGTTAGCAATAGGTCTGCAATGGGTAAATGAGAAGCTGGGCTGGTTTTCGGTAGGTTTAATGGGAATGGTATCTCCGGTTCTTGTTATGATGGGAATGAATCAGGCGCTTTTTCCGTTGTGTTTTGCAGAATTTGATGCTTTTGGATGTGATCCCTTTGTGCTTCCGGGAATGCTGGCAGCCAACGTAGCAGTAGGCGCAGCGGCATTGGCGGTATGGGCAAAATCAAAAAACAAAGAGGTTAAGGCATTGTCACTATCAGCAGGGCTTACTGGAATATTTGGGATTACAGAACCCTCTATTTTCGGAGTGTTATTGCGATTTAAACGTCCGTTTATTGGGGCAATGATTGGCGGATTTGTAGGAGGTATTTTTGCAGGAATTGTAAACCTGGCAGAGTATTCTATTGTATCCCCCGGTGTGGCAAGTATCCTTGCTTTTATTAATCCGGACGGAACTATGACGAACTTTTGGATGGCGATTATTACTATGGTGATTGCAGCAGCCACTTCCTTTATTGCTACTTGGCTGCTGGGCTTTAAAGATGAGCTGGAAAAACCACAGGCAGAATAGTATAGGAACAGATAAAGGGCGAACGGAAAGTTTATTACGTTTCGCTCTTTAAATTTGTAAATTAATAGAAAAAGCAGGATTGACATTGCAAAAAGAAACAATTAAAATAATAGGTGGAGTTACGAGGGAAGAGTTACGATAATGAAGGGCTAGGGGTAGTCATTCATAGCTTATCATTCGATAAGCGGCTAATTCAGTAATTAATCCAGAACAGGACAATTAAATATTGTAAGTAGTGAATAAAGTGTAGAGTTTC